>JAKQUI010000001.1 GCA_029562645.1 Spirochaetota bacterium
TCCTTCATGCCGTACACCGACTTGTTGATCTGCGTGAGCTCGTCGAGCACCGCGATCTTCTGCGCGGGCGCGAACAGATCGCCCTCGCCCACCTGCTTCAGAAAACCCTGGATGATGCGCACCTTGAACACGATGCTCTTGGTGAGAACGTACGACACCAGGACCGCGCCAATCACGCCGATCCCGCCGATGATGCCGATCTTCACATACGCCATCGTCTTGTCCACCTGGAGATCGGCGATGAAGATGATGAAAAACGTCAGCAGCATCAGAAACGGCAACAGCGTGATCACGATGATCGACGAGGTCAGCCGTGGAAAGATGTTCATGTGCAAATTGAGACGCTCCCGGGGCCAGGCCGGAAAGAGACCGAGACGCATCAGCTTCTGCACGTACAGCTCCGTCAGGATAAAATACAGCACCGTGCCCAGCGGGGCGTTGATGAGAACGCACATCCAGAGATTGAACGACTGCACGCTGTTGATATCCGCGAAGATCATGGTGGGCACGATAACGAAGGAAAGACCGCCCACCCATCGGAAAAACGCGCCGAAGCTGTGCACGAAGGGCAGGAGCAGAAAACGGCGGTGCGCGCGATTATACTCATGCTCGGAGACATCCGCCCCCTTGACCAGATTCCTGAAATAGCGCACCACCGGCGCAATCACGATGAGATTGTTGATCTGCGTCGTGGTGAATGACACGATGAATGTTCCGGCGGCAAACATGAGAAAAAGAATCATCTGGTCGCGGGTAAAGTTCAGATTGGACCACACATAAAACGTGAGCATGGGCACGATGAAAAAGTAGCTGATGGCCTCAGTGCGCAGGATGAACTGCAGGGGAAAGGTCCTCGCCGCGAGCCGCTGTTTGTCGGTCAACTGCATGGGTATATGTATCGACGCGCCGTCAACTCAATGTCATCGCGAGCGAAGCGATCTGCATGGCAAAACCCGTTGTGCAACAATTCCACTAGTTATTTCTTTATATCTTTTTCATCGGCATTATCCTTCCGATCAACAAACGTTTTGTCAACAGAAATGCGTCCGTTTGTATCATTAATATAATTACACAAAACCTAGAAAATATTGACTGAGAGGAAACAATCAGACCACCTCGCACCACGCGTTCATGAGCACGTCCTTTCCGGCATCGTTGCGCGCCAGGAGTCCGATTTTTCCCTCCGCATCTTCCATGCGGAACCCTTTAAATGTGAGCGTCTGTCCGGGAAGCACCGCGCGTGCGAACTGCACCTTGAGTTTCCGCACCCGCAACGGGTCGCGCTCCGGGCCCGCGCAGGTATCGACAACCGCCTTGTGCGCGAAGGCCATGGTGCACAGGCCCTGCAGGATGACGCCGTCGAGTCCCACGCCCTTCGCCGCGGCGTCGTCGAGGTGAATGGGATTGTTGTCGCCCGATGCCTCGGCGTAGATGAACGTCTGCCCGTTGCGAACCGTCATCGTCCGCTCCCAGAGGAACTCGGCGGGGCGCTGCGGGCGCTCGCGCGGATCGGACACGCTCCGGTCGCCGGCGGACAAATCGAAGAACTCCCACTTCGTTTTCACGACCTCCTCGTCGCGCTGGTTCCGCGAGACGGTCTCCCACCCCAGGAGCCCCCCGAAGCGGCGCACGGTCACGTGCGTGATCACGGCCTCGGTGCGGATCACGTCGCCGGGACGCACCGGGCGCAGCCACTCGTACTCCTGCGACCAGTGCACCACCTTCTGCATGTTCATGCCGGTTTCGGGATCGTTCATGATGTTCACGATGGGCCTGCCGGCGTAATAGACCGCGTACATGGGCGGCGCGATGATCCCGCCCTCGCGGCGGCCGTCGAAATAGGCGTCGTTGTCCTCGTTGTACGCGAGCGCATAGAAGATGCTTCCGTGCGCGGTCACCTCGGTCGGCTCGGCCGTGTACGATTTTCCGACGATATCCTTGTTGAGCGGCATGCGTTCCTCCTCTGTGTGTGTACGAATCGATGTGTCGCATAACTTGTCGTCGCTGCGCGCGTAGCGGCGTCATCCGTATGATCCGCGCGCGCACTGCCGCCGATCAACAGCCGCCATGCCACATGCACGCCCGGCACGATATCGCCGTCTCCACGCGCAACACCGGTGGGCGGCATCCCCTTCGGATGCGGCGCCCCGCAGCGCGAAGCGCAATCACCGCGCCCCGCGATGCACATTCGCTCGCGCCCCCGGTTCGGTCCGCGGCGCAGCAGGACGGTACACCCTGCGGGAATTATTTCAATTGTTTTTTAATGCCAGATCCCGCCGGAGCGCCAGCGTGGCGCGCGGGTGACCGGCGGGTAGCGCTCCGGCAGCACCGTCGCGTCGCGCACATGCTCGATATGCCGCTGTGTCTCCTCGGCCAGCTCGAGCAGGCGCGCGATTCTCTTCTCCGTTTCCGGATGCGTGCGCAGCGCGGAGGGGCCCGGGACCTTGCGCCCCGGCATGAGGATCATGTCCCAGAGGCGCATCGGGTAGCGCTCGATTTTTCCGAGGGCGGAGGCGAGCCCGCGCGGATCGCCGGTGAGCGCGACCGCTCCCAGGTCGGCCTCGAACTCGCGGGTGCGCGAGAGCGCGAGTTGCAGGAGCACCGCGAGCGTGGGCGCGCCCATCAGCACCGCGAGCGCCGGCAGCGGCACCATCACCCCCGCCGCCAGATACAGCGGCAACGACACGACGAGGACGAAGATCCCGACCGTCGAAAACACATTGGTGAAACGGCTCAATGAATCGGCCAGGTTCATGATCCACAGATCCCCGTGGCGCACGTGGCTCAATTCATGCGCCAGGACGCCCGCGAGCTCCCGCGGGTTGAGGGCGCGGATGAGGCCGTCGGTGAGGGCGATCCCCGCGTTCGTGCGGTCGCCCACCGAAAAGGCGTTCATGATGCTGCTGGGGACATAGTAGAGGACGGGTGCCGCGGGCAGATCGGCCCGGCGCGCGAGCTCCTCGATGACGCGATAGAGATACGGCGCCTCGTACTCGGACAGCGCGCGCGCCCGGTACATTTTGAGCACCATGCGCGGCGACACCGCGGGACTCATCGCCATGATGGCCAGCGCGAACACGAGGGCCACGACGAGCCCGAAGGGCCCGCTCATGATATACCCGATCGCCCCCAGCAGGGCCGCCATGAGCGCGAACAGGAGCGCGGTCTGCAACGCATTGCGCACCTTGCGCCGATAGTATTTCGCGGGCGGTATCATAGGGGGTCGGCCACTCGCTACTTCATGCGTAATTTCCGCTTCACCGCCTTCACCGGATGCAACCTGATGTAATCACGGCATTCCATGATAACCGCCCGATGCACCGCTTAATGCTTGAAGGCCCGCTGGCCGGTGTAGACCATCGCGACCTTGGGGTCCGCCTCGTTGCAGGCCACGATCGATTCGAAGTCGCGCTCGGAGCCGCCCGGCTGCACGATGGCCGTGATCCCCTGCCGCAGGCCCACGTCCACCCCGTCGCGGAAGGGGAAGAACGCGTCCGAGACCATCACCGATCCCACGAGCCCACCCTTCGCGTCCTCCGTCTCGTCGTCGATGTCGTCCAGCTCGGACTCGTCGCGCTCGCCCTTCTCCACCGCAAGCGCGAGCTCGTTGTACGAAATGCCGTGCCGGTCGAAGCAGATGAGGTCGGCGAATTTCGCGTAGGCCTTGTACACCGCGATGTCGGCCACGCCCACGCGGTCCTGCTCGCCGGTGCCGATCCCCACGGTGCAGCCGTCCTTGACGTACAGCACCGAATTCGACGTCACTCCCTGCTCCACGAACCAGCCGAAGAGCAGGTCCTCGTACTCCTTCTCGGTGGGGAGCCGGTCGATCGCGTACTTCTGCCCCTTGTACTCGGCGGCGGCCGGCGCGAAATCGTCCTTCGTCTTGACGCGATTCACCGGCGACTGCTGGACGATGATGCCGCCGTCGATCATCGACTTGAAATCGACGAAGCGCCGGTCGCGGTAGCGCTCGAGCTCGGCGATGCGCGCGATCTTCACGATGCGCAGGTTCTTGCGCTTTTTGAGGATGTCCACCGCCTCGCCGGTGTAATCGGGCGCGGCGATCACCTCGATGTACTGCTTCGCGACGAGCTCGGCGGTCTCGCGGTCAACGGCGCTGTTGAGCGCGACACAGCCGCCGAAGGCCGCGATGCGGTCGGCGCGAAAGGCGCGGTCATAGGCCTCCGCGGCGGTCGATCCGTACGCGACGCCGCAGGGATTGTTGTGCTTCACGATCACGCAGGCGGGCTTCGCCATGAGATATTTAAGCACATTGAGCGAATTGTCGATGTCGGTGAGGTTGATCTTGCCGGGATGCTTGCCCGACTGGATCATCATCGCCTCGTCAATCCCGCTCACGAGGGCGTTGCCCGCGCCGATGAACTCGCACCCGCCGAGGACGAGGTTCCCGTTCACGAGCTCGTACATCGCGGACTCCTGGCCGGGGTTCTCGCCGTAGCGCAACCCCTTCTCGATGAGCGCGCCCCCGTCCTCGATGCGCCACACGCGTTTCTTGTACACCAGTTTCTGTCCCCCGAAATCGATGGTCATGGTTTCGGGAAAGTGGTCGTCCATCACGGTCTTATAGGCTTTTTTCAGGTCTTCCATCGTCCAGACTCCTTTATAACGTTATGTGCGATATTGTTTCTCCCAAGACCTCATCCCCCGGACCCGGCGAGCGCTTTCCGGCCTCCTGCCTGCGCCCGCCACTGCGACATCCTGCCGGGAGCCTTCTCCCACAGTGAAGGGGGAGGTCGCCACGAGATAATTCCCGGCACGCCCCTCTCCCTTCGGGAGAGGGGCCGGGGGCGAGGTCACGACCAGCGGACGCGCTTCTCCTCGGCCTCCTTCCGAAGCTCGATGAACCGGGCCATGAGGTCGTTCATCAGGTCCTCGATCCGTTCGGGGCTGTAGGCGGCGGTGGGCAGCTCGGACCCGATCTTAACATACACGGTCGCCGGATGCACCGCCAGCGATTCGGGGCGCAGAATGCCATAGGTCCCGTTGATGAAAATCGGCACGATGGGTACGCCGGTCTTCACGCACAGATGAAACAGCCCCTTCTTGAACGGTTGCAGCTCGCCCGACCGCGTGCGCGTCCCCTCGGGAAAAATGGCGATCCGGTTTCCGCCCTTGATCTTTTCCGCCGCTTCATCCAGGCTCTTGATCGCGCTCGCGCGGTTTCCGCGGTCGATGGACACGTAGCCCTGCAGCTTCATGTGCCAGCCGAGAAACGGGACAAAGAACAGGATCTTCTTGGACACCCAGCCGAACTTCACCGGCAGCACCGCGCTCAGGACGAAGATGTCGAAATGGCTCGCATGGTTCGATGCAAAGATCTGGACCCGGTCGCGGCTCACATGCTCAAGCCCGTCCACGTCCACCTTCACCCGGCAGAACCAGAGCGTCGTTTTGGACCACCAGCGCATGCAGAAATGCGCCACGCGCCCGCTCGGACTATACACGACCGACGTGACCGATACGGACCCCCACAAAATGGTATTGATGACAATAAAGATGATGCAGGCGATTGAATTGATCATCTCGAACAATAGATTCATGTGATCAAGCCCCTCCCCTCGCGGTACGATTTTAAAAAAAAATTGTATTGCCGCTGACGACCCGGTGCGGTACGGATACCCGAACGACGGACGGACGCGATACGGCATCGTAAAAAACAGATACCCTTGTGCATCCTGCCGTAAATTTCAAGAATTATCTCGTGCGGGTGTAAAATAAAATGAAACGGATCGCGGTGATCGGAGGCGGGGCGTCGGGGCTCATTGCGGCGTGCTTCGCCGCGGAACGCGGCTCGGTGGTCGTCTTCGAGAAACAGAAGAAGATCGGCCGCAAGATCCTCGTCAGCGGAAACGGGCGCTGCAATCTCTCCAACCGCGTCATCGACGCCGCGCGCTATCACGGGAAAAACCCGAAGTTCGTGAACAACGTCTTCGCGCGCTTCGGGCCGGACGACACCCTCGCCTTCTTCCTGTCCATCGGCATCCCCGTCGTGGAGCTCGAACGGGGGCGGCTCTATCCGGCGTCGCTGCAGTCGTCCAGCGTCGTCAAGGTCTTCGAGTACGAGCTCGCCCGCCGCGGCGTCGACGTCCGGCTCCATCGGAAGATTGAATCGATCAAACGCGGCAACGACGGCTTCCGCCTCACCACCGCCGGAAAGGAGACGCACGATTTCGACGCGGTGATCCTCGCGGCGGGGAGCTGCGCTTACGCGCCGGCGGGCGCCTCGTCCATCGGCTATGAGCTCGCGGCATCGACGGGACATACCGTGCGGGAGCCCTTTCCGGCGATCCTCCCCATCAACATTCCCAATAAAGCGCTCCACCGCCTCGAGGGGATCAAGTGGGACGTTGGCGCGGCCCTCGAGGCGAACGGCCGGACCGTCGCGCGCTCCGCGGGCGAGCTCCTCTTCACGAAGTACGGCATCTCCGGGCCCGCGGCGCTGGATATATCGCGCGCGGCGAACGAGAACGTCCTGGCCCGCCGGAGCCCCGTCATCACGATCGACCTGTTCCCGGAGCGCTCCCGCGACGAATTGCGCGCAACGCTCGAATCGCTCTGGTCCGACGCGAACAAGCCGATCGCCTTCAGCCTCGCGGGCATTGTAAAGGAACGCATGCCCGAGGTCCTCTGCGCCATCGCCGGAGTCGATCCCGAAAAGCGGGTCGCACAGACCGGAGCCGCCGAACGCGACCGGATCGCGTCGCTCATGAAGGACCTGCGCCTGCAGCCGGGCGAGCCGCGCCCCTTCGCCGAGGCCGTGGTCGCCGCCGGCGGCGTGCCCGTAGACGAGATCGATCCCGCCACAATGGAATCGCGCATCACGAAGGGCCTTTACATTACCGGCGAGCTCCTCGACATCGACGGCGACACGGGTGGCTTCAACCTGCAGTTCGCCTGGTCTACGGGCGCGATCGTCGGGACGGCGGTGTGAGGGGCGATGCGGGATGCGATCGGATCAACCACACGACGATGAAAAGTGTTGACGCGGACCGGCCAAGTATATACTTTGAACTATACACTTGCAAGGAGCGATCCAATGCGCGTTACGGCGAAGGACCTGCGGACTCACTCGAGAATCCTCCTGGAGGCGGTCGCCAGGGGCGAAGAGGTGATCATTACCTTTCGAGGACGGCCCAGGGCGAAACTGGTACCCATTACCCGAACCAAAAAAAAGGCCGATGACGCATCGGACGTCTTCGGCATGTGGCGCGATAACCCCGCCGCCAGCGACGTAAACGGCTATGTTCGCTCCAAACGGAAGGGCAGATACGCGTGCTGATCGACACCGACGTGCTCATCTGGTACCTGCGCGGAAACCAAAAGGCCTTTGATTTTATCGAACGCCAGAACGGCTTTACGGTTTCGGTGATTACCTACATGGAGCTTGTCCAGGGGATGCGTGACAAACAGGAACTGAATCGCTTTCGCAAACGTTTTCTGGAATGGAACGCGAGCATCATGCACCTCTCCGAGGACATATCGACCCGGGCTTTGTACATTGTCGAAAAATTCTATCTCAGCCATTCGCTCGAAATGGCGGACGCCCTCATCGCTGCGACTGCCCTGGTCACCGGGCTGCCGCTTGCGACATGCAACGATAAGCATTTCAGGTCAATCACGGGAATCGAACTGGTACCGTTGAAGATTTCATGAAAAACGCCATCCTCAAGGACCACTTCCTCCATCCGCGCAACATGGGCGCGCTCGAACGCGCCACGCATCGCGCCATGGTGAAGAGCGACACCTGCAGCGACATCGTCCGCATGAGCGCGCGCATCGAGGACGGCGTGGTGCGCGAGATACGGACGGAGGTGTACGGCTGCGGATACTCCATCGCCGCCGCCTCGCTGTTCACCGAAAGTGTCACGGGGAAGCGGGCCCCGGAGATTCCGGAGCACTACCGGGGCATCATCGCCCCGCTCACTTCCGACGTGCCGCCCCATAATGAGAACTGCCTGCTCTTGCCGCTGAGAACGTTCATGGCGCTGCGACCATCGGCGGATATGGAGGAGTAGCATGGCGCTTCCCGCACAGGTGACCATCCGCGCCTGGGAGTTCGGCCCCGAAGCCGCCGCCGAGATCGAGGTGGCCGTGAGCGCGGAGTATCATTTCACCATCGCCATCAACGGCAACCCCATCGTGCGCATCGCCTGCTCGGGATCGGACCTCGAGGAGCTCGCGATCGGGCACCTCGTCACCGAGGGGATCGTCCGTGCACCCGACGATGTCCGCGGTTGTGCGGTCCGCGAGGCGGAGCGCATCATCGACATTGCCACGAGCGACGACGAGGCGCTGCTGGACCGCCTGTTCGCCGTGCGCTCGATCGCCTCCGGCTGCGGTCAGGCGTCGGAGGGAGCGCTTCCCTTCGAGCGCCCCGTCGCGGGCAACCGGACGCGCATCGCCGCGAATGTCATCACCGCCAGCATGCGCGAGTTTCTGCACGCATCGGACCTGCATCGCGCCACGCGCGGCGTGCACAGCGCGGCGCTCTACACGACCGGCGGCGAGCGGATCGTCTTCTACGACGAGATCGGGCGGCATAACGCCATCGACAAGCTTGCGGGATACGCCCTCATGCACAACCATGACGTTTCGAACACCATGCTCCTGTCCACGGGGCGGCTCTCCAGCGAGATCGTGGGCAAGGCGGTGCGCGCCGGGGTGCCCGTGGTCGCGTCGAAGGCATCGCCCACGAGCCTGGGGGTGGAGCTCGCGCGCGCCAGCGGGCTTACGCTCATCGGCAAGGTGCGCGGGGAGCGCTTCTGCGCGTTCAGCGGGATCGAGGGGATATCAGAATAACCATCCGCGGACAAACGTGTTTTATCGATCACCGTCCGCGGGTTCGTCCCGCCGTCGGCAGAATCGAAGCGGCATTTTTATAGTTCACCAGCTGGATATCGTCCAACGCCTCCGCTTCATCTCCCGCGTACACGAGATATGACCGGGGGGTGTTTTCCGGGAATTGCCTGCGCAGATACCGCAACCCCTTCAGGAAATCTCCGGAAAAGGTCGATGACGCTTTAATCTCGATGGGGATAACATCCTTTCCGTCCCGATACAATACATCGACCTCGTTGCCGTTGCTGTCCCGGTAATATGAAAGCCGGTGCTCTCGTCCCTGATTGAACCGCCGCTTGACCAGCTCGGCAATCACCATGTTTTCGAAGAGATTTCCGCGCAGCGGATCGCGCTCAACGTGTTTGATTGACTCGATTCCCAGCAGGTACGCGGCCAGACCAACATCATAAAAGTACAGTTTCGGCGACTTAATCAGGCGCTTTCCACTATTCTCGTAATACGGCTCGAGGAGAAACAGGATGAATGATGCTTCCAGGATCGATATCCAGGCATTGACCGTGGGAACCGACACGCCAACATCATTACTCAGGCCACTCGCATTGAATATCTGCCCGATCCTCCCAGCGCAGAGCCGCACAAATTTCTGAAATAAGCGGAGGTCCTTCACGGCTATAAGTTGTCGCAGGTCGCGCTGAAGATATGTTTCGAAATAGTTCCGATGCGCCGCAACAGGATCGAGCCCGCGATCGTGAATGCGCGGATAGAAGCCATGCAGGAGATACTCATCGACACTGAAATCGGCGTTGATCGAATCGAGCTCGTGGATGCTGAACGGCAACAGTTTCAAGATGGCGGTCCGGCCGGCCAGCGACTGTGTCACCGCACTGAAGAGGTCAAACTGATGGCTTCCCGTGAGGATGTAGCGCCCGGCGCGGTCCGATTGGTCGACGATTCCCTGCAGGTACGACAGCAACTCCGGCATGCGCTGAATCTCATCGAGAATCATCCCCTTGCCGCGTTTGCGCAAAAATTCGCGCGGGTCCAGCGCCGCCATCTCACGAGTATCGGGATCCTCCAGGGATACATAGGCGTGGCCGGGAAACGTGTCCTTGACCAGGGTCGTTTTACCCGATTGACGGGGCCCCGTCACGGTAACCACCGGGTATTCCCGGGCAAGCGCACGGAGCGTTTTCGCTATCTCTCGCTTGACCATTTATGCAATTATAAAGTTTAATTTTAATATTACATAAACCGCCGATACCGCGTGGCGTCAAGAAAAAAATGGGATCAGAACATCGTGACGAAGCTGTCGAGCGCGGCGATGTTCGCGCACACCGCCTGAAGGACCTTCTCCGAGGGGAACACCGCGGTGACCGTGATGGAGACGAAGCGCCCCTCGCGACTCTCGCGCTGGGAGATCTCGGGATCGACGTTGTGCTCGAGGACCAGGCTCCTGATGGTGTCGCGCGTAAAGGGCGAGCTCCGGAACACGGCCTTGAAGGTCACCTCCGTGGGGAAGTCGGGGGGCAGGCGTCCTGCGGCGTCATCCGCGATGGTCATTGCATCAACACTCCGTTCATTGTTCCCGTCAACGATTGCATGCCGCCCACCGGCACGGCGTTGGGTGATGATGCCGACCGGTTTGATGCAACCCTTCGCATATCAATAGAAACGCGCCATCCACGCCGCATGCGCGATCGAGCATGCGCATTCGTGACGATGCTGTCAAGCACATGTGCCGCCGGTTTTTTTCTTGCCGGGAAGCGCGTCCTCCATTCAGATAGCGCCATCGGAACAAATTTTCGCCGATTCCCGGCCCCCGGCGATGCGCACCGCGTGGGCCGGATTACCCTATACGGCAAGAGCGGTCGATGCCCCATACAAACCTGCAGGAATTCATACGCGCACTCGAGGCCGCCGGCGACCTGCGCCGCATCGCCGCCGCGGTCGATCCGCGCCTCGAGATCACCGAGATCGCCGACCGCGTGAGCAAGGCCGGCGGACCGGCGCTGTTGTTCGAGAACGTGACGGGATCGTCGTTTCCGCTGCTCATCAACGCCTTCGGCAGCTTCCCGCGCATGGAGCGCGCGCTCAACTGCGCGAGCTTCGACGAGATCGCGCGGAAAATCGAGACGCTGGTGAAGGTGCAGCCGCCGCAGGGGATCATGGACAAGGTGCGCCTGCTTTTCACGCTCAAGGACATCGCCGGGATCATGCCCAAGAAGGTGAAGAGCGCCCCGTGCCAGGCGAACGTGATCCGCGACGAGCGACTGCTCGACCACCTGCCCATTCTCACCTGCTGGCCCGGCGACGGCGGCCCGTTCGTGACGCTGCCCATCGTAATCACGAAGGACCCCGACACCGGCATCCAGAACGCGGGGATGTACCGCATGCAGAAGTTCGACGCGCGCTCCACCGGCATGCACTGGCAGTACAACAAGGACGGCGCGCGCCACTATGAAAAATTCAAAGCGCTGGGGAAACGCATGGAGGTCGCCGTCGCGCTCGGCGGCTCGCCCGCCGTGACCTATGCGGCCTCGGCGCCCCTCCCCCCGGACGTGGACGAGATGCTCTTCGCGGGCTTCCTCGAGGGACGCGCCGTGGAGCTGGTGAAAGGGAAGACCGTGGACCTGTACGTGCCCGCCGAGTCCGATTTCGTGATCGAGGGCTTCGTGGACCCGGGCGACGAGACGATCGAAGGCCCCTTCGGCGACCACACGGGCTTCTACTCCCCGGCCGACACCTATCCGGTATTTCGCATAACGTGCATAACCCACCGAGACGGCGCGGTGTACCCGGCGACCATCGTGGGCAAGCCGCCGATGGAGGACTGCTACATGGCCAAGGCCACCGAGCGGATCTTCCTGCCGTTCATAAAGCTCATCGTGCCGGAGATCAGCGACATCAACCTCCCGATGGAGGGCGTGTTCCACAATTGCGCGTTCGTTTCCATCAAGAAACACTACCCCGGGCAGGCCAAGAAGGTGATCAGCGCCCTGTGGGGATTGGGGCAGATGGCGTCCACGAAATTCATCGCGGTCTTCGACGACGACATCGACCTGGCCGACTACAGCACGGTCGCCTGGAAACTGCTCAACAACGTGGACCCGCGCCGCGATCTGGTCTTCTCGGAGGGACCGCTGGACGCGCTGGACCACTCGGCGCCGCACGCGAACTTCGGCGGGAAGATGGGCATCGACGCCACGCGCAAGACGCGCGAGGAGGGCATGGGCCGCGACTGGCCGCCGGAGATCCGCATGGCCGACGACATCCGCGACCTCGTGGACAAACGATGGAGGGAGTATGGACTTTAGGAAATTCGCGAATCTCATCATGATCGAGCAGACGCTCTTCGCGCTCCCGTTCGCCTATATCGGCATCGTCTTCGCAGGCGGGGGATCGGTGTGGACCTGGATCTGGGCCACCGTGGCCGTCGTCGCCGCGCGCACGGCGGGCATGGCGTTCAACCGCTACTTCGACGCGGAGATCGACGCGAAGAACCCGCGCACCAAGAACCGCGCGCTTCCCGCCGGCGAGGTCTCGAAGACCGAGGTGCTCTCGATCGCGGTCGCCTCGTCCTTCTTTCTCATCGTGGCGGCCTATCTGCTGAACACCCTGTGCTTCTACCTCTCCTTTCTCGCGGTGGGGATGCTCGCGACCTACTCGCTCTTCAAGCGGTTCAGCTCGTCGTCGCACCTGTATCTGGGACTCATCGAGGCGGCGGCGCCCGTCGGCGGCTACCTCGCCGTCAGCGGCGATTTTCAGCTCATGGCCTTCGTGCTGGGCGGCGCCATCATGGCCTGGATCGCGGGGCTGGACATCGTCTACGCCATCCAGGACCGCTCCTTCGACATGGACCAGAAGCTCTTCTCCGTTCCGGTGCGCTTCGGTGTGGAGCGCGCGAAGCTCATCTCAGCGGGCCTGTACGTCGTCTCGCTGGGGGCGCTCGTCGCCGCGGGCCTGCTCGCGGGCAAGGGCGTCGTCTACTGGCTCACGGTCATTTGCGTGGGGTTGGTCTTCATCAAACAACAATTGCTCGCGCGGCAGCAGGACATCGAGGAGGCGGTGCGCCACATCTTCCAGCTCAACAACTTCGTCTCGCCGGTGCTGTTGGCGGGTACGGTGCTGGATTTGTTTATTAAGCTGTAAGACTTAGGTCCACCCCGCTTCCGGCAGCTTGATCGTACGCTTCGCCGGGTCCTTCCGGGGACGGTACATGATCGCGACATTGCCGATGATCCCCACGAGCGCGCCCCCGGTCCGCTCCGCGCACGCCGCGGCGATCTCATGGCGCTCCTCCTTGCATCCCACGAACTTCACCTTAATGAGCTCGTGCGCCTCCAGCGCCTCGTCGGCGGCCGCGGCCAGCGCGTCGGTGAGGCCGAGCTTCCCAATCTGCACCACCGCCTTCAGGTGATGCGCCTTCTTCTTGAGGTATGCGATGTCGGAATGCGATAGTATTTTCATGATTTTCCTGTGTACGTATCCACGTAAAACATCGTACTGCTTCCACGGCGTCAAGCGTACCCCGCCTTCCCTCGACTAAGCTCGAAACAAGCCCTTCGACTGTGCTCAGGACAAGCCCCTCGACTATGCTTGGGGCAAACCCCTCGACCTGGCTTGGAAAACGCTCGGCGGGGACGGGCGTTGCACCGAGGGTGTCGAAGCGGTTGAGGCGGCACTACTTCCCGTTCTTCGCGGGTATATACTCGATCTCGGCGGCGGTGACCAGCGACACGTTATTATCGAGAAAGCCGCTGATGCGCGCCCGCAGGCGCTCGATCGTCTCGCGGTCGGCGCGCTGTCGCTCCTGCTCGCTGCGAAAGAGGGCGAGGTCGATCTCCGCCTCGATCGCCTCGCGGATCATCCGTTCGAGGAGGTCCGGCGGGAGCGCGTCGAGCTCGACGGGAAGCTCGCCGAAGCGCGCGGCGCGTCGCCTGCCGCCGTTCGCGGCGCCCCTGATCGCGTCGGGGTTGGCGGGCAGGCGGTGGCGCGTCACGTCGTCCCTGCCGAGCGCGATGCGCTTGAAGGATATGTTCGAGAGCGACTCCTCTTTCGCGAAGGTCGCCTTCATGGACTCCAGGAGGTCCGTCCCGCCGGGCGCGTAATTGCCGAAAAAGAGGATCACCGGACGTCGCCCCTCCCGGACGGCGTCGAAGGCGCGGTTCATGAAATCGTTCAGGAAGCTCACCGACGAGAAGCCGCCGCACAGCGCCATCGACACGCTGTAGCGCCGCGCGATCGCGGAGAAAAAGGTGCGCATCGAGGGCGCATCCACCCAGAGCTCCAGGTAGGCGTCCTGCGTTTGCATGAGATTGCGGTAATAGCCGGACATGAGCGCCTTGAGGCTCTCCTCGACGAACACCCTCGTGTCGTAGCAGCCGGACAGATCGTAGAAGCCGCCGGGGCGGTCGTCGATATCGGCCCACGAGATGAGCCCCTCGACGCGCGCGTGCTTGCAGATCGACGCGACCGCGCCGAAGGCGGCGCGGCTGTTCTCCACGCGCCGCTGCGCGACCAGGCGGTAGTAGATCTGGCGCAGCGTGAGCGGCAGGAACTCCTCGAACTCGTCGAGGACCGCGTACACCTGATCGAGCCGCTCGCGCGACTCGTCGTTCCAGCTCCATTTTTTCGGCGGCATCGCCTTCCCCGGGGTAGAATGATTGCGTCTACGGTGCGCCGGTTCGGCCGATTATGCAATCAAAAAAATGATTGAGAATAATGGGCCCCGGCGGGAGGGTACCCCATGCACGTCGTCGCGATAACCGGCGCAAGCGGCGCCATCATCGGCATTCGGCTCGTCGAGGAGCTCCTGCGCTCCGGCGCGCGCACGGCCGTCGTCGTCTCCGACACCGCGCGCGCGGTCATCCGCCACGAGGTGCTCCGCGACGCCGACTACGCGACCATGCGCGCGCTGCTCGAGCGCCGCGGCCGTGCGGTCCCCGGCGATGCGCTGCGCGAGTTCGATCCCGGCGATCTCTTCGCGCCCATCGCGAGCGGATCATTTCACTTCGCCTCCATCACCGTCGCGCCGTGCTCCATGAAGACCCTCTCCGCCGTCGCGCACGGCCATGCCGAGGGCCTCATCAACCGCGCCGTGGACGTCGCGCTCAAGGAGCGCCGGCGCTGCGTGCTCGTCCCCCGCGAAACGCCGGTGAGCGAGATCCATCTCGAAAACATGCTGCGCGCGCGCCGCGCCGGCGCCGACATCCTGCTTCCCGTTCCCGCGTTCTACCATCATCCGCGCTCGCTCGACGACGTGGTCGATTTCATCGTGGGCCGCGCGCTTTCGCTTGTCGGTATCGAGCACGCCCTTTTTACACAATGGGGTGATGATGCTTCGCATTGACGCCATGCTCGACCCCCGGTTGCGGCCCGTCGCGGAGAAGGCGCTCGCGGGCGAGCCGGCATCGACCGAGGACGCCCGCGCCATGCTCGAAACGGACGACATCGTGGGCCTGGGCGCGATCGCCAACCACCACCGCCGCCGCCTGCACGGCGACCGCGCCTACTACGGCGTGAACATGAACCTCAACTACACCAACGTCTGCGAGCTGCGCTGCCCGCTGTGCGCCTATTCGAAGGACGCCGGCGACGAGGGCGCCTACCGCTACACGCTCGACGAGATCGAGTCGCGCGTGCGCGACGCCGCCGAGCGGGGCATCGACGAGGTGCACATCGTGGGCGGCCTGCATCCCGAACTGAAGCTCGACTACTTCGAGGAGATGCTGCGGCGCATCAAGCGGATCCGTCGCGAGCTGTTCATCGTGGCCTTCACCGCGGTGGAATACGATTATTTCGCGCGCATAAACGGCCTCGCGCTCGAGGAGGTGTTCCGCCGGCTCATCGACGCGGGGCTCGGGGCGCTTCCCGGCGGCGGCGCGGAGATCTTCGCGCCGGAGACGCGGCGCGTGATCGCCCCGAAAAAGATGAGCGGCGAGCGCTGGCTCGAGGTGATGGAGACCGCGCACCGCATGGGGCTCAAGACCAACGCGACCATGCTCTACAACCACATCGAAACCACCGACCAGATCGTGGACCATCTGACGCGAATCCGCGCGCTCCAGGAGAAGACGGCCGGCTTCAAGACCTTCGTGCCGCTTCCCTTCCACGCGGAGAACACGGCCGTTCGCACGGCGCGACCCCCGCGCACCGGCTTCGGCGACGTTCGCATCTACGCGACGGCGCGCGTATTCCTGCACACCGTGCCGCACCTCAAGGCCCTGTGGATGTACCTGGGCGAGCGCCTGGCGCAAACGATGCTCGCCTTCGGCGCGGACGACATCGGCGCGACGTACCATCACGAGCGCGTGGTGCACGCCGCCGGTGCGACCAGCGCCGCGAGCGGCTCCGAGGCGCGCCTGCGGCGGCTCATCGAGCGCGCGGGCTTCGTCCCGGTGCGCGCGAACGCCGCCTACGAAACCATCGATCCGGAGGCGCGCGCATGAGGCTGGGCTGCATCGACTATCTCAACTGCTTTCCCTTCTACTATCACATGCTCGAGAAGCAGCCGCTTCCCGGCGTGGAGATCGTCTCCGCCTACCCGTCCGCGCTCAATGGCATGATGAACGAGGGGGCGCTCGACATGGGCCCCATGTCGGCGGCGGAGTACGCGGACATCCGCGAGCGCACGCTCCTCCTCCCGCAGTTCGCGCTGAGCTCCGTCGGGTATGTGAAATCGGTGGTGCTGCTTTCCAATCACCCCATCGAGGAGCTTTCCGGAAAAACCGTGGGCCTCTCGAACGCCTCCAAGACCTCGGTGGTGCTCCTGAAGATACTGCTGCAGAAACACTACGGCCTGGCGCCCCGCTACCTCCCCGCGCCGCCGCGCCCCGACCTGGAGGCGCTCGACGCGGCGCTGGTGATCGGCAACGAGGCGATGATGGACGACCGGCAGCCCGTTCCCTTCAGCTACGACCTCGGCGACCTCTGGCTCAGGCGAACGGGCCATCCGGTCGTCTTCGCGGTCTTCGCCGTCCAGCGCGAGTACGCGCGGGCGCACGACCACGAGGTCCGCGCGGTCATCGACTCCTACCGCGCATCGCTTGACCGCCTCGCCTCCGAGCGCGAGCGCCTCATCGTCGCCGCCGCGCGGCGCTACCCCGACATCCGCTACGACATCGACCACTACTACACGCTGCTGCAGTTCGAGTTCACCGATGCGCTCAAGAACGCCCTCCAGTTCTATTTCGACGAGGCGGCGGCGCTCTCGCTCCTTCCCAGGGTCCCCTCGCTCGTGTTTTTTCCGCACTAACCAACCCCGACTGGCGCACGGCGCATCATCATAAAAATTTTTTCATTTTTTTTGATGATTGGATTGACAACCGCCACTGTTTCCAGTTCATGGTAACAGATCGTGATATCAGATGTTGATATCAACATTTATAACCAAATGGGTTGAAACGATGACCGAAACGATAAAAGCGCGAAAGGCCTCAATGGACGGCAACACCGCGGCGGCGCATGTCGCCTACGCCTTCACCGAGGTGGCGGCGATTTACCCCATCACCCCATCATCGACCATGGCTGAGTGTGTCGATGAATGGGCCGCCTATGGCAGGCGGAACATCTTCGGCGAGACCGTCCGCGTGGTGGCGATGCAGTCCGAGGCGGGCGCAGCCGGCGCGGTGCACGGATCCCTGCAGGCCGGTGCGCTCACGACCACCTTCACGGCCTCCCAGGGCCTGCTCCTGATGATCCCCAACATGTACAAGATTTCCGGCGAACTCCTGCCGTGCGTGATCCACGTGAGCGCGCGGTCGCTCTCGACCCACGCGCTGTCCATCTTCGGCGACCATTCGGACGTATACGCCGCTCGGCAGACGGGATTCGCGATGCTCGCAACGGGGAGCGTGCAACAGGTGATGGACTTGGCCGGCGTCGCGCACCTGGCCGCCATCGCGTCCCGGGTCCCATTCCTGCACTTTTTCGACGGCTTCCGAACCTCGCACGAGATACAGCGCATCGAGGTGCTCGACTACGACACCCTCGACGCGCTGGTGGACCGCGAGGCGCTTGCGGCCTTCCGGAACCGGGCCCTCTCTCCCGAGACGCCGGTCACGCGCGGCACCGCGATGAACCCGGACATCTACTTCCAGCTCCGCGAGGCCGCGAACACCTACTACGATGCGTTGCCCGATATCGTCGAGCGGTACATGGCCGAGATCGGCCGCATTACCGGACGCGAGTACGCGCCGTTCACCTACTATGGCGACCCCGACGCCGAGCGCGTGATCGTCGCCATGGGCTCGGTGACCGAGACGGTCCGCGAAACGATCGATTACCTGCGCGCGCACGGCGAGAAGGCGGGTCTTGTGACCGTCCACCTCTACCGTCCGTTCTCGGCGCGGCATTTCTTCGCGCGTCTCCCGCACACCGTCACGCGGATCGCCGTGCTCGATCGCACCAAGGAACCGGGCGCCCCGGGCGAGCCGCTGTTCATGGACGTCGCGACGGCGTTCATCGGGCGGGCGTCGGCGCCCGTCATCGTGGGCGGGCGCTACGGCCTGAGCTCAAAGGACGTCACGCCGCAGCATATCATGGCGGTGTTCGAACATCTTACGGAAGCCTCCCCTCGGCACGGATTCACGGTGGGAATCACGGACGACGTGACCAACACCTCGCTCCGCCTGCCACCGGAGCCCGACATATTCCCCGCCGAGACTTTCAAGGCTCGCTTTTACGGCGTGGGCTCGGACGGCACGGTGGGCGCGAACAAGAACTCCATCGGCATCATCGGAGACAGCGCGGACCTCAACGCCCAGGCGTATTTCGCCTACGACTCCAAGAAGTCCGGGGGGGTCACCGTATCGCACCTGCGCTTCGGGGAAAAACCCATCACCGCGACCTACCTGGTGACGCGGCCGAACTTCGTGGCCTGCCACGTCCCCGCCTACCTCGGCCAGTACGACATGCTGCGCGGCCTCAAGCCGGGCGGCACGTTCCTGCTCAACGCGCCCTGGGACGACGAGGAGACGAAGCGGCACCTCCCCGCGTCGGTCAAGCGTTATCTTGCGCATAACGGCATTCGCTTCTACGCGATCGACGCCTCGCGCATCGCCGAGGAGGTCGGGCTGCCGGGCCGCACCAACAGCATCATGCAGGCGGCCTTCTTCCGCGTGGCCGGCGTCATTCCCCACGATGAGGCCGCACACCGCATGAAGGAGGCCGTGAAGAAATCGTACGGCAAGAAGGGCGACGATATCGTCGAGATCAACTGCGCCGCCATCGACCGCGGCGCCGAGATGGTGCGCGAGATCGCGATCCCGCCCGAATGGAAGGACGCCCCGGACGATGCGGCCGACGCCGCCTGCGGTAACTCCTTCGTCGATACCATCGCGCGCCCCATCAACCGCCTCGAAGGAAACGATCTTCCGGTGAGCGCCTTTACGAGCATGCCAGACGGCACCCTTCCGCAGGGAACGGCCACCTACGAGAAGCGCGGCATCGCCACGCACGTCCCCGAATGGATTCCGTCCACCTGTATCCAGTGCAACCAGTGTTCGTACGTGTGCCCGCATTCGGTGATCCGCCCCTTCCTGTTGGACGACGGCGATGTCGCCGCGCTTCCGTTCCCCCTCGACCTCCTTCCCGCGAAGGGGAAGGGCCTCGAGGGGCATCGCTACCGTATCCAGATCAGCCCGCTCGACTGCTATGGCTGCGGGAACTGCGCCGAGGTGTGCCCGGTCAAGCAGAAGGCGCTCGTAATGCGGCCCTTCGAATCGCAGTTGGCCCAGCGTCCCATATGGGACCACCTCGCCGCGAAGGTGTCCTACAAGGATCATCTGATGGCAAAGACGACCGTAAAGGGGAGCCAGTTCGCCAAACCGCTCCTGGAGTTCCACGGCGCATGCGCAGGCTGCGGCGAGACGCCGCACTACAAGCTCATCACCCAGCTCTTCGGCGACCGCATGATGATCGCCAACGCGACGGGTTGCTCCTCCATCTATTGCGGCTCGGCCCCGTCCACGCCGTTCACGACGGACGCGCGCGGCCGCGGGCCCGCCTGGGCGAGCTCCCTGTTCGAGGACAACGCCGAGTACGGCTACGGCATGCACCTCGGATATTCGAAACTGCGCGCGCGAGCGGCCCGTCTCATCGAGACCCTCGCCGCGGGCGCGCGCGACGGAGCGCTGCGTGACGCGTCGGCCCAATGGCTGCGCGTAATGGACGATGCGAGCGCATGCGACGCCGCGACGGACCGGCTCGTCGAACGTGTGCGCGGTTCGACGGACGAAACGAGCGCCGAGGTCGATCGGTTGCGCGCCTATTTGCGCAAGCGCTCGATCTGGATGGTGGGCGGCGACGGCTGGGCCTACGATATCGGCTTTGGCGGCCTGGACCACGTGATCGCGATGGGCGAGGACGTGAACATGCTGGTACTGGACACCGAGGTTTACTCAAACACCGGCGGCCAGTCCTCCAAGGCGACGCCAACGGCCGCCGTGGCGAAGTTCGCGGCGTCGGGCAAGCCCCTCGGCAAGAAGGACCTTGGACTCATGGCCATCACCTACGGCTACGCATACGTGGCGCAGGTGTCGATGGGCGCGAACCAGGCGCAGTTTTTGCGCGCCGTGCTCGAGGCCGAGGCGTATCCGGGGCCGTCGCTCATCATCGCCTATTCGCCGTGCATCAACCACGGCATTCGCTCAGGCATGGAAACCACACAGCGGGTCATGAAGAACGCCGTGGCCTGCGGCTACTGGCACCTGTACCGCTACAATCCGCTCCTGGAGCGCGAAGGGAAAAACCCCTTCGTGCTCGATTCGCCGGAACCCGACTGGGGCGCGTTCCGGGAATTCCTCATGAACGAGACGCGCTACACCTCGCTCCAACACGAGTTCCCGGAACACGCCGACGGGCTCTTCGCGGCGGCGGAAGACGACGCGCGGAGACGCTACAACACCTATCGACGCCTTGCGGACAGCATGGCGGCATCAACCGACGTACCGGAGGCATCCAATGAGCGCGCGTAAGTTTTCCATCGTCGTTCCGGCACTCTTCATCCTCGGGGGCGTTTTTCTGGTTCCCTTCGGAACGAAACCCTCGACCGGTCAGACCGCGAAAAAGGCACCGACAAAACAGACGTATGCCTACCCGTCGTTCTACAAGGGCTTCTATCTCACCTCCGGGTCGGGAAACAATCGGGCAAAGCTCGAGCGCCACATCACGCGCGCGAAAAAGGCGGGTCTCAACGCCGTTGTCATCGACGTCCAGACGCCCGGGATGCGCGTCGCCGTCACGCCGGCCGAGCACGTGGCCTACTGCCGCGCGATGGGCTTTCACCCGATCGCCCGCGTGGTGGTGTTCCCGGAGGGCCTCTCCGAGTACCCGGCCGCCGCGGAGCTCATCGAGAACCGCCTGGCCGTCGCGGAGGCCGCCTGCCGCGCGGGCTATCGCGAGATCCAGTTCGACTACATCCGCTTCAACGACCACCGCGTGAACCGGGCGCTGTCGCTCGCCGAGCGCTACGAGTACATCACGGGCTTCCTCAAGAAGGCGCGCGAGCGCCTCTCGAAATACGACGTGCGCATCGCCGCCGACATCTTCGGACGGATACCGCTCAACGCCGACGATAAAATCGGACAGAAAATGGAGCTCCTCGACGGACTCGTGGACGTCATCTGCCCAATGGCTTACCCGTCCCACTACACCTGGAGTAAAAAGATGATGGCCGATCCGTACTATACCGTCCACATCACCTCGAAGCGCGCGCTGGAGCGCGCACCGCGCTCCGCGATCGTCACGTGGATCCAGGCCTTCCGGATGAAGGTGAAGCGCTCGAAACTCGGCTACGACCGGTACGTCGCGGCGCAGATCAAGGCGGTGCACGATTCCGGCGCCGGCGGCTACCTGCTCTGGAACGCCGCGCAGGACTACGCGATCCCGCTCGCGGTGGCGGGCGAGATAAACCGGCGCCGCGCACGCGTGGCATCGTTATCCGAAACACCATCGGGAGGAAACTGACATGGGAAGCGTAAAAGACCTCACCGTCATCAACGCGCCGTCCGAGACGCAGGCCGGCCTGGGCCGGTTCGCGTTTTCCGACCGCTACTCGGTGTTCGACTGGGGGGAGATGCCCGACCACATCGATGGCAAGGGAGCGGCGTTGTGCGTCATCGGCGCGCACTTCTTCGAGCTCCTCGCCCGGGAGGGGGTCCCCGTCCACTACCGCGGGCTCTTCGACGGCGACGGCCGGATCAAGCGGCTGGGCGAGCTCACGGCTCCGTCCTGCGACATGGCCGTGAGCCTGTACCGCGTCCTGCGGCCGGCCGAGCGCGACGGAAGCTACGACTACGCGCGGTACGCGGACGTGAACAACAACTATCTCGTCCCGCTCGAGGTCATCTACCGGAACCGCCTTCCGGAGGGGGCGAGCGTCTTCGCCCGACTGCGGGAGGGAACGGTCACGCTCGCCGAGCTGGGCCTCACCGAGATGCCCGCGCCCGGCGCCATCCTCGACCGGCCCATCCTGGACGTCTCGACCAAGCTGGAGGTGACCGACCGCTACATCACGTGGCCCGAGGCGCAGGCCATCTCCGGCCTCCTCGACGGGGAGATGGACACGCTGCGCGGGCTCACGCTGCGCATCAACGAGACCATCACGCGCGAGGCGGAGCGCATCGGCCTTGCGAACGAGGACGGCAAGATCGAGTTCGCGATCGACGAGCACGCGCGCCTCACGGTGGTGGACGTGCTCGGCACGCCCGACGAGTGCCGCTTCACCTGGAACGGACTGCACGTGAGCAAGGAGCTCGCGCGCGTCTTCTACCGCGGGAGCGCCTGGCACGCGGCGGTGGAGCGCGCGAAACGCGAGGACCGCATCAACTGGAAATCGCGCGTCGATGGCGCGCCGGCGCCGCTTCCGGCCCCGCTCGCGCGCAATCTTTCGCACATGTACCAGGCGGTGGCCAACGGGCTCACCGGCAGGGACTTCTTTCCCGTCCCGCCCCTGGCCGAGGTCATGAAACAGGTCGCGCTCGAACTGGGCGCCCTGCGACGGGAGGGCTGATATGGCTGATGTGATGATTCACGAGTTCCTGCTGGGATTCATAAAGATCTACATCCTGCAGTTCGCCGACAAGGAGCCCGTCTACGGAAAGGAGATCCACGACCAGCTCGAGGAGTTCGGCTTCAAGATATCCTTCGGGACGCTGTACAACACCTTCCACGGCTTCGAGGAGAAGGGCTACCTTGTCCACGAAGAGCGGAACGTGAACGGGAAGATCCGCAAGTACTATCGCATAACGAAACACGGCCGCGAGGCGCTCGCGACGGCGAAGGGCAAGGCGCGCGAGCTCTTTACGGCGCTGTACGAATAGAATACACATACCACAACGGAGAACGGTACACCATGAAACTGTCACAACGGATCAAAAACGTAAAACCCTCGGCCACGCTCGCGCTCACGGCGCTGGCCAACAAGCTCAAGGCGCAGGGGGTCGATGTGATCGGCTTTGGCGCCGGGGAGCCGGATTTCGACACGCCGGAACCGATCAAGGAGGCGGCGCGCCGCGCGATCAACACCGGGAAAACGAAGTATACGCCCGTAGGCGGCATTCCCGAGCTCAAGGCCGCCGTGTGCGAGAAATTCAAGCGCGACAATGCGCTCTCGTACAAACCCGCGGAGGTGACGGTCAACTGCGGCGGGAAGCACTCGTTCTACAATCTCATGCAGTCGATCCTCGACGAGGGGGACGAGGTGATCGTGCCCGCGCCCTACTGGGTATCGTATCCGCCGATCATCGCGCTCGCCGGCGGGCGGCCGGTGATCGTCGACTGTCCGGGCGAACGCGGCTTCAAGATGACGCCGGAACAGCTTTCGGAGCACGTGACCGACAACACCCGCGCGATCATCATCAACTCGCCGTCGAACCCGACCGGAAGCGCCTACACGCGCGCGGAGCTCGCGGCGCTGGCCGGGGCGATCGCCGGGCGCGACATCATCATCGTGTCCGACGACATCTACGAATCGATGCTCTACGACGCCCGCACGTTCTGCACCATGGCGAACATCTCCGACGAGCTGAAGGCGCGCACCATCGTCCTTAACGGCGTATCCAAGGCCTATTCGATGACCGGCTGGCGGATCGGCTACATGGCCGGCGACGCGGCGATCATCCAGGCCGTCGAGACGCTGCAGAGCCAGTCCACCTCCAACCCGACCTCCATCTCGCAGTGGGCCGCCGTCGAGGCGCTAACGGGCGACCAGTCGTTCATCGGCGAGATGATGACCGCCTTCACGCGGCGTCGCTCCCTGATCGTGGACGGCCTCAACCGGGCGCCGGGCATCTCCTGCCAGCCGCCGGACGGCGCCTTTTACGCCTTCCCGCGCGTGTCGGGCGTGTTCGCGCTCCCCGGCTGGCCGGCGGTGCGCGAGCGATATGCGGGACAGGCGAACTCTTCCGCCCTATGCTCGCATCTTCTCGACGAGGCGCGCGTGGCCGTGGTGCCGGGCGTGGAGTTCGGCAACGACGAGTACCTTCGATTGTCCTTCGCCACTTCGGACGAGAACATCACGCGCGGCGTGGAGCGGATCTGCGAGGCCATGCAGCGCCTGGCCGGCTAAGGGGTGCCGCACGGACAATCGGATTGCTTCGTCGCCACCGCTTTTCGCACGAGACCGAGGTACGCGATGAATGCAATAGCGCAGCGAACACGAGAATACAATCAGGAGACAGTATATGGTGGGATGCAGTTATGGACGTTTCTTTCAGGTGACCGTCGCGGGCGGCTCGTATCAGGAGGGCCTCGTCTCGCACATGCAGGGGGTGCCCTCGGGCATCCATCTCGAGGAGAAGGACATCTACGCGGATCTCCTTCAGCGCAAGCCCGGCCAGGGCGAGCTCTCGTCGCCCCGCCGCGAGCCCGACATCCCGGTGATCGTCACCGGCGTGAACGCGGCCGACACCATGCCGGGCTTCGCCAACGCGGAGCACACCAACGGGACGCCGCTCACCGTGCTCATCCCCAACCTGGACCGGCACTTCGAGCACATCGACCAGTATCAGCGCACCAACCGCACGCCGCGCCCGGGCCACGCCTCCTACGCAACGTACCAGAAGTACGGGTCCTTCGACGACTCCATCGGCGCGGGGATCTTCAGCGGGCGCTACACCTCCACCATCGTGGCCGCCGGGTACGTGGCCAAGCGCATCCTGCGCGACCACGGCATCGAGGTCTTCTCGTACGTGAAGGAGGCGGCCGGGGTGGCGATGCCCGAAATGCCGTACGACGCCATCAAGGAGCGGGTGCGCATATTCCGCGAGTTCCGCCGGGACAATGACCCGTTGTACGCCATCGTGTACGCGCAGGGCCGCATTAAACCCGGCATGCGCATGCTCGAGAAGATGGCGGTGCTGGCGGAGATCGAGCGCATGGTGCCCGACATCACGCGCGAGCCGCTCTCCGATGCGCAGGTTGCGGCCCTGGCCGAGCAGGGCGTGCACCCCGTGCTCAACTGCCCGCACCTCGAGGCGGCCACGGAGATGTATAATAAGATCCTGGAGATACGCGACGGCGGCGATTCCAGCGGCGGCCTCGTGGAGGTGGTCGCGACGGGCGTCCCGGCCGGAATGGGCGAGCCGGTCTTCGAAAAGCTCGACGGCGAGCTCGGGCGCATGATGTCCATCGGCACCATCAAGGCGGTGGAGATCGGCGCGGGGATGCGCGTGAAGGATATGACCGGCAGCGAGTGCAACGACCAGATGCGCGCCCGCGACGGCCGCGTCGAGTTCATGAGCAACAGCGCCGGCGGGATCACCGGCGGGATCAGCACCGGGCAGGACATCGTGGCGCGCCTCGCGGTGAAGCCCACGCCCACCATCGCCAAGCCGCAGAAGACCATCGACAAGGTCTCGAACACCGACGCCGAGCTCGCCGCGGTCACGCGCCGCGACCCCACCATCGTCTCGCGCGTGTGGCCGGTGGCGGAGGCCTTCACCGCCATCGTCCTGCTGGACCAGCTGACGCTGCATATCGCCTATCAGGCGCTACGGTCACACTACAAGGAACGGTAATCGAACAATGGAACGAGCGATACTCGAATACAAGGGCGCGCGATACGAACTCCCGGTGATCGACGGCACGGAGCAGGAGCGCGCCATCGACATATCGAACCTCCGGAAGGACTCGGGGCTGATCACGCTCGACGTGGGATACCAGAACACCGGATCGTGCACCTCCGCGATCACGTTCATCGACGGCGACCGCGGGATCCTGCGCTACCGGGGCATCCCCATCGAGGTGCTGGCGGAGCGATCAACCTTCACGGAAACTGCGTTCCTGCTCATCTACGGCCACCTGCCGGTCGAGGCGGAGCGGCGCGCCTTCTCCGAGCGCCTCACGGAGAACTCGATGATCCACGAGGACATGCTCCGCTTCTTCGACGGCTTCCCGCCGACGGCGCACCCGATGGCGATCCTCTCCACCATGGTGAACGCGCTGTCGGTGTACTACCCCGGCTACTTCACCGAGGACTTCGAGAGCGGCACCTTCGACCTCATGGCGGTGCGCCTCATCTCCAAGATCAGGACCATCGCGGCCTACTCGTTCAAGCACTCCATCGGCGAGCCGTTCGTGTACCCCCGGCACGACCTCCGGTACTGCGCGAACTTCCTGTCCATGATGTTCCACAGCCCGGTGAAGCCCTACGAGATCGACCCCGACATCGAGAAGGCGCTCAACGCCCTGCTGATCCTCCACGCCGACCACGAGCAGAACTGCAGCACCTCGACGGTGCGGCTGGTGGGCAGCAGCATGGTGAACCTGTACGCCTCCATCTGCGCGGGGATCTGCGCGCTCTGGGGGCCGCTGCACGGCGGGGCGAACCAGCACGTGATCGAGATGCTGGAGGGGATCCAGCAGCAGGGCCTCTCGGTGCGGGATTGCGTGGCGCGCGCGAAGGACAAGGACAACCGCTTCCGGCTCTTCGGGTTCGGCCATCGCATCTACAAGAACTACGACCCGCGCGCGATCATCCTCAAGGGCATGTGCGACACGCTGCTGAAAAAATTCAACATCAGCGAGCCGCTCATCGACATCGCCATGGAGCTCGAATCCGCCGCGCTCGCCGACGACTTTTTCATCGAGCGCAAGCTGTATCCGAACGTCGACTTCTACAGCGGCATCCTCTACCGGATGATCGGCATCCCCACCAACATGTTCACGGTGATGTTCGCCATCGGGCGCCTGCCCGGCTGGATCGCGCAATGGAAGGAGATGCACGACAGCGTGCCGCTGAAGATCGGCCGGCCGCGCCAGCTCTACACGGGACCGCCGCTGAGCGACTACGTGCCCATGGACCAGCGCTGATCGCGTCTGCGCCGCCGCGCCCCCGTCAATCGTCGATGATGCGATGATGTCCGCGCGGGCAGGTGCCGGTGGTGCAGTCGTAGAACCCGTCGTCCCACTCCTCGTTCGCGTGATAGTGCTCGCGGCAGTACACGGCGTCGCATTCGGGGCAGTAGGCGTCGATCCCGTCCTCGAGGAGCTTCTTTCGCATGAGATACGAATGCGCCCGGCCGACGGCGCCCGCATCGAGCAAGGTGAAGATCCGGCGGGCGTGTTTCCGGTCGACACCGCCGGCATGGGTGATCCCCTCGTAGACGAGGCACTCCTCCGTGGAGAAGCGCGGCACGCCGATGCGGAACACGAACGACACCTCGCCGCAGACCGCGCAGTGCAGATGAAACTCGGTATCGCCCGCGCGCGAGACCGTCGCCACGGGGGGCTGGCCGTCGTTCGCGCGCACGAAGGGACGCACGGTTTCGGCGATCCGGTCATGGCAACTCTCGAACGCCTCGGCAAGCCGCCGCTGGAGCCGACGCGACGCCTTGCTGCGAACGCCCTTCAGTTCGCTCAACACCTGCCGGTTGAGGCTCTCGGCCGCGCCGAGGAACTGGACGCAGGCGCCGGCGTTCTCGTCGCTGCCGCCGGCGATCGACGGCAACAGCTCCGCCGCGGCCAGCACAACGCCATAGAGCTCCCTGACATCGGCGATCCAGATACGGCGCAGTGCGTCGTCCGGACGCGCGGCCGACTCGTGAAAGGCGACGATATCGTCCTTCACGCCCTCCAGGCACCTGATATGCTCGCGAACGCCGATCGCTTCTATCATACCTGTCCGGTTATTTAAGATTTTTCGCTTTTCGAGGAAGATAGCCTCAAGATATCCCCCCGCCCATGGCATGTCAAACAGAAAGTTCATGTCACATGGCGCATTGCGAAGCAAAATCATATCACCCTAAAAAAATGCTTGACTTTTTAAATAACATTAGTTATTTATAATTACACATGTTATTTATGTATGATATGCCATGCCGCCACGAATAAGCTTCTCGAAGGAAGAGATAATCCAGGCCGCGATTGACGTGGTTCGGGCCGATGGGCCCAACAGCGCGAGCGCGCGCTCGATCGCGAAGCGCATGGGCGGATCCACCCAGCCCATCTACCGCGCCTTCGAGACCATCGAGGACCTCGGCCGGGAGCTCGTCGCCGCGGCGGAGGAGATCGCCATCCGGCACATGCTGGAGTACCAGTACGGGGAGTGGCACTTCCTGTCCATGGGGCTGGGCTTTTTGGAATTCGCGATCCGCGAGCCCGAGCTGTATCGGCTGCTCTATCTTTCCGGAAAGAACAAGTTCCAATTCCAGCACGACCGCCCCCCCTACGACCGGCTCTTCGAGAAGATGAAGCGCGACGCCGCCCTCGCCGAGCTGGACGACGCGGCCCGCGTCCGGCTCTTCCGCGACATGGCGATCTATTCCCACGGCCTCTGCGGGGCGGCGCTCATGCGCCCCGGGGGCTTTACCGTCGAGGAATACCGGCCGCTGCTCATGGAGATGGGGATGCGGCTGATCGTCTTCGAGGTGCTGCGACGCCGGGGGACGCTCACCGACGCGGCGATTCGCACCTGCCTGCACGAGACCGCACACCCGATCGCGCGCGAGATACTATCGCCTTCCGCGACATCATAACGAACGCCCACAAAGGAGATTGCCATGGCCGAGAACATCTATCACACCCTTCGCGACGTGCTCGACACCATCCCCAACGGTTTCCCCGCCACCGAGAGCGGTGTGGAGATCAAGATCCTGAAAAAAATCTTCACCGAGGAGGAGGCGGCGCTGACCGCGCAGCTCAAGCTGAAGTGGGAGACGCCGGACCAGATCGCCGAGCGCACGGGGCTTGACATCGACTACCTGAAGAAGATGCTCCCCATCATGGACCAGAAGGGGCAGCTGATGTCCATCAACCTGGGCGCGATGTCGGTGTACCGCCTCATGCCCTTCGTCTTCGGCATCTACGAGTTCCAGCTCAAGCGCATCGACCGCGAGCTCGCCGAGCTTTTCGAGGAATACGCAATGACCGCCTTCGGAAAGGACTTTTTCGACCGCTCGCCCGCGCTCATGAAGGTGGTGCCCATCGAAAGCGAGATCGACGCGTCATCCAGCATCGAGCCCTACGAGAGCGTGACCAAGCTCATTGAGCGCGCCAAGTCGTTCATGGTGAACGAGTGTATCTGCAAAACGGAGCGCGCCCTCATGGGACACCCATGCAGCAAGCCCACCGAGGTGTGTCTGGGCTTCGCGCCCATCGAAAACTACTTCGACGACGGGACGCACGGGCGGCCCATCAGCAAGGAGGAGGCGCTGGACATTCTCAAAAAGTCCGAGGAGGCGGGGCTCGTCCACATGACCTCCAACACGAAGAAGGGCCATTTCTACATCTGCAATTGCTGTTCGTGCTGCTGCGGGCCCCTCATCGCGACAAACCTCATCAGCACCAAGGCGACCGCGAAATCGAACTACCTCGCGGCGGTCGATGCCGAGAGCTGCACCGCCTGCGGATTGTGCATCGATCGCTGCCAGGTGAACGCCATCACCGTCGATGATGTCGCCGTGATAAACGATCGCTGCATCGGCTGCGGCCTGTGCGCCACCACCTGCCCCGCAGCGTCCATTACCATGAAGCGACGCGACGAGAGCGACATACCCCCCGTTCCCCGGAACGAGCTCGACTGGATGGCCCAGCGCGCCGCGGCCCGCGGCCAGAACGACGACTACAAAAAGTTGTTGTGACGATTCGGCCCCGCGCGCAGAGTGCGGCTTGTATCATTGCCACACCTTCAGGGAGGCCGATACCGCCGTATGAATGACGCCTTCGCCCGCGAGCTTCGCGCCGGCCGCCGCGTTACGCGCGACGAGGCCGCCGGCCTTTTCGCCGAGGACCTCCTCGAGCTCGGCGCGATCGCCGACGCCCGCCGGCGGCTCGTGCATCCGGAGGAGACCGTCGGCTTCATCGTGGACCGCATCATCAACTTCACCAATATCTGCGAGGCGAAGTGCCGCTTCTGCGCCTACCACGCCCGGGCCGGGGTGATCGAGCCGTACGACCTGCGCCTGGACGAAATCATTGAAAAGGCCGACGCCCTCGCGCGCGCGGGCGGCACGCAGATCATGCTGCAGGGCGGGCTCAATCCCGAGTACACGATCGAATCGTACGTGACGATGCTGCGCGCCGTGAAGGAACGACATCCGGACATCGCGCTCCACTCATTTTCTCCCGCCGAGACCGTTCACCTTGCGAAGCGGCACGGCATGCCGCTCGCCGACGTCATCGGCATGCTGAAGCACGCCGGGCTCGACTCCATGCCCGGCGCGTCCGACCTCCTCGTGGACCGCGTGCGTCGCAGCGTAAGCCCGCGCAAGTGCACCGTGGACGAGTGGCGCGCGGTGATGGACGCGCTGGCGGCGCACGGTCTTTTCTCCAGCGCGACGATGACCTACGGCATGGGCGAGACGACCGACGAGCTCGTCGAGCACCTCGACGTCGTGCGGAGCACGCAGGAGCGCACCGGCGTCATCCGCGCCTTCATCCCCTGGTCCTTCTCGCCCGCCAACACGGCGCTTTCCGACGTCGAGCCCGCGACGGGCACGGACTTCCTGCGGATCGTCGCGATCGCGCGCATCTATCTGGACAATGTCCGCTATATCCAATCCGGCTGGCTCACCGAGGGGCTCCCGCTCGCGCAGCTCGCGCTCGCGATGGGCGCGAACGACATGGGGGGCGTGCTCACCGAGGAGGTGGTGGTGCAGGCGACCGGCGTGGGGACGCGCGCCACGGCGGAGGACTTCATCGCGCTCATTCGCGATGCGGGAAAGACGCCCGTGCTGCGCAATTCGCGCTACGAGATCATCCGCCGATACGACTGACCGGCCGACCCTCCGCCCGCACGGAAAATGCTTGCCAGCGCGCGGGGAATCGACCATCCCATGTCCCATGGACGAGTACTGTTCGCCAACCTGGTTCATCGAGAGCGCGCACCCGGCGGTCGTCGCCTTCGCGCGTGACGCCGCCGGCGACGGCGACGCGACGGCCCGCGCCGTGCGGCTGTACTATGCGGTGCGCGACGGCATCGCCTACAATCCCTATCGCTACACCTTCGAGCGTGGGCCGTACCGCGCCTCGGCGGTGCTCGCGGCCCGCGAGGGATTTTGCGTCCAGAAGTCGATCCTCCTTGCGGCGGCGGCTCGCGCGATCGGCATCCCCTGCCGCGTGGGGTACGCGAACGTGATCAACCACCTCTCCACGAAACGGATGCGCGAGCTTCTGCGCACGGACCTGTTCGTCTTTCACGGATACAATGAATTCCATTTGGGCGGCAGATGGGTCAAGGCGACGCCGGCCTTCGACGCCGCGCTGTGCCAGCGCTTCGGGCTGCGTCCGCTGGAGTTTACCGGCGCGGAGGATTCGATCTTCCACCCGTACGATCTCGCGGGACGGCGCCACATGGAGTACGTGCACGACTACGGGACCTTCGCGGACTTCCCCTTCGAGACGATGGTGCGCGAATCGCTGCGTCATTATCCGCACATCGAAGCGCTCATGCGGGAACACGACGCGGGCGCGCGCATCGAGGACCCCGAGCTCGCCGGGACGCCCGATCCGTCGCCGCGGAGCCCGGAATGAGCCTGCGCTACGAAGAGCACCACGACCACCCCGCCGAGCGCAAGCGCTTCATCCGCGGTCTCTTCGATTCCATCGTCCCCACCTACGACCTCTTGAACCGCCTGCTCTCGATGGGGATCGACGGCGGTTGGCGGCGCGCGACGGTGCGCGCCCTGGGCGACCTGCGCGGCCGGACCACGCTCGATCTGTGTTGCGGCACGGGCGATCTCTCGCGTCTGCTCTCGCGCGCCGGGGCCGCCGTCGTCTCGCTCGACTTCTCGCTTCCCATGCTCTCGACGGGCGTTGCAAAGGGAAAAATCATCGGGCGTCCCGTCGCCGCCGACGCATCGGCCCTCCCGCTGGCCGACGCCTCCATCGACGCCGCGACCATCGCCTTCGGTATCCGCAATATCCCCGACATCCCGCGCATGCTGGCGGAGCTCCACCGCGTGATGCGCCCCGGGGGGCGGTTCGCCATCCTTGAGCTCACGCGGCCGCGCAATCGCCTCATCGGCGCGGCGTACCGGTTCTATCTGGCGCATGCGCTTCCCGTCATCGGGGGGATGATTTCGGGCCGCAGGACCGCCTACCGCTACCTCGCGGGGACCATCGACACCTTCCTGGACCCGGGCGAGCTGTGCGCGGCCATCGAGCGCGCGGGGTTTCGCGATGCGGTGGCGGACGGGAAAACGTTCGGGATCGCGACCATCATCACCTGCCGACGCTGAACGCCGCATGCTGCCATGCGCCATCGGTCCGAAGGACGGTTGCGACGCCCGTATCCTGCTTGACAAAAACATTCGATGGGGCAATGATCAATACGCACACCATGGTGGAGAATGAACTTCTATATTCTCATCCCGCTCGCGTTTTTCACGATCAACCTGTGCCTGGTCGTCTACATCGCCGCGAAAAGCGGCAAAAAACTGGCGGCGCGCGCATTCATGCTCTTCGCCGTCATGCTTGCCCTCTGGGAGCTCTCCGAGTTTTTTCTCTGGTCGAACCTTCCTGACGCGACGCTCATCGGCATCTACCGCGCAACCGGCATTTTATACATGCTTCCCGGCGTGCTCTTTTTGAATTTCGCGTACTCGCTCCTCGGAAAAAAACGGGACGCCGTTTTCCATGGGTTTTCCGCCTGCATGTTCGCCGGGACGATACTGGCGTTTGCGAGCGATTGGTACTTCCCGGATCGCATTATTCGGCATGGATGGGGGAACGCCGCCGCGCCCGGGCCGCTCATGTACCCCATCATCATCGTCGCCATCGTCCTGCCGGGCCTGTACGGGATTGCGCTCATCGCCGCCGCCATGCGCACACAGCGCGATCCCCTTCGCGTGCGGCAATTTGGGACCGTCCTCGCCGGTTTCGCCGCGGCCACCGCCGCCGCGGTGCTCACCAATGTCGTGTTGCCGCTGTTCGCCGACGCGGCGGCGATCCCCCATCTCGCCTCATCGCTGGCCGGGATCGGCTCGATCTCGATGTTCATCGCCATCGCCCGCTACCGCCTGCTCGCGCCCGGGCTCGGCGACGCCGCCGTGGAGATATTCTCCCGCGTGCACGACTGCGTTTTCGTCGTCGGAAGCGACGGGCGGGTGCTCGAGATGAACGAGGCGGCCGCGCGCGCCTTCCCGCAGGCGGGGCCCGATGCGGGAGCGCCCGGCCTCGCCGCGCTTTACGGCGAGCTCACCTGCGTTCACGATGAATGCCGCGATCGTGAAACGACCCTGTCGCTCGGCGGGGAGAGCCGCACCTACCTCGTCTCGCAGAGCCCTATCGGCGGCAGCGGGGAGTCCCCGGCCACGCTCGTGGTCATGAAAGACATCACCGAGATGCGACGGATGGAGGCGGAGCTATCGCGGAGCTCCCGGATCGAGTCGCTGGGCGTTTTCGCGGGCGGCATCGCGCACGATTTCAACAATCTCCTCACCGTGATCCTGGGAAACATCGCCCTGGTCCGGCAGAGCATCCAACGCGACCCCGAGGCCCTGCGCATGCTCGCCCAGGCCGAGACCGCCTCCATCCGGGCCGCCGACCTCACGCGCCAGCTCCTCACCTTTTCCAAGGGGGGCGATCCGGTGAAGCGTATAACGTCACTCCCTGCGCTCGTCAGGGAGACGATGCAGTTCGCCCTGTCGGGATCGAGCGTCAGGTGCGCCTACGACTTCGCGGAGGACCTGTTGAACGCTGAGATCGACGCGAACCAGATCGGGCAGGTGATACACAATATCGCCATAAACGCCCTCCAGGCGATGCCGCGGGGCGGCGCCATCACCGTAGGCGCGCACAATTGCGGCGATGACGGCGGCGGCGCGATCGGGCCCCATGTGCGGCTCACGTTCGCGGACACCGGCTGCGGGATCCCCGCCGGCATCATCGAGCGGATATTCGACCCATTCTTCACCACCCGCGAGATGGGGACCGGCCTGGGGCTGTCGATCGCCTACTCCATCGTCACGAAGCACGGCGGGCGCATATGCGTGTCCTCGCGCCCCGGCGACGGCACGATGTTCGAGGTATATCTGCCGGCGACCGATGCCCGCGTTGTAGCGCGCTGCGAGGACGCGATCCCAGCACCGGGACGCCCGCTCAAGATACTCGTGGTGGACGACGAACCGCAGGTGCGCGATATCGCCTCCCGGATCCTCTCGGCCCTGGGCCATCGCGCCGCATGCGTCGGTTCAATCGACGATGCCGTGACCGCGTTTTCCGCGGCCCATGCGCGGGGCGAACGCTTCGATTGCGTGATCACCGACCTCACCATCCCCGGCGGCGCGGGCGGCACCGAGGTGTTTCGCCTCCTCCGGGAGATCGACCGGAACGTGACCATTTTGATTTCCAGCGGATATTCAAACGACCCCATACTCGCCGAGCACGCGCGCCACGGATTTGCCGGGATCATCCCCAAGCCCTATCGCATCGAGGACGTGCGGAACGCGCTCCTGCGAATCAACGACGAACCGCCGGCGCCCGATGATGGGCTTTCGCGCGTGAATTAAAAAATGATTGCGCTCCCGCCGCACCCGGTGCTTGAGTGGGATACGACTCGGCAAGACTACATCTTCCACACGGAGTGTGACATATGGGAACGGCGTTGGTTCATCTGATCGGGCTGATACTGCTGCTGGTGGGATGGTTCGTGACCATCATCAACGTGGGCATGACCTTTACGGTGGGCGTGACCAAGTTTAGCGCCTCGATGTTCAACTCGGGAACGCTCGTGGGCCTGGTGATCATCATCATCGGCGCCTATGTGCCGATGGTCGGCGGCATCATCCTCAACAAGCTGGGAAAGTAACAGCGGGACCGAACCGCACCTACTTCAGCGCACCGGAGAAAAACGACGCAGCCCGGGAGGCCGTCGTGCGGTGGGCCGCGGCGCGGTCGACGTCCGTCGCGTCGGCACAGAGCTCCTCGATGAGCCCCGCGCCCATCCACGTGCACTGATCGAGAAAGACGTAATGGCCCTCCCCGGCGGCGAGCGGCACAAGCTCGGCCTTGGGGATCGCCTCGGCGTAGCGCTTCGCATTGTCGGCAAAGGGAACGAATTCGTCCTTTTCCCCTGCGATGATCACAACCGGCACTGAGATCTCCTTCAGGCTTTCGGGAACGATACCGTCGCCCATCGCGGGCGCCATGGCGAACACGGCGCGCACGCGATCATCGCGGAAGGAGCCGCGCGATGCGTCGAGCTCCTTGAGCAGCCCCCACCACTTCACGTCCTCGCCGAACCGGCATGCGGGGACCTTCCCGTTGCGCGCGCAGTACTCGGCCATGCGCAGGATGTCGTACCGGGCCCCGGCGAGCGCCAGCGCCGCATAGCCGCCCGACGAATGGCCCGCCGCACCGATGCGCGCGCGGTCGACGAGCGGACCCAGGACGGTATCCGCGAGCACCATGTCCAGCGCCACGGAGAGGTCGCGCGGGCGCTCCCATACGGACACCGTTCCCTCCGGCGTGCTCGAATGCCAGGTGTCATGGTGATGGTCCACGCCCATGACCATGAATCCCTTCATGGCCAGCGCCTCGGCGAACCAGGAATAGTTATCGGCGGCGCCGCGCGCTCCGTGCGAAAACAGAATCAGCGGATGCGTTCCGGCCGCGGGCTCAAGGCCCTCCCGGGAATTCACATTGCCGTGGAACATGTTCACCGAGGGCGCCTCCCAGCCGCGCGCGACGCCCTTCGCGGGATACCACACGGTTGTCGTGAGCCGTCGTGCGCGCGCGGCATCGTAGTACGCGCGGACGGCGCGACCCACGGAGATGGTCTCCGCGCGCTCGATCTTCACGGCGGAAGAACAACCGGCTCCGATGACGCCGATCGCCACTGCCATGAGAGCGCAGAGAACGGTTGCGCCAGTGCCGATTCGCATGCGTGCCTCGTGTATCGAAATCTTCATCGCCATTGACGCTGCCGCGATGGATTCATTCTGTCAAGAGGAAAGCGCGTCGGCGACATCCGCCCGGCGCGGCGCGCGCGGCAGCGCGCATCATCCCCACGAAGCATACTTGACATTTCCGGGCGGCGCGCATAGGATCAACGAAACGCCTTCCGGGAGACCATCGCATGAAAAAACGCCTCTTCGTCGTCGACGGCCACGCGCTGTGCTACCGCGCGTATTTCGCCTTCATCAAGAACCCGCTGGTGACCGCCGACGGACAGAACGTCTCGGCGATCTACGGCTTCGCCCTCATGCTCCTCAAGCTCATCAACGACCAGCGGCCCGATTATCTCGCCGTCGCGTTCGATCCGCCGCGCAAGTCCTTTCGCTTCCGCATGTATCCCGAGTACAAGGCCACGCGCCAGAAAATGCCCGACGACCTCCGGAGCCAGATCGACGAGATCAAGCACATGCTCTCCGTGCTGGGCATCGTTCGCGTCGAGGAGGAGGACTTCGAGGCCGACGACGTGCTGGGCACGCTCGCGACGACGCACGGATCGAAGAGCCTCGAGGTGGTGCTCGTGACCGGCGACAAGGACGCCTACCAGCTCGTCGGGCCGCACGTGCGCATCTACGCCGGAAAGAAGGGGATCACCGAGTTCGACATCTACGACGCGAAGGCCGTCGAGGAGAAGCTCGGCGTCACACCGACGCAGGTGATCGACTACATGGCACTCACCGGGGACGCCTCCGACAACGTCCCCGGCGTGAAGGGCGTGGGCGAGAAGACCGCGCTCCAGCTCATCACCGACTACAAAACGCTCGATGGCGTCTACGCGCACGTGGACGAGATCACGGGCAAGCTCAAGGACAAGCTCGTCGAGAGCAAGGAGATGGCCTATCTCTCGCGCGACCTGGTCACCATCCGCACCGACCTCCCCCTCCAGTTCGACATCGAACAGTCGGCGCTCCCGGACCTGAAGACCCCGACGGTGCGATCGTACTTCGCGCAGTACGAGATGAAATCCATCCTCAAAGAGATCTTCGGGGACGGCGCGGGGGGGGATGATAATGCCGCCGCCGCGCCCGGGACCGACCGCGCGACGCGGGACTACCGCACCGTCCGCACCGCCGACGAGCTGGCCGCCGCCTGCGCGGCGATCCGCGCCGCGGGCGAGGTCTCGGTGGACACGGAGACCACGTCGGTGAATCCGGTCGACGCCGAGCTCGTCGGGATCTCCCTTTCGATTGCGCCCAACGCGGGCTGGTACGTCCCGGTCGCGTGCGACTCGCTTTTTTCCGAGGCGATCCTCGATCGCGACGCGGCGCTGGAGGTTCTCCGACCGATGCTCGAGGACCCCGCCGTCCGAAAGATCGGCCAGAACATCAAGTACGACATGATCGTCCTGGCGATGGCGGGGATCGAGATCGCGGGCGTCTCCTTCGACACCATGGTCGCCTCGTACCTCCTCGCGCCCGGCGAGCGGCGGCACAACATGGACGACCTCGCCGCGCAGTATCTCAACTACACGACGATCACCTACGCCGAGCTCGTGGGAAAGGGCAAAAACGCCGTTCCCATCACCGCCGTGCCGCTGGACCGCCTGTCGGAGTACGCCATCGAGGACGCCGACATCACCCTGCGCCTGCGCAACGTTCTCGCGCCGCTGCTCGACGCGAACGACCTCCGGACGCTCTTCGAGACGATCGAGATGCCCCTGGTGCGCGTGCTGGCGGTGATGGAGCGAAACGGCGTGAAGATCGACACCGCGCACTTCGCGCGGCTGGCCCAGGAGAACGAGGGGCTCCTGCGCGACGCAGAGGAGAAGGTGTACGCCGCGGCGGAGATCCGCTTCAACATCAACTCTACGCGCGAGCTTGCCGACGTTCTCTTCAACCGGCTCCGCCTCAAGACCGTCAAGAAGACCAAGACCGGCTATTCCACCGACATCTCGGTTCTGGAGGCCCTGCAGGGCGCGCATCCCATCATCGACCACCTGATCGCGTACCGGACGCTCTCGAAGATCCGCAACACCTACATCGACACGCTCCCGCAGCTTGTCTCGCCGAACACGGGACGCATCCACACCTCGTACAACCAGACCGTGGTCGCGACGGGCCGCCTCTCCTCATCCGACCCCAACCTCCAGAACATCCCGGTGCGCGACGACTACAGCCGGAAGATCCGCGCCGGTTTCGTCCCCGAGAAGGGCCGCCTCATCCTCTCGGCCGACTACTCGCAGATCGAGCTTCGGATCGCGGCGCACATCTCGAACGACGCGAACATGATCCGCGCCTTTCGCGACGGTATCGACATCCACAGCATGACCGCTGCGGCCGTCTTCGGCGTGCCGATCGACGGGGTGCTGCCCGAGATGCGCCGCCAGGCGAAGATCATCAACTTCGCGACGATCTACGGCGTCTCGCCCTTCGGGCTCTCGCAGCAGGCCGATATCGGCATCAAGGAGGCGGCGCTGTTCATCCAGAAGTACCTGGATAACTATCCGGGCATCAGGGAGTACATCGAGCGCACCATCGCCTTCGCGCGCGAGCACGGCTACGTCCAGACGATGCTCGGGCGGCGGCGGCCCGTGCCGGACATACACGCCGACGTATCGTTCCGCCGCGAGGGCGCGGAGCGGATCGCCATCAACACGCCCATCCAGGGCACCTCCGCCGACCTGATCAAGATCGCGATGATCCGCATCCAGCGCCTCCTCGAGGAGAAGCGCCTTGGCGCGAAGATGATCATCCAGGTGCACGACGAGCTGGTTTTCGAGGTCCCGGAGCGGGAAAAAGACGAAATCGAATCGCTCGTCCGTCGCGAGATGGAGGCCGCGCTCGCGCTCTCCGTTCCCGTCGTGGTGGACATGGGATGGGGCGCGCACTGGGCGGAGGCGCACTGAGGGGGGCTCGTCCCACGCCCGATCAGCACGAGCGCTGGAGCGGCGCGCCATCATGCATCACAACGGAGGCCGTCATGACCATACGATACATCACCTGCTGTCTTCTCATCGTCGCGTGCGCACCCATGGCGTACGCGAGCCTCGATCCGCTGATCGGCGAACGGGAATTCCGCGCGGCCAGCGCCACGCTGGCGCAGGAGCTTGGCGCGCACATCAAGAAAACGCATACGGCCCCGCCCCTCATCGGATTGACGCCGATCCGCAATGCGACCTCAGAGCATATCGACACCGGCCTGTTCGCGTCGCTATTAACACGCGAGCTCCTGACGTACGGAATCAAGGTCCGGAACGAACGGCATCGCGCAGATCACGACGCGAAGCCATCAGCCGATCCGGCCGCGCTGCTTCTATCGGGCGAAATCAGGGGCATCTGGGCCGTCGACGGCGAGAACCGCGTCTGTACGACCTTCATCATCCTTACGCTCACCGACGCGAAAACCAGGATGATCCTCTGGACAAAGGACGTGTCCTTTCGCCGAATCGTCCCGAAGCGATCGCTTTCATTTTAACTGGTCTCGCGCGGCAAGCGTGATGGGACATGCGCGACACACATTACGTTGTTTACGATTCACCATTCTAGAAAAATCCCGACAGAGGACAACTTCCATGATACGACACAAGGAACGGGCGTACGGATCGCCGGCTGCGAGCGGGTGGCGAATCATCGCGGCGCTCGCCGTATTGATAGCTGCGATTGGCGGGAACGCGATTGCCGCATCGAGCGACGGCGAGTTTCACGCATTGATGGACCGGGCGCAGAATGAGATTAAAGCAGCCGACTGGACATCGCTCGTGCGTACCGCCGAGCGGCTGTGCGCTCTACGCACCGACAATATCTGGGCAAACTACTACCGTGGGCTCGCGCTCACCAACAGCGGGCGCTCCGCCGAGGGCGAGGAGTGCCTCAAGAAGGCTATCGCCATCGACAATACGGTCTTCTGGCCGCACTACATGCTCTTCTTCAATTATTTCAATCGCGGCCGTCCGGAGATGCATGCGCACGCGCGGAACGTCATGCAGCGCATAACGCCGGCGCTCATTCAGTCGAATCCGCGCGACATCAGGATTTTTTATGTCGTTTATGCCGGCTCTCTCATCAATGGAACGGACATGAATGGCGCGCAGGCCGTATTACAAAAAGGGATCGGTTTTTTTCCAAAAGATCCCATCCTGCGCTCCCAGTACGCATTCACCTTTTTCCGGCGCGACATGAAGACGTGGGAGCGCCTCTCCCGTGAGACGCTATCGCTCATCCCGCACGAGGAGCAGACGGCCCGGGGCACCTACGCGCTGCCCCTGCGGGGTTCGATGATCAAGGTGCATCAGGGCAATAACGAGACCATTTCGCACCTGGGACTCCTCAATGGGTACGATTGGGATTTCGTGAGAGTGGACGAACGCGGCGCCTATGGCCGCAACGGAGCGAAAAAGGAGGGGCACGCGATTTTCGGGGCGATCGTGTACGCCGCAGCCGATGGCGTCGTGTATTTCGTCGAGGACTCGAGCCCGGACACCGAGCCAATGAGGAACCATCCGACCGCCGCGCCGAACCGCATCATCATACAACACCCGAACGGCGAGATGACCTCCTACATCCATCTCATGAAGGGATCGGTGCGGGTGAAGCCGGGCGACGCGGTGAAGCGCGGCCAGCCGATCGGCAGGGTCGGCTCGAGCGGGAGCACGGTTGACATCCCACACCTGCATTTCGGCGTTTCACGCGACAGTCACTCGGTCGAGGCGAAGATCACCGGGTTCGAGCTCCTGACGAACGGATCGTGGAGCGATCCCGGGCCGAGGGTGTTACGGAAGAATGACATCGTCCGACGGAAGTGATCATCCCGCGGCCGCGATGCGGTTTCCGCCCTTGTTGCGCGCGCCCAGCATCTTTTCGTAGGCGATCTCGAGGAGCGCCCTGCCGTCGCGGGCATGCTGGGGGTACAGGGCGATACCGGCGCTGAGCGCGAGCTTGAACGGCGCGCCGCAGGTGATATCGCGAAAATCGACCTCGTAGAGGGATCGTCCGAGATCGCGGGCAACGTCGATCGCCTCCTCGCGGCCGGTCCCGGGCAGCACCAACACGAACTCGTCGCCCCGATAGCGCGCCGCGATATACGACTCCCGCTCGACCGACTGCAGGATCACCGCGACCAGCATGAGCGCGCGGTCCCCCGCCTCGTGCCCGTAGGCGTCGTTGAACTTCTTGAAGTTGTCCGGCTTGACGAGGATGAGGCTCACCGGCTCCTCGAAAAAGGGGAGCTGGCCCGGAAGGTCCTCGCGCAGAAAGTTCGCATTGAGCAGGCCCGTGAGGGTGTCGACGAAGAGCTGCTTTTTAAGGTTCTGTATCCAGGGCTCGCGCTCGCGGATAAGCTCGTGGGTCCTGCGCACGCGCCCGGCGACGGTCGCCAGCATCTTGGAAAGGATTTGCGCCGAGATGCGCGGGTACTTGGTGAGCACCTCCTCGAAGGTGATGCCCTTCGCGGGAAACACCAGGAGCCGCGTATCGCGGATCGCAACGGCGTTCGCGCCCCGCCGCATGTTCGCCACCAGGTCCATCTCGCCGAACGACTCCCCCGGCAGATACTGGGCCAGGTCGATGTCGTGTTCGCGCTCGCGGTGCTTGGTGATGAGCACCTCGCCCTCCTTGACGACGAAGAGCTGGCGCCCGTAGGAGTTTTCGGTGAACACGGCCGTTCCCCGCGGAACGTCCATCATGCGGCTATAGGTGGCGACGACCGCGATCTCCTCGTTCTTGAGCTTGGAGAAAACGCCCACCTTCGTCAAGAGAGCGATCTTTTCACCGAGGGTGATCTCTTCCATAATTCACGTGCAGCACGGGGCCGGCGCGCACCCCACCGGCCCGTGCATGGCGACTACTTCGCGTCGATCCACTTCATCATCTTTCGAAGCTCGCTTCCCACCTTCTCGATGTGATGTTCGCTCTGCATCTTCTTGGTCATGTTAAACTGGGGCCGGCCGGCCATGTTCTCGAGGATCCAGTTTTTGGCGAACGTGCCGTCCTGGACCTCGGCGAGGACCTTCCGCATCTCCGCGCGGGTGTTTTCGTTGATGATGCGCTTCCCGACCACATAGTCGCCGTACTCGGCCGTATCGGACACCGAATAGCGCATGTAATTGATCCCGCCCTGATAGAAGAGGTCCACGATGAGCTTGAGCTCGTGCAGGCACTCGAAGTAGGCGATCTCGGGCTGATAGCCCGCCGCGACCAGCGTGTCGAATCCCGCACGCACGAGCTCGGCGGCCCCGCCGCACAGCACGCACTGCTCTCCGAAGAGGTCGGTCTCGGTCTCTTCCTTGAACGTGGTCTCGATGACGCCCGCGCGCGTTGCGCCGATGCCCTTCGCATAGGCGAGCGCCGTCTGCTTCGCCTTCCCGGACGCGTCGTTGTGCACCGCGATGAGCGAGGGGACGCCCGCCCCCTTCGCGTATTCGCTGCGCACGAGGTGTCCCGGCCCTTTGGGCGCGACCATGATCACATCGACGTCCTTTGGCGGCGCGATTTGCCCGAAGTGGATGTTAAACCCGTGCGAGAACACCAGGGTCTTCCCCTTTTTCAACGACGGCTCAACGTCGCTGTAATACAGCTTCGCCTGGATGTGGTCCTGCGCGAGGACCTGGATCACATCGGCCTTCTCGGCGGCCTCCTTTGCGGATACCGGCGCGAACTTGTGCGATTTCGCGAGCTCGAAATTTTCCGTGCCGGGAAGCTCGGCCACGATCACCGTGAGTCCGCTCTCGCGGAGGTTTTGCGCCTGGGCGTGCCCCTGGCTGCCGTACCCGATGACCGCGATGGTTTTATCTTTGAGCGCGCCGAGATCGGCGTCGCTATCGTAATACATCTTTGCCATGATATGATTTCTCCTTATATTTGTAATATCGCATATGATTGTGTGCCGTTACATATAATCGACATTCTTTTTACAAACATTTTTTCTCGGACTAAACTGTTGTTTTATGGTTATCCCGGCGCATCGGCGTCTTCTTCGCCATATACGTGGTAAATAATTCTCGAAGCATCCTACCACCACACATACTCCGAGTCCCCATTTCCCCATAAAATGTCACACATCTCGCCGCGCGTTCGTACTATATATAGACGCCGATATCGATTGCAGCGAGACGACCATGGACACCTCCATCCACATCAGAACCGACGTTATGTCGCAGATTAGTCGCGCAGCTCACGCGAAGGGGATTCCGCGCTCGCGGCTGATTACGCAACTGCTGTACGCTGTCATGAAACACGCTCCCGAGAGACTCCGGACGGGACGGCTGGTCAAATACCAGCAGCGGGCCGCGCCCGATGACTGGCGCGTTTTCCATATTACACTCAGCGAGGATGATTACGAGTACGTTCTCGACCTACGGAAGATTATGAAGATGTCGCTCTCGCATATCGTGGCATACGCGGTCAGTCGATATCTCGATACTGGCACAATTGCGTTTGGCACCGATAACTATCGGTTCAACAATTACGTGGGCATCAGGGAAACCTACGACAACTGCATCAGTTGGAGATTCATCTGGGGCTACCAAAAGACCATGCGCCGGCGCCATTGAGCGGACGACCGATAACTATCGGTCACCAAACCCGTCCGCGGCCCGGGCGTCAGTCCTTTTCCTTCAAAAGCGACACGCGCCCCGTCCGAATGAGCTCCCGGATGGTGTACGGCCGCAGCAGCTCGATGATGGTGTCGATTTTCTCCGGGTCACCGGTCGCCTCGAGCGTGACGGTCTTCTTCGAAATGTCCACGATCTCCGCCTTGAATATCTCGGCGATCTGATAGATCTCGGAACGCTTCTGCGGTTGCGCGTTCACCTTCACAAGCGCAAGCTCTCGCTGCACGCTCGAGCCCGCAGGGTGATCAATCACCTTGATGGTGTCGATCAGCTTGTTGAGCTGCTTCTTCACCTGCTCGATGATGCGGTCGTCTCCGCGGACCACGATGGTCATCAGGGATATCGACTCGTCCTCCGTCTCGCTCACGGTGAGCGAATCGATGTTATACCCGCGAGCGGAGAAGAGCCCGGCCACGCGCGCGAGCACGCCAAAACGGTTCTCAACCTTCACGGAGATGACGTGCTTGCTCATGCGAGTTCCCTCATGATGGTCTCCTTCACCGATTTGCCGCGCGGGACCATGGGATACACGTTCTCCTCGCGCTCCACGCGGAAGTCGATGATAATGGGCCGGTCCGTGATCGACAACGCGCGCTCGATCGCGGGCGCCACCTCCGTTTTCTGCTCGACCCGGATGCCCGCCGCGCCATAGGCCTCGGCGAGCTTCACGAAATCGGGCGCAAAACTGATGCAGGTGTTCGAGTAGCGGCGGTCGAAGAAAAGCTGCTGCCACTGGCGCACCATCCCCAGAAACCCGTTGTTCAGTATGGCGATGATCACCGGCAGCCGGTGCTGCACCGCGACGATGAGCTCCTGGATGTTCATCTGGATCGAACCGTCGCCGGCGATGTCGATCACGCGCTTGTCGGGCCGCGCGAGCTGCGCGCCGATGGCCGCGGGAAAGCCGAAGCCCATCGTCCCGAGCCCCCCAGACGAGATGAACGAACGCGGCTCCGTGTACGTATAGAACTGCGCCGCCCACATCTGGTTCTGCCCCACCTCGGTGGTGATAACGGCGTCGCCCTTCGTCAGCTCGTAAATCTGTTCGATCACGTACTGCGGCTTGATCACGCCATCGCGATCGTCATAGGTGAGCGGGTGCTTGTCGCGCATATCGGCGATGTGCGCGACCCACTCCCCGATCTCCGGGGGGTTCACCTCTTTCGTCATGGCGGCGAGCACATGCCGGCAATCGCCGACGATGGGAACGTCCACCTTCACGTTCTTGCTCACCGACGCGGGATCGATGTCGATGTGGATCACCTTCGCGTGCGGGATAAACTCGTCTATCTTGCCGGTCACGCGGTCGTCGAAGCGCGCGCCCACCGCGATCAACAGATCGCTCTGGTGCACGGCATGGTTCGCAAAATAGGTTCCGTGCATCCCCAACATCTGCAGCGATAGCGGGTCGGTCTCGGGGAACGTGCCCAATCCCAACAGCGTCGTGGTGATGGGAATGCCCGTCTTGTGCACGAAGTCGCGCAGCTCGCCGGACGCATTGGAGATGATCACGCCGCCTCCGGCATACACGATGGGCCGCTTCGCCTGCTCGATGAGCCGGCACGCGCGCGCGATTTGGACCGGATGGCCCTGGTACACCGGCTTGTAGCTCCTGATGTCGACCTTGTCCGGGTACACGAACTCGGTATCGGCGTTCGATATGTCGACGGGCACGTCGATAACAACCGGTCCCGGCCGTCCGGTCGATGCGATATAGAAGGCCTCCTTGATGATTCGCGCCAGATCCTTCACGTCCTGCACAAGATAATTGTGCTTGGTGATCGAGCGCGTAATGCCCGTGATATCGGCCTCCTGGAAGGCGTCATTGCCGATCAGGTCGGTTGACACCTGGCCGGTGATGCACACCAGCGGAACCGAGTCCATGTTGGCCGTCGCGATGCCCGTGACCAGGTTGGTCGCGCCGGGACCGGAGGTCGCAATCACCACGCCCACCTTGCCCGATGCGCGCGCGTAACCGTCGGCGGCGTGCACCGCGCCCTGCTCGTGACGCGTGAGGATGAACGTGAACGGCGCATTGAAGATGTGATGAAAAATGGGAATCACCACGCCGCCGGGATACCCGAACATGTATTCAACGCCTTCTTTCTTTAAACACTCGATGATGATCTCTGCGCCCTTCATATGCTCTCGCTGTAAAAATTCATTGAAAAATAGCGTTGGAGTATTATTATCGCAATCGGCACTGTCAACATATTTTTTTTGCAAAGGACGCCGCGGCCCATGTACCAGATCGGAGCGCCGGTCGGTCAATTCCGGATCATCGAAGCCATCGCGGAGAGCTACAAATCGGAGCTCTATCGCGCCGAGCACGCCGGCGGCACGGTCCGCCTCAAGGCGCTCAAGAGCGTCCGCCGCGTCCCCGCCGTACGGGCGCAAATACGGCAGGAATACGCCGCCATCCGCGACATCAACTGCGCCGGGGTGGTCCGCGCGCTCGACCTTATCGAGGACAATGACACGGTCGTGTTCGTCCACGAGGACTACGAGGGGGTCCCGCTGCTGTCGCATCTGCGGGGCGCGCCAATCGGGCTCGACGCGCTCCTGCGCATCGCCGCGCGGACCGCGACCGTTCTCGGCGAGGTCCACCGGCGAAACGTCGTTCACCGCGACATCAAGCCGCACAACATCATCATCACCGGCGATCTCGACACCGACCCGACAGTTCTGGTGACCGACTTCGGCATCGGAGTGATCCTCGACGGCGAGATTCAGGACATCTACAACCTGAACGTGATCAAGGGGCGCCTCCCGTATCTCTCTCCGGAACAAACCGGCCGCATGAACCGCCCGGTCGACTACCGCACCGACCTGTACTCACTGGGCATCGTCCTCTACGAGCTCGCCACCGGGACCGTCCCGTTCCGATCGACCGATCCGCTGGTCATCATCCATTCACACATGGCGAAAGATCCCGTGGACCCCGCGCGGATCAACCCCGAGCTCCCACCGGTCGTGTCGCGCATCATCCTGCGGCTCCTGGCGAAGGGGCCGGAGGACCGGTACCAGAACGCGCTGGGACTCGCGCACGACCTCGAGGAGTGCATCGCACAACGCGCCCGGGCCGGGCGGATCGCCGACTTCACCCTGTGCACGCGCGACATCTCAGAGCGGTTCAATCTCCCGCAGAAGATCTTCGGCCGCCAGCGGGAGATCGCCGCGCTCCTGGAGGCCTTCGGCCGCGTGAGCGAAGGGTCTCGCGAGCTCGTGCTTGTCTCCGGTCCGCCCGGCATCGGAAAAACCATGCTCATCCACGAGATACATAAGCCGATCGTCTCGCGTCATGGGTATTTCTTCTCGGGAAAGTTCGACCAGCTCCGTCGCGACGTTCCCTACAGCTCGGTCATCCAGGCCTTTCAGTCGCTCGTCCGGCAGATCCTCGCCGAGGGCAGCGAGCGCGTCGACCGGTGGCGGCAGCGCGTGGTCGAGGCGGTCGATGGCGATATCGGGCTCATCACGGCGCTCATCCCCGAGCTCGAGCACCTGGTGGGCGCGCACGACGATCCGCCGGCCCTCGCCGGCGAGGAGGCGCTCATTCACTTCCAGGCGGCGTTTCGTCGATTCACGGGCGTGTTCGCGCGCGCCGAGCACCCCCTGGCGGTCTTCCTGGACGACATGCAATGGGCCGATCCCGGCAGTCTCGCGCTTGTCGGCGCGCTCGCGTCCGATCCGGAGCTCTCGCACCTCTTCTTCATCCTATCGTACCGAAACACCGAGGTCGGCGAGTCCCACCCCCTGATGAACCTGGTCTCCGCAGCGCACGCCGCCGGCGTGCGGATCAACGCCCTCGAGGTGCCGCCGCTCTCGACGAGTGACGTGAACGACTTCGCCGCGAATTTCCTGCGGCGCAGCGACGAGCGCACGACCGAGTTGGCCTCCCTGGTCCACCGGAAGACCGGCGGGAACCCGTTCTTCATCAACCAGTTCCTGAAAACGCTCTACGAGGAGCGCTATATCAGGTTCGATCCCGCGCGGGGTTGGTCGTGGGACATCGGCGTCATCAACGCCATGATGGTCAGCGACAATGTCGTCGAGTTCATGCTCGACCGCATCGCGCGGCTCCCCGAGGACGCCCGGCAGGTGCTCAAGATCTGCGCGTGCATCGGCAACCGCTTCGAGTTGGAGACCGTGGCCGTGATCATCGACCGCTCCCTCGACGAGACCCTGTCCCTGCTGGGAATCGCGTTAAACGAAACCCTGATTAGCGCCGAGAGCTCGCTCTATCGCTTCTTCCACGATCGCATCCAGGAGGCGGCCTACGCCATGCTCACCCCGGCGGAGAAGGGCCGGCTGCATTACCGCATCGGGCGTCTGGCGCTGGAGCGGACGGGCCCCGACGAGCTGCGCGACCGCATCTTTTACATCGTGGACCATCTCAATTACGACCCGTCGATCGCCTCCGACACGCGCGAGCGCAGGGACATCGCGCGGCTCAACCTCATCGCGGGGCGCAAATCGAGCGCCTCGGCCGCCTACGACGCCGCGCTCCACTACTATGGCGCGGGGATCTCGCTTCTGGACGACGCCGCTTGGAGCGAGGCATACGACCTCGCGATCGCCCTCCACGTGGCCGCCGGCGAGGCGTGCTATCTTACCGGCGCGCACGGCCGGATGGACTCCCTCTTCCAGACCGCGTTTTCGCACGCCCGCTCGCCGTTCGACCTCGCGCGCGCACACGAGTTACTTATCAACCGGTTCACGGTGCAGCACCGGCACCGCGAGGCGCTCGCGCACGGGCTGGCGGTCCTTGCGGAGATGGGGCTGCGGATGCCAGCGCGCGCGGGCGCGGCGACCCTTCTGGCCGCGCTCGTCCCGGTTCGGCTGCGCTTGCTGTTCAGGCGCGACGAGCGGATCATGAACGCGGCCCCGATGAGCGACGAGCGCGTTTCCGCCATTACGCGAATTCTCATGGCCTGCTCCGAGCCCTGTTACCTGGGCGATCCGGCCTATCTCCCGCTCGTGATCCTCCGGTTGGTCTCGTATACGCTGCGCTACGGCACGGCTCCCCATGCCGCATACGCCTTTGTCGCGTACGGCGTCATCATCTCACAGTTTTTCGGGGACAGCGCGGGCGGATACCGGTTCGGCGAACTCGCCATGCGGCTGCAGGAGCGATCGGGCGCCCCCGGGCTTCGCGGCCGCATCAACTTTCTTTTTGGCGGCATGATTATCCACTGGAGGCGCCCGCTCGCCGATTCGCTCCCCATTCTGCTCGACGGCTATCGCAGCGCCATCGACAGCGGCGACCTTTCGTTCGCATCGTACAACCTGACCAATTACCTTTACAATGCGCTCTACGCCTCCACGCCGCTTCCGGAACTCATCGTTCGATACGGCCGCCACCTCGAAGACATACGGAAATTCGAGCGGCTCATCGGGACAACCGATTTCGCGCTCTGGCACCAGCTGGTATGCGCCCTGATGCAAACCCCGGAAAGCGCCGGCGACGCCGCGGGACACCTGTACCACGACCCGTCGATCGCGGCCGGCTGGCGCGAGGCGAAGCATGGGTCCATTCTCGCCGTATACGGGCCCGGACGCCTCGCGCTCCTGTATTGCACCGGGCGGTATGATGACGCGCTGCGCGAGGCGAGGATTCTCGCGCCGTACCAGCGCAACGTGCTGGGACAATCGTTTTATCCGGAATTTCATTTTCTGTATGCGCTCGCCGCGTGCGCCGCCGCTCCGTCCGCCGACCGCGCCGCGCTCGCCACGGCCCGGACAGTGGGGCGCCGCCATCGAAAATGGGCGCACCTGGCCCCCGGGAACTACCTGCACCGTTTTCTGCTCATCCAGGGCGAGCTGTCCCGCGTCACGGGGTCGCGCCGGCGGGACGAGCGCGGGACCCGGCGCACCGCCTCCGAGCTCTATGAGCGCGCCCTCGACATGGCGCGCCGGTCCGGCCACACGCGCGATTCGGCCATCGTCTGCGAGTGCGCGGGGCGTCATCACCTGCGGCGCGGCAACCGCGCCCTCGCGTCGCTCTATCTCGCGGCGGCCGCCGGCGCCTACGCCGCCTGGGGCGCCGCGTCGATTGCGGACAACGTGCGAACGCGCTTCGGCGGCCTGCTCGCGCATGAAGCGCGGCCATCAACCCCCGAAGGGGCGCGCACGCTTCGCCCGGATGCGCGCAGCGTCGATCTGGCGACAATCATGAAGACCTCGCAGGCCCTCACCAGCGAAATCGACCTGGGGAACCTGCTCCGCCAAATCCTGGAGTTCGCCATCGAAAATGCGGGCGCATCCTACGGCGCGCTCATCCTCGAGGACCCGTCCGCGGGCGATCCCCCGCGCCTCGTCATCCGCGCGCAGGGCGGCGTGCACGAACCGATCAGGACCATGCTCGAGGAGCCGGTGGACACGGGCGCGGCGGTCTCCGCCTCCGTGGTGAACTACGTGTACCGGACACGCGACACGGTCATCCTCGGCGACGCCGGCGCGGAGGGCATGTTTGCGACCGACCCCGTCATCATCATGCGCCGCGCGAAATCGGTCCTGTGCGCGCCCATCGTCTACCAGCAAAAGCTCTCGGGGATCATCTATCTGGAAAACAGCCTCGCGCCCGACGTATTCACGCCGGAACGGCTCGAGCTGCTCGGCATGCTGTCCGCACACGCCGCCATCTCCATCGAAAATGCGCTGCTCCTGGACGAGCGGGAGCGAACGGCGCGCCTCAGGCGCGAGATGGAGATCGCCGCGAACATCCAGCGCATGCTCCTGCCCGCCGCGCCCGCGCTCGACGGCTTCGAGATCGCCGCGCACATGCAGCCGGCGGAAAACGTCGGCGGCGACTACTACGACATCATCACGGAGCGGGGGGTCACCTGGATCATCATCGGGGACGTTTCGGGGCACGGCCTCAATTCCGGCCTGGTGATGATGATGGTGCAGACCGCCATCCACGTGCTGCTTCGCGACGATCCGTTCATCATGCCCGACGAGCTCCTGACCACCGTGAACCGGACGGTGAGCGACAACCTCAACAAAATATCGGACAGCAAATACATGACGATAACGGCGCTGCGCTACGACGCCGACGGCGCCTTCGTGTATTCCGGGCTCCACCTGGACATCATCGTGCGCCGGGCGGCCACGCGCGCCGTCGAGGCCGTGAAGACCGACGGCCGCTGGATCGGCTTTCCCGACGAGATTTATCCCGCCGAGGTCCGCGCCGCGAACAATGTCCTGCGGCTGTCCCCGGGCGACACCATGCTGCTGTACACCGACGGGGTCACGGACGCGATCGTCTCCGACGACCGGCGGCTGAACATCGAAGGGCTTATGGACATCGTGCGCGCATGGGATGGAAGCGGGCCGCGCGCGCTGTGCGACGCGATCGTCGGTGCGGTCCGCGCCTGCCGGACCCACGACGATGTGACCCTGCTCGCGGTGCGGCGGCTTCCCTAAAAGGCCACAAGCGAGCGCAGGATTCCCTCGTTCCCGGCGCGATCCCGGCAGCGGACGAGCAGATGATGGACGCCGCGCGCAAGGTGCTCCCGCGGCAGCTCGATTTCGATCCACATCCGGTCCCGATCGTACGAAACGGCAAGGGGCTCGCCGTCGACGAGACAAACGATGGATCCGTGGTCCAGCCCTGAGATCCGATCGGCCAGGCACACCCGCACGAAGCGCGCGCCGTCCCGGTCCTCGAAGAGCTCGTGCGTTGGCGGCAACACCACGTCGGGCGGCGCGTCGTCGCGCACCAGCGCAAGCATGCCAAGCGTCTTTGTCTGCGCGACGAAGGCGTCGGCGCGCGGATCATACCGCGTCGGGTGCGACCGGGGAAGGCCGCCGTCGTACCAGCTGCACACGACATATCGCCCGCTCCCCGCATCGGAGACCTTCGGCGGCCGCTTCAACGACACGACGGCCGGTTGCGCGCACACCGCATCATCGTGCGCGACGGAAAACAGGCGAACAATACCCGCCGCCCCGATCCCGAGCCGTGCGGCCACGCCGTGGCGAATCGACGCATCGCGGATTGGACGCACCGCAAGCCAGGCGTTCGTTCGAAGGCCGCCCGCCCCCACGCGGATATCGCACCCACCGTCCGGATCGCGCACCGTCGCTCCGCGCGCGCGATCGGCAAACGTTCGTCCCGCCGTGTCGATCGCCAGGGCATCGTCGCGCCGCACCGAGAAGGCCAGCTCCGCGGCGTTTCCGGCAAAATCGCGCGCGACGATCCGCACGCGCATGACCGATCCGCCCGACGGAAGGAACCCGCCATTGATCATGGCCAGCCCCGCATAGCCCGCCCCGAAGCGGTTCGCCAGGGGATATACGTAGCTCGTCGCGCCGTCGAGACGCAGCTTGGAGGTGTCGTACAGGTCAATCGCATGACGGTGGTCCCCCCAGCCCACATGGTCGAACACGAGCGCGTAGCGGCTCGCATCATCCACGAAGAGCTCCAGGCGATACACCGCGATGCGGTTATCCACGCCCAGCCGGTCGTGGCAGGCGACCTTCAGAAAGGCGGCGCCGTCACGGGGAAGGGGGATGATATCGGTTTCCAGAACATGGCGCCCGTTTTCGCGCGTTACCCGGTACCGCCGCTCATAGGCCAGGGCGCCACCGGCAAGCGCGCACACAAACACATCGGTGATAATCGGCGCGTCGGCGTCGCGCACGGGCATGAGGGCGAGCGGATTGGGCGTGCCGCGACCGTCCCGGAACTCGAAGTGCAGGTGCGACACCCCCGATCCCGACTCGCCGCTGTCGGCAATGCGCTCGCCGCGACGATAGCGGTGCTCGCGACCGGAAAATTCGAGCGTGATATCGTCCGCATTGTAGAGCGCCTTCACGACCGGCACCAGGGCCCCAAGGCCGTGCCGCGACTCCTCGAAGCCGCCAAGATGCCCGTAGAGCGTCAGGATGCCGCCGCCATGGTCCAGGATGAGCGCGTTCCCGTAGCCGCGTCGCCACGACATCAGTCGAACGAGCCGGCCGTCACCGGCCGCCAGCACCGGGAGGCCATTGCGCGTCAGGGTGCTGATGTCGATCCCCTGATGAAGATGCACCGCGCGCCACTCCCCCAGGGTCCCGGTGAGTCCGGTCGCGACCCCGAGCGGCCACCGGTAGGAGCCGTCCCCGCGCGCCGCGATCGTCCCCGCGCATACCGCGACGACGCATGCAAGCGCCCCCGCGATCATCCACCGCCATGTCGTATCCGCACGCATGCGCATATCAGGGCCACGCTTCCGCGGCATGTCAAGAAGATGTTTCCCCCATTCTGCGACGCCATAACGCCGGTCGGAGGCAAAAATGGTCCAATTTCCAGCCTTTGGGGCCGTAGTACGGGTAGAGCGCATCAATCATTGCATACAGGCGGCCGATATGACCACCAAAACCATCCACATAACCCTGGGGCGCATGGGCGATCGTATTCTGATGCGGTTTCCGTACAATACGGAAGTAATCGCCGTCATGCGGGGGATTCCCGGTTGCTCATGGGACCGCTCGAACCGCGCCTGGAGCGCCCCCTATTCCGCCGAGAGGCTTGACCAGATCGAGCAAGCTCTATCGTCCTACACTCTCATCAATGACGAGACCATGCCCGATTCGGAACAACGACGCCTCGAAGCCCTGCAGCGGTTGGAACGGGAGCTCATTATAAGAAGATACAGCCGAAAGACGATCGCCTCCTATCGGCATTACAACCTCGAACTGCTGCGGTTCACCGGAAAACGCCCCGACGGGATCACCAACGACGACATCAAGAATTACCTGCGCGACCTGGCCGAGAGCCGCGGAATGGCCGTTTCGACGCTCAATAGCGCCATCAACGCGCTCAAGTTCCATTACGGGACCGTCCGCGGGACGGATTTCATCTACGACATCGCGCGCCCCGCAAAGGACAAAAAGCTGCCCATCGTCCTCAGCGCCGACGAGGTGCGGCGCATCATCGGCGCCATCGCGAACCTCAAGCACCGCACCATCATCATGCTCATCTACTCGGCGGGCCTGCGGCTCGGCGAAGCGATCACGCTCACCGTCCACGATATCGATTTTACGCGCAAAACGATCCACATTCGGGGCGCCAAGGGGCGCAAGGACCGCTATTCCCTGTTGTCCGACGCGATTGTCGATACGCTGCGCGCGTACCTGCGCTCCTATCCGCATGCGCGATGGCTCTTCGAGGGTCAACAACGCGGTCGTCACGTGACCGATCGCACCGTGCAAAAGGTGTTCGAGACCGCCTGTCGGAGGATCAAACTCGGGAAAAACGCGACGGTGCACACCCTTCGCCACAGTTTCGCGACTCATTTGCTCGAGAAAGGCATCGATCTGCGGTATATTCAGGAGCTGTTAGGGCATGCGAGCTGCAAAACGACGGAAATCTACACGCATGTGAGCAATCGAAGGCTCAACGCGATCAAAAGCCCGCTTGATGACATCATAAATGGCCCGTAGGCGCTCGATGCAGTGGTGTAGTGGAAATTGGCTTGTGTTGAGGACTTTTTTACGTTCGGAAGGGAAAACAACGGCGCATGCATCGCGCCAATTAAAAAGGCGGACTGCAGTCCGCCTTTTTGAAATACAGAAGGCGTAGTGCTATTTCTTTTTCTTCTTTGCAGCCTTCTTCGTGGTCTTCTTCGCTGCTTTCTTTACGGTCTTCTTCTTGGTGGTTTTTTTGGTCGCCATTGTTCTTCTCCTGAAATTGTTTTTTTATAACTCCACTTTTTCATTTAATCGTTTACTATTGATTTTTTTTCAACAACTATTTGTATTTTTTAAAAATTTTTTTTCATTTTTTGTTTTTCCCTTCTCACGCGCAATCATTTCATTCGCATCTTCATGTCATCATGAAGAATGAAAATCATCCGATGCGTACGCGTGCGATGCGAGATCATCGCGCGTGAGATGCGTAAAAAGAATTTTCATGCATGATGATCGCGCTCACATCGAGGATCCAGCGCTTCATTATGCTTTACTACGCCTCCATTGAGCCCATTGGCGCCGCGTCCTTCGCGATTTCCCGATCGAATGATGATCATCATGCCGACTGAAGAGTAAATCGAACGCAAAAATTCATTGTAATCGATCATCAAGCATCGAAAAACTCGTTCAGGCATGCCTCTCGAGCCCTTTTCACGCTGAAAATTGCTCCGTGAACAAGAAAATGAGATACATGATCCAATTTTTTCATCATTTAACCGCTATACCATGCATCAATCGGTCGTCATGATGAGTATGAAAAGATTTTCAGGGTCACGAATCGCTGTTTTCGGTGTTTTCATCGACATCAATAGCGCCACGTGATGCGATCATCGACCGTTTGGGGTGATCACAACGATTTTCTCGAGATAAAACGCGACTCGAACGGCGCGATGCGCCATTATATCGCGCCACATGCGGGCTCATGCTGAATCTGCAGGCATCCATACGGCCATGAAGCGGATTCGAGCGTCTTCGTGCTCCCTCGCAGTGCGGGTGCGCGAGCACAGAATCACGCATGTTCGTTTACCCATCATCCCGATGGATCGCGCCAAACGCGCCTAGATCGGCCATTATCTCAAAAATTGGATGCCCTGCGGGATATTTCACATATATCCCCACCCCATCAGCAGCTTAGGCCCATCGAAACGCCATCGAAACGCCTGATCGCGGATTGTTCCTTCGCCAATGCATCATTTCAAGCCGGCGCACGCAAACGGAGCCCCTCCAGACGACCCTCGATCAGGTAAAATATTGTTGACCAAATATCCGCCCCCGGATAGCTTCAATTATTACACCAGCACTGCCGTTGTATTCATTCAAAGACAAATCTGTACGGGTCTGCAATGGACAACCTGAAAAAAGCCTTATATCTTCTGCTTGTTTTCCTGGTTCTCGGAACCGCCACCGGCCTCGCGCTCATGATATTCGTCGGCAACTCCCAAAGCTTTGGGTTCCTTACGGGAACGGCGTTGAGCACGATCCTTTCTTTTCTGTGGCTTATCGGGGCCCGCATCGGCCTAAAAAAGAACGCCCTGGTGCTTTTGGGCATCACTCTGGGCGGATTCCCCCTCCGGCTCGTCATTCTAGCCGTATTTGCCTTCGGCGGCCTGTATCTTTTCAAGATGAACTCGACCTTCTTCGCCATCGCCTTTCTCGCCGGCACCATCTACAGCCTGGTTGTCGAGGTGTGGTTCCTGAACACCGTGAGCGTGCCGGGACGCAAAAAACTCCAGTAGGGGCGGTCTATGGAACGAAACGAACTCGCGGACCTCAGCAAGGACGAACTGGTCAAGCGCATCGAGGAGATGCAAAAGATGATGCAGGGCGCCTCGTGCTGGCGCTCGGACCTGGAGGTCGACTACCAATACATCATCGAAAACTCCGCCGACATCATCTTCATCCTCGACAAGGAAGGCAAGCTCGTATACAAGAACAAGGCGGGCGAGGATTTCTTCCCCATTCGCCGCGAAGACGCCATCGGGATGCATTACTCCAAGTACATTCCGGCGCTGGAACTCGAACGGGCGAAGGTCGTATTCGCCGCCGTCCTCAACGAGGGCAAGGAGCTGCGAAACGAACGCATGAAGTCGATGGACACCCAGAACCGCACGGTGTACTTCATCGCGAACTTCTCGCCCATACGCTCCTGCGACGGCGACATCATCGGGCTGCACGGCATTCTGCGGAACATCACCGACCTCCACGATACGGAGAAAAAGCTCCGGGAGAACACCCGCCGCCTCGAGGAGAAGATCCGCGAGCAGGTCCAGCAGGCCGAGGAACTCAGGCGCATGACCGTCATCAACGAGGAGATGGTGAACAACGCGCCCATCGCGATCGCCATGATGGACCCGGCCGGCATCATGCTCTCGGAGAACGCGGCGCTCAAACAGATCATGGGGCACAAACCCAATGAGACGCGAATCGGCACCAACCTCTCGCAATACCAGGGCTGGGTGGACGCCGGCCTGCAGGGCATTCTGGACGAGGCCGTGAAACAGCGGCGGCCGGTGCGCCTGGACAATGTCCACTACATCCCGATCTCGCGCGACCGCGAGCTGATCCTCAACGCGCGGATGAACCCGATCATGGAGCGCGACGGGACCGTCAAGAGCGTGCTGGCGATGCTCGAGGACATCACCGAGCAGTCGAAATACGCCAGCAAGATGCAGCGCGCCGAGAAGCTCTCCGCCATGGGGCTTCTGGCGGCGGGGGTGGCCTACGAGCTCAAGGTGCCCATCAACCTCATGGCCATCGACCTTAACTTCATCTCCAAGAACATCGACGAGTCGAGCCCGGTGCGCGATTACCTGAAATCGCTCAAGGACGAGCTCGACCGCATCAAGAAGATCACCGAACAGCTGCTCAATCTCTCGAAGCCCGAGCAGGACGAGATCGAGCTCATCGAGGTGAACAAGCTCCTGCAGAGCCACCCGATACAGATCAGCCTGAGCCGTCTTCAGAAAAACGGGCTCACGGTGAACATGAAGCTCCCGGACCGCAGCCCCGTGATCAGGGGAACGCAGAGCCAGGTGGTCCAGGTGCTCTTGCACCTGATCTCGAACGCCGAGGACGCGATGCCGGACAAGGGCGAGCTTACGATCACGGTGGGACAGGTCGAATCCGGCGGCGTAAAGTTCGCGCAGATCCTGGTGGCCGACACCGGGATCGGGATTCCGGAGGAAAACCTCAAGAGGATATTCCAGCCGTTCTTCAGCACCAAGGGGCACAAGTCCACCGGCCTGGGGCTCATGGTGACCTATTCGATCATCGACAACCTGGGCGGAACGATCGGCGTGAAGAGCATCCCCGGCGAGGGAACCGCCATGCGGATCCTCATCCCGGCGGTGGAATAACGACATCAAGGAGAGCGCCATGCGGACAAAACAGGAACGCCAGACCGTGAAGATGTACAGCGCCGCCGAGGAGTTGCTCCAAAAAGACGAATTCTTCATCGTCCACGAGGACGAGCCGAAACCCGTCCCCGCGGCGACGCACATCGCGCAGGGCGCCGAGGCCCCCAAGACCCAGTTCGTGACCACCGACCCGACCGAGCGCAAAAAAGGGAGCGAGCCGCTCACGGGTTCTCGCTCGTCGCTCGACAAGGACAAGCGGATGGACATTCCCACCATCGTGAGCTACCTCCAGTGGCACATGGACCGCATCTCCGAGAACGTCGTGGGACGGGGGGAGATCGTCCGCCAGGCGATGTACGCCATCATCACGCGCGAGCACATGCTCCTGTTGTCGCGCACGGGCATGGCGAAATCGTTCCTGGCGAACTATATCTTCAACACCTTCGAGCAGGTGCGCGTGTTCTCCTCGCAGGCCAGCAAGGACCAGACGCCGGACAATTATTTCGGGCCGTACAACATCGACGAGTTCCGCAAGGGGCGCATCCGGCACAATATCCACGGCTCCATCATCGAGGCCGACCTGGTGTTCCTGGACGAGTTCTTCGACGCCAGCGACGTGGTGCTGCGCTCGCTCCTGTCGGTGCTCAACGAGCGGCGCTTCATCAACGGCCAGGAGGTGATCGACGCGGCAGTGCACACGGCCATCGCGACGGCCAACTACATGCGCATGAACGAGGTGACCGAGGCGGTGCTCGACCGGTTCAACTTCAAGTCGATCATCCCCGAGGACAATAACACCTATACGCAGCTGCTCATCGACCACACGTACGCCTACAGCCACGGGAAGCCCATCGACCCCGAAAAGAAGATACCCTTCGGCAACATGATCTACCTCTCGGAGATCGTGAAGAACGAAAACCACGACATCCACGTGGTGGTGCCCGACTTCATCTACTTCATGAAGAACGTGATCGTCAACAAGTTCGTGAGCAACATGCGCAAGAGCGAGTACAACTTCTTCATCAGCCCGCGCAAGCAGGCGAAGATGACCGACTTCCTGCGCGCCTCCGCCATCCTGGACAACCGGTTCGAGGTGACCATGAAGGACCTCGAAAACCTGTATCTCACCGTCTGCACGCTCAACAGCTACGTCTCGGTGAAGACCAAGGACAAGTCCGAGAAGGACGTGTACCTGGACGCCTATCAGCAGACGATGGTGCACTTCAACAGCACCGGCGCCATCCAGCAGATCGAGCTTCTGCTGGGGATCCGGAAGTTCTTCCAGGATCTGCGGGAGAACCCCGAGAAGAAGGAGCGACTCCACGAGGCGAAGGGCCTTCTCGAGGGGCTCAAGGGCCTCATTCGCAAGCTCTTCCCGTCCCGGGTGAAGGACGACGATGGCGACATGACGATCGAGCAGCTGAAAAACACCGTCCTGGAGCTCAATCCCGTCGTGGAAGAGGTGCGCGAGCTCAAGGAAGGCCTGCTCAAGGACTTCAGGGACCTGTAGGCCCGGCACCGTCGTGGCGGCATACCAGACAAAGTTCAGCAGCACCGAACGCCCCAGCACGGATTTCTTCGATTACTGGGACAGCCTGGGCTTTTTCGACAACCTCCAGGTGGTCCTTCCTCCGCAGTTTTTCGCGATCTTCGAGATCGCCCGCGTCATCTTCACCGAAGAGATGGTGTCGGAGGCGCTCACGGCGATCGAGGACATCACCAAAAAGGAAATGCTGCCGACGCCCGATCGCGACGTCTCCATCATGGTCAACCGGATGGAACGGACCTCGCCCCTGAGCGACAACATGGAGATCGACAACTTCCAGACCATCTACCAACTCAGGAAGACCCTGCCCCGCGAGCTCGCCTGGGACGACGACATCTTCAACATGAAGCTCCTCACCAAGTCGCTCCTGGTGCAGAAGTTCTACGAGTCCGAGACCGACCGCTTCAAGCCCGTATCAACGCGCCGCGACGAGTCGGGACGGGAGGCGAACCGCTTCGAGCAGAAGTTTTTCCTCCTGCTGGACCGCTCCAAGTCAATGGACATGCGGATGCGCTCGTTCTACTCGAAGAGCATCGTCGCGGAGTTCCTGCGCCGGAAGATCAACTCGAACGCGAAAATATTCTACCGCCCCTTCGATTCGAAGCCCGGCGAGCTTTTCAAGCTCGAGAAGAAGGAGGATTTCCCGCTCTTGATCGAGCGGGTGCTCCTGACCACGACGGGCGGCACCAGCACCAACCTGCAGGCGGCCGTCTGCCAGGCGGCAAGCGACATCAACTACGACAAGGACATGGCCAACGCCGAGATCCTGGTGGTCACCGACGGCATCAGCAAGATCAACAAGTTCGAGCTGCGCGAGCGGCTGGGCGACATCAAGTTGAACATCCTCAAGGTGGGGCGCGATCTCGCCGAGCCCGACTTCTACGGCGTGAAGGGCGCGATGGAAAACGTCCGGATCGACACGGACTTCACCGCGTATAACATCCAGGAGGTCAACCAGAAGATGGCGCGGGCGCAGCTCGACGAGGAATCGCTCTCCCCGCGGGAAAAGCGCGCCTACGGCTTCATGCTCGAATACTCCGACAGCATCATCACGGACCTCAAGTATATATCGAATCGCTTCATCGAAATCGGCGATTTGGAGCCCACGGAGCTCTTCAAGCTCGACGACGACATCCTTGATTTCATCGAGATGACCACCGCCCAGCTCGCGCAGCTGGACCTCTCCGAACGCTCCGTGGAGGACCTGAAGGTCATCTACAAGAAGGCGTATTTCCTCGGCCAGTACATTGAGCTCCTGATGGAATACGGCGGGAACATCGCAAACCCCGTCCTGAAAAAAGCGCAGCAGGCGCTCCAGGAGGCCCGCCAGAAGATGCTCAATGACCCGGTCCTCTATGAGCTGGTGACGCGCGCAGGGAACTTCCGCGAAGACAAGAAGATGCTCAAGATGTCGCGCAAGGAGGCGCGCAAGCGCATGAAGGAAATGAAGCTCGAGGAACGCGCGCTTTCCTCCAAGGAGATGAAGCAGGCCCAGCTCATCCTGACGATGGACACGGGCACCTCCGAGGGCGGGAGCATGGGCCAGCTGATAAAGCTCCTGGTGATAAAGCTCGTGCAAGGGATCGTGTTCGTGGTCAAGAAGATCGCGGGCGCGCGCACGGCGCCCACCGACAGCGGGGGAAGCGAACCGCCACGACAGCAAGAGAAGGGACGCAAGGCGAGCTAGGGTCTCCCGATCAGTAGATAAACCGCAGGGTCGCCGTCGACACCACGAAGGGCGAATAGATGATTCCCCGTTTGGGATGGAAATTGATGATCGGCACATCCACATCGTCGTGCTCGTCCGACGTGATGGCCGGCAGCGACACCTGAAAGGTGTCCGAGGGCGACAGGGGCACGGCAAACTTGATCAGCACCTGCGTCGATTTCGTCAGCGGGATGCCGCCTCCCTCCGTGGAGCAATCAGTCAGGCCGTCGACATCCTTTATTTCTTCGGAATAATTAAGCTTTACCGCTTTCTTGTTCAGATACGCGAAGTTGAACGTGTCGCTGTATCCGACCGGTTTGATCCGTTCCGCGTTGTTTTTAATGATCTCCACGTCGCAGGGATTGAACACGTATTCCTTGTCCGCAGGGGCCGTGAAGGCCACGGTGATGAAGACTGACGTTGTCGCATTGATATCGTTTCGAGGCGCGAACCCGTATCCGTAATCGAAGCCGATAAGCGGGATTATCGGAAACATCAGCGGACCGAACGACAGCCCCGATTCGCGCTCGTTGTTCACCTTCACCGCGACCGTGAGATCCTGGACTTGCGCCTGGAACACATTGCCATAGCGCGTTTCGTATCCGCGCAGCTTGTACTGCAGAATGGAGTCCCGCTCATTCACCGCATGCGTGTTCGGTTCGCTGTAGTACACGATTCCAAGGCCCGAGCAGTGCGTCAGGAGCGCGACAAGGGCGATCAGTATCACATGTGGATATTTCATGGAATTCACACACCATCGATGAACGCGTGCCGACCGTGACGCATCCCCCCGGCCATCATGCGCGACCCCGGGAGCCTGCCGGCGCGAGAGCGACGACGGTGAGGCGCGGGGACCTCATCCGCCCCCACTATTGATTACAATTTTTCCTTCCGGTACCACTCGACCGCCTCGGCCATCATCGCCACGTTGTCCCGCGTGGGCGACCATCCCAGGTCGGTTTTTGTCGTGGAGCAGTCGAGCACGAAGTTCGAGAGAATGAAGATGACGTGTTCCTTGCTGAGATAATTGATATTGAAGGGCCGCAGGACGATCGAGAGCAGCCGCGTGATCGCCGGGGAGAGAACGTGGATCGCGCCATCGACGCGCGCGGTCTTCTTGATGCGCTCCACTTGCTCGATCTGCGTGGGCACATTGTCGGAGCCAAGATTGTATACGCCGCCGCGGGATCCGGTGCGGTCCTTCGCGCGAATCAACGCATCGACGACATCGTCGGGATGCACGAGCTGGAAGCGCGAGCTGCCGTCGCCGCCCACGTAGAAGCGGTTTCCATCGCCCATCGCCATCGCCATATACAGAATGATGAGAATGAGCGGATCGTCGATTCCCGGACCGGCCATGATGGTGGGACGGAATATGGTGATATCCATCCCGTCGTTCTCGATCGCCGCCTGGCAAATCTTCTCGGCCTTGACCTTGTCCTTCCCATAGCGGGTAACGGGATGGAGGGGATCGCCGATCCCGATGGGCATGTCATCCGACGTGCCGTACACCTCTCCGGAGGAGAGGAACACCACCTTGCGCACGTGATTGTCCCGGGCGGCCGCAAGGAGCTTTTCCGTGCCCGTCGTGTTGATCCGCCGCATGCGGCGGCGGCTGTTGTGCGTCGTATTGTAGATGTCCATGAGGTGGTAGACGGTATCGACATCCGCGGTCGCATCGAGTAGGAGCTCATCGTCCAGCACGGTCCCTTCGAAAAACTCGACACCTGCGGCGAGGTTCCGGTCCCGCCAGAAATCCAGTCCGCGCACCGGTTCCCCGTCTCCCAGAAGTCGGTCGATCAATTTTTTTCCGATAAGGCCGTTACAGCCGGTAACCAGGACCATGGCATCCTCCCTTGTCGCGCGCTTCGATAAAGATGCAGCAATGTGTCGTTTTTCGTCAAGTAGAATACCGCACGCATCAGCGCGTCGGGGCCGCGCGCTCCGCCCAGGGCAATGCGAGCGAACGGCGGAGCGAGGGGCCGCGCACGATCCCCTCGACGCGGCCGACGAGTGCATCACGAGGCACCATGAAGCAGACACGCCCCCGGGTGCGGTCGTCGAAGGCGAGCGTGATGGCGTTCGGCGGCGCGCCCGCGACGGGCTCCCAGCGCATCCCCGCGCGTCGCCGGTCGTGCGCGGGCAGAAGTATCGGGTACTCTCGCATGCCGTTCGTCTCGAAAAACAACTCGGCGCGGTTCGCAAGCCCGGCGCGCGCGAGCTCCTCGGCGGAGTACACGCCAACGGGCAGCTCGAACCCGCCGACGCTCAGGCGCCCGTCGCGCACCGTCACCCGTCGTCCGTCGGAAGCGATCACGCGTGCGAGGAAGCGGCCGCTCTCGGCGCGCGCTAGAACCACGTCCCCGGCCGACACCGCCGCCCGACGGCGGACGAGCAGAAGGCTTGTCCGATCAATCGTGGGGCGCATATCGTCCGTTCCGGCGCGCTCAAGGGCAAACACCGACCCCAGCGCTGCGATCGATCCGACGAAGAGGGCCGTCCCCAGCGCGCCCGCGAGGACATAGACCGCCGCGCGGTTCACGGCGCCCGGCGTGAAGTCCCGGCGCCGCAGGGAGGCCCAGGCCGCCTCGGCCGGCGCCGCAAGCCACACCGCGACACAACCGCCCACCGCGAGGGACCAGACGCGCAGGTGCGACGGCGCGTTATCCGAAACTGCCGCGGCAGCGGCGACAAGCCCCGGGAGCGCCCGCAGCAGCGCGAACACGACGGCCTTCGCCGGCTCGCCGTTGTAGAGCTGGCCCAGGCCGGGGACCAGGAGCGAGAGCGCGCCGGCCACCAGCGGGCGTCGGCGGGCGCGCGCGGCACCCCTGAGTATCGCGTCAGTCATTCTCGTCGGGAGCGGACACGCGGAAACGCGCGATGAGGCCGGAGAGATTGTTCGAGATGTCGATGAGCGAGGACGAGAGCGAGTTGAGCTCGCGGGAATTGTTCGCGTAGTCGCGCGTGAGCTTGTCGATGTCCTCGATGGCCTGCCGGACCACGTCGCTGCTGACGGCCTGCCCCTCCGCCTGTTCGAGAATGCTCTGCGCCATCTCGTTGAGCTCCTGGATGGTCCCCTGGATCTCCTCGGACGCCCCGGTCTGCTTCTCCACCTCCTGCGAGATCCGGTCGATCCGCCCCACCATTTGATAAATGTTTTTCGCGAAGGACATGAGCATGTTCTTGATCTCGCTCACGCTGGCCACGCCCACCTCGACGTTCTTGCCGGTTTCGGCAACCAACATGTTGATCTGTTTCACCTCGTCATTGGAGCGCACGGCGAGCTTCGAGACCTCGTCGGCGACCACCGCGAACCCCTTGCCCTGCTCCCCGGCGCGCGCGGCCTCGATTGAGGCGTTAAGCGCAAGCAGGCTCGTCTGGTCCGCGATCTCGGCGATCACGGTGGTGATGTCCATGATCCGCTCCGAGCTCCGCTGTATCTTTTCCATGTCGCCCACCATGCCGGCAAGCCGGGCCTCGCCGTCCTTGAGCCGCTCCGAGAGTTGCTCGCCCTCGGTGCGCACGTCCTGCACGAGCTTCCCCGAGCTCTGGAGCGAGGCGACGAACTGCTCCACCGCGGCGAAGATCTCCGCGACCGACGCCGACGCGCCCTCGACGCTCGCGCGCACGGACCCCGCGGAATCGGCCAGCGAGCGGACCCGCTCCACGGATTTCTCGATCGCGTCGCGCTGGATCTTGACCCCCTCGCCAATGCTCTCCGAGATCACATCCAGCACGCGGGAGAGGTCGTGAAACGCCCCGATCGAGCTGGAGAAGCGCGAGATGATGCGCTCCAGGTTCATCACCGTGAGCATGATCTCGTAGAGGACGTCGCGGATCTCGTCCTGGGTGTCGATGACGAGCTTTTCCCCGAGGTTGCCCTTGGATATTTCCCGCAGGTGCATGACGGCCGAGCTCAAGGGGCGCACCGTATTGGACGCGGAGAGGTACACCGCGACGAAGGTGAACAGGGTCGACGAGGCGAGGACGAAAAAGAGCCGCAGCAGAAACCCGGCGAGATAGTCCGCCTGCAGGGAGGCATTGCCGCCGGTCTTGATGACGGTGTTCACCTCCTGGTAGGAGTTCATGCCGATGACCAGGATCGTGAGGAACATGAGCGGTAGAAGAATGATGATCATCCGCCGGCGGATCGACACCCGGTGGATCCGCTTGTCCAGGATGAGCTTGCGCGGGATATGCTTGACCGAGCGGTTAAGATCGGCCAGGAAACGCGCAAAGACCCGCTCCGAAGTCAGATAGGCGATCACCCCCGAAACAAATCCGCAATAACAGACCACCGTGACGGTGTTGATGAGCTGGTAGACGGTCTTGGGCTCCGGGATGAACACCTTGTATACTATCGTCGTCGACACCGCGCCCACCATAAAGCGCGTCCACATGAAAAAGCCGTGCCGCAGCGGGATATTGTTCGCGCGGATATACGCGGCGGTGAGGATCTTGTAATCGACCGTCTTTTTCTTGAAGCATTTGAGAAATTTGTGTATGGGATGGAAGAGTATCTCGTTGGTGGGAAGGGCAAGCGCGGTCGCCGAGAGGACGATCCACCAGGAGTGCCGGAGGGCGATCATGCCCTGCTCCGCGGTGAGCCCGATAAAGAAGGCCACGTAGATGACCGCAAGCCAGGCGCCCACGATCGCGCCGACGAGCTCGGTGAGCAGGAACTTGACCTTCACGTTCCACGCGAAGGGCGTGTACTCGACCGCTTCCGCTTTAGTATTCATTGTCCTCTGGGACGATCGGATGTTATCTCTGTGTTTGCAGAATATTAATTGTATATGAAAATTTCAACCATAAATTGGCCGACGCATCCGGATATCGCCGAATAGACCATCCGCCACCCGTCGTCCTCACAGGTACGACTCGATGAACCTCCGCACGCGCTCCTTCCCCTCGTAGACGCCAAAATGCCCCTCGCAGAGGATGTCGGCATCCAGCGAGATGAGGAATTCGAGCGATTTCTCGTATTGATCGCGGTTCGACAGGAGCGTGTCGTTCAGCGGCCCATGGACGTCCTGTCCGAAGAGCACGAGCTTTCCGTCGGAGACCACGGTGAGCGCGGTCGATCCCGGCGAGTGCCCGGGAATATGGTGCATCATCACCGAAAGCGATCCCACGGAAAACTCCCGCTTCGCCTCGGAGACCGTGACGTCCACGGGAAGCGCCCGGAAGAACGAGCCGTACCACGAGGCGGCGGTCACCTCGGCATCGCCCGCTTCGAGATAAACGGCGTCCAGCGTATGGGCGACGATTTTGCAGCCGGTCGCCTGCCGCATGAGCGACGCGCCGCCGGTGTGATCGTAGTGGCAATGGGTGAGAAACAAAAGCTCGATGTTCGATGGCTCGATCCCCGCGTTGCGCACATTGTCAAGAACGGCCGTGTGGCCGTATCCGGTCCCGGCGTCGACGAGCGCGGCGCGGTCCCCGTCGCGAACGAGATAAATCGCGGCGTCCTGCCCGTACGATTCGTCCGATCCGCCGACCTGGTATACGTTCGTGGTGATCTGCATCGTCGTCCTCCCGGACCGCGCCCCCTTACTTCGCGCGCGCGGCGAGCTCGCGGTCCAGCGCCTCGCGGACCCTCCCCGCGTCCGGCGGGAGCATGATCGGCTTGTTCGCATATGTGCTCGAAACGCCCGCGAGCGTCCCCTCGTGGTAGCCCACCTTGAACTCGGAGAACTTGAGGCCGTGCGCGGTGGAAATGACGATGACGCGCTCCTTTTTCGATATCACCTTCTTTTCGACGAGCTTGATAAGCGCGGCGAGCGCCACGCCGGTGTGCGGACAGGAGTACATGCCCGTGCGATCCGCGAGCGCCGCGGCGTTGGCGAGCTCCTCCTCGCTCGCCTGTTCCACGACGCCGTCGAACTCCTTGAGGGTTCGGATCGCCTTGTCGCGCGAGACCGGATCGCCGATCTGGATCGCGGAGGCGAGCGTCTTCTCCGGGGTAATGGATTCCCACTGCTCGAAGCCGGTCCGATACGACCGGTAGAGCGGATTGGCCTTCTCGGCCTGCGCGAGCACGATGCGCGGCTTCTTGCGGATCACCCTGAGGTCGTAGAGCATTGTGAAGCCGTTCCCGAGCGCCGAGACGTTGCCGAGGTTCCCGCCGGGGATCACGATGGTGTCGGGCACCTGCCAGTTGAATTGCTGCAACAGCTCGATCGATATGGACTTCTGTCCCTCCACGCGCAGCGAGTTCATCGAGTTCGCAAGATAGATGCTGTTGTCCTTCGTGATCTCCTGCACCACGCGCATGCAGCCGTCGAAGTCCGTGTCCAGCGACATCACGATGGCGTTATTCGCCATCGGCTGCACGAGCTGCGCGGTGGAGATCTTGTTGGCCGGCAGGAACACGATGGACGGGATCCCCGCGTAGGCGCAGTAGGCCGCAAGCGCCGCCGAGGTGTCGCCGGTGGACGCGCAGGCCACCGCCTGTATCTTTTTCCCGCGGGCGATCATCTCGTTCACCATGGAGACGAGGACCGTCATCCCCAGGTCCTTGAACGAGCCGGTGTGGCTGTTGCCGCACATCTTCACCCAGAGATCGTCCATGCCCAGCATCTTCCCGAAGCGCCTGGCCCAGAACAGGTTGGTGTTCCCCTCGAACATCGACACGACGTTCTCGTTGTCCACCTCGGGGCACACCCATTCCTTCTTGCCCCACACGCCGCTCCCGTAGGGCCATTTCGTCGTCATCACCCGGCCGTCGAAGAGCGCCTTCCACTCGGCGGGTTTCTTTTTTCGCAGCTTGTCGATATCGTGACGCACCTCGAGGAGGCTCCCGCAGACGGAGCAGCGGTACACGATCTCGTCGAGGGGGTGCTCCTCGCACCCGTTGATGCAGCGGAAGACCGCGGAAAACCGTTTTCTACTCATGACTTTCTCCAAGGGCGTCGGCGTCCTCGACGCGGATCATCATCGCCGCATCGCGGACGAACGGATACGTGTTGATCTCGCCCAGCGCCTCCTGCAGGCGGTCCTCACCCGCGGCGTGCGTCATGATCACCAGCGGCACGTACTCGGCGCTGCCCTCGCGCTGGATCACCGAGGCGATGGAGATCCCGCAGCGCCCCAGCGCGCCGGCGATCTGTGCGAGGATGCCGGGCCGGTCCTGGGTGGTGAGGCGCAGGTAGTAGCGCGAGAGGCGCTTCTCGGGGCCAATGACGCTCGCCCCGCCCGCGGGGGCCGGCGCGGCCGCGGCCCCGGGTCCGTTAGACGCAATTGCAATAATATCGCTTACGATCGCCGAGGCGGTGGGCGCCCCCCCGGCACCGCGGCCGTAGAGGACCACCGGCCCGGTCATGTCGCCCTCAAGCAACACCGCGTTGAACTCGTTTCGCACCGCGGCGAGCGGGTGGCGCGCCGGAAGCATGGTCGGGTGCACGCGGATGTCGATCTCGCCGCCCACCAGCTTGCCGATCCCCAGAAGCTTGATGACGTATCCCATCTCGCGCGCGTAGGCGATATCGATATCGCGGATCTTGGTGATGCCCTCCATCGGCACGGCGCGGTAGTCCACCGAGCGGCCGAAGGCGAGCATGGAGAGGATGGCGATCTTGTGCCCGGCGTCGAACCCCTCCACGTCGAAGGTCGGGTCGGCCTCGGCAAAGCCCTTCTGCTGCGCGATCGCGAGCGCCGCGTCGAAGGAAAGCCCCCCGTCGGTCATCTGCGTGAGGATATAGTTGGTGGTCCCGTTGAGGATGCCCATCACGGTCGACACGCGATTGCCCACGAGGCCGGACCGGAGCGAGAGGATGCAGGGGATGCCGCCGCCCACCGCGGCCTCGAAGCCGAGCCCCGCCGGTTTCGTCCGCGCCCGCGCGAAGATCTCCCCGCCGTCCTCCGCAAGGAGCTTCTTGTTCGCGGTCACGACGTTCTTGCCGCGCTCGAGCGCCGCCAGGACGATCGCCTTGGCCGGATCGAGCCCCCCGATGAGCTCGATGACCGTATCGATCTCCGGATCGTCGACCACCTGCCGCCAGTCTCCCGTCACCGCGACGCCGGCGGTCCGCTTCCTCACCTCGTCAGTGCGCAGATCGCAGATGGCTGTGATCGACACCGCGACGCCGGTCCGCTGTTCGATGAGCGCGGCGTTCTTCTCGAGGAGCGCGTAGACGCCGCTTCCGACCGTCCCGAATCCTATGAGCCCGCAGGTTGCCTTCCGTGCCATCTATCGTCCCTCCGCCAGCCGGGTGCCCGCGGGCATCGCCGCGCGGCATACGAGAATAGCAAAAAACCAATGCGGGAAATGTCAACCCTAATACCGGCGGAGGCGTGACGCCGCGGCGCGCACGCGCGCGCGATCACACCTGCGTTCATCGAACACGTTACGGCAGGGGGATGATGGGAGTGGGGCCTAGAGTGAAGCCGGTTGCGCCTCGGGGCGGGGACCGCCGCGACGCCGTTTCCCGCCGCGGCGACGGCGCTTTTTCTTCGGCGCACCGGTGCCGGAATCCGCGGCCTGCCCGTCGATGGGCGTCGCATCGACGTTATGCGCAATAGCGCTGTCTTCTGCCGGCGCTGTGTGGTCGGTCCGGGGCTCGCCGTCCCGCGGTCCGCGGCCGCGACGTCGCGACGGCGTTCGGTCTGAACGGCTGCGGATGTCGCCGTGGGCGCTTCGCTCGCCCTCCGGCGTTTGCCGCCACCACGCGCGCAGCTCCGATTCGTCCCTGCCGGTCGCCTTCACCATGATCTCGAAAAAGGTGAGCGCGTCGGGAAAATACGCGTTGCGGACGAACTTGGCCCGAAACTGGCTCCACTTCTTCCCGCCCTCGGGACGGGTGAACACGGTCTGTCGCGCCACCGTATTGCAGACCTTTTCCCATTCCACGCGCGGAAGCCGCAGGCGCACCGCGAGCTCGTGATGGCGCTTGTGGATCGCGTGCAACGCGTCCTGCAGCGAACCGGACGCCCCCTCGGCCCCGGAGAAGACGTCGTAAAAGAGCGCGGCGATGATCACGTTCCCGGGGATCTCCTCGCCCCGCGCGCGCCGTTCGTCGATGACCGCGAGGCGCTTCATGAGCGGATCGCGATACCGTTCCGGCGCAAGCTCCGGGATCCAGTGCTGCAGCACGCCGAATTCCCAGAGGCGCGCGAAGGTTCCGGCCGACGCGCCGCATTTGAAGATTTTGTACATCTCGTCGAGCATGCGGTTGGCGTTGGCGTCCTTGATGTGGTGCGCGAGCAGCCGCGCGGCGCGATGGTCCTCGCGCGACGGCGAAAACCCGAGCATCGCGCAGAAGCGCGCCAGGCGCACCATGCGGACCGGATCATCACTGAAGCGCTGGACCGGGTCCCCGATCGAGCGCAGGAGCTTTTTCTTGATGTCGCGCAGACCGCCCGTGAAATCGACCACGGAGAGATCGGCGCTATTGAGATACAGCGCGTTAATGGTGAAATCACGGCGGAGCGCGTCCTCCTCGATGGTCCCGAAGACGTTGTTGGCCGCGACCTTGCTGATACCCTCCTCCTCCGCGTCGACCAGCGCGCGGAAGGTGGCCACCTCGATGAACTCGTCGGTCCCCGTATATACGTGGGCGAGACGAAAGCGACGGCCGATGAGAAAACACTTCCGAAAAAGACGTTTCACCTGGTTGGGACGCGCGTCGGTGGTCACGTCGAAGTCCTTCGGATTGCGGCCCAGCAGGATGTCGCGCACGCAACCGCCCACGAGATAGGCCTCGAATCCGCTCTGGCGCAGGCGCCGCATGACGAACAGCGCGCCGGGATCGACCATGCCGGGCGAGATGGAATGGCTGTCACGCTTTAAAACGATGGGATACTTCTTTTTTTTAAAAAAGGACAAGAACGCCATAACCGTTTATTTTCACGCAAGAGCCGGGGGTTTTCTGTTCAATACATCTTTTCTGCTCTTCGGTGGACACCTATAAGTAAAGAAGCATATCGGTCAAGACTTTTCTGTCGCCCGGTCCACGATGAACAGTATGAGGAAAATTTCGCTTGATTTTACCTTTTGCCCCCCTAAGGTCGTTGTCATGCGGCGTTCACGAATCATCATTCCTCTCGTGACGGTGGCGTGCCTCGCCCTCCCCGGCTGCGGGAAAAAGGAATCGGACGGCAGCGCCGTCCCCGTGGTGCGCACCATCAAGGTGTCCCGCGCCCCCTTTTCCGACAATTCCAGCTACTCCGGCGTGGTGTGCGGCCGCTACGAAAGCAAACTCTCGTTTCAGGTGGGGGGGCGCATCATCAAGCGCTTCGTCGAGGTGGGCACCGCGGTCCGCGCCGGGCAGGCGCTCATGCAGCTCGACCAGAGCGACCTTCGCGACCAGATGGAGGCGTCGGGCTCGCAGGTCGAGGCGGCGCGCGCCGACCTGAAACTCGCCGAGGACAATCTCCGCCGCTATAAGGAGCTTTTCGACAATGACGCCGTCTCGAAGGCGGAGTTCGAGCGCTATCAAAACGCCCATGCCGTCGCGGCGGCCAAGCTCGCTTCGCTGAAAAAAAATTACGATGTGGGCGCAAACCAGTTCCGCTACGGACGCCTCGTCGCGCCGGCGAACGGGGTGATCACCGAGATCGCCGCCGAGGCGGGCCAGGTGATCGCGCCGGGCCAATCCGTGATGACGCTGGTGCGCCACGGCGAGCGCGAGGTCCAGGTGAGCATCCCCGAAAACCGCATAAACGAAATCCGGTCGGCTCGCCGCATCACCATAACCTTTTGGGCGAATCCCGACCTTTCGGTTCGCGGACGGGTCCGCGAGATATCGCCCGTATCCGACCGCGCCACGCGCACCTACACGGTCCGCGTTTCGCTCATCGCCCCGCCCCCCGCCGTGAAGCTGGGGATGACCGCGACGGTCTCCGTTTCCTTCGGCGCGGCCCGCCCCGCGGTGTTCGTTCCCGTTTCCGCGATTTTTCAGACGGGCGATCGCGCGACGGTGTGGGCGGTTTCCAGCGAACGCGCACGGCGCCGCGTCGTCACCCTGGGCCCCTACGGGGACAACGAGGTCGAGGTGCGCGACGGCCTCGCCGACGGGGACGTGGTGGTGACCGCCGGCGTGCACAAGCTCGTGGACGGCCAGCGGGTGCGCGTCATGGAATCGTCTGAGATGTTCAAATGAGCCGCTTCAACCTCAGCGAGTGGGCGCTGGAGCACACGCAGTTCGTCGTCTTCTTCATGCTCCTCGCGGTGGCGATGGGCATCCTTTCCTACAAACGCCTGGGCCGCTCCGAGGACCCCTCGTTCACGATTCGCTGCATGATCATCTCGAGTTATTGGCCCGGCGCGAGCGCCCGCATGGTCGAGGACCAGGTAACCGACAAGATCGAGAAGAAGCTGCAGGAGACGCGCGGCCTGGACTACCTGCAGAGCTTCACGCGGGCCGGCGTCTCCGTCATCTACGTGTACCTGAAAGACGAGGTCCTGGCCGCGGACATCCGGCCGACCTGGACGCAGGTGCGCAACTCGGTCGGGGACATCCGCGCCACCCTGCCGCGGGGCGTCGTTGGGCCGTTTTTCAACGACCGCTTCGACGACACCTTCGGCTCCATCTACGCCCTCACCGCCGACGGCTTCACCACCGCCGAGCTCAAGGAATACGCGGACAAGGTGCGCCTAAAAATCATGACCGTGCCCGACGTCGCCAAGGCCGATTTCCTCGGCGTACAATCGGAGGTGATCTTCGTCGAGATCGAGAACAGCCGTCTGGCCACGCTTGGATTGGAGCCGGACACCGTAATCAAGGCGCTGCAGGCGCAGAGCATCATTGCGCCGGCGGGGATGGTCGATACCGCCACCGACAATATCTACCTGCGCGTGAGCGGCATGTTCCAGAGCGTGGAGCAGATCCGCGGGACCGGCATCGAGGCGAACAACCGCATCCTCCGCCTGGGCGACATCGCGCGGATCCGACGCGCCTACTCCGAGCCGAGCGACCCGAAGATGTACTTCAACGGCCAGCCGGCGATCGGCCTGGCCATCTCCATGACCGACGGCGGCAACGTGCTCGATCTGGGGGAGAACCTCAATGCGCTCATGGCCCAGCTCAAGAAGGAGCTCCCGGCGGGGATCGACATACACCAGGTCTCCGATCAACCGAAGGTGGTCGAGGAATCGATCGGCGAATTCATGGAGGCGCTCATCGAGGCGGTGATCATCGTGCTCGCGGTGAGCTTCGTGAGCCTGGGCGTGCGCGCGGGGATCGTGGTGGCGCTGGCCATTCCGCTGGTGCTGTGCACCGTGTTCACCTGCATGGAGCTCCTGGGGATCGACCTGCACAAGATTTCGCTGGGCGCGCTCATCATCGCCCTGGGGCTGCTCGTGGACGACGCCATCATATCGGTCGAGATGATGGCGCTCAAGCTGGAACAGGGCTGGGACCGCGTGAAGGCGGCCGGGTACGCCTTCACGGCGACCTCGTTTCCCATGCTCACCGGCACGCTTATCACCGCGGCGGGGTTTATCCCCGTGGGCTTCTCCAAAGGGGGCGCATCGGAGTATGCCGGGGCGATCTTCTCGGTGGTGGGGATCGCGCTCCTTGTCTCCTGGGTGGTCGCGGTAACGGTCACGCCGCTTCTGGGTCACGCCATTCTCAAGGAGGACCGCTCCGCCGCGATCGGCGGGACGGAGCACGAGATCGCGGACACGAAATTCACAACGGTATTTCGCGCAACGCTCGTCTGGTGCCTCCGCAACCGGAGGACCGTGGTGGGCGCGACGCTCGCGACCTTCGCCGCCGCGGTCGCGATCAACCCCCTGGTGCCCAAGGAGTTCTTCCCGGCCTCGCCCCGCCCGGAGCTCATCGTTGACATGCGGCTCCCCGAGGGATCGTCCCTGTCGGCCACCGACCGCGAGGTCCGTAAATTCAACGAGCTCATCCGGAAAGACCCCGACATCGTCAATTTCGCAAGCTACGTCGGCCAGGGGTCGCCGCGGTTCGTGCTCACCTTCAATCCCACCCTGCCCGCGTCAAACTTCGGACAGCTGGTGATCCTCGCCAAGGACGGCAAAGCCCGCGAGCGGCTCACTCGGAAAATCGAGAAGATATTCGCACAGAGCTTTCCCAGCGTGAACGCGCGCATCAAGATCCTCCCCAATGGCCCGCCTGCGCAATATCCGGTGATGTTTCGCGTATCGGGATACGGCCACGACACGGTCAAGGAAACCGCCGAGGCGTTGCGCGAGATCATGCTCCGCAATAAAAAGATCAGCATGGTGGAATTCGACTGGTACCAAAAAAACCGGGTCCTCGCGCTCGACATAGACCTGGACAAGGCGCGGTTGATGGGCATCGACACCCGCGAGCTTGCGCTGGCATTGAACGCCCAGATATCGGGACTGGGGGTGGCCGAGTTCCACGAGCGCGACAAGCTGATTGGCATCGTGGTTCGCATGGAGCCCAAGGACCGGCGGGACCTCTCGCGCCTCAAGGACCTGGTGGTGCCCGCGCACGGAGGCTACATTCCGCTCGCGCAGATCGCGCGGCTGAAATACGAGTCCGAGGAGGCGCTCGTGTGGCGCCGCAATCTCATCCCCACCATCACCGTGGGGGCCGACATCGTGCCCGGCGTGACCGGCAACGACGTGAGCGCCGAGATCATGAAGGCGGGCGCGGCGCTGCGGGCGAAGCTGCCGTTCGGTTACGCCATTCAAGTTGCGGGCAACGCGGAGGACAGCGAGAAGTCGCAGGGCCACCTCGCGAAAACCTACCCCGCGATGATCGTGGTGATCATGATTCTGCTGATGGTCCAGCTCCAGAACATCCCGCGCATGATCATGGTGCTCCTCACGGCGCCGCTGGGCCTCATCGGCGTGAACGTGTTCCTGGCGGCGCTGCGAAAGCCCATGGGCTTCGTCGCGCTGCTCGGGGTGATCGCGCTCTTCGGGATGATCATGCGCAATTCGGTCATCCTCATCGTGCAAATCGAAAAGCACATCGCGGAGGGCCAGCGTCCCTGGGACGCCATCATCGAGTCCACCCTGCTGCGCTTTCGGCCCATCATCCTCACCGCCGCGGCCGCCATCCTGGGCATGATCCCCCTCGTCCGCAGCGAGTTCTGGGGGCCGATGGCCGTCGCCATCATGGGCGGCCTCTTCGTCGCGACGGCGCTCACCTTGCTTTACCTCCCGGCGCTCTACGCGCTCTGGTTCAAGGTGCGGGAATCGAAGTATTGATCCCGAATTTGTCGGGATTTTCATCAATAAAATCCACATCCCCGATCGTATCAAATGTAATGACCGATAACTATCGACCGGGAGGACGCCATGCGGATTGAAACGACCATCAACATCAACATCGAAACCCTGAAGCGAATTGAAGCGGCGTGCCATACGCTGCGCATCTCGCGATCGCGCCTGATTGCAATGCTCATTGAATGCGCGATGCGGGAGCGTCGGGACACCTCACGAATGTGCCGGCGAGTACGCTACCAAGAGCGCCTGGATCCCGCGCAATGGCGAAAACTGCATATAACGCTGGATGCGGCGCTCTATGAGTGCATGATTGATCTGCGGAAAATCGACAAGGTTTCGGTTTCGTTTATTCTGGCGCTCTCAGTGCAAAAGCACATTACCGCCCTTCTCCTGAAGGGCATGAACACAAACAAGACCGATAACTATCCAATCATCAATTACATCTTTTCGAAAACAATCGTCGGCGGCGTTATCTCGTGGCGTGTTTTCTGGGGAATCCCAACCAACCTCCCCACCCTCGCATGCGAGTTCACCTGAGCCGCGATCATTCATCTAAAACGAAAACACGTCCCTCCCCACGGCGCGGTTGATCTCAGCCTTCGCGACCTGGAAATCATGGAGCGCCTGGATGTAGTAGGTCTTGGCGGTCGCGAGCTCGGCGGTCGCATCGAGAAACTTCTGGTTGTCGATGATGCCGTTCCTGTACTGCAGCCCGGCCACGCGCACCGACTCCTCCGCCATCACGATGTTTCCCTCCTGGGCCTTGATGGCGACATAGGCGCTTTTCAGCTTCAGGAACCCCTGGCGCACGTCGAGCTTCACGGCCTTGATGAAATCCTCCATCTCGTAGTCCGCCTGACGGTGACGGCTCGCGGCCTGGTCTGCCCTGGCATGCGACGAATCGAGCGGCGAGAGCGCCCCCCAGCGATAGGTCGCGCCGAAGGTCACCTGCCAGGCGCTGTTCCATCCCGTCGGGCTGATCGTGTCGGCCAGGGCCTCGCCAAGCGATCTCAGCAACGCGTCGCGCGCGGGATCGCCCGATCCTCCCCAGCTCGTCCCCGAATCCCGGCGTTGATAGCTTGTCGCGCCATAGCTTCCCTGGGCGAAAAACGTGGGCCACAGAAACACCGATTCCGCGGCCCCTTTTTCGTGCAGTCTGATCTTTCGCTTCATTTTTACCTGGATGATCTCCGGGCGGCTGCGCAGCGCCGCGCCGATCATTCCGCGCACGAACGCCTCCTGCTCCGAATCGCGCACGGTCTTCTCGGCCACGCCGTCGACGAAGGCCGCGCGGATATCGCCCGCGGTCGCGATCGCCGCGAACACGTCCCGCCCGAGCTGAATGTTGAGCGCGGCCTGCGCGTTCACGAGCGCGTTTTCGGCGATGATCAGGCGCGTGCGCTCATTCGCGCACGAGACGTTCGCCCGCAGGAACTCGAGCTTGCTCGCGGTCCCCGCCCGATACCCTACCGTGAGCACCCGGAGGTTTTCCTCGAGCGCCTTGACGGTTTCGCGCCGCATGGCCACATTTTCCACGGCGAGCACGAGGTCATAAAACAGGCCGATGGTCTTGGTGACGGTGTCGGTGCGTATCCGACGCACCTCGTTGTCCGCCGCGATGTGCGCCGCGCGCGATCCCTGCAGGGAGTTGTAAAACAGGCCGGGGTTCACCGCGAAGCGGCCATTTACGTACCGGATGTCGCTCACGCCGGCGATCTCGGCGTTCAAGCCCGCATCGGAGCGCATCGCGGTGTACGACACGTCCGTTGAAAGCTCCGGCCACAGCATCCCCCAGGCCTCGCGCACCCGGGCGCGGCTCTCGCGCGATTTCTCGAGCGCAATCTTGAGGGCATTGTTGTGTTTCATGGCCTCCCCGATGGCGCCTCCCAGGTCGAGCGGCGCATTCGCGCCGGCGCCCGCGGTCGCGCGGGAAACCGGAAACGCGACCAGCGCCACTACCATCGAAACGATACGGAGACATCTCATGACGGCTGCACCCTGGGAATCAAGCATCGGCGCGGCGACACTGGCGCGCGCCATTTCACGATCGTGCGGCAATGAAAAAAATTCAATCAATAATTTGTCGTTCCTCCGCGCACAAGCGTTGACATCGCACACGACGCCTGGTAGCCTTTGCCACCGCACCGAATGGAGGACATCCATGACCACATCCGACAGGCTGCCGCTTGCCTTCCTCGCCGCGTCCATCGCACTCCTCGCGACCTCTCTCGTTTTGTCGCTCGACCGCTTCACGTGGATCCTCGAGGTTTTCCCCATCCTCATCGGACTGCCGCTACTCGTCGCGACATACCGGCGCTTCCCGCTCACCACACTTCTCTATGCGCTGCTCATCATCCACTTCTGCATCCTGGCCGTGGGCGGCATCTACACCTATGCGAAGGTCCCGCTCGGGTTCTGGATGCAAGAGGCCTTCGGGTTCGCGCGCAACCACTACGACCGCATCGGCCACTTCGCGCAAGGCTTCATCCCCGCGATCCTGACGCGAGAGATCCTCATCCGGACATCGCCGCTTCGGCCGGGGAAACTCCTGTATTTCATCGTCGTGTGCGTGTGTCTGGCGATAAGCGCCTTCTACGAGCTCATCGAGTGGTGGGTCACGGCGGCGCAGGGCGCGAGCGCGGAGGCCTTCCTGGGGACGCAGGGCGACGTGTGGGACGCGCAGTGGGACATGTTCTTCTGCCTCATCGGCGCCAACGTCGCGCTCATCGTCCTATCGCGATTTCACGATCGCCAGCTGCGGAACATGGGGCACCTGTCGGATTGACGCCCCCGCAGGCCGGGCGGCGCGGTATTGCGTGAAGCGATGGAAGCGAAGCATCCCGGCGCCATCTTCACACAATCCTGTTTCAAGTATGATCCGCATGGAGCGCGGTATTGCAGCACATCGCATCGCCCGCGACGACATCGAGTGGATCAACCAAGCCACTGACCGTCGCGACGATCGCGATTACAGCATCGCGTATAACTCGCGGAAGCGGTCGTTGGGGACGCATCCCTCGGCGTCGGCCGACAGTTCGGGACGGATGCGGGTCACCAGATACATGTCGATATCGCCCTTGTGCTTCGCCGGGATCTTCCCCCGGTAATCCCACACAAAGAAGTCCTTCACCAGTTCGTAGGTCGCGCCGGAGATATTGATCTCGCCCACCACGCCGCTGGACTCCATCCGGCTCGCGGTGTTCACCGTGTCGCTCCAGATGTCGTAGGCGAACTTCTTCTTGCCCACGACCCCCGCGATCACCGGCCCCGTATGGATGCCAATGCGCAGCTCCCAGAACTTCTCGCCCAACGTGCGCTTGATGGCGCGCGTCTGCTCGATGAAATTCCGGATCTCGAGCGCGGCCAGGATGGCGTCCACGGGATTGGTGCGGTTCGCCGCGGGGAGGCCGCCCGCGCACATGTACGAATCGCCGATGGTCTTGATCTTTTCGAGCTTGTTGCGCTCGGAAACCTCGTCGAAGTAGTAGAAGCACAGGTCCAGCTCCTTGACCAGGTCGGCCGGATTGAGCTTCTCGGCGACGTGCGTAAATCCCTTGAAGTCCGTGAAGAGCACCGTCACGCGCTCGTAGTAGTGCGGCGTGGTCACGCCGCGGCTCTTGAGCTCCTCGGCGGTCTCGTCGGGAAGGATGTTGCGCAGCAGATCGTCCGACTTCTGCTTGGCGATCTGCAGGTCGCGCGTGCGCTCGCGCACCTTCACCTCCAGGGAGGCCCGCTCCTTCTCGAGCTCCTCGTAGGCCCAGGCGTTCTCGATCGAGATGCCCGCCAGCGAGCAAAAGGCCCCCAGCAGCTCCTCGTCGTCGGCGCTAAACGAGGTGCCGTCGAGCTTGTTGAGCACCTGGATCGAGCCGATGATCTCGCCGCGCGGGTTCGTGATCGCCATGCACAGGATGGTTTGCGTGCGATAGCCGGTGCGCTCGTCGGAATCGCGATTGAAGCGCGGATCGAGGTAGGCGTCCGGGATATTGACGGTCTCGCCGGTTTGCGCGACGTGTCCCGCGATCCCCGTTCCCATCGGGAGACGGATCTCCGAAACGCCCTGCGCCACCTTGGACCAGATCTCGCCCGTGTCCCGGTCCACCAGAAACAGCGACGAGCGGTCGGCGTTCATCACCTGCGTCACGGTCTTCATCACCAGTTGCAGCAGGGTGGTCAGGTCCATCTCCGCCATGATGGAGCGCGCGATGTCCATCAGCATCGAGAGCTTGCGGATCTGGATGTTCATGCTGGCGTAATGCGCCGCCTTCACGCAGCGGCGCCCCATATCGTCGACGATCACGCCCGGCAAAATGTCGGTCTTGCGCTTTCCGTAGTATATCTCGAGGGGCTTGTCGGTGTTCGATTCGTTCATATGTCCGCGTCGCGCTCGCAAGGAGGTATACACTACCTATCGGCCGGGCGAGGCCGATTCTGCATGGGAAAAATACCCGGCGACACGATTGCCCCGCCGCCGGAACCATCATCACACAATGCGCCGCCACGACCGCATCCTGCTTGACAGGTGCGCTTCCGCGTGATCGGATACGGCGACACCATCACCGGAGGAGCACGATGCACACCCGCGTAGCCCGCACCGCATGCGCTCTCGCGCTCGTCATGGCGCTGTTCTCCGCATGCGCCACCACGCGGCTCACGGCCGTCTGGAAGGACCAGCGGTATGCGGGCGGTCCGTTTTCCACGATCGCGGTGATCGCGCTCTTCGAGCGCCTCTCCAACCGCCAAACCTTCGAGACGCTGCTCGTCGAGCGATTGCGCGCGTCCGGGACCGGCGCGGTCGCCGGGCTCGACTTCATGGCGCCCGACCAGCGGTACGACTACGCCGCGCTGGAGAAAAAGTTCTCCGCCCTCGGCGTCGACGGGATCCTCATCGTGCGCCTCACCTCGGTGGAGCGAAAGCAGGTTTATGTCCCGGGCGGCGATACGGTGTTCCCGGAAACGCGCTACGACAAATACGCGAACTACTACTACGAGACCTACCGGCAGGCATGCGACGCGGGACAGGTGAAGGAAACCGACATCTTCATCATCGAGAGCGACCTGTATGCGAACGCGGGCGACCGGCTCGTGTGGCGCGCGGAGACGCGCAGCTACGAGCCGGGCGAGCGGGCCGCGGAACCCATGAACGCGCCGGCGATCGCGAGCGAGCTGGGCGCGCGTATCGTCCAGATCCTGCGCGAACACTCCCTCATTGCGCCCGCCTCGGCGAAGAAATCGAACTAGGAGCGCCCGTCGAAGCGCGCGATCGCTACCGGGGATGCGGCCGCGACGCGCCCGATGTCCCGTCGCCCTGCGCGCGATCCTCGTCCGCCTCGCGCAGATCGCTTTCCACCATGAGGCGCACGAGCTCCCGGAAGGCGACGCGCGGCTCCCAGCCGAGCACCGTGCGCGCCTTGGCGGCATCGCCCTGCACGATGGCGATGTCGGCCGGCCGGAAAAACTCGTCCGACACGCGCACGATCGCCCGCCCCGTTTTTCGCTCGACGCCCCGCGCACTCGCGCCCGTCCCCTCCCAGTCAATGTCGATGCCGGCCGCCGCGAAGGCCTCGTCGATGAACTCGCGGATCGAGTGCGACTCGCCGGTCGCCAGGATATAATCGTCCGGGACGGGATGCCGCATGATGCGCCGGATGCCGTCGGCATAATCGCCCGCAAACCCCCAGTCGCGCCGCACGTCGATATTGCCCATGACCAGCTCGTCCTGCAGGCCGCGCGCGATGCGGGCCGCCGCGCGGGTGATCTTGCGCGTCACGAACTCGGGATTGCGCAGCGGACTCTCGTGATTGTACAGGATGCCGCAGCAGGCGTGTATGGTGTATGATTCGCGGTAGTTCACGGTGATCCAGTGCGCGAAAAGCTTCGAGACGCCGTAGGGGCTGCGCGGATAAAACGGCGTGAGCTCCGTCTGCGGGATCTCGCGCGACGCGCCGTACATCTCGCTGGAGGACGCCTGGTAGAAGCGCGCGGGCAGGTGCGTGAGGCGGATCGCCTCGAGCAACCGCAGCGTGCCGGCCGCATTCACGTCCGTGGTCAGAAGCGGCTGGCGGAAGGAGTTCTCGACAAAGCTCTGCGCGGCGAGGTTGTAGATCTCGTCCGGGCGCACCGCCTCCAATGTCGCGATGATATTCGCCTGGTCGGTCATGTCCATGTAGACCACGCGAACGTCGTCGAACACGCCCATCCGCTTGAGCCGCCAGTAGGTGGTGTCGCCGCTCTTCTTGTCGGCCCCGAACACCGCGCACCCCTCCTCCAGGAGGAGCCGCGCGAGGTAGGCCGCGTCCTGCCCGCGGATCCCGGTGATGAGCGCCCGTTTATCAGCCATGATCCCCTGTAGCCGTCCCGCGCGGCGATGGCAATCCTTTTCTTGGCCGCGGCGCGATCGGAAAAAAATTGGATTGATTTTTCATTTACGCGCACTAGCCTTCGATCACAGCAGCGCACAGGAGGACGACGACCATGGACGTCAGCATCAGCACACAGGAGGGGCGCGCCATCCTGCGCGTCGCGGGGCGCATGGACGCGACCACCGCCCCGCAGTTCGAGAGGGAGTGCGCCGCGCTCATCGAGTCCGGCGAGCGCCATCTGGTGGCCGAGCTCTCCGACCTCGAGTACATATCGAGCGCGGGCCTTCGGATCTTTCTTGCGACCGCAAAGAAGCTCAAGCCCCTCGAGGGGGAGATCCGCATCTGCGGCATGAGCGGCCTGGTGCGGGAGGTCTTCTCCCTTTCGGGGTTCATTTCGCTCTTCGCGATCTATCCCTCGCTCGATGAAGCCCTTGCCGCGCGACCGTGACGCCGCGATTCGCCTTCCGGCGACGGACGCATCGATCGAGACGGCCGGCGCGCGCGTCGATGCGATCCTGTCGGCACTGGGCGTTTCTCGGGAGCGTGCGCTGCGTATCGAGCTTGCCCTCGAGGAGCTGCTCGTGAACATCGTGTCGTACGCCTATCCCGCCGACGGTCCGGGCGATTTCGAGATCCTCATCGCGCCGTCGGCGGACGCGATCACCCTCACCGTTACCGACTGGGGACGGCCCTTCAATCCGCTCGAGGCCGATCCGCCCCGCACCGGCGACGGCATCGACGACCGGGAACCGGGCGGCCTGGGAATCCACCTGGTGCGCGAGCTGGCGCGAAGCGTCCGCTACGAACGCGCCGGCGACGCCAATCGCATTGCATTCACCTTCCCGACCGGCGGAACATCGGGATGACCCTTCACGAACTCGCCCGGTTCCTCAGATCGCTTCGCGGGGCCCTCAATCGCCGCACCCTGTCCTTCCGATTGATCGTCCTGATGCTCTCCACCACCGGGATGATCTTCATCGTCGCCTTCGCCTACAACTATGTCGCCACCTCGGCGATCATGCTGGAGGACGCGACGATCAACGCCCGGCACCTGGCGCAGTCGGTCATCGGCCGCATCGCGGCGCACTCGGACACGATTCAGAAGCTCACGAAAAGCATCGCCGCGCAGCTCGGCGCGCGCCAGGACCTGCCATGGCTGTACACAACGCAGCGGCAACTGGTGGAAAACAACAACGACATCTTCGGCACCTGCGCCGCCTTCGAACCGTTCTCCGCCGACCCCGGGCGGCGACACTTCGCACCCTATCATTTCAAGCGGGACGGCTCCGTGTCACTGAAGGTGCTCGGCGGGACCGGATACGATTATTTCGCCATGCCCTGGTACGCACACCCGAAGGAAACGGGACAGCCCGGCTGGACCGGCCCCTACTACGACGAGGGCGGGGGAAACGTGCTCATGGCCACCTATTCCGTCCCCTTCTATCGCACCGTCAACGGCGCGCAGCGATTCGCCGGCGTCGTGACGGTCGACATCTCAATCGATTGGCTGTCCGACTATCTCAACGGCATCCGCCTCTTCGAGTCGGGATACGCGTTCCTCATCATGCGCGACGGCACGTTCATCACCCATCCCGATCGGCGGCTCGTCTCGCGCGAAAACATGTTCACCCGCATCGCGCAGAGCGGCGACCCGTCTCTCGCGCGGATCATCAAACGCATGGACGTCGAACCGTTCGGCGCCGCGTTCGGACGCGACTTCCACACCGGGAAGCGCTCCCTGCATTACATCCATTCGCTCGCGGCCACCGGCTGGATCATCGTGATCGTCGTTCCGGAACACGAGCTCTACGGCGACCTGCGCGCCCTCGCCCGCACGATCGTTCTCATCATCATCGTCGGGATGCTGGCCCTGTTCGTGGCCGTGCTGTTCGTGGCGCGCTCAATCACGCGGCCCGTCCATTCGCTCTCGCGCGTCGCCGGCGAGATCGCCCGCGGCAACCTCGACATCGACGTGCCGCATGCGGACCTCGCCAACGAGATCGGGATGCTCGCCGAGTCCTTCCGCTCCATGAAGCTCTCGCTGCGCGAATACATCGCGAACCTCCGGGAGACCACGGCGGCCAAGGAGCGCATCGAGAGCGAGCTCGCGGTGGGCCGCACCATCCAGATGAGCTTCATTCCCGCCCCGCCGCGGCCCGCCGACCGCCGCGAGGAGTACGAGATCGCGGCGGCCATCGAGATGGCGCGGGAGGTCGGCGGCGATCTCTACGACATTGTCCCGCTGGACGAGGACCGGCTCTTTCTACTCGTGGGCGACGTGTCCGGCAAGGGCGTCCCGGCGGCGCTCTTGATGGCGGTCACCCGCACGCTCTTTCGCGCCTTCGCGACGAGCTACCGGCGACCCGCAGCGCTCCTGGAGCGCGTCAACGAGGAGCTCGCGCGCGAGAACGACTCGGCGATGTTCGTCACGGCGTTTTGCGGCGTGTACAATTGCGCGACGGGCGAGCTCGCCTATTCGAACGCGGGGCACAATCCGCCGCTGTTCATGGGCGCAGACGGCGACATCCGTCCGCTCGCGATTCCCGGCGGGATCGCGCTGGGCGCCGACGACGGCGCCGCGTTCGGCGACGCGATCATCGCAATGCGGCCCGGCGAGCGCATCCTCGTCTACACCGACGGCGTGACCGAGGCGCTCAACGAACGCGGGGAATTCTTCGGGGAGCCGGGGCTGATCCGCGCGCTCGCGCGCGCGCACTCGGCCTCGGCGGAGGAAACGGTCGCCCGGACGATCGCCGCCGTCCGCGAGCACGCCGGCGGCGCGCCGCAGTCCGACGACATCACCCTGCTGTGCCTGCGCGCGCTGCGGATCACGACTTCCGCGGACGCGTGATGAGTAGGTGGCTCGCGCCCCGGTCGTCCGAGTAGCCGTAGCGGAACTTGAGCGGCCCCGCGTTGCGCGCCTTCCAGAACACCCGCAGCTCCGCCGCCGCCGCGCCTCCGCGATTGGCGAGAAAGGCCCCGTTGAACGAGCCGTAGGTGATCTGCTCGAACCCCGCGGCCTGCGCGTGATGCGGCAGGATGCCGGTCGAATCGGAAATCATGAAGACCATGTTCTGCAGCAGGTAGTTCCTAACCGCCGAGAACGAATCGTACCACAACAGATAGCTCGCGGCCTTGGTCATGGCGGACACCTTCCCCTTCTTTCGCAGGTGCGCCAGAAGCGGCGAGTTCGCGAATTTCGAGTCGTGCAGGTTGGCGCCCATGTGCCGGTGCACCAGGAGCCCGCGGGCGCCGGTCACGCCTTTACGCCGGTACACCACCTCCACGTTCCGGAACGCGACCGAATAGTTGAGGTCCACCCAGGCGCGGTGCAGCCGCGTGCCCTTGACGTGCTCCAGCGCGGAAATTTCGTCGGGGGTATAATAGTGCAGCGCGCCGTCGGGCTCGATCCGGAAATAGCGCACCGACACCGGCTCCAGGCCGAAGATGACGGCCGCGACGAGCGAAAAGGTGAGCTGCCCGCCCAGCAGGATCCGGTCGGCGTCGTGGATATTGGTATTGCTGTTGTCGTGCGCGAGGAGATACGTGCCCACGACCTTCCGCACCTGCGCCATCACCGTACGCTGGCGGGCGTGGTTGTCCCGGGGGATCATGCGAGGATCGCCCGCGTTCTCCAGCGAGATCGTGGTGATCTCCGTCGCGTTCGGGAACGTCGCGAGCGTCGTGCACACGTCGCTCCCGCCGAACGGGTACACGACGGCCCCCGGCGCGTCGCGGGGCACCACCTCGTCGAAGAAGGGGCGGGACTTTTCGATAAAGTTCGTCCGATACCGTTTCGCGTAATCCGTAAGCGTGGCGCAGTGCCGCGCGCGGGCCGCCGCGTCCACGCCGTCGGGCAGGGGGCCGTCGCCGCAGGCCAGCGCGACGTAGATCCAGCGCGCCTCGTCGATGAAGTCCTTCCCGGCGCCGGCGCTCTTGAGCGCGCGCTCCCCGGAACAGGCCACGGCAAGCGCTCCCAGCAGCACGGCGGCGACCATCGCCGCGACGGCGCACGCGATGAGTGGGGTTGATTTCTTTTTTTTCATGTTCATGGAGCAATCATCCTTCATGTCGTAAAGTGTATAGAAAACCCATCCGCCTCCGCAGCGACACGCGCACGACGGCGGCGATCATGGTGTATTCAGTTCGCGTTCCCTCCTTCGACGAGAGCGGAAACGAACGCGCCGTGGAACCGCCCGCGGGGACGCCCGACGATCGAGCGCGCGCCACGTCAGTCGGCCTCGAAGCGGCACGACAGGACCAGGCAGTCTTCGTCAACGGCCGTCTCGATGCCGAACGGAAGTTTCCGGAAGAGCTGGATCATCGCCTGATTGCGCGGCAGTATGAAGGCGCGGAAGCCCTCGATCCCGTTCTCCCGCGCGGCGGTCGTGAGCCGCACAAGGAGCTCTTTCGCGATCCCCTTGCCCTGCCACTCCTTCGAGACCGAAAAGGCGACCTCGGCCTCGTTGCGCCCGGTTTCTATCACGTACTCCCCCACGCCGATGATGCGCCCGAAGTCCGCGTCGCCCTCGATGGCCACGATGGTGAGGTGGTTGCGGTAATCGACCTCGAACATGCTCTGGATCTGGTCGCGGTAGAACGAGGCGCGCGGCTGAAAGAAGCGCGTGGCCACGTCGGTCATCTCCATGGAATAGAAGTGCTCCTGCAAACGCCGCGCATCGCCCGACCGCACCGGCCGGAAGACGATGACGGCATCGCCATAGGTCTTGGCGTCCTCGAGGTGCGCGGGGTACACGCCGCACAGCGACTGCTGCAGCGTGACGCGCGGGCCGATGAGCCCGTCGGCGCGCGCGCGATCGAAGAGCGCCTCCCGGTGGTCGGGATGCGCGATGCCGATGAGCGCCATCGCCCGCTCCTCGATGTTCTTGCCGTAGAGGTTCACCGCGCCGTATTCGCTCACCACGTGGTAGACGTCGCTGCGAGGGATCACCACCGAACCGCCCGCGAGCCCCGGCACGATCCGCGAGGACGTCCCGTCGGCCGTGAGCGCGGGGATCACCATGATGGAGCGGCCCCCGGGCGAATGCACCGCGCCGTCCACGAAGTCGGTGACGCCCGTGACGCCGGAGAAGTGGTTCTGCGGGAGCGCGTCGATCGCGATCTGCCCGGTGAGGTCGATGGCCGTCCCGAAATTAATGGCGGTCATGCGGTGCTGCGAGGCGATCACGGCGGGATTGTTGATATAGTCGGACGCGTGGAACTCCACGCCCGGGTTGTCGTGCACAAAGCGATAGAGGTCCTCGGTGCCCATCGCCGTGCTCGCGATGGACTTGCCCTCGTGTGCGGTCTTCCGGCGGTTGGTGACGGCGCCGGCGTTCATGAGCTGCATGATGCCGTCGGTGAAGTACTGCGTGTGGACGCCGAGATCGCGCTTCGCGGCGAGCGCCGCGATGACCGCGTCCGCGCCATGGCCGAGCCCGAGCTGTATGGTGGCGCCGTCGTCGACCCGGTTCTCGATAAGCTCGGCGATGGCGTCGCTCGCGTCGGGCGCGGGGAACTCCAGCACCGCGAGCAGCTCCTCCTCGTGCTCCACGATCGCGTGCGCCTCGCTTACGTGAATGAACCCCTGCCCCAGGACGCGCGGCATACGCGGGTTCACCTGCAGCACGAGATAGTCGGCCGCGCGGGCCCCGGCGCGGGTGATGTCCACGGAGATGCCCAGGCTCATCCAGCCGAACTCGTCCGGCGGCGAGACCTGCACGAGTGCGGCGTCGATACGGAGCTTGCGCGCGGCGAACAACCGCGGGATGAGCGAGATGTCCATGGGCGCGAAGAAGCGCCAGTTGGCGCTCAGGAACTCCGACTGCCCGGCGCCCTGATAGATGCTGCGCACCGTGAAGGTGTGCCCGTACTCGCGGTCGCCGTAAATGGAGGTGATGGAGCCCTCCAGGCTCAGGAGGCGCACGATCTCGAGATCGCGCAGGCGCTCGGCGCCTCCGAGGAGCGCGTCCACCAGGTGCTGCGGCTCGCCGCACGACGATCCCACGAAGACGCGCTGCCCCGAGCGCAGGCGCGCAAGGGCCTGGTCGGCCGTCTGGATTTTCGCCCGGTATTCCTCGCGCCAGTTCATCGGCCCCATCGGCGCGCCCCGCATTTCGTGCGGCACCGCGCGTCATCTTCGATAATAACGTGCGTGCAGACGGGACAGATTTTCATGCGGTGCCACCTCCACGAGCGGGGACGGGAAAGCCGGATCGACCATGACGGGCGATGAAAAAAAAGCAACCATTTTCCGACAATCCCTTCGCGCGCCGATCGGAAAGTTCTTGAAATACCGCATGCGATGTCCTCCGATTGCGCCATCGGGACATGCCATGCGGATTGAACGGAACAGATTCGAGTCGATGGTCCGCGGGACCATCCGAAGCGTCATCGACGCCCTGCCGGAGGACCTGCGCGAGCGCGCGCGCGAGGTGATCTTCGAGATCGCGGACCGGCCCACGCGCGAGCAGGCCGAGCGCGAGGGCGCCGACGATCTCCTGGGGCTTTATGAAGGGACCTCCCTCATCGACCGGCATATCGACTTCCCGCCGGTGAGCCCCGACCGCATCTACATCTTCCGCATTCCCCTCATGGAGATGTGCCGCGACGAGCGCGAACTTCGCTCGGAGGTCCGCATCACCGTCATCCACGAGCTCGGGCACTACTTCGGCTTCGACGAGCCCGACCTGGAGAGGCTGGGACTGCTGTAAGAACCTATCCCAGCAGGGGGTCGAATGAGACGGCAGGGCTCCGCACGAACGCTCCCGGCTCATCAACGGAAAAAGCCCCCGAAGGGGCTTTTTCCTTTTAAGGCTCGATGACAATCGCGTGTGCACAATCGAATGCGCGCGTGCGCACACGCGGAATGCGACTATTGCTTTTTCAAGCCGCCGATGCGAATGTGGTGATAGACGAAAATCGACACCAGCAACCCTACGACAAGGAACAATGCGATGCCGATGGGATACCGGTAGGCGAACCCCTTGGCGGTTACAAAAGCAACCAGGGCCGATTTCGACGCCGCCGTGAGCGCCAGCTGGCCCTCCAGCGTATATGGATACACATACTGTCCGACCACATTGGTGTACCAATTTGCCGAAACGGCGCCGCGGGACTCATACCAGGCGCGGAAGTCGGGATATCCGTCATAAATGCTGCGACCGGAGAGCGGCCAGTGCCAGTTGCCGGGGACCAGAAGCGCCCACGGGAAGCCGGTCGAATCGAGCACCATGCCGCCGCTGTTCTTGTACGCGGAATCGACGAAAGGAAGATGCACCTCGCCCTTATAGTCTACATTTCCCCGCGGCCAATTGACGCCGTTTGGAATCAGGAACGGGTCGTAGGGCATGGGCGCGATCTCCGAGCGGTCGATGGGCGTATCGAGCACGATCTCCTGCACGCGAATAAACGCTGACGGCTGGAAGGGATCGTCAATCCGCGTCCCGTCGCCATCGTTCAGGTCGCCCTTGAAGTTCGCGATCAGGAGATATTCCGAACCGAGCACGTTGATCCCGAACTGGTTGTTGTACCCCGCCCCGCTGGCGAGCGCCTGCGCGGTGATCTTGATATAGGCGATCTTGTTCTGCGCGTTGATGCGCTCTTCGATCGTGAGCTTCACGACCGCGTCGTTGAAGTCCGCGTCGCCCGGGACCGGATAGAGGTCCTCGAACACCAGGGTGAACGCGCCCTTGACCGACTTCGCGTATTTTTTCTCGTTCGGGAATTCGTCGTCGGCATCGGCAACGCCGTCGCCGTCGGAATCGACGATGGGAACGACCACGACCTTTTTCTTCAGCTTGATGTCGCGCGCGATCTCCGCGAGCTTCTTCACGTCGTTCACGACGAAGCTGAACTCCTCATACTGCTCGTGACGGACGATGACCGTGACGCTCTCGATGGAGTTCTCGATCACCAGCGTGAAGTCCGCGATGCCGTCCGCATTGGTTGTCCCGGAATTGATGGTGCGATTCTGGGGATCGGTAACCGTGATCGAAACTTGCGCGATCGGCGCATTGGTGTCCGCGTCGGTTATCGTCGTGGCGAGGTCCACCTTGGTGGTGGTGTCGAATTGGAACTCCGTGTCGCCCGCCTGCTGGTCGTTGGATTCCATCGAAGTGGCGTTTCCGGCCGATCCGCCGCCTCCGCCGCCGCCATCATCACCACCCTTCTGGGCGCATCCCAAAGAAAGCGCAATTGAAATAAAAAGAATACATAGGTACGAACATATTTGTTTCATATTACCCTCCACGGATTGTTCTATACTCCATGGTACCAACAGGTCCAATAATAGTCAATTAAAAAAGCCCAAATGGGCTTATATTTTATCACGAATATTCTAATCGGAATAATACTTTTACATATTAAAATATAAGTTTTGATCCTGCGCGCTATGTGGTAATCGTGCAGGTAGTCTACGTCACCAGGCGGTCCGAGGCCCTCTTTCGCGACTGTTCCGGCGTAAAGCGGCACTCGGGCACGATCCTTTTGATCTCCCGGCGAATCTCGGCGGAGGTGAGGCTCGGAAGCCGCTTGATGCCGGCAGTCACAAACCGGTCGAGCGCCGGGAGGTCGGCGCCCTGCCGGCGCTGGTTCAGGAGGAATATCTTGTCGTTCGCGGTGCGTGACAGGTCCTCGCGGGCGTAGTGCAGCTCCTCCGAGAGCTTCTCGCCCGGCCGCAGTCCCGTGAACGTTATGGCGATGTCGCGCCCGGGCTCCCGCCCGCAGAGGCGGATCAAACGCTGCGCGACCTCCAGGATCCGGTGCTGGCGGCCCATGTCCAGCACGAAGATCTCGCCCCCGGCCGCATAGGCCGCGGCGTTGATCACGAGGATCGAGGCCTCGGGGATGGACATGAAGTATCGCTCAACGTCCGGGTGCGTGACCGTCACGGGGCCGCCGCGCGCGATCTGCTCGCGAAACAGGGGGATGATGGAGCCGCGGCTCCCGATCACATTGCCGAAGCGCACGATGGCGGTGGTGAGCCCGTAGCGACGGTGAAACGAGAGCGTGAGCAGCTCCGTGATGCGCTTGGTGGCGCCCATCACGCTCGTGGGGTTCACCGCCTTGTCGGTGGACACCATCACGAAGCGCCCGGCGCGGTACTTCCGCGCAAGCCGCAGGAGCGCGTAACTGCCGCCCACGTTGTTCTGCACGGCCTCGGCCTCGTTGAACTCCATCAGGGGAACGTGCTTGTGCGCCGCGGCGTGGAAGACCACGTCCGGACGGTGCTCGGCGAACACCCGCTCGAGCAGGGCGTAATCCTTGATGTCGACGATGCGATACTCGACCGCGGGCGGGTCCGGCAGCGCGGCGAGATGATCGCGCAGGTTCTTCGCGAGCTCGTAGATCGAGTTTTCCCCGTGGCCGATTGCGACGAGGCGCGTGATCGAGAAACGAAGCATCTGCCGGCACAGCTCCGAACCGATGCTCCCGCCCGCGCCCGTGACCAGCACCGTGGCCCCGCCGAAGCGCTCGCGGATGCGCCCCGTGTCCACGACGATCTCGTCCCGATCGATGAGGTCGGCCATGTCGATCTCGCGGAGCTCCGGCACGAGCGGCGTGTCGAAGGCGCGCATCACCGACGGCAGGATGCGGATCATCACGCCCGGATGCGCCGCCTTGACCGCGGTGATGATCCGGTAGATCCGCGCGCCCGCCGCGGAGGGAATCGCGACGATGACCTCGTCGACGTTGTGCGATACGATAAGCTCGGGAAGGCGGTCCACGGACCCCAGGACCCGGCGGCCCTCCACGGTCGCGCCGAACTTCGCGGGATCGTCGTCGACGAACCCGACGACCTCACGATCGCGGCCGCGCTTGCGGTACTCGACAACGATGGTCCGGCCCGCCTCGCCCGCGCCCACGACGATCGCCCGCGGCGCGCGGCGCTCCCCGCCGAGCACGTTGGGGACCGCATCGGCACCGGCGGCCCTTCGCCGCAGCATCCGAAGGCGCGGCAGCAGATAGTGATCGACGGCCGCGACGAGTACAAAAAGCGCGAGATTGGCAATCAGCGCAAAGCCCGAAAAGACGAGGCCGCTGCCCGCGGGCGCGAGCGCGACCATGAGCGCGGCGGTCGTCGCCGTGGCGATGGCGAGCAGGACGATGTAGCGGATCATGATCGCCGTCACGCCCTCTCACCTCCGGTTCGCACGCGCGATGCCGAGGACCGCGTCGATGACGTAATCGACCTCGGCGTCGGTCATGCCGGGATAGAGCGGGAGGCTGATCTCGCGCGCGAAGACCCATTCGCTCTCCGGAAACCCGTCCGGAGACCAGCCCCGTCCCTTGAAATGGGTAAAGTGGTAGAGCGGAATAAAATGCACGCTGGTGGCGACCCCCCGCTCCCGCATGAGCGCCATGAACCGGTCCCGGTCGACGGTCAGCGAATCGAGATTCAGCTTGAGCGGGTACAGGTGCCAGGCGCACACGCCCCCCGGCCGGATGGCGTAGGGAATGAGCGCCGCATCGGCCGCGAAGGCGCGCGAATAGCGCTGCGCAATGCGTTCGCGCTCGTCGCGCAGCGCGTCGGCCCGCGCGAGCTGACCCAGACCGATCGCGGCGGCGATGTCGGTGGTGTTGTATTTATAGCCCAGGCGCGTGACGTCGTAGCGCCAGGATGTTTCGCCGGAGTAGCGCCGCCACGCGTCGCGCGACATCCCATGCAGGCGGAGCGTCGCGAGCGCATCGGCCCACTCCGGATTGCGCGTGGTGATCATGCCCCCCTCGCCGGTGGTGAGGGTCTTGGTCGCGTAGAAGCTGAAGCAGGTGAGGTCGGCACAGGAGCCGATCGCGGCACCGCCGATGCTCGCCGGAAAGGCGTGCGCCGCATCGTCCACCACGCGGGCGCCGTGCCGTTGCGCGATATCCATAATGGCCGCCATGTCGCAGGGCTGCCCCGCGAAATGGACCGGGATTACGGCCCGCGTGCGCGGGGTGATCGCGCGCTCGAGCGCCGCCGGGCCCACGCAATGCGTGTCACGGTCGATGTCGGCCAGGACCGGGCGCGCGCCGCAGTATTCCACCGCCTCGGCGGTCGCCACGAAGGTGTCGGCGGGCACGATCACCTCGTCGCCGGGCCCGACGCCCAGCACCACGAGCGCGAGGTGCAGCGCGGCCGTGCACGAGCTCACCGCGATCGCGTGCGGCGCGCCGACCGCGGCGGCGAATCGCTCCTCGAAGGCCAGCGTCGCGCGCCCCATGGTGATCCACCCGCTGCGCAGCACCTCGTTCACGGCGTCGATCTCGTCGGGCGTGATGCGGGCGCGGTGAAACGGGATGTTCACGTCAGTCGCTCCCGTCGCGCCGCTCGATAATGCGCTCGGCCGAGTTGAGCAGGTACAACGAGAGGAACATCAGAAGGCCGATGATGACGAAGAGGAGAAGCGAATGGTGCGGGTCGATGCGCACCATGAGCACCGAGGTGAGCCCCAACATGACGGTGTAGCCGTACACCACCACGAGCACCCCGCGGATCGACAATCCGATGCCGAGGAGGCGATGGTGCAGGTGGTTCTTGTCGGCGATGAAGATATTGTAGCCCATCTTCACGCGCTTGAGGACTACCTGCACGATGTCCAGCATGGGCACCAGCAGGAGGATGAGCGGGATAAGGAAGATGGTCGCGACCGACGATTTCTTCACGCCCATCAGCGGCATGGTCGCGTAGATGAAGCCGAGGAAATACGCCCCGCCGTCCCCCATGAAGATCTTCGCGGGCGGGAAGTTGAAAATGTAAAACCCGAGGATCGAGCCCGCCATCACCATCGACATGGAGGCCACGAGGGCGTTTCCCGTCGTGAAGGCGATATAGAAGACGAAGATGTTCGCGATAAAGACGATGCCCGAGGCCAGCCCGTCCATCCCGTCGAGCAAGTTGATCGCGTTCACGAACGCGACCACCCAGAAGACCGTGATCACCACCGAGAAGTAGCCGAAGTTGATCTCGAAGAGGTTCAGGAAATTGAACTTGTTGAAGCTCAGTCCCGCCGCCCACACGAGGACGCCCGCGACGATCTGCAGGATGAGCTTGTACCGCGCGCGCACATGGCTGATGTCGTCGAAGAACCCGGTGAGAAAGATGACCGCGAGCGCGCCGAGATACAGCGGCACGTTGAAGCCCGGGTTCGCCACCGAGAACACCGTATAGAGGAACGGCATGATGAAGCCCAGGAATATCCCCAGCCCCCCGAGCCGGCTGATCTTCTTTTTATGGATCTTGCGCTCGTCGATGCGGTCATAGAGCCCGAAGGTCTCCGACAGCTTCATGATGAGCGGCACGGCCACCACCGAGACGGCGAAGGACGCCGCAAAGAGCTGGAGCTTGTGCCACAGCAATGGGCTCATGACGCACCCTCGGCCTCGCGCTCGGCCCGCTCGATCTTGACGATGGCGGCGAGCAAGCCCGCGACGAACCAGAACATGACCACATTTTTATCGTCGGAAAAATAGCACTGGAACAGCATCGCCGCGCAGAAGCAGCACAACGACGCGAAGAGCCCCATGTAGAGCAGTCGCGCGGCGCGGTCGCGGATGTCACGCAGGTTCACGACCATGTATCGGAAGAGACCGGCGAGCAGATAGATGAACGCCGCGAATCCGACGATCCCCTTGCGCGCCAGCATGTTGAGGTAATCGTTGTGCGCGTGCGATATCATCGGCGGCTGCTCGTCGGGATGCTCGGCCATCACCTCTTTGTACACCTCGTAGTAGTGCGCGCCGCCCGCGCCGAACACGGGATGCTTGAGCCAGACGCGCGTCGCCGTCTGCCAGATGAGCACGCGGCCGGGCGACCCCAGGTTGAGCGTCCAGACGAAGAAATCGCGCACGGAATCGGCATGGACGTTCACCCCATCGGGGCCGATGATCCGCTTCGCGCTCCCCTGGCCGAACATGGACAATACCAGCATCACCACGACGATGATGATAAGCATGATCGCGACGAAGAGCTTTTTTCGTTTGAAAAAAAGCGGGAAGGCCGCCGCGGGCAGCGCCACGAGCGCCGATCGCGTCCAGCTGATGACCACCGCGACGAACGAAAGGACCGCGCCGACGCGGACCGGCAATCGCGACCAGCCGCGGACCTCGTCGGGACGCGCGAAGGAGAGGTACGCCAGCGGCAGCATGATCGTCATCATGTAACCACCGTAGGAGAGCTTGAGGCCCAGGAGCCCCTCGACGAGGTCCTTGCCGTACACGGGGGCGAGGCTTCCGGTTTTCGCGAAGCGAACCCAGGTCGCCGAGAAGTCGATGCCCGTCGCCAGCTGCACGATGCCCGCGACGGAGCTCACTATGGCGATGACGACGAGCGCCTTGATCACGCGCGCGAGGTCCTCCCGCGTCGAGACGACCGATGCGGTGACGAAGAAGGCCGCCGCGAGCAGGTGGTCTCCCATCCATTGCAGGTTCTGGACGACCATCGGAGAAAGGAAGGCGACGAAAACCGACACGCCCACGAACACGGCGATGTGCCGCTCGAGACCGCTCCGATAGAATGAGATATCCGGCGTTTTCCTGATGAGGCCGTACAGCCACACCGCGACGCACAGGGCGAGAAAGCCCTGATTGAGCGATATGGAAAAGAACGACGTGATCAGAAATCCGAAGAAACAGAAATAGAGGATCCGGTACGGCCGGCTATGTTCAACAATTGGCTCCATGGGGCTTCCGTGCCGATGTATTGGCGGGTTTTCCATATCCGTCAACACATTTTTGGCGAAAACGCGGCGCGAGAGAGACGCTCGCGCACAGCTTCGCGTTCCTCGCTGGTCACATGCGCCGGCAGCGCGAAGCGGCGCATCAAGTCGCGCAGCAGGGCGATGTCGTTGATGAGCAGGCCGTAATGAAGCCAGTCGCCCATCAGCGCGGCGGCGAAGCGCACCTCGTCGGGCGAGAGCGTCTCGCGCGCCATGCAGGAGAACACGCGGCAGGTCCGCGCCATGAAGGCGCGGTGGTCGCCGGACGCGGACGACTCGTCGAAATAGAGCAGACAGCCGATGATCGAGTCGGCCTCGTCGATAAACCCGACGTAGGGACACTGGATACCGTCGTCGATCACCATGGGCAGCGGCGAGGGGACCGTCGCCGGAAAGGCGCGCCGCCGCGCACGGAAGAGCGCGTCCATCTCGTCGCGGCCCGCGCGATAGTTGTGGCTCCCGCAGCACAGGGCGCACGACGCGCCGCGCCCCGGCTGGCAGATGGTGCCGCTGTCGGGCCCGCGCATCATCGCCGCCGCAACACCATGACGGTGACATCGTCGCGGAGCGCCGCGTCGCGACCGACGAACGAGAAGAAATCCTCGACAACCGCGTCACGGACCGCCTGCGCTCCTTCCGCCGGCGCATTCGCGAGGGACCGCATGATGCGGCCGTGTCCATAGCGCTCCTGGCGCGGACCCTCAGCCTCGACGAGTCCGTCCGTGTACAGGAGCAGGCAATCGCCCGAATCAACCGCGAAGCGGAGGACCTCATACGGATAGGAGAACCCGCTCAATCCCAGGAAGACGCCATCGAGCGTCGAGTCGTCGGCCTTTCGCACCGGGGCGACCGCACCCTTCGAGCGTCGAAAAACGTCCGTGTGTCCCGCATTGACGAACTCGACCTCCCCGTCCGCAAAGCGCAGGAGCGACCCGGCGATATAGTTGTCGATCCCGCCGATCTCCGTCTGGAGACGGACATTGGCGTTCTCCAGCACCTCGTTCAGGCCCCGGCCGATGCCCTCGGCAAACGCGCGCAGGATGACCGATTTCGCGATCATGGTCACCAGGCCCGAGGCGATACCGTGGCCGGAAACGTCGAAGATGCCGACGCCCGCGAACCGGCCGTCCGCCACGTAGAAATCGTAAAAATCGCCGGACACGCCCGCCATCGGCCTGAAAAAAAACGCGCACTCCCACTCCGGGGACCCGGGCGGCTCCTGCGGAAGGAAATTGGCCTGCACGGTCACGGCCATGTCCATGTCGCGCCGCGCGATCCGGTGCGCCTCCTCCAGGCGCTGGTTCGTGTCGGCCAGGTTTTCGTTGAGCGCCGTGAGCTCGTCCATCGCCGCCTGGAGCTCCTCCGTCCGCTCCATGACCTTGCGCTCCAGTCCGGTGTTGAGGACGATGAGCTCGCGCCGCATCGAATTGATGCGGTCCGCAAGGCCGATTGAAAGCAGCACCGTCTGCACGAAACCGCCGATCTGGATCGACCACGCGCTCACGAAGGGGATGTGCAGTCCGCCGGAGGTGTACAGGCTGCCGATGATGATCATCGCGAACATCCATATCCACGCGGCGCTGTAGAAGAGCGCCGGGCGCGATCCCTTCGCCGCGCGATAGACCGCATAGACCGAGATGACGAACGAGGCGCCAATCGCCGCGAGAAACCCCACATTGCTGAAGGTGCCGACATGGAACACGGTGGTCATCACGAGGTTGACCAGGATCACGGCCGTCGCGATGTTGATGGCGACATACAGGCGCCGCGCTTCGGTTTTGAGGCGAAGAAAATAGACCGCGAACTGCATGATCATCAGCGCAATGACGATGAGAAAGGTGGCGGGCGCGATGTTCGCCCAGACCGGCGATTCGGGCCAGAGATACTGGAAGCCCAGGCCGCGGCAGGCGATGATGTGGACGGCATACCCGAGACACAGGAGCACATAGAACAGATAGGCGCCCTCCCGGACCGAGACGAAAATGATGAGGTTGTAGAGCGCCATCACGATCATGATGCCGAAGAACGCCCAGATGAGCGCCAAATCGAAGCGATCATGGCGCGCGAAGGCGTCCCCGGCCCACAGCACCGGACGGAAGGTGATATAGCTGGTCGAGCTGATGCGGAACAGATAGGTGGCCGGCACGCCCCGCGGCGGCACCGAGAAGACGTAGTTCCGGTGATCGATCTCGCGATTACGGAACGGGAACCAGTCGCCCACGCTTTTCCTGGTCGCGCGTTCGGCGCCCGCCTCGAAGACGGAGAGATCGATGCGGTCGGTCGCCGGCTGGGGTATCTCAAGATAGCGTTCGGTCCCGGCGGCGTTCAGGATGTCCCAGCGGACCCAGACCACCGCGCGGGTGTAGCCGAAACGGATGAAGGGCCCGTCATTGGTCCGCCAGTTTTTCGACGCGAGCGCCTCGGCGGGCGTGAGCGCGCCATCCGGGTCCGCAAGGACCCGCGCCGCGCCGCCCACGAGGAGCATGTCCGACTGCGGGGCAACCGTGACCAGCATGTCGCGCTCCGTCGGCGCGCCGTACGCGGGCGAAAGCACGATGAGCGCCGCGACGAGCGGCAGGAGGCTACGCAATCCCATTCGGACCCCGAAATTTTCTATTTTTTCTATTGACGTTCATCGGGTCGATCGTTGAATAAACATCGGTTTTCCGGGCATGATCCGGGACCCTGCCCGGTCACGCCGAACATTTCAACCAAATTTTTCCGGCAGTATTTCCGCAGCCACGAGGTCGGCCATGATGCACGTCAGGGATCTTCGCGATTCATTCATCCAGTTCTTCCGGGAGCGCGAGCATCGCATCGTTCCCTCGAGTCCGCTCATCCCCCGGGACGATCCCACGCTGCTGTTCACCACGGCCGGCATGGTGCAGTTCAAGCCCATGTTCGCCGGGACCGTCGCGCTCGACTACACGCGAGCGGCCTCCGTCCAAAAATGCTTCCGGACCAGCGACCTGGAGAACGTGGGAAACACCAAGCGCCACTGCACCTTCTTCGAGATGCTGGGCAACTTCTCCTTCGGCGATTACTTCAAGAACGAAGCGATCGCCTACGCCTGGGACTATTCCACGAAGGTGATCGGCTTCGACAAGAAGGACATCTGGGTGTCCATCTACGAGGCCGACGACGAGGCCTTCGCCATCTGGAATAAGTCCATCGGCGTTCCCGCCGAGAAGATCGTGCGCCTGGGCAAGAAGGACAACTTCTGGGGCCCGGCGGGCGATTCGGGCGCGTGCGGCCCGTGCTCCGAGCTCTACCTCGACCGCGGGCCGGCCTTCGGCTGCGGCTCGCCCGACTGCAAGCCCGGGTGCGAGTGCGAGCGCTTTCTCGAGTACTGGAACCTCGTCTTCAACCAGTACTTCCAGGACACCGCCGGGAATCTGTCCCCGCTTCCAAAGACCGGCATCGACACGGGGATGGGGCTTGAGCGCCTGGCCACGCTCGTGCAAAACGTCGATTCGATCTATCACACCGACGAGCTGAAGGGCTTTGTCGATTTCGTCTCGCGCGAGACGAAGACCCCGTACGAGGGGAAGAACATCGTGCCCATCAACGTGCTCGTGGAGCACGCCCGCGCGCTCACCTTCGCGATGTCCGACGGCGCCTACCCCTCCAACGAAGGACGCGGCTATGTCCTGCGGCGCATCCTCCGGCGCGCGCTTCGCTTCGGGCGGCAGATCGGCGTCACCGAGCCGTTCGTATTCCGGATGGTCGATCCCATCGTCGCGGCGATGGCGCCGTACTACCCGGAGATCAAGCCGGCTGCGAAAAACGTGAAGGCCGTCATCGAGGGCGAGGAGAGGCGCTTCCTCGAGACGCTCGACAACGGCATGGACCGGCTCGACGAGATCATCACATCCCTGAAAAAATCCGGCGTGCGCGAGATCTCCGGACGCGACGCCTTCCTTCTCTACGACACCTTCGGCTTCCCCGTGGAGATGACCGTCGAGATCGCCCGGGAGGAGAAGCTCGGCGTGGACCTCGTCGGGTTCGAGCGGGAGATGAACGACCAGCGCGAGCGCGGCAAGAAAAGCTGGAAGGGCATCGATTCCTCGATGCTCGCCGTCATGGACGAGCTTTCGAAGCGGGCCGGCGCGACCGAATTCCGCGGCTACGACGCCGACGTCACAGAGAGCGTCGTCACGCTGGTCGCGGACGCGAACGGCGTCGTCGATTCGATCGCCGAGGGCATGGACGGGATGATCGTCGCCGCGGCCACATCGTTCTACGGCGAGTCCGGCGGACAGGTCGGCGACCGCGGCGTCATCACCACCGCCGGCGGCGCGCGCTTTGCCGTCGAGGACACCCGCAAGATCAACAGCACCGTCGTCCACGTCGGCCGGATGGAGCGCGGGTCGCTCACGGCCGGAGACGCGATCACGACGTCGATCGACAGCGTGCGACGCAACCTCACGCGCGCGAATCACACCGCCACGCACCTGCTGCAGGCCGCGCTCAAGTCGGTGCTCGGCGAGCACGTGAAGCAGGCCGGATCGCAGGTCGATCCGGAGCGCCTGCGTTTCGACTTTTCGCACTTCCAGGCCGTGACCGCCGAGGAGCTGGCGAAGATCGAAGAGATCGTAAACGGCAAGATATGGGAAAACGCCCCGGTGGAGACGATTGAGCGCGCGCTGGAGGAGGCCATCGCGATGGGCGCGACCGCCGTCTTCGACGAGAAATACGAGTCGCGCGTGCGCGTGGTGAGCGTGCCCGGTTTCAGCATGGAGCTCTGCGGCGGCACCCACGTGGACAATACCGGGAAGATCGGCGTGTTCACGGTGCTGCGCGAGAGCTCGCCCGGCGCGGGCATGCGCCGCATCGAGGCGCTCACGCTCAAGGGGCTCTTGGACCGCTATCGCGCGCAGCACGAAATCATACGCGAGCTCACCGACGACCTCAAGGTGCCCGAGCAGAACCTGCCCCGCCGCGTCGGCGATCTCGTCGAGCGCGCGGGCGCGCTGGAGAAGGAGCTCAAGAAAGCGCGCACGAAGGGCGCGGGGACCGACATCAACGCCCTGATCGCGTCCGGGACCGATTGCGGCGGCGTCAAACTCATCTCCCATACCGCGGCGGACCTCTCGATCGACGAGCTCCGCTCGCTCGCGGACGCCATCCGCGCGAAGGAGCAGAGCTGCGCCGTCATACTCGGCGCATCCGCCGACGGCAAGGTGCATCTTCTCTGCGCCGCCACGAAGAGCGCGGTCGCGAAGGGGATCGACTGCGGCGCGCTGGTCAAGGAGGCCGCGACGATCGTGGGCGGCGGCGGGGGCGGGCGCAAGGACATGGCGCAGGCCGGCGGATCGATACCCGAAAAACTCCCCGCGGCGATCGAGGCGGCCGTCGCCCGCGCGAAATCGACGCTGGCCTAGAGCGATGAAGCGCACCCGCATCGTCGACATCCTGCGCGCGGCCGCCCCCGGGACCGAGGTCCTGGTGAAGGGCTGGGTGCGCACGCGGCGCGACGCGAAGGGCTTCTCCTTTCTTGAGATAAACGACGGCTCGTCGATCACGAACCTGCAGGTGATCGCCGCGGAGGCCATGCCCGGCTACGATATCGTCCAACGCATCACCACCGGCTGCAGCGTCGCCGTGGCCGGCGCGCTCACGGAGTCCCCGGGCACGAGGCAGGCGCTGGAGCTCCACGCAGCGGAGATCACCGTATACGGCTGGGCCGATCCCGAGTCCTACCCGCTCCAGAAGAAGCGCCACTCATTCGAGTTCCTGCGGGAGATCGCGCACCTGCGGCCGCGCACCAACACCTTCGGGGCGGTGCTGCGCGTGCGCAACGCCCTGGCGCGCGCCATCCACGAATTTTTCCAGGATCGCGGCTTCGTGTACGTCCACACGCCCATTATCACCGCAAGCGACTGCGAAGGCGCGGGCGAGATGTTCGCCGTCACCACGCTGAAGCTGGAGGATATCCCTCGGACGAAGGACTGCGTCGATTACGCCGGCGACTTCTTCGGCCGAAAGACCGGCCTCACCGTGAGCGGCCAGCTCGAGGGCGAGCTCCTGGCGACGGCGCTCGGCGACATCTACACCTTCGGCCCCACCTTCCGCGCGGAGAACTCCAACACCTCGCGGCACCTGGCGGAGTTCTGGATGGTGGAGCCCGAAATGGCCTTCGCCGACATCACCGACGACATGGACCTGGCCGAGGATTTCCTGAGGCACATCTTCGCCGCCTGCCTGGAGCGCTGCGCCGATGACATGGCCTTCTTCGACGAGCGCGTACAGAGGGGCGCGATCGAAACGCTGCGCGGCATCGCGGATTCGCGCTTCGAGCGTATCACCTACACCGACGCCATCGACATGCTGGAGAAGTCCGGGGAGTCGTTCGAGTACCCCGTGAAATGGGGATTGGACCTTCAGTCCGAGCACGAGCGCTACATCACCGAGAAAAAAATAAAAAAACCGGTGATCGTCATCGACTACCCGAGGGAGATCAAGGCCTTTTACATGAAGCTCAACGACGACGGCAGGACGGTGCGGGCGATGGACGTGCTGGTGCCTCGCATCGGCGAGATCATCGGCGGGAGCGAGCGGGAGGACCGCTATGACGTGCTTCTCGACCGCATGCGCGCGGCGGGCCTTTCCGCCGAGGACTACTGGTGGTACCTGGACACCCGCCGCTTCGGCAGCGTGCCGCACGCCGGCTTCGGCCTGGGCTTCGAGCGCACGGTGCAGTTCGTCACCGGCATGCAGAACATCCGCGACGTGATCCCGTTTCCCCGCACGCCGGGGAGCGCGGCGTTTTAGCGCATCACGACGGAGCGAACCCGGTCACGGCGCGCACGACCGGGACCGCCCGCGATCACCTCATAATCGTCCGCGCATTGCCTCCGCCCTCGGCAGCTGCGTCTCAAGTTGCTTGAGAAATTCGTCCATGCGTATATTGCCCGCCTCGCTCAGATAGTCCCACGGCTCCCTGCGCGCCTTGAGGTATATCAAAAACGGAATGGCCCCTATGATTGTTATCCCTGAAATAAACGCACATCCGTTCTGATAGCAGTTGCCCCACATACTGCCGTACGGCGCATCGTTCTGATATTGCCACTTCCACGCGGGCTGCGCGTTCGCCCGGTTCGCCGCGAGGGAATTCTTGATGAGGATATTCGTCTGGCCGAAGGAGCTGGACACGGCGGACACCCTCCAGAGAAAATCGAATGTGTGGAAATCGACCGTGAGCACCCCGCGCGCGGCCCCCGGAGAGGATGCGATGGCATATCCGCGGTTCTTCAGCGCCTGCTCGATCTGTTGCTTGAGCAACTCATCGAACCGGCCGGGAATGTTCTTCATCTCCATCTTCTTCTTCGCCCCGATCGGCGTCACCGCGAAGACGAATGAATCGACCGGCGGATTGACCATCTTGACGAACACCGGAAGGACCGCCGGCGCGGATTTCGCCTGGATCGCGGTGGGCTTGAGGTTCATGTTGAACGTCTGCGAGCACCCCGCAGCTCCGGCGAGGAGCGTTGCGGCAATGAAGAGCATGAAACAACGTCTGGCGATCATATCAACCTCCTGTATCGAATAACGTTTAATCGGGACGATCGGTCGCATACACGCCCCGAACTCCCCGGATGACGCCGGTTCACACGGAAATCGATCAAAAAGCCCGTTCGGGCGAATGGGTTGAATTGTTCTGTCTATCTATCTTTCGTCTGCATATTTGGCGCCACAGACCTTTTTAATAAATATAACAAACGACGTCGACCTGTCAAGTTTTTTTACGAGCGGCGTGCCGACGGGATCACCATCGCTGAACGCTCCGCCACTTATTCGTGCGGTCGGGATCGCGTCCCGGCGTGCGAATCGACGCCCGCAATCCGGTCCGCCCAGCGCTCGGGGTATCCGCGATAATAGCCCTTCCACTTCGCGCCGTACCTGCGATAATACCACCGCGCATACACCGTACGCAGATACGAGGGAAGGCCGATCACGGGCAGATAGAGCGGGCCCAGCATGCGGGACTGCACGCTGTGACCGTACTCGTGATCGCGATTGACGGCCGTGATGTCGAATACGGGATTCCCGTCGTCACGATACCAGAAGATGAAGTATCCGAGGGACACCGCGGTGATGGTTTTAATAAACAGTCGGCGGCGTTCGTTGACAATCTCGACGACGGCGCCCCTCCGTTTCAACCGCCAGAGGACAAGCGCGCCCAGCAGGTTCTGCGGAAGCTCCCACACCAACAGCGCGAGATCGACGGGACCAAAGGCTCGCATTAAATGCGTATATCTACTTTTTCTTTTTCGCGCGCGTCTGTCCGGTCACGCGCGCCTTGAGGTTCTTCTCGCTGATCTCGTAGACCACCCGGCATTCGTTCGTCGCGGGATCGAACGAGCGCCATACGATTCGCCCGCCGCGAATGGTGCCGGCGAAGCGCCTCTTGATCCCGTCCCGGACGGCCTCCTCGCTCACCGAGCCCTTCACGCTCCGCAGCCTCGCCTGCGCGAAGCGCTCGACGAGCTGGCCCTCGGCATGGAGCTGCGCAGCCTCGCAGGCGAGCACCTGACGCTGGGCCGGGGTGCCGCCATCCTGGTCCCGGCCGATGGTGCCCGTGCCCGTCACCCGATAGGTGTTCGCATTCGCCCATCCGTTTTTAATGAACTCCTCCGCCTGGGCGAGCGTACACGCCAGCGCACACGCGGCAATCACGGCACCAATGTATTTCATGCCACCTCCACTACGGAACGACGCGATATCCGCCATCGAATGGAATCATGCGTTTCGCCGTCCGTCAAATCGTTTTTTCCTTGCGTCCCGTGCGCGATTCGCATACCGGTATTGACGAAGCGCCATCGACAGTGGGAAAAAAATTTGCCATGACCGCCTCGACCACGCGCCCGGCGCGCTACTGGATTTATATCCTGGAATGCCGAAACGGCAGCTACTATACGGGATACACCAGCGACATGGACCGCCGCTGGGAGGAGCATTGCGCGGGGAGCCCGAAATCCAAGTACACGCGCGGCTTCGCGCCCACGCGCATCGTCGCGCGGTGGCGCATACGCGGCACGCGGGGAACGGCGATGCGCATCGAACGGCTCATCAAGTCGCTCACGCGAGTGCACAAGGAGGAGCTGGTTGCCCGGCCCGAAACGCTCGGCGCTCTGATCAGGGACCGGCTGGGGGTGCGGATGCGTCCGAAGCACGAAGGATGATCCGCGCCGGGGGCGCACCCGGTTGAGCGACGGGACTACCGGTACACCGCCTTGATCACCGCGCCGAAGCCCGACTTCTTCGATGCGATGGCGATGCTGTCGCTCGTCTTGGACTTGATCACCAGAAAAAACTCCGGCGCGGAATCGAAGGCGCTCACGTCGAGCGGTATCTCGAGCCAGGTGTTGCGCGCGACCCGCGGCACGGAGCCCACCGGCCGGTCGTTCAGAAACACCTCCAGGCCGTCCTCGGAATCGGCCTCCTCGATGTCGGGGATGTTCAGGATGAGCGAAAGCCCCGCCGGGCGTCGGGAGAAGAGCTGGGGGTCCGAGAAATGGAGCTCGACGATACGCTTGATCCCGCCGGTGTCCACCCAGTACTGCTCCTCCTTGAGCTCCTTCATGACCAATCCGTTCTTGTCCACCGAGACGTTCACGAATCGGACATTGCCGGTCGCGGCCGCCGCGGCGACGGCGAGGACGGCGATCATGATGACGGCCAGCAGAGCGGCGAGGGGCGTGCGATGGTTGCGCATGGCGGTATCTCCACAAGGATCATGCCGGGATTGCTGTTGTTATCATCGGCATGGCGCGGAGAAAAATGAAGCGGACTCTGTCGTCCGATGCGGGCCTACGGCGCCGCCATCACCGTGACCAGGAGCTTCGAATCGAACAGCGCGCTCGGCGGCACCACCGGCTCGTTCACCGGGACCGATCCGCCGTAGCGGCGCCGCAGCTCCCTGCGCACCGCGGGGGCCGAGAGATCGAAGTCGCCCAGCTTCGCGCGCGGCGCGAGCTCCACGCCCAGCGTCTCGCGGTAGAGCTTCCATACGAGCTCGGAGCAATAGATGCGCCGGTCGGACCACTCGAAGAACTCGTCGTAGTCCCTGCCGAGGTATTTGACCGCCGCGGCCTTCATCCGTTGTACGGCATCCGGGCCGATCCCGCCGGGGGCGGCGGCGAGGCGCTTCACGACATAGTGCCGCTTCACGCCGCGGGCGATCCAGCGCTCGAGGGCGATCGACGAGACCGGCTGCACCGCCTCGAGCACCATCCAGCGCCCCTTCTCGCGAAAGACGATCCCCACGTGGGTGTAGCGCGATTTCGTCGCCAGCGCGATGGCGTCGCTCTGCCGGCCGCTGGTTTCCTGAAAGATGATGTCGCCCTCGGCGAGCCGCGAGAAATCCGGCGCGGCGCACAGCAGCGAGAGCGCGATCGCGAGCGCGGGAAGCATCGCTAGATGACCTCGTTCAGGCGCGGCCCGCTCCGGCGAACGGGCGCGGACGGCGTTTTCTTGCGCGTGTGCTCGCGGCAGACATGCTCGAGCGAGGCCTCGTGCAGAAAGGAAACCGGCGCGCCCTTGTATTCCACCATCATGCGGGGCTCCGATTGCGTGCGCGCCGATTTCGGCAGGTAGGAGCTCTCGGGATAGCAGTGGCGGATCTTCGCGAGGTAGTAGTCTGACGCGTTCGCGTCGCCGATCCGCGCGAAGCCCTGCGCAATGTGCCACAGAATGGTGTCGTCGTCGGGATGCGTGACGCTCATCGAGCGCGCGGCAAGCAGCATCTTCAGGCCCTCGCGCGGATTGCGCCGGCTCTTCACCAGCCGGACCCCCTCCCCCATCAGCCGGTCGAAATCGCCCGCTTTGATCTCCAGCGTGAACGTCGCGTGCATGACCGGGCTGCGATTACCGCGCGAGTTCGCAAACGAGAACCGCACGGCGTGGGCCCCGGGATAGAGGCGCTCGCCGTAATCGAGCACGCACAGGGCGTCTTCGATTAAGGTGACGCCGGCGGGAACGCCGTCCACCCACGCGCGCACCGACGAGCGATCGATCGTCGCATCCTTCGCGCCCGGGTCCAGCCGCAGTGCGATGACGGGCCGGTCGTCCTTGATGAGCAGGCCCGCGATCGGGTCGCTCTCCACGGCGCACGAGGCACGCACCGTCCCCGACGGCGCGCCGCGGCGGAAAAACTCGGCGATGGCCAGAAAGTACGCGTCGGCCTCGAGCTGATTGTACTGCAGGTCGGCGAGGCGCAGGGCGTGCCGCTCGTCGCTGAAAAACCCGGCCTCGCCGATCACGCCGGGGCACAGGTAGCGCGTCTCGCGCAGGATCATCGTGCCCGTCTCGGGGAAGGCCGCGAAGTCGGACAGCACGCGGCCGCGGTCCTCCATGATCTTGTGAAACTCGTTCTGCAGCAGCTCGGCGAGATTCAGGCTGGGCCCGGCGTTATGCGCGCTCCCCCAGAAGAGCACGCACGGGTAGTTCACCCGGTCCATGCGGCGCACCGTGCCGTTGTGGTGCACGCTCACCAGGAGGTCCGGCGCGAACTCCTTCGCCATCGCCACGCGCCGCTCGAGCGGGACGTCCTCGTCCTTCTCCCGGCTCATGCGCACGATCGCGCCGGCCGCCGCGAGCTTGTCGCGGAGGTAGCGCGCCACGCGCAGGTTCACCTCCTCCTCGCTCACGCCGCCCGGCCCCTGCCGAAAGATATCGGCCCCGAGCGAGCCGCCGTGACCCGCATCCACGAACACCTTTTTCCCCTCGAGCATGCGATAGCCGGACGGGTTCACCCCGCCCGCGTAGCGCGGCTCCTCCTTCTTCTTACAGGTCCACTCGCCCATGCCAAGGATCCCCAGGCAGAGCGCCGGAACAATCGCGCACGCGCGCACACGCAGGAGCATTCGGTTCACGGTTCATCACCTCGTCATTCCATTTGTACAATACGGTGCAGCTCCACCGAAAGCTGGCGGAGCGTATACGGCTTCTGGATAAAACCCCGCGCGCCCGCGGAAAGGATCTCCTCGATCCGCGGATCGTCGCGAAAACCGGACGAGACCAGCACCCGCAGGTCCGGGACCAGCGCGCGCATCTGGGCGAACGCCTCGTGGCCCGACATCACGGGCATCACCACGTCGAGGATCACCGCGTCGATCTCGTCGGCGCGCGCGCGCAGGACCTCGACCCCCTCCCGCCCGTCGCGGGCGAGGATCACCCCGTACCCGAGCGCCCGCAGCATCTCCTCGGCGGTCTTCTGGATGGCGCCATCGTCGTCCACCAGCAGTATGGTGCCGCTGCCGAAATGCAGGCCCTCCGGCGCGCGCTCTTCGCGCGACGCCTCCGGCTCGGGACGGGCGATGGGAAGATACACGCGGCACACCGTCCCCTTCTCAGGCTCCGAGCTGATATCGACAAACCCGCCGTGCTGCTTGACGATATTGTACACCATGGGCAGGCCCAGCCCGGTCCCCTTGTCCTTCTCCTTGGTGGTGAAGAACGGGTCGAACACGCGCGCGAGCGTCTCGTTGTCCATGCCCACGCCGGCGTCCGCGACGCTGATGCACCAGTACGCCGCGTCCGCATCGGCGCGCGCGGGCGAGAACGGGTCCTCGTCGGGAAAGCTGTGCTCCAGCCGGACGACGATGCGTCCTCCCGCCGCACTGCCCGCCGGGCGCATGATGGTCATCGCGTCGCGCGCATTCACGCAGAGATTGAGCACCACCTGTTCGAGCTGCGTCTCGTCGGCCGTGGCGTAGGCCGCGCCCTCATGAAAGGTGAAATCGAGCTCGATCTTTTTGTCAAAGCTGTTTTTGCACACGTCCAGCACATGCCGGAGCACCGCATTGAGGTCCGTGAGCGCCAGCGTGGGCGTTTGCATGCGCGATAGGGCCAGGATCTGACGCACCATCTTCGCCGCGCGGTCGGCGGTGGTCTTCATGATGCGCAGGTCATCGCCGATCTCTTCGGGCCGGAGCGCGGCCGACCCGGCGAGTTTGTATTCGAGCAGGGACACCGTCCCGGTGATGCCGGCGAGGATATTGTTGAAGTCGTGCGCGATGCCGCCGGCCAGGCTCCCGATCGTCTTCATCTTCTGCGCCTGCAGCAGGCTGCGCTCCAGCCTGAGCCGCTCGGTCACGTCGCGTATAACGCCGCGCAGCCCGGCCGGCCGCCCCATCTCGTCGATCACCACGGAGTTGTTCTCGCCGTAGAACACGCTCCCGTCCTTCCGGCGGATGCGGTGCGTGATGAATTCCACCGAACGGCGCGCCGGCGCCGCCGCGAGCAGCGCGCGCAATGCGCCGGTGTCGCTTTCGTCGAGGAGCTCGGTCATGGAAACGCCCGCATGCACGTCGTCCTCCGCGTAGCCGGTGATGCGGCGCCCGGCCTCGTTGAGGTAGGTGATCCGGAGCGACAGGTCCGTTTCGTAGATGATGTCCGGCAGCATCGCCATGATCTCGCGGTATTTTTGCTCCGAGCGCTTGATGCTCTCCTCGGTCACGCGCAGGTCGTAGACCATGTAGTTGAACTGCTGGGAGACATAGCCGATCTCGTCGAAGGTATTCACGTCGATCTCGTGGTACAGATTGCCCGCGTGGATCTCCTCGATGCCCCGCAGAAGCCGGCGGAGCGGCCGCGTGAGGCCGAAATATATCGCGACGCGCAGGAGCGCGAAGAGCCCGAAGACCACGAGAACGATCGTCGTGAGCCCGGCGGCCACGAACCGATGCATGTGCGCGCGATAGGCGACATAGGAAAAGCCGGTCCACACCGTCCGCGCGCCGCCCTGCAGGGTGAAATAGAAGAGCACCGTGGCGCCGTAGGATGCGAACACCGGCGCCGGCCGTTCGCTACCCGCGCCCCGCGCATCGAGCCCCCTCCCCTCGAAATGATACAGCGTGCCGAACAGGCTGCGCTCCGCCCCCGTCGCGTTGTCGCGCACGGAGATGAAGTCCAGGTCCGCCTTGTGCAGCTCTTCGAAATAGGCGCCCGCATCGGAGATGGCGCGCGAATCCAACGCCGTTACGATGTTCCGCGCGTCCTCCCGGCGGTCGGCCACGTAAGAGTCACGGTAGATGCCATACGTGAGCGCCGTCGTGAGGCTGATGGCGATGATGACGATGAAAATGATCGTGAGGAAGGTCTTGTCGGCATAGAAGTACCGCATGCGGGAAAAGTTGATATACACCCAGTAGAAGTAGATGAAGACGATCCCCGCAAGCACCGTGTTCGCGCCCTGCATGAAGCGCGGATCGACCGCGCCCGCGCCCTCCAGAACGACGCCCCCCATGATGAGAACCGCTCCGGCGAGGGTCGCGACGGCCACGTGTATCGCGAACAGGCGCGACTCGCCGCGCATGCGGATCGACTTGTACACCATGTTCTTCGCGTAGATGGCGAGAAACATGAGCTCGAGCGCGATGATGTATGGCCTGATCCCGGCCGGCGACGCCGAATAGACGTGGAGCGCGACGTCGAACCGCATCTGGGGCGGGACGGGAAGGACGCTCACGAAAAAATGTATGATGATGACGAACCCGGCCAGCAAACCGGCGAAGAACACCACGCGGGCCTCGGTGGCGAATACCGGCTCGATGAACACGTACGAGAACATCACCAGGGCGAGAAACGACAGGAGCGTGTATCCGGAATGCTGGAAATAAAAAAGCGGCAGGGCCGCGGCGGGATCGAAATAGAGATTCTGATAGAGCAGGCAGGCCTGCCACACGAGCAGGTGCGCCATGAACAGGATCAGGCTCAGCACCTCGCGATTGCGCTGGCTCCTGAACAGCAAATAGCCGACCATGATGACAAGGAGCACGCAGATGAGGAAATTGCTGATCGCGTTATAGTTGAACAACCACATGTCGAAGCCGTCTCGCGCGGCGGGAACGACCCGCATTCGCCGGAGTATGTCTGTCTAGTGGCGCATCGATGCGCCGCGGTCAATACCGTAGCGTGCCGGTCCGCACGTGTCAAACATAATTCAATTCCCGATCCGCGCGATTCCGATTCGGCGAACCCCCCGGACGAACCTCGCTCAGGCGGATCGGCCCGCATACCGCGCGATCCAATAGCCGAGCGCGCCCGCGATGCACACGTGCGGCAGAATGAACCACAGCGCCTTCACCTCGCCCATCGCCAGCAGGAGATAGAACATGAATATGGGCATCCTTGCCACATAGGGTCCGGTCCCGCCGCCGATGGGTATAAGCCCGGTCGCAACAAGCAGAAAGAGCGTGATCCCGAACCACGTTTTGCGTTGCGCTCCATCCAGCATCCGATCGCCTCCCGCGTTCCATCGTCGATTCGTGCGCGCGCGACACATCATGCCCGCCGCGCTCCGCGCCTCAGTACTGAAACGATTTCCCGTCCGGCATCCGCACGCACGAAAGCGGGCCGCCGTACGCCGCGCCGGTGTCGATGCCGATGATGTTGCGCCGCGCATCGCGGTACACGGCCGTTCGTCCGTTGAGCGTCATGCTGGGCGTGTGGCCGAAGATGACGGTCTTCTCCCAGCGCCGCGGGTGCCGGTAAAACGCCTCGCGGATCCACAGCAGGTCGGCCGGGTCCTGCGTTTCGACGTTGTACGAATTTGGCTTGAGGCCCGCGTGCACCGCGACGAAATCATCGGCCTCGTAATACAGGCGCAACCCGCCGTAAAACGCCTCGTGCGGTTCCGGAAGCCGCATCGCGCCCAGGGCCGCGCGATAGCTCGCCACCGTCGCATCGCCCCCGTTCTCGAGGAAGGCCTCGCGGTTGCGTCCCTCCAGCGCGTCCAGAAAGAGCTCCTCGTGATTCCCCTTGAGAAAGACCGCATCGTGCCGCGCGGAAAGCTCCCGCAGGAGCTCGATCACCCGAAAGGAGTCGGGCCCGCGGTCCACGTAGTCGCCCACGAACACCAGCGTATCGTCGTCGGCGAGCTCGCGCGAGATGCGCCGGTACAGGCCCGAAAGCTTTCCCGCCATGCCGTGGATGTCGCCGATCACGTAGTGCATCCGCCGCCTACAGCGCCCGCTCGATCCATCCGCCGCCGAGCACGTCGCCCTGCTCGTCGTAGAACACCGCGGCCTGTCCCGGGCTGATCCCGGCCTGCGGCTCGGCGAAGACGGCCGACACGCCGCCCGCGGCATCCTCCAGACGCGCGCGCACCGGCGGCTGGGTCGAGCGCGTTTTCACGAAGGCGTCGCACCCGCCAAGCGTCACGGCCTTCATGCGGTTGATCCCCGTCGCGACGAGGCCGCGCCGGGCGAGCTCGTCGCGGCCGCCCACGACGATCACGTTGCGCGACGCATCGATCTCGATCACGTACAGCGGCGTCGGGTGCGCGATCCCCAGGCCGCGCCGCTGGCCGATGGTGTAGCGATGGACGCCGCGATGCCGGCCCAGCACCGACCCCGCGCGATCGACGATATCGCCCGGCGGCGGGATCGTCCCCGTGCGGCGCTCGATGTAGCGCGGGTAGTCGTTGTCCAGCACGAAGCAGATTTCCTGGCTCTCGGGCTTGTCGGCCACGGAGAGACCGTAGCCGCGCGCGAGGGCGCGGATCTCCTCCTTGCGATAGCCGCCGAGCGGGAAGCGCACCTGCGCCAGGACCTCCTGCGACAGGTCGAAGAGAAAATACGACTGGTCCTTGTCCGGATCGACGCCGCGGGACACATAGTACCGTCCCGACTCTTCGCCAATCCGCGCATAGTGCCCGGTGGCGAGCGCCGCGCAGCCAAGCTCCCGCGCAATGGCCAGGAGCCGCGGGAACTTGATGCGCGCATTGCAGGTGATGCACGGGCTGGGCGTGCGCCCGCGCACGTACTCGCGGCAGAAGGGATCGATCACCTCGCGCGAGAAATCGTCCTCCACGTCCGCGACCACGTGCGGGAAGCCGTAGCGCCGCGCGACCCCCCGCGCATCGGCGATGCTCTCCGGCGAGCAGCACACATCGTCGCGCGGCTCGACGCCGTCCATGTCGGCGCACAGCAGGAGCTTCGCCGTGATGCCCACGACATCGTGCCCCTGCTCGCGCAGGAGAAGCGCGGCGCACGACGAATCCACGCCGCCGCTCATGGCGACCGCTATGCGCATTTCCGCCCGCCCCCGGGCAATAGAATCGTGCCGTCGCAGTCCATCATCATCACCCCAAAAATCGTTCGCGATAGCATACGGCTGCGCCGGCGGCTGGCAAGAATTATTTTACCCGCAAATTTCCATTGACAGCGCACTCGTGGGCGATGATGATGCGCGCCGGTATTCGTATTTTCGAACGGAGCACCTGACATGCCGCACCCGAATGACGCCTTTACCCCGCCGATTGCGCTGCGCAATCCCATCATCCAGTCGGTGCTGGCCAGCAGCGCGTTGCGCGCGATTGGACCGAACCCGATGCTGGCGGCGGAGCGCGAGGTGATCGTCGATGCCGGGGGCGGCGTGCGGCTCCAGGGGTTTCTCTCGACGCACTCGGCGCGGCCGCGGAGCCTAGTGATCCTGCTTCACGGGTGGGAGGGGAGCGCCGCATCGGCGTACATGAAACGGACGGGGCGCTTTTTGTATCGCACGGGATACGACGTCTTCCGCCTCAACCTGCGCGACCACGGAACGAGCCACCATCTGAACGAGGGCCTGTTCCTGGGGACGCTCATCGAGGAGGTGTTCGCGGCGATTCGCGCCATCAGCGCCGGGGCGGGCGTTCCCAGCGTCCTGGCGGGATTTTCGCTCGGCGCCAATTTCGCGCTGCGCGTCGCGCGTCGTGCGGCCGTCGAGCCCGTGCCGGGACTTCGCCACATCCTGTGCGTGAACCCGCCGCTCGATCCGCACGCCTCGACGCTCGCAATCGACGGCATCGGCATCTTCCGCAACTACTTTCTCAAGAAGTGGAAACGCTCGCTGGCGATCAAGCAATCCTGCTTCCCGGCCGCCTATGATTTTTCCGGCATTCTCGCGATGCGCTCCTGCATGGCGATCACCGACGCCCTGATGGCGCGGCATACGAGCTTCGCGTCTTCGCGCGAATACTTCGACGGCTACACCCTCACGGACGGCCGCGTGGACCGCGTGGGCGTTCCGACCACCGTTATCACCGCCGAGGACGACCCGGTGGTCCCGGCACGGGACTTCCATGCGCTGGAGGGCGTGAAGGACCTTTCCCTCATCGTCCACCGCTACGGCGGGCACTGCGGATACATCGAGAATGTGCTGCTGCGTTCGTGGTATCAGAACGCCCTGGCGGAGATCGTTGCGCGGGTGGCGCGGTAGCGCACATCGCTAAAGGCGGAAATGGTGTTCGGGGTGTTCGGGGAACCCCCAGCAGATTTTCCAGAATATCATCCCATCCTCTTGCTCCTCTCGAGAAAGGACGTAATGTGAAAATGGATAGTTATCCATTTTCTCCCCTTGCTTCGCCTTTCTCACCAGCTCGGCCAGGTATCGCCGAGCGGCAATTGCCAGGATCAACGAAACCGACAACTTCAACACATTCCGCAAGTCCTTGAAGTAATCCGCCTCATCCTCCCGCAACCGCACATGGACTGTACGCCAGTTATCTTTCCTGTCGCGTCCCTGGTAGCGGATCGCCCTGCCGATGGCCGCCTTCAATGCGCGATCCGTCATCGCGCCCTTAAGAAGCAGCACGATCGCGCGATTGCGTTTCAACCCGGCCCTCGTGCATACTACCTTGACCAGCCCCAGCGTCGATTTATGCACGTACATCGTCGTATCAACTGCCATATCCCCCTCCATGGCTCCTCTACACTGGTGATACGGCTCGCGCACCATCGCGTGTAACATTTTCCGTTCTCGCCCGATAGAAAAAATTTGTTTGACACCGCTGCATCCGATGGCAATCAACAAGGCGACACGAATTTTCACGGACGGCCGACCATGTACATCGACACGCACGCGCATTTCGACATTTGCATCGAGGAGGGCGTCGCAACGGAACAGACGCTCATCGACGAGCTTGCCGCGAGCGACATCGGACGCGCCGTCCAAATCTCAATCGACGAGGACGGTTTCGCCTGGTCGCGTGATTTCGCGCGGCGGCGCCGCGACCGGGGCGTCCTCTTCACGGCCGGGATCCACCCGTCCTCTCAATCGGACGATGCGAAGCTGGGGCGGCTCTCGGCCTTCCTGGACGATTCGCTCGCGGGCGACGGGGCCGATCTTCTCCTGGGCGTGGGCGAGACCGGCCTCGACTTCTATCGGATGCGCCAGCCGCGCGACGCGCAGGAACGCTCGTTCGAGTTTCAGCTCGGTGCCGCGAAGCGCCGCGGCCTTCCGGTCATTGTCCACATCCGCGACGCGATGGACGAGGGGATCGCCATCATGACGCGCTTCGCGCCGCTTACCGGGATCATGCATTGCTTTTCGGGTGATAGCGCCGCCGCGCGGCGCGTGATCGACCTGGGACTCCTGGTCAGCTTCGCGGGGAACCTCACCTATCCGAAGGCGACGCAGCTTCACGATGCGGCCAGATACGTCCCGCTCGACCGGCTGCTGCTCGAAACGGACGCTCCCTTTCTCACGCCCGTACCGTATCGCGGGAAGCCGAACCGACCCGCGTTCGTGACGCACACCTATGCGTTTTTCGCCACGATGCGAAAGGAACCGCTCGCGAATGTGATTGACACCATCGAGCAAAACTTCGACACTTTGATCGCGGGGCGACGGGGCTGATATCGCCCGCGGCCGAACGGCCAGCCGCACCGAAGGAGAACCCTATGCACGCACGCCGCTGGATCGACACGCCCGTTCGCTTCGCTGTGATGATGCGCACGGCTCGGAGCATGGCGCGATGAACCCGCGGCGCCATCACTCGGACTTCCTGGTGATCGGCTCCGGCATCGCCGGACTCGCCTTTGCCATCAAGGCCGCCGCGCTGGGCAGCGTCAATATCGTCACGAAGAAGAAGGACTCCGACTCCAATACGAACTATGCGCAAGGGGGGATCGCCTCGGTCCTGTCGCCCGAGGACTCGATCGACGAGCATATCGCCGACACCCTGAAGGCCGGCGCGGGCCTGTGCAATGCCGCGGCCGTGGAGATCCTGGTGCGAAACGGCCCCGAGCGCATCGCCGAGCTCATGGAATGGGGGACGCGCTTCTCCACCCGCATCGACCGCGAGGGAACGCGCGCCCTCGACCTGGGACGCGAGGGCGGCCACTCGCATAACCGCATCGCGCACGCCAAGGACCTCACCGGCCAGGAGATCGAGCGGGCGCTCATCAACAAGATATCGACCATGCGCAACATCGCCGTCTTCGAAGACCACACGGCGGTGGACCTCCTCACCGAACACCAGCTGCGCCTGGGTTCCGCCGGCGAATCATCCGGGCCGGCGGTCGACCCCATCACCTGTTACGGCGCCTATATTCTCGAAAACGAGACCGGGACCGTGCACATCTTCACCGCGCGCTGCACGCTGCTGGCCTCCGGCGGCGCCGGCCAGGTGTACCTGCACACCTCGAATCCCGACATCGCGACGGGCGACGGCATCGCGATGGCCTATCGCGCTGGCGCCTTCATCGCCGACATGGAGTTCATACAGTTCCACCCGACCACGCTCCATCAGGACCGGCTCGAGGGGCGGTCGTTTCTCATCAGCGAAGCGGTCCGGGGAGAGGGCGCCCTCCTGTTCAACTCGCGGGGAGAGCGCTTCATGGAGGGCGAGCACGAGCTCAAGGAGCTTGCGCCGCGGGACATCGTCGCGCGCGCCATCGACCGCGAGCTCAAGCGCCTGGGAGACCGGTGCGTCTATCTCGATATCACCGCGAAGGGAGAGGACTTTCTCCGCCACCGCTTTCCCCTCATCTACGAAAATTGCCTGAAGGCCGGGTACGATATGGCGCGAGAGCGCATTCCCGTGGTGCCCGCCGCGCATTACCTGTGCGGCGGGATCGTGAGCGACACCTTCGGGCGCACCGCGATCCGCAACCTGTTCGTCTCGGGCGAATCGGCCTGCACCGGCGTCCACGGCGCGAACCGCCTGGCCAGCAACTCCCTCCTCGAGGGCGTGGTCTTCTCGCACCGCGCCTTCCTCCACCTTGCGGACACCTGGCACGGGCGCGTCGACGCCCCGACGCCGGAATTCCCGCACTGGAACAAGGAGGGCACCTTCGACCTCGAGGAGTGGATCCTCATCCAGCACAACGTGGAGGACGTGAAACGCCTCATGTGGGACTACGTGGGGATTGTGCGCTCGGACCTGCGCCTCCAACGGGCCTACCGGCGCATCATCCTCATCAAGGAGGAGATCCTCGACTATTACCGGCGCAGCACCATCTCGCCGCGCCTCATCGAGCTCAGGAACCTCGCGACCATCGCCAAGCTCATCATTCAGAGCGCGCTCGCGCGAAAGGAAAGCCGCGGACTTCACTACAATACCAGCTATCCGTTCGGCTCCGAGCAGCAGCGCAAAAACGTGGTTTTGCGCGCCGGGCAACCGCCGTCGATGACCGCGATCGACACCCTCCCCGTCGCCTGATCCGCGTAAAAAAGTACTTGAAAATACCCGACCCGCCGGGTATCCTTATTTCGGTTCGCCATTGACAGCGACGGGACAGACCGGGGATGCCGAAGGAACTCATACTGAGCGGACGGGTGCAGGGGGTCTTCTGCCGAGATTATTGCCGGCAGAACGCCCGGCGGCTGGGCCTGCGCGGCTCGGCCAGCAATCTCGCAAACGGCTCGGTGCGCGTCCTTCTCGATTGCGACGACGAGCGCGTCGACGAGTACGTACGCGCGCTCAGGGGCAACCCTTTCGGCTTCCGCTTCCACGGGCGCATCAGCGATATCACTGTCACCGAATACCGGGGCGGCATGGGCGGCGATTACGTCTTCTGAGTCGGACCGCACAGGAGGAAAACATGAGAATCAGGGCACTTGGCATCATCATCCTCACGACTGTCGCGCTGGCGTCGTGCATCAGCATCGATTTCGTGAAAACCGGCAAGACCTACACGGCGCTCAAGCCCAACGCGGACGTGATCGTGTTCCACCGGTCGGCGCCGACGGAGCGCTACGAGGAGATCGGCATTCTGCGCATCGACGGCGGGTCCCTGTCGAAGCGCATCGAGGTGGCCAAAAAGGTGGCGCGCCAAAACGGCGGCAACGGGCTGGTGCCGCGCGGATCCGGCTCCGACGCGCTGCGGTCGGTCGACTCGAAGATCTTCGAGCACGAATCGAAGGTCGCCGACGCCAAGGGTTCCGAGCGCACCCAGGTGTTCATGGTGATCCGCATCACCGACCCCGAGGCCGAGCGCCGCGCCAAAGAGGCGGAGGCCAAGGGCCCGGAGGGCTCCCCGGACAAGGACTCGTCGAAATTCACGCAACGCGACCCCGACAAGTACTATCGCGAGGGGACGGACGGTCCCAACGAACCGGGACGGTCGCCGGAGCGCGATCCCGGAAAGCTCCCGCGCGCGACCTATCGCCAGCTCATCGAGAACATCGACACCATGAAGGGGCAGCGTTTCGCCGGGGCCCTGGTGCCGGAGAAGTTCTACAAAATTCCCCGCACGCTCCGTTCCTCGGCCGGTCCCGATTCCAAGCTGCTCATGATGCGCACGACGCAGCGGCGTCAGCAGGTGCTCGTCATCGTCCCCGCCGACAAGGCCGCCGGGTTCAAGGAAAGCATCGGTTCGCGATCGCGCGTCACGATCGTCTACACGCCCGTCGACGTGCACCGCTTCGGCGGAAAGGCCTACCCGGTGCTCAAGCTCGTGGACGACGCGAAGAAGTGATCATCGAAGGATTGCGCGCGGGCTCCGTGCCGGATACACGGCGCGACGGCCCGCGCCGCATCAGCCCCGCTCTTTAAAGAACGTTCCCACCCCGAGCCGAAACACCGACGTCGCGACCGACAGTCCACCGATCACCAGCCAGAGGGCGGGATCGCGCACGGGCGCCGTTTTAAAGATGATGTTCAGATGCGGCACGTACACGATGGCCGCGATCATCGCCACGGTGAACGCCAGGAACGGATGCAGGATCATGTTAAAGGAAAACAGCTTCTGGCGAAGCGATCCGTCGCGCAGCATGAACACGTAGATCTGGGGCGAAAGAAGCGTGATCGTGAAGGACGCCGTCCCGGCGATCGCGCGGTCGTTCGTGAGATGGTCGACCAGGATATACCCGGCCGAAATGGCGCAGCCGAACACCAGGCCGTCGACGATCATGTGCACCCGGTCGCGCAGCGCGAAGATCGGGTCCGCGAGGCGCACCGGCGGCTTTTTCATGATGCCGGGCCCCGCCGCATCGGTGCTGATTCCCACCGCGGGGAACGCCTCCATGATCACGTTGGTCCACAGGAGCTGGATCGCGAGCAGCGGCGTGGGGAATCCCAGGATGGGATTGAGCAGGAGCCCCGCCACCTTGCCCAGGTTGTTGGTGATGAGATAGCGCACCAGGCGCCGCAGGTTCTGGTACACGATGCGCCCCTCGCGGATGCCGTTGACGATGGTGGCGAAATCGTCGTCCGTGAGGATCACGTCGGCCGCCTCCTGGGCCACCTGCGAACCGGCGCGTCCCATCGCGATGCCCACGTCGGCGCGCTTGAGCGCGGGGGCGTCGTTCACCCCGTCCCCGGTCATGGCCACCACGTGGCCCTTCTCCTTGAGCTTGTCCACGATCCGCAGCTTGTCCAGCGGCGCCACGCGCGAATACACGTGTATGTTCTCCACCTGGCGCGTAAACTCCGCCTCGGTCATCGCCTCGAGCTCGCGCCCCTCGACGGCCTGGCTCGCGCCGTCGGCGATGCCCACGCTCTCGGCGATCGACCGGCCCGTCTTCTTGCTGTCGCCGGTGATCATCACCATGCTGATGTGCGCCTCTTTGGCCTCGCACACGGTGAGCTTCACCTCGTCCTTGGGCGGATCGAAGATGACGGCCGCGCCCAGGAACACGAATCCGCCGAGACGCGCGCGGTCGATCGTGTCCGTTCCGGACGCCGCGCCCTTGCGCGCGAAGGCGATGAGCCGGTAACCCTTCTCGGAGCGCCCGGCGAGGTCGTCCAGGATCCGCGCGGCGTCGTGCTTGCCGAGCTTCTCCTCGGCGCCGTCGACGTAGTGCCGGTCGCACAGCGCGACGATCCGCTCCGGGGCCCCCTTGACGAGGATGGCCCGCTCACCCGCGGGTTCCGCCACCAGCGATGCGGCATACATGAGATCGGAGGAAAAGGGCACGCGGTCGACCACCTGTGCGGACTCGAACTGGGCGGGACGGAAGCCGGCGATCACTGCCGCCTTGAGCAGCGCCACCTCGGTGGGATCGCCCAACTCCTTCTCGACGGTTCCGTCGGTCTCCACGATCTGCGCCGTTGACGTCTTGAACGAGGCGAGGAAGATGTCGCGGATAACGCCGGTCTCCCCCTCGGCGATCATGCGGAAGATGTCGCCGCCGGTGAGAAACCCATCGCCGATATAGTACTCCTTCACCGTCATCACGTGCGCGGTGATGGTCCCGGTCTTGTCGGTGCAGATGAAATCGACGTTCCCCAGCGTCTCGACGGAGGTGAGGCCCTTGATGATGATGGAGTTCTTCGCCAGGCGCTGGATGGCCAGCGACAGCGCGATGGTGATCGAGGCCGGAAGCCCCTCGGGAAACACCGCCACCATCACGCTCACCGCCACCAGCACTACCCCGAAGAGGGTCTCGCGGTTGAGGTTGTCGATGCCCGTCACGCGCAGCAGGGTGATCGCGACGACCAGCGCCGCGGAGACGAAGGCCAGCCCCACCAGGAACTTGATCTCGGTCTGCAGCTTCCGCTGGAGCGGGGTCTTCTCCTCCTCGAGGGCCTGCATGCTCCCGGCGATGCGCCCCATCTCCGTGCGCGTGCCGGTCCCCGCGACCAGGGCCCGGCCGGAGCCGTCGAGCACGCGGCTGCCGGCGAAGACCATGTTCTCCATCTCGTAGAGCTTCCGGTCCGTCCCGGGGAGCGCCCCTGCGGTCTTGCGGACGGGATCGCTCTCGCCCGTCAGGAAGGCCTCGTCCACGAGCAGCCCGTGCGATTCGATGATCCGGGCGTCGGCGGGGACGATGTCTCCCGCCTCGATGATGACGATGTCGCCGGGCACGATGAAGCGCGCGGCCACGAGCTCCGTCGAGCCATTTCGCACAACGCGCGACTGGGGCGCGAGCATCTTCGTGAGCGCCTCCACCGCCTTCTCCGCCTTCCGGTCCTGCGCGATGCCGATGACGGTGTTCACCACCACCACGAACATGATCGCGACCGCCTCGATCACGTCGCCGATCACCAGCGAGAAGAGCGCGGCCACCAGGAGGATGAGCGCCATGGGATCGGCGAGCGCGTCGAAGACCTTGCGGAGTATCCCCTTTCGTTTCGCGGGCGGGAGCTCGTTGTGGCCGTGCTCGGCCAGGAGCGCCGCCGCGCGCGCGCCGGTGAGCCCGTCGGGGGAGGAGCCGAGGAGCCGGAGCGCCGCGTCGGCCTCGAGCGTGCTGATGCTGCCGTATCCCGGCAGGGACGTCGTCGTTACCGCCATGGGCGCCTCCGGGCGTGTGGAATCATAGTGGCGTGCGCGGGGCTCGCGAGGCCGCGGGGATCACGCAATGCCGTATTTCGCCTTGACCTCGCGCTCGGCGCGAAGCCAGTCGCTCATCTCGTCGCCCGGCTCGTTGCGGCGGATCCGCTCCTCGAAGACCTCGTAGGCGTGCTGCCGGATCTCACTTAAAAATTCGTCGAGTTGCGGAACCTGGGTTTTCTTGGGCGGCATGGCATCCTCCGAGGCATGTGCGATTACGGTGTTCGCGTAACACACGATAGCCCAGAAGGGACTGATGGCAATAAAAAAATTCACAAATCCTCACGCGATCCGACCTCCACCGGCCGGGGCACCTTCAGGCGCCGCCCGAGCACCCGCTCGAAACGGCCGTGCAGCCCGTCGCCGTCGAGCGACAGCATTTCCGCGACGCCGGTGCTGCGGATCCGGTCGAAATAGCCGTCGCACTCCGCCTCGAACCGGCGGTCGAAGCGCCGGCGCGAATGGCCATGCGCCGCCCGCACGGGGCCCATGCGCCGGATGTCGCCGTTAAAGTCGGGGCTGATATGATAGAGCTCGTGAAAGATCACCCGCAGCTTACCGCGCGCGTCGAGGTCAAAAAACCGCGGGAAGTAGAAGTATATCACGTAGAGCATGCGGCGCTCCCCGGCGACCACGCGCGGAATGGCGAAGGAGCGCCCGCGGAATCGGGCGATCTCGGCGCCGCCCGCGAAGCGAAGCGGCACCAGCTTCCCGTAGCACCCGCCGCCGCCGATCCCCCGATTGGAGGCCACGCAGACGAGCACGCGCCCCATGTCGATGTGCGCAAACATCGGGACGCTTGCGCAGATGTCGCGGATGATCGACTCGAGCTCGCCGGTCAGGTCGATCGTCCGCAGGCGCGCGGGTGCGGGTGCGCCGGCCATCCGGTCAGGCGCCCTCGGCGCGGGAGACCATCTCCTCGGCATGGCGGAGCGAGAGCTCCGTGATCGTCTCCCCGGCGAGCATCCGGGCCACCTCCCGCACCTTCTCCGAGCGGGTGATGTTCTTGACGATCGTCGTGAAGCGATTTGCGGTCTTTTCCTTTTTCACGATGAAATGGCTGTCCGACATCGCGGCGATCTGCGGCAGGTGCGTGATCACCAGCACCTGCCGGTCGCGCGAGAGGGTCTTGAGCTTTTTCCCCACCACCTCGGCGGTCTTGCCGCCGATGCCGGCGTCCACTTCGTCGAACACAAGGCTCTCCACGATGTCCGAGGCGAGGATCACGTTCTTGAGGGCCAGCATGATGCGCGAGAGCTCGCCGCCGGAGGCGACGCGCGCGAGCGCCCGCAGGTCCTCGCCCTCGTTGGCCGAGAGAAGGAACTCCACGCGGTCCAGGCCGTGGGGATAGAGCATGTAGGTCTTGTTGTCGGCCTCGATGATGCCGTCGGGATGGATCTCGCGCTTGATGGAGACGCGGAACACGGTGCCCGCCATCCCCAGGTCGCGGAGCTCCTTCATCACCAGCTCCTCGAGCCGCTTCGCGGTGTTCTTCCGCCGCTCGGAGAGGTCCAGCGCCGTCTCCTTGGCCTCGCGCACGGCCTCCCGGTACTCGACCCGCAGCCGCTCGATCTCCTCCTCGCTCGAGGAAAAGGCCTCGAGCTCGCGCAGGGAGCGCTCGCGGAACTCCAGGATTTCGTCCACCGTCGATCCGTACTTCTTCTTGAGCGACGAGATCAGCGCGAGGCGCTCCTCGACCTCGTTCACTCGCTCCGGCGAGAAGTTCACGCTCCGCTCGTATTCCCGCAGCCCCGCCGCCACGTCCTCCATGGCGTAGAGCGACTGCTTCACGGACTCGAGCGTGTCGGTGATGTTCGCGTCGAAGCCCGCGATGGCGGCCAGGCTCTGCTCCACCTTCTTGAGCCCGCCCACGATGCCCCCGTCGCCCTTGAGCAGTGCGGTGGCCGTGCTGATCTCGCGGAAGAGCCGCTCGGCGTTGGCGAGCACCGTGGACTCGGCGCGGAGCTCGTCCTCCTCGCAGGGCGATAGTTTCGCCTGCTCGATCTCCTTGACCGCGAAGGTGAGGTACTCGATGCGGCGGGCCTTCTCGCGCTCGTCGATCTCGAAGGTGTCCATCTTTTCCTTGATTTCGCCCAGCCGCGCGTGCAGGGCGCGCACGGCGTCCACGAGCGCCCCGTGGCCGGCGAAGGCGTCCAGAAGCTCGCGGTGCTTCGCGATGCGCACGATGTTCTGGTGCTCGTTCTGCCCGTGGATGTCCACCAGGTAGGCGGCGATCTCGGCCATGCGCGCGACGGGGATCTGCGTGGCGTTGGCGAAGCAGCGCCCCTTCCCGTTCGAATTGAGCTCCCGGCGGATCATCAGCACGCCGTCGTCGCAGTCGATGCCCGCCTCGTCGAGCAGACGGCGCACGTCGGGCAGCCCGGACACGTCGAACTCCCCCTCGAGCACGGCCCGGTCGAACCCGGTGCGGATCATGTCGGTGGTCATCTTCTCGCCCAGCACGCCCGAGAGCGCGTCGATGAGCACGGACTTTCCCGCGCCGGTCTCGCCGGTGAGGATGTTGAGCCCCGGCCCGAAGGGCAGGCGCAGCTCGTCCACCAACACGAAATTTTTTATGCGCAGTTCACGAAGCATGCGGTGTCGTTCGCGGCCGGCGGCCGTCACCTCCCCCATCCAAGCTTTTGCCGGAGTATGTCATAATAGCTGAAGTCGGGGTGCGTGACCAGTCGAATTGTTGTATCGGTGCCCCGGAAGTAGACGTCGTCTCCGGCCTCGATTCGAATAGCAACCTGACCGTCGATTGTCAATAATAAATTTTCGAAGCGCGATTCGATACGCGCGCGCAGGGTGCAGGCCGAGGAAACGATCATGGGGCGCACGGCCAGCACATGCGGACAGATGGGATTGATGACGTACACGCTGTCCACCGGCGGCGCGACGATGGGGCCGCCGGCCGAGAGCGAGTAGGCGGTGGAGCCCGTCGTGGTCGCCACGATGAGCCCGTCGCCGGAGAACCGGTTCAGAAAATCCCCGTCGATGGCCAGCTCGATGTCGATGGGACGCGAAAAGGCGCCCTTGGATATGACCGCGTCGTTCACGAACACCTGCCGCTCCATCATGGCGCCGTTTCTCCAGTGCTCGACCTCGAGGAGCGACCGCTCGGCGATCTCGCCGCGCCCCTCGACGGCGGCGGCAAGATGCGGGAGCGCCTCGTCGGGCATGAACTCGGTAAGGAATCCGACGCGCCCGCGGTTCACGCCGAAGAGCGCCTTCCCGGTATCGGCGAACAGGCGCGCGGTGCGGAGGAAGGTCCCGTCGCCGCCGATCGCGACGACCAGCTCCGCGTCGCGGACGAAGCGCGCCATGTCGGTCACGCACCCGGCGAACGGCGTCGCGGAGAAGATATCGTAGGGCGGTAAAAGCGTCGCCACGCCCCGCTTCCGAAGGAAGTCGATCATGGAGCCCAGGAAGGCGAGCGAGCCGTCGTCGTCGGGGCGGATATTTGCCGATACGGTGGCGATCATGTCAGCGCTTCACGACCAGGCAGGGGACGGGCGACTTGCGCACGACCTTTTCGGAGACCGAGCCCATCAGCATCTCGGCGATATTGCTCGCGCCGTGCGAGCCCAGGACAATGAGCGTCGCCTTCTCGCGGCGGGCCACGTCGATGATGGTCTTAAACGGCACCCCGCTCTCGACGATGCCGCGCACCGTGAAGTCGCGACCCAAGCGCCGGCACACCTCGTCGATGCGCCGCTGCGCGTCCTGCGTGAGGTTATTGAACAGCTCCATCTCGTATTGTTTGATGGATTCGCCGAACCACGAAACCGTCTCGGCAAACGCCGCATGCCGCAGATCGATCACGTGCACGACGACGATCTCGGCGGTCCCCGCCCCCTTGAGTTTCCGCAGATAGGGAACGGCGGCCCCGGCGCAGTCCGAGAAATCCGTCGGATACAGCACTCGCTTGAACACGGACCCTCCGCCCTAGAATTTTTTCACCGCGCACATGCCGGGCCCCTTCTCGGCCAGAAAGGCGATCGCGGCCGCCAGCCGCGTGCTGTCCACCAGGTAGGTGGCGTGCTCGAGCGTGAGCAGCATCGCGCCGTGGGCCATCCCGGCGATCTTCAGTTGCGCCGGGAGCTTGACCAGGTGGCGCGGCCCGGTGAGGACCGCCCAGAGCCCCTCGCGGTCCTCGTAGAGCATGCCCCCCGGGAAGAAGGCCACATCCGCGATATCGCGGAACTTGAACACCTCGCGCTTCTTCTTGTCGGGAACGGAGAGCTCCACGAGCTGCCACATCCCGATGATGCCGGAGACATACCAGAGCCGGTTGTTCTCGAACCACATCCGGGGCGAGTTCACCTTGATGTCCTTCATGAAGAGCGAATCGGCGGCCAGGTCCACGATGTTCGCCGTGTAGTCGCCCGCGATGCCGAGGATCACCATCATCGTCGTGCCGCTCTTGTAGAGATGGGAATAATACGGCACCCCGATGAAGGGCGGCTGGATCTTGTCCCGCCCCGCCACGACGGCGATCTTCCGGTCCGCGATCGAATAGCGATGCAGTTGGCGGCCGACGAAATAGAACACGGCGTCGTCGGACACCGCCAGGGAATCGGCCTTGTCCTTTTTATCCTGGGAGACGACGACGCTCGACTCCGATGCGCCGCCCTTCCCGAAGATCCGCAGCTCGAGGCCGTTCGTGGCCGCGATGCGGCCGGTTGCCGGATCGCACGCAAGGTGCTTGAATTGCGCGGGAACGTCGATGGACGCCGCGCAGGGATGATGGAGCCGCACCGTATTGTCCGAGCGCGTGTAGATCACGTTCCCGGAGGCGACGGGCTCCCCCTTCTTGAACTTCGCGATCTTCGAGGAGAGCACCAGGCCCTCGGCCGCACGCAGCGTCCCCTCCTCGATGGCGCCCTGCCGGTAGGCCTCGATGCCCTTGAGCATCTTCGATTCGTGCTCGGGGGAGCACCCGAGCGCCGCCGCGAACGCGACGCCCACAAGGAATATGCGATGATTCATGAAGTCCTCACTCGTTCTTGGCGGTCTTCGCCTTGATCTTCTCCACCGCCTTGTCGAGGAAGGTGGAATCGTAGAGCTCGACCATCCGCGACGACGCGGACGAACGGGCCCGGATGCTGAATTTGGACGTGGTGATGTACATGCCGCTCTTGCACTTCTCGGCGCCGATCGTGCGGTGGAAGTTGATGATTTGCCCCTCGGTGATCTCCTTCGTGGTGCGGTTGAAGACGATGAGGACCGGCGGCTCGTTGATCCGCTTGATGTTGAAGGCCTTGTACACGTACTCGTTGTGCGACACTTCCTTTTTCGAGACGATATTGTAGTTGAGCCGCGAGATCACCTCCTGGATGAGCGGCTGCAGCTCCGTGATCGAGGAGGTGAAGAACGATTTGAGGTTGGGGTTGTTCAGGATGTTCTGGTACTCCTCGAGCTTGAGCCGGGTGCTTCGGAAATCCGAGTTGATCCGCGCGATCTGCTCCCAGTGGTGCACCGCCTCCTTGATCTTGTTCTCGATCTCGAAGCACTCCGCCAGCAGGTAGCGGTAGGCCAGCGCCTCGTCGTCCTTCTTGTCGATCCGCCCGATCCCCTCTTCGAGGGCCTCGATCGCCTTGTCGTACAGGCCGTTCTCGAAGTATATCTCGCCCAGGTGGTACAGGCTTTTCACGAAGAAGGCGCGGTCCTTCCGCGAGTTCTCGAACATCCGGATGGCGGTGTCGAAGTCCTTTTTTCCCTTGTAGATGACCCCCAGATAGAAGTTCGCCTCGAACATGGACTGCGGATGCTCGACCGCGCGCAGCAGAAAGGCCTCCGCGTCGTCGTACTCGGACAGGTAGTAGCTCGCCACGCCGATGGGCAGCACGCAGTCGACGAGCGACGGATCGGCGGTGATGGCGCGGCTGAGGCACTCCTTCGCCTCCTTGTATTTCTTCTGCTTGTACTGGGCGTGCCCCAGCCGATGGTTGGCCTTCACGTCCTCGGGTTTGAACTTGAGGATCTCACGATACTCGTCGATCTCCTTGGGGAACTGCTGGGTGGCGCTGTAGAGATCGGCCAGCAGGTAGTGGATGTCGAGCTCGCTCACGTGCTTGTTGAAATCGGGAATGCCCAAAATGGCGTTGAGCTCCGAGATGGCCAGCATGAACTGCGACTGCTTCATGAGGATGCGCGCCCGCACATAGCGCGCCGGGACATAGTCCTTCTTCTTGTCCAGGATGCTCTTGACGATGGCGCTCGCGCGGGAGAGATCCTCCTCGTTCATGAACTCCTCGGCGCGACGCACCCGCGCAGGCAGGTGCACGGACTTGAAGACGAGCGCAAACCCCACCGCAAACAGCAGGATGAGCACCACCAGCCCGATCCGGTATAATGTCATATCACCCATAGGTCACCTGCACGAAGGCCCGCGCGCCGCCAATGCGCGCAATGGCCCATAAACATAGTCAGTGGAGCGATATCCGTCAACAATAATTCGCCGCATGGCGGCAACGGCCGCGAATATCGGCGAAGCGCCATCACCCCCACACCCATGTGAAGAAATACCCTGTGAGCCGCAAATCCATTTGACAAGAACGCATTGTATTGCTATACTATGAGGGCTGGGAACCAAAAGTGAACTTGTGCACAAAAATGTAATGAAAAATCGATGTTTCGTACCGTTCGTGACCGTGCTCATTCCCGTCGCCCTTTCCCTATCGGGCTGCACGTCCGCCCCTCCAGTGCCCACGAAGCCCGCCGCGGAACCGACCGCCAGCCGGGAGATCGTGGCCGACTGGCACCTGTACAGCATGGGGCTGTATTACAAATCGACCAAGAACTACACCACCGCCATCAAGTACTTCCTCGACGCCGCGGCGCACGGGGTCGCGCTCGATCTGGTCTACGAAAAGCTCGCGGAATGCTACAGCCTTCTCTTCGACTACGACACCGCGATCAACTACGCGAAGCTGTCCATCGAGAAGAACCCGTCCTCGCCGGCGCCGTATCTGCTGCTGTATCGGATCTACGTGAACCTGAACAACCATCAGCAGGCGGCGGAGGCCCTCGAGCAGCTCATCGCGGTGGACCCCGAGCCGGTGGAGGTGCATTTCCGCCTCGGCGTCCACTACTACACGCGCATGAAGAACTACGACCGCGCCCTGGTGAGCTTTCGCGCCATCCTGGACATCGCCGCCTCCAAGCACGTGGAGGACCGCTTCCTGGAGTACGCGCATTACTACATCGGCTACATCCACTACAACAAGGGACAGATCGACGCGTCGATCGAGCACTTCGCCCGTTCGGCCGACATCAATCCCGGAAACGCGCAAACGCTCAACATCCTGATCATTCTCCTGATGCACAGCACGCAGATCGACCGGGCGGCCGGATACGCCGCGCAGTTCCTGGAGCGCTATCCCGACAATGCGCGCATGAACGCCGTCATGGGGCAGATCCTCTACCTGCGCAACAGCCCGCGCGCGAAATCATACCTGCGCCGCGGCATGGGCGATGCGTCGCCCTACGGCATCACGGCGCGCGGGCTGTACTACGAGCTCCTGCGTCGCGACGACCGCGCGCTCGCGTCCATCAAAAAGTCGCTCGAGAACAATCCGGGCGCCGTCGCCGCCCATGTCGCGCTGGCGAAACTCTCGCTGCGCAAGCACAAGAAGCGCGTGGCCCTGAGCGAGTACTTCACGGCGGGCATCCTCCTGTACAAGGCCAAGCAGTATTCCGATGCGCGCACATATCTTACAAAATCGCTCGCGCTTGATGATGGGATACCCGAAACCTACATCTACCTGGGAAAGATTTCGGAGGAGACGGGGAACCGCTCGCTGGCCATCGTCCACTACAAGAAGGCCAACCAGCTCCAGCCGCGCTCGGACATCTATTCGCACCTGGGATACCTCTACAGCCAGCGCAACGACTTCGCCGAATCGATGCGCAACTTCGACCGCGCCATCGCCATGGAGCCGAAGAACCCGAAATCGTATTTCATCAAGGGGATCGTCCTGTCGGACCGCAAGGACTATCCCCGCGCCGAGCAGGAGTTCCGCACGGCCGTGTCGCTGGACGGCAACGACACCTACTACTTCTACCTGGCCACGGTGCAGGAGAAGCAGCGCAAGCTCGACGAGGCGATGGACTCGCTGCGCAGGGCGCTCGCGGTGAACGCGGAGAACCCGCGCGCGTGCAACTATCTGGGCTATCTCTACGCCGACAACAACATGCGCCTGGACGAGTCGATCGACCTCATTCGGCGCGCGCTGAAGCACGAACCGCGCAACGGGGCCTACCTCGACTCGCTGGGCTGGGCCTACTACCGGAAGGGCGACTACCAGCGCGCGCTCAAGAAGCTCCTCGAGGCGCAGCGCCTCCTCGAGCGCGACAAGGCCTCAGATCCGGTGGTCTACGATCATATCGCCGACACCTACAAAATGATCGGCGACCGGGAAAAAGCGCTTGAATACTGGCGCAAATCCCTGCACCTGGAAAAAAATCCCGCGATCGAAACCAAGATCCGGGAGATCGAAGCGCTCATCAAACAACAGGGGAACTAATCGCATATGAACAGCGTGGCTCGGATGACCCGCGGCGTCGCCGCGGCGGTTGCAGTCGTGTGTATGGCGGGATGCGCCTCCGGAAACCGCGCCGCGGACGATCAGCGCGCCTCGCTCGGCGATGCGGCGGTGAAGGCGCTCGTACAGCGGGTGCGGGACCTCAACGCCGGCGCGCCGGACCGCTTCGTGGCCAGCTTCACCGTCGAGGGCACCATGCACAACCGGAAGAACTTCAAGTCGCTCGGGAGCGCCATGTTCCTGCGCGATCCGCTGCGCATGAAGGTCATCTTCACCGACCTCATCTTCAAGAGCCCCATCTCCATGCTGGTGCGAAACGGCGACGAGCTGCGCTTCTACTTTCCCGCCGAGCGCAAGCTCGTGATCGACAGCGCCGCCAAAATCGACTTGAACCGCTACATCGAGATCGACGTCGACTTTTTGTTCTTAAGCCAGATCGCAAGCGGGCGCGTGGGGACGATCGAGAACTTCAAGGCATCGGGCGGCGCAGACGCGACGGGCGATCCGAAGGCGGCGGGGACCACCTATCTCATCCTCGAGAACGACCGCTTTTATCAGACCATCGCCTTCAGGAACAATCTCCCGGAGAAGATCCTCCTGGTCAGGAAATCGAACAACCACCGCTTCGAGTTCCACTTTGAAGCGCCGGCATACCAGAACAACCGCTTCACCTGCCGGTCGATCCGGTTCATTTCGCTGGCCCGCAAGGACGTGATCCGGCTCACCTTCAACCGGATAAACTACAACGTGGCCATCGATCCCGATGGCGTCACCGACATCCCCATGGACCGGAAAACGGAGACCATCCGGGTCAACTGAGAAGACGTCCAGCTTTACTGTACATCAACTCGGTGCAATAAAACATACGTTTCACTAAAACTTATGGCAGCTGGAAAATACCCGAGATGATTCCCGGTACGGAGATGTCTTCATCGAGTTCCTCCCAACGTAACGCAAAGCCATTAAGCCGCAGGACAACCTTACGCAACTGCTCATCCGTCGCTTTGCTAAGAATTCGGAACCGGTCGGCGGGGAAGCCCAGTATCCGCCCATCAGTAAGCTCGACAAAAACCGTACGCGCATCGACCCACACCCTGCAGGCGGCGGGTTCGACATCCACGACGTTACTGGCCGCGATGGAAATCATAATATCGCTCCTTCAAGTACTCAAGGTGCTCATAGACCAGCTTTTCTATCTCACGCACTACATGTGGAGACAGGCCCTTGTTCCGCGCCAAGCGAACCGGATCAAGCCAGAACTTACACTCACCTTCACTTGACTCAACATGAATATGCGGAGCCTCACCTCCCTCATTGGAATAGAAATGGAAGCGAAACGGTCCGATACGCAAGACGGTTGGCATTATGCAACCCCTGAATAAATATATATCAAGAACATTATGCCGTCAAATAGAATCATACGGAGGCATGCATCAGCACCCGCTCGTACACCCCGACCATCCTGCGCACCGCGGCCTCCCACGAGAAGTGCTCCGCGACGCGCGCTTGGCCCGCCGCGCCCAGGCTCTTCATCTTTTTTGGGTCGGCCAGGAGCGCATGGATCGCCTCGGCGAGGGCGTAGCTGTCGCGTGCGGGAACGATGACGCCGGCGTCGCCCACCACCTCGGGGAGCGCCCCGCCGTCGCTGGCGATCACCGGCGTGCCGCAGGCCATGGCCTCGGCCGCGGGGAACCCGAAGCCCTCGTGCGTCGAGGGGACCACCGCGATCTGCGCCTCATTGTAGTGGCGCACCAGGTCGTCGGTCGTGGTCTTTCCCGTGAAGGATATCCGGCCGGCGAGCCCCAGCTTCTCGATGAGAAGCGTGGAAACGCGCCGGTGCGGCGAGCCGCCGTCCACCACGGTGAGGTTCACCTCGGCGTCCAGGTGGCTGAGCGCCTTGACCAGGTAGAGGAATCCCTTTTTCCCGTCCTCGACGTTCCCGACGAACACGATCTTCCCCCGCACCTTCTTCACGGCGCGAAGCGGCCGGAAGATCGTCCGGTCGAGGCCGTTGTACACCACCGTTTGCCGCTGCGCCGGAACGCCGAACGACCGCGTTATGCGATCCCGCGAGTCCTCGGACACCGTGATCACGTGATCGAGGCGTTTCGCGACAAAGCGCTGCATCGAGATCGGATAAAAGAAGATCCCCTTGACCTTGTTCGCGAACGACGAGGCGCGCTCAATGACGTTTTTCAAATCGACCGTCAGGGGGTGATGGATCGTCGCGATCACGGGGACCCCCAGCCCCTGCATCAGCAGGAGGCCGTATCCCAAACACTGGTTGTCGTGGATCACATCGAAGCGCACCGTCTGCGACAGCTCGCGCAGCATCGCGAAGGCGCGGTAACTGAACGCGCTGATCTCGGGGAAGGCGCCCACGCGGCTGGTCGCGTACTGATAGAGGTTCACCGGATCGAAGATATCGAAGGGTCGCTCCGGGTTGATGACCGACGCCCCCTTCTTCACATAGTACTCGTTGTTGGGGACGTAATGGACCGTCACGCCCCGCATCGCCGGCGGCGCGGGCGGACCCACGATCGCGTGCACCTCGTGCCCCTGGCGCACCAGCTCCTCGGCCACGTACTTGAGGTATATCCCCTGTCCGCCGCAGTAGGGGTTTCCCCGATAGCAGAGCAGGCAGATTCTCACCGGCCCCTCCGCTTCCATTCGTCGATTCTGCGGTACAGGTCGCTCATGAGGACCACCTTCTTCGGATCGAGCTTTTTGACGACCTTCGCCGGGTTCCCGACCGCGATCACGTTGGACGGAATGTCCCGGCGCACCACGGCCCCCGCGCCCACGATGGAGTTTTCACCGACGCGCACGCCCTTGCATACGATCGCGGAATCGCCGATCCACACGCCCTTCTCGAGTATGATGGGGGCCGTGCGCCCAACCGGCTGCGTGCGGTCGTAGATGTCGTGCCAGTCGGCGTCGGTGAGATAGCAGCGGTTGGCGAGCATGCAGTCGTCGCCCACTTGGATCTTCGAGGCGCTCGAGAGGCGGATGCCGCTCATCAACAGCACGTTGTCGCCGATATCGATGGCGCCCTCGTGGCCGTTCATGCGGAACGTGGTGATGGTGGTCCGGTCGCCGCGCCCCGCCGCGAAGACGCAGTTTTTCCCGATGCGGATGTTGGGACCGAAGACGTCGATGTTCTGGATGCCCCACGTCCGGGGCGTCCCGCCGATGTGCGCGAACTTCTTCTTGAACGAGAGATGATAGGTCAGGTAGGTGCGCGTCAAGAAGACGATGCTGCCGAGGAAGGTCGGCTTGAGGAAATCGTCCATCGCGTCGAACTGTGGGATCCCGTTCGCCACCGGGCTACATCATCGAGAAGAAGTACTGCCGGATCATCTCGAAGTTGCGCTGCACGTCGCGCGCGCCGCTGACGCACTCCATGTGCCCCGGCAGCAGGTACTCGACGTCCAGCCCCGCCATGCGCGAGATGCTCTCCTTGAGCTTCGCGCCGCTCCCGCCGGGAAAATCGACGCGCCCCACGCTTTCGCGGAAGATGAGGTCGCCGCACGCAAGCGCCTTTTTCTCCGGCCAGTACACGCAGATGGACCCCGGCGAGTGGCCCGGGGTGAGATAGACCTCCAGGCCCACGCCGTTCACCTCCCAGGTCCCCTCCGTGAGGACCGGATCGAACGTATATTTCGGGAAGGGCATGCCGAACATCGCGAAAAACTGCGGGCCCGTCGTATTCAAGAATTCGATTTCGTCCGCGTGCATCGCCACCTTCACGCCCTTGTCCATGAAATACTCGCTCCCCTCGAGATGGTCGGGATGGCAGTGCGTGTTCACGACATAGTTGATGTCGTCGGGGTTGAGCCCGTCCTTTTTCATGTCCGCGAACCGAAGGTCCAGATGGTGCTTGAGGCCGGGATCGAACAGGATGTTGAGCGGCTCGCCGAAATAGAAGGTATTGCAGTTGTTCTCGAACACGCCGCGCCAGACATAGGCGTACACGCCGTCACACAGTTTCATGCCTTAGCCTCCGTATGCTGCAAGGAATGTTCGCCCGAAGGCGACATCGAGCGTGTGCCCGGCCTTGCAGGCGATGAAGTGCCCCACGACCGGCCGCCCGATGAGCGCGAGATCGCCGATGAAATCGAGCGCCTTGTGCCGGACGCACTCGTCGGGAAAGCGCGGCTCGTTGATATAGCCCGTCTCGCCGATCACCAAGGCATTGTCCAGGCTCCCGCCCTTCGCCAGGCCGCTGGCGATAAGCATCTGCACGTCCTTCTCGAAGCCGTAGGTCCGCGCCGGCGCGATCTCGCTAAAAAAAACGCTCGGCTCGAGCGGGTAATCGGCGTACTGGGTCTGGATGACCGGATGCGTGTAGGCGATGATGTACGACAGGCGCGCCGTCGGGGACGGGAGCGCGACGATGAACTTGTCGCCCTCGACGACGTTCACCGGCGTCGTGACCACGTACGGCGCGATGGATCCCGGCAGCGTTGCGACCGACGCCTCGTCGAACAGACGCGCGAGCGTGCGCGCCGAGCCGTCGAAGATGGGCATCTCCTCGGCGTCCGACTCGACGTATGCGTCGGTGACGCCCCGCATCGACAGGACCGCGAGGACGTGCTCGATGGTCATGATCTTCCATTCGCCGTTGCCCAGGGTCACCGCGAAGTGCGTCTCGACCACGTGTTCGAGCCGCGCCGGGATGGGCGAGCGTCGCCCCCGCGCGGCATGGATGAAGACGATCCCCGTCCCGGGCTCGGCCGGGAGAAACCGGACGCGCACCGTTTCACCGGAGTGGATGCCGATCCCTTCGGCGCGGATCTCGCGCGACACGGTCGCGCGGGGGATGTCCATCGCCGCGCTCATTCCGCGATCTTCGAGAAGTCCAGGAAGTTACGGTACGGCGTGAGGATCCCCTCGAGGAGCGCGAGTCGGTTGTCGCGCACCGCGGGGTCGTCCGCCATCACCATCACGCCGTCGAAGAAGGCGTCCACCGTCGCCTTGCCCTCGATGAGCAGGCGAAAGAGCGCGCGGCAGTCGTTGCGCGCAACGCAGCCCTCGATCTCCCCCTTGCGGGAGCTGAAAAATTCATGCAGGCGCTTTTCGGAGTCCTCGCGGAGGTTCGCCTCGGAAAACGCCAGCGCATGCGTCGGGTTGTCGCGGCGAAACGACGCGAGGATGTTGTTCATGCGCTTGAAGCTCATGAGCATCTGCGAGAACTGCCCGTCCGCCCGGAACTCGTTCAGGCGGCGCGCCCGCTCGTAGAGCTCGGCGTAGTCGTACCGGCCGATCGACAGGCAGGCGTCGATCTCGTCGTACCGGAACCCGCTCTCCTCGAAAAAGGTCTTTGCGCGCGCCGTGATGAAGGCCAGGAGCTTGTCGATAAGGCCCGCCCCGCCCGCATACTGGCCGGACACGCCTTCGAGCAATCCCTTCACGTCCAGGCGCATGCCGTTTTTCACCACCAGATCGATGATCGCGCCCGCCTGGCGCCGCAGCGCATAGGGGTCGCTCGAGCCGCCGGGGATGTTCCCCACCGAGAAGGACCCGAAGATGTTGTCGAACTTCTCGGCGAGCGAGAGCACGACGCTCACCGGAGCGCTCGGCAGCTCGTCGCCCTGGAAGCGGGGACGGTACTGGTCGTCGATGGCCCGCGCGACCGCCGGGTCCTCGCCGTCGAGCTCGGCGTAGATCTTCCCGATCTGCCCCTGGAGCGAGGTGAACTCGAATACCATGGCGGAGTTGAGGTCGGCCTTGGCCAGGAGCACGGCGCGGGCGATGAGCGCCTTCGTCGCCGCGTCCAGCCCCGTCATGTCGGCGATGCGCGCGGCGATGCGGTCCACGCGCATCACCTTATCGTAGATGGTGCCCAGCTCCTTGTGGAAGAGCACGGTCTTCAGCGATTCGACCTTGTCGGCCAGCGTCGTCTTCCGGTCCTCGTCGAAGAAGAAGCGCGCGTCGTTGAAGCGCGCCGATATCACGCGCACGTTGCCGGCCCGGATATTGTCGTTCGGAGGATTGTTCGAGACCACCAGAAAGGTGGGCGAGAGCGCGCCCTTCGCATCGCGCACGGCGAAGTATTTCTGATGCTCCTTCATCTCGGTGATAAGCACGATGTCGGGAATGGCGAGGAAATCGTCGCGGAAGCGGCAGTCGACCACGTACGGCCGCTCCACGAGATAGGTCACCGTGTCCAGGAGGTCCTCGTCCTCCACCAGGACGCCGTGAAGCCGCTTCGCGGCGGCCGCGAGTTCGTCCGCGATCATGGCGCGCCGGCGCTCCTGATCGACGATCACGCCGTGCTCCTCGAGCGTCGTCTCGTAGGCGGCGATGGACGAAAGCTCGACCATGCGGTTGTGCTGGACGTAATGCCCCCGGGTGCTCTTCCCCGCGGCGATGCCCGAAATCTCGAAGGGCACCACGCGGTCATTGAGCATGAGCAGCACGTAGCGGACCGGGCGCGGGAAGGTGACGGCCTTGTCGCTCCAGCGCATCCGCTTGGGAAAGGGGACGGTCGCGACGAGGTCGTTTACGATCGCGGGCAGCACCGCTGCGGTGTCGACCGCCGCGACCGTCTTGCGCGCAAAGAGATACTCGCCCTTCTCCGTTGCCTTCGGAAACACATCGGCGAGGGCGAGGGCGTTTCCCTTGAGGAACCCCTCGAGCGCCTTCGTGGGCGCGCCGGAGGCGTCGTAGGCGGCCTTGACCGACGGCCCCTTGACCTCAACCTCCTCCTCGGCCTGCCGCTCGGCCATACCGCTGGCCAGCACGGCGAAGCGCCGGGGCGTGGCGTACACGCCCAGTTCGGTGTAGGCGATGCGCGCATCGGCCAATCTTTTCTCGAAGAGCGCGCGAATGGCCGCACACGCCGGCGGGACATAGCCGGCGGGGACCTCCTCGCAGCCGATCTCGCACAGAAAATTCGCATTCTGAATCATGGTCGCGCCCCCCGCATGGGTCCGTTTGGATACCGCTGGTCAACAAAATCCGGGGAGGCGATTATTTCAATAGTTTTTTCATGGTCCCAGCGCCAGGCCGCACCGGCGCCATCATGCATATTTAGTTGTTGATATTTTTTTCGCACCGTGCGCATCGTTGCGGCCATGGGTTTTCTCAACCTCAAAACGCGCGCGCAGAAGGCCGCCGAGCGGGACCGCCGCATCACCGTCGAAGGGCTCTGCGAGATCATCAAGCCCGGCTACCGGCTCTTCCTGAGCGGCGGCCCGGCGACGCCGGTGCACACCATCCGGCACCTGGCGGCCACCGACCACCCGAACCTGCAGGACATCGAGGTGATCCAGCTCACCACGCCCTCGGACTTCGAGAGCCTGCGCGCCATCACCCCCTCGAAATGCCGGTTCAAGACCTTCAGCATCGGCGAGAACAGCGCCCGCGCGATGCAGATGGGCCTGCTCGACATCGTCCCCACCACCATCGCGGAACTGCCGTTCATGTTCCTCTCCGGGGCGGTCGAGATCGACGTCGCGATCGTCCAAACCTCGACGCCGGACAAAAGCGGGAACGTCTCTCTCGGGACCGTAAACGACGTCAACCGCATCGCCATCGCCAACGCCGCGATCGCCATCGCCGAGATCAACCCGAACGTGCCCGTCACCCACGGCGACACCCGCATGTCGCTCAGCGAATTCGATTACGTGATCGAGAGCGCCGAGCCGCTGCTCGAGTTCTCCGCCGGCCCGTACGACGGCACGCTCGACTGCATCGGGCGGCAGATCGCCACGCTCGTCGAGGACGGCTCCACCGTCTCGCTCTCCATGGGGCGGCTCTTCGACGCGGTCGCGGCGCACCTGCGCGAGAAGAAAAACCTCAAGGTGTGGACGCACATCGTCTCCGACTGGATCATCGGCCTCAGCGAATCCGGCGCGCTCGCCTCCTACGACGCCATGCGCCGAAAGAGCCCCGTCGTCACCACCTCGTGCATCGGGACGCGGCGGCTCTACGACTTCGTGAACGGCAACCCGAACGTGTGGCTGTTGCCGCTGTTCAACTCCACGCACCAGCAGGCGATGCTGGGGATCAAGAAGCTGGTGAGCGTGCTCAACGTGAACAAGATCGACATCACCGGCGACTCCGTCTTTTTGTCGGAACGCGACCTGCAGATCACCGGCTTCGACAGCAAGCTCAACTTCGCGCTGGCCGCCACGCACTCGCGCGGGGGCAAGGTGATCGTGGGGCTGCGCTCCACCGACCGGCAGGGAAACAGCAACATCGTCATCAGCCAGCCCGGCAGCCCCATCCAGAACCGGTGCATGCTGGGCTCCATCCGCTACGTGGTGACCGAGTTCGGCGTCGCCACCATCTTCGCCAAGCCAATCCGCGAGCGCGTCCTTGCGCTCATCGAGGTTGCGCACCCGGATCATCGCAGCCGCCTCTTCGAGGAGGCCAAGGCGGGCGGCCTCGTCTTCGGCGACCAGGTCTTCGTGGTCGAGCACGGCATCAACTACCCCTACGCGCTCGAGACGATGGCACCGTTCAAGGACGGCCTTGCGGTCAAGTTTCGCGCCATCCGCCCCTCCGACGAGGACATGATGCGCCGCCTCTTCTACCAGTTTTCGGACGAGGCGAAATACCTGCGCTACTTCACCGCCCTGCGCACCATGCCCCACTCCGAGATGCAACAGTATCTCAATGTCGATTATATCTCCACCCTGTCGCTGGTGGGCATCATCCAGACGCGCGGCGTGGGGCGGATCATCGCCGAGTGCCGCTATTCCCAGTTTGCCGAGGAGAACATCTACGAGATGGCCTTCATCGTGGACGAGCACTACCAGGGGCGCGGGATCGCCCGCTACATGCTCAACCGTTTGCTGGAAATCGGCCGCGAGCGCGGCATCGAGCGTATGAGCGCCTATGTGCTGGCGCACAACGCGAAGATGATCGCCGTGCTCGAAAAGGCGGCCGTCCCGCCGCGGGTGATCGACCTGGGGGAACAGCTTCGGTATGATTATTACCTCTAAAAACTCACTTCAACCGGCGACCGGCATCTGACAAATAAATAGACATTGTCCAGCGACAAGTGCGGAAAAATACGGCCTCCAATCAAATAAAAAACTTGCAAAGTCAATCCCGGTGGACCGAAATGGACGAACGCCATTCTAAATATTGAACACTATTCTAATAAATTACCATACACATCATCACCGTACCAACACACGAGGGAGGTAAAATGTACCAGCTGGATAAACCGGACAATGTCGTGGAGTTCCTCGAGAACACCGTCGCGAAATACCCGCAGCGGCCGTTCCTGGGCGAAAAGAACAAAAATGGCGAATATGAATGGATCAATTACGCCGACTTCGGGAAGCGGGTCGACAACTGCCGCGCCGGCCTTGCACAGCTCGGCATCAAGAAGGACGACGCCGTCGGGATCATCTCCAACAACAGCACCGACTGGGCCGTGGGCTTCTTTGCGACCGGCGGGCTCGCGGCGCGCTACGTGCCGATGTACGAGGCGGAACTCGTCCAGGTATGGAAATACATCATCAACGACGCCGACATCAAGGTGCTCCTCGTATCGAAGAAGGAGATCCTGAACAAGATCAAGGACATCATCTCCGCATCGCCCAAGCTCGAAAAGGTCATTCTCATGGAGAGCGACGGCCCCGACACCTTGAAGGAGCTGGAGCGCAAAGGCGCGGAGAAGCCCGTCGCGAGCATCAAACCCGACCAGTCCGTGATCGGCGTGCTCATCTACACTTCGGGGACCACCGGAGACCCGAAGGGCGTACTGCTGTCGCAGGGGAACCTCTCCAGCAACTCGCACGCGCGCATCAAGATGTTCTCGCGCTTCGACGAGGACGAGCGCACGCTCAACATCCTGCCATGGGCGCACGTATACGGCCTGGGCGAGATGATTACCTTCATGCAGATCGGCGCGTCGATGGGCCTGGCGGAGAGCGCCACGACCATCGTGGACGACATCGTCAAGGTGAAGCCCACCTTCCTCATCGCCGTGCCGCGCGTCTTCAACCGCGTCTACGACGGCCTCATCACCATGGTAAACGAGAAGGGCGGCCTGGCGAAGAAGCTCTTCGACATGGGCGTCGAAAACGGAAAGAAGAAGCGCGAACTCGCGGCGCAGGGTAAATCGAGCTTTGGCGCCAACTTCAAGTTCGCCATCGCCGACAAGATCGTCTTCAGCAAGGTGCGCGCGAAGCTCGGCGGACGTCTTAAGGGCTCCATGACCGGCAGCGCCGCGATGAACGTGGAGATCTCACACTTCTTCTGGGACATCGGGATTCCGCTCTACGACGTGTACGGCCTCACGGAAACCACGCCGGCCGCAACCATGAACGGCCTCGACGCATGGCGCATCGGCAGCGTGGGCAAGGCCATCGACAAGTGCAAGATCGTCATCGACCAGTCGGTGGTGGAGCCGAGCGCGAAGGACGGCGAGATCATCATTTACGGCCCCAACGTGATGCAGGGCTACCACAAGAAGCCCGAGGCCACCGCGGCCGTGATGACCTCCGACGGAGGCTTCCGCACCGGCGACCGCGGCCGCCTCGACGCGGACGGCTTCCTCTACATCACCGGGCGCATCAAGGAGCAGTTCAAGCTCGAGAACGGCAAATACGTCTTCCCGGCCGCCATCGAGGAGGACATCAAGCTCAACCACTACATCGAAAACGCGATGATCTACGGCGAGGGCCGCGCGTACAACGTGTGCATCGTGATCCCGGACTTCATCGCGCTCAAGAAGTGGGCCGAGAAGAACAACCTCCCCTCAGAACCGGCCGAACTCATCAAGCGGAAGGAGTGCACGGACTTCCTCGAAAAGGAGATCATCGACACCATCAAGGGAAGCTACGGCAGCTACGAGCTCCCCAAGAAGTTCATCTTCGCAACCGAGCCGTTCACCCTCGAGAATGGGACGCTTACGCAGACGATGAAACTGAAACGCCGGGTGGTCTTCGACAAGTACAAGGACCAGATCGAGGCCAGCTACAAGTAGATCGACGTTTCGTGCGATGATTCACCATACGGGCCGCGGTTTTGCCGCGGCCCGTTTACCATATACAGAGAGCTCAAACGGAAGGAATGCGAAGCCCCTAGAAACCGATTTTCTTTTTTGGCATTTCGGTCGTCGGCATAAGCTGCCGAATGGCGTTGATGATCTGTGCGAGCGAACGATCGTGCCTGCCCACGTTTTTTTCAAGCTCATCGAGGCGTTTCAGTATTTCCGCATGCGACATGACGAGTGAGCGCATCTTCACAAACGCCTCGATGATGTATATACTCATCGAAATCGCCTGAGCGCTATTGAGCACCGTGGACACCATGAGGGCGCCGTGCTCGGTAAAGGCAAAGGGCGGTTTTCGTGTTCCGCCCCAACTTGATGTCGCAAATTGCGACCTCAAGATATCAAATTCATCCTGGGTCAGCTGAAACATAAACCGTTCGGGAAACCTCCCGCTGTTACGCTTCACCTGCTCATTCAGTCGTTTTGTCTCGACACCGTACAGCCGCGCGAGGTCGCAATCGAGCATGACCTTTTCGCCGCGCACGACACGGATCTTCTCCTGGATTACATCGATACTCACCATGACACACACCCTCATCCACGCTGTCGTTTCCGCTCCGTCTGCGGCATGCGCTCACGTTGGCATAGCAATGCGGAAGGGACAGCGAATCGACCGCATTTATAAAAGAATACGGTCCGCCATGCCGATTGATGAAATTTTTTCTGCGAGGAAAAGCCGCGCGGTCTTAGCGCTTCTTTTTGACCAGGTACGCGTAGGGGTTCACATGGTGGCCGTTCTTGATGAGCTCGAAATGGAGGTGCGCGCCGGTCGAGTTGCCGGTATTGCCGCTCTTGGCGACAAACTGCCCCTGCTTTACATACTGTCCGGTGCGCACGATAATGCGCGAGAGGTGCGCATAGAGCGACTTCCAGCCGCCCGGATGCGAGATGATGACCGTCTTCCCATAACCGCCCATCCACCCGGTATAGGTCACCTGGCCGTACTTGGTGGACTTGATCCACTGGTAATTGGAGCGCATATCGAGCCCGAGATGGAAATGGCGGACGCGGTCGATCGGATGGACGCGCCATCCATAGCCGCTGGTGATACCGCGGTCCATGGACGGCCAGAGAAATCCGGGGACAATGTCCAGCGGCTTTGCGTCGGGAATGAAGATGATGGAGTCGGGCGCAAAAAAGTCCGGGTTCTTGATATTGTTTTCCGCGATGATCCGCGGGAGCGAGGCCTTGTATTTCTGGGCCACGGACACCATCTTTTCGCCTTTTTTGACCCGATACAGGACACCGTCCTTGTTGGGGATCTTCAGCACGGTGCCTTCCTTCACATAATCGTACGAATTGAGGTTGTTGCTGCCGCACAGGGTATCAAGCGATATGCCGTATTTTTTCGCGATGCGAGCGGGGCTTTCATTCTTTTTCACGCGATGCTGGCGGATCACCAGCTTCACCTTTTTCTTCGGGGTGGAGAAATCGGTGTCGCGCGACTGGAGGATCCGGTTTTTCCGATCCTCATCGTTCTGCGCCGTCTGCTGCGGGGTGGGGGCATCCGCAACCTCGCCGGCGGGCCCTCGGAACAGAAACACCGAGAGCGCCAGTAGGACAGCGGCCGCTCCGTAGGCGATCTTCATTTTGGTCGTGAACAGATCGCGCGTGCGTATTTCTTTGATGATCACGCGGCTGTTGCCGCGATACAGAAAGATCCATTCATTCATGAGAATGGATACGCTGAGGCGGCCAAACCGGTATGTTTTAGAGAAGATACGCTTCATAACACTCGCTGGTGCTTGTACTCAGAATATCGGAAACCGTTGTATCTTTATTTAGATTTTTCGTGGGGCTTGGGTCCGCCCTCGAAGGACTCTTCAACGGCCTTTTTTGGATCCTTCCGCTGTCCGCCGGTGATGGTGACATTCCCCTGCATGATCACGCCCCGCTGCACGGTAAGCACCGGCGTGACGATATCGCCCAGAAGCCGCCCCGTCTCGAGCAGGCGGACCTCATTGTCGGCCCGAATATTCCCGACCACCGTACCGGCAATCACGACCGATTTGGCGTCGATATTGGTCTTGACCTTGCCGGTCTCCCCGACCACGAGCTCCTCGTCGGTCTTGATCTCGCCCTCGAACTTGCCGTCGATCTTCAGGGAACCGCTGATATAGAACTTACCCTCGAAGACGGAGCCCTCTCCGATGGTGCTGTTCATAATATCGCCCTTTCCCGCCATGGAAGCCTCCAGACAACAATATTCGCTACGATGGAACCGGCTCCGTCCCGAAACAGCGTATCGATCCGGGCGCGATTAATGCAACCCGTTTTTGGTCGAGCGGATAAATTTTATGACACCTGAAGCCGAATCTCCCCTTCGACCGCGTCATTGACCCGGCCGAGCGATACCAGGGTGAGCGGACCGCCATCGAGGATCCGATTGCACACCCGGTCGAAATCGTCCATGCCAACCGCGTCGATCTGCGCCATGATCTCCTCGAAGCTGAAATAACGCCCGAATATCATCTCGTTGCGCGCCAACTGGCTCATGCGCACCTCGGTGCTCTCGAAGCTCAAGGCGATATTCCCTTTCATGTACGTCTTGGCGTCGGCAAGCTCCTGTTCGGTGATGCGCGTGCGCAACATCACAACGCACTCGTCCAGAATGAGGTCGAGCGTCCGACGGAAGTTCTCCGGGGCCGTGCCGCAGTAGATTCCGAAGATGCCGCTATCGGCGTAGGAGGAATGGAATGAATAAATGGAATAGCACAGCCCCTCCTTTTCCCGGATATTCTGGAAAAGCCGCGACGACATATTGCCGCCCAGGACCGTGCTCAGGGTGTACAGGGCCCAGCGATCGTCATCGCGCTTGCGCAACCCCTCCGCGCCAAGGCAAAAGTGGACCTGCTCCAGGTCGCGGTCGATGTGCCTGCGGTAGATCCGCGCGGGCGCGGGAACGCCGTTGACCGGGGAGACGAACCCGTTTCGCCGGTTGTCGGAGAAGTATTTCTCCACGAGGCGCGCCGCCTCGTCGGGATCGAACCTCCCGGTAATCACCAGGATGCTGTTGTCGTTCTTGTAATAGGTGTCGAAAAACGAGAGGAGCGTATCGCGCCGTGCGCCCTTGATGCTCTCCTCGGTGCCAAGGATCGAGTGGCCCAGGGGATGCTGGTGCATCATGCAGTCCATGAACAGGTCGTGGATGAGGTCGTCGGGCGAATCCTCGTACATGCGGATCTCCTCGAGGATCACGCGCTTCTCCTTGCCCAGCTCCTCCGCGTCGAAGAGCGAGCCGTAGAACATGTCCGCGAGGATGTCCACGGACATCTCCAGATAATCCGAGATCACGTTGATATAGTAGCAGGTGTACTCGCGATTGGTCGCGGCATTGTGCTGACCGCCCACCCGGTCCACGATCTTTGCGATGTCCTGGGCCGAGTAGCGCCCGGTCCCCTTGAAGAGCATGTGCTCGATGAAGTGCGCATACCCGTACTGCTCGACGGTCTCGCTGCGCGAGCCGACCCGGGCCCACAGGCCCACGGAGATGGACACCACCCCCTCGATCGGCTCGAGGATAACGGTGAGCCCGTTATCCAGGCGAAATTTCCTAATTGTGGTCATCGGACTTCTTGCCCAGCACCTTGAGCGCTTCCTTGCGGTTGAGCTCGATCTTCCCGGAGCGGTCCACTGCCGTGACCATCACCGGTACGATGTCGCCCACCTTCATGAGGTCGCTTACCTTGTTTACGCGCTTGAAGTCCATGTTCGAGACGTGGAGCAGCCCCTCCTTGCCGGGGACGATCTCCACGAACGCGCCGAAATCGGTGCACTTCTTCACGGTCCCCTCGTAGATCTTGCCCACCTCGATGTCCTCGACGATGGCGCGAATCTTCTTCTCGGCCATCGCGATATTATCCAGGCTCATGGACGAGACCGTCACGGCGCCGCTGTCTTCGATGTTGATGTCAGCGCCGCACTCCTCGATGAGGCCGCGAATGATCTTGCCGCCGGTGCCGATGACCGCCCCGATCTTGTCGGGATCGATCATAAACATCTTCATCTTGGGCACATACGGCGAAAGCTGCATGGACGGCTCCGGGCAGGCCTTGGACATCTCGCCCAAAATGTGCATCCGACCCTCGCGCGCCTGGTTCAGCGCCGTGCGCATGATCTCGGTGGTGATTCCTTCGATCTTGATGTCGAGCTGGAAGGCGGTGATGCCGGTCGCGGTCCCCGCAACCTTGAAGTCCATGTCGCCCAGGTGATCCTCAAGTCCCAGGATGTCGGAGAGGATCGCGTACCGGCCGCCCTCCATCACCAGGCCCATCGCGATGCCCGCGACCGCAGACTTGAGCGGGACGCCGGCATTGAACATCGCGAGCGACCCCGAGCAGACCGTGGCCATGGACGACGAGCCGTTGGACTCGAGGATCTCGGAGACCACGCGGATGGTATAGGGGAACTTCTCCTCGTCCGGCACGGCATAGCTCAACGCGCGCTCGGCGAGCATGCCGTGGCCGATCTCGCGGCGTCCGGTGCCGCCCACGCGGCCGGTCTCGCCCACCGAGAACGGCGGGAAGTTGTAGTGCAGCATGAAGCGCTTGTGGCTCTTGCCCTCGAGGGCCTCAACGCGCTGTGCGTCGGCCACGGTGCCCAGCGTGACGATGCCCAGGCTCTGCGTCTGCCCGCGGGTGAACACGGCCGAGCCGTGCGCGCGCGGGAGGAGCCCCAGCATGATGTCGATGGGCCGGATTTCGGTGAGCTTCCGTCCGTCGGCGCGGGCGCTCTCGTCGAGGATGCGCTTGCGCATCACTGTGTAGTCGATGCCGTCGATGATGCCCTGCGCCTGCTTGATGGTGTTGGGGAAGCGATCGGCGAGCTCCTGTTTCGCCTGCTTGACGATCGCCTCAAAGGCGGCCTCGCGCTGCTTCTTGTCCTTGATGGTGATGAGATTTTCCACTGCGCCGTAATAGCGGTCGTAGATTTCCTTCTTGAGCTCCGGGTCCGCGCTGACGGGCGTGTAGCCGATGGTCGGCTTGCCGCACTTCGCGCGCATCTCCTCCTGGCAGGCGCAGATCTTCTTGATGTTCTCGTGCGCGAACTCGACGGCGCTGATCATCGTCTCCTCGCTCACGTTCTGGGCCAATCCCTCGATCATCGTGACCGCCTTCACGGTCCCGGCGACCACCAGGTCGATCTCGCTCTTCTCCGCCTCGTCGAAGGTCGGATTGAGCACGAACTGCCCGTCGATGCGCCCCACCCGCACGGCGCCCACCGGCCCGTTGAAGGGAATGCCCGACACCGTCAGCGCCCCGGATGCCGCGTTGATGGCCAGCACGTCGGGCTGCGTCATGCCGTCGGAGGACATCACGTAAATGATGATCTGGACCTCGTTCATGAAGTCCTCGGGGAAGAGCGGTCGAAGCGGCCGGTCGGCGAGCCGGCTGGTGAGCGTCTCCCGATCGCTCGGGCGCGTCTCGCGCTTGATGAAACCGCCGGGGAACAGACCCGCGGCATAGAGCTTCTCGCGATAGTCGACCATCAGCGGAAAGTAGTCCTGGCCCTCGACCAGGTCCTTGGCCGCGACCACCGACGCGAACACCATGTTCTCGCCGCTGGACACCAGGACGGCGCCATCGGCCTGCTTGGCCAGATACCCGGTGTTGAATGCAAAGGTCTCGCGACCGAGTTGTATGCTGTAATTATTGTTCATTCGATACCCTCATATGTGTTTGGTTGGCGGCGGCCCCGCGGATCGCCTGCGCGCCGGGGACCGTCTCGTCGTTTGTGCATGCGCCCGCCGGAGCGCCCGGCAGCGGATACGCGGTGCGCGCACCGCCCATCCGCCCGCGCCGCCGAAGCGGGTGCGTGAGCCCCGGGCGGGAATTACTTCCGCAGGCCGAGCGTCTTGATTAGTTCCCGGTATTTCGCCAGGTCCTTTTTTTTCAGATAATCGAGAAGCCTGCGTCGCTGCCCGACCAGCTTGAGAAGGCCCCGCCGGGAGTGGTGGTCCTTTTTATGCACCTTGAAATGCTCGGTCAGATGATTGATCCGTTCGGTGAGCAGCGCAATCTGGACCTCGGGCGATCCCGTGTCCTTCTCGTGCCGCTTGTGCTGATCAATGATCCCGTTCTTCTGAGTCATAACCGCGTGTACCTCATTTATTCAGTATGATTGATGGTTGATTCGAATCCGGCGGTGTCGCGCGCTGGCGATCGTCTCGGTAAATCACTACCATTTGTTTTCTTCTTTGAAGACGTTCACGTATCGTATTGTCCAATTGTCGGAATCAACCTCCGCAATTGCAATCATATTATTGGCGCCGTCGATCACCCGATACGGCCGCTGGGATGATGATGGCTCCATCGACCGAACCTGTCGGCGCTCGAAGGGCGCTCCGTTGGCCACGCGCCCCGCGCCCTCATCGTCCACGGCCAGGACGCCGAAACCGCCCAGCGCATCGAACGGGCTCACCCAGCCGCGACCGGCGCCTGCGGCGCGATCGGCACCGCCGTGAAGCTCCTCGAGCGTGACCGCCTGCTCGATGCCAAACGATCCCGAGGCCGTCCGACGAAGCGCCTCGAGGTGCGCCCCACACCCCAGCGCCTCGCCCATGTCGCGCACCAGCGACCGGATATAGGTGCCCTTCGAGCAGTGCGCCGTCAGGCGCAGCGCCGCGGGATCGCCGTCGACGCGCCGCACCTCGAGCGAGTACACCGTCACCCGCCGCGGCGCCAGCGCGACATCGTCGCCCCGCCGCATGAGATCGGACGCCCGCCGCCCGGACACCTTGAGCGCCGAATAGCGCGGCGGGACCTGGTCCATCTCGCCGGTGAATCGCGCCCGAAGCGACGCAAGCGCCGCATCGTCGATCTCACCCACGACGGAGCGCGCAATCACCGCGCCCTCGCCGTCATCGGTATCGGTCGCCACGCCGAGCCGCGCGATCCCCTCGTAGCGCTTGTCGCCATCGAGAAAAAAGCGCGTGAGCTTGGTCGCGCCGCCGGTGCACAGCACCAGCAGCCCCGTCGCGAACTTGTCCAGCGTGCCCGAGTGGCCGATCTTCCGCTGCTGCAGGATCCGCTGCACGGCGCCCACCACCGCCGCCGAGGTCATTCCCGCCGGCTTGTCCAGCAGGAGCACGGCGTTTCGCGGATCGACGGCCGCGCGCGCCCCCCCGGTCACTCGTCCCCGCGCGGGTTCGCGCTGTCGATGAGGCCCACCAGGTTCACGCCCTCCTCGATCGAGGTGTCGAGGTGAAAGACGATCCGGGGCATGATGCGCAACCGGACCTCGCTCCCCACGATGTGCTGGATGAAGCTGCGCGCGGAGTTGATCCCCGCCATGGTGAGCTTCTTCTCGCTTTCGTCGCCGATCACCGAGACGTAGACGTCGGCGGTGCCGTAGTCTTTGCTCAGCGACACGCGCGTGACCGTCACGAAGCCGATGCGGGGGTCCTTGACCTCCTTGAGCAGCGACTCGGCGACCACGCGGCGGATGAGCTCCTCGAGCTTTTCCCTTCTGTACGACGCCACTATTCCAGCTTCCGCGTGATCTTAATGATGGTATAGCTCTCGAAGGCGTCGCCTTCCTTGATATCGTTGAAGTTCTCGAGATTGAACCCGCACTCCTGGCCCGCCACGACCTCGGACGCGTCGTCCTTGAAGCGCTTGAGCGACGCGAGCTGGCCGTCGAAGATGACCACGCCGTCGCGGACGAGACGCAGGCGGTTTTTTCGCTCGACCTTGCCGGAGAGGACCACCGAACCGGCCACGGACCCGACCTTGGAAATCTTGAAGACCTGTTTCACCTCGCCGGCGCCGGTCACGACCTCCTTGATCTCCGGCGCGAGCAGGCCCTCCATCGCGGCCTTCACGTCGTTGGTCACGTCGTAGATGATATTGTAGAACTTGATGGACACCTTCTCGCGCTCGGCGATCTCGGACACGCGCACGTTCGGCCGCACGTGATAACCGATGATGATCGCGTTGGAGGCCGAGGCCAGCATCACGTCGGACTCGTTGATGCCGCCGGTGCCGGAGTGGACCACCTTCACGCGGATCTCGCCGGTGGACAACTTCTCCAGCGATTCCTTGAGCGCCTGCACGGAGCCGTCCACATCGCCCTTGATGATGATCTTGAGCTCCTGGACCTCGCCGTCCTTGATCATCTCGTTGAGGTCCTCGAGCGTGACCTTGCGGACCTTCTTGGCGGTTTCGATGCGCTTGAGCTCCTGCCGCTTCTGGGCGATGAGCTTGGCGTACTTCTCGTTCTCCACCACCTGGAAGGGATCGCCCGCGGACGGAACGCCCGCGAGTCCCAGCACCTCGACCGGCGTCGACGGGCCCGCCTCCTGGATATTCTCGCTGTGATCGTTGAACATGGCGCGGACGCGGCCGGAGTAGATGCCCACCACGTACGGATCGCCCACGCGCAGCATGCCGTTTTGCACCAGGATGGTCGCCACGGCGCCGCGCCCCGGATCGAGCTTGGATTCGATGACGGTCCCGCGCGCCGAGAGCTTGTTGTTCGCCGTGAGCTCCAGCATCTCCGCCTGGATGAGGACCATCTCGAGCAGGTCGTCGATGCCCTGCTTCTGCTTCGCGCTGATGTTCACGATGAGCGTCGTCCCGCCCCACTCCTCCGGAATGAGCCCATAGGCGGTGAGTTCCTGGCGCACCTTCTGCGGGTTCGCCTCGGGCAGGTCAATTTTATTAATGGCGACGATGATCGGGACATTCGCGTCCTTCGCGTGGTTGAGCGCCTCGACCGTCTGCGGCATGATGCCGTCGTTCGCGGCCACGACCAGAATGACGATGTCGGTGATGCTGGCGCCGCGCGCCCGCATCGTGGTAAAGGCCTCGTGGCCGGGAGTATCGAGAAAGGTGACGGCCTTCTCGCGCACCTTGACGGTGTAGGCGCCGATGTGCTGCGTGATGCCGCCGAACTCCTGGTCGATCACATTGGTGTGCCGGATCGCGTCCAGGAGCTTCGTTTTCCCGTGGTCGACGTGGCCCATCACGGTCACGATGGGCGGGCGCGTGGTGCGGTCCGCCTCGAGGTCCTCCTCCTCGTGTTTGATGACGGTCTCGTCGAAGAGCGAGACCACCTTCACGTCGGTGCCGTACTCCCCTGCAAGGATCTGCGCGGTCTCGGCGTCGATCACCTGGTTGATGGTCGCCATCACCCCGAGCTGCATAAGCTTGGCGATGATCTCGTTGGCCTTGATGTTGAGCTTCTTGGCCAGGTCGCCGACGGGAATGCTCTCGGTTATCTCGATCGACTTCGGCGGACCAATCTCCTTGGCGCGAACCTCCGGCTGGGAGGATTTCTTTTTGCGATAATAGATGTTCTTCTCTTCGTCCTGCTTGCCGTATCGCTTCTTTTCCTCTTTCTCTTTTTCCTTGCCCTTCTCCTTCTTTTTCCGCTTGCCGTCGTCCTTGGCGACGCCGCTGGCCTCGTTCTTGCGATCGGCGGCCGGGGCGGGCCCGGTGCGGGGTCGCTCGCCGGGACGCGGGGGACGCTGTTGCGCCGGCCGCTCGCCGGGACGCGGTGGCCGCTGCTGCGCCGGCCGTTCGCCGGGGCGCGAGGGACGTTCCCGGACCGGGGGCTTTTTGTCCGGCTCCGTCTTTTTGGCCGGCTCGGCGGGCCGCTCGGCCGCACCCTTCTCGTCTCCCGATTTGATGATGTCCTTGGAGACGTGCACCCGGCGCTTGAGCTTGATCTTGCCCTTCTGGGCCTCCGCCTTGCGTTCGAGGAGCATGCGGGTCTCTTTGGCCTTCTTCTCCTTCATCACCTCGATCTTTTTATCGATCAGGAACACGTCCTTTTCGGCCAGATCGGCCTCGCCGTTCTCGCAGGCGATGCCCAGCTCCCCGCAGACGCTCAGGATGTCCTCGACGGAGACCCTGTTTTTTGCAGCTATATCGGTTGCCCTCATGTGGTTATTCCTCGGTCCCTTCCTTTTCCCCTTCCGCAGCGGTGTCCCCGCCCGCCTCGGCTCCCGTCTCCGTCCCGGCCCCGGTTTCTGCTTCCGATTCCGCTTCTTCCTCGTCCTCGTCCTCGTCGAAATCGACGAATTCGCGGAGGATTTCCTGTATCTTCACGGCGGTCTTTTCGCCGATACCGTCGATCTTCATCAGATCTTCGAACGAGGCCTCGACCAGGTCTTCAACGGAGAAGATCTTGCCGGCCTCAAGCAGCTTGATGGTGCGCGCGTCGAGTCCCGGAAGCTCGTCGAGCGGCGTTTCGTCGGTGGCCGCCGGGGTCGCGAAGAGTTTCTCCACCAGCGCGCGCGATTCGCTGGAGCTCAGGAACTCGCGGTACTGGTCTTCGGTCTTGATGTCGATCTCGAACCCGCAGAGCCGCACCGACAGGCGCGCATTGTGCCCGTTGCGCCCCACGGCGAGCTTGTACTGATCGTCCTCGACCACGGCGATCACGCCGCCGTCGGACTTCTCGATCACCTCTTTGACCTTCGCGGGGGTGAGCGCGTTAGCCGCCATCGTCCGACGCTCGCTCGAGTATTCGATGATGTCGATCTTCTCGCCCTCGAGCTCCCGTACGATGGACTGGATGCGCATGCCCTTCATCCCCACGCAGGCGCCCACGCAGTCGATGTCGTCGCGGTCGCTGGTCACGGCCACCTTGGTGCGCATGCCCGCCTCGCGGACGATCGCGTGGATGTGCACGATGCCGTCGTAGATCTCCGGGATCTCCATCTCGAAGAGCTTTTCCACGAACTTGGTATGCGCGCGGGACAGGACCACGCTGGGCCCCTTCGAGTTCTTCTGCACGAGCAAGAGCAGCGACTTGATGCGGTCGCCGGTCTTGAAGTGCTCGAGGGGCGACTGCTCCTTCGCCGGAAGGATCCCCTCGGTCTTCCCCAAATCAACGAAAATCGCGTCGCGCGTTTTCCGCTGGAAGTATCCGTTGATGAGCTCCCCTTCCTTGTCCTTGAACTCGTTGTAGATGATGCTCTTCTCGGCCTCCTTGAGCTTCTGCGTGATCACCTGCTTGGCCGTCTGCGCGGCGATCCGGCCGAAGGACACGAAGGGGTTCTCGCTCACGTCGATCTCGTCGCCGAGCTCCGCGTCCGGCGCGATCTTTTTCGCCTCGCTGTAGGCGATCTCCTCGGCGGGATTGCGGGGCCGGTTCACCACGATCTTTCGTGAAACGATCGCGACGCTGTTGTTGTCCCGATTGAAGGCGACGCGCACATTGTCGATGGTGCCGTACTGTTTCTTGTACGCCGACAGCATGGCCACCTCGACGATCTCCTCGATGAACTCTTTGGGTATCCCCTTCTCGGTGGCGATCTGATGGAGCGCCTCGAAAATATTCACACTCATGGCAACCAATCCTCGCGAAAAATGATAACTAGAAATCCAGGTTCGCCCGGACAACCTCGCCATAGCGGATGACGATGACGCCCTCGCCCTCGCGAAGCTCGATCTCGTCTCCCGTGACGGCGGCGATGATTCCCGTTTGCGACTCCCGCTTTCCCGCGCGCTCGAAAACCACCTTCGCCTTCGATCCCGTGAACCGGATGAACTCGTCCAGGCTCCGTATCTTTCGGGTGAGCCCCGGGGAGGAAATTTCCAGCATGTAGTTGGGAAGGAGCGCTTCGTCGTCGAGCCGCTGCGATAGCGCGCGGCTGTACGCCTCGCAATCCGAATGCGATATGCCGCCGAGGTGGTCTATCTTTACGGAAAGCTTGGAGTTTTCTCCCTTTAAGTACACCGCCGACTCATAGATCAGGTATCCGAGATCGGCGGCCACGGCCCGTATAACGTCCTGAATTTCCTCTATGCGGCTGTTCCCGTCCATTATGCCCATATCGTCCGGCGACCGTACCCCCGCCCCGTTTCCATCGGGACGCCGGGAGGCGCGGCGACGCGTATATCCAAAAAAGAGAGTGGCAGCAACCACTCTCTTTCTATGCGCACATCATATCAAGAGAAGGGAACCGAGGCTCCCACGACACATACGACAAAACCGCGACTCAATCTACCATATCAAAATAGAAGGAATATATTTCAAGTTTTTTTTCATTGCCGCGCGGGTCTTTTCGCGATCCGTCGCAGACTTCCCTCACTTGCAGGTACAGCGCTGCGTCAGGTCGGTCTCGCCGTTGGGCGCCCACCCGGGATAGTCCAAATAGCTCCACTTCTGGCGGTGGCCGTCGACGGGACCGAAGATGTAGGTCCGCATGCCCACGTCGAAGATTTTCCAGGGAATATACCGCGTTTCACGGCCGTCGGGCGTGAACACCTTGAGCACGCCGGAACCCTCGAAGGTGAAACAGCGCTGCCAGCAGGGATAATGGCCGTTTTTGATGAACTCCGCGGGATACTCGACATCATAGAGCACGCCATTCGACGCATTGATGAACATCGCGCTGTTGGGCCCGTCGGAGTTCCCCATGATCGCCATCCACTTGTTCACCGGCATGAGGGGGTCGATATTCGGCCGCGGGCAACGGATGCATTTCGACGTCCCGCAGGGCAACACCGGCTTCGAGAGCGGCGCGCGCGTGTCCGTGTCCGGCGAAGGATCGCCGCCCTGCGTCGTATTCTCGAAGGTGCCGCCCTCCTTGTGGCCCTTCCACGCGCCGCCATTGGTGTCCGAATCGCCGTTGCCCCATCGCCCCTCGATGAGGACGTTCTTGCCGTCGTAGACCATATCGAAGTACCCGCGCCCTCGCTTCCGTCCCTCGCGCCACGAAAACGACAGGCGCGGTCCGCTGACGGCCCCCCGGATCGAACCCGCTTTTTCGCCGCTGCCGTAATTTCCGCGCACGGCGTCCCCCTCCTGCGTGAGAACCAGATCGCCCCAGGTGGTCTTCCAGGTCCCGGCGAAATTGTGCCGCGCCGCGATGACGGCGGCGATCGAAACGATGAAGACGACGAGCGTTACTCCGAGCATGTGTCTCATAGTGCGGTCCTCCCGAATCGTAGTGCCATACCATGGGGGGAAACAGCGAAAAAAGCAAGCGGTAAATCAAGATGGTTTTGGGAGAGCCACCACGGCAAGTCCTTGTGGACACCGTACGTCTCCATTAGGAAGAAATTTAAGGCCAACGAAAAGGACTTTTTTACCAGGAATGGGCCGATTGCGCGATGTGACGGCTACCGAAATGCCGCCTTCTGTTGCGCAACAGACTTCGGAAAGGGACGAAATTTCTCATGTGGTTCAATTACGTGCCTTTCTTGATCTCCCGCAGCACTTTAACATCCCACTGGTCGATTTCCCGCATGGTTTCTTTGCTTTTGATGAGGGCGTCTATCCCGAGAAACGGTATGTCGACACCGTCAATTTCAGAATGCTTGATGTCCGCTACCGCTCCGGCATAATCAAGCGTCCAGGCCTTAACGCTGAAGTCGACCTCAATATTATCGGCCACCTTCAATACCACGTTATCGCGAATATCAGCGATTGAAATGTGGTCATGTATCGAGGGGAAGATATCCCGAATTGCTTCAATCGCTTTGCGGATGTTGTCATCATCGTCCCGGAGAAGGATGTCGCAATCCTCGGTCATCCGCACATGTCCGTTAAGGGCGCACGCATACCCTCCCGCCACGGCATACGCGACACCGTGCCGATTGAGGATGCGGCAAACAGTTGCCAGCCGGGATCGATCAATCATAGCCTGCGCGCCGCCCGGGTGATGCAGAATTGATACAAGTCGTCCCAGGTTTTGAATTTTAACACCATTCCCCTCGGTTTACGATATGGCCGGAGCAACTCGGCTTCGCGAGCAAGTTCCTCGATCTTTCTTAGGTTTTCTTCCGGGAGCCTGATTTTTTTTGTGCCAATAACTTTCATTAATCACAGGGTATCAGTAAAATGAAGTGTCTGTCAAACGAAATTATTTTTGGCCGCCAACCCGCGTACAACTCGATCTGTTTCATGGAAATCGCCCGCATCTGGCGAGAGAATCCCTCGAGGGTAATGAGCGGTCGCCCCCGAGGGGCACGGGAAGGTCCCCGCGCCCCCGCGGCAGCACGGCGAGATGCAAGGCGGTGCGCCCGCCGCGATCCGCCGCCTTCAGGTCGATGAATCGCTGCCGCGAAGCGCGCCGGACCCCGTCGATATCGCCGCGGGCCGCGCACAGGGCCAGGTTCGCGCTGTCGAAATAAATATCGTACAACGCCAACGGCCCCGTCACCGGCAACAGCGCCGTGTCGAAAATGAATGACAGCGGCATATCGACGACGATAAACGCCTGTGCGACCGGGCCGCCCAGCGGATTGTGGGCGTGCTCGGCGGCCCGATACGCCCGCATGCCCGCGCGCAGGCCCGAATGGACTATCGGATCGACCTTTTCGTGCGTGACGACGGACACAACGGTCATGCACGACGACATAAAAAAGGGAAGCGAGCGCCGTCAGCGCACTCCACATGGATCGACACCTGTTCCTGGCCCCCCGCCGATCCGTTTTATATCAACTATATCGGCGCGCATCAACGAATTATCCGCGACGCCATTCGGTCGCCGCTTCAGTGTATCGGACGCATGATCGTTTTTTTGCAACCGGACGCGACCGCTCCTGTCCTTTGTGGCATATTACGCCGCCAATACACATACCTATGGCCAGTTACGACAAGGAGAGCCGCATGAACACCCGAGTACTCATGATATATCCCGAGATCCCGTCCACCTACTGGAGCATGAAGCACGCGCTGCAGTTCGTCGGCAATAAATCCTCCATGCCGCCGCTGGGCCTCATGACGATTGCGGCCATGCTCCCGGCGCGCTACGACGTGCGCCTCCTCGACATGAACGTGGAGCCGCTTACCGACGAAGCGATCGAGCGCGCGGACCTCGTGTTCATATCGGCGATGATCGTGCAGAAGAAATCGTTCGAGGAGGCGGTCGCGCGCTGCCGTCGGTTCGGTAAAACGATCGCGGCCGGCGGACCCTATCCAACCTCGTCGCACGGCGCGATAGCGGGCGTGGACCACTTCGTCCTGGGCGAGGGCGAGATCACCCTGCCCCGCTTCCTGGCGGACTACGAGGCTGGGTGCGCGCTCCCCTGCTACGAGTGCGACGAGAAGCCGGACATCAGCACAACGCCCGTTCCGCGCATGGACCTCATCGACACAACGCATTATGGCGCGATGGCGCTGCAGTATTCCCGCGGTTGCCCGTTCAACTGTGAATTTTGCGACATCATCGAGATGTTCGGCCGGAAGCCGCGCGTGAAGACGCCCGCGCAGTTCGTGGCCGAGCTGGAGGCGGTGTACGCGACCGGCTACCGCGGATCGCTCTTCGTGGTGGACGACAATTTCATCGGCAACAAGCGCACGGTGAAGGAGCTCCTCCCGGCCGTCGAGGCCTGGCAGCGTGAGCGCGGCTTTCCCTTCTCGCTGTTCACCGAAGCGAGCGTGAACCTCGCCGGCGACGCCGAGCTCATGGCGCTCATGGTCGCGGCAGGATTCGACAGCGTCTTTTTAGGGATCGAGACGCCGGTGGAGAAGAGCCTGGAGCAGGCCCAAAAGGGACAGAACATGAAGGGCGATCTTTTGACCAGCGTGGAGACGATACAGCGCGCGGGACTCGAGGTGATGGCGGGCTTCATCGTGGGCTTCGACGGCGACCCCGACAATGTCTTCGACCTGCAGATTGAGTTCATCAGGAAATCGGGGATCCCCATGGCGATGGTGGGCATGCTGATGGCGCTGCCCAAGACGCAGCTCCATCGACGCCTGGAGCGCGAGGGACGGCTGCTCGCCGAGACCACGGGCGACAACTGCGATCTCGACGTAAACTTCGTCACGACGATCCCGCACGCCGACCTTGTGGCCGGCTACAAGCGAATCATCGAGCATATCTACACGCCGCGCCACTACTTCGCACGCGGGCTCGACCTGCTGCGGCGGCTGCCGCGGCGCCCGGTCGCGAGCGGCGCGACGACCGTTCGCGACCTCAGGGCGCTCGTCCGCTCGCTGTTCGTGCAGACTTTCTCGTCCTATGGGCACCGCTATCTGGCCTTCCTCGCCCGGGCGCTCTGGATCAACCCGCGCCGCTTCGCGCTCGCGGCGAACCTGGCGATCAAGGAGTATCACTTCAACGAGATCACCACCGGGATCCTCGCGGCCGACCGCTTCGCCGCCGTCCTGGAGGGCGCCGTCGGGCGACTCGACGCCGAACTCGAGCGGATGCTTGCGAAACCGACGCCGGCGCACCCGCGGCGGATCGAGCGGCGCGGACGGGCGATCGTGGCCCAACTGCGAAAAAAGTATGGACAACTTCCGGGCGATCTGCCAGAATCATTGCACGCGCAGTTCGCCGCGACCGAGTCGCGGTGCGAAGAGCGCATAACGCACTGGGCCATGCGGGCGCACCTGCTGCGGCAGGGCCTGCGTCAGCGCGTCACCTTCGACCAGGAATAGGAGCGAGAATCGTATGGGCGGCATGCAAAACGTTCCCTCGGCAGCGGCGCAGGTCATCGTCACCATCGTCCCCATCGTGGGGATCGTCATGGGATCGGTCGTGATCTTCTTCTATCTGCTCTACGCGCACCGAGAGAAGATGCTCATGATCCGCGAGCGGATGTACACGCCCAAGAAGTTCGACCTTCCGGTCTTCAGCCTGTTCGCGGGGCTTCTGCTCACGGCCATCGGGGCCTGTCTCATCGCCTTCTTCCTCATCAAGGAGGGGTTTGCCTACAGCGTGTTAAGCGGCATGATCCCCTTCGCGGTGGGGGCGAGTCTCCTGATATTTTTCAAGCTGTACACCTCGATGCGGGGCGGACCGTCCAACGATGCGAGATGAACGCCGATACCGCAACCGACGAATACGTCGTCCGGCGGGTCCTACGCGGAGACACCGAGGCCTTTCGCATCATCATCACGCGGCACCAGGGGATGGTGTACAGCATCGGACGGCGCTTTCTACGGAACGATGACGATGCGCGCGATTTCGCGCAGGAGGTGCTCATCAAGGCCTTCGACAAGCTGGGCACCTTCAAGGGCAGCGCGCCCTTCCGCGCCTGGCTCGCCCGCATCGCGTACAACCACGGCATCAACGCCGTGAAGGCCGCGCGCGATCCGGGCACGCTCGCCGAGGAGGCGCTGGAGAGCCGGGGCGCGACGCCGGAGCGCTCGTACGAGCACAATGAAATCCGCGCGTTGCTGGAGAGGGCCGTCGAGGCGCTGCCGGAGAATTTTCGCCTGTGCCTGGACTGCTACTTTTTTTACGGCATGCCCTACGCCGACATCTGCGAGATGACCGGGATACCGGTCAATACGATAAAATCGAACGTGTTTCGCGCGAAGCAGATGCTTCGAGACGCGCTGCGCGGGACCATTGCGGAGGACTACCATGAACTGCGATAAGGCGATGCGCCGCTATCTCGAAACCGACAACCGCGCCTATGTCGCGCTCGCGGTCAAATTCCACGCCCTCCGCTGCGCGCGCTGTCGCGCGGAGATCGCGCGCCTGGACCGGGAGTTCCGCGCGCTGTTGCGCCAGGCCCCCTTCGACGCGCCCCCGGACCTCGCCGACGCGGTGATGCACGCCGCGCGGCGCTCGCGGATCGAGAATGCGACAAATGTGGGCACCGGCAAGTGGGTCGCCGTGGGCGGGGCGATCCTCTCCAGCATCGTACTGGTCCCCTTCAGCGATTCGCTCATCTGGCTCAAGGACCACTTCGGCGGGCACTTCGAGGTCCCCTTCAGCATCATGCTGGGCGTGGCGATCTCGGTCTATGCGGCGCTGTACATCGGCACGCACCTGGAGCAAATCAAAGCCCTGCAGGACGCCATCACCCGCAAGCTGCGCATCTAATCGCGCCGGTCGTCCGCGGGGCGGTCCCACCCGCGCCGTGCGAGATACTCCGCCGCATCGACCACATCACCCCCGCACACACCCTGCGAGCTGTAGAGCGAGGCGCAGTGCGTCTCCTCGCTGTAGTCGGCCTGCGCGTCGGCGACATGCACCACGCCAAAGCCGCGGTCCGACGCATCGCGCGCGGTGGTCTCAACGCACTGGCTGGTGGCCAAACCCGCGAAGACGAGCGTGTCGATACCCCGCGCGCGCAGGCGCGCGTCGATGTCCGTGGAGGCGAAGGCGCTGAAGGTGGTCTTGGTGAACACGGCCTCGCCCGATCGCGGCGCGATGCGCCGGTCGATCTCGGCGAGGGGGTCGCCCGCCAGCGGATAGACATTGTCGTAGCCCGCGGCACGCGCGCGAACGTAGGTGTCGCGAAAGAAGCGATGAAGGTCGCGGCGTTCGGGATCGACGCCGCAGAGCCGGCAGTAGACGACGGGCGCGCCATGCGCGCGGAACGCGCCGAGGAGCATGGTGATGGCGGGGACCGTCGTATCGGCGCAGCGTTTCGAGATGTAGTCCATGCAGCCCGGCGAGAGGTCGCTGAAATAGCGATAGAAGGGGGACGCCGGGCTCAGGTAATACCGCTGCATGTCGATGATGACCAGGGCCGTGCCGTTCGCGGACATGTCACTCGTCCCCGCCGCAGAAATAGTCGTCGCTCGTTTTGATCCCGCGCCACTCGCCGCCATGCCCGACGAGCGACCCGGGCCACCAGGCCCCCTCGAACGAGCAATAGCCGGGATACGCGACCAGGACGCCGCGGCCGCGCCGCCCCGCGGGATCGGCCCAGACGAATTCGAGACGATTGCCGCTGGTCGTTCCCTCGATGCGCCAACGCGCCTCGCCCGAGAACCGGCCGATCACCAGGTTGCCCTCCTGCGCAAGCTGCAGCGTCCCCCGGTTCGTTTTCCAGGTGCCGGTGAAATCGGCGGCATGCGCCGCGACGCCCATGGCGAGCGCCGCCGCGAGGACGATGCCGGCGACGTATCCCGGTACGGTTCGCGCATTCGTTCTTTTCATGCCGGGGAAACCGTAACAGACGCGGCGTATCAACACAAGAGAAAAATGGGATTTTTGAAACCGCCGGAGCCGCGCATGCGGGAGGCGGAATTTCATTTGACTTTTCGCAAAGAACGCGCGAGGGTCTCCCCCGTTCCGGTTTGCCGCCGCCGGACACGACATGCGCCATGATTCAGAAGATATTGCACCGAATCACACGCGAGCACACGATGGAACCGCCGCGATCGTCCGCCTGGCGGGAACTCGAGGTGCAGGGAAGCCTCATCTACCTCTTCCTCGTCCTCTCGGTCTTCATCGTGGCCTTCGCGATGCTCATGCTCGCCAATGTGCGCGGGCAAGGACTCATCACGCCAAGCGTCCTCATCGCGACCTCCCTGACGTGCTCCCTGCAGACATATCGCAGAAAAAAGGCGGGCCGGCCCGCCGCGGGGTATTCCTGGGCGGCCGCGTCGATCTTTGTGATGATTCCGATCGCGCAGAAGTTCATCTACGTCTCGAACTACGGCTGGGAGGTCGCGCTCTCCTCGTACAATTCGTCGGTGCAAATCATCATCGCCGTCGTCATCAATCAGTTCCTGTACGACACGCGCCTCTTCAAGGTCCTCGCCGTGGCGGCGCTTGCGGGCTGGCTGGCCTTCCTGGTGGCCGCCGTTCTGTCCGGAACCCCCATGTCCATACAGTCCGTGGAGCATGGCCGCGGCGTGAGCGGGTTCGTGGTCCTGCGCGAGGTGTTCATCATGCTGGTGAGCATCATCGTCTGGTTCGCGGTGTACCGGATCATCCCCCTGACCGAGAACTACGACCGCACGACGACCGAGCAGCGGCGCATCATAGAAAGCAACAACACGCTCCTCGAGGCGCAGGTGCACGAACGCACCCAGGAGCTCGTCACGATCAACAACGCGCTGCGCGAGCGGAACGTCCAGATCGAGTCCGAGCTGGACATGGCCCGCCTCATCCTCAACAAGCTCATGCCGGAGGCCCTGGCGAACATCGAGGGCCTGGACTATTTCGCGCTCAACGTTTCCATGGACAAGGTTGGGGGGGATTTTTACGGATTCAAACACGCCGGCGGACCGCTCGAGATTTTGCTTGCGGACGCATCCGGCCACGGCCTCCATGCGGCATTCCTGTCCCTCATAACCAAAATGACTTACGACAGCATCGAGACGCAGGGTTCGCCATCCGGAACCCTCGGCGAGCTCAATCGGGCGGTCTGCCGCTCGTCGGTCCGCGGAAACTTCGTGACCGCCGTCTGCTGCGTCGTCGACGTCGCGAACCGGTGCGTTCGGATCAGCAGCGCGGGACACTGGCCCGTCATCGTCTTCAACCGGGACAGCGGCGTCCTCTCCGAGCTGGGCGTCCACGGCATTCCGCTCGGTTGGATCCCGGAGTACCGGTTTGCGGCGGTCGAGCGGCAGCTCTCGCCGGGCGACCGGGTGATCGCGTTCACCGACGGGATCATCGAGTGCGGCAATGCGCGGGGCGAACTCTTCGGCATGGAGCGGCTCGGCGACTTCATACGCGGCCATGCCGGATCGACGCCCCGCGAGCTCTCCGAATCGCTCCTGTCGCACCTGCACGAATACACCGAAACGGCGGCCTTCAATGACGACCTCTCGATCATCGTGTGCGATGTGATTCGATAACGGCTGCCGGAGCCGGATAAAAATATCCCGCGCCGTGAAAGATATGTATTGACGCCCGCTTCGCCGCATTGTAGGATAATCTATCGAGACATAATTCGGGCCCGACGCCGTACGGCCCGTGAACACGCGAGAATGCGATGAAGATTGCCATCGGCTCCGACCATGCCGGCTACCCCCTCAAGATGCTCATCGTGAAAACGCTCCCGCCGCTCGTGCCCGCGGCCGTCGTCACCTTTACGGATGTGGGCACGCACTCGGAGGAATCCTGCGATTACCCCGACTACGCCGCGGCGGTCGCCGCGGCGGTGCGCGACGGTTCGGCCGATCTGGGCATCGCCATCTGCGGGACCGGCATCGGGGCCTCCATCGCCGCGAACAAGGTGGCGGGCGTGCGCGCGGCGCTGTGCACCAACGAGTTCATGGCGGAGATGGCGCGACGGCACAATAACGCGACCGTGCTGGTGCTGGGCGCGCGCGTCGTGGGATCGGACCTCGCGCTTCGCATCGTGCAGCGCTTCCTCGAAAGCCCCTTCGAGGGCGGGCGCCATCAGCGGCGCCTCGACAAGATCGACGCTATCGAGCGGGACAACCGCACGCAATGACACGGCGGCGGGGAATCATCGCGGCGGCCCTGGCCGCGCTCGCGCTCCTCGTCGCGGACGGCCGCGCGGGGAGCATCGTCTTCACCTCCGAGGGCTGCGAGCTCCTGAACGTGATCGAGGACACGGCCGCGAACGGCCGGCGGTTCTATCGCATCGCCGACATCACCTATGAATCAAGCGCCCTGCCGGAGATCACCGACTGCGTGCTCTCGTTCAACCGCCCCGTCGTCGCGATGGGGACCGACGACGCCGGCCACTACCGGATCAAATACGCCTCTTACGAGCCGGTGCGCGGGCGGGGCATCCACGGCGCAGGCGGGGCGCAGTTCTTCAAGGCGCAGCACCGCGTGGAGCTCCAGAGCGAGCGCAACCTCTGGCTGGGCAACTGCGAGGACCTGGGCTCGTTCAGCCTCGAGTTCCGTTTCCGGGCCGATTCCCTCCGGGATGAAAGCGTCATCTTCTCGCGCATCGGATACGCCTCCGGAAAGAAGAACGGCCTCGAGATCGTGCTGAAAAACGGGAGGCTCACCGCGCGCTTCCACGGGGTGTTTCGCGACCAGTCCGGGCGGCCGCGCGTCGTGTACCTCAACCGCGGAAGGCGTCTGAAGCTCAAGGCCTGGCACCACGCGCTGGTGAGTTTCGACCGCGTGTCCGGCAAGCTTTCCAAGCGCATCAACGGGCGAGAGGATGAGGCGGTGTACGCGACCGAATCGGGCGAGCCCTTCGTGAATGTGCTCCGGCCCGCCTTCGAGTGCGACGATCTCCCCGCCGGGGTGGTCGGGAAGGACTTCTCCGGCATCATCGACGAGTTCCGCATCTCGCACCGCCACATCGCCGACCTGAAGCGGGAAACCGAGATCGCCTCCAAGCGCCATCAGCGCCTTACGACCATCGGCCGCGAGCCGGTGAACCGCGAGGGCGTCGTCACCGGCCCCGTGCACACGCTCCCCGCCACCGGAACGCAGGCGCGGCTCTTCTCGTGGCGCGAGGAGCTCTCCTCCGGCACCTTCGTGTGGATGGAGTTTCGCACGAGCGACGACCTCTTCGGCCAGGCCGACCCGGAGCCGAAATGGTACCGCATCGTGAACAACCAGCGCGACATCTACCGCATGCGCGTCGGGAGCGAATTCCTGCGCGGGAAATACTGCCAGTGGCGCGCGCACCTGGTCCCCTCGCCGGACGGCCGCCGCTCGCCGCGCCTCTGGGACATCGCCCTCGAATACCGCGTGGACGCGCCGCCGCGCGTGCCCCTCATGGTGGCCGTGGCCGGCGCCGGCGACAAGAGCGTGACCATCAAATGGAAGAAGAACGTGGAGGAGGACCTCTGCGGCTACAAGATCTATTACGGCGCGCGGCCCGGGCGTTACGACGGGATCATCACCCACTCGCGGGAGCGGCGCATCACCAACGCGCTCTCGAGCACCAACGAGATCGAGATCACCGTCACCAATCACGTGATCGAGGAGAATCGCGCGCGGGACACCCGCGGCCTGCTGTCCTATCCCATCATGAAGAACAATGTGCTGTACTTTTTCGCGGTGAGCGCCTACGACACCTACCGGATCGACACGAAATACAACCATGAGTCGGCGCTCTCTGCGCCGGTCACCGGGCGGCCCTTCGCGGGCTCGGAGATACGGCCGGAGGAATAGCGGCCGCCGCGCACCGAGGCGACCGTCATTTGAAACGCCCCCCTACGCCGGGCCCGTCCGAACGCGCCGCGCCCGCCCCGGCCGCTTTCGCCTTCCGCCCGGCAAGGGCAGCTCCCCCAGCAGCTCCTTCGACGCGAGGTATTTATCGACACACCCCACCACGAACGACTCGCGATAGCGCGGGGGCGTGAGCGTCAGCGGCCACATGTGCTTCACGATGATGTCGCGCTCAACGTCGTTGATCGCGAAGTGCGCCGTGGCGTTCTCCAGCGCGATGCGGGGATGATGGATCCCGTGGAACTTGTCGCGCGCGAGGTCGGGCTCGTCGTGATTGCGCCAATCGTACAGGAAGAAGTCGTGCAGGAGCCCGCCGCGCGCCGCCGAGTGGTAATCGAGATTGAGATACCGGCAGATGCGATACGAGAGAAACGAGACCCGGACGGCGTGCTCGTAGATCGACGAATTGTGGTGATAGAACTCCTTGAGCCGCTTGAACTCCGGGTGATCGAGGATGTCCCGAACGATGCCCTTGTACTCCCGGTAGGCGGGCGTGCGCCCTTTGAGCTCGTCCTGTATCCGCGCGCCCACCGAGGCGAGCAGATCGTCGATCCGGCGCTTGAGGTTCTCGCTGAGGTTCGCGGTGAGCTGCCGGTTGAGATTGGGGAAGGCCCGCAGCAGCCGGCGGAAGGTGTCAAAAAAGCGCTCGACGTCCGGGTTCGCCAGCGTGACGAAATTGGCCAACAGGAAGGTGAGCCGGCGGCGGAAATCGAGCACCGCGGCCACCGAGAAGGCGATGTCGATGGCGTAATACACGGCGAAGGCCGCCGCAAACCAGCGCAGCGCCTGCTCGTCGAACCATCCCACGAAGCGGGTTACGAATGGATGCACGAATACGCTCACGCCGAAGGCGAGGGCCGTCCAGGCGACCGAATACAGCAGGCACACCCGTCCGTGAAGATTAAACCGGTTGGCGCTGTAGTCCCACAGCGTGAGATCGAACAGCCGCTCGCTCAGGAAGCCGAAGAGGTATTCCAGCGCCGTGAGCACGACGCCGATGGCCAGAAACACCAACGCCGGGTGCCACCCCGCCATGAGCGAACCCAGCGCCAGCACCAGGAGCGCCCCCATGCCGTACAGCGGCACGAACGGCCCGAAGAGAAAGCCCGCGTTCACGAAGCGGCGCTGGGTTGCAGAACGGTACGCCACCTCGACGAGCCATCCGAAAAAGGCATAGATCGCGAAGAAGGCGACCGCCGCGCCCGGGGTTTCGGGAAACGTCATCATGGTGCCCATCATTCCCTCCCGCCGTTTCGATCCGCGTACGCGCGCAAGCGCGACGAATGTGCCGAGTTAGTCGCCGCGCGCCGGCGATTGTTACAGATCGCGGCGCGCGTACGACGCCGCTATCGCGCGCCGAACGAACGCGCGTACAGGTCGGCGATGGCCGCGACGGCGTCACCGGACAGATTACGCGTGCCCGTCCCGCAAAAGGTCTTGTGGGAAATGACCGGGCTGTCCTTCTGCCATTCTCCGCCGGTCCAGGTGAACCAGCCCTTCCGGTCCTGGTCGTACACGCTCACCGGGCGATTGAAGAGGCGCGCGAGCTCCACGGCCCAGCCGGTGCCGCCCTTGACGGTGTTATCGTCCTGAATCCAGCCGATGGCGAACACCTGGAACCCCTTGTTCACCATATGATAGATCGATTGAATGACCTTGCGGATGGCGTCGACCTCCGAGAAGTTCCGCCGCATGCGCTGCGAGACGATGGCCATGCTCACGTCGCCCTCGGCGAGCTCTTTCGGGCCCAGCGCCTGCACGCCGACGGCATGCTCCATCTTGTGGCCGTCGTACGAGAAGGTGACCTGGCTCATGCCATATCGTTCCGCCTGCCGGCCGAATTCCGCCTCGGCGCCTTTGTGGCCGCCGCTGTACAACGTAATCTCTGATGCGTTCGTCATTACTGCTCCTGTGTTCTGTCCGTGATGATGATTGTTCGCGTCGATGCGGCGCATGGCCGGTCCGCGGTTCGCGACACAAGGCGGGCCGCGCCATTTTTTGTCAATGACTATACCCGCGCCGGGGACGATCCGGACGCGACGCCCGTCCGGTATCACATAACGAAGAGGTTGCGGCTGGCGAACTGCGGATCGGAGGTGATGTTGACGCCCAGCTTTCGCAGGCCGTCCTCGTCGCCGGGGGTGGGCATGTGCGTGCTGTGGAGGTCGCAGCCGGCCAGGTCCGTGAGCTTCTCCATGGCCGCCTGCGCCGTCGGGTTGGTCGCGGCGCTGATGCTCAGGGCGATGAGCGTCTCGTCCAGGTTGAGGCTCACCGAGCGCTCGCCCAGGACCTTTCCCTTGAGATGGTTGATGTGGCCGATGATCTGCGGCGAGAGCAGGTGGATGCCGTCGGGGATCCCCGCGCGCATCTTGATAGCGTTGAGGACCAGGCTGGAGGTGGCGTGCATCTGCGGCGAGTTCTTGCCGGTGACGATGGTCCCGTCCGGCAGCGCGAGCGCGGCGCCGCAGAAGACGCCCGCGTTCCCCTTGCCGTTCTGCGCCGCCTCCGCCTCCGCGGCCGCGCGGCGCGCGGGCTCCACGACCGCGCGGTCCTCGGGCTTGATTCCCAGCTCGTTCATCAGGAGCTCCACCCGCTGCAGGGTGTCCTTCCCCACGAAGCCCATGAGGTACTCGCACGAGTAGCGAAAATAGCGCCGGATGATCTCCTGGCAGGCGGCCGCGCGCACCGCGGCGTCGTCCACGATGCCGAAGCCCGCGCGGTTCACCCCCATGTCGGTGGGCGAACGGTACGACGCCGCCGCCCCGCCGATCTTCTCGAGGATGCGCTTGAGCACGGGAAAGGTCTCCACGTCGCGGTTGTAGTTCACCGCCTTCGCGTCATAGGCCTCCAGGTGGAAGGGATCAAGCATGTTGAAGTCGCCGATGTCCGCGGTCGCGGCCTCGTAGGCCATGTTCACGGGATGCTTGAGCGGCAGGCTCCAGATGGGAAAGGTCTCGAACTTCGCGTAGCCGCTCTTCACGCCGCGCAGGTGGTCGTGATAACACTGCGAGAGGCAGGTGGCCATCTTGCCGCTCCCGGGACCGGGCCCCGTGACCACCACCAGCGGCGAGGTCGTCTCGATGTAGTCGTTCGCGCCGTAGCCCTCGTCGCTCACCACGAGATCCACGTCGGTGGGGTAGCCGCGCGTGAAGCCGTGCGTGTACACGCGCACCCCCTGGCGCTCCAGCTTGTTGCGGAAGATGCGCGCCGCGGGCTGGTTCTCGAAGCGCGTGATCACCACCCCGGTGATGCCGATCCCCCACTCCTTGAGTTCGTCGATGAGCTTGAGCGCGTCCACGTCGTAGGTGATGCCGAAATCGGCGCGCACCTTTTTGCGCTCGATGTCGCCGGCGTAGATGCACAGGATGATGTCGGCGCGGCTCTTGAGATTGCGCAGCAGGCGCATCTTCACGTTGGGATCGAAACCGGGCAGCACCCGCGCCGCGTGGTAATCGTACATGAGCTTCCCGCCGAACTCGAGGTAGAGCTTGTCGCCCAACCGCTCCACCCGCTCCAGGATCTCGCGCGTCTGCTCCTCGAGGTATTTTTCGTTATCGAAACCCGCGTGCGTCATGTCGTCCTCGTTCGTAAAATCAGCGTTGTGGATATGGATTCCGTTGTGAAGCGCAACGGTATGGATCAACCGCCGGAGTCGCGACCCCCTCCGTCCTTCGGACACCTCCCCCGTATGAAGGGGGAGGATGGGTGGGGGTGTGCGCGACAAAGCGAGTGTGATGGCCCTCAGCCCCTACATCGCGATGATTCATCCCATGAGAGTATCAATTATTTATGTCACATGCAACCAGCATCACCCGCACAACAAAAAATCGCAAGTGAAATAATGAGCACGACGCACGACGGGAAAAATTGTATTGAATTCGGCCGCACCCGCCATAGGTTTGGCCGCATGACCACGCCGACCCGCATCGAACTTCCGGCCAACGCCGCACAAGACATCCGCGCCATCGTGCGCGCGATCGTCGAGAGCGGCCACGAGTGCTATCTCGTGGGCGGCTCCGTGCGCGATCTCATCCTCGGCCGGCCGGTGTACGATTTCGACTTCGCGACCGACGCCCATCCGACGGTCGTGACGAAACTCTTCCGGCGCACCGTGCCCACCGGCATCAAGCACGGCACGGTGACCGTGCTGATCCGCGACCGCGCCTACGAGGTGACCACCTACCGCGCCGACGGGACCTACCTGGACGGGCGGCGGCCGGAGAGCGTCACCTTTTCGAAGACGCTGCGCGAGGACGTCGCCCGGCGCGACTTCACCATCAACGGCCTGGCGTATGATGTACTGCGCGAGGAGATCATCGATTACGTGGAGGGTCTCGAGGACCTGGCGCGCCGTTCCATCCGCACCATCGGCGATCCGCTCGCGCGCTTCACCGAGGACGGCCTGCGCCCCTTTCGCGCCTGCCGCTTCGCCGCCGCGCTCGAGTTCGGCATCGAGCCGGAGACCCTCGACGCCATCCCGCAGACCCTCGAGGTGGCGCGCCTGGTCGCCGTGGAGCGCGTGCGTGACGAGCTCATGAAGATGCTCGCCGCGCCGCGGCCCTCCGTGGGACTGGAGTACCTGCGTGTCTCGGGCCTCATGGACCTGGTGCTGCCCGAGCTCGCGCGCTGCCACGGCGTTTCGCAGAACAAGTACCACGTGTACGACGTCTACTATCACAGCCTCTACTCCTGCGACGCCGCGCCGGCGGAGCGGCCCGTCATCCGGCTCGCCGCGCTCCTGCACGACCTTGGCAAGATCCCCACGCGGCGCGCGGGCGACGACGGCGAGGCGACCTTCTACAATCACGAGGTGGTGGGCACCCGCATGGCCAAGGCCGTCATGAAGCGCCTCAAGTTCCCCGCCGAGGACATCCAGAAGGTCGCGAACCTCGTGAACAACCACATGTTCCACTACACCGACGAGTGGACCGACGGCGCCGTGCGCCGCTTCATGCGAAAGGTGGACCTGGAGAACCTGGAGGACCTGTTCGCCCTGCGCCTGGCGGACCGGCGCGGCAACGGGCAGCGCGACGGCCTCCCCGCCCCCATCCGCGAGCTCATGCGCCGCATCGATACGGTGATCGAGGAGGAGAACGCGATCAAGGTGACCGACCTGGACATCAACGGACATGTCATCATGCAGGAGTTCGGGGTGGCCCCCGGCCCCATCATCGGGAAGATCTTAAACGAGCTCCTCGAGCTGGTGCTGGACGATCCCGCGCTCAACACGCGCGATGTCCTGGTGGAGCGGGCGCGGGGGATCTTCGCCCGGCTTCGGGAGGAGTCGTAGCGGGCGCGCCCGCAATCGGCCCCTCCAAAAATATGTTGATTTTTATCCGGCCAGCGGAAAAATGCCGTCTTCATTGGATTTGTCCAATTCTCCGACACCATATACAGGGAGCACGCCACCATGAATTTCATCGACCTCGGCGCACAGCAGAAACGCATCCGCGATAAAATCGACGCGAACATCAAGAAGGTCCTCGACTCGAACGCGTACATCAACGGGCCCGAACTCACGGAGCTGGAGAAGAAGCTCGGCGAGTACGTGGGCGTGAAATACGCCGTGGGCTGCGCGAGCGGCACCGACGCGCTCCTCATGCCGCTCATGGCGCTGGGCGCGGGCCCCGGCGACGCCATCTTCACCACGCCGTTCACCTTCATCGCGACGGCCGAGGTGGTGCAGATCCTCCGCGCGACCTCGGTGTTCGCCGACGTCGAGCCCGACACCTTCAACATCGACGTGAACAAGCTCGAGGACGCCATCAAGAAGACCAAGAAGGAAGGAAAGCTCCGGCCCGCGGGCATCATCCCCGTGGACATCTTCGGCGCCTGCGCCGACTACGACGAGATCCTCGCGCTCGCGAAGCAGTACGACATGTGGGTGATCGAGGACGCCTGCCAGAGCTTCGGCGCGACCTATAAAGGTAAAAAAGCCTGCTCCTTCGGCATCGCCGGGGCGACGAGCTTCTTCCCCGCCAAGCCCTTCGGCTGCTACGGCGACGGCGGCATGATCTTCACCGACGACAAGAAGATGTACGACGACCTCCTGTCCATCCGCGTGCACGGGCAGGGCATCGACAAGTACAATAACGTGCGCGTGGGCATCAACGGCCGTCTGGACACCATCCAGTGCGCCATCATGCTGGCCAAGTACGAGATCTTCGCCGAGGAGGTGGAGCTCCGCCAGAAGGTGGCCGCGACCTACGCCGAGCTCCTGAAGGGCGTCGTGGAAACGCCCTTCGTGAAATCGCACAACGTCTCCGCCTGGGCGCAGTACTGCGTGATGCACCCGAAGCGCGACCACATCATGGCCGAGCTCGGCAAGGAGAAGATCCCCACCGCGATCTACTATCCCAAGTCGCTCCACCTGCAGGAGGCCTTCGTGAGCCTGGGCTACAAGAAGGGAGACATGCCGGTGAGCGAGGCGATCGGCGAGAAGATCTTCGCGCTGCCCATGCACCCGTACCTCACGCGCGAGGACCAGCAAACGGTCGCCAGCGCCATCACAAAAGCGATCGGCTAGGGGGCGGGCATGACGGAGAAGCGGATCCTCGTCACCGGCGGCGCGGGCTTTTTGGGATCGCACCTGTGCGACCGTCTCGTCGCGCAGGGCCACGAGGTCGTGTGCGTGGACAACTTCTTCACCGGCGCCAAGCGCAATATCGCGCACCTGCTGGGAAACCCGCGCTTCGAGCTCATCCGGCACGACATCATCTTCCCGCTCTTCCTCGAGGTGGACGAGGTCTACAACCTGGCCTGCCCGGCCTCGCCCGTCCACTACCAGTACAACGCCATAAAGACCATCAAGACCTCGGTGATGGGCGCCATCAACATGCTGGGCCTGGCCAAGCGCACGCGCGCCACGATCCTGCAGGCGTCCACCTCGGAGGTCTACGGCGACCCGGCGGTGCACCCGCAGAAGGAAACCTACTGGGGCAACGTGAACCCCATCGGCATCCGCTCGTGCTACGACGAGGGCAAGCGCTGCGCCGAGACGCTCTTCTTCGATTACCATCGCCAGCACCGGCTTCCCATCAAGGTGATGCGCATCTTCAACACCTACGGGCCGCGCATGCACCCCGACGACGGCCGCGTGGTGAGCAACTTCATCGTGCAGGCGCTCAAGGGCGAGGACATCACCGTGTACGGCGACGGTTCGCAGACCCGCAGCTTCTGCTACGCGGACGACCTCATCGAGGGGATGATCCGGCTGATGAACAGCCGCGACGGGCTCACGGGGCCGGTGAACATCGGCAATCCCAACGAGTTCACCATACTCCAGCTCGCCGAGAAGGTGATCGCGCTCACGGGCTCGAAATCGAAGATCATCCATCAGCCGCTCCCCCAGGACGATCCCACGCAGCGGCAGCCCAACATCGACATCGCGCGAGCGGAGCTCGGCTGGGAGCCCGCCGTGCAGCTTGCCGAGGGGCTCGAGCGCACCATCGCCTACTTCCGGGAGATCCTGCGCTAACGATCCGACAATGAAAGCGGGGATTCTGCTACGATATGTTATTCTCGCGGGATCCTTTCCCGTCATCGCACTCATCTGCTGGGCCGACGCCCAGTTTGACCCGCAGGTGTCTCTTTCGCTTCTGTACTTGATCCCCGTTGCGCTCGTCGCCTGGTTCTTCGGGCGTATCGCGGGGATCGGCATTGGCTTCACCGCGATCGTCTCCGAGGCCTACGCCACCCTTTCCGTCGTAAATCCGCAGGCGTACATGAGCATCGAACTCTGGAACTCCTTTGGCCGGATGGCGTTCTATGCGCTTATCGTGATTCTCCTGAATTACATCGCGACCCTACTCGAAAAGGAGCGGCTTTCGGCGCGTAAAGATTATCTCACCGGCCTAAATAACAGCCGGTCCTTTTACGAGCTCGCAGAGATCGAGATCGACCGTTCCCGCCGAAGCAAGTTGCCTATTACCATCGCCTATTTCGACGTGGACGGCTTCAAGCAGGTGAACGACCGCATGGGACACCCCGAGGGCGACCGGCTGCTCAAGGCGATCGCCTCGGCGCTGGGCGCGTGCGTGCGCCGGATCGACATGGCCGCGCGCCTGGGCGGCGACGAGTTCGCGGTTCTTCTGCCGTTGGACGATTTCCCGGCGGCCCAGGCGGCGATCGCGCGCATCCGCGAACGGCTCCTCGATACCGTGCGCGGGACATGGCCGGTCACCTTCAGCGTGGGAGCGATCACCTACGCCGCGCCGCCGTCGACCGTATCGGAGATGGTCACGGCCGCCGACGAGCTGATGTACGGCGTCAAGAAATCCGGCAAGAACGACATCCGGCACATCACGAAGGACTGATCTACCACGCGCGGTTTTTTATCATCACCCCATCGGTTTTTGCTTGATTTTCCCGCGCGCGTGCGCATAGATGATGACCGACGAGCAGATCGCATACTGTGATGATCCCGGAGGTCTCCGATGAAACGATTACGCACGCCGCTCTTCGTGGTTCCCATCACCCTGTACCTGCTCGTCCTCTTCACCGCTCCGGGGGTCGCGGGGATGGTCGGCTCGGCGCTCAGCGACGGGACGAGCGCCACGAGCGTCGAGCGAGACAGCCGCGTCCGCTCCGTGCAAAAGGCGCTCGAGAACAAGATCGTGATCGAGAAGCTGCGCGCGCACGGCCTGGACGAGGGCGAGATCCGCGCGAAGCTCTCCGGGCTTTCCGACGAACAGCTCCATCTGCTCGCGCAGGCGTCCGACCGGGCGCTTGCGGGGGGCGACGTGATCGTGATCTCGGTGGGCGGGCTCATCATCATCGTCGCCATCGTCATCGTCATACTCGCGCTCTTCCTTGACAAGAAGAGGTGACGCCACGCCCGCGCCTCGCGCCGTGCTGACACCCCACGCCGAAACCGGGCGCCGATCGGCGTGAACGCGATCGCCGTCATCGCCACGCTCGCACTCCTTTCCGCCGGCATGGACGTGCCCTTTGTCCGCCAGAAGCCGCACTTCTGCGGCCCCGCCGCGCTCGCCTCGGTAATGGCGTTTTTCGGCGACGCCATCGGACAGGACGAAATCGCCCGCGCGGTCTATTCCCCATCGCTGAAGGGGGCGCTGGTGACCGACCTCGAGAACTTCGCACGGGGGCGCGGGTACAAAACGGAACTGCGCCAGGGATCGCTCGACGATGTGCGGCGCCATATCGCGGCGCGGCGGCCGGTCATCCTCCTGGTGGACCGGGGCCTGTGGTTCGTGAGCCGGCCGCACTATCTGGTCGTCTTCGGCCGCTCCGGCGATTCGTTTATCGCTCACACCGGCGACCATGCCGGCGTCGCATTCTCGCCCGCGGAGCTGCGCTCGCTGTGGGACAAGGCGGGCAACGTGCTCCTGGTGGTGTTCCGATGAGCGCGCAATGCGCCATCATCCTCCCGCTGCTTTCCGCGCTTCTTCTCGCGAGCGCCGGATGCGGGATCGTCCCGAAGATCGTCGTTATGCGCGATCCACTGAGCGCCGAGGAGCACAATGACCTCGGCGTGGCCTACGAGCGGAAGGGGACCTATGCGCTCGCCGAGGACGAATACCGCGCGGCGCAGCGCAAGCGGACGGACTGGCACCTTCCGGCCTACAACCTGGGCAACCTGTATTACCGCATGCGGCGCTACGACGACGCCGAAGAGCGCTATCGCGCGGCCATCGCGCTCGACCCCCGCTGCTCGGACTGCATGAACAACCTTGCCTGGCTGCTGCGCGAGCGCGGCCGGCTCGCCGAGGCCCGAGCGCTCGCCGAGCGCGCGCTGGCCGTCAGGAACGCGCCGGAGTACGCCGACACGCTCCGGAAAATCGCGGAGGACGAAAAGCGCCCATCGGGGAAAACGCCGGGGGGCCGATAAAAAACCCCGCCGATGGCGGGGTTTTTTATCGTGCGCGTTGCGCAAATTACTGCAGGTAGGTGGTCATGTCGACCCGTTCGGTATGCCCGTCGGGATGGACCACGTGCAGAATGTTCGGATCGTTCTCGTCCATCTGCGCGACCTTCTCGCGAACCATCATGAGCTTGTTCTCGACCGACCAGGACTTGTCCTCGGGATTGAAGATGAGCGCGCCCATCTGTCCGGCCTGCTCGCCGGTGAGCTGCTCGAGGTCCACGCGGTTCTGGCTCACGGTGATCCGGTACTTCTTGCCGTTATAGACGACCACCTTGGTCTCCTCCTCGCCGGGGCCCATCGCCATCGGGTTGCCGAACCCGAAGAACTCGAGGTTGTTCAGAATGAGCCAGTCGATGAACAGGCATATCGGATAGACCGGAAGCGGGAACCACATCAGAAAGTGGACGATGGACCGTAGCCACTGGTTGCCGATGGTCCCGTTCCACTTGTGGATGCGGTGGAAGAGCGCGAAGCTGCCGTAGCAGTTCACGAAGATGCCGAAGGCGATGATGACGACGAGAAAGACCGCGACAAGCTTTAATGCTCTTTTCATACGTTGGAGTCCTCCATGATTGATTGCCGGAAGGATACGGCATCGGCGTGAAAATGCAACAACATTTTTGCCGCGACGCGCGCCCGCCCTTCCCGCCGATTTCGCCGTGATGCTACAAAGTTGGTTGACAAATATGTAATCCTGTATACGCTCAAGCCGATGCGGCAGAGGCAATATAGATATCCGCACCGAAAGAAATCATCCCCCTGGAAGGCGGAATATGAAGACCATCGACCTGAGCGAGAAGAAACTTTCCCTGACCAATGACGGCGCGCTGGAGCTCTTCTTTATCGGCGCGGGGAGCGCCTTCACCAAGCGACAGTACCAGACGAACCTGCTCATCGTCAAGGGGAAGGACCACCTGCTTGTCGATTGCGGGACCAAGTGCAACCAGGCGCTTTTTGAGCTGGGGGTGCCCATCAGCTCGATACGGAACTTCCTCATCACGCATTCGCACGCCGACCACATCGGCGGACTCGAGGAGGTATCGCTCATCGGCCGCTACGTCTCCAAGAAAAAGCCGGTGATGATCATCAACGAGACCTACCAGTACATCCTCTGGGACATGTCCCTGCGCGGCGGGTGCGCCTACAACGAGGAGGAGGCGCGCGACATGCTGGGCTTCAGCGACTTCTGGGACGTGGTCCGACCTCAGTGGATGCCGGACTACACCCGCGAGACCTTCAGCGCGACGATCGGCGCCATCGACATCAAGATGATGCGCACCAAGCACATCCCGGATTCCTCCTCCGACTGGCAGAGCTCGTTCTGGAGCTGCGGCGTGATCATCGACGATCGCGTGATGTTCACCAGCGATACGCGCTACGACGAGGACCTGGTGCTCTCCTACGACAAACGCTTCAACTTCGAGGCGATCTTCCACGACTGCCAGTTCTACACCGGCGGAGTGCACGCATCGCTCGAGGAGCTGAAGAACCTCCCCGCGGACGTAAAAAAGAAGATGTATCTGAGCCACTACAACGACAACTGGGAGGAGTTCGAGGGAACGGTGCGCGAGTACGGTTTCGCCGACCTCGCGAAACAGCACGTCTACTACGCCTTCCCGTAGCCCTTGACCGCCGCTACGAAACGCGCTTCACGATCACGATGGTGATGTCGTCGTCCTGCCCCGTGTCGCCGATATGCTCGTACACCGCGCCCAGGAGCTTTTCCAGGAGCCCTCGCGCCGGCAGCTCGCGGAACCGGCGCACCGTGTCGAGATAGCGCTCGAACCCGAAGAACTCCTTGTCCGCATTGGTCGCCTCGATGATGCCGTCGGTCGCGAACACCACGAGATCGCCCACCTCCAGCGCGACCGTGTGCGGGGTGTAGCGCGGGGGGAGCCGGGTGCCCACCGGCACGCCGCCGCTCTTGAGGTACTCGGTCGCATCGGCGCTCGCGCGCACGGGGTAGATGAGCCCGGCGTTCGTGAACTCGAGCGCGTGCCGCTCCGGGCGGAGGATCGCATAGCAGGCCGCGAGGTAGAAGCGCTGGATGTAGCGCTTGGTGATCACGCGGTGCATCGACTGCAGGATCATGTCGCTGGCGCGCTCGGCGTAGGTGCTCGCGGCGATGATGCCGCTCACCAGCGCGCTGTAGAAGGCCGCGGGCACGCCCTTGCCGGAAACGTCGCCCACGATGCAGTCCACCTCGCCGGTGTCGCGCACAACGACATCGTAGAAGTCGCCGCTCATGTCGAAGGCGGGATGGGTCGCGGCCGCGATGTCGTAGCCCGGCACCGCGGGGAGGCGCGGCGGCAGGAGCTGGCTCTGGATGCTCTTAGCGATGAGGATCTCGTTGGTCATCACCTGCTCGCGCCGGTAGCTGTCGATGAGCGAGATATTCTCGATGGCGAGCGCGATGGGGTGCAGCAGCCGGTTCACGAAATCGATGTCGTAGTAGCCGAACAGCGTCCCGCCCGTCTTCTTCCCGATGAGCACGAAGCCGATGAGCCGCCCCTGCGAGTACAGCGGCGCCGCCGTCGCGATCCCAGCGGCGTGGATCAGCCGCGCCGCGTCGTCGCCGACGTTCTCGGCGAGATCGGCCGCCTCGAGATACTCGACGGGCACCGCCCGGCCCGCCTCGCCGAGGTGGCGCACGATGCCGCTTGCGCCGTCGAAGGAGGCCGGCAGCAGGCGCCGGTTCTCGCCGTGCTCGAAGTGGGCCTGGTAGGCGCCCTGGGGCCGCTGCTCCCGGAGGTAGATGCAGGCGAACTGCGCCCCAATGACGTCGCGCAGCACCCCGGCGACGAAGTCGATGATATCGTCCTGCCGGATGACGGCCGCCGTGCGTTCGATGATGGAATCGATCGCCGAATTCACCCGGTACACATTGTGGAACAGCAGGCGGTACACCAGCTGCTCGAACTGATAGCTGAAGACGATGTAGAGCACGATGGTCGCGACGAAGGCGATCACGCCTGCAATCATACCGCTGCCGTAGAAGAGGCCGCCGAGCGCGCCGTCGAGCAGGACGAAGAAGCCGGCGTACACGGCCGTGAACACCGCGAGCAGCACCACGATGTAAAAGCTGCGGTTGATGATGCGGTCGATGTTGAACAACCCGAAGCGGACGATGGACGAGCCGATCGAGATCGGGACGATCGAGAACAGGAGCCCGGTGAGGATTTGCTCGTTTTCGGAAACGATATTGGTGCCGCCCCCCGCCCCCGCGATGATCGCCAGCTTGAAGGCGAGGTAGAGCGCCACGCTCACCGTGGTCCCGTAAAGGATGATCTTGATCTGCTGGCGCTTGATGCTGTAGTCCGGGTTCGCGCGGTTGCGGACATACTGATACAGGAGCGCGGCCACGCCGGCGCCGTGGCACAGGTAGTAGAAGCAATCGCGCGTCCAGTACACGAATGTAAAGAGCTCGGACCGGAACAGGGTGACGGCGAACGCGACGATGAGCGCGCCGGCGAGTGCGTAGAGCGCCGCGCGCAGCGCCCGGCCCGCGCGCGCCTCCGCCGGCGAGGAGAGCGCCGAGAAGAAATGGAGGAACAGCACCCCGCTGAGCACCTTCATGGGCGAGACGGCATAGAACAGAAAGCGGATGATGCCGCAATTCCAGAACGACGAGTAGTACCCCATCGTGAGGTACAGCGATTGCGTGGCGCAGTAGAGGAAGAAGATGAGCGCCAGCCGGTCGGTGTGCTTGCGGAAATAGACCAGGCTCCCCAGCAACAGGAAGAAAAGCCCCAGCGTAAAACGGAACAGGACCGAGAACTCCAGCCCCTGCAGGCCGATGCGCGTCGGGACCACCGACACCGTGACGACGGCCTCGCCGCGTTGTATCTCGTAGGGCACCGCCCGGTGCGGCACGAGGACGCCGCAGAGCGCGGAGACCGTGTGCATCACGCTCTCGTGCACCGTGCGGAGCTCGCCGATGCGCGCCAGGCGAACGCCCCCGATCGCCAGCACCCGGTCACCCGTGCGGATCCCGGCCTCGGCCGCGGGACTGCCGGGACGCACCTCGAGGGCCATGAAACGATCGTCGATCTTCAGCCCGTCGTCCGCCTGCTGGCACACGAACACGAAGTAGAGCGAGACCGCCGACAACGCCACCCCGATGATGATCGCGATGAGGAGCTTGTTGTAGAACTGTCCCTTGATTTTCTTGTAGATGGCGTCCATGGGCACCCGATGTCGGATCGATTGGCGAGCGTATCGGGGCGATGGAAATTATTCCAGCATTTTTCGAGGAATTCGATTGCTCCACGCGAAGCCCCACAACTCAACAGGAACACTGAATCAGCACACAAAGAGTGATTTACAATTGACAAACCGTGAGCGAACCTTTTAGTTCATATCGGTTCATTACAGTTTACAGAAAATACTGGGCAATCCAATGAAAAAAGCCATCATCGCACTCGGAATCATCGTCCTCGTCCTTGCCGGATACATCCTGTACCAAAAATTCGGCGTGTCGCCCGCCATCAACGTGCTCGATTACTTCATCGGAAGGGTGGACATCATCAAGCCGGGTAACCGGATCGTCCCCGCGGCGATCAAACTGCGCCTCCACACCAAAGACACCGTGAAGACGCACGCGAAATCGAAGGCGTTCATCCAGTGCGGCGCGGACAACATGCTCGAGCTCTTCGAGAACACCGAGCTCCGGATGGACACGCTGCCGGTAACGCTGAAGTCGTCGGCCGACGTGGCGGCGCTTCACCTCATGCGCGGCAAGGCGGCCGTCATGCTCGAGAAGCTCACCAGCAAGGGATCGTTCTCGATCCGGACGATCAATCATACCATCGCCGTTCGCGGGACCGTGTTCTCCGCGGAGATCACCGCGAACGGAGCGATCGTCATGGTGAAGGAGGGCGGCGTAACCATAACCGAAACCGCGAATCCGAAGAAACGGATCGACGTGGATGCCGGGAGTAAAGCCATCATTACCGGGACACGTATTGAAACGAAGGACATGACGGACGGCGACGCCGCGACCTTCCGGGAGATCGTGGAGCTGCGTCCCATCGCCGGGATCAATTGCACGCCGCCGGAGTACATCGAGCGGTTCTTCCGATGGCGTCTGGGGCTGAAGGACCGAGTTCCGGCGGAGCCATCAGGAGACGAGGGAGCGGAGAAGGAATCGACGCGCGGTGAGGACGCCGCCAAAGACAGGGACACGCCCGACACGCCGGACAGGGAAGCCGCAAAAAAGGAGACAAAGGACACTGCGAAAGATGATAAACCGGCCGCGACGTCGATGGCGCGTCTGGGCGTGAACGCGTTCACCGCCAACGGCGTGGAGCAGAAGGTCGCGGCCGATCTGACCAACAAGCTGTACGCGAAGCTGCGGGCGTCCAAGGGCGTCGAGGCGGTGGTGATGCGCGGCGGCGGCCGCACCTCGGCGCGCCAACTCATGGGCCGCGTGAGCAAGCTCGGCGCGACCACCGTCCTCGCCCTGCGCGTGGTGGACGGCCAGAGCGGTAGGCTCGTATACAGCCGGAGCCTCAACTACAAGGATGGAGAGGACATCGACGGCAGGCTCGACGAGATCGCCGGGCAGATCGGCAGGAAGGGTGAGATCTGGGCGGGGGCGAAGTAGCGGATATCACTGTAAATCTACATTCGGGCAATTGATAGTTGCATTCATGAAATTTCATTATGACCTTGACACCCCCCTTTCCCCTACCGAAGGGGAACGGGGCCGGGGGATAGGGGTCAGAGCCGCGTTTGATACGCACCCCGTAGGGACTTCAAAGCGAGATCGATGGCGCTAACGACGGTCGCGTGCGGGTTTCCGTAATAGCATGAGCGATCCTGTTGCGGGGTGGGTGCGGTTGCGTTTGTGAAACGCAATCTAGCGGCCGCCGCGGACGGGGATGACGTAAAAAAAATAGTCAGAGTAGGTTTTGGGTTGTGCTTGAAATCTTGGGACATAAATTCCAATATGATACGACCGATCAATTGGAATGGCCCCATAACCTGTCGATGTTATATAATAGTTTTGGACATTAGTGAAACCCTGATTCTGCAGCCAGGTTGCGATATGGTATGAAAAATTCCATAGACTTGTAAACTCGCGCACATTGGGAAGACGCCAGTCGGAAAAGCCCAGATAGTTTTCTGTGTTGAGCAGTGCAATATAATTCAGTGCCGTTGTAAATGCCACTCGTCCGTCATTGGCGGTACCATCAACATCATATCCCGGATTCCGGCTTACCATGATATTACCATCCTTTGCCCACACAAGCGCCGTCAGGTTGTCTGTTATTGTCCCATTGCTATTGTCGGTGAAACGTGGTTCCGGCCACGGCTCCCCTTTTCTCAGCCTGCCGTCATCATTAGTGTAATAGGTTACGGTTTGTCCCGTTTTTTGCAACACTCTCTCCGAACCCGCATTCTCTCCACGAACCGGCCAGATGTAATAAAATTCCGTTTTAAATGACATCCAAGCCCCACCGGCAGTGATCAAATCAACAAAAAAGGCTGAGTTATAACTAAGATCAGGATTTGTAGTCGATGACCAGATACGGGCATTTAAAGGAACATTACTAAACCCTTCACTCATAAGCCAAGTATAAATATATGCCTGCCCAAAATCGATGAGACTCATAAGTTCGTTGGCATTGGGAGCGCGCCAGTCGCTATAGCCGAGATATTTTTCTCCGTTCAGCTTCGATATGTAGTCCATGGCGTGATACCAGGTAACCAAGCCGTCTTCGGCCGTTCCATCGCCATCAAATTTCGGGTCCCGCGTCTTCATGATATTCGCATCGGCCGTCCACATGAGTCCGGTCAGGTTGTCGCGCACGGTGCCGTCGCCGAGGTTTATGAAGCGGGGCGTTTTCCACGAATAGCCCTTTTTGTAGTACCCGTCATCGTAGAGCGAAACGCTGTTCTCCTGCCCCGTCCGCATCACATAAAACACCGGCTGCCCGGCCGCGCTCGACAGCGGCGACGAGAAGGCGTCGCTCTGCGGATCGTTGGGATTGGTGCGCTCCATTTCGATAAAGCAGGCCGGTGCCAGCGGCATGCAGAGAAAGATCATGATGAAATCCTCTGGCGCATGGATTCCAGCTCATTTCTTATATTTGTTGACAATTAACCATACATTTACAGCTTTGTAAAGAAATTAATCCGTCCGTATTTTTTTAAAAATTGTTTACTATTTATTTCGGTCGAACTATTTGAGTGTTACCAATTAAAGTTCCCTGTCATCGCGCGAAGCGATCGCGACGACAGCGAGATAATCAACACACGAACATTTCCCTGCAATGCCTGTCGTCAATATCCAGCGCCCACACAAAGGCCGTATGCCCAGCTCGCTCACAGCATCTCTCACCGCACTTACCATCCTCCTCGCCCTCTGCTCCGCCGCCCTCGCCCAGCCGAAGGATCCCGAGGCGCCGCGGGCGCCGGTCGTTGTCGATGAGAAGGCGGGTGCGAAAAAGGAACGCGCAGCGAATCAGCCCGAAAAGAGGGCCGACCTGTACGCCTACAGCGTGAAGGCGCTGCGCGCCGACGGCAGGTCCGTCGAGGGGACCGCGGACCTCGCATCGCCGTCGATAACCTTTACCCACGTAAAGGGCGGGGTTTCATACGAGAAGACCGTGCGGTGGGACGATGTCGAAAGCATTCGCGCCGTGGAGTGGAAGCCCGTGGGACACGACAAAACCTCCGCGAAGGAAACGCAACCCGTGTTTTTTTACCCGAGCCGCTGGAAGCTCGTCCTCAAGTCCGGCAAGCTCTACGACTTCACGGGGCAGATCGCGCTCTTCAATAAAATTGTCGTCAAGAACCGCGACGGGAGCGCGGCGGTGTATACGTATTTTGTCGACTACTGGAAACGCACGGGAACGCGCTCGGGAATGTGGGAAAACGCGCGCTCCACCGATTTCGACCACCCGCGCCGCCACCCCGACCGGAGTGCATGCGTGCAGGTGCGCTTCCGCTAGAACAATCCCGAGGCACGCCGGCCGCTCCGTCCGTTGGGGGATGATTCCTATCGGTACAGCCGGATACGAATTTCCGTCCGATCATCGTGAGCCCCGGCGGCGATTGATCCATGAGCGCCATCAGGCCATTCGAAATCCCGCATGAATGATCTTTCCCGTGACAGAAACCTTCCGAAACAAGAACCAATACCGAAAAAATATTTATTGACATAATTTTTACATCGTTTATCAATATGCAAATTGAAGATATTTTCTTCAATTTGCGCAAACAGGCTCTTATGATTAAACGAAGACTGGCACGCAAAGCAAAGGAGCTATTTACACAGTACCCGGTGATAACCATTACCGGCCCACGGCAATCCGGGAAAACCACCCTGGCCAAAAACACCTTCCCCCGGCTGAAGTATTTCAATCTGGAGGATATCGAAACCAGAACATTTGCCCGGGAAGACCCCAAGGGCTTTTTGAAGGGCTGCGCGGGAGGAGCGATCCTGGACGAGATTCAGAATGCACCGGACCTTTTGTCCTCCATTCAGGTATATGTCGATTCGCTCAACCGGGAGGGATTGTTCGTATTGACCGGAAGCAGGCAGCTCGAGCTGATGGAATCGGTTTCCCAGTCCCTCGCGGGAAGAACAGCGCTTCTAAAACTCCTGCCGTTTTCCATCGAGGAACTTCACGAACACGGAAACATCTTGGAATCCGATGAGTATCTGTATCATGGATTCTATCCAAGAATACACGATAAAAAACTCAACCCATCTGAAGCGCTGGCTGATTATTACACAACATACGTTGAACGGGACCTGCGACAGCTTGCCAACATCCACAACCTTCATCTTTTTCACACATTCGTAAAACACTGCGCCGGAAGAGTGGGGCAGCTGATAAACCTTTCCTCGCTTGCCAGCGATACCGGCATAAGCCATACAACCGCGCAGGACTGGCTGACACTCCTGGAGGCCAGCTACATTATCTTCAGGCTTCAGCCGTATTTCGCCAATATCGGAAAACGGCTCATTAAATCCCCAAAGCTCTATTTCTACGACGTGGGTCTGGCGGCGCACTTACTGGGCATTGAATCAATACAACATGTTGCGCACCATCCCCTCAAGGGAAACCTCTATGAGAACATGGCGATATCGGAAATATTAAAATACCGGTTTAACAGGAACAAAACCAATAATCTATTTTTTTTCCGGGACGCCAGAGGCCGGGAGGTCGACTGCCTCTATACGATCTCACATAAAATCTATCCCATTGAAATAAAGTCGTCCCGCACGTTTAACCGGGATTTTTTAACATCCATTGAGTATTTCATGGACGCAATTCACGAAAGCGAACGGGGCTTTCTTGTATACGACGGAGAGGGCGACATTGACATTCGCAACATAACCCTGCTTTCTCCCCGGAGCATATGGGAGAAGCTGGATGCGCTGGGTTGATAGCGCATTTAGGTGATCGCCAGCAGTCTATTGCATGACTCGATATCGTCACGCGCACGGCAAACGGCATGGATACACACTCTCGGTAATACTTTCGGGCACGTGTTTCCTGCGATGCGTGCGTGCAGGTGCGCTTCCGGTGAGGCCGCTGAATTGAACTGATAGAAAAAAACCCGGCAAGAAAAACAATGGCCGCCAGATGGAGCGTTGAAATGACGCCCCATCCCTCGGCGGATCTAGTCGCCTTCCTTCCGCCCCCCGTTGAGGCTCACGCCCGCAAGCGACAGCATGATGAGCGCGCCGCCGGCGACGAGGTTCACCGTGAGCGCGTCGGCGAAGACGACCGCGCCGAGGACGCCGGCGAAGAGGACGCGGCTGGCCGACACGAGCGCCCCGGGGCCCGCGTCGATGAAGCGGTAGCCCTCGGTGATGAATACCTGCCCGACGAGCGCGAAGAGCGTGGTGAGCGCGATGTGGACGATCATCATCCCCTGCGGCACGACGAAGTTCGGAAGCGTCGCGACCAGGCACACCGCCGTGCCGATGGCCATGAGATGAAAGAGGATCACCTCGCTGTCGTCGTACTTGCGCGATTCGCGGAGGGCGCACACCGCGACGCCCGCCACCACGGCCGAGAGGAGCGAGAAGACGTCGCCCGCGTTGATCGCCGCGAAGCCCGGCATCATGATGAGCCAGCTCCCCGCGATCGTGAGCGCGACGCTCACCCAGCCGCGCCAGCTCCCTCGTTCGCGATTGATGAACGGCGCCATGAGATACACGAACACCGGGTAGGTCATGTTGAGCATATTGGCATTGGTCACGGTGGTAAACTGGATCCCGAGGTAGAAGAAAATAACCGCGACGGCATTGGACACGCCGCGCAGCGCCACGTAGCGCTTCTCCACCGCGCGAAACGTCTTTTTGCGGGCGAGCATGTACGGCACGATCACGGCGAGCCCCGCCGCGAACCGGAAGAAGGCGATCTCGATCCCGGAGATGGCCGACTGCGTGGTGACGAACTTCGCGAAGACCGTCGAGAGCGCGAAGGCGAGCGCCGAGAGCGCGATCAGCACGATGCCTTTGAGGGCGTGATCGTTCATTGATGATCACCTTCGATGGCGATGCCGCAAATCATCCCGCACAAAGCATACCCCTCGGAATCCGTCACGGCACGTTCGCGCAATGACCGTTTTTTCACTTGACACAAGATAGCACATATGCTATCTTTTAAACATGTTGGTCGTTCTTGACACCAACGTTCTCTATCAGGCGCTCCGGAACCGTTCCGGGGCATCGCACTTCATCCTTTCCCTGATCAGGGAAAACAGGCTGTCGCTCGCGATATCCATTCCGGTCCACCAGGAATATCAGAAAGTGTTGTCACGCACCGCTTCGCAAAAAGACCTCAATCTCACTCGAACGGACATCGATCGGGTTTTGCGTTTCATCGCCTACATCGGAAGGCCGTACGCCACCTATTTTCATTTCAGGCCCAATCTGCAAGATGAAAGCGACAATATATTTGTCGAGCTGGCCCTGGCAAGCAATTGCAATTACCTTATAACGAGCAACACAAGAGATTTCACCATCAAGGCCGAGTTGAAATTCGACGACCTTCGCATCATCACCCCGTCAAATTTTGCCGCAACCTGGAGAAAAGCCCATGAAAGCTAAATCGAGCGTGCTTACCATTCGCGTTCCCCGGGCGCTGAAAACCCGGATCGAGCGCGTGGCCGACGAACAGGGCGTTTCCATCAACCAGCTGGCGCTCTACGCATTCACCAAGGAGATCACGGAAATGGAATCGGCATCGTATTTCAGCTCCCTCCGCAAATCAAAATCGAAAAAGCAGCTATACGATGATTTCGATTCAGTAATGAAAAAAGTCGGCTCCGTCACGACGCCCAAATGGGACAAGCTGTAATCTTATAGCACGTCACACATCACCCATGCGGCTGATCCCCCGTATCAACCGCATGCCGTTATTGTAAAACACGGCGTCGTAAAATTCCTGCGAAAGCCCGAGTCCCAGCAGATGCTCGATCTCGTCCTCGCGCGGCATGATGAGGTTCGGGAAGTCCGATCCGTACAGGATGCGGTCGCGGTATTTCTCGAGGAGTGCCGCGTCCAGATCGCAATAGCCGTCGAATTGCGGCAAAAAGACGAAGGCCGTGTCGAGATACATGTTCGGGAAGGCGTCGAGGAAATCGACGAACGCGGCGTACTCCAGCGCGCCCATGTGCGCGACCGTGACCGGCAGTTCCGGATAGCGGCGCATGAGCCTCTCGAAATGCGCGGCGCCGACGAACTCGTTTCCTACCGGACCGGTGCCCGTATGCAGCAGCACGCGCTTGCCGCGCTCCATGATGAGTTCGTATAACGGGAAGAGGCGCTCGTCGTGCGGATAGAAACGCTGCACTAAAAGCTGCAGCTTGATCCCCAGCACCTTCGGGTGCGCAAGCGCCTCGCGCGCATAGTCGAACGCGTCGTCATCGCCGGGATGATAGGCCGCCAGGCAGTACAGGTCCGGCAGCTCATCGACCACGGCGCGGTTCCACGCATTGAGCCCGCGCGCGATCCCCGGCCGGTGCGCGTAGTTGGAGTACACGATGGGGCCCACGCCGCGCTCGCGCAGATAGGCGACGCACTCGCGATAATACAGCTGATGGATCACCGACCAGCCGTAGTCGGTCACAAAATGCCTCCAGATGGATTCGAAGAGCCGGTCCGGGAACAGGTGCACGTGGAAATCGACGATGCGCGACGGAAGCGATGGCATGGCTAACGGCGCCCCCCGGGGACGGACCCTGCCCGACGATCGTACGGGACGACGCGCACGTCATTGGAAACTCGCTCCCGAACGGCCTGCGGCGAATCGATGCGGCGTCTTGCGTTTTTCATGCCGATACGTTTTTCCTCCGACGGCCCCTGTCAAGAGGGATTTCCATCTTGACGAATATGCGTTCATAGCGCAGGATGATGGCGCGACATTCCCCGGAACGGTGATACCATGAAGAAAAAGCCCGACGCCGCGCCCGCGCCGAAAAACCCCATCGGCGCGAAACTCGCCGCCCAGCGGCGAAAAAAGAAACTCTCGCTCGAGGTGCTCGCCGAGAAGACCGGCCTCAAGGTGCGCGACCTCGAGGCGATCGAGTCCGGCGTCGTCTTTCCGCCGGTGGGCGACATCCTCAAGATTTCGCGCGCGCTCACGGTGGACCCGGGCCAACTGCTCGGTTCGCCCGCGAAGGACCCGGACGAGCGCAAAAAGAGGCGCATCGACGATTTCAACAAGCGCGCATCGTCGTACCTCTACACCATCCTCACCCCGCAGGCGATGAACAAGCACCTGCGCGCCTTCCGCGTGGTCATCCCGCCGGGCGCGGAGCACCCGAAGATCAGCTACCAGCACGAGGGCGAGGAGTTCATCTACGTCCTCGAGGGGACGCTGGAGATCACCGTGGGCCGCAAAAAGCACGCGCTCAAGCAGCACGACGCGCTGCATTTCGACTCTGGGATCACGCACGCGCTCAAAAATCCGGGCGCAAAGGAATGCGTCCTCGTCGTCACGGTGTACACGCCATGAACCTTCCCCTCACGCAGGAACAGATAATGATCCGCGACATGATCCGCGATTTCGCGCGCAGCGAGATCGAGCCGGTCGCGCAGGACTATAACCGCCGCGGCGAGTACCCGGCGTCGCTCGTCAAGAAACTCGGCGAGCTCGGCCTCTTCGGCATGATGGTGCCGGAGAGCTACGGCGGCTCGGCGGCCGGCGCGGTGAGCTACAGCCTGGCCCTCCAGGAGATCGCCTTCTCGTGCGCCTCCATCGCCGTCACGCTCAGCGTGACCAATCTCGTGGCCGAGCCCATGCTCGCCTTCGCGACCGAGGAGCAGAAGCGCGAATTCCTCTTCCCGCTCGCCTCGGGCGAGCACATCGGCGCCTTCGCGCTCACCGAACCCGAGGCCGGCTCCGACCCCGGCGGGCTGTCGACGTCCGCCGTCAAAAAGGGCGGCGTCTATGTCCTCAACGGCGTGAAGCAGTTCATCACCAACGGGGAGTACGCCGGCGTTTTCGTGGTGATCGCGCGCACCGCGCCCGGCAAGAACGGCCTCTCGGCCTTTCTGGTGCCGCGCGGCGCGAAGGGGCTGTCGGTGGGCAAGGAGGAGGACAAGATGGGCCTGCGCGCCTCGAACACCGTGGAGATCGTGCTGGACGACTGCGCGGTTCCCGAGGCGAACATGCTGGGCAAGCCCGGCATGGGCCTGCAGATTGCGCTCAACGCGCTCGACAGCGGGCGCATCGGCATCGCCTCGCAGGCGACGGGGATGATCGCCGCCTGCCTCCACGAGGCCGTGTCCTACGCCGGCGAGCGCCGCCAGTTCGGCAAGCCCATCATCAAGCACCAGACCATCCAGAACATGATCGCCGACATCGCCGTGGAGCACGAGGCGGCGGCGCTGCTGGTGTGGAGCGCGGCGTCGCTCAAGGACGCGAAGAGGCCCTTCACGCGCGAGGCCTCCATCGCGAAGCTCGCCGCGACCGAATCGCTCAACCGCGCCGCCTATCGCGCCCTGCAGGTCTTCGGCGGGTACGGCTACATCCGCGACAACAAGATCGAGCGCATCTACCGCGACGCGCGCGTGACCACGATTTACGAGGGGACCTCGGAGATACAGCGGATGATCATCGCGCGGGAGACGGAGGCGCTGCTTTCGCGCTAGCGGACGGCGGGAACGGGCGCGGCGCCGGCACCGGAGACGACTCCCCGGATGCCGGCCGACCGGAACGAACGCGTACGGCTCAGCGCATCGCGTCTTTCGAGAACCGCGCGTCGCCCAGGTTCATGTTGTATTTCACCGACTTCACGTTCAGGGTGGTCTTCCCGCTGCCGTCGGACATGGTCATGACGGCCTTCATGGGGGTGATGATGCCCTGCACCGTCTTGATCTCGTAGTTTTCAAGATACTTGTGCAGCCCCCCCTTCATGTAGACGTCGATGCGCACCACGAAGAAGTCCGATTTGCGCACATACAGCACCGACTTGCTGTACACCCGCTCCCCCTTCTTCTTGACCGATTCGACCACGTAGCAGTCGGCGCCCGCCGCCTGCTTGTCGCCGAGATACTTGTACTCGTAATCGTCGATGTTCCGCGAGCTCAGGTCCTCGTAATACAGGTGGGAGTTCACGAACGACTTGTCCTTCTCGGACGAGGAGATCCGCTTCACCTTGCCGGATGAGAGGCGGAGCCACTGATCGTCCTCCGCGCCCTTCTTCGAGTGCGTCAGGAACTTGATGGCCGAGGGTCGCGTGAAGGTGATGAGGGCCATGTCGCGCGGGCCCGCCTTCTTGCTGATGAGCTCGAATTCCTTGTCCACGGTGCTGCCGCCCTTCTCGATCACCATCACGACCGTGCTGGTGGAGGTATTGGGCTTCGTGAGCGCGTCGCTCTTCTCCATGATTTGCCTACCGGTGAGGGCGAAGGCCGATTGCGCTGCGCACAGTACGATTATTACGGCGCCGATCATGCATTTTTTCATTAAATCCTCCAAAAATTAAAACTGGCTATTGACAAAGTGATAAAACGATAGTATCTATAATGAACGAACGTTTGTTTTTTATGCAAGCCATATTTTTACGATTTTTACAAATTTCGACAATGCTCGCGATGAGAAAAAAGACCGCACCGACGACAGAACAGGCCGCCGCTCCGAACAAGGAGCGGATCGTCAGCTCGGCGAAATCCCTGTTTGCCGCCAAGGGCTTCGCGGCGACGGGCCTGCGGGAGATCGCCGCGAACGCCGGGGTTTCGCTCGGGAACATCTACAACCACTTCCAGAGCAAGGAGGAGATATTCCAGAGCGTCTTCGATTCGAAGCAGATCGAGGAATCGCTGGCCGACACCTTCGTGCTCATCGCGGACGACTTCCCGCTCAACATCGACAAGGTGATCCTTTCCATCAAGCGCACGGTGGACGCGAACTACGAGCTATACCGGATCGTCTACATCGACCTCATCGAGTTCGGCGCCGTGAACACCAACCGGCTCCTGGAGAACCTGCTCTCCTTCGGGCAGTCCATCTTCCGGGAAATGCTGTACGATAAGGCACGGCGCGGCATCCTCAAGGAGCTCGACTACGACTTCTTCGCGCGGCAGTTCCTCATCGCGCAAATATCGTTCTTCTCAAGCCTGCGGGTGCTCCCCGCCATACGCATGGACCGCTACACCGACGAAGAGATATCCAAAATGATGGCCAATGTGATCTTAAACGGCATTCGGAGGGAGCCTAATGCGTCGTGAGACCCACATGCAGGGGCTGATCCGCAGCGCCTGCGCGCTCGCGCTCGTCGCGGGGCTGGCCCTCGTCATTAGCGTCATCATCGTCCCCGAATGGCGGGCCGATTCGCGCGCATGCGCGTCCCCCATTCGCGTCGCCGACGACGCCGCCGCGGCGAGCGAATCGCCGAAGGATACCGCGCCGACCAAACCGACGAATGATCCGGAAACCGCGCCGGCCAAGGACGGCGCGGATCATACCGCACCGAAAACGTCCGCTCCGGACGATGGCGCGGTGAAAGACGATCGCGGCGCATCGGGCGACAAACAGCCGGAAACCACGGACGACGCCGAAGCGGCGGGAGACGAAAAAAAAAAGCCATGTTTACGATGACCGGGTTCGTCGAGCTGGAAAACTTCATCGGCATCCACAAGAACACGGAGTCGGACGAGCCCTATAAGAAGTGCGAGCTGCGCAACCGCACGCAGCTGCGCTACGGGACCGATACCGCCTACCTGCTCGCCACCGCGAACCTCTACGCCATGGCGACGTTCCTGAGCGACCGGCTCGGCAGGGAATACCGCTACAGCGAGAAGGACACGGTGCACCGCAACCTGCGCATATCGTCCAAGTATTACGAGGCGAGCTTCAACGAGCTCTACGCGAGCTACGACACCGATCGCGTCCGTCTGCGCGCCGGCAACCAGATCTACGGGTGGGGGACCGCCGACGTATACAATCCCACCTCCTATTTCAATCCCTTCGACATGCGCGAGTATTTCTTCAAGGACGAGGACGAACAGCGGCTGGGGGTGCCGTCGGTGTCCGCGATGTTCTTCATCGGCGACTTCACGCTGGAGACGGTACTCATGCCGGTGCACGTCCCCATGGCGCTTGCGCCGTCGGGTAATTTCTGGGCGATCGAGTCGAAGCTCGGCCGGCAGCCGGTGATCCTCGAGGAGGGCGCGGCGCTGGACGCGAAACCGGAGAACATGGGCGCGGGCGCGCGCTTCGCGGGGAGCCTGATGGGCGTGGACGTGTCGCTGAGCGCCTATCACGGCCCGTACAAGGAGCCGCTGTTGGTGCCCGACGGCACACGCATCCTCCCGAACAAGCCGCTCGCTCTCGCGGTGAAGCAGCAGTACCACGTCCTCACCATGATCGGAACGGACGTCTCGTTCAAGATGGACAAGTTCGTGCTGCAGGCGGAGGCGGCGTACTCCCCGGACAAGACGGGGATGGTGATGCAGGACACGGACGACATCAGGCGCATCGCCTTTCCGTTCGAGACGCGGAAATCGCCGTATGTCTCCTACTCCGCGGGCTTCAACTACTTCATTCCGCTTGGCCGTCTCATCGAGGGCCACGAGGGCGATACGGTGTTCACCGCCGAGTGGCACCAGTCGCTGTATCTGGACCGGGAGCTCGCGGACCCGCTGTTCACCAAGATCGTATCGTGCCGGCTGGAGGACAGCTACTTCGGCGGACGGCTCAAGGTGTCGCTCACGGCGATGTTCGACACGGCGAAATCCGGCTACCTGCTGTGGCCGCAGCTCACCTGGGACTTCCAGAACGGGCTGTCGTTCAGCGTCACCTACGCGGCCATCGAGCACACGGGAGCATCCGCCGGGCGGATCAACGAGAACGAATCGGCGTTTTACTATCTGCGCGACAACGACATGGTGACCTGGAGGGTGCGCTATGCGTATAAATAACGGCGTTCTCATGATCCTCGTGGCGGCCAGCCTCATCACCGCCTGCGTGAACAAGCAGGAGAAGGGCCCCATCACCATCTCGGGCAAAATCGACGCGAGCGCGGTGAGCGGCAGCGCGTCCGGCCCCACTTTGGTGGCGGTCGCGAAGACCGACAGCATCGAGGCGATCGAGCGCGATCCGGCCGGCGCCATCGTCATGATCGCCGGGATCGACGAGCACAGCGGCACCTACGAGCTCGAGCTGGGCGAGTACGACGTGCAGCCGGGCGATCCCGTGACCATCATCGCCTTCATCGACAATGCCTACGCGAACGGCATCCCGTATCCGAAACGCGGCGACTTCATCGGCTTCTACATCGAGCCCTCGTCGCTCTCGACGAGCTATGCGCTCAAGGCGGGCGCGAACCCGAACCTCGACATCGCCATAAACCGCGAGGTCTTCTCGTTCGACGCTGCCGTCTCGGGGACCGTGGGCGGAACCGACGCCGGGGACCTCATCATCATCGCCTATGCGGGGGAGATCACCTCGTCGGACATGAGCGCGCTGGACACGAGCGCGGTGATCGGCTACGCCCGCGCCAGTAAGGGGGCGGCCCCCACGCCGTACCGCGTGCGGATCATGCCCTACGGCTACAATGTGCCCATCCAGAACGTGTACCTCATCGCCGTGCTCGACCGGAACCGGAACGGCGTCGTGGACGGCGGCGACGCGATCGGCTTCCACGCGGCCGGAGCGAACGGCCTCCCGACGCCCATCACCGTGAACGAGGGCGAGAACGCCGGGATCGACATCGCCTTCTCCATGACGGTGCCCGTTCCCTCCGGCGTGGCCATGTCGATCAAGGGGTCCTTCGCCGTGCCCGCGGGCTACAATGCCTCGTCGAAGCCGATGTATCTCATCGTGGCGCGGATCGACAATCCCAAGACGCTGTTCACCGACCCCCTTGCGGCGATCAAGTACTTCTACAAGATGCCGCCGGGCGAGTTCGTCTTCAACATCGACCTCTCCAAGACCGACCTCGTCCCCGGCGACAGGGTGGTGGTGGCCACGCTCTGGGACCGGGATAATGCCGGAGGGTTCCCCTATCCGACGCGGGGCGACAAGCTGGGGTTGGCGCAGAACAACGACACCTACTCGTACTTCATCGAGCTCGCGCTGGGCGTGAACCCGGTGCCCCAGGAGGGCTACGAGTTCAACACCAACAAGCTCATTTACGATTTCGATTCGAGCGTGAAGTTCGCGCTCGACCGGGGCGCCATCGAGAGCTACAACGTCGACACGGCGCAGATCATCATCCTATGCGTGCACGTGAACGGCGTCGACATCGGCATCAAGCCGTCGGGCGTGTCCGTGAAGATCGACATGGACTACGTGCTCGGCTCCACCGTGATCCGGCCGCCGGCCTTCGATCACATAACGTCGGCGCCGCACCCGATTCTGCCCGCGGAGGACATGCGCACGCTCGGGATCTTCCGGGCGCTGTATCAGGAGATCGTCGTGTGGGAGAACAGCGTCCCGCCCGACCCGCTGATCCAGGGCGTCGCAAACCCGAGCTCCGGCGAGACCGAGACGGCGTACCTGTTCGCCGTCCTGGACAGGAACGGTAACGGGAACCTGGACTCGGACGACGTTGTGGGCTACTACAATCGGGAGTACGTGGTCACCACGGGCAGCATCGTCATCCCCGGTTACGGGTCGGTGGCGGTCCCCAACGGGACCTACTATCTTCCCGCGACCATTCGCACCATCAGCACGGGCGCGAACACGAACAGCGACGGGCAACCGTACTGGATCACGTTCCGGTATTACGATCCGCCCTGACGGGCGCGTGACGGCATCGCACACATTTGAATCGAACGACACCGCAGAAGAGGACACATGAACAAGCTATTCGACGTGATCATCCGGAAGTACAAGTACATCATGGTTGCGATCGTCCTGCTCTCGCTGCCCATGGGATACTATTTCACGCAGTACAAGTTCTTCAACCACATCGACATCTTCTTCGATGCGAGCGATCCCAATCTGCAGTTTTATAAAAACTTCCAGAAGCGCTACGGCAACGAGGAGCTCGGCGTGATCCTCTTTAAGGCGCCCGACGGCACGGTCTTCAACGAGCGCGTGATCACGGTCATCCGGAGCATATCGGCGCAGCTCAAGGAGGCCGACGGCGTGCAGCGCGTCTTCAGCCTCACCGAGGCCAAGGAGGCGCAGGCGGAGGGCAACACGATCCGCTTCGTGAACATCATCCCGAAGGGCGAGATCGCGCCGACCGCATACGACCCGCTCAAGCACAAGGTCCTGAAAAATCCGGTGGTCGTCAACAGCCTCGTCTCGAAGGACGGCGCGACCACGGCGATCCTCTTCGAGCTGAAGCCCACGAGCGACAACGAGAAGAAGCGCGAGCTGCTGCAACGGATCATGGCGTTTTCCCTGAAGGCGGCGGGCGACGCGGTGCGGCTGCATTTCGCCGGCGTGCCCTACGTCGAGGTGGAGATGAACATCCTGTCGAAGCGCGACTTTCTGGTGTTCACGCCCATCACCTTCTTCCTCATCTTCATCGTCGTGGCCTTCATGCTCAAGCGCATCTCGCTCGCGCTGTTGTGCCAGATGAACCTCCTGCTCACCCTGGTCTGGGCCATCGGCTTCTTCTCGATGATGGGCGAGTCCTTCAACATGGTCACGGTCATCATGGGGGCGATCCTCCTGGCGATCGCGGTGGCCGACTCCATACACATCCTGGCGCACTACCGCGAGGCCGACGCCTACCACGACAATCACGACGACGCCATCCGGCACACCCTGAAGAGCATCTGGATGCCCTGCCTGCTGACGAGCCTCACGACCGCGGTCGGGTTCTTCTCGTTTCTCACCAGCACCATCCGGCCCGTGAAGGTGCTGGGCCTGTATGCGGGCATCGGGGTCCTCATCGCCTACCTCGTCACCCTGACCTTCATCCCCGTGATGCTCATCATGCTCAAAGGCGGCGCGAACGGGCGATCGGCCGCGCCGGCTGCGGACCCGTTCGCCGTGCGGGAATCGTCGCGCTTCATGAAGGCGCTCGATCGCATGTCCGATTTCACGCTCGCGCGCTATCGGTTCGTGTTCGTCGGCCTCATCATCATCCTGGCCCTGACCGTCGCCGGGGCGCTGCGCATCAAGTTCGAGACCAACACGATGAACTACCTCCCCGACGACAACCGCATCAAGACCGACATCAACTTCATCGAGGAGCAGTTCGCCGGGACCATCCCCTTCGTGATGCTGGTGCAGGCGAAATCGCCGGAATACGACTTCACGCACCCGGAGAGCCTGCGGCTTGTCGACACCATCCAGCGCGACATGATGAAGGCCATCACGCACTACTCCACCTCGTTCTCGCTCTCCGACTACTTCAAGGAGATCCACCAGGCCTTCAACGACGGCGACGAGCGCTTCCGCGCGATCCCCGACAACCGGCGCGACATCGTGGACTACTACGAGCTCGCCGACAGCGAGGTGATCGACCGGATCGTCTCGCCGGACCGCATGGAGACGCGCCTCTCGTTCCAGTCGAAATGGGGCTCCAACGAGACCGCGAAGGAGTACCACAATTACATCGTGGGCTACATGGACAAAGCGATCGGCGAGCACTACACCTACAAGATCACCGGGCTCTCGTCGATGTACCTCAACATGGAGTTCAACCTCAAGGAGAGCCAGATCAAGAGCATCCTCACCTCGTTCGTCCTCATCTTCGTGATGATGTATTTCGTGTGCGGGACCTTCTGGCTCACGGTCATCAGCATGGTGGCCAATGTCTTTCCCATCGTGGTCACCCTGGGTATCATGGGCTGGTTCGGCATCCCGCTGGACGTATCCACGATCATGGTCGCCAGCGTCACCATCGGCATCGCGGTGGACGACACCATCCACATCGTCACCTGGCTGCGGCGTCACGCGGGATCGGGAGAGAAGCTTCCGGACGCGATCAGGAAGACCTATCGCGACGTGGGCAAGCCCGTGATCATCACCTCGCTCGTGCTCTTTTTCGGGTTCATGATCCTGATCCTGGGCTCCATCAAGCCCACGCAGGCCTTCGGCATGCTCACGGCCTTCTCGATGCTGTTTGCGCTCATCGGCGATTTGTTCATTCTGCCCGCGCTCATCCTCGTCTTCAAACCGAAGATCGCGGGATAACGCATCGGCGAAGCGGGGGGGCGGAGAGAGGAAGCGGAACGTTAACCGTTCTGCGGCGCTCGACCGCGCGGCCTATCGCGCGCGCGAGTACTGCGCCCGGAAGCGCGCGTAGTCGTCCTTCCGGGCCTCGTCGAACACGCAGTAGCGGTCCTTCCCGGAAAACTTCGCCTCGTAAAGCGCGTCGTCGGCCCGACTCTGCAGCTCGCGATAGACCAGCTCGACGTCGTCGTCGTTGATGACCTTGCTCTTGTCGAAGGTGTAGAGCGTGCTGGTGAGGCCGCCGCTCACGGTCACGCGGAGGGATTCGCCGTTATGCGGCACCGACATCCGCCGCACGCTCTCGACGATCTTGTCCATGTACACGCGCGCGCCGTCCAGGTCGGTCGAGGGAAGGATCACGTCGATCTCCTCGCCGCCGAAGCGGATCACGTAGTCCGTGGGCCGCGAGTGCTCCTTGATGGCCGCGGCGATGCGCACCAGCACCTCGTCGCCCACGTCGTGCCCGTAGCGGTTATTGAAGACCGAGAAATCGTCGATGTCGAAGCGCGCGAAGGAGATGGGATAATCGACCTTGTTGATGCTGTAGAAGACGCGGGAGGCGGTCTTCACGATGGTGGTGAGGTAGTCGCTCTTGAACTTGAGCAGGCTGGTCTTCTCGTCGATGTTGACCTTTTTTTCGAGAAGGCCGATCTTGTCGATGAGCGAGACGTAGTCCAGCTCGTTTTCGCGGAGGACCTCGATGATGTCGTCGGCGACCGCCTCGTGCTCGAGCAGGTGCGTGAGGATGCGGATGTTCCGAACCTGGAAATCGCTCAGTTCTCGCGTATCGCTTGACATGGTTCAACTATGCGGCACGCTTGAAATATTTCAAGCACAATCCCGACGCCGACGCCCCCCGCGGCGGGGCGTGATCATCCCGACGCGGCCGCGCCCCTCACGCGTTTTCCGCTTGCCGCGGCGCCGTCCCGCTGATACATCGGGGTCCGGCGCACTCACAGGACAGCATGCGATGACGTCACCGCGCAAAAAAAACGACGATGCGTACTCCATCGACTTCTTCGACGAGGACGGCCCCGCCTGCGAGGCGCACGCGCCGGCATTCGCCGGCCTCCCCGGCGGGAGCGAGGTCCCGGAACGGCTCGCGGGGCTGATCCGCGAAGCGGGACCCGTCCGCGCCGCCTACCGCATCGCGCCGCTTTCCATCGACCGCGGCGTGGCGACGCTGGGCGCCCTCACGCTCCCCGGCGCGACAGTCGCGACCCTCGGCCTTGAGCCCGGCGCGGCCTTCCCATTCGTCATCACCGCGGGCGCGACGATCGACGCGCTGCTCGACTCCCTGACCGACCCACTCGAGCGCTATCGCGCCGATTGCCTCGCCGTCGCGCGGCTCGACGGCGCGCTCGTCCGGCTGCGGGAGCGCATCCGCGCCGCGCACGCGACCGGGCCCCTCGCCCTCTATCTGCCGGGAAACGCGCCCGAGTTCCCGATCGAGGACATCGCGCGCATCATCGCGGCCATCGGCGGGGCCGCAGCGCGCCTGGGCCTCCGCCTGAACGATTCGGGGACCATGGTCCCCCTCAAGAGCATCGCGGGAATATTCCTTCCCGCCGCGCGCGAGATGGATTCCTGCGAGATCTGCGCGATGCGCGACGCCTGCGACCGGCGGCGATAAAGGTGATTGACGCGGCGATCGCGGACGCGCTAGGCTCGTCGCGCATGAACCCTGCGACGCGAAACATTCCCCCGACACGGACCGGCAGGCCGCTTTCGAGAGCGCGCGCCGCAGCGGCGCTGTGCGCCATCGCCCTCTCGCTCGCCTTCTTCGCATGCGCCGCATCGGGCGACCGCACGGACGCCTGCATCATCGACCTTTCCGGCGAATGGCGCATCGTCCCCGGCGACGATGCGGGGGCGTGCCCCGATCCCGGCGACCGGCGCTGGGAGACGATCCGCCTGCCGGGGAGCATCATCGACCATTCGCGCAAGCGGTACGGACGCGCCGAGGGGATCGTCTGGATACGGAAGACCGTGCGCGTGGACGCCGGCTGCCGCGCGGGCGGGATCGGCCTCGAGCTGGGGAAGATCGGGAACGCCGACCGGACCCATGCCAACGGCGTCTTCATCGGAAGCGATGGGCGCTTTCCCCCGCGCGACTTCTCGCGCTGGAACGCCGCGCGGCTCTACTTCATTCCCGAGAGCCTCATCGGGACGGACGGCGCGCTCGCGATCACCGCGCGCATCGCCTACGCCGTCCACGGCGAGGTGCGCGGGCCGCTTCGCCTCCTGGACGCCGAGACCTGGCGCGCCGTCCGCTCGCGCGACGCCCTCCTCACGGACCTGCGCTATGCCGGCATGGCGGCGGTGGGCGCGGCCGGCTTCATCTTTCTGCTCATCTTTATCCGGCGACCGCAGCGCCAGGAGTATCTGTTTTTCGCTTTGCAGTGCGTCCCGGGCTTTCTGGTCATTCACGACGGCATGGGGACGCTGCCGATCTACGGTTCGGTTGGAGCCCAGGTGAAGCTCCTCGGCTTCGGCTGGGCGGCGCTGGTCGCGACCCAGCTCGGCTTCCTGCACCGGCTCTACGGCCTCAGGCGACGCGCCGTGGACGCGCTCCTGTGGGCGATGCTCGCGATCGTCACCCTCACGCTCGTGTTCGCGTACGATCCGCGCGCGCACGAGCGGCTCGCCCTGGGTTTCGTGATCGCGCTCACCTCGCTCGCGCTCTACAACATCTCCATCCACGCGCAGATGCTCGCGCGGGGAAACGCCTATGCGAAGCTGCTCATCGTCCCGGGGATCGTGCTCTCGCTCAGCGCCGCCCACGACGGGATCGGGCACCTGCCGCGCTTCGGCGGCCCGTCGATCTCCATCGCGGGGTACGGCTTCCAGGAGCCGGTGATCGGCTACGGCGCGGCGATGATGCTCGTCGTCGCGGCCGTCATCCTCGTCCACCGCTTCATCAGCGCCATGCGCGCCGTCGAGGACATGAATGTCGTGCTGGAGCGGAGGGTGCGGGAGCGCACCGCCGAGCTGGAGAAGAGCCTGCACGATCTTTCGAACTTCATCGACAACACCTACCTCGACCAGCGCATCAAGGCGCCCCGGCGCTACCGGACCGCCATCACCCCCGCCGCCGAGGAGAAAATCAAGAAGGCGATCCTCTACATCAACGAGAACTTCACCGAGGACATCTCGCGCGAGGGGCTCGCGGCGTCGCTGGGCATCAATCCCGACTACCTGGGCAAGCTCTTCCTCGTGTTCACCGGGAAAAAGATCATGGACTACATTCACGAGCTGCGCATCAAGAAGGCGGTGGTGATGCTCGAGGAGGGCGACGACACCATCATCGACATCGCCTTCGCGGTGGGCTTCGAGAGCGTGCGGACCTTCAACCGCGCCTTCCACAAACACCTCAAGATCCGCCCCAGCCAGTACCGGCGCAAGCGGACCGCCGCGGAGTGAGCGCATGAAGCGACGGATCGCCTATCTCGCGCTTGCCGCGCTCTCATTCATCCTTCTGGTCCTCATCGCGACGCGCTGGGCCGGGCACTCCTTCGTGCGCGGCTTCCTGGGGGACCTGCTCGTGGTCGTCTTTCTCTTTCTCGCGGTAAAGGCATGTGTCGATGCGCGAAGCGGCGCGGTCGCGCTCGGCGTATTCATCTCCGCCTGCACCGTCGAGACGCTCCAGTTTTTCCGGCTGGCAGAGGCGCTCTCGCTGGCGAAGGGGAGCGTCGCGCGCATCGTGCTGGGCGCGACCTTCGATCCGCTGGACGTCCTCGCCTACGCCATCGGCTGCGTCCTCGCCTACGCGGCCGACCGGCTGATCCGTCTCCGGCTCATTCGAAAGACCTGATCGCGACACCAAACCATACCACCAAAAAGACGAATGAGACGTCAGGCTATCACAACGAGCAGGCAGCCCGGATTGGCTGCCGGAGCCGCACATACACGGATGTATTGTTTGCGGCGGGGCGAGCGTGATAGCCTGACGTCTCATTCGCTGACTATTGGCCACGAACATATTGAAACGGATTCCAGAATGCGCATCTCCGCATAACGGACAATTCCAGAGACCGCTCCGATTGTCACGACACCCCGGCGCTCTTCGTGTATATTCGCAGCATCGATCGTTCATCGAATCCTACAAACCAATCCCCAGGAGGACATCAATGGTACAAGTGGACGTGGTATGGAGCTATGCCTTCGGCGCGACCTTCGCGGCCGCCGCCGCGCGCCAGATCGAAAAGGAGGAATCGCCGTTCCAGAACAAGTATTTCACCGCGCTGCTGCTCTTTCTTTCGATTCTCTTCGCGCCGTCCGGACTCTATCTTCTGTGGCAATTCCCGCACTGGGAGACCATGCAGGTCGCGCGGACATGGTCCGACATCCCTGCGTGGCTCGTGTGCCTGTTCGGCGTCACCAATATCACCCAGGGGATCCTCGGCTTCTGGGTGTCGAGCAGGCTCATCCGGGGCGGCAACACCTACGGCGCGAACGTGAACTGGATGGTCGCGTGGACGATCTTCTGGTCCATCCTGGTGATGGGCTGGGACACGACGGGCTGGCAGCGATTCCTGTACGACCCCACGGTGGCGGGCGCGCTCTGGACGCCGGGTGCGCACATGGGGATCAACTTCTTCACCAGCAATGTGTGGCTTACGCTGGTGGTCATGGGCGTCATCATCGGTCCCGCGCTGGGGATTCCCATCGCCCGCTGGGTGCGGGAGGGCGTGCAGTCCGATCCCGCCGCGGCCGCGCGCGGCGTGCCGGGATACGCGAACATCATCGCGATCACGCTCGTCGGCACCTTCGGGATCTGCCTGGCCCTGGCCGTCGCAAACGGGCTCCTGGTGTTCCTGATTCGCGACCTGACGGGCAGTATTCTGCTTGCCTATTTTATCGGACTGCCCCTCTTCTGGGCGATCGCGTACTTCGTGCTGCTGAGGCCGGGACGGCCCCTGCACCGGTTCGCGAAGCAGTTCCACGGCGGGGAATTCTAACGGCGCCGCGACGGCGACAGGGACCATGAAAAAGAACAGGAATACGCACCGCCTTCGTGACCGGATACTCGGCAATGCATGGCTGCCGCTCGCGGCGTTCAACCTGTTCCTCCTCGCGGTCCTGTCGCTGCACGCATGGCTCAACATCTTCCCGGACCGCGGCGCGGTCGCGGTCGATCCGGCCCCGCCGCGCCTGGCGAAAACGCTCATCCCGTCCGGCCCGATCACCTACATGCACCTGCGCAACGTGAAGTTCCACTGGGACGACGAGATATTCGTCCGCACGCCCGACATGACCGTGCGGGGCGAGCCCCTGGGCGACAACCGGCACATCGACTTCGGCTACCCGGACTCGTTCGCGCTCAACATCATCGGCGGGACCGTGATCGCCGATCTCGCGATCGTGACGCGGCTGTTCAACACGCGCGTCTTCGCCTATCCCGGCGCGCCGCTGCGCAACCTCTCGCTGCGCACGCTGCCGGAGGAGGGCGGCGCGCAGATCGAGCTCCGCGGCCAGATGAAATTCGGCGCCTGGATCTCGTTCACGGCGCGCGCCGCCATATCGGTCGACACCGAATCGAACCGCATCGTGATGACCACGGGATCGATCTCGGCGCTGGGGCTGCCCTTCGCCCGGGGACTGATGGGCAGCGTGGGGCTTACGCTCGAAAAGCTCGTCGCGCTCGACGGTTCGCGGGGCGTCGCGGTCCGGGGCAACAACATCATCATCGATCCGATGGCGCTCTTCCCGCCGCCGCGCCTGCGCGGTCTGCTGGACACGGCCCGCCTCGAGGGCGAGACGCTGCGCATCACCTTTCGCGAGCAGGAGCGCGTCGCGTTTCCCGCCCGTCCGGTGCGCGCGGCAAACGATATCATGCTCTTCATGGGGACGCTGCAGATCGCGCGCATGCGCATGATCGACCCGGTGGTGCAGATCATCGACATCACCCCCGAGGACTTCCTCGAGTTCAACACCGCCCGCTATTATACGCAGATCACCGCCAGCGCGATCCGCATCCTGGAGAGCCAGGCCGTGCTCATGTACATGCCCGACATCGGGAAGCTGCTTCCCGCCGCGCCCCGCGCAGCCGACGCCCACTAACCGCGCCGCACCCGGCCCGATTTCATCGCGTGGCGCAGCGCCAGAAAGAATCTTGACGTGATTTGAAACCTCTTATACACTCGCAGTACCGAGGGCGGAACGCCCGTGGATACACAGAAGTCGCCTACACGATAGCGGAATGAACCGAACCCGTACATTGACGCACCTGTCGTTTCTCGCGGCGCTGCTGTTGTTCGTTATTTCACCGCCCCCCTGCGCCGACACGACGGAACCGCCCGCGAAGAAGAGCATCCGCGTGGTCGCCTCGGTATACGAGCCGTTCGTGGTGCAGAAGGGGACCGCGATCACCGGCTTCGACGTGGACCTCCTGGACACGATCTGCCGCCTCCACGGCATCGAGTACGCCATCCGACTCACCTCCTTCAAGGAGATGCTCGACGACGTGGCGGCGGGACGCGCGGACATGGCCATCGGCTGCGTCTATGTCACGAAGGAGCGCGCGACGCTCTTTCATTTCACGAAGCCCTATCTCATGGGGGGATTGGTGATGGCGGTGCCCACCTCACGTCCGCTCTCGTCCGTCGACGAGCTCGACGGCAAGCGCCTGGGGGTCAAGCTCAATGCGACCGGCGAACGCTTTGCGCGTCGGCTGGCTGAAAGGGGAATTCGCATCCGGGTGACGCCCTACGAGTCGACCATCGACAGCTTCCAGGCGCTCGCGCGCGGCGAGCTGGACGCGGTCTTCAACGACTACTACAACACCATCCTTCTCATCCAGCGGCTCTACGCCGGCGAAATCTCCGTGGCCAAAAACATCTGGGGCGTGCGCCTGTACGACACCACCCCCATCGCCTTTCCGGTGCGCCGCGGCAATGAATGGCTCACGGCGATCCTCGACGACGAGATCGCACGGCTCGAGAGTATGGGCTTTCGCGAACGCCTGCTCGCGAAATGGTTTCCCGTCCAGCATCCGGTCAACTGGCCGCGCTTCGCCCTCTACGGCGCCGGCGGGGTCCTTGCGCTCGTCGCGCTCATCGCGCTGGCGCTCCGGCGACGCCAGCAGGCCCTTCGCACGCGCGCCCTCGAGGAGGCGGCGCACCGCTTCGGCTCCCTGGTCATGACCCTGCCCCTGGCGGTGTTCATACTCGAACACGGAAGGATACTGCACGCGAATACGGAGGCGGGGCGGCTGATGGGGCTTCACGACGCGAGCGAATCGGACGGCAAGGATTTCGACTCCTTCTTCCAGCGGTCCGATGCGGGTCCGGCCGGCGCACACTCCGCCATTCTCGAGCGCGATGATCCCGCCGACAACGCGGACGCGGGCGGCGGCGCCGATACCGAAACGCCGATCCGCGAGATGATCTGGCGACGGTACGACGGCGCCATCACCCCGGTCCTCTGCGCCGTGCATCGCATCGAGTGGATGGGCAGAAGTGCCCGGGCGCTCTTCGCGCAGGACCTGAGCGACTACCACGCCGTCCGTGCGGAGAAGGAGCGCCTCACGGGCCTGCTCGCGCAATCGCAGAAGATGGAGGCCATCGGGCAGCTGGCGGGCGGCGTGGCGCACGACTTCAACAATCTGCTCACCGGCATCATGGGCCATGCCGACATGGCGCTCCTGGACGCATCGGACGAGGGGCAGCGAACGCCCCTCCGGCACATCCTGAACGCCGCGCAACGCGCCGCGGAGCTCACCGCGAAGCTGCTCACCTTCGCGCGCCGCGGGCCGATGCGCGCCGCGCCGGTCCATCTGCACGCCATCGTCGAGGAGGCCATCGCCCTCCTTCCGAAGCGCTTCGGAAGCGCCATCGCCATCACCCGTCGGCTCGACGCCGAACGCGACCTGGTCATGGGCGACGCGACCTTCCTGGTGCAGGTGATGGTAAACCTGCTCATCAACGCGCACGACGCCATGGACGGCGCGGGCGCCGTCGCCATTGCGACCGACACGATCGTCATCGACGAGCGCCGCCGCGCGCTCATCGGCTGCGCCGGGACCGGTCCGCACATCCGGCTCTCCTTCGCGGACACCGGGTGCGGGATCGCCGCGGCGGACCTCCCGCGCATCTTCGAGCCGTTTTACACCACCAAGGCGAGCGGGAAGGGAACGGGGCTGGGGCTTGCGATGGCCTATGGGATCGTGAAACAGCACGGCGGCGAGCTGACAGTGGAAAGCGAAACGGGACGGGGCACCACGTTCACCCTGTATCTGCCGCTCACCGAAGGCGACGTCGAGGCCGATCGGCCGCACGGCCCGGCCGCCCTGCCCGCCGGCGACATGAGCGGCCACATCGCGGTCATCGACGACGAGGAGGCGGTGGTGAGCTACCTGGAGCGCCTGCTCGAGCGGGGCGGATACGCCGTCACGTCATTCATCGACCCGATCGCGGGGTTGGCCTGGCTGCGGGACCACTACGAGACGGTGGACGCCGTGCTTCTGGACGTTATCATGCCGCAGATGGACGGCGCGGAGCTTGTGCGCGTCATCACAACCGAGCGCCCGGGCCTCCCGGTGCTGCTCATGAGCGGCCACGTCCCCACGGAAGCCGAGGTGCGGCTCGGCGATTTTCGCGAACACGCCGCGTCGTTCCTGGCCAAGCCGCTGCGCAGCGCCGAGGTGCTCGACGCGATCGCAGCGGCGTTGCGCGACAAACGATAGAAACCCCGACCCGGCGCGCGGCTACTTGAGTTCGCCGCAGTCCGCGATAATGACCTTCTTCCCGGGCTGCCCGCTCGGGCTTCCCTCCGACTCGATCTTTTTCACGACCTCCATGCCCTCGAGCACCGAGCCGAACACGACGTGCTTGCCGTCGAGATGGGGCGTGGGGACCGTGGTGATGAAGAACTGCGAACCGTTGGTGTTTGGGCCGGCGTTCGCCATGCTCAGCAGGCCCGGGACCGAGTGCCGGACGGTGAAGGCCTCGTCGGCGAATCGATCGCCGTAGATGCTCTCGCCGCCGCGTCCGCTTCCCTCGGTGAAATCGCCGCCCTGGATCATGAAATCGGGGATGATACGGTGAAAGGAGCACCCCTTGTAGTGCAGCGCTTTCCCCTTTTTTCCCACGCCCTTCTCCCCGGTGCACAGCGCGCGGAAGTTCTCGGCGGTTTTCGGGACCGTGTCCCCGAACAGACCGAATACGATCCGCCCGGCCGGCGCCCCGCCGATCTCGATATCGAAAAATACCCGGTGCGTCGCCTTCGGACCGGCGCCGGTCTCGCGCGCAACGACCGCCATCGCCACCAGCGCAACCGACAGCAGGCCGAACGCAATATGGAACAGAATACTCATTATACTCACCTCTTTGCCGTTGTAGAGCGCTCAGGAGGCATGCGCGGGCCCGCTCTGTCAAACGGAAAAACCGGGGTTTTTTTTGACTCGGGTCCGGCCGTTCACTATGTTCCCCATGGAGAACATTCGCGAAGGAGGGGGAGCGTGAAACTGGAATTGAACGACGACGAACGCGCAATCATCGAGGAGATGCTCGACAAGGAGGCGCAATCGCTTCCGATCGAGATCCACCACACCACGGTGTTCGAATTCAAGGAAATGCTCAAGACGAAGAAGAAGGCGGTGGACGATCTTCTGGGCAAGGTGCGCTCGGCATAGGCGCGCCTGCGCCGCATCGCGCTGAGGCGGCTGGGCGCACATGGGACGCGGGGCGTGGGCCTACGGGCGGGTTTTGGCCGCGCGCCGGATGATGAACCCGAGATAGACGACCGCAAGGGCGGTGAGGAGCGCGCCGATGATGCGGGAGCGCTCGTCGAGCGCGAGGCTTACGCCCACGAACAGCGCGATGCACCCAAACCCGACATTGAGCAGGCGATTAAGCCGGATAGCATTCATTCCGATACCTCCGCGGCGACCATGCGGGCGCCGTCAATAAATCGAAGGCCGCCCGAACGGGCGGCCTTCGCAGTACTTCGCATTACAAAACTTCCGGCAACAATTACTTCACGAAACCAAGCGCCTTGCCGATGACCGGCGAAAGCTTGACGACGACGCCGGCGAAAACGACCGACACCATGGTCATGAGCTTGAGAAGAATGTTGAGGGCCGGACCGGCCGTGTCCTTGAACGGGTCGCCGACGGTGTCGCCGATGACGCCGGCCTTGTGGGCGTCGGAGCCCTTGCCGCCGAAGTTGCCCTTCTCGATGAACTTCTTGGCATTGTCCCACGCGCCGCCGGAGTTGTTCAGCAGGCAGGCGAGCGAGAAGCCGGCGGTCAGCGAGCCGGCGAGGAGGCCCATCACGCCCGGAACGCCCAGGATGAGGCCGGTGACGATCGGAACGATGAGCGCCAGGAGCGACGGCAGGATCATCTTGCGCTGGGCGCCCGCGGTGGAAATCGCGACGCAGCGAGCATAATCCGGCTTTTCGGTGCCCTGCAGGATGCCGGGCTTCTCCTTGAACTGGCGGCGCACCTCTTCGACCATGGCGCCGGCGGCGCGGCCCACGGCCTTGATCGCCATCGCGCAGAAGACGAACGCCATCATCGCGCCGAGGAAGAGGCCGGCGAGAAGAAGCGGGTTCATGATCGTCAGATCGTAGGCGCGAACGAAGTCGGCCAGTTCGGACTTGATGATGGACACGTTTTCGGTCGCCTTCTGCACCTCGGGTGCGAGCGCGCTAAACGCCTTCTCCGAGTAGAAATTGACGCTGCCGACCTTGATGGAGCCGGAGCCGGCGTACTTGCCGATCCACAGCTTGAGCTCTTCGATGTAGGCGGACAGCAGCGCCATCGCGGTGAGGGCGGCGGAACCGATCGCGAAACCCTTCCCGGTCGCGGCGGTGGTGTTGCCCAGCATGTCGAGCGCGTCGGTGCGGGTGCGCACTTCCTTGGGAAGACCGGCCATTTCGGCGTTGCCGCCCGCGTTGTCCGCGATGGGGCCGTACGCGTCGGTGGCCAGGGTGATGCCCAGCGTGGCCAGCATGCCCACGGAGGCGAAGCCGATGCCATAGAGGCCGAGCGATACGTTCTGGAAGCCGCCGGAGAACCCGAAGGCCAACAGGATGCCGATCACGATGGTGATGACGGGGATGCCCGCCGACATCATGCCGGTGGAGATACCGTCAAGGATACCGGTTGCGGGACCCATGGTGTGCTGCTGTGCGATGCCCTGGGTGGGCTTGTTGTCGTCCGAGGTGTAGTACTCGGTGGACTGGCCGATGATGAGACCCGCAACCAGACCCGCGCATACCGCGCCGAAGATGCCCCAGGTGATGAGGTTCACATACGCCATGATGATAAGCGCGCCGATGAGCAGGAAGGAGCTTCCCCAGATCCCCACGTTGAGGGAGAAGAGGAGGTTCTTCATGGACGCCTGCTCCTTGGTGCGGACGGCGAAGATCCCGATGACCGAGAAGAGGATGCCCAGACCGGCCACGATCATGGGGGCCAGGACCGCCTTCAGGCCGCCCTGCGCCCACGGGAGCGCGGCGCCGAGCGCGGCGGTGGCGAGGATGGAGCCGCAATACGATTCGTAGAGGTCGGCGCCCATGCCGGCCACGTCGCCCACGTTGTCGCCAACGTTGTCCGCGATGGTCGCGGGATTGCGCGGGTCGTCTTCCGGGATGCCGGCTTCGACCTTACCGACCAGGTCGGCTCCGACGTCGGCCGCCTTGGTGTAGATGCCCCCGCCGACCCGGGCGAACAGCGCCTGGGTGGATGCGCCCATACCGAAGGTGATCATGGTCGTGGTGACCTCGATGAGCTTCGCGTGCTGGAATTCACCCGAGGAAAGGACCGCCGTGCTGAACACGCCGCCGGCGATGTGGAACTTCTCGACCAGTCCGGCGCTCAGGTTGGCGACGTTATTGTCGTACAGGTAGTTGAGGACAACGTACCAGATCGAGATGTCGAGGAGGCCGAAGCCGACCACGACCAGGCCCATGACGGCGCCGGAGCGGAACGCCACCTGGAGGCCGCGATTGAGCGACTCGGAGGCGCCCTGCGCGGTGCGCGAGGAGGCGTTGGTCGCCGTCTTCATCCCCAGATAACCGCACAGGCCGGAGAAGAAACCGCCCGTCAGGAAGGCAAAGGGAACGAAGGGATTCTGGATGCCCAGATACGCGAGAATGGATAACAGGATAACGAGACAGAAAAAAACAAACCCGACGACCTTGTACTGCTGGGTGAGGTACGCCATCGCGCCCTCACGAACAGCGCCAGCGATCTCGATCATCTTCGCGTTACCTTCGTTTGCGCCCATCATCAGCTTATAGAAGACGATGGCGAAAAGAAGCGCGATGACCGATCCAATGGGCGCAAGGTAAAACAGACTGCTTTCCATATGGACTACTCCTTTTACTTTAAAATCGTACGGCAGATCACAACGATCTGTGCCTGTGCCGCAGGCTGCACGGATCCCGCTTGTCCGAGCCGGAGGAAACCGTGCAAATAAAATTTTTTATTCAAATTCCATAGAAAAAAAATGGCCCGTATTGTCAATCGAATTTTGGCAGCTTCGATTCCGATCGCGGTGAAAAGGGCCCCCGGGCGCCGATTCGGCAGGCTTTCACCGCGTCCACAAGCAAGAAGGGCATTATCCGCCAGCTATGATCCCTCAGCCGCTTTGTCCTCAGTCAACGATCTCGACCAGGATGCGCCCGTCGATACGACGCTCCGCCGCGGGATCGGCATCGGGCAGCGTCACGATCACCGCGAACGGGACCTCATGGCGCAGCACGCCTTCGGGGAGCGGCCGGCCGATCCCGGTCCCGGCGAATTCCCGCATGAGGCTCCCCACGAGCGAAAATCCGTGCACCCGCGCGCCGTCATACTCGATCCGCTCGGCCGCATGCCGCGCGCCGCCGGCCGGATCGACGAACCACACGCGCGCGCCGCCCCGCGCGATCGGTCGCGTGAATTCCGCGGAGAAGCAGACGGTGTCGCCCGCGAAATAGACGCGATCGGCGAGGGCGCGCATCGTCCGGGCCGAGCGCATCCGCGCGCGCGGGAAGCGATAGACCGTGTCCGCGTTCTCGATGGAGCCGTCGGGGGCGAGCCGCGAGCCCACGGCAAGGGCGGTGACGGCGACGCCGCCGTCCGGACGGCACCCGGCGAGCATCGCGAGCGCGAGCCAGAGCGCGGCAACCGAATTCTTCGCGCGATCCATCATCACCCCCGCACCGCCGTAGCGCCGTTTTTCGCGACACCGAAGCGCCGATATCGCATCGATCACAGATACCGGCGCGCGCGGCGTCCTGTAAAGTGAAAACCAAAAAGTGATTGCCGCCGGAGGACGGGACGGCCAGGCTACCGGAGGAGTCGCGAGATGGCCGACACGAATAAAAAAACCGTCCTGAGGCGCCTGATGACGCTGCCCGGCGTGGGGGCGTCCATCGCCGACGACCTGTACGGCATCGGCGTGCGCGCGCCGGAAGAGCTGCGCGGGGCCGATCCGGAGGCGCTCTACGAGCGGATCTGCGCGCGCCAGAAGGCGCGGATCGACCGCTGCCTGCTCTATGTGATGCGCTGCGCCGTGCATTACGCCTCCACCGAGACGCGCGATCCGGAACTTCTGAAGTGGTGGAACTGGAAGGACTGACCTCACCCCCCGGCCCCGCTTCGACAGGCTCAGCGCATCGCCTCCTCTGGAGAGGGTGTAACTGAGAAAATTGTTCCAGGCCAAGCCCCTCTCCTGCGGGAGAGGGGCGGCAGAGCCGGGGTGAGGTACATGATCGAAATAATATGGATGCAAATACAACACTAACACGGCTCCGCTCCCTCGCCGACCCCGCGAACCGTGCGGGCATGGCGCGCTTCGGCATCGACACGGAACGCGCGCTGGGAATTAAAATCCCCGAGCTGCGGCGGCTGGCCAAGGAGATCGGCACGGACCACGATCTCGCCCGAGCGCTCTGGGACACGGGCGTCCACGAGGCGCGCATTCTCGCGGGCCTTATCGCCGATCCGTCGCGCGCGACGCTGCCGCTTCTCGATCGATGGGCGCGCGATTTCAACTCGTGGGATCTGTGCGACCTGGTGTGCGCGAACTTCATCGACCGGACGCGCGTCGCGTGGACGCTGCCCGCCCGCTGGGCCCGACGCGAGGAGGAGTTCGTACGCCGCGCGGCCTTCGCGCTCATCGCCGCGCTCGCCGTGCACGACACGGCCGCGCCGGACGAGCGGTTCGTGCGCCTTTTCCCGCTCATCAAACGCTACGCGACCGACGAGCGGAACTTCGTGAAGAAGGCGGTCAACTGGGCGCTGCGGCAGATCGGCAAGCGGAACGCGCGCCTGCGGAAGCGGGCGATCGCGCTCGCGCGGGAGATCCGTGCGATCGACTCGAGATCGGCCCGCTGGATCGCCGCCGACGCGCTGCGCGAGCTGAATACACGAAAGAAATGACACTAACCGTGAGCGAAATCTTCTACTCCATCGAGGGCGAGACCACGCGCGCCGGATTTCCGGCGGTGTTCGTGCGGCTCGCGGGATGCAATCTCCGCTGCCGCTACTGCGATACGCGGCATGCCTGGGAGGGCGGCGCGGCGATGGGCATCGACGAGATCGTCGCCCGCGTCGATCGCTATGCGTCGGCGGACCACGTGACCGTCACCGGCGGCGAGCCGCTCCTGCAGGGGGAATGCGGCGCGCTCGCGCGGCGCCTCCTCGCGGCCGGGCGCGCCGTCCAGATCGAAACCAACGGCAGCGTGTCGCTCGAGGCCGTTCCCGCGGGCGCGCGCTCGATCGTGGACGTGAAGACGCCCTCGAGCGGCGAAGCCGGATCGTTCCTGACGGACAATGTGCGGCGCCTGCGAGCGGGCGACGAATTAAAATTTGTCATATCCTCGATCGAGGACTATGCTTTCTCGCGGGAGTTCATCGCCGCCAATGCCGTTCCCGCGGGCGTGGCGGTCAACTTTTCGGCCAACGTCGATGAAATGTCATTTACAAAATTGGCCGGGATGATACTCGATGATCGGCTCCCGGTGCGCTTGAACATGCAGCTGCACACGATCATCTGGCCGCGCGGCGAGCCAGTACACAGGTAGGAAACGAGCATGGACTATGTCGGAAACGTGATACGGCCGCCCTCCGAGGCCTACAGCATGATCATCCAGGTGACCGTGGGCTGTTCGCACAACCAGTGCAACTTCTGCGGCACCTACAAGGGATACGGTTTCTACGTCAAGGACATCGACCAGGTGAAGCGCGACATCGACGAAGCGGCGCGGTACAAATTCACCCGCGCCTTCCTGGCCGACGGCGACGTGCTCATCCTGCCCACGGAGAAGCTGCTGGACATCATCACCTACCTGCGCGAGCGCAACCCGCGCGTGGAGCGCATCGGCGTATACGGCAACACCAAGGCGATCCTCAAGAAGACCGTCGAGGACCTGAAGCTGTTGCGCGACGCGGGGCTGGGCATCATCTATCACGGCATCGAGAGCGGCAACAAGGAGGTGCTCAAGCGCATCAAGAAGGGCGCCTACCCGCACAAGCAGCTCGAGGCGGCCGAGAAGGTGAAGGCGGCCGGGATCCAGCTCTCGCAAACGGTGCTGCTGGGGATCGGCGGGACGGAGCTCTCGGAGGCGCACGCGATCGACACCGGAAAGCATTTGGGCGCGATGTCGCCCGACTTCGCCTCCGCGCTCACCGTGATGCTCCTGCCCAACACCGGCCTCTACCGCGACTTCAAGGCGGGATCGTTCCGGCTGCCCGACAAGTTCGGCCTGCTCCGCGAGCTCCGGCTCATCATCGAGCACATGGACGTGACGCGCGAATGCTTTTTCACCTCGAACCACGCATCCAACTACCTGCCCATACGGGCGACGCTCCCCGGGGACCGGGCCGCCGTTCTGCGCCTGCTGGACCAGGTGCTCGGCTCGCGCGACGAGAGCGTACTCAAGCCCGAACACATGCGGGCGCTGTAAGGAGGGTCTCATGGAATCATCCTCGCTCAAGGAAGCGGTCAAGTACATCAGCGGCGAGCTGAAGGCCGACCCCGCCATCGACAAGAACGCGCTCATCGACGAGGCGAGCCGCCGCTTCGACCTGAACCCCATGCAGACGGAGTTCCTCATCAACAAGTACATCCTGGGCGCCTGACCGGCCGGTGCCGCCAATGCCCGCCCCCGGCCACGCCGCCGCGATCGGCACCTTCATCGTCCCGATCGTCTGTTGCACATTGCTGTGCGCGGGGGCCGCGCTGTTCGGGTATTTCCATGCGCGATCCCGCGAGCGCGGCTACCTCGCGATCATGCTCGTGGGACTGCTGGGCGCCTGCTACACCGCGGCGGAGGCGCTCATTCTCGTCACCTCCGCCGACGGCGGTCCCGCCGGCGCCCCCCTGCAGTATTACCGGATCAAGCAAATCGCGAGCGCCTTCTATCTCTTCGGCCTCCCCTTTTTGCTGCAGGACTATCTCGATCTGGGCGACGCCTGGAAACGATTGAACCTGCGATTGGCGCTCGGCGGGCTCGCGGCGGCCGTCGCCCTGTCCGTGATCGCCGTCATCATCCCCGATCATTTCGTGTCGGTTACCGCCGCCGACCCGCTCTCGATCGCACACCCCGTTCCCCACGTTCGCGGCCTCCCCGGCGCCGCATACCACGCGCGCACGGCGCTGTTGGGCGCAATGATCCTCTACGCGATCGCGGCCATCGCATTCGACATGCGGCGCAACCGGCGGCTGGGCACGCCCCTCGCGGTCCTGATCGGCATGCTCGTCGCGATCGCCACCGGCGCCGTCGACATCGTCCACGTGTACCGGCCCATCACGGGGATCGCGCTCATCGACGCGAACTTCTCCCGCTTCACCGTGGGGATCACGACCCTCACCGTCCTGATGATGACGGTGTCGCTGCACGACGCCGCGAGCCGGGCGCTGGAGGCGACATCGGCGCGCCTCAACATGGAGGGCGCCATCAAGACGATCGACAAGAGCGAGCGGCGCTTCCTGCAGCTGGCGGAGAACATCAGCGAGATCTTCATCATCCACGACTGCGCCAACCATGTCGTGCTGTACGTGAGCCCGTCGTACGAAACCGTCTGGGGCGCATCGTGCATGTCCTTGCTCTCGTCCCCCGACTCGTGGCTGGCGGCCGTGCACCCCGACGACCGTACGCGGGTGATGGACGCCTTCGACGCCCTGCCGCTCCCGGACCGCTTCGAACTCGAATACTGCATCGTCGCGGCCTCGGGCGTGACGCGCTGGATCCGCGACCGCGTGAGCGCGGTCCGCAACGAGCGCGGCGAGACCTACCGGCTCGTGCGCGTGCTGGACGACATCACCGAGCGCAAGGAAAACGAGGAGCGCCTGATCCACCTGGCCTATCACGACATGCTCACGGGCCTCCCCAACCGCAAGGCCTTCTTCGAGCGGATCGACGATACGCTCGTGCAGGCGAAGCGGCTGAACGGCCAGCACCAGAAGGCGCTCCTGTTCATCGACATGGAGAACCTCAAGGAGGTGAACGACACGCTGGGGCACGACGTGGGCGACGAGGCGCTGGTCAAGGCGACGGCGCGCCTGCGGTCGGTCCTGCGCGAGAGCGATTACATCTTCCGCTTCGGCGGCGACGAGTTCACGGTGATCTTGAGCTTCATCACCGACGGCCTGGACGCCGGCATCGTAGCCGACAAGATCATCCGCTCGCTCTCCCAGGCCTACCGCATCCACGACAGCGAGATTTTCCTGGGGCTCAACGTGGGCATCAGCCTCTACCCCAAGGACGGCGACGCCCCCGAGACCCTTATCAAGAACGCGGACATCGCCCTCAACGAATCGAAGCGGGAGCGCAATGCGTACAAGTTTTTCGAGGCGGAGATGACGGCGCGCGCCCAGGACCGGCTGGAGATCAAGAACCGGCTGCGCCACGCGATCGACGGGAGCCAGTTCGCGATGCACTACCAGCCCTTCGTGGACGCCGCCGGGCGCATCGTGGGCATGGAGGCGCTGATCCGCTGGGACGCGCCGGGGCGCGGCCTCGTGCCGCCGGACGTGTTCATCCCCATCGCCGAGTCAACGGGGCTCATCGTGCCCATCGCGCAGTGGACGCTGCACACCGCGTGCGCGCAGATGCGCCGATGGACCGACGCCGGGCACGCGGGCCTGCGCGTGGCGGTGAACCTCTCGCCGCGCCAGTTCATGGAGGACAACCTCGCCGACACCGTGACGCGCATCCTGCGCGACACGGGCTGCGCGCCGGAGCGCCTGGAGCTCGAGATAACCGAGGGCAGCATGATGGAGCACCCCGAGGCCGCCGTGGAGAAGATCAACGAACTCCGGCGGCTGGGCGTGACCTTCTCGATCGACGATTTCGGGACCGGCTACTCCAGCCTGAGCTACCTCACGCGATTCCGCATCAACAATCTCAAGATCGACAAGTCGTTCATCCTGAACATCACGCGCGAGAGCGAATACCAGGAGATCACGCGCGCCATCATCGCGATGGCGCACAATCTGAAGATCGCCGTGATCGCCGAGGGCGTGGAGACCGCCGAGCACGCGTCGTTTCTGCGCGCGCTGGGCTGCGATGCGATGCAGGGATACCACTTCAGCCGCCCGGTGCCGCCGGAGGAGTTCGCGCGGCTCCTCGAGAAAAAGACCCTCGCCTGACCGCCCCTAGCGCGGCAGGAGCGCCCTCCCGAACAGGAAGATCGCCGGCAGCACCGCGCCCAGATAGACCAGCGTGTTCACCACGAACATCCCCGAGGCCAGGCGCGCGTCGAGCCGGAAGACGACGGCGGTCACGACCGAGTACACCGCCGCCGGCGCGAAGGACTGGACGATGACGACGGACTTCACGGCGGGATCGACCTCGAGGAACGCGAGCGGTACGATGGCGCATAACGGCACGAGCGCGAACTTGAGCGCGCCCAGCGCGACATGCGCCCCCATGCTCACGCGCACGTCGTCCAGGGCGAAGTTGAGCCCCAGGGCGAGATAGTACGCGGCCACGGACGCCATGAGCAGCGCGTCGATGGGAACGGCGGCCGCCGGCCGCGCGATACCGGCGGCGCTGAGCGCCATCCCGGCGCACGCGGCGTAAAGCGGCATGTTGCGCGCGTTGAAAACCAGCTCCCGGAGACGCTCGCCGAGCGGGCGCGACGCGCCGGTGTGAAACTCGGCGTAGGGAAAGACGACCGCATACAGGTAAAAGGAAAAGTACGATACGAAGATGAACGACAGCCCCAGGCCGCGCTCGCCCATGAGCAGGTAGCAGACGATGCCGCCCATGGTGAAGCCGTGGTTCGCGAGCGAAGCGCTGATGAGGAAGGTCGCGCGTCGCCGCCCAGAAAGCCCCAGGAGCCGCGCCAGGGGCACGCCGAACGCGAAGCCCGCCAGGACGAGGGCGACCCCCGCCGCCGGCAGAACGATGAGGTCCGCGCCGAGCGCAAGCCCCCAGATGCTCCAGAGCGCGATGGGCGGCTCGATGAGGACGAGGTTCGCCATCACCAGGCGCGACGAGAGGCGCTCCGGGTTTGCATGACGCTTCCGGAGCAGGAAGCCGATCGCGAAGGCGGTCACGATCAGCGATTGAAAGAGGATGTATTTGTGGAGTATGGTCATGTGGATTTCACATCCGAGTTATTCCGGAAATCGGGTTTCCTGCTTGTCCGTTACTTTCTTTTGGGCGGCCAAAAGAAAGTAACCAAATAAAAACCGCTCGCTCAACCTCACCCCGCCTCCGGCGCGCCCTCTCCCCCAGGAGAGGGCTCTGAATTATTAAACTCCATCATCTCCCCTTCTCCTACGGGAGAAGGGGTCGGGGGATGAGGTGGCCCCCTTCACAAGCAAATGCGCTCTACCTGGAAAGTAATTGCACAGAAACCGTGTACCACACTACCCTATCACCAGCGTGCAACCAATCAACGTGCGCATTTAAAAATCAACTTTTTCTTGAGCATATAGCACCTCATCGATGAAACCGTTTCGCGTCATTTTGATCGCGCCGCCCATACACGACTTTTACGCGACGCCCGCGCGCATGGAGCCGTTGGGGCTGCTGTACATCGCGGCGGCGCTTCGGCGCATGCCCGGCGTGCGCTGCGACGTCTACGATGCGGCATACTCGATGAAGAAGAAGCGCATCCGGACGCCGGAGTGCTTCGGGCACCTTCGCGACATCTACACCGAGGACACATCGCATTTCTCGCTGCTCTCGCATTTCTTCCGGTTCGGCGATTCATTCGACCGGATCGTTGCGGCGGTGCGCGAGGGCGCCTACGATCTTGTGGGCGTCTCGTCGATGTTCTCGGGGTACCACCCGGACGTGGAGGCGCTCGCCGCGCGCATCAAGGCTGAAACGAAGTCGCCGGTTGCGATCGGCGGCTGGGCCGTTTTCGCCGATGCGGACCGGCTCGCGGGCGCAACCGCCGCCGACTTCCTGATTTCCGGCGACGGCGAGACCGCGTTCCCGGAGCTCGTCCGGCGGCTCATGGACACCGAGACGGCCGCGGGCGGCGCGGACCTGCCGAGGCGGGGCGAACGGACCGGCGGCACAGTCCGTATTCACGGCGGCGGTGTCGATGATTCTCCGCTCGACGATTTCCCCGAACGCGAAGCGGTCTACCGCTTCCGCGGCAGGCGCATCGCGCGCATGGTGCTCAGCCGCGGCTGCCGCCATTCCTGCGCCTTCTGCGCCGTCCCCCGGCGGTACGCCTTCACCGCGCGCTCCATCGAATCGATCTCGCGCGAGCTCGAGTATCTGCACGGCATCGGCGTCGGGATCGTCGATTTCGAGGACGACAATCTTTTCCATGATCAGGCATTCTCGCGGGAGCTCATGACGCTCCTTCGAGAACACCATGCGAAGGGAATGTCCTTCGCGGCGATGAACGGCATCACGGCGCCGAACCTTGTGCCGTTCGTGAACGAGGCGATAGACGCCGGTTTCATCGAGTTCAACGTGTCGCTTGTGACCGGAAGCGCCTCAGCGGCGCGCGGCGTGAACCGCCCGTCGTTCCGAGAGGCCGTTCGCGTGATTGCCGAAAAAAGCGCGGGGAGGATTCCGATGCTCGCCTTCATCATCGGCGGCCTGCCGGGAACGACGCCCGCGGGCGTCATCGACGACATCGTCTTCCTCGCGGGCCTGCCGCTTACCATCGGCTTCTCGCCCCTGTACCTGCTCCCCGGCCTCCCCGTCTTCGAGGCGTTGGGATTGCCGGATGATGCGCGCCTGTTGCGCGGGAGCGCGCTGTGGAAATTCGGCGAGGGCTTCGCGCGGGAGGACGTCGCGTCGCTGTGGAAGTACGTCCGCATGATCAATCGCCTCAAGGCGACATGCGCCGCGCCCACGGACGATGAGCGCGACGACCTTCGCTACTTTTCGCGTTCGCTGCGAGAGAAGACCTGGTATGCGAAGCGGCGCGACGGCAGATGGGAGCGGACCTTCCGCTTCTCGATCGACCTGCCGATGTCGCTGCGCGTGACACACGCCGATGGCGAATCGGCCCTGTGGGATTTTGACGGAGTTTGATACACCGACCCGATTTCTAAAAAAGATCCAAGCTGATTGGCTTTTCCGGTATAATCTTAACTTTTTGTTGTCTTTTTCGCTTTGACGATGAAGGCACTTTCGCCCCAGGCCGCATGTACACATTCGTATCGAACCAAAGCGAACTCAAAGCGAACTCAAGACGAACTCAAGGCGACCGCATAGAGGCCTTAAATTCTGATTTATGTGGACATTAGAATGCATTGTGTTGTATTTTTTTATAGCCTCTCTTGAGGCCGTAAAACACTAACAACGAGCGGTCATCGAGCAGCGCATTCGGTCCGCTCGTCGTTTCCCCCCCTCCTCCTTTCTCCTTGACTTTTACCGCAAAAATAAACCTCCATATCCCATGAACATAATCGCCATCATCTCATCGACCATCCTCCTCCTCACCACCGCCCTCCCCGCCGCGGCATTCACTGCACGCGAGCTCTTCGTGGACACGGGATGCCACACCGCGCGGGTATGGAACATCGCGCGGTCAAACGACGGAACGCAGATCGTCACCTCGAGCCAGGACAAGACCCTCCGCGTCTGTGACGCTAAAACGCTGCAGCCGGTCCGAATCATCCGCGGGCAGACCGGACAGCACGGCTGGGGCATGGAGTACGGCGCGAAACTTTTTCTGAACGACACGTATCTGGTCACCCGCGGCCTGTACGGCACCCCGTACGGCGCCGGGCACGATATCCGCGTGTATGATTTTAAGACCGGAAGAAGCTATTGCTCCCTCTTCTCCGACGACGGCATGGACAAGGCCTTCGCGATCTCCGAGGACGGCGAGCATCTCATCGCCGGCAATACAAAGGGCGAGATCTACGTCTTCGGTATGAAAGAGATTCTAGATCGCTCGCAGAAGCACCCGGTGCTGAGGATCGATCGCGTCAACGGCGCGAAGCTCAAGGACGACTACATCACCGTGCTGCACAAGTACCGATCGGACCCGGCGAAGATCGATCTTAAGCCCGCGTACCAGCCGGATCGGACGAGCCTCGTAGAGCTTTCCAGTCACACGAAAGACGGCGACGTCCGCATCCTTTCGATATCGAAGGAGTGCGTCTCGCTCTATTCCCTGACACGCCGGACCATGCTGAAATCGTCTCCCCTCAAGGACGTGAAAAAAGCGCGGATCACCCGGCACTACGCGATCGCGAGCGACAGCGACGGAATCACCATCTATGACGCGGAGCTCAACCGGAAAGCGACGTTCACGATGGCGCACAAGGTCCACGATCTGCGCATATCCCCGGACGAACGAACCCTCGCCATCATGCTGGCGAATCGCGAGTGCGCGCTCTACGACATCCGGAGCGGTGCGATACGGAAGCTGCGCTCCGACGGCCGGCTGGACGTGTCCGCCATGGAATTCATCGACAACAAGACTCTTGCATTCGCCGACGAGAACGCATTCACCCTCTTCGCCGTCGACACGGCCACCGGGAAGGAGCTTCCCCGCTCGGCCGGCCTTGAGGCCCTGCCGATCTGGGGCCTGGGCGCGCGGGGAAGCGAGATCGCTCTGGGGACCGAGCCGTACGTCGCGCCGGGCGATCAGCCGGAGCTCGAAATCGCGTTCGACCTGAAGACCTTCACAGCGAGACCGGCTGCCGGCGGAGCGCCCTTTGCCCCCCTGCCGCTCGAGCAGGGGGTGTTCCGCGCGAAGTGGAAGCGCGGAGAGAAGCGCGACTCGATCGAACTCTACCGGGGGAACACGCTCGTCTCCGCGATCACGCCCGACGAGCGCACCCACCCGTGGCTGTGGACCTACGGGATCACGCCGTACGGCTTCGTCGTCGCGGGAGGGCCTGGCGGCACGCTCCTGCAGTGGCTCACCGTCACGTACGATGACGGCAACCCCGTGAAGGGCGCCTGCACAGACCACGCCGCCGCCGTCACGTCATTCGCCTGCAGCGACCGGCACCTCTTCTCGGGAAGCATCGACCGGACCATCGTGATATACGATTTACACAAGATGCTGGATGCGTTCCGCGCCGAGCTCGTCAAAGGGAAAACACGCGAAGATTCGACGGCGTCGGACCCGAAAGGGAAAAAGGAGGCGGATGTCTTCACCATAAAATCGACCTACTCGCTGCGGAAGCTCATCAGCCCGGAGGTGCTTGCGCGCGTCATGATCGGCCGGAACGGCGAGTACTGTATCTGGACGCCCGACGGCTATTTCGCAGCCAGCGAGGGATTCAGGGGCCGCGTCGGGATCTTCGACTACAAGGGTGAAGGGCGGGAGGCGACCTGGCGGTCGGGAAAGGAATACTTCGACGACCACCACCGCCCCGACATCATCCGAAAGCGGTTGGAATTCGAGTAGGCCACGTATCGATGGCACATAACGGCTATTCGGGTTGCCGGCGCATGAAGACAGATGCCATCCACAGGAGTATCCCATGACCACCACGGGCTTCCAGGACCACTACCCCGACGATTACGCGCACTGCTACGGCTGCGGCAGGCTCAACGAGCACGGCATGCGCCTGAAAAGCGTCTGGGACGGCCCGGAGAGCGTCTGCCGCTTCACGCCGCGGCCGCACCAGACGGGAGGCTTGCGGGACATCGTGTACGGGGGCCTCATCGCCTCCCTCGTGGACTGCCACTGCGCGGGGACCGCGGCCGCCGCGAAGCTCCGCGAGGAGGGGTTCCAGCCGGGAGAGCGCCCCATGCCGCGCTTCGTTACCGCGTCGCTCAAGGTCGACTATATCGCCCCCACCCCCATCGGCGTCGAGATTGAGGTGCGCGCGCGCGTCGTCGAGATGAAGGGCCGCAAGGCGGTCATCGCCGCTACCGTTTCCGCCGGCGGCACGATGACCGCGAAGGGCGAGGCGGTGATGGTGCAGCTGCGGGAGACGGCTAGCGCCACGGAAGAGCGGTGAGAGCGCTGTCGCGATCAACAGCGCCGGAGGGGGCCGCATCCGGCAAATAGCGCTTGCAAATATCGACGGCCATGCAATACTTCGGTAACCTTTTCCCGGCAACGGACATCACATTCGAAACGCGACACCATACCAGATACACGAGCATGAACATAATCGCCATTTCAAACCTTTCGAAGCGCTACGGCCGAAGCATCCAGGCGCTCGCGGACTTCTCGCTCGCCGTGGAGCGCGGCACCATCATGGGGCTCATCGGCCCCAACGGCGCCGGGAAGACCACGCTCATCAAGTCCATCCTGGGCCTGGCGCACGCCGACGCGGGGGAGATCGCCATCAACGGCATCACCGGGGCCGATCCCGCTGCGCGCGCCTCCATCGGATTCCTGCAGGAGAAGTTCAACTTCTTCCCGACCTACACCGCGCGAAACGCGCTCGCCTTCTTCGCGGCGCTCAAGAAACCGGCGGGCGTCGCCCATGTCGACATCGCCGGCATGATCGACACGGTCGCGCGCACCGTCATGATCACCGAGCTCCTGGACCGGAAGATCAAGACCTTCTCGAAGGGCGAGCTCCAGAAGGTGGGCATCGCGCAGGCCCTCCTCTACGAGCCGGACCTCCTGATCCTGGACGAGCCGTTCAGCGGGCTCGACCCCATCATCACCAAGGAACTCAAGGACATCATCCTCGCCTACCGCGCCAAGGGCAAAACGGTCTTTTTCAGCTCGCACATCCTGGGCGATGTCGCGCAGCTCTGCGACCGGGTGGCCATCATCAACAAGGGCGTGCTGGTGCGGGAATGCGCGGTGGGCGACCTCACCGGCGACCTCACGCTCGAGGACGCCTTCTACAATATTATCACGGGAAAAAACTAGAACCGCATGAACCAGATACTCGTCCTCGTGCAAAACACCATCAAGAAGGAGTTCACCAACAAGCTCCTCATCTTCATGTTCGCCGTGACGGTGCTCATCATCTACGTGCTGGGGAACATCTCGGACTTCGTCGTGAAAAACATTTCAATGACGGGGCCCGGCGGCCAGCAGTCGGCGTCGGCGGTGTCCGCGGCGGCCGGCGGGTACAGCTTCGCGGCCTTCTTCTTCCTCATCCAGTCCTGGAACGCGCTGCTCGCGGTGCTGGTGACCATCGGCGGCATCGGCAGCGACTATCGCTACGGGGTTATCACGCAGATCCTCTCGCAGCCGCTTCCGCGCTGGAAATACCTGGTGTCGCGCATCGCGGGGTCCTACCTCATCATCCTGGCCTATTACGTGATATCGCTGGCGCTGGCGTTCGTGTTCCTGTCGGGGAACTTCTCGGCCCAGTCGCTCACCCCGACGCTCGCGGGGTCCTTCGCCGTCGCCCAGCTCGTGATCCTGTTCTACATCACGGTGTCGGTAATCATGGCCCTGTATGTCCCGCAGAAGATCGCCTTCTTCCTCGTGTTTATTCTGGCCCTCTTTCTTCACTACGCGAATTACCACGCGGGGGCCCTGTTGGCAAGCGGGGAAAGCGTCCTCGCGAAACCGGTGCTGGTCCTGGCCACCTTCGCCTTTCCGCAGATCGGGACCATCTCGAAGTTCTCCAGCTTCTCCTTCACGCCCGACGCGAGCTACTCCGCCGCGGAGGTCCTGGGCCATTCGGCGCTCTTCCTGGCGATGCTTGCCGCATGGTTCGTCGGGGCGTGCTTCGCGTACCGCCGCAAGGACATCAGCTGACGCCGTTCCCGCGCCGCACATGCGACGGAGCGCACCGAGACGCAAAATATCTTGACGCGCATGCCCGGCGCATTGTACCCTCGCTGAACTCTCGCGGAAGGAACCGCCCGCGCCAATGAATCCGCTTTCGCTCATAACCTTCTTCACCTGCATCGTCTATGTCGCGATGGGCATCTACGCCATCAGGCTCGACCGCGGCTCGAGGCTCAATCGCGTATTTCTGATGCTGTGCCTCAGCTTCGCCGTCTGGTCGCTGGCGTACACCTTTATCCACTCGGCGCACACGAAGGACGAGCTCTTCTTCTGGAACCGGATCGGGTCCATCGGCTGGAGCCTGGCCCCGCCGCTCCTGCTCGCGTTCGTCCTCATCCTCACGAAAAACGCATTCTCCGAACGGCACGCCTGGTTCAAGTATCTCCTGTTCCTCCCGACGGCGCCGTTCATCCATCGCGAGTTCACGGACACGCTCACCGCCATCGATTTCGTCCGCTGCTGGTTCGGCTGGGGGGAGGTGCCGCCCGCGGACTCGCCCTGGTATGCGGCCTTTTACGTGTACTACACCTCGTATTTCATCATGTCGATATTCCTGCTCCTCTTCTGGAGCCGCCGGGCGCCGTCGGCGCGCGAGCGCAGCCTGGCGCACATCATCGCCATTACCGGGTCCGTTTCCTTCGGCATCAGCATCGTCACCGACACCGTCCTCCCGGCATACGGCCTCAACGTCCTTCCCGCCATCTCGCCCATGAGCATCATCATCCTGGCGCTGGGGATGTGGCAGGCGATCGACCGCTACCAGCTGATGCGCGTCACGCCCGAGATCGCCGCCGGCCAGATCATCGAGCAGATGCAGGACCTGCTCGTCCTCGCGGACACCGACGGCACCGTGCTGCAGGTGAACCCGCGAACGGCGGCGGTCATCGGCACCGACGAACCGTCGCTGCACGGGCGGCCCGTGTGCGAGTTGTTTCGCGAACGCGAGCTCGTTCGCGCGGAGATCGAGGCGATCCGCGGTGAAACCGTCCCGGGCCGCGGCTTCCCGGCGGGCATTGTGACCGCCGTCGGCGAGACCGTCCCCGTGAACGTCTGGTTCTCCCCCATTCGCTCGGCGGGAGGCGCCGTCATCGGCATCGCCATCATCGCCCACGACCTTCGCTCGCTGCACCGGCTCCACGAGGAGCGCACGGAGCGCGAGATCACGCAGCTGGCGCTCCGCCAGAGCGAGGACCTCTTTCGCACAATATCCGAGAACATGCGCGACCTGGTGGTGCTGTTGAACGCCGACGGGTCCTACGAGTACGTGAGCGCCTCGCACGCGCATCTCGGATACCGCCGCGAGGACCTCATGGGGATGTCGGCCTTCGACCTGGTGCACCCCGACGACGTTCCCGCCGCGCTCGCGATGTTCCGCGACGGTTTCTCGGACGGTCGCGGTGGCCGCATCGAGCTGCGCTTCCGGCGTGCGGACGGGACGTACGCCTGGCTGGAATGCGACGGGACCGTGATGACGAACGAATCCGGGGCCCGGAGCGTCCTGGTGGCCAGTCGGGAGATCGACGATCGCAAGGCAGCGGAGAAGGCGCTCTCCGCGAGCGAGGAGCGCTATCGCACCATCGTGGAGACGATCGAGGACGGCTACTACGAGGTGGACCTCAAGGGCGATTTCACCTTCTGCAACGGCTCGATGTACCGGATGCTCGGCTACGAGCCGGGCGCGCTCATCGGCCTCAACTACCGCGCCTACATGGACGGCGAGAACTCGCGACGCATCTTCACCGTCTTCAACCGGGTGTTCCGCGAGGGCCGGCCCGTGCGCTCCTTCGACTGGGAGCTCATCCGGCGCGACGGCGAACGCATCTCGGCGGAAACGTCGGTCTCGCTGATCACCGACCACGACGGCGCGCCGCGGGGGTTCCGCGGCGTTGTGCGCGACATAACGGAGCGCAAGCGCTTCGAGGCGCGCCTGCGCGAGAGCGAGGAGCGCTACAAGCAGCTCGTGACCCACGCCGGCGACGTGATCATCAGCTTCGACGCGCTGGGCTTCTTCACGTATCTCAACCCGACGGCGCTGGCCCGCATGCAGTGCGAGGAGCGCGAGATCCTGGGGCGCCACTTCAGCGAGTTCGTGCATCCCGACTACCGCGACGAGGTGATCGAGTTTTATCGCGCCCAGTACCTGGGGCGCATCCCGTCGACCTACAACGAGCACCCGGTCGTGGCGCGCGACGGCACCGTCTACTGGATCGGGCAAAACGTGCAGGCCATCTTCAAGGACGACGCCATCGTGGGCTTCCAGGGGATCGCGCGCGACATCACCGAGCGGCGCGCCGCGGAGGAGAAGCTCTGGCAAAACGAGATCCGCCTCCGACTGCAGCACATGGCGCTGGCGACGCTCGCGCGGACCGAGTCGCTCTACGCCGGAGACCTGAAGGGCTCCTTCCGCGCCATCACCACCAGCGGAGCGCACAACCTGGACATCGAGCGAAGCAGCATCTGGCTCTTCGACCGCAACCGCACCCGGATCATCTGCTACGACAGCTTCGCCGCGACGCACGACAGCCATCGCAGCGGGTGGGAAATCGCCGTGAAGGACTTCCCCGAATTCTTCGACGCGATCGAACGCGACCGGCTCATCGACGCGACCGACGCGGCCGCCGACGAGCGGACCCGCGCGATCGTCGCGCGCCATCTCGCCCGTCTCGGGATCGGCGCGCTGCTCGCGGTGCCCTTCCGCCTGGGCGGCATGACCTCGGGCATCCTCTCGCTGGAGCACGTGGGGCCGCCGCGCCTCTGGACGCCCGACGAGGAGAACTTCGCCGGATCGCTCTCGGACTTCGCCTCGCTGGCGCTGGAATCCTACAATCGCCGCCTGGCCGAGGAGGCGTTGCGCGCGAACGAGGAGGAGCTGCGCGAGCGCAACGAGATCATCGAAAGCGACATCAAGAACGCGCAGCTCATCCACCAGGAGCTCTTGCCGAGCGCCCCGCCGCGCTACCCGGGCATCGCCTGCGATTTCCGCAATGCGTCCCTCGAGGCGGTGGGCGGCGATTATTTCTCCTTCACCACGCTGCAGGAGGGGGGCCTCGGGGTTTTCATCGGCGACATCTCGGGCCACGGGGTGTCGGCGGCGCTGTTCATCACCCTGGTCAAGGCGACCGCCGACCGCATCTGCCGCGCGCACGGGCAAAACCCGCTCGAGTTCATCCGCACGCTCAACCGCGATCTCGCCGACACCATGGCCAACAACTTCCTCACCGCCATCTACGGCTACTTCCAGGAGATCGGCCGATCGCGCTTCCGCTTCACCTTTTCGCGCGGGGGGCACCCGCACCCGCTGCTCTATCGCGCCGCCACCGGATCGGTCGAGATGATCAAATCGCGCGGGACCATCATCGGAAAATTCGACGACTTCGAGTTCACCGACGAGCGCGTCGATCTCGCCACGGGCGACCGCGTCTTCCTCTTCACCGACGGCCTGCCCGAGACGCGCAACGAACGGTACGAGATCATCGGCTACGACGACCTCCCGGCGCTCTTCGAGCGGCTCACGGCGCCGGGCCTGGGCGAGACGCTGGACCGCATCATCGACCACGTGCGCGAGTTCCGCGGCTTCGCGCCCATCGAGGACGACCTGGTGATCATCGGATTCGAGATCGTCTAACGCGATAGCGCCCTCCGCGAACCGCCCTCGGCGCACGATCCGGCGTACTAAAAAAATCCCCCGGACCCGTGGGCCCGAGGGATACGCGCTTTACATGAGGTTGATGATTCAAGCGTCGATCAGCCGATGGCCTCTTTCCCCTCTTCCTCAGTGCGGATGCGGATGCAGTTTTCGAGCTTCACGACGAAGATCTTCCCGTCGCCGATCTTCCCGGTCTTCGCGCCGCGGATGATCGCCTTCACCGTGCGATCGACGTAATCGTCGTTCACCGCGATCTCGATGCGCACCTTGTGAAGGAGGTTCACCTCCATGGGCACGCCGCGATAGGTCTCGGTGTAGCCGCCCTGCTGCCCGCAGCCCAGCGAGTTGGTCACGGACATCTTGCTGATCTGTTCCTTGAAGAGCTCCTGTTTCACGTCGTTGAGCTTTTCCGGTTGAATGTATGCAGTGATGAGCTTCATGGTCGCGCCTCCCTACTGGTTCCTGAAAATCTGGAATCCGGAGTAGGATTCCATGCCGTGCTCCTCGATGTCGAGGCCCTTGAGCTCCTCCTCGCGGCTCACCCGGAGGCCGATGGTCTTCTTGATGACCAGGAACAAAATCCCGGCCGTCACGGCCACCCAGCCGAACACCACGAGCGCCCCCAGCGCCTGGATGCCCAGCAGCTTGAATCCGCCGCCGTTGATGAGTCCGTTCATGCCGCCATAGGTCGCGTCGCCGAAGACGCCGACCAGGATGGTGCCGAGCGCCCCGCAGACGCCGTGCACGGAGATCGCGCCCACCGGATCGTCGATCTTGAAGACGAAATCGAACAGCTGCACCGCGAGCACCACCACGACGCCGGCGATGAGGCCGATGACGATGGAGCTTGCCGGCGAGACGAAATTACACCCGGCGGTGATGGCCACCAGCCCCGCGAGCGCGCCGTTCAAGCTCATGCTCACGTCGGGCTTGCCGGTCTGGATCCAGATGGCCGCCATCGAGGCGAGCGCGCCTGCCGCCGCCGCGAGATTAGTGTTGATCGCGATAAATGCGATCGAGGGCGTCGCCGCCGTGGTGCTGCCGGGATTGAAGCCGAACCACCCGAACCACAGGATGAACACGCCCAGCGCCGCCAGCGGGATATTGTGCCCCGGAATGGCGCGCGGCTTGCCGTCGGGTCCGTATTTTCCATACCGCGGTCCCAGCACCAGCGCGCCCATCATGGCCGCGACGCCGCCCACCATGTGCACCACGGTGGAACCGGCGAAATCCTGGAAGCCGAGTTTCGCGAGCCAGCCGTTCGCGTTCCAGATCCAGTGCCCCGACACCGGGTAGATGAGCGCCGAGATGACCAGGCTGTAGGCGAGATAGCTCACGAACTTGGTGCGCTCGGCCATGGCGCCCGAGACGATGGTGGCCGCGGTGGCGGCGAAGACGAGCTGAAACAGAAAGTAGGCGTACTGCCACAGGCCGGCGTTCCCGCCGTCGGCGTCCGGCTTGGGCGAGGCGTCGGCCAGGAAAAATCCCGACGATCCGATGAGCCCCAGCTTGGTCGCGCCGAACATGAGACCGTAGCCAACGACGAAAAACGCGATGGACCCCATCGAGAAGTCGAACAGGTTTTTCATCATGATGTTGCCCGCGTTCTTCGCGCGCGTAAATCCGGTCTCGACCATGGCGAAGCCCGCCTGCATAAAGAAGACCAGGAACGCCGCAATCATGATCCAGATGAAATCGCCCGACGAATGCAGCTCCTTGGGCGCGGCGGCCTTCGCGGCCTCCTGCGCGCCCAGCGGCGCGAGCGCGATCATCCCGATGAGCAGGAATGCGATAAGAGCGAATCTTTTTTTCATATACTACCTCCATACCAAACGTTTTTACGTCATGCCACTCTATACTGCATAAACCGTGCCACATGCAGGGCGTACGGCGCACTCGATGTTACGGAACGGTTAAATATTCCGTGCGGGGGGGATGATAGCACTCCGCGACGCATCAGTGTCATGCGCGCAGCGCCGCGCGCGCTGCACAGCGATCGCGCAGAGCGACGCACACGGCTGCTGAAACGGCATCACGCGCAATCAATCGCGCGCCTCTCGCGACAAAAGTGTGGTAATTGACGCGCCATCGAACATATTTGTTCCGTAATATTTTCTTGACAACGCACTCGCTCATCACTAGCGTCAGCGCTCGATATCACGCACCGCGAGGCGCCCATGGACACCATTCACGGCATCATCAAGCTCATAAACGGCTACCTCTGGGGACCGCCGATGCTCGTCGTCCTCTTCGGCACGCACCTGTTTCTCACGGTGCGCCTGCGCGGCATCCAGCGGTACGTGTTCCTGGCCATCCGGCTTTCGTTCCAAAAGGAAGACGACGGGCACGGCGACGTGAGCCATTTCGGGTCGCTCACCACGGCGCTCGCGGCCACGATCGGCACGGGCAATATCGTGGGCGTGGCCACGGCCGTGGCGATGGGCGGGCCGGGCGCGGTCCTCTGGTGCTGGCTCACGGGCGTCTTCGGCATCGCGACCAAGTACGCCGAGGCGCTCCTCGCGGTGAAGTACCGCGTGAGGACCGAGGACGGCACCATGCTGGGTGGCCCCATGTACGCCCTCGAGAAGGGCCTGGGGAAAAAGTGGCTGGCGGTGGTCTTCTGCGTATTCACGGCCCTTGCCGCCTTCGGCATCGGCAACATGGTGCAGGCCAACTCCATCGCCGTGATGGCCAACGAAACCTTCTCCATCGATCCGTGGATCACGGGACTGGCCCTGGCCGCCCTCACCGCGATCGTGATCCTGGGCGGCATCCGATCGATCGCGCGCGTCTGCGAGGTGCTCGTCCCCTTCATGGCGGCCTTCTACGTGCTGGGATGCGTCGTCATCCTGGTCATCAACCGCGAATTCCTGATGCAGACGCTTTCACTCATCGTCACGGCGGCATTCACGCCCCAGGCGGCCGGCGGCGGCTTCGTGGGCTCCACCATCATGACGGCGGCGCGCTTCGGGATCGCGCGGGGACTGTTCTCGAACGAGTCCGGCCTGGGCTCGGCGCCCATCGTGGCCGCGGCGGCGAAAACGCGCAATCCCGTACGCCAGGCGCTGGTGTCCTCCACCGGGACCTTCTGGGACACGGTGGTCGTATGCGCCCTCACGGGGCTGGTGCTGGTGAGCACCATCATCGCACACCCCGAAATGACCGTGGGGACCAACGGCGCGGCGCTCACCAAGGCGGCCTTCTCGAAGATACCCACGGTGGGCCCCATCGTGCTCACGGTCGGGCTCCTCACCTTCGTCTTTTCCACCATCCTGGGCTGGTCGTATTACGGCGAGCGCGCGGTCGAGTACCTCTTCGGGAAGATCGCCATCCGGCCGTACCGCCTCGCCTGGGTTGTCGCAGTGATGGCGGGCTCCGTTGTGTCGCTGCCGCTGGTCTGGGACCTCGCCGACGCCATGAACGCGATGATGGCGCTCCCCAACCTGGCCGCATTGCTCCTGCTCAACGGGGTCATCGTGCTCGAGACCAAGAAATATCTCTGGGACGACAATCTGCATCTCGCCATGGAGCACGACGAGGTCGTGTAGCCCCCCGGCCGTTTTGATGTTTACAAAAATCCGTGCCGGCCTATGAAGGTCCGGACGAGCGATTACGGAGCACCCTGTGGCTGTGAAAAAAGGCGGAAAACCGGCGAAGAAAGGCCCACCCGGCGGCGGGAAGGGCGGCGCGCGCGTCCCCGCGAAAAGGAGCGCCTCCTCGAAACGCGGGCCGGGCTCATCGCGCGAAGAAGAAATGAGCGCGCCGGTGCTCGCCGACGCGCTCCCCGCGGGATACCCGGACGGAAACGAACGGCCGCACGACGATCGAACGGCGACGAGCGCCGCGCCGGGCGACGGCGGCGAGAAGGACATGGGCTCCTATGTCCGCGGGGCGATGGGCCACCTCGACGAGTTCCGCTCGCGCATCATTCTTCCGGTCATCGTGGTGCTGGTGCTCACCGTCGCCGGGTTTTTCCTCTCCGACCACCTGCTCGCGTTCATCTCGCGCCCGTACCTCGCGCTCGGGTTCACGCTCAACGTCTTCAACCTCATCGAGTCGTTCATGCTGCGCGTGAAGGTCGCGCTCATCGCCGCGCTGCTGGCGGGGGTGCTCGTCATCATCGTCCAGCTCTGGCGCTTCGTGCTGCCGCGCGTGGACCGGCGCGACCGCATGTTCGTGCGCCTGTCGTTCCTGGCGGCCCTCCTCCTCTTCTACGGCGGGGTGGCCGTCACCTATGTCTTCCTGCTCCCCATGGCCATCAAGTTTCTCATAACGCTCACGCCCGAGCACATGGCCAACACCATCAGCGCCGGGAAATACCTCAGCTTCGTGACCATGTTCTGCTTCGGCCTGGGCGCGGTCTGCGAGCTGCCCATCGTGGTGCTGGTGCTCACGAAGATGGGCATGGTCACCCCGGCATTCCTGAGCAGCAAGCGGAAGATCGCGATCGTCCTCATCTGGGTCGTGGCGGCCATCATCACCCCGACGGTGGACCCCTTCACGCAGGCGGCCGTCGCCGTCCCGCTCATGCTGCTCTACGAGATTTCCATCATGCTGTCGCGGCTGGTGATCGTGCGCAAGAAGAAGCGGGAACAGGAGGACGAGGCCGCGTACGCATAGGCGGCGCCGGTCAGTCGTTGAAGCACTCCTCGACGCGCACGCCGTCCCCATGGCGCGCGATGGCGCAGGTATAGGCGATGCCGTCCGGCATGAATTCGATCCCGCGCACCTCCTCGCCGTCGGTTCGAACGACAATGTTCAATTGCTCCGATCCGTCCCGGTCATTGGACAGGTCGAGGACCTGCGTGCGGTCGGGAAACGCGTCGATCGACCCCAGGCCGGACAGGAGCGGCCGGAAGAGAAGGAAGGCCGTCTCGATCCTGATGGCGGGCACCAGATACTCGACCTTTTCGACGCAGTCGATCCCGGATCGGGTGATCACGACCCGTACGCCGCCTGCGTACCGCCGCTCGACGGTCGTCGTCTCGTCGTTCTCGCGCTCCTCGGTTGTGTGGGCGCCGAAGGCGCGCGTGAGGAAGGCGTCGCGCCCCTCCCCGGCGCGATACGGGGGCACGCGGCAGAGGAAGGCGTCGAACAGGTACCCGCGCCTCCCATCGACGCGCACGGCGACCCAGTAGCCGCGCATCGTCCCCTCGCGACGCGCCCGCTGGAAGAACGGCACCGACTCCACGACGACGCTCGCCCCGCGCGATACGGCCGCACGCACCTTCGCGTCCGTACCGGGCGCTTCGCGAAGCGCAAGCCCCCGCTCCGCGAGCACGTAGAGCGTCTCCCCCGCGCGGTAGTGCTTCGAAACGCCGCGCGAACACGACGCCGGCGCCGCGACATACACTGCGATAAGCGCCGCTGCCGCGATGTGCGCTCCGCGCGCCGCCATTCTTTGCTGTTTACTTCCCATCGGGCCAATCACGCAGTCGCGCACTTGCATTTGTCAATCCGAATTCGTTTGATGGATGTAGCGCGGCACACGATTGTGCCATCGTACCGCGACATGGAACATTTCTGTCGTTCCTGACGGATCAGAATCGATGCGCGCCGCGCCCAGGCACAGGCGTCGTGCATCGAACCGCGCCATCATCACCCCCGCCCCGCCCCGCCAGCACGAGACTCGCATGAAATTTCACTCAATTATTACAGTAATGTTAACTCGCGCCACATGCGATGTGTTTGGCACGTTCCGTGCTGTATAGAGTGGCAAATAACTGTAAAAGGAGTTTGCTATGAAGAGAACAATCATCGGAATACTGGGCGTCACGCTGCTTGTCGTCGCGCTTTCCGGGTCAATGCTGGGCGCAGAGGAAGCGAAGGGCGAGAGCAAGCCGTTTGGCATATCGGCAGGGGTCGACTATTGGACCCTCTACTTCTGGCGCGGCGATCTGCTCTACGGCGAGAATGAAGACGTGTTTTTCCCATACGTGAAGTGGGCCGTCTTCGACACGGGCGTGACCGTGGGCTGGACCGGGGAATACGCACGCAACAGCCGCAGCGTCCCGCTGAAGGAAAAGAACGCCGCCGACTTCTTCGTCGCCTACGACGGGAAGTTCATCGGCAAGGAAGGGGAAGAGAAACTCCTGGTGGGCGCAAGCCTCTGGTACTACTACTGGTATAATTCCGGCTACTACACCGAGGAGTATCCGTTGCCGGACGTGTATCCCGGGAGAAAGGAGGACGGTTCCATCAACAACCGCATCGACCCGAACAAGGACAACCAGTACGAAGCGCGCTATGACGCCAGTTACTGGACGGGCACGGTGTACGTAGGGCTCAACGTGCCGCTTCATCCGACGGTGATCTACAATCACGATTATTATTCGAACAATCAGGAAGGAACCCGTCGCGTCGCGAGCGACTGGTACCTCACCCTCAAGGTGAGCGAGGCCTTCCAGCTTGCGAAAAACGTGAGCCTCACCCTTTCCTGCGCCGCGTCGTACTACAAGAACGTGTACGCGGACGACCTGCGCACCTGGAAAAACGAAACGCGCGAGGGCTGGAGCGACATCACCAGCTCTGCCATGCTCACCGTAACGCTGGGCAATGCGTCCCTGTTTGGGAGCGGCAGCTGGGCGAATCGGCCCAACAAGGGCTGGTACCGGGTTGCGGACGGATACCCCTTTGCCGGAACCCCGGGCGGGCACGGCGACGGGCGGGTGTTCACCATAACCAACGTCTACTGGGCCGCCGTTGGGGCATCATACACCCTGTAATGGATTTCCAGACCACGCGGACAGCGCAGTCACACGCGCTGTCCGCGCATCATCCGCCACCGCCTCCCGTAACGTTACATTTTTGTTAAATAGTTCCCCGGAGAGCCGCTCTGGAGATTTTTTTATTTTTAAAGGACCGCGAGAGCGCCATAGTGTCTCCATCGAGCGATCGCACCCCTTTTCCGAGGGGTCGATGAGCCGGTATGGAGAACCGCATTGCCATGAACGACCACGCAGCCATCGCGAACCGAAACACCGCCCTACTCGCCGAGATCGGCCGGTGCTTCACCGCAAGCGCCGAACTGGACGAGCTCCTGCACGAGGTTCTTGCCGCGACGGCGCGGCATCTGCACATCGTCCGGGGGATGATAAGCATCCACGACCCCGAGACCGACGACATTGTGGCGGACGTATCATACGGCTACACCGAGGAGGAGACCGCCCGCGGGCGCTACCGGCCGGGGGAAGGGATCATCGGGACGGTCATCGCGACCGGCAAACCGGCGATCGTTCCCTCCATCGCCGCCGAACCGCGCTTCCTGAACAAGACCGGCGCGCGCGGACGCGACGGCGACGAGGACCTGTCCTTCATCTGCATCCCCATCGTGAGCGGGGACACGGCGATCGGCGCCATCGCCGCCGACATGCCCCTCCGCGCGCCCGAGCCGCTGGAGGACACGGCGCAGTTGGTGACCACCATCGCCATCATGATCGCGCACGCGGTGAACAGCCGCCGCGCCATGCTGCAGCGCGAGCGCCTGCTCCGCGAGGAGAACCGGCTGCTCCGTATGAAGCTGTCGATCGACGACGCCCCGCAGCCCATCATCGGAACGTCGCGGGCCATGCGCGAGCTCACCGACAAGATCCTCCTGGTGGCCGAGACCGACACCACCGCACTCATCACCGGGGAGAGCGGCACCGGCAAGGAGCTCGTGGCCGACGCGATCCACTACGCGAGCCGGCGGAAGAACGGCCCCTTCATCAAGGTGAACGTCGCCGCGCTGCCGCACAACCTCATCGAGAGCGAGCTGTTCGGGTACGAGAAGGGCGCCTTCACCGGCGCGGCGCGGCAGAAGAAGGGCCGCTTCGAGCTCGCCGAGGGCGGCACCATCTTTCTCGACGAGATCGGCGACCTCGACGCGCACGTGCAGATCCACCTCCTGCGGGTGATCCAGGAGCGCACCATCGAGCGGCTCGGGGGCACGCGCACGATTCCCATCGACGTGCGGATCATCGCCGCCACCCACCAGGACCTCGAGCAAAAGACCGGCGACGGCTCCTTCCGCTCCGATCTCTATTACCGGCTCAACGTGTTCCCGGTGCATTGCCCGCCCCTTCGCGAGCGCGCCGCCGACATCGTCCTCCTGGCCGACCACTTCCTGGAGCGCTACACGCGCAAGTTCGACAAGGCAATCACCCGCATCTCGAGCGAGGCGATCGACCTCCTGACGGCGTACCACTGGCCGGGAAACATTCGCGAGCTGGAAAACTGCATCGAGCGCGCGGTGATCATGAGCCGCGAGGACGTGATCCGCAGCTACCATCTCCCGCCGTCATTGCAGATGGCGCAGCCCGCAGCCGGACGGGCGGTCACGCTCGAGGAGATGACCAACCGCTTCCTCCGCGAGATCATCACCGACCACCTGAAGATGACGCGGGGAAATGTCACGCGCGCCGCGGCGCTTCTGGGGACCACCAAGCGGATTCTGGCCTATCGGATCGCGAAGCTGGGGATCGACTGCGCGCAGTTGAAGTGAGGGCGGGACCGGCCGCTAGTGGGCGGCGCGTCGGCGCGCCTCGACGAGAAAGTCGAGCGCGGCGTCGGTCTCGCCGGAGAGGATGTGGCAGAGGCTGAGGGCGATGAGGCTCCCGCTGTCGCGCCGGTCGCTCGCGGCCGCGCGGACGGCGCCGAGCTTCTCCTCGAGGCTCCCGAAGCGATCGGTGTATCGCTCAACGGGAACGGACCGCACGAAGGCGTCGAAGGCGCGAAACCCCCGTCCGGCGCGCTTCGCCTCCTTGAGCTCGCTGGCCGATTCCGTAAAGCGGTTGAGACGCGCCAGGACCCGCGCCCGGAAGGCGCGCATCTTCGCATTGCCCAAGTCGATCACGATGATGCGGTTGAGATACTCGAGCGATCGGTCGTAGCTGCGCCGATCGAAGGCGAGAATGGCCATGGCGGTGAGCGCGACCTGGTTGCGCGGCGCGCGGCGCAGCACCTCGTCGAAGCTCGTTTCGGCCGCACGGTAGTTCTTGAGCCGCGTGAAACTGAGCGCCATGAGCTCCAGCGACAGCATGAAGTCCGGATTGAGGCGCCGCGAGCGGTCGAGGTTGATCACCGCGCGCTTGAAATCGCCCTTCGTATAGTAGAGGCATCCCAGGTTAAAATAGCTCAGGTAGTCCTCGCCCAGCGCAACGGCGCGCTTGAAGCACGAGAGCGCCTTGTTGGGACAGCTCATGCGCGTATACAGCGCGCCCAGGTTTTGGAACGCGTCCTTGCAATCCCGGTGTTGTTTGATGATGGCGGCGTACTCGCGCAGCGCGGCCGGGAAATCGCCCGTGCGCTCGAGGTCGCGCGCCGTATCGAACCGGCGCCGGAGATCGCGGCGCGCAGCGTCGCCGCCGGTGTTCGGTCGTCGGCTCACTTGTGCACCGCCACCTTGTTGCGGCCGGCGTGTTTGGCGCTGTACATCGCCGCGTCGGCCCGCTTGATGAGCTCCGCCCTCTCCTCGTTCAGCGCGGGATCATACTGGGCCACGCCGATGCTCACCGTTACATGAAGCGGCTCGCCCTGGCCGGGGAACTCATGCTCCTCGACGCATTTGCGAAGTCGATTGGCGACCTTCACCCCGTCGGCCAGTGCGGTCTCCGGAAGGATCACCGCGAACTCCTCCCCGCCGTAGCGCGCGGGGACGTCCATCACGCGCAGGTTCTGCTTGAACAACTTCGCCACCTCCTTGAGGACGATGTCGCCCTGCTGGTGGCCGTAGGTGTCGTTAAAGCCCTTGAAGTGGTCGATGTCGGAAATGAGCAGCGTCATGGGCGTATTGTAGCGATGGCTCCGCTTCACCTCCTCCGTAAGCCGCTCCTGGAAATAGTGATGGATATACAGGCGCGTCATGCGGTCCAGCGTAGCCATGAGGTACAGCCGCGAGTTCTCCACGCCGATCGCCGCGAACTTCGCCAGGTCGGTGAGGAAATCGCGCTCGTCCGAGGAGAAGTTCTCGGCGGTGATCTTGGGGCCCAGGACCAGGATGCCATTGAGCTGGTTCTTGGATTTCATGGGCACGATGAGCTCGGGCGAAAGGACCTCCATGCGCGAGAGATCGGACCGGAGCGTTTCGTTCTCCCAGAGGAGCGTGAAATCCTGCGGAGCGGCGTTCTCGTTCAGGTAGCGGACGAGCGGCGCGTTCTCGACGAGCATGACGGCGCCGTCCACCACGTCCTGGTCGTACCCCTTGGCCGTGTGCACGTGGTAGTTGTCGATGTCGATATCGACCTGCAGCAGAATGGCCACCTTCTCCACGAACATCTGCCCGATGCAGCTGTAGAGAATGGACTCCACCAGGCGCTCGAACACCAGGTTCGAGGTGAGGCTCATGCCCATCTCGATGAGATTGCGGAGATCGTAGACCTTCTTCTCGAGGGTCTGGATCATCTGCTCCGGCGGGAGCTGTTTGTCATGTGCGTGTTGATGGTCCATGGTCGGATCGTGCCTCCCGTGGGAGCGCTCCATTAATTATCGAACAACACAACGCGCGTATTGAGCTAAAATTGCACGTAATAAAACTCGCATTCTCCCTTTCCGGCATTGCGCCATCGCTCGGCGAAATCGTCGCCCAGCGCGATCGAGTCCCCCTTGCGCAACACCCGGTCCGCCCCACCAACGGTGATGTTCAAGACGCCGCTTATCACCGTAACAAACTCCCTTCCTTTATAGAGCATGATGGGGCCGTCCACCACACCCTCGTGGGCAATCGACACCACATAGGGGCGTATGCCGATATCGCCGCTGTCCCAGAGGGCATATACCGTGAGCGCCCCGCCCTCGGCCCCCTTTACCAGGCGCTTTTTTGACACGACCGGCCCCGTCCCCCGCTCTGCGGCCGCTGCGTCGATGAAGTATTCGAATGGACGGCTGAAGATCACGGTGAGCTGCACGAGCGTCTGGAGCGAGGGGGTGATGAGGTCGTTCTCGATCTGAGAGACCGCCCCCGGCGTGAGGCCCATCCGCGCGGCCAGCTCCGCCTGCGTGATGCCTGCCGACTTGCGCAGCTCGCGAACCTTGCGTCCGATATTGTACAGGTTCTCGGAACGCCCGTCCTGGAAGCACACCTGGCGGTTTACGATGGAGAAAAAATGCGCGCCCCCGGCATGCGACGAGGGACGATCCTCGAGCTTGAGGATGCGCAGCTCGTAGTATCCGGCGCTGGTGTTGTTCACCGTGAGCACCACCTGCGTGATGTGCGTGAGGCCCGCGATGAACTCGCGCGCGTGCGCGTCTTTTTCGTACACCCAATAGGCGATGGTGTTGAGATCGTAGAGCTTGGGACAGGTGAAGGTGAAAAAGTCGAGGACCGCGCGCTCGTCCTTCCACAGCTCGTTCATGCCGGTGAGGCTGTCGAATATATAGAACGCCCCGCTCTGATTCCCGCTCTGCACCTCGTTCATGATCTCCATAAACCGGGGAATATCGCGCGGGGACTCGACGCAGATCACCCGCGTCGTGTCGATATCGTCCTGATGATAAAAATCGAGGAACACCGGATCACCATTCCCCTTGCCGTGCGTAAAAGCGTCCACGAGGGTTATGTTGAGGCGGCGAAAAGCGTCCTCAAAGCGCTTGAAGATGGTGTGCGGCGAGTAGTTGAAATTGATATAGATGATGTTGTTGGTGATCTCGGAGGACGCGCCAATGAGGCTTTTCAAAAAGTACTCGATGGGAACCCCGTTGGAAATCTGCCACACGACATTGTCGCCCAGTGAAAGGCCGCCCAGGAGCTTGTCGAGATATTTGATGCCGGTGCTGATCATATCATCGCTTCCCTCGTATCGCCCGTCACGCGACCCATGCCATGCTTACACAGATCGAGCTTGAATACCACGATGCGATAGGATGCGATGCGCGAGCGGAAAGTCAAGTGTTTCTTTATGTTGTGGTCAACCCGTATGGAGGCCGCATTTTTCCTTAGGGATCGACGTTTTGCCCTCCGGAATTTTTCTTACAGTTGGCACGTCGTTTCATGAGGCGAGGCCGAGCACCGCAGCTAAGCGAGGAGCGCGAGCGCTTGCGCGCTGTTGTGCGCAGTACAGCGATTGCGGAACAGAATAATTTATACTATGCCTTGTTAAATCGTTTTTTAATAAAAATAATTGAAATAAACATTAATATTGCTCCGATACCACCAAATAGTATTGCTTGCCAAAATTGATTTCCAGAAAGTGTTATATCGTTAAGGTCATTAATGTTATAGAAAATCGTAATAGTTTCTCCACGTTTCATGCCTTCAACATAAGTATCTAGTTTTGTTGTATGTTTAATACCACTTGGAAGAGAATATTCGACAAATACATTATGAATTTTGTTATTTACATCAATACGAATGATTGTTGCGGATGTGGATGCATAGTTATTTGATGTATTACGTTCGACAATTTTGGATACATTTGGTATAAATCCAAATAGTATAATAATAAGACCTAAAATAAGACCAAATCCACTTAGCCCAAAAGAAGAGTAAATAATTCTTTTTAAACTCATAAGTGCCTCCCGCAGGTAGTATTATTGTAAATAAACTTTGTTAACTAAATGACTACAATAAGGCAATATATTCTGCTCAAAAGAAGCTAATATCTGTATTGCGCACAACGTGCCGGGCGTAAGCGACGTGCCGCGGAGCGGCATGTGCCGAAGCCGTTGATGCCATGGGATTTCTATACCGATGGTTTAGAAAACGCAAGCATTATTTGAATGGAGATGAGGGCGGAGGCCAAGCGGAACCGCCAGGCGAAGCGCAGCGCTTACACGCTCCTATACGAGCACCCTAAATGTAAAACCGTTTTACTCAGGAGGCAAGTGAAATATTCGCCTGTCTGAGTTTTTTAAAATAGAGATTCTGTTCAACAAACCAAAAGTCTTTATCGTATTTAAGCATCACACAAATGACCGTGATGAGTTTACGTGATGCAGCGACTACGGCTTTTCCCGCACACTTCTCCTTCTTCTTGTACATGTAATAATCGACAATAGGGTTGGAATATCGACCGACCTGCGAAAGAACGATTTGGGTAAGGATTTTCTTGAGAAGCTTCCTTCCCCTCCGGATCCTCCGGTATTTCAAGGAGTCCCCACTTTGGTCAGTTTTTCGCACCAGACCGGCATACGCGGCAATTGCCTTCTTGCTCGTGAATCGGTCGATAGAACCCCCAAGCTCGCCCGTGATCGCAATAGCCATGAGTTCCCCGATGCCGGGTATCTGCATGAGCCTGCAGACCTGGCTCCTGGCTACAGGATCACCACGATACATCTCCTTAAGATGGTTCTCAACCTTGAGAATATCGCTGTCCAATTGCTCCAGGTGCGCAAGGCTGGTGGACACTTTCAACCGGGTGACCGACGTAACGGGGCTATCAAGCAGCTTTTCACGATGGGCCGGGTTGTCCAGCTGCTTGCGAGCAATGAGTATGCCTTCCTTCTCCAATGACGTCGTGATCATATTACGCGCCTTGGTCCTCATCTGGACCAGCTTCTCACGAAAGTTCAGCAGCTCGCGCATTTCGCGATACAGAACTGGTGGAACATAAATAATCGGGAGCTCTCCATAGCGTAGAAACTTCGCAAGGAGGTACGCATCGTTCATGTCGGTCTTCTTGATGGAGCTCTTTATGACCTTGAACGCGTAGGTGTTAACAATTTTCACTTCTTTCACGTAAGGGACGACAAGATCGTGAAAGTGATAACAGTTGCTGCCCGCCTCAAAGGCGATTACGTCATCCAGTTGCAACAGGGATGTAAATCGGATTATCCCCGCTGGATCCATCGCAAATGCATTCTTGACAACAACGTCGCCGTTATCGTCAAGAATGACGGCCGAAAACTTCCTCTTTGAAAGATCGACGCCAACGTACCGCATCATAGCGTACCTCCTTGAGTATTTTTTAAGGAGGAATGACAAACAGATAGCCGGTTACACTCCATACTCCTATCGAGGCTTTATCGCCTATAGACTCTTGTCGGATGAGGGCTTAAGATTAAACTGTTAGTGGGGCTGGAATAAAACCCAACCGTGTAACAAACCTTCACCCGCTGTCCGTCAATCCTGCAACTGAACAATGTACAGCATTGACGTTGTATAATCAACTATTGTTCGTCAGGGGCCTGTTAGGTGAAGAATTATACGCCCCCACCCTTAAATGAATTACCAAGTTACCTTTAAGCCAAAGTCCTTGTATTGCTGTATTTGTATGTCTTTTGACAATAATATAAAATCATTTTGAATACATTGCCAGATTATAATGCGATCAAAAGGATCTTTATGATATGTTTTAGGAAGTTTATAAGAGGAAGAAAGTTCTAGCGGATTTGCATAAAGTAATTCGATGCCAGATTTTTGAGTAATATCTGGCAAATCGTCCGGCTTAATATTATTGAGTGATATTTTACCTAATCCAAATTTCAATGATATTTCCCAGAAAGAGAAAATGCTAACAAATATGTTGCAATCTGGATTAAGAATAATTTGTTTAACAATATTTGATAGTTTACGACTATCCAAAAGAGTCCACAGAAGCACATGAGTATCTAATAAATAATTCATGAATTAAGGAATTCTTCATCAGTTATTGAAAATCTTGAGGATAATTTATATGATGCTTTGTGTTCGAGAATTCCTAGAGTTCTATGGATTCTCTTTTTGTATTTCTTGTACGGAATAATAACAGCTATTTTCTCTTTCTTCTTTCCAAAAGAAATAGCAATTTCATCCCCTTTCTTTACATTTTCGAGGACTTCAGAGAATTTTGACTTAAATTCGCCAACTGGTAATGTTTTCATGTTTAGAATATAGCATCATGGTGTCAAGTTGTCAAGTATATATAGGCAAAAAGTTCATAAAAGTCGAAAGGGGGGCGCAGGTACAGCCTCAGGACATAGGTAATACTTTGGCGTCAAGACATGGGTAACACTTTTCCTGCTGCGCTGCCCCTTTTCGACAAGATAGAGGTGAAAAGGAATGTTTTCAAGTCAATTTCACCGATGAGAGTAGAGTGAAACCAGACGGAAAAGGTAGTGCTCTTTTC
>JAKQUI010000032.1 GCA_029562645.1 Spirochaetota bacterium
CCGCCCATGGGACGCACATCGCGATTCATACGCCGCCTCCTCTCCGGAGGCCCGCGACTGGAGGCCATGCAGATCGAGATAAGCTCGCGCTGTCCTCTCGCATGCGCCTTCTGCCCCGTCGGAACGCGAAACGAGTCGCGCACCGGAGAGATAATGCCGCTCTCACTTTTCGAAAGGCTCGTGCCGCACTTCTCCGGCGCCCGCTTCGTCCATCTTCAGGGATGGGGAGAGCCCATGCTCTCTCCCCATCTATGGGACATGATCGCCATGGCAAAGGCCGAGGGGCCCAGCGTCGGTTTTACCACGGGAGGCATGCTGCTCACCGACCGGGCCATCGACCGCCTTATGGAGAGCGGGGCCGACTATGTCTCCATCTCCATCGCCGGAGCCGTTCAGGCCACGCACGGGGCTTTGAGGGTCCGCTCCGATATCGAACGGATTTTCGACCGCATACGCAGGATGGCCGCGCTCAAGAGGCGTTCGGCCTCCCACCGGCCGCGGATAAGCGTTTCGTACATGATGACCACAGCGAATATCGAGGAGTTGCCGGCCGCGCTTGCGCGGGCCATTGAGGCCGGCGCAGACGATTTCTACGCGACAAATCTCGACTGCGTGTTCGACGCCTCGGCCGACCGTTCGCGGATCTTCGTCTGGGAGGGCGAACCCGCGGTCGGCCACCTGGCCATCCTCGACCGGGCCCGCTCCATTGCCGCCGAAAATAATTTTTCATTCCGGCCCTATCCGCTCATTGCCCAGGAGCAGCCCGCCTGTGAGCTCGATCCCTCGCGCATCATGTTCATCACAGCCGCAGGCGAGGTCTGTCCCTGCCCCTATCTCTCGCGGCCCGATAACAGGCGGATCCATAAAGGGCGGGAATATCTTTACAGGCAATTGAACTTCGGAAACATCGCCGATCTGGACCTTACTGCCGTCTGGAAAGGCCGATCGTACGCGGAATTTCGAAAACGCTTCGAGCGCCGCCGCGAGGCCGACCGCAGGCTTCGGGCCTACATGGACGGCGGAGAGCCCTTCGACGCGATGGGCGCGCTCAACCCGCCGCCCCTGCACGGGGTCTGCGAGACCTGCGCAAAGGCCTACGGCGTTTAGCGCCGGTAGTAAACCCGCCGGTCCGCTTCGCGCGTACCGGTCGATATATTAAGGAGGCATATATGCCTGTCACAATCATCGACATCGCTATCATCGTTGCATATTTCATCGTTCTATTGATAATAGGATATCTCACCAGCCGCAGGGTCCGTAACATGGAGGACTACGCGGTCGCCGGAAGGGGCCTGGGCTATCCGGCGCTCCTTGGAACCCTCATCGGCACCACCATAGGGGCCGGCTCCACCATGGGAAAGGCCGGAAAGGCCTTCGACGTGGGAGCGGCCTTTTTCTTCGCGTCGATGGGCTACGCCATAGGCCTGTTCATCTTCGCCTTTATAGCCCCCGTTATACGCAGAATGTCCATCTGGACCATACCCGAGGCGCTCGTTCTTCGCTACGGGCCGCGGATACGGCTCGTCACCGCCCTCGTCATGATACTCGGCGTGGTCGCGCTCTTCGGCGGGCAGCTCGTCGCGGTGGGAGTGGCTGTCTCCACGACCCTCGGCGGGTTCGGCGTAAGTTACACGCAGGCCGTGCTTGTCGCTGGGACCGTTATGGTGATCTATACCTTCATGGGCGGACTTCTCGCGGTCGCCTATACCGACCTTTTACAGACCATCATCTTCCTTATCGGTGTAGGGATTCTGCTTCCCATCTTCGTCGTCGGCGAGATCGGCGGCGTTAAGGCCGCCGTTGAGGTCATGACGCCCCCCGAGGGCAATTTCTGGGGAGGGCTTACTCCGGCCTACATTATATCCATCTTCCTAATCGATATACCGTTCTGCCTCATCGACCCCTCTCTCTGGCAGAGGGCCTCCGCCGCGCGCGATCCGGGAATGATCAAGCGAAGCATGTTCGTTACGGGTGGCGTGTATCTTTATTGGAGCCTGATAGTTGTTTTCCTGGGGGTCGCCGCCATCAGGCTTTTCCCCGGTCTTGCCCCCGGTTCCGGCGACTCG
>JAKQUI010000048.1 GCA_029562645.1 Spirochaetota bacterium
TGAGTATATCGCAGTGTTTTACAACCGTTATAGAAAGCATTCTTTCCTTGACTATTTGTCTCCGGAAGAATTTGAATCACAAGGCGGCTGGATTAAGAATGTTGCTTAACTGCGTGTCCGCAAAATCGGGGCAAGCCCACCTGGAAGGCTATCCAGATCGGTCTCAAGACACCCGTCCTGCGCGAGTACGCCGCATCGATCTCACGGATCACCGACATGTCAAATGACATCCATGAGATCAACGCGTTAGTCGACAGAGACGCTCGAATATCCTGCCTTCCCGACGAGCGGCCCTACCCGCTAATCGCGGATACCGCCTTGAAGCTGGGAATAACTTGAAGCGAACGAGTGTTTATTTTTAACTTCTGGTTCGCATCTCAAATTAAGATTAACCTACGGCTCCAAGCTCAAGAAAAACCTCAGAAAAATTGATTTTCGCCTGAAAATATTCGCCGTAAGGCGTCTATAATCGCATGAATACTGATACGACATCGTACCTATCATCATTGCTCACGGAGGGTATCACCCTTTTTGATTCGGGTGAGTATGACACTGCGCTCGATCGATTCACGCGGCTAATAGCCTTTTACGACCGCGTACATCCGCGATACCGTCTCTATGCCTCGCTCTGCAATTACTACCTAGATTGTCGTGATGCGGCTTGGCATCATCTGGAACCCATCATTACAGACGAGTACGCACTAACAGAGCTCACATGTGATGAATGCATGATGGCGCAGTGGCATTACTACGCACTTGCAGCGGAGATGGGATACCCGGCTGAATGGACGATGGAGGGAATATTCCCCTCGTACTTCTCGCGGCAGGAAATACAACTGGTTCTTGACAACATGTACATTGAACGGCCGCAGGATGTAGCACGAGAACTGTATGAAGGCATCATAGGGCACGATTTGGGGCACATTATCCGTAACGGCCGGTTCGATTACGCCCGTTACGATCTCGACATCGAGGACATCGACGAGTGCACATCCCCGACCACAGCGACCAGCTCTCTGCTCGAAATCATGATGGAGCTTGCTGGCCTGTATTATGTGAAAAATTATTATCGGCTTTTCATACAACTGTCCAATGTAATCATGGCATCATACGATAACGTACCGCCTATATATGCCGCCCTCGGCGAGGTATATTTCAAGCAATTCGACTTTGAAAAATCCATTGAATACTACACGAAATTTATCCATTGCAACTTCGCCGACCGGAATATGCACTATGCGCTGCCCGATGATCTGCAACAGTGCGTGAAATACATCAAGGCGAACATACGACATATCAAGAAGATCGTGAATCGAATGGCCACGGCATAAGTGCGATTCAATAGCTACCGTGGCAACGTACGCAATCAACGGTAATGATATATTTACTACAACGACGCACAGAACTCACCCAGGAGGACACATGAATAGAACAACGATCGTCATTATCATAGCGCTATTGGGCGCTGTACTTTCATGGTGCGGCCCCGGATTCGCTAACACCACCCGCGACATTGGCGAGCAGACAAAACTTGACATGAAACAAACCGCCCGCTGGGTTATATTTTACACCAATATCGAGCGGGTGGATCGCGGGCTCGAACCGCTCGTGTACAATCCCCAGCTGGAGAAGGCGGCCTTCTGGCAAGCTGAATACTGTTCTCGAAAAGGCTACCTGACGCATTCCGCGAATGAAACCGGCATGAAAAATCCTGGCGATCGCATAAGGAAATTTGGCGGTGAATGGTGGACCTATGGAGAAAACATTACCATCCAATTCGCCCTCAACATGTCAAGGAAAAGCTATTCCCGGTATTCGGACGAAAAAGGCGAATATGTGGATTTCGGCAATCATACCGTATTCTGGCTCAACGAGCGCCAGATGGGCAACACCATGGTAACGAGCTGGATGAACAGCTCCGGGCATCGGGCGAATATTATGAATTCCGCATTTAGATCGATCGGCGCCGGCGTTCACCCCGGAACATACTCCGGTCATAGTTCCTATTACGGCTGCCAGGTCTTTGCCGACAACACGAAGTGGGATTTCACCAAATTGCTGGTACAGACCACGACGGCCATTGGGAAAACCACGCATACAATAACCTTTAACGGCCCGCTCCCGGTGCACGTGATCGAAATGATTGAGAACAATGACATCAGGGTCCTGAAAACCGCTTCGGCGGGAACCGCATGTCTGTTCGAAAAACCGTCAACCGGCAAATGGTTTTACGCTTGCCTGTATGATAAGGAAATCGATACACTTTATCCGGTAAAAGCACTGTAAGGAGTCCATACAACATGGGAACCAAGAAACCGGGCAAACCGAAAACCGGCAAGATCGATTCGAAACGCATTAAAAGCAAACACGTTGAAATTTTAACCGTTGAGCCCCCGACCATCCACCAGGAGGAACCCGTAAGGAGTTGGGCAGTAAAACACAACCACGCAATTTTTGCGTTACGATCATTGCTGATCATCGCCATGATTGCAATTGTTGCAACTGCCGCGGCTTCAATGTACTTGATTAGAAGCACGCTCAGGAACGAGATGTTTTCCTCGGCGCATCGCGAGGTAACAATCCTCGCGGAAGCGTCGCGCGACGCGCTGGCGTCGGAAAGCGAGCTGCAGCTTCTATCGGCGATACAATCGGCAAAAATGAACCCATCGATTGTCAAGGCATACGTCCTTGACCGGGACGGCCGCATACGCCAGAACTTCGATCCCGAAATGAACGGGAAGGTGCTCGACGACGCGATACCGCGAAGAATATTTGATGAAAGCAATCATAACAAGCCAGCACTTATCGGCTCCCGGAACACGGAATACGGAACTATGTATACGTTCGCGCTTCATCTGCATGAAAGATTATACAAGCAGCGCCTTGGCACTGTTCGGATCGATTATTCCGAGCGTGCAACAATTATTACCGCAAGAACGCTGTCGATAAAAATTGCGGCTATTGCAATCGCCGGTATTATTTCACTTATTGTTGTAATGATTCACCAGGGAAGACGGTTGCGGGAAACGACCTAACACCACCTTTTACGCTGTCCATTTGTCCCAACCAGGAACAACGGCTTTCCTGATGACCAACCGGCGTGAAATTGCGTAAATAAAAATAATCCTCCCGAAAAATAAAAACATAAAATTAAACCACTTTCTTAGTCTAGTAACATATAGATCAAAAGGAGGCGGTTCATGAAAAAGCTCATAGTTCTTCTCGCGATAGCGCTTTTCGCGTCGGCGGCGGCGTTGAATGCCGAATCTAACTACCGTACGGTCAGCCATGGTACGGCTCCCCTTCAATGCGCGGACGGCGAACAAACGGTCACCTTCTCGAATGGAGCGACCTACACCGGCCAGTTCAGCAGCTGCAAACCGGTATCCGGCTATGGCACCTTCCGGCAGGGGTCGGTAGAATTGTCCGGCTATTTCCAATCGGACGGCAACAAAACCGTCACGTTGACCAAAAACGGACGTGTCATAAAGCTGTCGGTGCGGACGGTTCCACGGTAACGGAAGCATGTCATGATCCACATACACCATAGCAATTAAGAAACAAGCAGTAAATCGATGGATCGGGCGTAAAGCATTTCATGAACTGGTCCATCGATGCCAGTCAAAAATGCGACATAACTTTCCGGTGGTCCGAGAGCCATTAAAACAATCCAGAGGATACATTGAGCTTCAACCCTCCACAGGGAAAGACCGGCACCTGGATCATCGAACTGAGCTGGAATAACCGTATTGACTGGCCCTGGGAGAATGTCGAAAAACGGCTGTACTTCACCGTCATCGACCAGTGAGTGAAAAGGATTTGACAGAAGAAAATTGGGTTACATAATGCATGCGACCCGATCCATACGGCGAGGAGTTCGTACAAAACTCTGGTATAGTTGACTCCCACAAATCGAGTATTCTGAAGGAGCATGGTCATGGCACATTATAATAGATCGAATACAGGCTATTCATCCGGGTATAAATCTGGTAGCGGAAATGGCAAGTACATGAAGGAAGAATTATCGACGAAGAGTAAAGAGCCTATAAGGATTGAAACAGATGAAGCAACGACTTTTGATAAACTAACCCAAAAACAAGTTGATCTAGAAAAAGTACTACAAGTTACGGATAGCCGCCGGACGGGCTTATACGATAATTCCACTATCGATAACATGACTACAGCAAATAGTGAAATGCGGGGGGAGAAGCCGATGCAGGAATCGGCGTTATTACCTTCGATGCTAACCCTTGCGGCAATGCTTGTACTGATTGTGATAATGTCCGTTCTTTTACCGCGCAAAGTTCGAAACAAGTTGCTTTTCTTGGCGCCACCGTCTTTGATCGCTGCGTTCATATTGCTGTTCCTCGAAAATGATCGATCGTCATGGTGGATCGTCGTCATTATCCTGCTTGTCGTCGCAACCATCATGTCGATGAAATGGATTTACGAGGTAACGAAAGAACGGCGGCAATGAATGAATAACGACAGATACAAGTACTATTAGCAGTTTCCTGAAAAACTCTGCAACAGTATAGAAATTTAATTGCCAGAGCAGTTAAGGCTGATTCAGGATAGAATGATGAAATAAATAAGATGCGCGATAGTGGGGCTTGGTAGAATCGGATGTCTCCTGGAAAACCATCCTCTCCTTACAGGGAAAAACCGTCTTCACACGCTGGCGCCATTACCTCGAACATGGACTGCATTCTCGTTGCCGGTTGTGACACCGATCCCGAGAGGAGATCCATTTTTTCCAAAAACTGGTCATGTGATAGCTAAGATGACTGCCGTTCGATGATTGAGAGTATCGACATCGACATATTGCACATCGCCATGCCGCCGAGTAATCATTATGAAATGGTTTCATTGGCATTAGCATTCCTGTATAATCGTTCCATCTGCAGAGGTTCTAGTCAATCCGATGTTTTTCATGACGCCGGTCCCATTCATCTGTTCTCGGCATATCATCTCTTTTCGTTCCATAGCCGAAGTGCAACCCTAACAGTTCAACATTTTCGACTGTTTAATGATCTTTTTTTTTATTGAAATATTTTCATTACATTCGTCTATTATAAAATCATTATCTATATGGAATGGAGAGAGCGATGAAAAGCATGAAAACTCTTTCAGTTGTTATTATTATCATCGAACTTACGGGTTCGATCAGTTTAGCCGGTGTGGAAAAGATCCCACAAACTCTCTACGCGATTTCGAAGCTATCGGAAATTGCAAAAGCAGCTAAAGCCGCTGAAGATGCGAAACGAATGGCCGATCTGAACAAGCTATCAAATCAGAACATCGATACAAATCTCGCTAATCCGTATGGGTTTGATCCGGCGCTTCATGGAAAGGTAGGCTATCCATATGCATCAAATGGACCGCTCATTTACGAAAAGCCCCAGACACAGGAATCATTCGGGGTGCTAGCGATCCCGATCCTTATTGGCATCATCGCAATCTTGTCCGGCGTTTGTGTGTTTCTCGTCATTTCACGGAGAAAACTCAGGAAGGCGTGAGCGTGGAACCGGTGCCGCATTAATCGTCGGTTGCCAATCGGCACAAAGAACATTCTCCTCACCCTATCGACGCCAGCACGCTCTTCACCAGTTCCGGGATGATCGGCAGGATCTGCTCGGGGCTGGTGAAGTACTCGGCGTAGGTCGCCTCCTGCTGGAAGAGCTCGAAGTAGTCCCCTCGATTGATGTCGATATTGAAATAGATGAGCTTGATGCCGGCATTCACGGTTTCCCGGATGGCGATGAGGGTGTCGTCGAGCGCCTCCCGGCCCTGGTAGTTGTCGGAGTTGGGGCGGCCGTCGCTAACGAGAAAGAAATACTTCTCATCCGCGTCGCTGCGTTCGAGGCGACTCCGGATATAGCGAATGAAATCGCCATCCCGGTTCTGGGCGTCGGAAACGAACGATGAGACCGCATCGATCGTCTCGGCCCGGTACACATTGGTCGAGGTTACCGAGTTGAACGCGTAGACGGCGACTCGATCGGTCACGAGCGAAAGGGCCCGGCCGAATATTATCGCGAACGCCTTTTCTACGTCCATGATACGGTCGTCGCGAAATTCGTTATCGCTTCCGATCCGATCATCCGCACACGCAACCGTCCGCGATCCCGGCTCATGACCGATCAAGAGGCTGGTCGATGCGCTTGCATCGATGCCGATCACGACCTCGAGCGTCCGCCGGGTTTCCCTGATGACATCGAGAAATTCCGGCACCAATTGGTGATGCCGGTTGCTCATGAACTCTATCAGCAGCTCGATATTCATTTCACCCTCGAAGGACGAGGTGTCCTCATCCTCATCGACGGACGGTAACAGAACCGAAAGCTGACGGTACACCCGCTGTGCCAAGTACTCCCATTTCTTGAAACGAATGAAATATGGGGTTGATACATCGTGTACGGCATATTCCCTTATCTCGGAAAGTCGCGTCCGGGATTTTGTCCGCGGATCGATCGTATACACGTATCGACGCGGCATTGTACGCGCTTTCCCGCCGATTACGCCGGAGGGGGTACGTGACACGGGATGTCCGCCACTCTCCAGCGGGTATCGCACATCCACGTCTGAGTCGTCGCCACCCTTGAGTTGTCGTGCTGCGGCATCATCGTCATCCCTCGTTCGCACTGAATAATCGAAAATGCCGCTTTCATCATGATACGCCCCATGATCATCTGACAGCAGATCCGAGAGATACTCCCGGGCCCGGTCGGGGTAACGACCGGTAGCGTCCTCGCCCGGCTTCCCCGCGAGATGATATTTCCGAAAGAAGGCCTGCTGGTTTTTATTGTACTCCCGGTAGAGCTCGATAAGCTCCTCCTCGTTAAAAGGGGCCGCCTTGTCTGCATCCATCATGCTTTCGTAATCATGGCCACGGCGATGCGCGAAATCGGATTCAAGAAGCCCGGCCAGCTCCTCCTCCGGCCATTCCTTCAGTATCTCGTACAATTCCCGGGCAAGCGGGTATACGGCGAGCGGATTGTACGCGTCGATATTCTGCAGTCGGGACACGCAATACTCCACGAGCTCGCGCACCCCCCGGAACCTACCGGTTGGAAACGGCAGGTTCATAATCTGCCCGACCATTTCGTGATACCCCGGATCTTCTTTCGCATACCGGTTATAACCGCCCGCCTCGTCGGTAACGTAGAAAAGCACCTGTGATATCACCCCGACGTCCGACCGGGAAATGACCACCGCGTAGTACTGGTTGAGCATCGATAGTATCTTCTCAATTCGCGGGTAGGCGCGAATCTGGATCAGATAGGATTCCACCCTGAAATCCTCAAAGATGTTCATGACACAACGGAATAGCTCAGGATATTCGAGTTTGCTCAAATAGTAGTTCAGGTTAAAACAGAAGCTCCCGCCCAGCACATGCCCTATCTCATGAAGTGTCATGGCGATATACGCGGTGAGATTCCTGTTGTCCGTGATGGGATCGAGAGGATCCAGAAAAAAACCGATGTACGGCGGAAGGTATATCGTCTTCCCGTCAGTCGCCGCGATCGTCCCGTCGCTTTCGGAGATTTGCATCGCGCCGGTGAGTGGCAGGATGATCTCGTTCACGTATGAGAGCGCGACCGTGAGCGGCACGCGGCACCAATAGTCATGCTCGATCGCCTCATCGATGCGGCCCGGATTGTCCCGGAAGACCGATACCAGCTTCTCGTGATAGAACGGCAGGTGCTCAGCGCTGATCCGTCCCAGCGCTCCGAACACCGCGTCCTCCCGATCGACGGTTTCTGCAATGCTGATCACCTCCATAAGCTCGTAGCGGTAGCCATCGAAAGCGTTCCTCATTGGCGCCCAGAGAAACAAGCGAAGGCTCTCGAGTGCGTTCTTGAATACCACGTCCGACTGTTCTGCTCGCATCCTGAATTTTTTGCTGTAGAGCTCGTCAATATAGTGACAGAACTGACGGTGATTTTCATCACAGAAGCGGGTCATCTTCATGTTGTAGGTGTTGTCCACCTGTTTAAGCGCGATATAAATGTATTCAAAGAACATGAACCGGATGACCTCCAGCTCGAGCAGAAAGGAGCCCGTCTGATGCTTCAGCCAGTGAAAAAATTCAGCGCGTCGCTTAATGAATCCGCGATCTATCTTCAATCCCACCAGGAGCTTGAGGACGACGCGGTACAACGCCGCCTGGATATCGCGGATTTCGATTTCCATGATAACCGTGATGATGTTCTTGACAAGGAATCGGATCGTTTCGGCGTTCTTTCCGTAAAAACCCCGCAGCGAGGTGAACGCCGTCGAGACGAAAATCGACATCGCCTTGATCGCCCGATCGCCGTCCAACTCGAAAACGATATCCCACACAAAATTCTCGAACTCATCGTCGGGATTGCCGTATCGGTGCAAGAACTCCTTGAAATCAGCGATTCTCTCTGGAGGGAGATTGCCGATGAATTTCCAGAGCCGAATCAAACGAAGAAAGAAAAACACCTCCGTCCTGTTTTTAGCGCGAACCGTTTTCCGCATCGGATAACGCTTGTGATAGATGTTCAGACATTCGAAGAATTTCTCCGGCGCTGGGTGCTCACGGAGCACGGTAAAGATGTCCTCGAAGTAGCTCTTCCATCGCTCCATCTCGATGCTGATCTCGAGGAAGCGAAACACGGACGGCTGCAAGAGGTAATGCGCGGCCTTCTCGACCTGCGCATGGTCCCGCTTGTAATACAGAAGGTTCACGAGCTGGTGGAAGCCGCCAGAAAATATTTCGCGATTGAAAAGGTATTTCTGCTTATACGAAGTGAACGTCAGCGATGAGCAAAACTCCAGGTATTCCTCGACGAGGTTGAGGTCGCGCTCCGCGACGGCGACGAACCCGCGTTCGAACATGCGGAACGTTTCCAGGTCCACCGGCACCATGAAGAACGACTTCTCGATCCTCCGGTACGCCAACCAGGACATCCGTTCGGCGATCGAGGCCATGAGATCGGGATTTCCGTTGAGCGACACCCGACGCAGGAGAAGGTGGAACGTGTCCTCAAGCCGGAACAGCGACGATTTGAGACGGGGCCGCAGAAACGTCGAGAAGCCTGGATGCAGCGCCATGCGTTCGAAGACGTGGATGTCGTTCTCGGAAAACAGGTGTGCCGCGACACGGTAGAGCAGATTGATCTTGTTTCGGGTTTTCCTGAATATGATCCAGAGGTGCTTCCGGGTGTCCTGGTGGAGAACGGCCTTGAGCCTGCGGTGATCCATCGCACCTACTTTGCTTTTGCGAATTCCTGGCTGCCCAGCTGCGTGTTGAATTTTCTCACATCGGAGAAGAGCTTCATTGCCTTCGCGATAGACACCACCAACTCATACACCGTGTGGTTTCTCAGTTTCTTGTTGCGGTACTGTCCATAGCACACCTGGTCAACCACGAGGTGAACGGCGTATGATTGCGCGAGGTACCGGTTCCATCCCTTCCGGCACAGGTAGTCATAGTGCTTCAGCGCCATCACCTCGATACGGGCGGAGCTCTCGTGAAGCTGGAGCAGTTCCAGGTCCTCCTCTTTGACAAGTTCGCTGAGACCGATCTTCTTCATAAGCGGGGATTTGCCGGTCTGTGACAGCGAATACAGGAGGTCGGTAAAACGCGATATCAGCCGGGGGAGATCGTTCTCCTGGACGGCCGAGCGCTCGATGTCCAGCAACATTTTCTCGAGATCCGGATCGTTTTTCTTCAGCATGCTGTTCGGATCATACACCTGGTACCGGTACGCGGGTTCCTCGTGAACGGGCCTTCCGGAAAAGAAATCCGTCCATGCGATCTCTTCATCATGGCTGGTCCCCACATAAAATCCCTTCTTGGCTGGAGAAATACCGCGCCATTGAAGCGATAGAAGGCGCTCATGGCTGCCGCTGACAGGCTGCGAGGCACTCCGGGATTTACGGCGCGCTACATAGGCCCTAAAATCCGGATGCCATCGGCCAAAGTTCATGTGCACAAAACGGTCTGCTATCGAATCCTCGAGGTCGCGCGATGCCAGGTTTTGCGATGGATTATAGGAGATGATCCCCCAGAAGCCCGGCTGGGCCCTGATGATGACGCCGTCATTCCTATCGATGGACTCCCGCTCGTCAAAGGTCGAATTAAGCCGTTTCTGGACATCCTCCTTGAGCAGATTGAACTCGTCACCGTAAAAGATTCCCGGCTCGATCATCGCGCACACCAGCGGACCATTCACATGCGCCGTACAACTTGCGCCGTCCCGGACGTCCAGTACCGGATATGAAATAATATGGGATTCCGTGGTTCTCCGGGAACAAGTCTTCGTGTAAATGTTCAGCCCGAGGATATCTCCCGCCTCGAGTACGCAACGGGTCTTCCCCACTCCGGGTGGCCCGTCGATCGCCACATGGCATCCCAACCAGTAGGCCATCAGCAATCGTTGGAGCTCATCGAGCCCCTCGGGGGTGACCTGGTTCGCAATATAGAATTTCGATTCGTCCCGACCGGCCTTTTCCGGGCGCACCTTACCCTCTTTGTCCAGGTTCCGATACGCCGTTTTCAGCATTCCGGCACGTTTCGCGATTGACTTTTCCGAGAGGTATTGCTGTCGATTCGAAAAGAGATGGTGAATGAAATTGTTAGGTATGTCAAATTTTGCCGCCATGAGAAGTACGGACCGGGTGATCTCTGGATGGAGATCAACCTCGCATAAAAGGGCCGACACGAGGAGCAGGACCACCTCCTGGTTCGCGTCTGGCTCGGCGCACTCATACAGCTTTCCCGGCTCGGTTTTCCATTTATCGAACCAGGCTGACAGAATCGGCTTTTCGACCTGGAACTCTCGTATGGAGAACAGGAAGCTCTGCTTCCCGAAAATCCGCGAGCCCCGGTCGGACGACAGGACTGAAAAGAGATTTTTGAAATAAACCTCTTGAATCGCTGGGATCTTAATCCTGGACACCATACGCCCGTTTAGGCTTGCAAAGCTGATCTTTTTTTACATTCCATAATACCACTTCACTACGTTGAATGTAATAAAAGCAATTATTATTGAGAATATACGCATTTTTTTATAAAATCTCTTGAATATTTCTATCTATAAAAATATGATTTCTGTATTCATAATGATACGTGTACCAATCATGATCAAGGTAAGGGAATCGTATGTATCTTAACAGCAAATCAAATCATGATGCGAAATCCTCAATAAGTAAATCCGATCAATCCCCTAAGCACCGCAACCACATCGAGAAATATCTCGAGCAGTTGAAATCCGGAAAACAGATTGATTCGGACATTTTTGAACACACCTACGATACCGTTCAAAAGTGGTTCCGCAAGCTTATCTATACCCGGGATCCCGATGATTATCTCGACATAATAGATGAAGCATTAGCCAAGTTTCTCGAACGGAAGGATTCATTCAGGGGAAATACCGCCGGCGAGTTCTATTTTTACATGAAAAGAAATATCCTTACAGTTCTCGAGAGCACCCGTATGGGCAAAAAACATGAAGGGGGCGGAGACGTGGGTATTCAGATTCCCGATCCGAGGCAACAACACGCCAAGGCCTTCGAGCGCAATAAAAGCTTCGAGGACCTCTACGGCTGCATAGACACGCTTCCCGAAACCCTCCGCGGAATCATATACGAGATCCTCGCCGAGATCCCGAAAGGTGAAATCGCGGCACAGTACAACATCTCAGCCTCCCTGCTCAGTCAGAACCTCACCAAGGCCTATGCCTCGCTCCGATCATGCCTTTCCGGCAAGGGATACTCCCAGCAGCTAATTTTCGAATGAGGTACCACCATGAACGAGAAGAAAATCAATCTCATGAAAGCCGATGAAATCATAGTGTCGAATCTCGGTTCGGCGGCGGACGAATTCTACGGAACCGAATACACCAAGCTTAAGCGAGCCGCGGGTAAAGTCGATGCAAACCCGGACCTGAGTCCAGTGGACCGGAACACCGTGAACCGCCGTGCGCGTCTACTTTACAAGAAGCTCTACCCTGCCCAAACCTCTGAAACCGCCGATCACGCCATGACGGTCGAAGCGGCGGTAACGCACCTAAAAATAATGATAACGCAGTTGAGCGCCAAGCCCGAAGTGAAGATGCTCATCAATTTCATACGCGACAGGCTCGAGTCCACTTCCGTCACTGACAGCTTCAGCGCGAGCGAAGGAACGATCCTTGAGAAGATCCACAATGCGCTTTCATTGCCGAATATGCCGTTGCCGGTTTTCAATAAGGCGGTGATGAAGATTATTCAGAACAATAAATAACCATAATTTTATAAGAACCAGGAATTTGAGCCGTGTTCTTAATACTGGGCTTCTTTTCCCCATTTCCGTTAACTGACAGTATGTATTTTGGAGTATTACGGGAAGGGGAACTATTTCAATATTGGAGGAAAAGCAATGAGCATCTTCGATTTTTTTAAAAAAAACCATGCAAGCAAGAGCGCATACACGTCAGTCGACAATATCGGCACGGTGTATCGCACCACATCACATGTAGATGCCGCTTGGCTAGCCCTTAATGTCCAAGGGAAGACAACTCCTTTCGTATGTTATCTCTTCAAAACTGAGAGCGATGCCCGCAATGCGCTTTGTTCACTATCCTTTATTCATATAGCATCGGACACTGGTGAATTAATTTCAACGGAGGTTATTAATTTCGGATACTACCAACTATCATCCGGCTCATCCACTTGGGAAGCTATGGTATGGGGCGACAGCATGACTTCAGCGATTTATGAGGAATCAATTGAGAAGTTTAAATCCTTCCAAGGTTCAAGGAAAGGGGACCGGGCACCAAAACATGTATCCTTTGAACCGCTCCCCTCTCAAGTTGTTAGTCAAGAGGGTGTCAGATTTTGTCGCACAAAAAGTGTCGGTCACTATCAATATGACATATATCGTTGCGGGGGGAAGACATCCGCATTAGAGTTTTTAAAGAAAACAAAAGTTACCAAGCGGCTATTTTATCTTACAATAGAAACGCCGGATGGGTGTTTCGGAAAAGATATCGACGGTATATACGATTCTTGCCTGAAGGATGCACCTCTAAACGAAAAAGCGGAGTTGGGATGCATCAATTGTGAATATGCATTACGCCGTGTTCCTGTTTTTACACCGTAAGCACACAACTACCATCGCGAATATTCTTCACTGGGGCCATCATTTAGTTCGAGCAAATATTACCACTGCTTTGGATGTTGCAATTAATATTAAGGCCTATTTGTATGGAAAGACAGTGAAGACTCAAAGGTTTACTTTATTTGAAGGGGTGAACTTGGACTTGTCCCGATAAAGTGAACACCAATACATGCAATACTCTTTTTCAAAATCTCCCATGATTCAAATTCGTATAGTATTATATAGTAAGTATGGATTATAATTTGAAGTAATTCATACTATTTCAATACGGCTTGTATGAATTATGATTAATATTTTACCATAATTTCATAAAAATCATCCACCGTTTTCGTCTAATCAACTGATCCTACAGAAAGGAGCAGTTGACATGAAAACGACCCGGCTTCGCAATACACTTACATCCCTTGCATCGATTATCGCGGGCGGTTTGTGCGTCGTATCCATGGCCTCCGCCAGCGGAACACTTAACAGCAGCATGGAGCTCAATCCCTCGAAGGACGCAACAATCAGCGCGACGTATCTGTACCGTGACATCAGCTACACCATCAAGGATCTCAACATCCACGAAACCTTTCATTACAACGCGCACACTTTTACAGTTTTTTCCAAGTACAAGCGCCTGTTCGCCGTAGGCGAGTACGTGACCAGCAACTTCAACTCCGACAAGTCGGAAGAGCAGAATTCCAACTACCAATACAAGGATTTCGAGGAATACTGCGGTTTCCTCGGATTCGACTTCTACCGCGGTGAAAACATGCGCGCTGGCCTGTCCTTCAATTCCAAGAACAGCATTTACAATAACAGCGCTTCGAAGTCGCAGCTGTCAATTAATGACTTTGTCGCATATATCGACGGCGTCCAGCCGATGCGGGGGGACAAGGGGATCCTTACGCGGTTCAGAGGGCGAATCGGCGGCGTTTACATCACCCATGTCGTCGAGCCCTCTCAGCGGTACATCTATATAAAGCAGGATCCCAAGACCCGGGATTACCTCTTCATCGACGCAAATCGCCGTGACGAGTTCTGGGGTATCTGTACCGGAATGGACTACCAGGATTCCATCGCGGGAATTTTCACCTGGAAGATTTCCATATACGACGGCCTGGCCTACCCCACCTCAAAGTCGTCGCTCGCCAGCCTCATGTTCATCTGGCAGCTGGGTGCCGGGGTCGGCATCAACGTCGGGAATACGGTTCTCATATACGCCGACTGGTTCTTCAGCACATTCGAGACCGACTACAATATCGGAGAGAAACAGAAGCTGCTGCACCAGTTCAACAATTTTCGCGCAGGCGCAACAATCAGCATTTGACAAGGAGATGATAATGAGAAAGCTACTGTTCGCATCACTGCTACTGCTGCCGGGCATGATCGCCTGTAACGCGGGCGATCCCGAGTATGTCAATCTCGTTTCGACCATGAAGGATCCCGGTGGTAATCCCTTCATAGCGACATCTATTGCGATTTCGCCCGACAACGGGCGCCTCGCCATCTCGCGGATAGACGCCCCCGGGGAGCGGCACCCGTTCCTGTGCACAATGGGCACCGACGCGTCAGGCTACCAGGAACTGCCGGCGCAGGGCCGGAACGTCGCATGGAGTCACGATGGGCTCATCCTGTATTTCGACGATGAGACGAATATCTGCTCTATCAACCGGGATGGGACCAATCGACAGCAAGTCAACCTTACCCCTATCGGCAAGAAGATCATCCCGAAACCGTCCCCTGACGGCAAGTACCTGGCGTTCATACTTACAACCGAAAAGTTCGGTTATGGGATCGCCACAAAGAATTACATTTACCTGTACAACCTGGCGACGGCAGCGTACACATGCGTGAACGCGGAACCGCTGTTCATCACCAATTTCAACTGGTCAAGGGACTCAAAGAGTATCTTCTTCGAAAAAGGGTACGAGGTAATCGGCAGGGGCATCACGTACACGATCTGGAAGGCGACCAATCTCGAAAGCGGGTCCCCGTCCATCGTGCAGGTGGGAAGCGGAGCCAATCCGTATCCCCTGGGTGATGGCCGTATCGTCCATACCGGGGGCATCATGAACGGCGACGGATCGGCAAACATCGAGCTGGTACACATCACCATGTCGCGACCGCTGGTAATTGAAGGAGTTCCAAACTACCTGTTCTTCCTGGATAAGGATGGGTACCTTTTCAAAATGGAGATCCCGGATCTGAGTAAATCCTGGGAAGAGGCTTATACCATGTGGTGGGATTAACCGGCATATGATCCATGTGCATCTAATCATATACTTGTATATATTTGTACATGCTTATCGGGTTACAGGACAATTGCAAGCGTTTTTTCACGCATGGACGAATTTATTCACATTCTGTTCATGCTCAGGGAAATATGAATTGTAATTTTCCAGGGATACATTCAGATATAATTGAACAAGAATATCTCAAGTATTATTTTGGAGCGGCAAATGGCATTCTCAAAAAGTACCAACTCATATTCAGGCTCGAATTACAACAATCCGAATAGCAGCGGGAGTAAAAAAACCAATTATTCATCCCAGGCGGATAATGTATTTGAAGGTGTCGACCCGAATGAAGTGAGTAAATTGATGGAAGAAGGACGAATAGATAACATCAAGTTTATAAATGTCAACGAACGATTCAAAGGACATTCCGTCCAAACGGAATCAAAAACCGATTCAGAGCACCATTTCTTCTCCGCTCCACTTCTCTACAATGCGAGTCTCGCCATCCTCTGCGCGCTTCTAGCCTACATGCTGTTCATGCACGTCCGAGGGCTGCTGGCATTGCGTTTTTTTGCAGCCCCGTTCATCCTGTTGCTGGCTTCGGCTGCCTCGTTCGTTGTGGCATATTTCGGTTATGATACACCCCTCACGTCAATAGGCGTGATTGATCTCTTATTTTACATCATTCTGCTGTTATGGTTTCTCTATCAACTCATTGCACGATCAGACCAATGAACAACCCATCAACTTATATTACCATCAAGAATGTTGAGAACACCTGTTCGTAATAAATCAAGGAACATACTGCAGGGTAATTGAAATGGATTCATCGACAACCAGCTTGCTGCATTCCTAAAAGTGCTATGCACTGTGCTTGAAATTTGCGCCTATGACGCTTATAACACTACATCAATGGACACAAAGAACTCACACGATGAATCCTCATAATCAAGAGAGTATGATTCAGAACGTGTAATAGCCAAGAGCTCTCATTATATATTTGGCATTTCAAAACGATTCGAAAAAATGGACGATGCCGATGTGTGATTGGTGAGTTGCCTTGTAGTAGCTTGTGCTTTTCTTCGGAGAAAGGGCGTTTCTGTGATCAATGCCATATACAAAAATATTCCGACAATTCCATCATCGGGGAAATGCATTTTTCCTGATCATTTCTTTTGCGATTTCCTCTAAAGTTTTTTTCTGCATTCCCGACCTCAACGCACTTAAAGGAACGGCAAACGAATCATTCTCCAAACTTTCAGCTTTTCTTGTTAAGTTCAGATGCGCCCTATCTTCGGGGCGTAAAGCAATGCCTGGGCATATTTCGGGCTTGAAAACCTCCATAACCATATACCGTAGTGCGTCGATGTGATCGTCATTTTCTTTAACCACTTCGCGATCTCTAGGGAGCCTTGTTGCAGGATCTCTCCAACGGTATGAATAAAATTCGGTTATTAGACCCGCACACGAACGGAAAATCTTAATGCTTGTCTTTTTGCCCTCATTGGACAATAGTAGATCAACCATCCTATCGATTCCGACCAACACCCTCTTATCGGCTTTAATAGTCTTGATGCCATTTTCATTCATAGTAGCTCGATCCTCAGCGTCATGATCAGCTACAGTACAGGCGACTTGCTCTTTGCCAGTTAGTTCTTGAATCACTTCAGCATGTTGACGAACAGTAATCCTTGACGAGGAATATTCTCTATATAAATATAATAATTCACTGTTGTGATCATACGCTCCCCACAAGCACACAAAATTATGGGTGTATCCAAAATCAATCGACCTGAATCGTTTCCATTCCGATGGAATTTTAAAATCATCAACTATGTGCTTGCTTTCCTCAAGCTGAAAAACGAGGCCTTGATAACTCCCAAACTCTCCTTCGTAAAACCTTCTCCTCATGGCTGGTGATAATGACTGCAAGTGGCTAATATATCCGTCGGACAGATTCTCCTGATTGTCTTCAGGGCGGAATTGAATTGCTACATACTCGTGGTAATTCGTTTTAGGTTGACCAGTCACTGGTTCCAGACCAGCGATAAAAAGCTGATATGTCCAGTGAGTTTTAACCGTAGGATTGAGGTCACAAATAAATTTAAGATGGATTCTATTGCCATATTGATCAATCGAGGTGTCGTTCAATCTGCTCATTAACATCTCGACAATTTCATACTTGTTTTCATTCGCCTCAGTGATAAAAATAGTCCCATATTCAGCCGCTAAAACACTTTCTTTACGGCTTTCTTCAAGGCCATCTAAGATTATTACACTTCCATTTTTAAATGTGCAGACACATTCCGTCTTCGAAATCTTACACTGTCCGGACTTTTCAAAAATTCGCAACATGGGATAAAGAGTTTGTAACCAAATTGTAGTTCTTGCGTTTGCAAACGAATAGCGAGCCACCAAATGACGACTTCCCGGAAAATAAAGAGCGCGAACAATAATAAAAACACAACTGAGATATGTTTTTCCGCTCCTCGATCCACCATAGAACAAGTAGAACACCTTCGATGCATCACCAAGAAGACGTGATGCAAATATTTGTTTTTCGGTAAATCTATATTTCAGTTCCATTCGGAATACCAACCCAGCTTTTTACTGTATCCGGGAAATTGATAATTACGCCACCAACCACATGATCGCCCACTTTTTCCTCTTTAACGTCATAACATGCGAATTCACCCTTCCGAGCACTTTGAAGCGCTTCAACCAAAGACTTTGCCTTAAATGCGTCTGTTTCAACCTCTAGCAACTTAAGAATCCTGATACTTGCCCTACGACTACTTCGTGCATAAAATTCTCGCGCTTCAATTTGTTTGCGTGCAAGGTTTTCGGAATATTCGCGTACTATTATTTCAGCAGCCAACTTTCGAATCTCTTTACGGTCTCCAGCCCATCCTTTCCGGCGTATCAGACTCCTGATGGTGTTTGTGCTGATTCCTTGATCCTGGGAGATCTCCCTTGGCCCTCGCCCACTTCGATACTCCATCTCAATTATTGAAACCATTTGATGCGACAATCTCTTTGCCATGGCAATCCACCATTAAAAAATTATGTCTCATAATTTCACATAGTGACTCCCATGTCAAGATCCCATGATAAAAATTTTAATTTTAATAAATAAAAAAAATTACATGTTTATGTCGCATTATTGTAAACATATTATTATAATGTATACGATATTATATACAGCGTTAAAATACTTTATGTTCATATTTATTACTTATTCGAGGTTCAAAATAGATTCAAACTCGATTTACATGCACGAATAAACAACAAGGTGTGAATTATAGGATGTAACATTCTTCTCTAAATTCCAGAGCAGCAGGTCGAGTATGATGTCGTCAATAATCGGCTTTCTCGACGGGTTCGAGAACCGTCTACGTTTGCCTACTTGTACTCCAACATCCAAAGCTGCATGTCTAACAAGATGTCATCGATAATCTGGTTCGTTAATCGTGCTCCTCTTGGAGCATGCGAAGAGGCCGCTGATGAAAATCAGCGGCCTTTGCTTTTTTCTGAATGAGTTTTCAGGACGAGCGGTACAAACGCGGAGAGGTCCGCTACAATACCGTAATCGGCGATGTCGAAGATCGCGGCATGGGGATCGGTGTTGATGGCGATGATGCACTGAGAATCCTTCATGCCCACGACATGCTGGTGCGCGCCGGATATTCCGCAAGCGATGTACACGCGTGGCGCCACCCTCCTCCCGGTTACGCCGACCTGACGCGAGTACGGGAGCCAGCGATTGTCCACGATCGGACGAGATGCGCCGATTGCGGAATCCCTGATGATGCCCGCGAACGATCGAATGAGCTCAAGGTTCTCCCGCGCGCCGATGCCCCTACCCGCCGATACGATGACATCGGCCTCTTCAAGACCCTCGTCCGTATCGCTCGATTCTTCAAGTGAAACCGGTTGTACCGCGTTCGGAGTGATGTTCGGACGGACCGTTCGCACCGCGGGAATGGATTCCGACGTCGTCACCCAGGTCGGCTCGGGGAATCCGCCGGGATTGAAGGTCGCAACGACCGCTGTGGACGCGGGCGCGACAACCTGCCGGCACTTTCCGTTGAAGATCGAACGCGTGAAGAGCGGCGTGCCGTCCTTGAACGAGATCGAATCGACCGCAGTGATGGATGACGCATTGTGCTGGATGGCCAGGCGCGAAACGGTATGCGCATTATTGACCGTGTTCGAAAAGCACATGCAGATTTCGCCCTCGAACGTGAGGATTTCGTCCAGAAGCGCGGCAAGCAAGTCCGGGTTGGGGAGGCGAAGGCCGTGATGCTCGAGGGCGATGGTGGCGATGCCGAACTCATCGGAACATGACTGCGCATGTTTCGTACAATCGCTTCCGGGCACAATCGCGAGAATTCGTGACCGGTCATTTCCCGCCATTACCGCGGCGCATTTGAGCACGTCGAAGCTCTGTCGCGGTATCGAATTGTTTACGGTGTCGAGAACGAGATATACCCGGTCCATGATTATCTCAAAACGCCCTTCTCGTTCAGTAACGAAAGCAATACTGCGGCTTTCTCGCCGGGCGTTCCGTCGATCATGATGACATTCTTGAGGCGCTCGGGAAAATCGATCGATTCCACCCGGTCTCTCCGTGCCGCCACGGTCGCCATATCGCATATAGCTGTTCGCGGTTCGACCTTCTTTGCCCGGAGAACGTTGGACAGAGACGGATATCGCGGCTGGTTGATGCCCGACTGGATCGTCAGGACGCAGGGCATGGGGAGATCGACCACCTCGTGACTGCCGCCGTCCAGCTCGATGCGCGCCCGAATCGTCCCCGTGTCGATATCGCATGACTGCGACACGACAGATGCGGCGCACGGGACGCCTCTGAGCGCGGCCAGGGTCGGCCCGACCTGCGCCTGCATGAGGTCCTCGGACATGACGCCTGTCAGTATGAGATCGTATGATGTATCCGCGATGTAACCCGCGATGAGCGCGGCCGTCTGCGCAGCTGAAAGCGAGGGATCATCGACACGCAGGTGAATCGCGTCATGAGCGCCCTTCTCCAGCGCCTTTTTGACCACTGCCGCCGCGCGCGGCGGTCCCACGGTCAACGCGTCGATATGGACGTCGGCGTGTCGTTCTCCGATCAGAAGCGCCTCTTCCAGCGCGAACTCGTCGTAGCGGTTCATGATCCACGTGCAGCGCGTGTGTTCCTCGATCCAATGGGCCCGCTCGTCGAGTACGATCGGCGATTCGGAATCGAGCACCTGCTTGATGCAGACGAGAATGCGCATATACCGGTTAGACCTTTTTGATGAAACGCGCAGAATCATACCGAATTCGCTGTCCGTAGATCCCGCCCTCGGTGCGCTTCCCGGCTGCGATCACCATGACGACCGCCGAATCGCGCGGCAGTCCGAGCAATTTTTTGATGCGCTTCGAATCGTACCCCTCCATGGGACAGGTGTCGTAGCCGTATGCGCGAAACGAGAGCATGATATTTTCGGCGGCGAGCGCCGTCGTCTTGATCGCCCAGGTGCGAAGATGTGCGCGCGTGACGGGTTCGCGGATGACGGGTGACGACAGTCCCTTTACAAAGAACGCTATTCGCTTTAGGAAGCCCAGGATGCCGAGGAATCCCTGCGTATATACGAACGGAACGATCTTCTTGTAGTACGCAATCGCCATTGCCGGGGCCTTGTCCGGTCCGGACGTGAAGAGGGTCACCATCTCCCGGGCATGCTGTCGCCAGGTCGCCGTGCGCGCGACGAGGACGATGAGCTCGGCGGCCTTGTTTGCCGCTATCTGCGATAGGCAATAGCGGGCGAGCTCCCGTTTTTTCTCGGGACTGGAAACCCAATAGATCTCCCACGGCTGCAGATTGGAAGAATTTGGCGCCAGGAGGCCATTTTCGATGCATGTTCGAACGATATCCTCAGGGATCTTCGTATCATCAAAAACACGGACCGAGCGGCGCGAATCGATGACCTTTTGGAATTCCCCGGGATCAATCGTTGGCGCCTTCTCGAAATACGTAAAGGTCTGTTCTTCAGAAAGGATGGTCTTCTCTTTTGGGGACATGTCTACCTCATGTTTTCATAATCTCAAAGAACCTATTCCAGCCATCTCGTACGGTTCAATTGGCAATGAACCTACTGTTATACGCTCTAATCGTAATAAAAAAATGGAAGGTTGATTTGTCAACAAAAAATATAGCGAGCGCTCGAAATATTTATTGACATTTATAAACCACCATGCATGATGGTCGTGGAGTTGAGAATTATTAGCACGATTTATTTCATACGGCATGGACAGGCCTCGTTCGGGAGCGGGAACTACGATAAGCTCTCCGATACGGGGATGCGCCAGGCGCGGCTTCTGGCGGAGCACTTCAATGCGCTGGGGATCCGCTTCGATGCCGCGTACTCCGGCACCCTTGTTCGACATGCCGAAACGGCGCAATCGTTCATGGGCGCCTACCCCGGGCCCGCGCCCGGGATCACCACGCTGGATGGATTAAACGAGTACCAGTCGCGGGAGATCCTTACGGCGCTTGTTCCGATACTCCTCGAGGAGCAGCCCTCGATGAAGGAACACTCAGGACGGTTGCTTCAGGACAAACGGTCGTTTCAAACCGTTTTCGAGGCGGTCATGCTGATGTGGGCCTCCGGGCGGCACGATGTTCCCGGATTGCAACGCTGGCGCGACTTCCAGGACGCTGTCCGATCTGCGGTGACGCAGATCATGCGCACGGACGGATCGGGGAAACGCGTGGCCGTGTTCACGTCGGGGGGGCCGATTTCGGTCATTGCGCAGCAGGCGCTCGGCCTGGACGACGGCGCAACGATGCGCCTCCGCGAACAGGTCGTGAACTCATCGGTGAGCAGATTCAAGTGCACACCGGAACGGATCATGATGTCGACGTTTAACGAATACACGCATCTCGAGCGCGCGGGGGACGCGTCGCTCATCACCTATCGATAGCGCCCGAAGGCGCAGGGAGGACGACAATGGATTTTGGCATATCGGAAAAGATGCAGGCGGTTCTCGGAATGATAAACGAGTTCGTGGACCGGGAGCTCATCCCGCTTGAGCGCGAGTTCCTGGTGAACGAGTTTCGCGACATGCTCCCGGTCCTCGAGCAAAAACGGGCGATGGTGAAAAAAATGGAGCTCTGGGGTCCCAATCACCCCACCGAGCTCGGCGGCATGGGGCTTTCCATGCTTGAGCACGGGCTGGTCTCCGAGGCGCTGGGGCGCTCGCCGCTCGGGCACTATGTGTTCGGTTGCCAGGCGCCGGATGCGGGCAACATCGAGATTCTGCATCAGCATGGGACCGAGGAACAGAAGGATGCATATCTTGCCCCGCTCGCAGCCGGGAAGATTCGCAGTTGTTTCGCCATGACCGAGGTGGACATGCCCGGATCGAACCCGGTGATGATGGACACGACGGCCGTGAAGGACGGCGACGATTACGTGATCAACGGCCACAAGTGGTACACGACCGGCGCGGACGGCGCGACCTTCGCCATCGCGATGGCGATCACCGATCCCGAGGCGCCGGTGTACCTTCGGGCGAGCATGATCATCGTCCCGACCGATACGCCCGGGTATAATTTGGTGCGCAACATTCCCGTGATGGGCCACTCCGGCAGCGACTATGCCAGTCACGGAGAGGTGCTGTTCCAGTCGTGCCGGGTGCCGCGGAAGAACCTTCTCGGGAAGGAGGGGATGGGATTCGTGATTGCGCAGGACCGGCTGGGGCCGGGGCGAATCCATCACTGCATGCGCTGGCTCGGCATCTGCAGCCGCGCCTTCGATCTGATGTGCCGGCGCGCGAACGAGCGGCCGATCGCGCCCAACGGAAAGACGCTCGCGACGCGGCAGATCGTCCAGGAGTGGGTGGCTGATTCCGCCGCGGAGATACAGGCGGCGCGCTTGATGACCCTCTACGCGGCGTGGCGGATGGACACCGCCGGCCACAAGGAGGCGCGCGACGATGTGAGCATGATCAAATACGTCGTGGCGAACACCATGCAGCGGGTGGTTGACCGCGCGCTCCAGGTCCATGGAGGTCTGGGGATGACCGACGACACCGTGCTCGCCTACTTCTTCCGACACGAGCGCGCCGCGCGGATCTACGACGGCGCCGACGAGGTCCACAAGACCTCGTTCGCGAAACGCTGCCTTGCGCGGTATGCCGGGTAATATGGCCGCCACTGCGGAACAGAGGGTCGGGTTTGGCGCCTTCCGCGCGGAGGTATCGCTCACGGTGGAGGACATCTGCCGCGACTACTTCCGGGAGAACCGCGCGACTCTTAAAATTAAAAAGGAGGCGGTCGCGGTCCCCAATCTCGCGGCGTTCGTGAACGCGACGCTCAAGCTGAGCAGCGCGGTGGGCTTCGACGCAATGAGCCTCAGGGACCTCTGCAGCGAATCGGGACTGAGCATGGGGGCGCTGTACGCGTACTTTTCGAGCAAGGACGAGCTGCTCACGATGATACAGCGTCAGGGACAGGCGACCGTGAAGCGCATCCTCGCGGAGCGGATCGACCATATTCGCGATCCCCTGCCCCGCCTGCGCGTCGCGATACGGAGCCATCTGTACCTGAGCGAACTGTTGCACCAATGGTTTTATTTTTTCTTCATGGAAACGAAAAACCTGAAAAAGCAAAACCGCACGATCCCTATCGAGAGCGAATTGTACACCGAGCGGATCATCACCGACATCCTGACGGCGGGGCGTGACGAGGGCGTGTTCTCGGTGGAGAACATCGAGCTCACCGGCGCGGTGATCAAAGCGATGCTGCAGGATTGGTATCTCAAGCGCTGGAAGTATTCCCAGCGGAAGGTGACGGTGGACGAGTACGCCTCGTTCGTCGAAGGATTCATCGAATCGGCGATTGTCCGTGAACGCGCGCCCAACGGCGGCGAAAGGCCATAGCAAGGAGAAACGACATGGCACACATTGACCAACCATCAACCATTCGTTCCGGTGAAGAGCTCGATGCGGCAAAGGTCCGAGATTTTCTCTTGGGAGCCATACCCGGGCTCTCGGGTGACATTGCCATCAAGCAATTCCCAAGCGGGTTTTCGAATCTCACCTATCTTGTTTCCGTTGGCGATACGGAAATGATACTGCGACGGCCGCCGTTCGGCAAAAAAGCAAAGACCGCGCACGACATGGGGCGGGAATACCGAATGCTCACCGCGCTCAAGCCGCATTTTCCCTATTGCCCAACGGCGCTGGTCTACTCCGAGGACGAGGGCGTGATGGGGTGCCCGTTTTATGTCATGGAGCGCCTAAAGGGGATCATACTGAGAAAGGACCTTCCCGCCGGGATGGCGCTCGCCCCCGCAGAGGCGCGCAGACTCTCGGAGAACCTCATCGACGTGCTCGCCGAGCTCCATACGATCGATTACGCGGCCGCGGGCCTCGCGGAATTCGGAAAGCCGGAAGGGTATGTCCGCCGCCAGATCGATGGGTGGAGCGCGCGATACCGGGATGCGCGCACGACCGATGCGCCGGATTTCGAGCGGGTGATGGCGTGGCTGCATGACACCATGCCGCCCGACTGCCCGCGCGTGTCCATCATCCACAACGACTTCAAGTTCGATAATGCGGTGCTCAATCCGGACGACCCGGTCGAGATCACCGGGCTCCTCGACTGGGAGATGGCGACCATCGGCGATCCGCTGATGGACCTGGGCTCGTCTCTCGCCTATTGGATCGAAAAGGACGATCCGCCGAACATGCAGGCCATACGGCTCATGCCCACGCATCTCGACGGGATGCTCACCCGGCGCGAGCAGGTCGCCCGCTATTCGGCGAAGACCGGCATCGCCGTCGGTTCGTTCGACTACTACTATTGCTTCGGATTGTTTCGCCTCGCGGTGATTGCGCAACAGATCTACTATCGATACGTTCACGGCCAGACCAAGGACGAGCGTTTCAAGATGCTCATCTTCGCGGTGAAGATCCTCGAGGAGACGGCGCGTGCGGTGATCGACGCGACGGACCATCGATAAGGGAGGGAGAGAATGAAGATTGATGATGTGAAAAAGGTGCTCATAATCGGCGGCGGCACGATGGGACAGCAGATCAGCGTTCCCTGCGCGATCGGCGGCTACGATGTCGTGATCTACGACATCAAGAACGAGGTGCTGCAGACCGCGCGCGAGCGGATCGGACGGCTCGTGCAGGGCTTCGTCGACTGGAAGAAGATCACGCCGGAGGAGGCCGACGCCGCGCTCGCGCGGATCAGCATGACGACCGACGCCGCGGCGGCCGCGGCCGACGCCGACATCGTAAGCGAATCGGTCCCCGAGGACCCTTCGCTCAAGGGAAAGATCTTTTCGCAGTTTAATGCGCTGTGCCCGGAGCGGACCGTGTTCACGACCAACACCTCCACCCTGCTCCCGTCGATGTTCGCGGAGGCGACCGGTCGTCCCGACCGCTTTCTCGCCTTTCACTTCCACGACATCCGCATCACCAACGTCGTGGACATCATGCCGCACACGGGCACCGATCCCGCCGTGGTGTCGCTGGTGAAGGCGTTCGCTGAGCGGACCGGACAGCTTCCCATCATGATGACCAAGGAAAGCCACGGCTACGTATTCAATGCGATGATATCGACGCTGTTCTTCTCGGCGCAGACGCTCGCGGCGAACGGCGTCGCGTCCGTGGAGGACATCGACCGCGCCTGGATGGGCGTGACGCACATGATGGTGGGCCCCTTCGGCATGATGGACAGCGTGGGCATCGACACCGTCTGGCATATCACCAACTACTGGGCGCAGAAACGAAAGGACCCGCAGGCGATGAAGAACGCGGACCTCATGAAGCGGTATGTCGACGAGGGACGGCTGGGCCAGAAGACGCGAAAGGGATTCTACGAGTACCCGAATCCGAAATACAGCCAGCCGGAATTCCTCAAAGGGGCGCATTGATACAAGAGCGCCGAAGGACATCTACGATACGATAACAGCGGAGGAAGCATCATGAAGAACCTGTTTGATCTTACCGGGAAAATAGCGCTCGTGTCCGGTGCGAGCCGCGGGATCGGGGAATCGATCGCGAAGACCTTCGCGGCGTACGGCGCCGAGGTGGTGCTCACCAGCCGGAAGCGTGAAGGATTGACGGTCGTCGAAAAGGCGATTGTCGCCGATGGCGGGAAAGCGAAATCCATTCCCTGCCACAACGGTAAAATGGAAGAGATCATCGCTCTCTTCAAGCAAATCGAGAGCGAGTATGGACGCATCGACATACTGGTCAACAACGCCGCCACGAATTTCTATTTCGGCGACGTGCTGAACGCTCCGGAGGCGGCATGGGACAAGACCATGGAGGTAAACCTCAAGGGGTATTTTTTCATGAGCCAGCATGCCGCGAAAATGATGGTCGCGAAGGGCGGCGGCTCGATCGTCAATGTCGCGTCCATCAACGGCATTCGGCCGGCGCCCCTGCAGGGCGTCTACTCCATCACCAAGGCCGGCGTGATTGCCATGACAAAGTCGTTCGCGAAGGAGCTCGCGCCCTACAAAATCCGCGTCAATGCGCTTCTCCCGGGGCTCACGGACACCAAGTTCTCCTCGGTCATGATCGAGAACCAGGAGCTCATGGATACGCTAATCCTGCCCGCGATCCCCCTGCATCGGGCGGGGCAGCCGGACGAGATGGCGGGCGCGGCGCTCTACCTCGCCTCCGATGCATCGTCATTCACCACCGGCGCGACCATCGTCGTTGACGGCGGCGCGCTCGCCTGACGCAATTGCGCCCCGGCGTGTCGGCGGTAGAGGAATCACTCGCCGATGGGCCGGGGAGCGAACAACCTGATGACGCACCGCGCGTATTTGTATTGACATATTTGCTTTCCCGCCCAATCATCACCGCCGTACGTTCACATTATCCGCGGTTCCGTTGGCGATATCCATGAGAAAAATCATACGGCCCATCACCATCAAAGCCATCGCCGTCCTGCTCATCCTCTCGCCGTTTCTCAATATCTACGAATACCTGTTTTTCGGCCGCACCTCCCACTGGCTGCTCGTCCGTCATGATTTTTCGTTCCAGTCGGTCATCGGGCTTGTGACCATGCTGCTGGCGATCTTCTCCGGCATTGGCCTGTATTATATCAAGCGATGGGGGTGGTATCTCTTTCTCGGGTTCTCGGGCTATGTGACCGTGTTCAGCGTGATACGCCTCTTCATGGTAAAAACCGGTTTCGCGGTCATGATCACCTCGCTCCTCGTGGTGGTGCTCGCGATCACCATCTACCTCATCTCGCGGAATACCCGCCTGCCCTACCTCTCCAACCAGTTCCGCGGATGGCGCATTCGGGACCGCATCCCGCTTGCGATCCCGGTCCAGATACAGTTGGACGAAAATCCTGACGTCTCGATCGCCACCAAAACGATAGACTTCTCCGAGCTGGGCGCGCTGGTGGAACTCGCTCCCGACGCCTATCCGCTTACGCTCGGGCAGCGAATGCAAATACAGTTCAACATCGGCGCGCGCGACCCGATCATCCTTTCGGGCGTCGTTGTGCAGGTTCGCGAAAGCGCGCCGGGCGCTTTTTTGGTGGGTCTCAAGTTCGTGCGAGTGCGGCGGGACAAGCGCGCCATCATCGAGCGGTTTATCAACGCGCATTATACTCCGCGCTATCGTGTCGCGCTTACCGCGGAGTGCCGCAATGAAAAGGGCGAAAAGGTCCGCGCGAAGACGTGGAACGTATCTTCGGGCGGCTGTTATATATCCGCAACTGGGACCACGTTCGAGAAGGACGACCGTGTCCGCATCGAACTGCACATTCCCGCCTCGTCCGGGCATCGGACCGTGCTCTGCGCCGGAACGGTCGTCTGGGTCAACCATGATGACCGCTTCGGCAAACCGCCCGGTTTCGGGATCACCATAACGAAATTCAAGAAAGGGCGCATCGCTTTCTCGCGGCTGCTTCTTCGGCTCTCGAGAACGGCGGAGATGGCGCGATAGGCGGTTCCCGGCCATGCAACACATACTGCGAAAAAACGCACCACGCGCACGGTTGATCCGCGAAGCGCTCGCGATGATTTTTATCATACTGGCCGTGTGCGCGGCATGCACGCGGACCCCGCGCATCCACCTCGACGCCAGGGAGCATCATATCGGCGACGTGACGACGCCGGGACAGTACTCGCACGTATTTCATTTCAAGAACGTGGGGACCGGCACGCTCGTCATTGAAAAGGTAAAACCCGGGTGAGGGTGCGACACCTACCGGCTTTCGAGCACGGAGATCCCGGCCGGCGGCCAGGGAACGCTGGAATTGATCATGATCGCGAAGAAAAAACTGAAGCTTGACCGTCCCAAGGAGGGGACCGCTTCAGTACGGCTGTACACAAACGATCCGGCAGACCCGGTTGTGGAGCTCAAGGTCCGCAATCGGGTGATGCCCTGAGCCCGTTCGCATGAGGCTCAAGGCCCGGCACGGCTATTGCGCCGGTTCGTTGATTCTTCTCGCCCTCTCCGTCCTTTCATTTTACCCGAACCGGGATTGCGGCTGGATCGACGTCGTCGAGGGGCGGCTCATCGTCCAGGAGCGGGGCATTCCCGACTCCGATCCCCTGAGCTTCGCGACGCACGATTCGCCGCGCCTGCTCCATCATCTCTGGCTGTCCGATATCGTGTTCCATCTCATCGATGCGCGCTTCGGCTTCACCGGTCTCAGGGCGCTGGTGCCGCTGATGGCGTTTCTGTTCGGGATCGCCCTGTTGCTCTTCTTTGCGACTCTCGGATTCGACCCGCTCGAGTCGACCGCACTGGCGCTTGCGGTGTTCGCCGTCTCGATGGATCGCTTCCGTGTCCGCCCGCACCTCTTCTCGATGGTGTTCCTGTTCCTCGCCTTCGCCGTGCTGTATCGACGCTGGCACGATCCGCGTCCGCGCGACATGCTCGCCCTCTTCGGCATGAGCGCCCTCTGGATGAACCTCCACACCGAGGCCATTATCTTTCCGGCCACGGTGAGCCTCATGGTGATTGCGGATATCGCAGTGCCACTCTACAAAAAGCGGCTCGATGGACGACATGGACGCCTGTGCCTGCTCGCCGTTGCGCTGTGGCTCGGGGTGTTGTGCACGCCGCACCATTACGAGAAAATCGCCTTCGCGATCGGTTCAAAGCCGCTGCAGCGCTATATAATGGAGTACGAATCGCCGCTTCGACACCTGTTCGACAAGCGCTTTCCGATGGCGGTTTTTCCGGTCGCATCGGCGCTCCTTCTGGGCTTTGCGATGTATAAACGAAAATTGTCCCCGGTGTTCATTGTCGCCGCGCTGCCGTTTCTCTATCTTTCGATTCGCCACATGCGCTTTATCTATATGGCGGGAATACCGCTGGGGCTGGCATTGGCCCCATTCGTCGATTCGCTGCGCGCAGCGAAGGCCTATCGCGCGGCGCTGCTGTCACTCGGTGCGGCAATCGTGGCGTTCGTTCTCATGATGCGGCTTCCCGATTTCTCCGCTACCATCGTATCGTCCCGCCAGGACGCCGATCCGAACTGGTTTCCCGTCGAGGCGGTCGCCTTCATGAAATCGCGGGGAATCGAGGGGCGCATTTTTGTCGCTGAGCGGATGATCACGCAGTGGAGCTCGTATCTTCTCTACGAGCGCTATCCCCGGTGCACCACCTTTCTCGATTGCCGCCACGTGAACGCCGACACCGACATTCGCTTCGGCGAATTTTTCCAGATATATCGGGGCGCCGCGACGCAAACACGCCTGCTCGACACCTATCACGTCGAATATCTGCTGGTCGACAACGATTTCGTGTTCCATCCCGACGAGCGAGACCGGTGGACCGTGCTGCATCGCGATCGACTGGCGTCGGTATGGAAGCGGGTGCGGTAATGAACACGCCCCGCGAACGGATGCGGGGCGTGTCGAATTGCATGGTGTACTGGCGTATCGTCGATTATTCCTTCACCTGGTGGGCCGTTCTGAGCTTCTGGATCTGCGCGTTGATTTTTTCGAGCACATCCTTGTTCTTCTCGTAGAATGACTTCAGTGGCATGCTGTCGTTCGTGAAGCTCGACTGAAGATCGAGATTGAACTTTTTTATCAAAAGAATCTGCTCTTCGGTGTGCTTTTTCTTGAAGATGTCCGCCAGCTTGTTGATCTCTCCCTGCTTGCCGCTAACGTATTTCTCGGCCTCAACGGCCGCTTTGGCCGGATCGCTCTTATTGTCGTCGAGCACCTTGATGAATCCTTTGTACAGGGCTTGTACGCCGGCAAATGCCTCGTCGAGTTCCTTATTGGACGGCGTGCACGACAGTACGAGACACGCGAATGCTATCGCGCACACAGCACAAATTCTGATCATATTCATTGCAGTCCTCCGTATGATGTTGGTTTTCGTAGTTATTTACAATTGCCTTTCTTCTTGCAATCTTCGTCCTTGCGGGCGGCGGCCTCACGATGCTGGCGTATCTTCTCTCGGTCTATCTGTACATCATGGTGAAGGCGGACTTTATTGAGGAGAAGATGGATTCTGTTTTCGGCATTGTCGAGCTTATGGTAATGCTTCCGAAGCGTTTCGTTTATCGTGATCGACATGGCGGACACGTCATTATTGAACGTATCAAGCATGACCATCTGCTCCGGGCTTAACGGCCGATGGAGCACCGTGCCGTATCCGAGTAGCTTTTTATCGTTGTCGGCTACCAGTTTTTCCGCTGCGGAAATTCCCTGCCCGGGCGTTGCCTTGTTTTTTTCGAACATTGAAAACAGTTCGGTATAGAAATCCTTTAATCCCGAAATCGCCGTACGGACATCGCCGTCCGTGTTCTTGGATGAGGGACCACACGCGTTTAAACAGCACAGAATAAGCGTACAGAACATTACGATGCCAACAGCTTTTTTCATATCGCTGAACCTCGAATAAATTTTAAGAAATAATCCATCAAGTATCGGCAAAATGGATTAGTGCGATTATTCACGATGTTGTTATGCGCTTTGTCAATTGTTTTTGCTCGAAGGAATTTCGAGATTATATGGTCAATTTTATTTTATGTAATTATTTATATTATATTAATAATAATATTACAAAATTAATTAAATATAAATATTTATAAACAAATATAATTTAAAGATATAATAATATATATATCTAAAATATTTATAATGAATACAGTTGAATGAATTTTACAAAAAAACGTCCGGACGTCTTTTTTTGTTTGACGATTTAACAGTCCCTATGTATTCTTATTATGACGGATTAATAGTAATACAAATTATCCAAATTTAACCGTGGAGGTTTTATATGAAGAAACTATTGTGGTTAATACCCGTAATAGTTTTTGCTGCGACGGGTACTGTTTTTGCTGATGCAGATAACGCCCGGTTCACCACAGAGAGCTGGACGCATCCATCGGTCAATGAGAACCGATCGTTTTACAACGTTACAACCCCGTTGGAAAATGGGAGTAACATTGACAACAACGTTGAAATCACCGTGTTCCTGCCAAAAACGGGTTGGAAAGAAATTGTTCTTAATCCGAACGATGATGGCGGCGTTTGTACACGTCGATGGGAGATTTACGACCAGAATAAGAACTCGTTGAGCGGCGAGGTTGACACATGGTCGAATACATATCTAAATCTCTTTGACGGTAATTATCTAAACACCGACAGGAATCTTCGAATACAGTGGAATACACCCTACTCAGCGATTTATGTGAAATTCCACAGCCACGGCGGTTTTGCCTGCTTATCGAGTTGGAACTCGTATATGAAGATTAATTTAAAACCGGCCTCTGCGCGCCTTGGCGGCAAGTCCATCGTGCTGGTGCATGGTTTTGCAGGATGGGGCCGCACCGAGGCGCTCGGCTTCAAGTACTGGGGCTTCGAGACCGACGTTCAGGCCAAGCTTCGCGATCGCGGATATGATGTTCGCACCGCGACCGTGGGACCGGTCTCCAGCGCGCATGACCGCGCCTGTGAACTCTATGCGCAGTTGACCAACTGCCGCACTGTATATTATGGCAATGCGCACGCGGCGCAGTATGGCCATGCGGCCTCAGTGGCCGACACCTACTTCAATCAGGACGAGAACGGGTGGGCGAATCTTGCTTGGCCGGTCCACGTCATCACGCACAGCTTCGGCGGTCAGACCATCCGGAAACTCATCGACATCATCAATGACGGTCCCGGTGCCGGGAAAGTGTGCGGCGTTGACGAGAACATGGATAGCCCGATGTGCTTCAAGGCGAAGTACAGCAAGGCCAGCGCCGCCGACCTGATCGGCGTGGTCAACACGGTATCGGCGCCGCACAACGGCACCACCCTCACCTACGGTGTGGACCATCTCACCACCTCTGTTCTGAAGCAGAGTGCGGACGAAATTTACGACGATGTCATGTGGATCTACAGCCTCACCAATGACAACTTCGCATTTATCCGCGGACTCTACGGCCTCAAGTTGGATCAGTGGAACGGCGTTCCTGCCTCAACAATGAATCTGACCAAGGACATGTCGTTCTACGACCTGTCTCCCGAGGGAGCTCCCGACATCACCGTGAACGAGACCGAAGACCCGAACATTTACTACTTCTCCTGGGTCACGGCCCGTGGCGGCGGAAACGGTTGCACGGTCGGTTCGGATCTATCGATTCTCGGTTGCCTGTTCGACTTCAACCTGACCTCGCCGCTCGCGAACTGGGGTCTCACGGCGAAGGGATGGACGTGCCCGACCGGTTGGCCGAGCGATGTGTGGGCGCAACACGATGCGATCGTGAACGTATGGAGCCAGGCCGGCCCGAAGATCGGCCGCACGCCCACGATCAACTATCGCAAGTTCGTGAACTTCAAGGAAACACCCTCGAAGGGTCAGTGGAACTGTCTCGGCTACGTCAACGAGGACCACATGCAGGTCATCGGCGTCCTCAACAACAACTGGATACAGGATTACATCCGCGACACCACCATGCGTCAGGAGCCCGCCGCATGTCAGGGCACCAACGGGGAAATCCGGATCGTAGACTGGTACCAGAACACCATCGACATGATGCGGTCCATGCCGTAAGCGTACGCGGCGCTCAAAACAGCAGTATGAACGCGAAAGCGGGATGCCAGCAACGGCATCCCGCTTTGTTGTATCATGAGAAGCACAAGATAACGCCGCGAATACGTGTTTTGTTACTTACGTTTAATGAACAGCGTCCCGGGATTCCCCTCCTCATTGATACGAAGATGGTTCCGGTCTGTTATCGTGATGGTCGTTCGCGTGCCCTTACGCGGGCCATCGAGTATTTCAACGATAACGGAGTTATCAGTAGAGGAAATAACCGAGTAGCGGGTTGAAACCTTGTTTTTGTCGACCTGCGCGGTTACCGTGTCCTTCGTAATGATCATGGTGAGCGCGTCGAGCATGCGCGTGGCCATATCCGCTGCCCGGGGCCGGTTTATTTTTGCCTTGAATTTTTCGTCGGACATCATCGTTTTTGAGTCGCCGACCCACTCGCCAAGTATGGCCTCAGGGGCGGGTTTTTTAGCGCAGGACAATGCGATATACGCGATGCCCGCGATGAGAATGGCTGTCGTCGCAGTTCGATACGTTTTTCCTGTTAAATCCATGGGTACCTTCAGTTCTGTATTAAAGTCCATACGTGCGCGTTGACTTGTAACGATATACGCCGCGTCGTTCCTCGCTTTCGATCTCTATTGCGCGGCTTGCGCCAAAGTACTTTTTTCGCGCTTCTTGGATTTTCGCCTGGAGTTCGCCGCTTTTATAGGTTTTCTTATACTCTTCGATCTTTTTCATGTACTCAAGTCCCTTGCGCCATTCCTGGTCGATCTGCGCATCACGCTTGGCGAGCCGTGCAATCTCCTCTTCGCTGAATCCGAGATTGCGCCGAATCTCGGCGAGGGCTTCCACTCGTTCGTCGTTGTCGAGCCGGGACAGGTCGCGCTGGACATCGGGAGACTGCAGGAAGCGGTTTGTTAAATAATACTTCTCATTGCTCAGAATGGAAGTGGCGCGATCGTCGCCGAAGGCGGATGAAAGACCTTTCTTGAGCGTGTCGATTTTCTGTTCGATGGTCGATCCCGATGCGTCGAGTGCGCTGTCGAGCGCATCGGCGGTTTTATGCATGGTGAGACGCTGCGCGAAAATCTCTTCCGTCGCCTCGACGCCGAGAAGCTCGTATCGCTTGTCCCAAATAGCCCGGGCCCTGTCGCGCGGCGATTTTTCATTCCATTCTTCGTCCTGCGAGTTTTGCCGCAACCAGTTGTTGTACATCTGCATCTTGTGATAGAGGGAAAAAATGGCATCGCCATGCCCGGGAAAAGCGGATCGCGAAAGCTCGTAGATGCAATCGACGACGGCGGATTTGTCGAGCGTGCCTTCCGGATTGGCGTCATGGACCAGCTTGGTGCAATAGCTTTCGAATTTATTGGCGGCCCAATATTGGCCCCAGGGCCGGTGAATGTCCTTCCCGTGCTCCTCGTAGACGAAGAGGAGATAATCGTTTATTTCATTTGATGAATGGCGCTGCTCATCGATAAGCCCCATGAGCAGCAGTTTTTTTTCGAGCGAAATCGAGTCGTCGAAACGCGGTTTGTAATAGGAGAGCTCCTGGACCTTGCGTTCGACCGGGTCCTGCTTGGAGCCGGCGAAAAAGTACATGTATGATATGACGGCGATGGTGCCGCCGATGATCGCGCGCCATTTATATTTCGAGAGTGTGTCACTCATACGTGCTCCCGATAGGTTCGACCCGGCTATTCATGACGGTATTCACGTTATCTCACCAGGGCCTTTCGGCGCAAGTTGAACAGATGCAGAAGGATGAAGGCCACCCGCCCCATTGACACGCGCCCGATATGGACGCCGAATCCCCTCGGTTTGTCATATCGTCCATCACGATTGACCCAGGTGATCGTCCCGGAAAAACCGATTGTCGCGCGTTCCCTCGCCCGCTCCTTCGTATACAGGGTGCATTCGACCTCCTCCCCGGCCAACGGAAGGCCGCTGGAACACATCACATAACAGCCGCCGGACGACATATTGCTCACCGTGCCGCGAAGCGCGTTTCCGGAGGCAGTGGCCACATCGATGGGAAACGCGCACTCGTATCTCGGCGTATATCGATGCCGTATAAATCGCGCGATACGGTTGCGGCGCGCATCATCGACATAAAACCGGAGACCGATACAGGCGGCGCGATCGGAGCCGTCTCGAAACTGTACGATCTCGCCGGCGACGGTCATCGGTTCGTCATTTTCGAGCTTGATCGACATCCGCACGGTCTGTCCCAGTGAAAATCCCGGTTCATTATTTGCAAGTGGAATTAATGCGCCCAATTCCGAAAAATCTTCCGTCGTCGCGTCCAGGGAGCGGCCCGTGAGCGGATTGAGCAGCAATTGCACGGGAAGCCGCAGGGGAACGCGTCGAGCGATGCGCCACCCGCGGAACTCGTTCGAAAAATACGGTTTGCGCACATTTCGCGAGATGAGGTACAGCGTTCCCATCACCACGGCCACATTGAGGGCGGCAATCAGGATGGCGAACGCGGTGCGGACGGTCACGATGCGATAGGCGCTCACGGCGAGGATGACGACCGCGAAGGCGAGAAAGCAGTACCAGCCCCAGCGGCGTATCTGATAGATGCCGATCCCCGCGCAGAGGGCCAGGACAATCATGGTAAAGCCGAGAATGGAGGCCGGCGTAAACGGATGTTGCGTCACAATCCAGTGCGTCCGCTGTCCGAAGAAGAGCAGTTGGTACAGATTAATGAACGGTGTTGCGACCAGGAACAGCGAAATCACGATAATGGACGTCGGTCGAATGATCCGTTTCATGTGCTCTCCTTCACTGATGCGCGGTGTCTCATGGCGCGTCGCAGAACGTCATGACGTATAATACCATATCGCCCTCGATCGTCCGGTCGACGGAGTGGCCGCGCTTCCGGGCATGGCGCACGAGCCCGATCATCGCCTTGTTCTCCGTGAGCACATCGACGGTGAAGCCCGATATGCCCAGCTGACGCGCGATCGCGACGCACCGGTCCAGCAGGATCGAGCCGATGCCGCGGTTTTGCCAGTCGTCGAGTATCGAAATAGAAAAATTCGCGAAGTGCGGATCCTCGACGATGTACTGGGCAATACCGAGGACGGTCTCGCGCTCATCCGTTCTGTCGATGGCAAGGAGCGTCATCTGCTGGCGGTAATCGATTGCCACGAGCGTCTGCAGCACCTCGTGCGGCATCTCCTTCTGGACCGTGACGAACCGATTGTACAGACTTTGCGGAGAGAGCGAATAAAAGAACTCCTTGAGCAGCCGCTCATCGCTGAGCTTGACGGGTCGGATCAAAAGCTCGCATCGTTCGTCCAGGGAAACCGTCTCCTCGAGCTGGACCGGATATTCGCCGGATTTTCCCGGGATGAAGACCTGATCGCGATGGATGAGATTGTGACGCTTGGCCTGCTCGATGAGCCAGGCGCGGTGCGCGGGATGGGCGATGCCGATGAGCTCGAGCGCGCGATTGCGAATATTCTTCCCGGCAAGATGGGCCACGCCGTATTCGGTGACGACATACGCGGCGTCCCCGCGATTCACGGTGATCCCCTCCCCCTCCTTGAGGAACGGAACGATGCGAGAAACGGCGCCGCCCTGCGCGCTCGACCGGAGGACCAGTATGGACTTTCCGTCGTCGGACAGTGACGCGCCCCGCGCGAAATCGGACGTGCCGCCGAGGCCGCTGTAGAACGATGCGCCGATGGATTCCGCGGTCGCCTGTCCGGTGCAATCGACCGAAAGGACCCCGTTGATGGACACCATGGCGCGATTGTTCGCGATCACCGCGGGATTGTTCACGTAGTCCGCGGTCTTGAGTTCGATGGAGCGGTTGTCGTGCAGGAACCGGTAGGTCTCGGCGCTCCCCATGCAGATGGTGCCGGTGGACACGCCGGGGTGGATGGATCGATGGGCGTTGTCGACCGCGCCCGCGCGGATCAGCCCCACGAGGTTGTCGCTGATGAGCTCCGAGTGGATCCCCAGGTTTTTTTTCCCGGCGAGGTGGGGGATGATCCCCTGTGCGGTCCGTCCGTGTCCGACGCTGAGGGTGCTGCCGTCTTCGACCAGGCCCGACACGAAGGCGCCGATGGCGTCGATCGTATCGTCCCGTTCGAACGGCTCGATCTCAAGGAGCGGCTCGTCGTGCGGAATGATGACGTCGAAGGCCTCGATCGGGAGCACGGCGTCGCCGTGGACGAAGGGCATGTGGGCGTTCATCTGGGCGATCACGAGACCGGCGGCGTCGACGGCGCTTCGCGTGATATCGACGCTGATGCCCAGGCTCACGCGGCCGCGAACGTCGGGAAGCGAAACCTGCACGAACGCGACATCGATCGGGATGATCCGCCGCTTGATGAAGCGCGGTATGTTCGAGAGAAACACCGGGTTGTAATCGCCGCTTCCGCGATTCAACGTGCGTCGGGTGTTGTCACGGAACGTGAAACAGTGTTGATGGAACGACCGCTCGAAGCGCTCGTATCGGTATTGTTCCATGCCGAAGGCGAGGAGCACGTACATCTCGGCGTCGAAGAGCGCCTTGGGATTCGCCTCCGCGTAGTCGATGAGGGCGTTGAGCAGGAATCTCGGCTGTCCGCAACCGGTGCCCATGAAGATGCGGCTGCCCCGCTTGATGCGGGCGAAGGCCGCGTCCGCCGGCAGGAACTTCTCCGGGTGCGAGCGCTCGAGCGCATCAATGATTTTATGGTGGTCTGAAACCATCTTTCTTGACAAAATGCGGTCCGGTTCCGCGTAATGATGCTATACCATCACACGTGCGACCGTTTTGTTCAACCATAAATTTAACGGCGCGCGGAAAACATCGCGAGGCCCCCGTATGATCAACCCGAAATATATCCGCGAGGACATGGCGCTGGTGCGGCGCATGCTCACAATCAGAAACATGGAGCAGGCGGTGGATCTTGGCCGACTTGAAGCGCTGGACGCCGAGCGTCGCGCCCTCGTGACCCGCTCCGACCAGCTGCGGGAACAGCGCAACAAACTCTCGAAGGAGATCGGCGCTCGAAAGGCGAAGAAGGAGAACGCGGACGACCTCATGCGCGAGGTTGATGGAATCGCTGCGGACATCAAGGACGTGAACGCGAAGGTCGAGGCGCTCGAGGGCGAGTACAACGATCTCGTGCTGTCGGTCCCGAACATCCTCGACGGATCGGTCCCCGAGGGCGGCGGGGAAGAGGACAATGTGGTCGTGCGCACCTGGGGCGAGAAACCCGTCTTCGATTTCACCCCGAAACCGCATTTCGAGATCGGCGTCGACATGAACATCCTCGATTTCGAGCGCGGCGTAAAAATCGCCGGGACGCGCTTTTACGTCTATCGCGATCTCGCGGCGCGCCTCGAACGGGCCATCATCAACTTCATGCTGGACCTGCACACGACCGAGCACGGTTACACCGAGGTGTTCGGTCCCTACATCGTCAACGACGACAGCATGATCGGGACCGGTCAGTTCCCCAAGTTCAAGGACGAGTACTATCGCATCGAGCGCGACGGGCTCTCTCTCATCCCCACCGCCGAGGTGACGCTCACCAATCTCTACCGCGACGAGATCATCGAGAAGGAGGATCTGCCCGTCTACGTGACGATGCAGTCGGCCTGCTTTCGGCGTGAGGCCGGGTCCGCCGGAAAGGACACGCGCGGCCTGGTTCGGGTCCACCAGTTTCAGAAGGTCGAGCTCGTCAAATTCGTCGATCCGGAAACATCGTTCGACGAGCTCGAATCGCTTGTCGCCAGCGCCGAGGAGGTCCTCCGTCGCCTCAATCTGCACTATCGGGTTCTCCTGCTCTGCAGCGCGGATACCTCGGCCTCGTCGGCCAAGACCTACGATATCGAGGTGTGGATGCCGGGTCTCGACCGCTACGTGGAGATTTCCTCCTGCTCGAATTTTATCGACTACCAGGCGCGGCGGGCGCGGATCCGCTACCGTCCGGTCAAGGGCGGAAAACCCGAATTCCTGCATACGCTCAACGGCTCCGGTCTTGCGGCCGGGAGAACGCTCGCTGCGGTCATGGAGAACTACCAGACGAAGGATGGCGGCCTCGCCATTCCGGACGCGCTGAAAAAATATCTGGCGAAGTAGCGTATGATCGTCCTCAATTTCGACGCGCCCGACTGGATTTCGGTGCGCCTGTCGATAGCGCTCTCGCTCGCCATGCGGAAACCGGTCACGCTTCCGGGCGCCGCACGCGTTCTCGACGACACGCCGCACGCACGAGCGCTCATCGGCGATATCGAGACGTTCCTTTCCTGCGCCGGTTGCGGCTCAATAGCCGTTGAAGAGGACGCGATCATTTTCAGACCGGAGACGATTCCCGGCGGTCGCTATCGGATAGCATCGGGGCCGTGCGCGAGCGCCGTGGAGCTTTTACTCGCGATGGCCCCGGCGCTTTCCATGCGGGACTTCCAGTCCCGACTCACCATCCGCGGCGTTACGCATGCGTCCCAATCTCACCCGACTGTTTTCCTGAATGAAACGCTTTTTCAATTCACCGATGCCCTGGGATTTCCGTTCTTTTCAGCGCTTGTCCGATACGGCTTTTTCGGAACCGGGAACGGGTCGTTAGACGCGAAGATATATCCGCGCACGCACACAAACGATTTTTCGCGATTTGATGAAGCGGTATGCTCTCCGACGCTTGCGCTCGCGGGTGCGCGCATCACGGTTTCGAAGCTGCCCGGCGACATTGCGCGCGAGGAAAAGCGCATCCTGTCCGAAGGGTTTGGGACGCCGGATGAGCGGGTTTCCATCATCGAGGTTATGGACGCCGCGGGGCCGGGCCACAGCGTGAATGCGTACCTGCACTCTGCGATCGGCGCCATCGTGGTCACGGACACCTTCGACTTTTTCGATGCAACCGGCGAGCGCATCGTCGATCCCGCGCGCCTCGGGTTCGATCTTCAACCGTTCGTTGATTCGGTGCGCGCCATCATCGACACTCAACGCCTGCCGGACTTCCTGCTCCGGGAGCTCGTTCCCTACTGTATCATCGCCGGCCATACGGCACCGGGCATGTTCGAAAACGCCCCCGATGCCGCACGCGATTTCGCCGCACTCCAGAAGCTCGCCTAAACCGTGCCCTTCGTTTCCGCGTGAAGATGACGATGAATCTTCTCGGCGATTTTTTTGCCGATGCCCGGAACCGCGCACAGCTCATCGGTCGAGGCGCGTCGGATCGCCTCGACATCGGCAAAATGCGACAGGAGCAGACGCTTTGTGCCAGAGGCGATACCCGGGATCTCGTCGAGAGAGGACGCCGTCATGGCCTTTCCGCGCAGTTTCGTGTGGTAGTCGTGCGCGAATCGGTGCGCCTCGTCGCGGATCGCCTGCAGAAGTTTTCGTGCGTGCGAGCGCGGCGGCAGTCTGAGCGGTCGTCGGTCGTCGGGGAAATGAATCTCCTCGTGGCGTTTCGCCAGGCCGATGATCGTCACCGCGCACCCCAGCGCATCGGCCGCCTCGCGGGCCCGGGCCACCTGCGTCGCCCCACCGTCGACAACCAGGACGTCGGGCGGCGGGATCGATTCGTTCATCAGGTACTGCAGGCGCCTGGCCACCGCCTCGTGTATCATGCCGGGATCGTTGGCCCCGTCGTAGCCACGAATTTTATATCGCCGATACCCGCGGGTGTTGGGCGCGCCATTTTTAAATTGGACCATCGACGCGACCGCGTGTGTCCCCTGAAGATTGGATATGTCAAAACATTCGATGATCTCCGGCTCGCGCGCAAGCTGGAGAGCGTCGCGCAGTTCGATGAGGCGTGCCGCTGTATCGGACTGCACGCGATGAGCCGCGCGCTCGGCGATGATCACGTCGATATTCTTCGCAATCATGTTCATGATGCTCGCGTCGTCGGCGGTGCGCGGCGTCGAGATGGTAATGGACTTTTTCGCAATGCCCGAAAGATGCCGCTCGAGCAGCGCGGAATCGGGAATGCGTTCCGCGACGACGATCCGCGAGGGCATGGTTGCCGACGTGCGCGATTGCGCGGTGTCGTCGTGCGCATAACAGTCGACGATCAGCGTCCGAAGGATGTCGCGGGACGGCGCCTGCAGCGCATTGTCGAAGACATGGATCTTCCTCCCGATGAGCACGCCGTTTCTGAACTCGAAGACAATAGCGACGGCCTCGTCACCGTCACCGCCCGCGCCGATGCCGATGTAATCGCGATCATGGCCGATGGACGTGACGACCTTCTGCGTATCGGTGAACCGCTGGATATCAAAGATGACGTCCCGAAGGTACGACGCCTTTTCGTACTCGAATCGGGACGAATAGGCCCGCATCTGTTCCTGCAGCTGTTCGATGACCGGGGCGTGATCGCCCTCCATGAATCTGATCACGACGTCGATCACGGCGCGATAATCGTCACGCGAGAGGGTCCCTGCGCACACGCCGGAGCATCGCTTCATTTGGAAATTGAGGCATGGCCGCTCTCCCGGGCGAAGCGGGAGGGAGCGCGCGCAACGACGAAGCTTGAAAAGCCGGTTCATCGTTTCGACGATTGTGCGAGCGGCCTTTGCGTCGGTGTACGGTCCGAAGTACCGACTTCGTCGGTCCTGCAGCTTTCTGGTGAAGACGAGACGCGGATACTCCTCGGACAGGGTTACGGCGATGTACGGATAACGCTTGTCGTCGCGCAGGCGAACATTGTACTTGGGCTGGTGTTTTTTAATGAGGGTGTTCTCGAGGATCAGCGCTTCGATCTCGGAGTCGGTCACGATATATTCGAAATCGTCGATGGCGCGGACCAGCAGCTCGGTCTTTCGGTCGGGAAGCGATCCTGAAAAATATGACGATACGCGCGCTCGCAGCGACGTCGCCTTGCCGACGTATATGATTGCGCCGTTGGCGCTTTTCATGATATAGACGCCGGGCTGGCGGGGAAGATTCCTACTCTTGCTTCGGAGCGTCGATGGCGTCTGGTTCGGTTGCATTCGTCGAATCATGTAAACGGCTCACGCGATCAATGTAGCGCGCAACGAGCTCGTTGTCGGGATTTTTCTCCTGGGCCGTGCGAAACATCGCCAGCGCCTCATCGTATATGCGCTTTTTCGCGAGCGCGACGCCGCAGTTGAAATAGCTCCCGAAGCTGTCCGGGTTGATCGCGATGAGCGCCTGGAAGACGCCGATCGCGCGATCGAGCTCGTTGTCCTTCAATGACGCGACGCCGGCGCGAAATGCCTCGTCCAGTCCGGATGGAGATGATACTTGCGCGTCCGAACCATCGTGGACCTGCTGCTGGACGGGGTCGCGTTTGAGTCCGGCGATCTCGCCGGCAAGGCTGTTGAAGGAATGCGCGAGCTCGTAGAGTTCGGTATCGGCCTGCGGGTTCATAAGCGGTGGATTGCCGGCGGCCGCGTCCTTCAACGATCGCGCGAGCGCGGTGATCAACGCATTGAATTTATGAAGAAAGAGCGCGCCTAAAACAGCGACGGCAACGGCGACCATTACGAGAAGGATTGATATCGCGATTCGGATGGCGACCGCGAAATCGGAAAAACCTGACACGGCCGCATACACATCCGGCGCAAGGAAGGAAAAACCGACCACATGGGGCCTCCCCATGATCACAACCGGCAGATAAGCGGTTTGCCATGCGGTTCGCCCGCGCACATGTACATGCGGATCGATCTGCGGAGCAATCAGGGCGTCCCGCAGAAGGGTGCTATCGCCGGGGGCCGCTACCTGATCGTTGACCTTGAGAGTTAATAAGTGTCGTTCGTCGAATGCGCGAATCGCGGCGACGCGAAAATATTTTTCATCCCCGGTTTTCGAAAAAACAGACGCGGCGACCAGGCCCTCATGAAGGAGTCGATTATCCGCAATTGACCGCATGAATCGATCGATTGACGATCGGTCAGGCACGGCGGCGAGAAGCGACTTCGAGGTTTGCGCGAGGTGACCAGCCGAGCTTGTCGTCAAATGCGTTTGGAGAACCGAAGAACACCGGTTCACGATCAAATGGAACGACACGCCAAGAACAGCAATAAGCGCAACCATGAGGAGCGTTATGCCAAGGATAAACCTGCGAGAAAACCCGAATTTTGCCGTCGGTTCCATTCGTATGCTGCCCGTCCGCTTTCATCATATGACTCCATGAATTATTCAAGTAATTTTTATTCTAGTAGCCGGTATAATACTATTGACGTGTATATTGCCGCATATATACATAGACGAGTTGCGTAACGTGATGTCATCGCGGGAAAAATCGAAGCAATGTGTCGCCCCTCGCGATGAAAGACCATCCCGTTTTGCATCAACCGTAGTATGTACGATTCGATCACACACATGCACCGGAGGCGATTATGTATACGATCAGAACGGCAAGCCTTCGCGATATCGACGATGTCGTCGATCTTCGACTCAAACTGCTCGAGGAGCTGGGGATCGTCAACAGCGGCGACGATTCGATTCGATTTCGAGAATCGACGCGCGGTTACTTTATAAAAAAAATTCAAACCAGCGATTTCAAGGCGTGGGTAGCGGATTCCGGATCCGATATCGTGTCGATGACCAGCATCCAGTTCATTGATCATCCTCCCGTGAAGGAACTGGCGCATGCCATCGATGCGCACGTCATGGACGTCTATACGATCAAGGACATGCGCGGGAAAGGCGTTGCTGCGGAGCTTCTCGCCCGAGTGATAGAATATGCCAAAAACAACAATGCGCAACGGGTCGTGATCAATACCATCGGCAGGGATACCCGTATTTATGCGAAGTTGGGCTTCGTACAGACCACGACGGACATGGAGCTCGCCCTCAAGTAGCCAGGACGAAATATTGTATGGCTTCATCAGGCAATGAGCCGACAATATAAGTGGGGCGACTCCCGTTCGCGCAGAATCCGAGTACGTGTGTATCAGTCTGATGGAACCATTGAACACAATCTCCAGCATCGATGTGACGGCCTACTATCAACAAAGCCCGCGAAAGATGTTCCGGCAGGCGCGCTCTCTCTTCAGGAAAAATCGTATTCACGACGCAATCGCGATTCTCAAGGCCCTCTTGAAGCAGGGACATGATCCGGTATCGGTCCAGGGTATGATCGCGCAATGTTACGACCGGCTTTCCTTCCTGACGCGCGACATCGAATGTGAAGACCTTGCGAAACTCACGTATGAAAAGCTCCTGGGGATGGACCTGAAACGTCGCCAGAAAAGACGGATTCAAAAGGAATACGACAGATTCATCAACCGTATCTACGAACTGGGAGAGCCCGATTACAAGGCATTCATGAAGGCGCGGCAGCTCAGAAACCGTGAGATCAAAACGCCCAAAGCGTGGATGATGCTCGGATCGAACTTCAACATACGAAAGGACGTCGATTTCGTCATCAACGCCTATAAAAATGCGCTTGAGCTCGATCCTAAGTATATCCTCGCTCTTTACAAGACAGGGTACGTGCTTCAATACAACAAGCAGGACGCCGATGCGGCGCTCCCCTACTACGTTCGCGTCATCAAGACCGATCCCGAGTCGGACGAGAATGAGTCTCTAACGACGAACGCCCGATGTATTCTCGACGCCTGCAATCAGCTGGGGAAGCTGTACTATGCCCGCGGAGAGTACCGGAAGGTCGTCGCCGTGTTCAATCACGCTTTGAAGACGCAGGCTGCGTACCTTCCGCAGGGCGTCCTCTTGTCGATACGCGAGCTCATCTATCTTACCGACCATTCTTCGACGCAGCTCAACCTCAAGGAGCGGCTCGATGGACATCTCCGCGCACATTTCGACCTCACCCTCACGCTGATGGTGCAGAAATACTGTAAAAACATATCGGTCGCTTGAGCATGAGCGTCATGATCCCCAAGGTACCGCTCACGTTCGGTCTGCTGCTGGCGCTCGCACTCTCGGTGTCGCACGCGCAAGACACTGCGTCGGTCGAAGAAAACATCGGGCGAATCGATTCTGTCCTCAAGAGCGACTACAATGCCCAGCAGCGAATTCTGATTAAAAACCATGTGAAGCAGCGCCTCGGTTTTCGCGCCGCAGATCCCCGCGTCGTGGCCATTACCACGCAGCTTATTCCGTGGGCGGTCATGGAGCGGCTTGACGCCGAGGAGGCGGCGCGGTTCATCGTTGCGTTCGAGGGCGCGATCTCAGCGGGGATCGAGTTTACGAGCGCAGAGGATCTGATTCCCGCCCTATCACGCCGAAAACCCGCGACCGACGATTTCATCCTGTACTCGCTGTATAATCGGGAAACCACACGTGCCGGGGTGCCGGAACACGTCCGGGCCGCATTCCTGACCCGCGCGCTCGATGCTGGTTTCGACGCTCTTTCGATTCTCGCCGGAGGTCGCGGTCTCATTTGCGCGCGTCTGATTTCCGCAAACACCGGGGACGTCTCCCAACGGCTGTTGCGCTCGATTCCCCGCGCCGGCGCAAAAGTGCCACCGGGCGGTTTTTCCCGTATCATTTTCACCGCCTTGCATGCTGATGTTTCGAAAGTTACCTATGAACGCATCAATGAAATATTGGAAAACCTGGTAACGATACAGCGTATCCATGTGGGGCAATCGAGGGCGCGATCAGACCTGCAGCGCATCGTCACTACGGCGCAAAAAATCGATTCACGTATCCGTTCGCTTTCTCGCAGTGATGAACATCGTGACGGTCCGATTGAGCCCGACACGCCGTATCATCATGATGAGGAAACGCCCCCCGAAAAGCTCCGACCCGAGGAGCCGGCAATCGACCGATGGAAACGGCTTCGTATTGATTCACTACAATCCGCGATCAAGCCATGGATCGGCGTTCCGTACAAATGGGGAGGCCTTTCGAAAAGCGGAATCGATTGCTCGGGGTTTACCCGGATGGTGTTGACCGATCGTTTGATCGGTGTGCCGCCGAAATTGGTGCCGCGATCATCGTTGGGACAGCATCGGATACAGGCCGGAACCGCGCTGTCGTCGACCACGGCGTATCGCGCAGGCGACCTGCTGTTCTTCTCGGCGTCACCGGACCGCAAGAAGATCACGCATGTCGGTTTGGCGGTTTCACGGGAGCGGTTCTATCATGCCAGCTCGAAAGGCGTTATTGCCGACGACATCGACGGAAAGCACTGGAAGCCCAGACGGATTGGCGGAAGGCGGTTGTTTACTGATGTGGTGCGTTAACTGGCGCTTAGAAGAATAGTGAATGTGGTCAGGGACGGAATCGAACCGCCGACACGCGGATTTTCAGTCCACTGCTCTACCGACTGAGCTACCTGACCGTTAGTCCTGTGAAACGAAAAGTCATTAAATTGGTGCCCGTGAAAAAGTCAATAAAATATTCAGCGATTTTCTCACTTTTGTTATTATCACACATCGTAGCTCATGCCCAAAACGATTGGGAGTACTATTTAAAAAAAGGAACCGTCCAGTACCGAGAACAGATGTTCGGATTCGCGCTGGAGAACCTGACGCGAGCGCTTACCCTAAACGACACCCTCACGGATGCGGCGAATATGATCGGCGATATTTATGCGCGTCGCCACAAGATCAAAAAGGCCATTCGCTACTTCAATCGCTCCCTCGAGATAAAACCCGAGCAGGATGATATTCATGTCCGTATCGGCGCGCTGTACGATACGATCGGAAAGTTCGATGAATCGCGCTCCCATTATCGGCGGGCGGTCGACATCAATCGGAACAATATGGGGGCCCAGTTCAATCTCATCCGCTCCTACGTCGGTGCGGGCGATCGGACATCCGCACGGGCGTCGTTCAATGCGTGCAGCGCGTTGTGCCGCGAGGAGGGTTCTCGCATCATGAACCTCGGGATTGAACTCGAAAAAGCGAAGAAAATGGATCGCGCGCTCGCCGCGTATCATCAATCGATGGAGGTATGCCCCACGCTTGCCGATGCGTACTTCGCGGCCGCGGAAGCGTATCGACGGACAAAAAAGATTTCCAAGGCGGCGGCGATTATCGACCGCTTGTTATCGATCGATCCCGAAAACGAGCGTGCGCTCGTCTACATGGCGCATCTGCTGTTCGATAATCGCGATCGGGCATTCCGCGCGCGGCATATACGGCACACCATGAAATGCCTCCAGGCGGCGCTTGCGATCAATCCGAAGAGCGTGGCATCCCATCTGCTCCTCTCGGATGTATATCGCTTCACGGGAGACTCGCTGAAAGCGGACCAGCACGAGCGGAAGGCGCGCGAACATGACGAATTCTGACCGGACAAAAACGGTTATTCGAACGGCAATCGCAATTACGATTGGGCTGCTGCTCCTCGCTCCGCTTGGGTATTTTCTTACCGTCTACTTCGTCTCACATGAGGAGATTCGCACCATCAAGCCGTTCAATCCCGCTCTTTCGACGAAACTATACGATGCCCACGGCGTTCTCATCTCGGAACTCTATGACGAGAAGCGAAGCTATGCCGATTTAAGCGCCATCCCCTCGGTGGTGCGGGCAGCATTTTTAAGCGCCGAAGATCGCGGTTTTTATCGCCATCGAGGAATCGATCCATTGAGCGTGCTCCGTGCGCTAGTCGTCGACATCGCCGCCGGGGAAATCCGCCAGGGAGGGTCCACGATAACACAACAGCTCGTGAAGCAGCTGTATACCGGACGCGAACGAACCATCAGGCGTAAAATACTTGAATTGCTGCTCGCCGGGGAGATAGAAAAAAAATTCACCAAGGACCGGATCCTTGAGATGTATTTGAATCAGGTGTACTTCGGGCATGGCGTCTACGGGGTACAGTCGGCGGCGCGCTTTTACTTCGATAAAGACGCCCGCGCCCTCACCCCGATCGAGGCCGCGGTTCTGGCCTCCATCCCGGCGGCGCCGCGACGGTTCTCGCCGCTGGTCAATCCACGCAACGTCTATGAGAAGAGCAAGGGGATTCTCTATACGATGATCCAGGACGGCCACGTTGAAAAATCTACGGTCAATCGCGATTTCGACGGTTTTTGGGCCACATTTCTCGCCTCATTGCGTCTTCAATCTCCGACGGCAAGCGTTCGTCAACGCGGTTCAGATCGCGCGCCGCAGGTGACCGAGCATGTCAGGCGACTGCTCGTCGCGCAGTACGGTGAGGAGACCGTATACCGCGGCGGTCTTTCTGTCTACACGACCTTTGATCTCAATGCGCAGGATATCGCCCAGCGAACATTGTCCGAAGGTGTCGAACGACAGCGAACAATCGCGGCTCGGGTAAACGCATGGAAACTCGCAAAACTTGAAAAGGAACAGATCGCCAAGCGTACGAAAGCGGCGGGGAATGCACACGCCGCAATCAACGCGGTCCGTCGGGACCTTTCGGACACCATCATCCTCCTGTCGGATGTGCTGGGCGTTTCGTCCATTGCGCAGGTCGCGGAAGATGACAGTTCGCACAATGAAGAATTCATTCGATCGTCACGTGTCGAAGGCGCGCTCATTTCAATCGATCCAAGAACCGGTGCGATTGTCGCCGTTGTCGGTGGGAGCGACACCGATGACGCGAACCAGCTCAACCGCGCCTTTCAATCGCTCCGTCAGCCGGGATCGGCATTCAAGCCGTTTGTGTACGGTGCGGGCCTCGAATCAAAAAAAATTACCGCCGCGACATCCTTTTTGGATTCGCCGACCGCCTTCGAGGGCGTTCGAAAGAGCTGGACCCCGACAAACTACAATAAATCCTATAGCGGCAAAGTACTCGTGCGAAAGGCGCTCAGCTCATCGCTGAATGTCGTCTCGGTCCTGGCATACGATGAGATCGGCGGTGATCGCATCGCGAAATTTTCCGGTCACCTGATGGGACTCCCCGACAATCGGTTCGATGTAAATCCGACGCTCGCGCTCGGAACCACCGAGGTGTCTCCATACGAGATAGCGCTCGGATTCGCCGTGTTCGCAAATGGCGGGAAATCGGTGCGTCCGTACTGTATCCGTTATATACTCGACCGGCACGGAAAACGCATCAATGATACGGAAGCCGAAATCGAAAAAATTCATAAAAAACAGCTTGTACATCCGGGCGTTTCATATATCCTCACCGACCTTCTCCGCAGTGTCGTCGATTCCGGGACCGGTCATGGGCCGATTCGACGCGCCGCCGGATTTCGTCTCCCGGCCGCAGGAAAAACCGGAACCAACTCCGACTTCAAGGACGCGTGGTTCGTCGGATATACCGCGGACATGGTAACGGCGGTTTGGGTCGGATGCGATTCGCCGAAGTTCACCCTTGGCCACGGACAGAGCGGCGCCGTTGCCGCGGCCCCGATTTGGGGATCGTACATGAAGTCGATCTATGCGACACGAAAACCAGCGCCCTTCCCGCGTCGCCCGAAGGGCATAACATATTGCACCGTATGCACGAAGACGGGAATGCTCCCGGTCCCCGGATGCGCGAGCCGCACGGAGATTTTTCTTGAGGGTACGCAGCCAACGGACTCATGCTCACTCGAGCACGATGATCCCGATAGCGTATTCGAACTGGCGCGCAAACGAAAGGCGCGAATGATTGAACGTGAAACGGGAAAGAACAGCCGTGAGGACATAGAATCCCTGAACCTTGAGATGCTGGACGACTAAGTATGCAGATAACCTGTTCAACATGCGATTCCCAGTATACGCTCACCGATGCGCAGGTGAGCGGATTGCGTCATTCGATCTTCCAGTGCAGAAGCTGCGGGAAGTATATTAAAATCGCATTTTGCCAGCATTGCAATTGTCTGTACTCGATTACGTTTACCACGGCTTCCAGCCCGCAGTATCGCCTTACCTGCAGGAGATGCGGGAAACAATTCGTTGTCAATTTCCCGACCGTCGCGCCCGTGGCGGTTGATGCCACGACGCAGCGAGCACAAGCTCCAGCAACACGACCGAAGAAAAATGATGGGACCATTGCGCAAAAAATAGGTCGGTTGGTGACCGTTGTATCCATTTTTCGAAAAAAGCCGGCCGATCCATCGGAAAAAACCGCGAAGAGGCGTGTCGATACACCGGTTTCTCGCAACACGGAACCGGTATTCTCTGTGGACACGTTCCGTGATTTCACCCTACGCGAGATATTTACCGTCTGCGCGTCTTCTTTTACGCTTCCAAAAATAGGGGCTGGTGTAATCGGGACTGTCCTCCTTGCATTGCTGCTCATTGTCTATGCGCGCATCGATACGCTTGTCGTAATGCATGTGGTGCCGAAAACCCATGCGTCGATTCGCGGAGTCCTCCAGTTGGTCCCGATTCTGATCGTTTTCGTCGCCTATGTCACCATCGCCGCGGTCATTTCGCGGATCACCATCAAGGACCTCTTCCGGCAGAACTATGCCGACGCGGGGTCATTGCCGCGATTTATCATTCGAGCCCTTCCGTCGATTTGCATCACCAATGTCCTGGTGCTGTTTTCCGCAGGCGCCCTCTTCATCGTGTTCGGGCATATTCCGCTGATCGGCCCGTTTTTCTACTCGCTGATATTCCTGCCCGTATACCTGCTGTCGCTAGGCATCATCATTGTCGCGATTATCGGATTCTGGTTTTACCCGCCGCTTGTCGCATATCGGAAGTCCGGAATAGCGGAAAACGCGATCAACCTGTTCCATTTCATCCGTCGTCATAATTTCAATTTGCTTTTTTATATTCCCATACTCTCATTTACCGGATTGCTGGTCGTCGGCGTCCTGTACTACGTTCATGTGGGCGCATTTTCCCTGACCGCGTTTCTTACCGAATCGATCATTCCTCATGAAGGCGCAGCCGTATTTTCCGCCATTCCGTCGGACCTCTTGCGCGTATTCGACATTTCAATAACCGGACGCGGTCAGGGCCTTCTGCGATCGTTCCACTCTAACGCTGGGGCTGTCCATCAGATTGCAGGCCTCTTCGTCGGGATCGGTCTTTTTTCACTTTCGTTGGTTTTGTACGCCATGTTCATGTCAATTACGGCAACGCTCTCGACCCATGTCTTCATCATGCTTGAGCGTGGGAGGGACTTCGAAGATTGGAAAAAGGCGGTGGTGCTGATTACGCTCGTGCTGCTTCTCGCCGGGTGCTACCTCGTCAAGCGATTATTGTCCTGACGCGATTATCGCCTCTACGCATTCTCGAAGCGCCTCTTGCCAGGGACGAGGATTGCATGAAGCGACACGGGACAAGAGCGAAATGTCCAGAACGGCCGATAGCGGGAAATCATACGGCGTGACAAACTCAACGGCATCGATCTCGTCGATCATCGACGTTGCATCGACGCCACGTAGGTCGGAAACGCGTCCGGCGGCTCTCTCGATGACCGATCGCATGGTGTCGCTTCCCGCGCATGATACATTCACGATTCCATGATGGTCCTTCAACAAGAGCCCAACCAGCGCGTTTGCGCAATCAGAGAGGGATGTCGGCGAAACATGCCAGTCACGGACGACGGTTACCCTTTTTCCGGCACACAGGCTGCGCACGGCGCCGCCGATGAACCATGCATCCGGATGGCATAGCTCGGCGATGCGAACGATTAGCGAATTCGCCGATGCAGCGCGAATATGCGATTCCCCAAGCGCGAGCGAATCTCCGAAGGTGGAGATCGGGTGCGGTTCGTCATCGTCACGATGCGCCGACTGCGACGGGGAACCGAAGACATGCGAGGAGCTGAACGCGACGAAGCCGACACCGGCATCGCTGCATGTTGCGGCGAGCGCGGCGGGAAGGCGCGCGTTGAAGTAATAGGCTCGCTCAGGGTCGTATGCGCACGCAACCGGATCGAATGACGGCGTGCAATACACAAATGCGCGCGGACGTACCTTGTCGACAAGAGAGCGGACAAATGAAGGATCGCTCACCGAGCCGCGATCATCATCGAATGAATAAACCTGGAAATTGTTTCTGAGTATCGGCGCGATCGATGCGCCAAGAAGCGTCGAGTCGCCTGAGAGGATCACCATGGTCGGTCAGGGGCGCGAATACCCGCGGTGGATGGCCGCATGGTCGAGATTGGCCGTCATGAGATTGTCGATGACGACATCGCGCATGAGCGGATCGTCGAACTTTGCGATAAGGACCGTTTTGATGTATCCATGGCAGTGGTCGCAGTACGAGATGCGATAGTCCGATTCACGCCCGTCCAGCTCGAAATAGCCGAGATCGTCGATATTCTCATTGCCGCATACGGCACATGCGACCCGTTTGACCTGCCAGATGAGATCGCACCGTGAGCAGTGCAGATACCGGGTGCCGGCGTCTTGGTGTATAAGCGCCATGTCGGCAAGCGATCCGCAGAAGGGGCACCGATACCGCTCCAGGGTCTGTGTCTCGATAGTTCCCCGGTATTGTTGACGGGCGAATGCGTAACACGGTGAAATCGCATACGTCAAAAGAAACACGAGCTCTTCGGCGCCAACGCGATACCGGGCTGCCAGGGATTCAATCTGGTTCATCGATTGCGACGCGAACGAGCCGACGAGCTCGGAAAGGGCTTCACGATCGAACGCGGTCGACTCGATGACGGGAGTGAAATCTATACCCGGGTGCTGCGCACGTATTATTTCGGCAATGCGTTTGAGGCTGTCGATGACGCATAATGCAAGTGCGTCATGTGCGCGAAGGTCCGGCAGCGAATAAATCGGATCACCCGATTCGGAAAATGTCGGGGCGTATCCGGATCCCTTGAGCGCGGTGCGCATCTCGTCCTGCGCATCGAAAATCGATGAATACGTGCGCGTAAACGATTCTGTCAGAAATTCTTCCGACGCGGCGCGTACGGCCTCGTCGAAACACTGCTTTCGAGAGGCCATTAACTCTTGGCGCTATTGTCGTTGGAGTTGTTATTCGAGGATGCGGTGGTGTCGTTTTTTTGAGAACGGGAATCGTCTTCACCGCTTACCGATTTCTTGAATTCCCGAATGCCGCTTCCGATGTCTTTCGCGAGCTTTGGGATTTTGCCTGCGCCGAAAACGAGCAGGACGATAAGAAAAATGATAACGAGTTCCCACATTCCTGGCATGCCCATAGTGTGCCTCCTGAAATATCTGTGCTCAGAGTGGGCATGCCTCGATTTTTGTCAAATAAATTCGATCAATAAATGGCGCGGTGGGCGAAAAAAGGGGCTAAATGGCCGATGTGAATCGGATCACCTTCTCGGCCGGGTCCTCGAAGAACTTCACGTTCTGCATGACCTCGTTGATGACCCGCTTTCGTTTCTTGACCATCAAAACGGCTCCGGGGTAGATCGTATTGTTCGCCACGATGGACGGTTCCCGGTCCAGCTTGAGTTTTTCCTCGGCTTGGGCGCGTAGCTCGGCAAGGTGCTTGATTTCCTTGTTCGAATCCGAAAGCTCCTTCAGGAGCAGGAGGCACTGTTTCTTTTTAACGGTTGGCAGGATGGCGATAAAATCCTTCGGATTCTCGAAGAGCCCTTCGCCGAAACTCGTCTTTATCTTGATGATGATCTCGTTCACCGATGTCCGCGCCTTCTCCATGTCGGCGCGAATGTCCAGAAGCTCTCTTTCGATGAACAGGCTCTTGCCGACGGACACCGTCGTCGTGTTCTCCTGCGTATTGCCGATGACATTCGCAATCACATCATGACGCGCGGTCACCTCGCCGCTGATGATCTGTCCGTGCTTCGAGGTGACGGTAATCTTGTCGTTCGAGAACACCCAGCTGTTGATGATGGAATCGTCTACGAATATCTCGCCGACGGCCTCGATGTGCGCGTTAAGCACATACCCGGCACGGACCTTCCCACCGGCGATAACGCGACTCTGGCCTTTCCCGGTGATACCGAGCTTGACGGTCACGTCGCCCTCCGCCTCGATGGTCGCGTCATCCGCGTTTTTGTCAATGATCACGTTTCCCTTCGCCTTGACGGAAAACCCGGGCATGACCGATCCCATAATGTGAACGGAACCGTTAAAATCGATATTGCCGGAATCGTAATCGACATTGCCCTTGATGCGCGCTATTTGCAGGACGGAGATGAGCTGTCCCTCGACCTCGAGGCAGCCATCGATGGACGACACGAACACGTTTTCCTCGGTTTCCGCTTTGACGATGTTCTCGCCCTTGAGATAGCCCGTTTTCTTTTCGATCTCGGCGAGGATCTTCTCCCCGTAGATGGTGTAACCGTCTACGGCCTTGACCGCTGGAAATCTCTGGAGAATCTCCTGCCCCTTCTTAATCTCCTGAATCGATTCGACCTCGCGGAAATCTATTCGGCCGTCGTCGAGGACTTTGCCCGCCTTTTTCTCGAGTTTAATGAGCGGGATGAAGTATTCGTCATATCCGTTTATGGGCGACTTGCCGCGAGCGACGCGAACGCGATGCACTGCCGGCTTCGTCGGATCAATGGCGGCAAGCTGTTGTTCGATCTCTCCCTTGTCCACAATGGCGACAATTTTCGCGTTAAACAGCGCATCCTCGATGTGCTTGTAGGTCGGCAACACACCGCGTTTAGTGGGGAAGATGACATAAAACGCGCTTACCTTGTCCTTCGATATCTGGAGCGGCGACAGGAGCCGTACCAACGATCGATCGCGGTCGAAGATCGCGAACCCATAGGTGGATGCACGATAGGCGCGCGCCGTCTCGTCGAACACAATGCCATCGCCGGCGCGAAATTTGGTATAATTCTCCGCGGTATAATAGGTCTGGCCCTTGTCGATCTGTTTCGCGATATCCTCGGGTGATTCGATCTCGATCACGCGGGCGACGATTTCGTTGTCCGTGACGAAGTTATAGGGCGACGACAGGGAGACGTGCTTCTCACCTTGCTCGTCGACCTTCTCGACGAAGAGGCGTCGGGCCGTGCTGTCAAAATAAAAAATCGTCTGCTTCATCTCGGTTTTCGGCCACAGGTGCCGCTTATACTATTGTCGTACCGCATCTTTCAAAAACTAAACGCATTATTGGGCTGATCCGGACAAAATTGTCCGGATTCGGCTAATGACATCGGTCGCCTTGATTGAGAGCGCCCCGGTTTCCCGCACGAATCGATCGGCCGCGGCCCCATGCACATACGCGGCGATCCCGGCCGCAACGAGCGGCTCGATGGCATTCAACAGCGCGACAAGAATCCCCGCAAGGACGTCGCCGGAACCCGCCGTTGCGAGCCGGTAATCGCCCGTTGTATTGATGAGCGCCTGATGTCCATCGCTTGATATCGTTGACGGACCCTTGAGCACTGCCACAGCGCCGGTTTTAGCCGCCAGCGACATTGCGGTTTCGAAGCGGTTCGATGAGATCGCCTCCACTGTCGATCCGGCAAGCCGCGCCGCCTCGGAAACATGGGGCGTGACAACAAACGAAATACCGTGAGGAAGCGCGTGTGTTGCAAGATAATCCGCAAGATGGTAGAGCCCATCGCCGTCGATGACGACGGAGGATATCGAGGTCGCGGGAAGCTGCAGCATGAACGCAGCGAACACTCGTGCGGAATAATCATCCCGCCCCATGCCGGGACCGATCAGTGCGGAGGAATATTTTCGATTCGTCGGTAGTATCTCGAGCGATCTCACGGCAGACGTACCATCGTCATCGGGCAATGCCATGGTCATGAGCTCCGGGATTCGTCCGGCGATTGATGCGCGGGCGGAGCGGGTCGTCAGGAGCGTTGCCAAACCGATGCCTGTCTCGAAGGCGGCAGCGATCGACATCATGATGGCGCCCTCCATGCCGTCGAATCCGCCGATGCAGAGAACGCTGCCCGCTTTCCCCTTATGGAGATCGGGATCGGTTGGGCGACGGTAGTGGGCCCGGACAAAGCGCTCGTCGACGAGCTCGGTGCGGATATCGTTCGTGTCGATAAGCGCCCTCGGAAAGCCGATGTCGGCGATCGTAAGCTCACCGCAATATGCCGCGCATGGATGTGTCACAGTCGATATCTTCGGCAGGCCGATCGTTACGGTGTGCTGCGCCCGGATCGCCGGTCCGCTCGGCGCCTCGCCATCGGACGATAGCCCGCTGGGAAGATCCACGGAAACGACGGGAACGCCGCATTCATTGATCGCGCCGATCGCCGCTTCAAGCAGGCCGCGGGCGGGACCGGAAAATCCGGTGCCGGTCATCGCATCAACGATTAGATCGTATTCGGATAAGGTGATGTCGGCGAGATGCACCTCGCCTGAAACGACATGAACCGTGATTTCCGCACGAACGCAGGTATCGTGGAATATGCGGGCATCGGGAGTCAGCCGTGCGCTCTCGCCTAACAGATACGCCGTGGTTTGGATGCCGTGGTTCCAGAGATGGTACGCGACCACGAACCCATCGCCCCCATTGTTTCCCGTTCCGCAGATGACGGCGACGGACGAACATGGCGAACACAGGGATAGGACCCGATCCGCGACCGCCCTGCCCGCCTGCGCCATGAGCACGACACCCGGGATGCCCATCGAGTCGATGGTTGCGCGGTCGATCGATTGCATCTGGCGCGCGGTTACCACTTTCATGACGTCACCGATTCCGCATGAGCGCTACTTCCATTCGATGACCGTTATCCGGTCCTTTCGGGCGCTAATGGAGTAAAACAGCCCCGATTCGTCGATGAGGATTTCTCCGAAGGAATCGAAATCGTCCGGCATTTTGAGCAAGATATTGTTCACGATCCCCCCGTCGAGATTGCAGACCATGAATTTGATCTTTTTATTCTCGACGTTCCACAGGTACAGATAGCGGCTGTCGATGATCGAGAAGAGTTCGTTTTTCGGATCGGGCGTCGATAGCGCCGTCCGCACGATCTTTTCCTGATCGATGGCGTATGTAAAAATCTTTCGGTACTTGAACCGTGATTGATGATAGTACGCAACGGAGATCACCGCCCCTTCGCCGTTGTGCATGGTGCGCACCAACTCGATTTTCCCGGTAAAGGTTCCCTCCTTCTCCTTCTCCGTGAAATCGAGCTTGCCGAGATTCGCGTAACTGTCGCGGCGCTTTCCGGTGTAACGCGAAACACTCCAGGTATTCAGCGAGCGCGAGACGACAAGCAGGCGGTCCTTGGTGTCGACATCGATGCTCTCGATGTAGTAAAATGGGATATCGGATGCCCCGGTTTGGCCGAGCGTGTATTTCAGCGCTCCCTTGCGATCGAACACCAGAACATAGGATGGGGTGATGTTCAGATCGTCGATGCTGCTCTTCCGCCGCGCCTGCGCGGAGGAGAAGCGGTTCTGGACATAGAGGTTGCCCTCGGAATCCAGCACCATCTCGCCGATGATACTAAAGGAAAACGGAGCGATGCGCTGGCCGGCGCCGGGCTTTCCGGCGCTTTTCTGGGAGCCGATGACGAGCTCGGGCGAACCGCCGCGATCAAGCACCTGGACCCGTTTCAGCAGGTTGTCGGCCGCAAGGATCTTTCCGCGTGAAAGCCGAACCAAAAATGTGATGTCGATGAAACCGCTCGGATTGCGGATCACCGCGATGCTGCCGGGCGCCTCGCCAAAGGGTATATCGGCGATCTTCCCGGATCGATGAGTGTCCACCTTCCACTTGCCGCACGAAAGCGAAAGGATGGTGCTCATGATCAGAAGGCATAGCGAGAGAAGTCGAATCATCATGGCGCCCATTGCAATTATTGAAGTTAACGATCGTGTTCGCACGTATATGAATAAATGGTATTTTGATCAACTATTTTAAAATACATAACAGAGAAGTATTTGTCAAATAAAAAAGCCCATAGGGATTAATTCGTTTTGGAATGTTGATTCCGTGACCGTTGAGATGCAACACGAGAATCGTTTTGATGAACACACGGATGCGATGAATCATCGATGTTTGCGATATGCGATGAGTGTCAATAATCATCAAATAATCGGGATGTTCATATTAATTTCACAAGAAAGTATTTACAGAATCGCTGCATCACATTTCATTGACGCAGTTGTACCCCAAGCGGGCATGTATCAGAACGACAGCGTAATGGGACTATGCCGTATATCGTAATCGACAGCGAACGGTGCAAGGGATGTTATTTCTGCGTTAAGTACTGTCCGCGCAATGTCATTCGCGAGTCCACCATGCACAACAAGACCGGGTATTTCCCCGCCGAGTTCATCCACGAGCAAGAAGACCGCTGCACCGGGTGCAAAACCTGCGCGATCATGTGTCCAGACACCGCCATCGAGGTGTTCAAGTGATGGACCGACGCCTCACCAAGGGAAATATTGCGCTTGCCGAGGGCGCCATACAGGCGCACTGTCGATATTATTTCGGCTATCCCATCACCCCACAGAACGATATTCCCGAGTACCTGTCGCGCAACCTCCCGAAGGTCGGCGGCGTGTTCATTCCAGCGGAGAGCGAGATCGCCTCGATCAATATGGTGATGGGTGCGGCGGCCTCCGGGAAACGCGCCATGACCTCGTCGTCGGGGCCGGGGATATCCCTCATGCAGGAGGCCCTGTCGTACATGGCGGGTTCCGACATCCCCTGCGTTGTGGTGAACATCATGCGCAGCGGTCCGGGTCTGGGTGGGATCGCGCCGACCCAGGGCGATTACAGCCAGGCGGTGCACGGCGGCGGACACGGTGATTATCACAGCATCGTGCTGGCGCCCGCGTCCGTTCAGGAGATGTTCGACCTCACGATCAAGGCGTTTGAGCTCGCCGACACCTATCGCAATCCGGCCATGATCATCGCGGACGCCATGATCGGACAGTTCCAGGAGCCCTGCCGGCTCACGCCGCGGGAGCCGGTGGTGGTCCCGGACAAGCCCTGGGCGCTCACCGGATGCAAAGGGCGCGCGCCGCAATTGCTCAAGTCCCTCTATCTCGCAGACGGAGAGCAGGAAGCGCACAACCTGGTCATGAAACAGAAATACGATATCATCCGCGATCGCGAGGTCATGTACGAAACGCGACACCTCGAGGACGCCGAACTGATGATTGTCGCATTCGGCACGCCGGCTCGTATCGCGAAAACCGCCATTGAGAACCTTCGCGCACGCGGCATCAGGGCGGGTCTGTTGCGCCCCATCAGCCTCTTTCCTTTTCCAGTGCATCAGGTGCATGATTTTTCTATTCGAATCAAGAAAATCCTGGTGGTCGAGATGAACACCGGGCAAATGCTCCGCGACGTGCAGATTTCCGCGCATCGTGATTCGCGGATATTTTTTTACGGCCGGCCGGGAGGCGGGGTCCCCTATCCCGACGACATTGAGGCGCAAGTCGTTGCAGCGCTCGAGGAGGCGTAGTCGGTGAATAGAATATTCCAGCGGCCCGCATCGCTCCTGGACAGGCCGACCCACTTCTGTCCCGGATGTACCCACGGCATCGCACACCGGCTCATCGCCGAAGCGATAGACGAACTGGGAATACGCGAACGCACCATCGGCATACCGGGCGTCGGCTGCTGCGTGTTCCTTTACCATTACTTCCCCATTGACGTACTTGAGGCGCCGCATGGAAGGGCCCCGGCATGCGCGACCGGCATGAAGCGCGCACAGCCGGACAAGATAATATTCGCCTATCAGGGTGATGGCGACATGGCCGCCATCGGCACCTCGGAGGTCATTCACGCCGCAAACCGCGGAGAAAATGTCACCGTCTTTTACATCAATAATTCGGTATACGGGATGACGGGCGGCCAGATGGCGCCGACGACGCTTCTTGGACAGCAGACGACCACCAGCCCCTACGGTCGAGACTTCAAGAGCGAGGGATATCCGATTCGCATGGCCGAGATGCTCGCGACATTGGAGGGCGTCTGTTACTCGACCCGCGTTGCGCTTCACACGCCGCGGCATGTCAACCAGGCGCGCAAGGCGGTCATCAAGGCGCTCGAGATGCAGAACGCGGAGATGGGCTTTTCGGTGGTGGAGATGCTCTCGACCTGCAACACGAACTGGCGCGTAACACCGCTCGAGGCGATCGACATGATCGAGAATGAAATGATACCCTATTATCCGCTCGGGGTGTTCAAGGAACGGACCGGGAAGGACTTCCTGTGAGGTATGCGCATGTACGGTGATGTGATCATGGGCGGGTTCGGCGGTCAGGGCATTCAGGTCATCAGCCAGCTCGTCGTGGAGGCGGCGATCCGCAAAGGGCTCGAGGTGACCTATCTGCCGTCCTACGGCGTGGAAAAGCGCGGCGGGCGCACCACGGTGACCGTCGTGCTGTCGGACCACGAGATCGGATCGCCCATCACCAATCACCCGCTCTGCGTGATCGCCATGGACGTGCTCGCGCTCGATAAATATCAGGCAATGGTCGCCCCGGGAGGATCACTGATCGCGAATACCAGCCTTATCCCGGATGAGAAAATCGAACGTGGCGATATCTCCGCCATTACGATCCGGTGCAACGAAGAGGCGCTTTCACTCGGCACCGCGAAGGTCGCGAACATGATTGCGCTTGGCGCGTTCCTTGAGCGCTCGCCCATTCTTGGTTTCGATGATATCGAGCGGGTGATGGGCGACGTGTTTCCGGAGCGATTGCACGCAAAAATCCCCCTTAACCTCAAGGCGCTCATCCGCGGCATGGAGATCGCCGCGGCCGTGCCCGTCTGATGTCGTTGTACGCTACGACTGCGTTTCGGTGAACAGCGACAGGACGTATCGCGTGAGCATGGAGGGGTCCATCCCCATGGGATCGACCGTTTCGAGGAGACCGGCGCTCAGAAAAATGATCTGGGCGATCCGCGCCTTGAATGGCAGCTTGAATTCATCGGTGCTGATGGGCGGCATATTGCTCTTGGCCTGCTCCACGATGTTTTCATAGCGGTTCAGCTGGCTCCTGATGTATGTACGAATGGGCTCCATGATCTTCGGGTCTTCGAGGCCATAGAGGATCAGGTTGATGAAGATCTTGATATTCTGCTGATTGAGCATGAATCGTTCGATTCCGAAGAGCGTCGACAGCACCGCGCGATCCTCGTTCGAGTCCAGGTAATTGATTATCGACAGATGGTCCTCGTCCATCTCGGTGAAAAAATCCTCGATGAGGGCCATGTATAGGGATTCCTTCGTGGGGTAATAATACCTAAGCCCGCCCTTCGATATTCCCGCTTCGTCGGCGACGTCCTGCATCGAGATATACGAATACGCGACCCGATCCAGGCACCGCTTGATAGCGCTGAGGATCGCCTTCTTGTTCCGTTTCGCCTTTTCTTCGCGATTCATTCTGTTCCTGTTGCAAATTGTGATGAAAGCTATTTATGTAAAAACATTAAAATTTGGTCAAGAAATATTTACGGGCCATTTTTTCAGGCTTCGCTTGATTTTATCTTGACAAAAATATCAAAAAGTAATGCGAATATATTTTCAAAATCAAATTTGAATTTTGTAGGATCTATTAATGGAATATCAAATTGTCGAGTCGCAGGATATCGTCACCATCATCGCCAACGGCCCGATAGAGATGCGGTCAATAAAGGATTTCAAGGACAAGCTCCTTGAAATGGGTGATTCCACCGACAAGAATATCGAGATCGACCTTTCCCACGTCGATTATATGGATTCGACCGGAATCGGACTTCTGATAACCCTGCTCAAGAAACAAAAAAAGAAGGACAAACAACTTCGCATCGTCAATGCAACGCCGCGCGTGCTCAGCCTGCTTGAGCTCAGTTCGCTTTCAGAGGTGCTCTCCTAGCACTGTGATGCCGTCCCGAGCCTATTTGCTCTCGATGCTTTTCAACACATAACGCGCCCGCTGGTTCGTCGGGTCAACCTCGAGCGCCCGATTCGCGTACAGTCGCGCCTTGTCGTTGTTGTTATGGCGCTGATAGAGCACGGAGAGATGTACGAGCGCATCGGTGAGCTCCGGATCGAGCTCAATTGCCTTTAAAAAGGCGTTTTTCGCCTCGACATCCATCGGTTCCGGCTTCGTGATGTATATCAGCCCGATGAGATAATGCATCTCTTTCGCGCTCGGATGCAACGAGAGCGCTTCTTTCGCGTACTTGATCGCTTCAATCTTATGGGTCTTTCGAGACGCAAGCGGAACGCTCGCATAACTCAAACTGCGATATCGGGTTTCGACCATGCCTTTCAGCAAGTGATAGCGATCCTCCGCATCGTACATTCTCCTGATCTCGCGATATCCCTCGTCGAACTCCTTCTTCGCAAATTGCAGGAGGTCCTTTTGCAGGTAGATCATTCCCAGCGCCAGGTGCGCTTCCGGGTTCCGGCGGTCAATCTCAATGGCCCGCTTGTATTGTTCGATCGCCTCTCCGATCTTGCCATGGTGGCGGAAGTAATCCCCGCGGGATTTGTAAATGAACGCATATTTGGAATATTCCTCATCAACCTTCTGCACAACGCGGTCGCTTGCCCTGGCCAGCCGAAGGTTGCCCACGCCAACAGCCATGTGCCCGAACGATTGGCTCTTGAACACCTGGCGGACAATCACCTTGGCGATGATAAGATTGTTCTCATTGACCACGTAGAGCGTATCGCCCGGCTTGATGCCGAACGCATCGCTGAAACGAATGGTCGCCTTCGATTTGTCCTGCACGGTTTGGGACAAGTCCCCGGGGGGAATGTCGATATTTGTTCCGATCGACTGGACCGTGCCGCGCAGCACCACGTCCCAGCCGACTGTATCGGTTTTCGCGTAAAACACCTTCATCCGCCGTGCTTCCGATTGAATCGGAATCGTAGCGAGCGCAGCGACAGGAATCATAAGCAATAATAAGGATGCTGCAATAAAACGAGGAACACTTCGTTGTGTTGAAGAACAATGCATGACTTCTCTCTTCATCGCAAGAACCGCACGGGATTTAACGGGGTGAGATATTTTCGCAATTCAAAATGGAGATGCGCACCGGTGACGGCGCCGGTCATTCCCGATTCTGCGATGATAGTTCCCGCATCGACACTATCGCCCTCGGAGACGAAATTCTTGTTATTGTGCGCATATACCGTAATGTAGCCATGTTCATGCTTCATGATAACGACCTTGCCATAGCCGTCTTTCCATCCGCTGAAAATGACGCGTCCGGAGGAAGCGGCCTTGATGGGCGTACCGACATTCGCGCTGATATCGAGCCCGCAATGGAACGCCTTTTTCCGGGTAAACGGATCGGTTCGTTTGCCAAACGATGATGTGATTTTTCCCCGAAGCGGCCATTGGAGAGAAAATCGAACCGGACTGTCCGAACGGACCGCTTCCGGATGCGATGAGCGGTCCTTTGTATCGGACTCGAGATCATTAACTGGCGATGCCGTCCGTGCAATTTCTCCATCGATGCGGGTGCCGGGACGTTTCCCCGTGTACGCGCTTGGATGCCGTTCCGGCGTTTTTTGTGCAATGGCGGTACGAGTCGCCACGTTCCGTTTCGCGGAATTCGAAAAGTCGCGCCGACTCGGCACGGAGATCTGTTTTCCCGCGGTGAGCATGTCCGGGTCGGTAATCTCGTTCATCCTGATGATGAGCGAATGGCTGACGCCATACCGATGTGCGATCGCCCAGAGGTTTTCCCCCTTCCGTATCCGGTGCTTGTGGATCCGCCATCGGGCATCTTCCTTTTTCAGCGCCGCCATAATTTCGGCCGGACGAGGACTCGATGACTTTTTCGACGCGATCGTCGATTCGGATGATTTTACACGTTGGGAGGGTGCATCAAATTCGTCATCGTATATAATAGATCCATCTACGGACAACGGGGAATCATCGATTGGACGGTTGGAGCTCATTTCAAGGCCGTTAATAATGATCAGGTCCTCGAGTTTTTCGATATCATCAAGCCCCTGCGCTTTTGAAATGAACGGATTTCCGGAAAGTGTCGCATTCGCGAACAGAAGATATGCGCCGGCGAGCGCAGCAAAGAGCGCGATAAGCGGATAGAGACCTTTATGTTTCATACGTACTACATCGGTACTCGATCGACGATTCTTTAGGGATGACTACCCCGCTCGATTGAATTTCCTTCGCCGCTCGGAAAGGTCCTGCAGTGCGGACCGGAGAGCATCAATGCCGGAACCGGTTGCCGCCGAACCGACTAACGCAGAGGGATGCGCGATCATGATTCGCTCGATCGCTTCAGGGGTGGCGGCATCGGCCTTATTGAAAAAAAGGAGAACCGGCTTATCAAACGCTTCGAGTCGTGCGAGTTCACGCTCTACTGTTTCCCTGTTGCCCGTTATGCTTCGCGCAGTGCAGTCGACGACATGGACGAGAAAATCGGCATGCCGGATCTCCTCGAGTGTTGATTGAAACGATTCGATGAGATTTGCCGGAAGATTTCGAATAAAACCGACGGTATCAGTGAGCAGGATAGTCGTATCGTCATTGATGTATACTGTTCGCGTGAACGAATCGAGCGTCGCGAACAAACGGTCCTCGACGAACAGATCGTCCTTTGCGAGGCGGTTGATGAGAGTCGATTTTCCCGCATTGGTGTATCCCACGACCGCGCCCCGAAACGCTCGATCGCGCGATTTTCTGACAAGCTGACGATGCCTGCTGATTTTATCGAGTTTCTTTTTCAATGCGGAGATACGGCGAATGATGTGGCGGCGGTCGGTTTCCAGCATTTTTTCGCCGGGACCGCGTGTTCCGATGCCGCCCCCGAGACGGGACAGCACGCCGCCCAGGCCCTTGAGGCGCGGAAGGATGTATCGGAGCTGGGCAAGCTCGACCTGTATTTTTGATTCGGCGCTGCGCGCCCGTCGCGCGAAGATGTCCAGAATGATCTCCGTGCGGCCGACGACCCGACAGCCGAGGTATTCCTCGAGATTTCGCACCTGCGCCGGTTTAATCGTATTGAGATCCACGACAACGAGCCGAATCGAGCAATCGGCGTTGATTGACTTGATGCGGTCGAGGACGCCGACACCGATGAGGTAGGCAGGATCGAAGCTTGCTCGTTTAACGACCATCGTTTCGACGACAATGGCGCCGGCGGTCGCGACAAGGAGCGTGAGCTCGTCAAGCGAATCGCGCACCTCTTCGGGATCGTCGGCGCTCTGCTGCACTGCGACGAGGAGCGCACGCTGATCGGCTGCTGGAGAAATCCTATTTACCGAGGCATCCATCGATCAGCACCCGTGCGCCAATGGAAATGTCATTGTCGCGAAACCAGCCGCGATTAACCTCAAGGGCATATCGTGACGGGTATCGCGATGAATACAGAACGCTGGTGTCGAGGGGTCGCATATCGTGAAGGTCGGTGATGACGCCGTCCGTGTCGATATAGGCGATGGAAAGCGGTATGAACGTGTTCTTCATCCAGAAACTTCGATAGTCGACATCGGAAAACACGAACAGCATGCCGGATCCGCGGTCGAGCGATCGACGGTGCATCAGTCCGCGCTGGCGCGCCGGTTCGGTATCGGCAACCTCAACCGCAAGGGGCACTCGTGCGCCGCTCTTCTTGATGATGGTGATGGTGCATTTTCGAAGCGATTGCGCGATAAGCGGATCGCCCAGTAAAACCATCGTGAGAAGTGATGATACAAGCGTTCTCATGGCTGATTATTTAAACAGGGTGCCCTGAACTTCGTCATCGGGTTTTTTATCATCCCTCAGGCTTTCGAAATCGCTGATCGGTGCTGCCTGCTGTTCATTGTGAACCGATATATCATCGCGCAACCCGAGTCGAAGGATCACCTTTTTAATGTCCTCCCAAACGTCCTTTTTCAATGGACTGTTCTCGCCGCCATTGCGAAGCACATATGACGGGTGATAGGTCGGCATGACGGGTATACCGTTAAATTCGAACCAGGTCCCGCGAATCTTTGTGATGCCAAGTGTCGTTTTAAGCAGGAACCGCGTTGAAGGATTTCCCAGTGTAATGATCACATCCGGCGCGATCGCTTCGATTTGCCGAAGGAGAAAGCCGCTGCATGCGTTCGTTTCCTCTTCGTCGGGAGGCCGATCGCGCGTCATGGCAAGATCGACCGTCGGGCGGCACTTCACGACGTTCGCGATATAGACCTCGCTGCGGGGAATCCGCATGCCCTTCTCGATGATGGCCGTCAGAAGCTGCCCCGCCCGACCCACGAAGGGCCTGCCCTGCGCGTCCTCCTCGCGTCCCGGCCCTTCGCCGATGAACATGACGCGGGCGTCGGGGTTCCCCTCGCCGAACACGATGGTGCTGCGCGTCGCGTGAAGCTTGCACAGCCTGCACTCTCCCATTGACACGCGAATCGATTCAAGCAGCTCACCTTTTCGTGACATGCCGCGCTCCAGACGTATTATACCCGTCGCTTGATTTTTCGAAGCAATGCCTTGCCCTGGCGTTCGCAGGCGCGCGTCCCCTCATCGAGCGCCGATCGCGCCTGAAGAAAATCGAGCGTTTTCATCTCGATGAGATTTGGCTCGATAAGTACGGTCGGTCGATGGCGCTGAAGGGTCATCTCGGTAATCATGTATTCCATGATGTCGATCGATTGTCCGATCACCTCGAAAATCGTGGGAAATTTTTCTTCGGTTTTTTCCGACTCCCGCGTCCGGAACCATTTATCGAAATATCGCATTATCCCGCGATCCTTTTCGCCGTCACTTGAAAGATCGGCGGCGGGCTCGTTGTCCGGAGCGGCCTGTTTGATGTTCATCCTCCCGGTTTCGGTTCCGCCCGCGTCATTGACGGAATTGTTGCGAAGCAATTCAAATTTCGTTTTCACGACCGTGGGGTGCAGATTGACGGCGATGGTGAGATCCGCGCCCATGTGCTCGACGACATCGATGGGAAGCGGGTTCGTAACCCCGCCGTCGACCAGCAGCGACTGGCCGCGTCGAACCGGTATCAGCACGCCGGGAATTGAAACGCTTGCCCGCACGGCGTCGAGGACCGGGCCTGAATCAAAGACGACCGTCTTGCCGGTAAAGAACTCAGTGGCGACGATGTTCACCGGTATGCTGAAGTCCTCGAGACGGGCGGTCGTGGGGACATAGCGCGACAGAAATTCGATGAACCGATCCCCCTCAATGAAGCCGGATTTCGGAAATACGGGATCGAAAAGGGAGATCATGTCCGATTTTTTCATGGCGAGAAGATCGTTTCTAAAGCGCGTCAGGGAACCGCAGGCATATAATGCGGATATGACGGAACCGATGCTGGATCCGGCCAGCATGTGAATCGGTATTCCCATCGATGAAAGATATTCAAGGACCGCGATATGCGCTATTCCCTTCGCCCCACCGCTGCCGAGCGCCACCCCGACCTTTTTTGCACCGAATAGCTTGAACAGGTTAAACATTACACCTCGAGCCGTCCATTATTGATAGTTTTATTCCGCCCTTCGCGTTTTGCCGTATATAATGCGGCATCGGCATGGGCGATGAAATCAGCCTTGATCTTCTCGAATACGCCCTTCCATTCATCGGGGCGTTCATAATTCGTCTTTGCCGCATCAAAGGACGAAGCGCCCTCAATCGTGGATATGCCGATCGATATCGTGCATCGGATGTTGTCCTTGAACACATTGTCCTCGATTTTACGGCGAATCCGCTCCGCGATCATCTGCGCGACATCGTTTTCCGTCTCCGGGAGGATAATCGCGAACTCCTCGCCGCCGTACCTGCTGACGATATCGTTCGTGCGCACCTGCTCCTTTATGATGCCCGCGATGACGCGAAGCACCAGATCGCCCGTCTGATGGCCGTAGGTGTCGTTCACCGACTTGAAGTGGTCGATATCGGCGATGAGCAGCGAGAGCGAGCGCTTGAACCGCACGGAACTGACGATCTCTTCATGAATACGTTGATTGAAAAACCGCTGGATGAATAGATTGGTGAGCTCATCGGTGATCGCCAGGCTGTAGAGCCTCGCGTTGTCGATCGCGATAATCGCCTGGTTCGCAAGGATTTGCAGCAGCTCGACGTCCTCCTGGGTGTAGATATTGCCCGTCTCCTTGTCGCCCAAGCACAGAATACCGCGGATGGTGCCCTTGTAGGTCATCGGAACCACCAGGACGGCCTTCAGGCGATCGAAGAGATCGAGGTATTCATTGGTCGAATCCTCGGCGGATTTCTCAACGAGCTCGTCGCGGAAGATTTCCCTGTTCACCAGCCGCAAGATTCGAATGGATTCGTCGGTGGGAAGGAACTTGAGTTTTTCGCCCGTATCGACCGGTCCGTGCACGATCGCCGGCTGATAGGACTCATCAGTATAATCGAACAGGAGCATCGTGAAGGACGACGCCCGCATCGTGTTCACGATGGTGTCGCGGATAAGCTCGAGAATGGTGTGGTAGTCGAGGTAGGTGACGAGCTTCATGCTCACGTCGCGGATGGTGCGCTGATAATCACGCTTCGCGGAGAACAGATACCGGCCGAGCAGTCCCTGGATGCGCGTTTGGATCGGATTGAAAAACCAGAGGACCAGCATCGCAAAGAACACGATGGTGACGATATCGAGCGTACCCTTCCCCATGAGAAGCAGCGCCAGGATGTAGAACCCGAGGAATACGACCGAAAGCAGGATGTAGATGATAAACGTCCGCAGGAGCTCCGTGATGTCGATGAGTCGGTATTTCACAATGGCATAGCTGATGATGTAGGTCGTCGCGAGGACACCGACGCTGCTTATGGGGTAGACCGGATAGGCGTAATGGATAAGGAAATAGCTCAACGCGGTGTTGAAACACAGCGTGATCACAAGATAGATTCCGGAGCTTTTCAGGAACGGCAGGCGTTTCATGCCGGAGCGGACATGAACCGTGTATGCGGCGATGACAACCAAATAGCTCATGACGATCCCGCCGATCAACCCCGCATTGGTGAGATAGGTGGTCATGGGAATCGATTTCGTGAATGATGCCGGCCGCTGGGTGATGATATAAATCGATTCAGTGAGCGCGACCATGAATCCGAGCGACATACCGATCCACATGAAGCGGGCCTGGTTGCGCTTGATATTGTCGCCGGTGGAAATAAAGAATACATAGAGCTTGGTTAGATAGAACGAAACCGTGGAGAAATATACGCAGTTCACAATAAGGCTGAAGGGATACCTGATCCGCGGATAAAACCCGAAATATGTCTTCTCGACATAGGCGAAATCGAAAATGACAAGCGCGGCAAAGAGCGCCGCGTAGATGAGGCCACAGAGGTACAGGAAGCGACGCTCCATTGAAATAAATACGGTCACCACAGCGCAAAACGCGAACGGGATGAGGAGCCATCCCAAAAAGTACGTGATGATCATGAGGTCCGAGACGTCCTTGTCGGAGAACAGGAGCATCACCGCCGACGAAAACATCCAGAAACTGATGCACACGCAGAAGAACAGGACCGCCAGCGTGAGGCGCTCTTTCGTGTATTTGCAGATAATGCTTATGACGATGAACAACAGCAGGAGCGAGCTGGAAAGGGGCAGTATCGAATATGGATTTATTGTTTGTATGAACGCTTCCATCGCAACTTTTTCGCTTGCTCCCTGGCGACAATCAGGCACGTCCCGCCGATGAGGGTACAGACACGCGAATCGCACGAACGCCCGTTTTACCGGACCGCCTACGGTTTTTTAATCACCGTCACCGAAAGGCTGTCCGGGGCCACCGAGATCACATCAATATCGAGTCCGGGGCGCGGCACAACGACGACGGGAAGCTCGACCGTCACGCGCGTTTCCTGTTTTTCGTCGAACATGCGATCAAGCGGCACGGAAGCGACGTCGACAATGACCCGGAAGTCCTTGCCTGATACCTCGATTCCCGGCTTCCGAGGCCGAAACATCACCTTTGACACGATATTTTCATATTCATACAGATAGTGGGGATTTTTGTTCCGCAATTCGATAGGGCGTTCTACGCGGACTAGATTGCTCGCCTCGACGATCGGGATGACGACGTTGACGCTCGTTTTATCGAACTCGAGATGCTTTTTTATGGCGCTGCGGTCGATCGCGACGATTTTCACCAGGCGGCCCTTTTCGTTTTCGATGGAGATCTTCCTCGTGGGAACGGCGGAAAGATCACGGAGGGCCGATTCCGGACCGGTTGCGACAACCGTATCCGGCGTTACCCTGACGATGCCCATGATGTGGCCGCTACGGATCGAACCGGTGATGACCGGCTTCACGCGAACGGTTTTTGTCTCCTTCCGTTCGACAACCAGCGACATATCCTTCTGCGTAAGGGCAACCTCAACATTGTCGGGCAGCTGCTGCTTGACCAGTTCGATAGGATAGCTCTCCTTGGCGCCCACATTGGGGCTTTCGAGATTTACATAAGCGCGCAGGTTTTTTATGGTGACGCTGTTCAGGTCCTCCTTGCGACCGTGCAATTCAACGGCGACAAAGCTGTTCTGGTTCGAGGCGATAACAAGCGTTTTTGGTAGATTGCGATACTCCACGGGGATGCGCAGTTTCACCGCGCCGATCTTCTTCTGGCCCACGTAGAGCCATAATCCGATCGCCAGGAGAATGGACAATGCCTTCGGAACAACCTTTCTCCGAACGGCGAAATCTTTCATCGTTTTAAAAAACTCCTTCATTGTTCGACCGGGGTCTCCTTCTTTTCAGTTTTCGGGTTCATAAAGGACAGGATCATGTTCTTCAGGTCGGAGAACTTGATCTTGGGATACATCTTTCCGTTGGTCATGATGGTGATGCCGCCGGTTTCCTCCGAGGTGACGATGACCAGCGCATCGGACTCCTCAGCGATACCGAGAGCGGCGCGATGCCGGGCGCCGTGGGATTTCTTCAATTGCTTCGATTCGCTCAGGGGGAGATAGCACGCGGCGGCGGCAATGCGCGCCCCCTGGATTATGATCGCCCCGTCGTGCAGCAGCGTGTTGTGATGGAATATCGTCCGGATCAGCTCCTCGGAGATGTTCGCGTTGATGGCGACGCCGGACTCGATATAGCCCTTGAGCCCCGTGTTCCGCTCGATGACGATGAGCGAACCTACCTTTTCCTTCGCCATGGAAAAAATGGCGTTCACCAGCTCGTCAAGTGGGAACGATTCGCTGAAGATCGCTCCGGAGAGCCAGTTTCGCTGACCGAACTGGGCGATGAGGCGACGCAGCTCGGGCTGAAAGACGATGACGATGGTTATGACGACATAGGTGGCGAAATTCGCGATCAGCCAGGTCACGGTCTCGAATTTGAGGACCAGCGCCAAACCCGCCACGATAACGATAATAAAAAATCCCTTTATGAGCTGGATTGCGCGGGTATTGGACAGAAACGAGTAGAGCCAATAGAACACAAAGGCGACGATGACGATGTCGACCACGTTGCGAACATAGTCCCAAAACCTGAGGACGAATGAGAGCGTCGTATCGAGAAATTGTTCCATGTTTGTTCTATATCGTCTCTGTCGTCATCGTGCCGCATCATCCGAGGCGGCCAGGGATCGAGCGTGATCGATCATCCGTAGCGCCAGGCGATGTTCGTGGACATCATGCACGCGCACGATATCCGCCCCGAAATATGCCGCAATACTGTTGAGCGCGATTGTGCCCGGGAGCCGGTCCTCGCCGTCCTGCAGCAGCCCGCCGATAAGGGACTTCCGGGACAGGCCAATCAGGACCGGATAGCCGAGACGCCGAAAATATGTGATATTGTTGATTAGTTTGTAATTATCATCAAGTGTTTTTCCGAATCCGATGCCCGGATCGACGATTATTTTTTCACGGGCCACCCCATGCTCCTGAGCGATTCGTGCCGATTCCGCCAGCGATTCTGCGATCTCGGTGATCAGATCGTCATAGTGCGTATTGTGCTGCATTGTGGCGGGCGTCCCCCGCATGTGCATGAGGACGAGATTTGCGCCGGCATCGGCAGCGATCGAGGCGATTGACGGATCGGACCGCAGCCCGCTTATATCGTTGATCATGCTGGCCCCGGCCGATATCGCCGCGCGGGCAACCTCTGCTTTATATGTGTCGACGGAAATGGGTACGGTTACACGATTTCGCAGCGCCTCGATGACCGGGCATACGCGATCGCACTCCTCATGTGACGAGACCGGCCGGGCCCCCGGCCGTGACGATTCTCCGCCGATATCAATGATGTCCGCTCCCGCGTCGACCATGTCGACTGCACGGGAAACAGCGGCCGCATTATCGTGGTATTTCCCGCCGTCGTAGAATGAATCCGGCGTTACGTTGAGGATGCCCATAATGAGGGTGCGCGTTCCCAGGTCCGCACGCATCAGAAGCCCCCTGAGGCAGAAACGACATGATTATGCCCGTGATTCACCGGATCGTGGGCATATGCGTACGATAGAGAGCATCCTCCAATACGAAAGAGCAGCGAGCCGGTCACGAAATGCGTGCTATAACCGATGGCGACGGCGACGACATCACAGATCTGATATTCAATACCGGCCCCGATATCGTATTCGGGAATCGCGAAGGGCCGCCCCGCGCCAAAGACAATGCTCGCGTCAATCGTCGGAAGCGTGACCGCGGCGCTGAGGCGGATACCCGGCGCGCCGAATGCGCGAACATCGTCGAGCTCTTCGACGCCCTCGATGTGACGGAACCCCGGCCCAAGATCTTTGAGGACCATCGCCAACCGGATCAGCGGAAAAACCTCGGCCTGCAGCCCGATATCCGCGCTGCCGGTCTCATAATGGTCGGTTGCGGCCTGCTCGCGCAGATACTTCAGCGAGACGCCCATCGTTGTGACGCCCATCTTCCAACCATAGGAGCACTGGGCGGCTGATGCGGTATAATCGATCTTCCGCAACAGCTGTTCGTCATCATCGTAGAGCCCGATCCGTCGCGCCTCGAATCCATAGCCGCCGATCCCCATCACCCCCGAAAAAAGACGAATCGCGATTCCGGCAAAACCCGCACCGCCATTCAGATTGAGACCGGCGCCGCTCAGGCCGACTTCAAAGGTGTTTTCGCGCGTTTCACCATCGGAAAAGGATGTGAGATCGTTCATCGGTGGAGTCGCGTACGATTCCTTCGCAAGTCGATCGTCAGAACCGCGTTTCGACGCAAACGATGTTGTGGGAAGATCCGCAAGGCCCGCCGGATTCCAGTATATCGAATACACATCATTGATGATCGCATCGGGCATCCTGCCGAGTCCGACCGCGCGGGCGCCAACCCATCCGTTCGCATACGAGGCGTTGAGTTTGGTCGCCTGCCGCGCCTCGAGCGCCTGCAGTTGCGCAATCACGGTGATTCCGATTGTGAGAAGAACTGCGAATCGGTTCATGGCAGTAGTGCGTCAATCTCCGCGATGGATTTCACCTGATAGTCCGGGGTCTCCTCCGCAGAGGACGGAAACACCCCAGTGCCGTGTGTTATAAAAATTGTTCGCATCGCAAAACGTTTTCCGCAGGCGATATCGGACAGCTTGTCGCCAATGAAAAAGGACCGCTTCATGTCGATTGCGAACCGCTCCGCAAGGACGTCCACCAATGCGCCCTGAGGCTTTCGGCATTCGCACTCGCATGATGGATCATGCGGGCAGTATACGACTTCGTCGATACTACCTTCGCCGCATAATTCGAGAAAACGGCGGCTCACGTTACGATACTCATCCGGCCTGATGAGCCCGCGGCCGAGTCCGGACTGATTCGAGATGACGAACACGCGGTAGCCTCGCGCGCGAACCCGCGCGATGAGCTCGGGAACCCCGTCGAACAAGCGCAGAGACTCGGGATCCCGTATGTACCCGGTATCGATATTGAGGGTTCCATCGCGATCGAAGAAAACGGCGGGTGCCGGATCGGTTTTCATCGATTATTCCGCCTCGAATCGTTCATAGGCTTCTGCGATAGCGCACTCGACCATTGTCTCGATCTCTGTCGTTTCAGTGGGTTCGAACGTGTTGCCAATGACGAAGTGGACGAAGAATTCAATATTACCGGCCGGTCCCTTTATTGGCGACGGTATAATCGACCGGGGCGTGATGCCGTTCGCAACTGCGCTATCGAGAAAACGCTTGAGAATCGCTTGGTGGCGATCTCGTCCCCTCACGACCCCTTTTTTATGCTCGCCCTTTGTCGCCTCGAACTGAGGTTTAACGAGCAGGAAGCCCTCGATCGGAGAAAACACATCGTGAATAACCGGGAAGATTTTCGTGAGTGAGATAAACGACAAATCGGCGACAAGAACACGGATGTTGGCGTCATTGAACATGTCGCGGGTGAGGGTTCGAACATTCGTCCGCTCCATGAGCACGACGCGCTGGTCTATTCGAAGACGATATTCGAACTGTCCGTAGCCGACATCGATCGCGAAAACCCTGGTCGCGCCGTGTGCGAGCAGGCAATCGGTAAAGCCGCCCGTTGAAGCGCCAAGGTCAACCGCTTCAACTCCCGCAACCGAGAACTGCGCGGCAGTGAGCGCATGATGCAATTTGTCACCGCCCCGGCTCGCGTACACGCCTTTCGGGCGCGAAATCGAAATCGCCTCTGTGCCCGCGATCATCGTCGACGGCGTCCGTATCGTTGCGCCATCGACGGAGACCCATCCCGCCATTATCTCCTTTTTCGCGGACTCCCGTGATTTCGAAAGTCCGTGCGTAGAGAGATGCACGTCGAGACGGGTAGCGCGCTGCATCACCACCGCTCACTTGCCACACGCGCGAAGAAGGCGCGTGACGATCGAATCGACATCCATGCCGTGCAGCGTGAAGAGGTCCTCGTTTTTCCCGTGCGTAACGAATGCGTCTGGAAACCCGACCGAAAAAAGCCGCTTCGAGGCAAGCGCGCACGGCAGCATGGCGGATATCATTTCACCAACGCCGCCAATCATGATTCCGTTTTCCATGGTGATAAAATGGCGGGTTTGCCGAACAATCTGCGTGATAGTCGTACTATCGAGCGGTTTGATGCTCAGAAGATTTATGACGGTTGATTTCATCCGATGAGACTTGAGCGTGTCGTGTACCGCAAGCGCGCGGCTGACCATGTCGCCAACAGCGAAAATCGCTACATCGTTTCCCTGCGTGAGCTTGTGCGCCGCACCGGGCGTAAAACGATTGTGCTTGCCGAAGGCAATTGAGGCGTCGTCGGTTTTGCCGCGGGGGAACCGTATCGCCAGGGGACCGGAGTCATGGCGCACCGCATAGTATATCATGTCGCGTAATTCGAGGGCGTCAGACGGCGCGAGGATGGTCATGTTCGGAACGTTTTTCAAGATCGCTATATCGAAAATGCCGTGATGCGTCTCGCCGTCGTCTCCGACGATGCCGGCCCGGTCGATGAGCAATCGGACCGGAAGCCGCATGATGGCGACATCGTGAATGAGCTGATCGATGGCGCGCTGCAGAAAGGTCGAATAGATTGACACGAACGGCTTCATCCCTTTCGACGCCATCGCCGCGGCGAATGTCAGTGCGTGCTGCTCCGCGATTCCCACATCGAAAAACCGTCGAGGTGCGATTTTCTCGAACTCGTACAGCCCGGTTCCGAGCTTCATCGCGGCGGTAATGGCCACGATGTTCTTGTCCGTGCGGGCTATCGAAGCGAGCGTTTTTCCGGCGACAGCCGAAAATGAAATCCCGCCTGTGGCGATCGATTTCCCGCTCTTGATGTCGAAGGGACCGATGCCGTGAAATCGGGCCGGGTCTTTTTCGGCGTGCTCGTATCCCTTTCCCTTCTTCGTTATTACATGCACAATGCGCGGCCCAGAGTTGATTTCGCGAATTCGCCGAAAAAGATCGATCATGAGCTCGATATTGTGTCCATCGACCGGACCGAAGTAGCGAATCCCCAGCGCCTCGAAAAAATGACCGGGCAACAGGATGCCCTTGAGGCTCGCTTCCATTTTGTACAAGAACTCGTAGAGCGCATTGCCGTAGCGGGGGATGCGTTTGATGATCGTATGGGAGCGACGCCGCAACCGGTTGTAGAGGGAACCGGTTATGAGCTTCATGAGATACTCGGACAGCGCACCGACATTTTTTGATATGGAGTGCTCGTTGTCATTAATGACGATGATGACGTTTTTCCGAAGGTGGCCGATGTGGTTGAGCGCCTCGAAGGCCATGCCGCCGGTCAGGGAGCCGTCGCCGATGACGCCGATGATGTCGTATCGCTGCTTCTTGAAATCGCGCGCGACGGCCTCGCCCACGGCGAGCGAGAGACTGGTGCTGCTGTGCCCCGTATTGAACGCGTCGAACTCTGATTCGTCGCGCTTGGGAAAACCGCTGATGCCGCCATAGGTGCGCAGAGAGGCGAAACGGTCCTTGCGTCCGGTGATGATCTTATGCGCATAGCACTGATGGCCGACGTCCCAGATGATCTTGTCGCGCGGGGTATTGAATACGTAGTGAAGCGCGATCGTCAATTCGACAACGCCCAGTGACGACGCAAGATGGCCGCCGTTTCGAGAAACGACCTCAATGATGTAATCACGCACCTCGTCTGCAAGCTGCGCGAGCTTATCCGGCGAGAGACGTCGAAGATCATGTACTGAATGTAACGAGCTTAACAACACAGAACGCACCGTTATTCGTTTATTCGAACAATATTGATCGTCTTCCCCTGTCGGTCGATCGTGAACACCGCGCCATTGATCTTCTCATTCCCGCCGGCGACATCGAACGGGACGCGCGTCTGGGTGAGAAAGTTCTGGATCGATTTTTCCTTGTCGACGCCGATCACCGAATTGAACGAGCCCGTCATGCCCACGTCGCTGATGTATCCCGTGCCCTTGGTCAGCACCTCGTCATCGGCCGTCTGCACATGCGTATGCGTGCCGAAGACCACGCTCGCCCGCCCGTCGCAATACCAGCCGAAGGCCCGCTTCTCCGAGGTCGCCTCTGCGTGAAAATCGACGATGATGATCCGCGCGCGTTCTCGCACCTCATTGTAGATGGCGTCGAACTTGCGGAAGGGGCAATCCACCATCGCCAGCTCGATGCGTCCGATAAGGTTGATGACGCATACCGGCGTTTCGCCGACGCGGGTGATGCAATACCCGCGACCCGGAGCGCCCTGCGGATAATTCGCCGGGCGCAGCAGTCGCGGCTCGATGTCGATGATCTCAAGGATCTTCCGGCTGTGCCAAATGTGGTTGCCGGAGGTGATGACATCCACGCCATAGGAGAGCAGTTCGCTTGCGTTCTTCGGCTGCAGCGAATGCCCGCCCGAGGCGTTCTCTCCGTTGGCGATGACGAAATCAACATTGTGCCGCGCAACCAATGCTTTCAGATTGCGCTCGATGAGGTCACGCCCCGGGCTCCCAACGATGTCGCCGATCGCGAGGACGGCAATGGTGTCACTCATGCGCGGTCCGCCGGCTACTTCGCATAATCGACAACCCGCGTTTCACGGATCACGGTAACCCGCACGATGCCGGGATACTTGAGCTCGGTTTCGATCTTGTGCGCGATTTCGCGGGCGAGCGATTCCGCGCGATCGTCGCTGATCACGTCGTTTGCCACCAGCACGCGTATCTCGCGCCCGGCCTGGATGGCGTAGCATTTCTCGACGCCTTTGAAGGACATTGCGATGTGCTCGAGATTGTCCAGTCGCTTCAGGTAGGTGTCGAGCGATTCCTTGCGCGCGCCCGGACGCGACGCCGAGATCGCGTCGGCCACCTGGATGAGCGTCGCCTCGAACGATTCCGGCTCCTTGTCGTTGTGGTGAGACGCGATCACGTTTACCACCACGTCGTTTTCGCCGAATTTCTTCGCCATGTCGGCCCCCACCAACGCGTGGGCGCCCTCCCCCTCGGCCATGCTCCCCTTTCCGATATCGTGAAGCAGTCCGGAGCGCTTTGCAAGCAGGACATCAAGCTTGAGCTCGCCGGCCATGATGCCCGCGAGGTTCGCGACCTCCTTGCTGTGTGAAAGGACGTTTTGCCCGTAGCTGCTGCGGTACTTCAGCTTCCCGATTGCGTAGAGCGCGTCCTTGCTCATGCCGGGAATGCCCAGCTCGAACGAGGATTTTTCGCCCTCCTCGAGCATGTTCGCCTCGATCTCATTGCGCACCTTCTCGACCACCTCCTCGATGCGCGCGGGGTGAATGCGCCCATCGTGAATCAGCCGCTCGAGGGACTGCCGGGCGATCTCGCGTCGCACGGGATCGAAACCGGAAATCACCACGACCTCCGGCGTGTCGTCGATGATCATGTCCACGCCGGTCAGGTTCTCCAGCGTGCGAATATTGCGCCCCTCGCGGCCGATGATGCGCCCTTTCATGTCGTCCGAAGGCAGCGGCACGGTGGTGATGGTGCTCTCGGACGTGAAATCGGACGCATTGCGCTGTATGGCCGTGAGGACGACCTCCTTGGCCTTCTTGTCGGCGGTCCGGCGCGCCTCCTCCTCGATCTTGTTGATGAGGCGGGTCGAATCAAACCGTATTTCGTTTTCGAGGTTTTTCAGGAGCATCTTCTTCGCCTCGTCGGTGGAAAGGCCCGAAATCCGCTCAAGCTCCTTACGATGGCTTTCGAATTCCTTGCGCAATTCATCTTCCTTTTCGACGATCTCGTCTTCCCTGGCCTTCAGCACCTTCTCCTGCTTGTCGAGCTGGCCATTTCGCTGATCGCAGGCCTCTTCCTTCTGTATGATCCGTTTCTCGATGTTCTGCAATTCCTGCCGACGATCGCGCATCTCCTTTTCGAAGCCGTTCTTCTCCTTGAGGATCTGGTCCTTCGCCTCGATGAGAAGCTCCTTGCGCTTTGCGTCCGCCTCCTTGACCGCGTCCTGTACGATGCGGATGGAGCGCGACTCCGCCGACGACAGCTTTATTTTACCCAGGTACGCGCGCAGGGCAAACCCGGCAATTCCAGACATGATCGAGAGAACGATGATCAGGAGGAGCGTTGTAAGTTCCATGTGATTTCCTCCACGGTTACGTGAGTGTCGCGCGAAATGCGTGCGCGCGATACGACCAAACAACAAACACGCCCGGCGGCAGGCCTACTTGACCTGCAGCTGGGTAACAATAGCCAAATCGTACACGTCAAATTCGTTCGCCCCCCGGGAGATGTCATTGAACGGCTTTTGCAGTCCGTAAATGATCGGCCCCAGGAGCTTCGCGTTCCCGAAGTGCTTTACCAGTTTTGATCCGATATTCGCGGCGTCGAGGTTCGGAAAGATGAGTATGTTCGCGTTTCCGTTCAGCGCGTTCTCCGGGGCCTTCAGTTCGCTGGCGATCGGCGAGATGGCCGCGTCGAGCTGCAGTTCGCCGTCGATGAGGTACTCGGGCATCTTCTCGCGGGCGCGCTCGGTGGCGATGCGCATCTTGTCCACCGACCGCCCTTCCGAGCTCCCCTTCGTGGAGTAGGAAAGGAACGCGATCCGCGGTTCGAGATTGAGATACAGCCGCAGGTAGCGTGCGGCGGCCTCGGCGATTTTGCAGAGCACGCCCACGGATGGGTCGGAATTGACCACGGGGTCCGCCATGAGGATCACGCCCTCGTCGCCGATGACCGACTTGAATCGGCGTTCGCGCGAATCCGCGTACACCATGCTGAATGCGGTAATCACGCCGATCATCCGGTCGGCCTTGATGACGTTCAATCCCGTCCGCAGGATTTGCGCGGTGCTGGTGCGAAGGCCGGCGATGTACGCGTCCACCTCCCCCAGGCGCAGCATGAGCGCACCCAGAACGATCGGATCGTTCACGTCGTTCATGATTCGTTCTTGCTCGAGGACGCTCAGGTTCCTGGCGCGGCGATATTCGTCGGCATATCGGGGATTTTTCGCCGTTTTACCGGCGTCGATGACCGAGAAGACCTTTTTGTTCAGCTCGACCGTGCGGGCGTTTTCGTTGATGATGTCGGCATTGCCGATGAGCACGGCCTCTCCGAGCAGGCCGTCACCGCTCAGCATTGCAAGGCCCTTCATCACGCGAATGTCGTCACCCTCGGGGAAAACGATCCTTCGCGGGCGCGCGCGAACCTTCTGTTTGAAAATTTCGAGAATGACGTCCCTCCATCGTACTCACACGTACGTGCGTTTCGGCGACAATACAGCCGACAACGCGTCATCCGGCGCACAACGATGCCGCCGGCGGTGTTAGGAGGAAAGCTTTTCCTGGAGGCGTTGCTGGACGAATTGGGGGACAAAAGACGAGACATCGCCGCCATAGCTGGCAACCTCGCGAACAATGTTCGACGAGATGAACGAATATTCGCCTTTTGTCATGAGGAAAATGGTATCGATATCGGGCGCCAGCTGTCTGTTGAGCAACGCGATCGCGTATTCGTAGTCGAAATCCACGATCGCCCGCAACCCACGGACGATGAAGGAAACGTCGCTATTCTTGCAGAAATCGACGAGCAAACCGTCGAAGGTGGCTACCTCGATGGTATTATCGCCGGTATCGCAACATGCGCGAAGCATATCCATCCGTTCTTCAATCGAGAAGAGGGGCTTCTTCGAGCTGTTCCGGGCAACCGCGATGATGAGACGATCGCACAACCGCTTCGCCCGTTCAATGATATCTAAGTGACCATTTGTTAACGGATCAAATGATCCAGGGTAAATGCCAATTCGCATCAGAAATTGCACCAGTGCTTTTCTCACGAAAATAACGCTATTTAAGTACATATATTTGTCAACAACAAATCGCGAAGTTAATTGTAGACTTCGAGATCATTTTTGTCGTGTTTGCCGGAGGGACTCTGTTGAGAGGAAAGGGCCAGCGGCCTGCTTTTGGTATTTACTATTGCCACCGAACCGATGAATCGACTTTTCCAATACGAATTCTTCATGCTGGCGACTGAGACGGTCTTTCCCGTGCTCGGTGCGTGAATAAAGCGCAGATTCCCGAGATAAATGCCCACATGCGAGTATCGATTTCGGCCGGTTGTGAAGAATACCAGATCGCCGGGGCGGGCATGTCGAATCGGTACCGTCTTTCCCGCTTTATACTGTTCCTGTACCGCCCTTGGAACTCGTATGCCGTTCTTATTGTACACGTACATGACGTATCCGGAACAGTCGAATCCACTCGGCGTCGTGCCGCCGTTTTTATATTTTACGCCCATATACTTTTTGGCGGTTATGACGATTGATTTCCGCTGAGTATTATTTAAAGTATCTTTCGAATGCCTAAGGCCGGTTGAGGATAAAGAGCAGCCGAAGAACGAAAAAGACACTATAAAACCGATTGAGAGTATTGAAGCTTTTGAATTTGGTGTATATTTTCCCTTTATCATACTTTTTTTTCGTAATTTTGCACTGAAATCTTTAAAATTTATTGACAAATCAGTCGCCATATTACTATATCAGTATATATTGATATAGTAATATGGAATTAATAAAATCCTTAAAAGCGCTGGGTGATGATACCAGATTGCGGATAGTGAACATCCTGTCGCAGTATGAGCTGCAGGTTAATGAAATCGTGGATGTCCTGGATATGGGACAACCCCGCATTTCACGCCATCTGAAGATCCTTGCCGATCACGATCTTCTTACCGCCAGGCGGGACGGCCTGTGGGCGTATTACTCGGTGGCGCGCGGCAATGGACATAGCGCGCTCATCGATACAATCATACAGCATCTCTCCGCCGACCCCGATCCGCACTATCGGAACGATCTCAACCGAGCCGCGCAGGTGCTCGACGAACGCAAGAACAGGACGCGATCGTTCTTTAACACGATCGCCGGCGAGTGGGAGGACCTGAAAAAAAACATTTTCGGCGACTTCGACATCGTGAGAGCGATCCTTGACGAGCTTCCCGCGATCACATCGGTCGCGGACCTCGGCTGTGGAACCGGAGACCTCATTCCTGCGCTCCGCGATCGCGCCTCATGCGTCATCGGCGTGGACAGCTCGCCCGCGATGATCGAGCTGGCGCGAAAAAAACTTTCCGCGCTCGGCGACGCCGTGGATCTGCGTCTCGGCGAGCTGGAGCACCTTCCCATCGGCAACGGCGAGGTGGACGCGGTCATTATCAACATGGTGCTGCACCACGTGTCGCAACCGCCGGCGGCCCTCCGCGAAGCGTACCGGATCGTGAAACGGGGCGGCCTGTGCATCATCACCGATTTTGAAAAACACGCCGACGAGCATGTACGGCAGGCCTACGGCGATCGCTGGCTCGGATTCGACCGCGAACAGATTTCGTCCTGGTCGAAGGACGCGGGATTCGTCGTCGAAAAGACAAACCGCTTTCCCGTTCGAGGCGGTCTTTCGATTCAGTGCTTCGTCAATCGTTCTAACGTCGTGAGCAATTAAATATTTTTTTATGGAGGAACAATGAGTACCACGAAAACCGTCCAGAAGCTGGATACGTCCCTTCCCTACAAGGTGGCCGATATAAGCCTTGCGGAATGGGGGCGCAAGGAGATGGAGCTAGCGGAAAACGAAATGCCCGGCCTGATGTCGGTGCGCGAAAAGTACGGCCCGCAGAAACCGCTCAAGGGCCTCAAGGTCACCGGAAGCCTGCACATGACCATACAGACGGCCATGCTTATCGAGACGCTCAAGGAGCTGGGCGCCGATATCCGCTGGGCATCGTGCAATATCTTTTCGACGCAGGACCATGCGGCGGCGGCGATCGCGAAGGCCGGTACGGCCGCGGTGTTCGCATGGAAGGGCGAGACCCTTGAGGAGTACTGGTGGTGCACTGAACAGGCCCTCACCTGGCCCGACGGCAGCGGCCCCGACCTCATCGTTGATGACGGCGGCGACGCGACGCTCATGGTGCATCAGGGCGTCAAGGTCGAGAAGGACCCGTCGATCCTTTCGCAAAAATTCGACAATCCCGAGTTCCGGATCATCATGGACCGCATCGCGGACGGGTATACGAGTTCCAAGAGCCGCTGGACCGACATGGCGAAAAAAATCCGCGGCGTGTCCGAGGAAACCACCACGGGCGTGCATCGCCTCTATCAAATGTTCGAAAAGGGCGAGCTGCTCTTCCCCGCGGTGAACGTCAACGACTCCGTTACGAAATCGAAGTTCGACAACCTCTACGGCTGTCGTGAGTCGCTGGCCGACGGCATCAAGCGCGCGACCGACATCATGATGGCTGGCAAGATCGTCGTGGTGTGCGGCTATGGCGATGTCGGCAAGGGGTGCGCGCAATCGATGAAGGGCCTGGGCGCCCGCGTGATCATCACTGAAATCGATCCCATCTGCGCGCTGCAGGCGGCGATGGAGGGCTACCAGGTGTCCACGATGGACGAGATGGCGTCGGTCGGCGACATCTTTGTCACGGCCACCGGCTGTTTCGACGTGATCACCGGCGAGCACATGGAGAAGATGAAGGACGAGGCGATCATCTGCAATATCGGGCATTTCGATTCCGAGATCCAGATGTCGTATCTCGAGAATACGGTCGGATGCAAGAAGATAACCATCAAACCGCAGGTGGACCGATGGATGCTCAAGTCCGGCAGGTCCATCATTGTGCTGGCGGAAGGCCGCCTGGTGAACCTTGGGTGCGCGACCGGCCATCCGAGTTTCGTGATGAGCAACAGCTTCACCAACCAGTGCCTTGCGCAGATCCACCTTGCGTCCAATACGCTCGAGCCGAGGGTATACACGCTCTCCAAGAAGCTCGACGAGGAGGTGGCAGCGCTTCACCTGGGCAAGCTGGGCGCAAAGCTCACCAAGCTCACCAAAGAACAGGCCGATTACCTGGGCATCCCTGTCGATGGCCCGTACAAGCCGGAACATTATCGCTACTAGTAAACAGATCCGCCGGTCGTAAACACGACCGGCGGATCGACATTTCGCACTATTCGGTTCGACACCGAATCAACGCCTTTTTCAATCCCCCGAATCTGCCGGATACATGCTTTCGATTTCGGGCGCGTATTTCTTCTCGATCACGCGACGTTTCACCTTGAGGGTCGGGGTGAGCTCATCGGTGGCTTGCGTCCATTCGGCGTTCAGGAGACGAAATTTTCGAATCTGCTCCACGCGCGCGAAATCCTTCATGTACATTTCGATTTCCTTCGCGATAAGCGCGTGTACCGCATCGTTCGCTATCATCTCGTCATTCGAGTTGAATCGAAGCCCCTGTTTCGTCGCCCACTTCTTCACCTCCTCGAACGCAGGAATGACAAGCGCCGAGAGGTACTTTCGCTTGTCGCCGATGACGGCGACCTGTTCGATGAACTTCGATCCCTTCAGCGTGTTCTCGATATTCTGCGGTGAGATGTTTTTCCCGCCGGCGGTCACGATGATGTCCTTAATTCGCCCGGTGATCGACATCCGGCCGCGATCGTCGAATATGCCGATGTCCCCGGTTCGAAAGAAGCCGTCCTTAGTGAAGGCCTCCTCCGTCGCCTTTTTGTTCCGATAGTAGCCCAGCATTACCTGCGGGCCCTTGATGAGTATCTCACCCTCGTCGGAGATTTTAATCGTGGTGTCCTTCATCGGCCGGCCGACCGAACCCGGCTTGATCTCGCCCGGTCGGTTCACGTTCGTAACCGGCGTGGTTTCCGTCAGGCCAAATCCCTCGAGAATCACCAGCCCCATCCCCAGGAAAAACTCGGCATCTGACACTGACAGCGGCCCGCCGCCCGAGATGGCCAATATCAGCTTGTCGAGTCCGAGCGCAGCCTTGATTTTCGAGAGAATGAGTTTGTCCGCGATGGCGTATCGAACGGCAAACAGCCCGGTCCGGGGACGGTTCTCGCAGACGTAGGGCATGTTTTTCGCCGATGTTGACATGGCGAAATTGAAGAGCGCCTTTTTAACGCCGGTCACCTCGGCGGCCTTTGAAAGAATTCCCGCGTGGATCTTCTCATACAGGCGCGGTACGCTGATGATGATGGTCGGACGGGCAAGCTGCATGTCGGTCATGAGCGTCGAGAAATCGTCGGCGAACGATACGCGCGCGCCGGCCCCAATCGCGAGATAGTACCCCGCCGTCCGTTCGAGCGAGTGCGAAAGCGGCAGGAACGACATGAAGTGCAGGTCCTGCTCGAGATAGCTCTCGAAGTCCTCGCGAATCTGGTCTACATTGGCGATGAAATTACCATGGGAGAGCATAACGCCCTTGGGATTCCCGGTGGTTCCGGAGGTGTAAATAATGGTTGCCATGTCCGATCGCTTGATCGCATTCAAACGCTTGTCGAATTCGTTTTTATTCTTGTAGCGAGCGCCCGCGTCGTATGCCTGCTGAAGGGTAAGTACGCCCGCTCGCGGTTTTTTCGGCTTATCAAAGATTATTATCGTCTTCAGTTTCTTCAGGCGCTTTTTCACGGCCAAAACGCGGTCAAGGTGGCTCTCCGTTCCGACAAGGCAGACCTTCGATTCGGAATGGTCGAGAACGTAATGCGATTCCTCTGATGAATTCGTCGCGTAAATGGGTACATTGACGGCGCCGATCGAGAGGATCGCCAAATCGGCAACCCACCATTCATATCGATTCGGCGAAAACAGCGCGACGCGATCGCCCTTCTTGACGCCTATGGACATGAGGTAGTAACCGAGATTACGCACCTTTTCGTCCATCTCGTTCCATGACAAGTAATAATACACGCCGTCTTTCTTGTATCCGGCGCACGGCTTGTCTCCGAGCTTCGCCACCTGGTTCTTGAACACCATCGCCATCGAGTTTTCCGTTACTGTTGGCATGACAAACTCCTTTTGAAGATCGATACTATAATAAGAGCCTGGAAACGCTCCCGGCTCCACGTCGCGCCGCAAATCCGTCTCGATCGATCACAGTCGAAATATGCACACAAATCGCACAGTGTCGACATTTATTCGCAGACCGATTGTCCGGTCTCTCATACGACCCATAGTGCAAACATGAAATATTTACGCAAGAACTCAAAGGCGGGATGATAAAAAAAATGGGGCGGGTGTTTCCCGCCCCATTTGGCAACCAGGTATAGAAGACCGCTTATTGTTCGTCCGGCGGATACATGCTTTCGATTTCCGCCGCATATTTCTTCTCGATCACGCGACGTTTCACCTTAAGGGTCGGAGTGAGCTCATCGGTGGCCTGCGTCCACTCGGCGTTCAGGAGGCGGAACTTGCGTATCTGCTCCACACGCGCGAATTGCTTCGTGTACGTATCGAGCTCCTTGCCGATCAGATCGATCACCTGCTGGTTCTTGATGAGATCGTCATTGCTGGAGAACGATATTCCCTGCGCCTTCGCCCACTTTTGAACTGCTTCGAACGCGGGGATGACCAGCGCCGAGAGATACTTCCGCTTGTCGCCGATGATGGCGCACTGTTCGATGAACTTCGATTCTTTGAGGCTGTTCTCGATGTTCTGCGGGGAAATATTCTTCCCGCCGGCGGTCACGATAATGTCCTTGATCCGCCCGGTGATCGAGAGCCGGCCCTTTTCGTCGATGATGCCGATATCGCCGGTTTTGAAGAAACCGTCCTTCGTCATCACCTCTTTCGTGGCTTCCTTGTTCTTGTAATACCCAAGCATCACCTGGGGCCCCTTGATGAGGATTTCGCCCTCGTCGGAGATCTTCACGATAGTGTCGTGGATCGCCGGTCCCACCGAACCCGGCTTGATCATGCCGAAGCGGTTGGCATTGGTCACCGGGGTGGTTTCCGTAAGGCCGAATCCTTCGACGATGATGATCCCCATGCCGATAAAAAATTCGGCATCGGTCACCGCAAGCGGGGCTCCGCCCGATACGGCGAACTTGAAGCGATCAAGGCCAAGCGCGACCTTGAGTTTCGTGTAAATCAGCTTGTTGAACAGTTTGTATGCGAACCCAAGTTCATCCGCTTTTTTCCCTTCGCAGATGCCGGGAACGTTTTTAGCGGCAGTTTTGAAGGCTGCGGTCGCAAGCGTCTTTTTCACGGCGGGCGCATCGGCCAGCTTGGCGAGGATGCCGGCATGGATCTTCTCGTAGAGACGCGGCACGCTGATCATGATCGTGGGGCGAACCTCCGTGAGGTTTTGCTGCATCGTCGAAACATCCTCGGCAAATGCCACCTTGGCGCCCTGCTTAATGGGCATGTAGTAGCCGGCGGTCCGCTCGAGTGAGTGTGAAAGCGGCAGGAACGACAGGAAAACATCCTGGTCGCTCAGATGCTCACGGTAGTCGTGCATGATCTGGTTCACGTTGGACAGGAAGTTGTTATGGGACAGCATAACGCCCTTGGGATTTCCCGTGGTGCCGGACGTATAGATGATCGTGGCCAGATCGTTCGGCTTAATCGCACTCAGGCGTTTGTCGAACGCTTTTTTATCCTTGTATGTTGCACCCTTTTTAAATGCCTCGTCCAGCGTGAGGACCCCGACGGTTTTCTTCTTGGGCGTCTCGAAGACGATCAGCGATTTGAGCTTTTTCAGTTTCTTTTTGACCTGCAAAACGCGATCGAGATGGCTCTCGGTTCCGCACAGGCAGACCTTCGACTCCGAGTGGTCGAGCACATAATGCGCTTCGTCGGGAGAGTTGGTCGCATAAATCGGAACGTTGACCGCGCCGATCGACAAGATCGCCAGGTCAGAAACCCACCATTCGTAGCGATTGTTCGCGAATACGGCCACACGGTCGCCCTTCTTGACGCCGATGGACATAAGGTACTGGCCGAGCTGCCGGACCATCTCGTTCATTTTTTTCCACGAGATATCGACATAGGCGCCATCTTTCTTATATGCAACGCAGGCCCGGTCTCCATATTTGGCCGCCTGGTTCTGAAAATTGGCAGTAACCGATGTTTCCTTGAATTGTGACATTCGTACCTCCAAAAATTTGGTTCTAAAAATTAGTATAATTTAAAGTGAATAAATCCTGCTGAAACACGGCGCCCCGATGCCGTTCCTGTCACAATGAGACATATTACCACATCCGTTACGTTCATGCAAACGGCGCAGGTGAAGTGGATCGGCGAACCGGGAGCAGCACAATTACAACATTCTATTGATTACCGTATTTCAGTAAACGAGAGGAAAATGTCAATCAACTTCTCTTGAAAAGGTATTATTTTTTAATGGAAAAACCGACATCAGAATACTTCGGAGATCCGGGAAACGATCTCTTCCTGGACCTCAACGGGACTCTTGGCGCCGGGGATCGTAATCCATCCGTAACGCTGTCGGAGGGCTTCAAGGGAAGCGGCGGCGGTTTTTTGAAACTCTACAAAAGAACCCTTTGCGCCGGAAGAAAAGCCCGACTCATAGCCCGAAATCGTCTCTTTTCTACGGGATGTTTCTCCCGTATCTACATCAAGGTAAAAGGTCAGGCGCGGTTGTGGGAAAATTGCGGTAATCGACTCGAGCGCATCTTGATCGGCGCCGTGTGCGATCTCGGTCGCATAGTATTTGTACCAGTATGAATCGATCAGGTACAGGTCAGCGGATTTCTGGCTGGCCATGTGAAGCGCCTGATAGATGCAATGGAAAAGAAACAATGATCGCGCAACCGGGTGCAGTATCGTAAAGAACTGATCAAGTTCGGCCTTCGACTTGAATCCGACCTTGCCGCGCGTCGCCGGATCAAGGAGCATGTCCCAAATGGAAACCTTCGCCACTCGCAGCTTCTTCTCTTCGGTCAGGCGTTGATACACTCCCTCGATGGCCGTCGATTTACCCGATCCATCCGGGCCGGTTATGCAAATAAAGTTACTCCCATTCATCGAACCCTCCAGGCTTTTCATGGTGATGGCGCCTCCCGTGTGCTGCGAGGCCCCGAGGCGCGCAGCCATCCCTGCAGCCGAACAAAGTCTCCACATCCCTGGAGCCGCTGTGCGGCGGCCAGGCGCTTGATCTGTCGATGCACATGCGGCGTATCGAGCATATAGGTGAGAATGCCGATCTCCCGCGCCGGGAGGTCCTTCTCGATGTCGTTTCCAATCATCAAACACTGCGCGGGACGAGCGCCGATGGCACCCAGGAGTTCGCGGTAATACTCCAGGCTGGGTTTGCAGCGGGTGCTGTTCTCGCTATGCGTGATATAATCGTAATCGATATCACCCACCCCCGCGCGATCGAGTCGCAGGCGAACGGTCTGGTATGGCATGCTGGGATTCGTCGCGACGACAACCCGATAGCCGAGGTCTCTCGCCAGCAGGATCGTTTCCCGCGCGCCGGGTATCGGAGAAAAATATCCGGCAAGCTTCGCGAAATCCTCGTCGATATAGGCATGTACGCGCGAGGTAATATCTTCGAGCGTGGTAGTCGAGTGGGCGTGGAGCGTTTCAAGGAGCACCTGATGGTTCGTCCGGTCCGTCATGTGGCGCTTGCTGGTCTTCACCGCATCCCAAAAGGCGAAATAGAACTTCCATGGCGCGATCGCGCCCCGGAAGCGCCGGATGGCACGCAGCATAAAGACAAGCTCGAGACCGCGCCAGGTGATGTCCACCAGCGTCCCGTCGAGATCGAACAGGAGGGTGTCGATCTCAGCGCTCGAGGAAGGAAACGATCCCGGTGTCTCCATCGACCTGTATCCTTTGACCGTTTGAAATCTTTGACGTGACATCGGCGATGCCGATGACCGCCGGCAACTGATACTCGCGCGCCGATACCAGTCCGTGCGACAGGATGCTCCCCGTGGAGGCGACCAGGCCGCCCGCGATTGCGAACAACGACGTCCAAAGCGGGTTTGGCGCGACGGTAATTAAAATCTCGCCCTCGCGGAATTCGCGCGCCTCCTCGGTGGTGGTGACGATGCGCGCCGGACCCGATGCAATCCCCGAGCTCGCACCGACGCCGCGCAATGATCCGTCCTCTGGTATCGTGTCGCGCTCGCGGGCCAATGGCGTCTGGTTGATGTAATCATCGGGCGGACGGACGGCAGCGCTTCGCTCGAAGCTGCTTCGACGCATCGTAACCAGGTTGCGCCGGGAAAAATGCACGCCCTCCCCGTTCACATCTCGAATCTCCGGTATCGTCAGGAAGAACACGTCATCCGATGAATCAATCACGCCACGGTCTGCAAGGCGTTTGCCAATTTCAAGAAAAACCATACGAAGCGGCTTGAACAACCGGGAGCAGTAGAAATGGTGCTCCTCGTCGATGCTCATGAACTCGCGGAGGTAGCGCTGCACCTTCAAAAAAAACGGCGTCATCCAGGGGGTGCGCCTGAGCCTGAGAAGAGTATCGTCCCGCGCCGCCTCATAGCGCCCTGCGCGTTCGTCGCGATGGTCGCTAAAACTGTGCCGGCGTTTGGTGACCAAATAGCCGCGCAGCATTTGCATGATTTTGACGGGTTCTTCCCCCCAGGTCGATTCCATGATGTCCCAATTCGTGGTCACATGGCCGTTTTCCCGCAGAAACCGGGCGTAGAGCTCCGGATTTTCCCGCTCGATCGCCCCAGCCGCATCGTCGTATCGTTCGTCGAGCAGGAGTTGCTTGATGGCGGGCCAGGCAATCAGAAAATCCGACATCTCCTCGATCTCGGCGTTCATGTGCAGCGTCCGGTTCTCGCCGATGCCGCTGGTGATGTCGGTGAGATACGACAGATATCGCTCGCCCCTGATCGTCGCGCCCATGCGCTCGATGATCCACGAACAGGCGATCTTGACAATATAAATGGCGAGGTCGGGTTCCATGTAGCGGCACGCGAGCGCGTCCATGCGTCGATGCGCATCGAGAAGCTCGCCGAGCGTCATCCGCGAGTAGTCGAGGTCGTGATAGGCGTCCATCTCGCGCAGGATCGACGAGAGATGTCGCTCCCATTTCGAGCGAATATCACGCGCGTGCGGGAAGATGAAGGCGCCGAAGAAGCGTGAGAGCAGAAGCCATTTGAGGCCGAACCCGTTTCGACTGATCAGCGCCGGCAGGGCGAAAAGCAGGATGATCGGAAGTTGCATCGCGAACCGCGGCAGGAGCGCGATCATCTTGAACGGATTCGGGCGGATCGATCCTGGTACCGAGAAAAATTTCTTGTTGCTGTACACGTAATGGCGGATGGTTTTGGCGACCTCCTCGGGATGTTTCGCCACAAGCCCGAAGCGGCGCGAAAGCGTTTGCATGTTTTCGAGGAGTACGTTGTGCAGCAGCGACCAGCCGAGCGGCGAGATGGGCCGGGGATAGCGCTCCTCGGTAAGCTCACGGGTCCAGTGGATGGTCCGCGTGTGCCGATTCTCGATCGTGGTGATGGGGCGCGCCTGCAGATAGTGCATCGTGCCGCCGGCATAGGCCCACTCGATGTCCATCGGCGTTCCAAAGGCTTTTTCAATCGCCATCCCGCTTTTAAAAAGTCCGGACAGCGCCTGTGGCGTGATCCCTGCGGGCGCTTCACCATCGACGATGGCGCGACGAGCGCGATCATACACGATGAAATCGCCTGCGCTGTCACCCTGCATGAGCCCTTCCCCGGTGCCCTTCGTGAGCGAGACGAGCGCGCACCCGGGTCGGGCCTCGGTCGGATCGTCGGTGAACATTACCCCCGCGAAATCGGCCGCAACCATTTCCTGCACCAGAAGCGCCACGCCCGTTTTCGCCGGGTTGAGGTTATTGCGCAAAATCTGCAACAGCACCTGATAGCTCACGGCATGCGCCCAGCAATCGCGGATCGCGTCGGCCAGCGTTTCGCGCGAAACGCGCAGCTCGGAATGGAAGATTCCCGCAAAGGCGAAATCGGCCGCGTCCTCGACCGTAGCCGACGAGCGGACGGCGAGCGGGGCGCTGAGGTTCGAGGCGAACCGATCGATCACGTCAGCGAGTGCGCCGGGAAGATCGGCATTGCGAATGGATGATTGCAAAACCGCACAGGCCGCCTCGGTCAGCGATTCATCATCGCCCCGATTGAGCGATTGATGTATCGCAGCAAGCTTTTCCGAGAGGACCGCCTGCGAAAGAAAGAAACGAAACGATTCCGTGGTAATGGCGAAACCGCGCGGAACGGTGAATCTGCGCTGCATGAGCCGGGCGCATCCCATCGCCTTCCCGCCGACAAGCGGCAGATCGCGGGACGTCAGCCCTTCGAGCGGGATCGCAAAGGTCATTCGAGATTGTCCTTGAGCCGCTGGAGGTCTTCGACCGAGCATCCGATCCGTCGCGCGAACGCCGCATAGTCGATTTCCGTGCCGCGTGAAAATGGGGCCTTCAGCGTGTACCAGATCGACTCCACGAAGCACTTGATGAGGATCAGAATGAAAATCTTCGCCCCGAGGTCACGGCTGAAGACCCGAAATATCTTGAGCGGAGTGATGACGCGTCCCAGCAGGCGTCGGCCGAGGCCGGGATCGCGATACGCGTTCATCTTGATGACGTCCTCGATCGGCGGGAAGAGAAGGCCGTGCCACATCAGCAGATAGTACTTCCACTTCTCGAGCGCCTTCTTCGTGATGTTGAAATCGCTGAAATTTTTCTCGATGCGCGCCATGTGCACCGAACGCATTCTGACGAGTATCGCGAGGTCGCGGATCTTGCGCGCCGTATCGCGTCGGAAGTACCACGACGTCTTCGGTTTCACGGCCGCAATGATCTCGTCGAACTTCGGGACCGGGCAGAGACGGTTCGCAAGCGAGAGCGCGTGGTATACCGGGTTTTCCGTTTTGGCCTTCGCGACCTCGCGGAGGAACACCGACCAGTCGATTTCATTCCCGTAATGGCGCACCAGGTTGTAGATGTCGGCGATCTCCTTGAGGCCGGCCTTGTAATACGGCAGGTGCACGCACAGATGATGAAGATTGTCCTCGGGCGCCATGGTGAGGACCTTGAGATTGTAGAATTTGAAGTCTCGAACGCGCGACCAGATGGCCGGATAATCGATCCGGTACGGCGCCATGGGGGTGATGAGCCCCCAGTGCGTGCCGATCATGCATTTCAGGTCGCGGCTGAAGAACGACGGCGCGTGGTGCGAGAACTTCTCCTGCTTGCGCGGGTTGCCGCCCACCAGCTCCGCCGCGCAGAAAAACCCCATCTCCTCGTAGACCTCGTAGATCGCGTCAATGTCCGCGAACTTGATAAGGATGTCGATGTCGTTCATCCGCTTGTAGTACGGGTTCTTGTAGATCGTCTCGGCGAAATTCACGCCCTTGAGGATGACGACCGGGATCTTCCGCTCGTTGAATTTCTTGAGAAACTTTTTTGCGACGGCAAGCCGCCCCTCGTTCGCATTCTTGATCTCAGCCGAACGCGCGACGAAGCGGTCGCGCACCGTCTTCGGGACCAGGCTGAATATCTTCAGCTTTTCCATGTTGTACTGGACCAGCGGCGCGGTGCGGTTGTCGTCGGCCACGCGCCAGAACTCGTTCCAGTCGGTGACGGAACCCGCAAGGGATATCGCCTCGCGCTTCTCTTCGGTCGAGAAGGCGTTCAGGGTCATGAGCACGAGCAGGCGGTCGTGGGGGGCTATCGGTTCCATGTGAGCTCCTTTACTTCATCCAGCCGATTTTTTTCGCGACGAAAAGAATCTTCGATACGGCGAAGTCCAGCTCCTCCTTCGTGAAGGTGGCCATCATACTGATGCGCAAGCGCTGGCGGTCCTTCGGGACGGCCGGGTACATGACGCCGTTCACGAAGACGCCCTCCCGATGGAGCATATTGACGAGCTTTAACACATTATACTGTTCCGGGACCAGCAGGGGGATGATGGCGGAGTGACACACCACCGAAAAACCAGCCTTGCGAAGACCGTTCACGAAATACTCGACGTTTTCATGCAGCTGCTGCACCCGCTCCGGATGCATGTCCATGAACTCCATGCCGGCGATAACGCTCGATGCGACCGACGGCGGAAGGCTCGCCGAGAACATATACGACCGCGAGAAAAACCGCAGGTAGTCGATGATCTTCTTTGACGAGGCGATGAAACCGCCGGTGACACCGAAGCTCTTGCTGAAGGTCCCCATGATGATGTCCACCTCGCCCATCATGTCGTAATGTTCCTGGGTGCCGTGCCCGTTTTTGCCAAGCACGCCGGTGCCGTGCGCGTCGTCGATGCACAGGAGCGCGCGGTGTTTTTTGCAGAGCGCCTTGATCTCCGGCAACGGCGCGATGTCGCCGTCCATAGAGTAGACGCCCTCCACGCACACGACCACGTTTCCCTTCGGACTGTTGCGGCGCACGGTGGTCAGTTGAAGGTCCAGGTCCTCCATGTCGTTGTGTAAAAAACGGACGCCGGTGAATTTCCCCATCTTCACGCTGTCGTGCAGGCTCGCATGGCTCTGCCAGTCGTAGACGAGAAAATCACCCTCGTTGAGGAGACCGGTCGCCCAGCCGACATTCGCCGCATACCCCGACGAGTAGACCATCGCGTCCTCGGTCCCCTTCATTGCCGCGAGACGTCCCTCGAGGCGGCGGTGCAGCGACGTGGTGCCATTGAGGAGGGGCGGACCGCCGCAGCCGATTCCGTACTCGCATATCGCCTGTATCGTCTTATTTATAATGTAGGGCTCATTGGCGAAATCGAGATAGTTGTTAGAACCAAGCATGAGCACATCGATCAGCTTCCTCGAAGAACGCTCGTAAATGCGCACCTTTTTGCTGGCCGGGCTGCGCACCTCGCGCATGATAAACCCTTCGGTCAGCATGTGATTGAAGTATTTCGAGAACTGTGCGGTCTTTTTATCTATTGGGTCATCGGCAAATTTAAAGAAATCCTTCGGGGAAAAGTTTTCCAGATTCTCTTCTTTGATATCAACATACCGTTCATTGTCCATGATGTCGGCAGGCTTTAGCATGGGAACCTCCAGATCGAATACGATTGCCAGTCCATTGGATTATTGATAGAATTGCCGTTACAATTGACCGAAGAAATCGAATTTATAAATAAAATTAATACGCCCGGCTCGAATGAATTATTGCCGTCACAAAGAATTAGCAAGTTGTATTTGCAAATAATATTAAGCGAATAATAAAATAATTATTGAAAACCGACCAGTCAGACTTTAATAAAAAATTGATGTTTCTTAAAAAACATTTGATCGCAGAATGCACTATAGATGATGTATGTTCAGCTTTATGTGCAAGGAGTTTTTTATGTCCAAATCCATCGTTGGCCATTTCAAGGGAAAGGATACGCCGCATATCCTCATCGAAGTAAACCAAAAATGCAACCTGTCCTGCAAGGCATGTTATAAAAACCGTGGAACCTATACCAAACCACTTGCGCTTATTAAAGAAGAGGTCGATTTCGCCTTTACTCAAAGAAATCTCGAGGCGGTCACCCTCGCGGGCGGCGAGCCGACACTTCATCCGGAACTACACGAGGTGATCCGTTACATCAAGGCGAAGGGCGTCAAGGTCAATGTGCTCTCCAACGGGCTCACCCTGACCGATGAACTGCTCCGCCAGTATAATAACGCCGGGCTGGACTTCATCCATGTCCATGTCGATTCGCATCAGAAGCGTCCCGACGCCGTTCACGCGAGAACGGAGAAAGAGCTCGACCCGATTCGCGACGAGATCCTGAAGCGCATCAAGCGAAACGGGATCATGCCTGCGCTCAGCCTCACGCTCTACAAGTCCACTCTTTCCCAGTTGCGCGATGTCGTCGATTACGTGCTGGCCACCGAATACGCACCGTGCGTCCTGGTGACCCTGTACAGCGACACGCGCGGCCTGTCCGAAAAATTCTCCAAGCGCGTCAAAAGCTCGAAGAACATCATCAAAACCAGCAAATCGCACGGCGAGGAGGAGGTCCTGGGCGCCGACATCGAGGCCTACATGAAGCAGCACTACGGGCTCGACTGCCTCCTCCACTACTCATCGAACAAGGACACGAACGCGAAACGATGGCTCTTTTATATCGTGCTCTCCATCATCCGTCCGGACAAGACCTTCGAGTATATCAGCGCCTCGTACAACTATCTTAAGTTCCAGATGGCGCTGGACAAACTGCATAACGCGATCAAGAAACGCTACAATTTCGCCATCTTCCCCGAGAGCAAGGCGCTGCTTGTTTTCGCGATGGTCCTTTCGGCGCTCATGAGCCTCCAGCCTCGGACAATCGCCACAACCGCACGGCTGCTGTGGATGCTCATGAAGCCCGGGAACACCATCAGCTTTAACCAGTTTTACTTCCAGCAGCCCGCGGGGCTCAATGAAAACGGGGAGCTCGAATTCTGCGCCGCTTGCCCCGATGCGACGATCCGCAATGGGCTGGTGGTGCCGGTCTGCGTCGCCGACGTGCTCAGTCCGGTCATCGAGAAGGGGCCGAACGATGAGAAGCGCAACCGGATGCTGCTCGATCTCGGGCTCGATTCGATCAACGTCCCGAAGGCCGGGTAGTTCGCGCCGCGATTTTCCGCGCCCGTTCGCGCCGCGCCTGCACCGCGAGGCTCTCCAGGAGCACGGTCTGGTTGGCCGATATCCACGGCCCCTCGACATCGAGCGCCACGTACGGCACCTCGCTCTTGTTGGCAAGCGGCCGCAGCACGGCATGCGCGTTGATGGTGGGCGGGCAGCCGAAGACCCCGACCTGCACCAGGCCGTCGTAGGCGCCACTCTCGATCGTCTTCACGTATCGCCCCGCGATGAGGACGGTTTCCGCGTAGCTGATCGAGGTGACCAGCCGGTCGCCGGCATAGACGACCTCCTCGTGCGGGATGTGCGGATCGTGGATGAGCCCCGAAGTATGCGCGACGCGCCGGTATCGCCGCACCATCTTCTCGATGAGCGTGACCGCAAGCCGCGCACGCAGCGCCTCCCATACCGCGCGGCGATCGCTCGACGGCCGGAAGAAATCCAACAGGACCGGACCGAACCGCATATAGTCGCGCGCCCGGACCCTGCCGCGCATGTAATTATACCGCAGCGCTGGTTCGCTCTCGTTGGCGATGGTGATCTCTCCGAAATCCACGATTTTCGGGATCACCCCGATCTCGATGAAGTACGTCGTGATGGGATGATGCACCAGCCGGGTATTCAAGCCCCCGAAGATGAGAACGCGCGGCGTCTCATCGAGGCCGGCCGAGAGCGGAATCGCGGCCATCCGTCTCGACCATTCCTTGAAGGCCTTGAATGCCGGGGCGATCCCGCCGGCGGCCGCGTCAACAACCGTATCGATAGCGCGATTGAATTCATCGAGCGCAGCGCCGGCGTCTTTCGCGATACACCGCAACACGCCCTCGGCCTCGTCGAAGCAATCGCCGAATACGATGGCCGTCATGAGCTCGTTCCCCAGCTCATCGCCCAGGCCCCAGTAGTTGTTGCGGAAATTGAAGTTCGAAAAGAGGACCACGTTGCGCAGGTTTATTGCGTGTTGATACATCCGCCAGATCTCCGGCCAGGCCCCGTTCTGGCAGGGGCCGTGCTGATCGTGGTTATAGTAGATGGTGATCTCGTCCGGGTTCCGGCTCTCCGCCAGGTCGCGAATGATGGAGCCGGCGATGGAGCGGAAGGCGATGCACTCGCGCCCGGAGCTGATGCGCTTCGCGTACTCGAGCGTCGCCTTGCCGGTATCGGCGCTCACGCGGCAGCGGATGCCGTGATGGCGCATGAAACTCACGATGAGGCGCTGGACATACGGGCTGCAGTCGATGGTCCAGACCAGGACCACGCGCGGATCGGTGAGCGGGACGCGATTCCCATCGCTGTCGATGATGTGCGTGCTGTCGTCGGAGAAGCGCGCCTGCAGCACCGGCGGCGCCGTCGGGCCTTCCATCATCATGCTCATGCCGTCCTCCCCGCCCGGTGGCGCATCGCCCGCTCGCGTTCCTCGATGATGTCGAGAAATGCGCCCACCCGCGTCTCGAACCCCGCATGCGCCGTGTGCGAATCGACCTCGAGATAGCAGAAGGTGTGGCCCGACAGCTCGGTGCGCACCAGATGATAAATGCTCGCGTCCGGAAAGCAGGAAAAGCACGACACCAGGCAGATGTGAAGGCTGGGTTTACGCTTCACGTGCTCGATCGCGTTGAGGATCTGCTGACCGTAATGCCACACATTGCGCTCGTAGACCGAATCGCCGATCGGCGGCAGCAGGTCCATCGGGATGGCGTGGTAGCCACGGCTGATGAGCTTGCGGGGAAGCGCGAGGTTCGCCTCGTTCGATCCGTACACATACGGACGTCCCGCGACGATGATCGCGGGCTCATCGCCAATCTCCTCGAGGACCGAGCGTCCCATCGCGGCGTATCGTCCACAGTACTCCCGCTGCCGATCACGGGCGACACGCGCCGCGTGAATCGCCGTCTTTTTCGAAACGCCGAGTCGTGCACCCATGCGAACGATCTCCTGCTCCGTGGTGGCCGTCAGGTGATCGGAAAACGCGATATGCGGCCGAAGCAGCGTATCATCGAGCCCCTCGAAGGCCGCCATCACAATATTGGCGATGGTCCCCGTATTGATGCACAGATACGAATGCAGATAGCCCTCCGGGATCGCGGCCTCGATCACATGCGGCAGGAGAATGTAATCGACCCCCGCGCGAAGCAGATCATCCACCGCGCCGTGGACGATCTCGCAGGGATAGCAGATATCGCCCATGGTCTTTTGGTTTCCTGCGCGGTTTTCGCTCGAGAGCGTGATATTGAAGCCAAGCTCGTGCGCCAACGCCGCGTAGTAGGGAAAATACTCGTATGTGCTCAACGCGAGAGGGATGCCGATGGTCCCGCGCGGCCGTTCGAGCGGAGGCGGCGCGAACTCTTCGAACATGAGGCGGTTGCGGAGAGACACAAAATCTTTTGCGGTATCCCGCGCCGTGCTTGCATGGCGCTTGTTTTCGTACAGCGAGCACAAACCGCCGAAGGGATAGGTTGTATCGCGAACGATGATCCGCTTGATCTCGCAGCGATTTTCGCAGGCGGCGCAGGTGAACGGCGCGCCCGTCGTGATGGAGGTCTGCGCCATCTCGGAGAGCGACAGATTCGTCTCGGGAATCTCTCCGCGCGATACGCGCTCGCTCGCCATGAGCGCGGCGCCGACACAGCCCATCAGCTCCGGGTGTCGGGGGACGATGATGCGCCTGCCCGAGCGCGCCGCCATCGCGAGCGCCACCGCGCGATTGAGCGCCACGCCGCCCTGAAAGAGCACCGTCTCGCCGATGGGCCGGATGCCCACGATCCGCGATATGTAGTTATCCACGATGGAGTAGACGAGCCCGGCGATCACATCGTCCCGCGCGGCACCCTGCTGGAGGGCGTTGCGAAGGTCGGTGTTGATGAAGGCGGCGCAGCGTTCGCCGAAGGAGATCGGCCGGTCGCTCGCGATGGCGCGCCCGCTGATCTCGTGCACGGGAATGTTCATGTCGACCGAAATCGATTCCTCGAGAAAGCTCCCGGTGCCTGCGGAGCATCCCTCGTTCATCCCGTAATCGACGGGGACGCCGTCGATGAAGGAGATATATTTCGCGTCCTGACCGCCGATCTCGAAGACCGTATCAACGCCGCCGACCTCCGCCGACGCGGCGCGCGCATGTGCGAGAATCTCGTTAAACGCGAGGCAGTTGTTCAGATACACCGACACCATCTCGCGTCCGGAGCCGGTCGTCGCCGCCTGGATGATCCGCACCGAGCGCCCCTCCGTGAGACGCGTCAATTCCTCGAGGCATCGCCGGGCTGCGTCAACCGGGTTCCCGTGCGTCCGTAGATAGCATGCCGCGCCAATCGAGCCGTCGGCGGAATTGTACAGGACCGCCTTGGTGGTTGTTGATCCGGCGTCGACGGCGAGAACATAGGGGTCGCCATCGATGATGCGCCGGTCCTCGGCGGAAACGACGCGGTAGTCGAGCAGGCCCTCCGACTCGCGAAGCGGACGAAGCTGGGTATAGGTGATGTGCGTTTCGCGGATGCGCCGGTCGGGAGGGACGACGGCGTCGACGCCGTCATGGTCACGGCACAGCAGATACGCGCCGAACGCCTCGAGGTACGGGCTCTCCGGCAGGATGCGGATCTCCGAGTCGGGGAGCTGTTCCTTGAGCGCGGAGACGAAGGGCTCGTTCAGCGAGACGCCGCCGGAAATCACAATGGTTCCTGCGGGCCACTGCGCCTGGTCGATCATGCGGCACACCTTGCGCGCGAGGTCCTCGATGAGCGAGCGGACGATGTCCTCGCGCGTGCACTCGCCCTTGTTGAGCTTGTGGGTGGAATCCGATTTGCAATGAACGGAGCAGCGTGTCGCGAGATCGACGCGGGTGCCCGACGCCGAGGCCGCGATCCCCTCCTCCAGGCTGTAATCCATCCGCTGGAGCTGCTGGACGATGAACTCGCCCGTCCCGGCGGCGCATTTTGTTGTCGAGAGGACGTTCTTCACGACGCCGCTTCGAAGCGTGTACACCGTGAATGTTTCGCCGCCGAGCGACAGAAGAATGTCGGGCAATATCCCGTGATGCGCGAGGGCGCGCTCAAGACATTCGGTCTCCGGGCGGTACGGGAGGTCGAGCAGTTGTCGAGCGGTCTGTCCGGTCACGACATACCGTTGATTCCCGCCGGGCGATTCATCGGCGAAAAGCTCCCTGAGTTTCGTGCGCGGGTCGCCTTCGTGTCGGTGCGTCACGGCGGTCGTTCCGTCGGCGCCGTCGAGCACCCACTTGACCGATACCGCCCCGATTTCGATGCCCGTGCACGCAGTGTGCGTTTCGCGTTGCGCCATCATCACCCCGGCCTAGAAAGACTTTTGGATATACGCAAGTCCCATGATCCGCTGCATGAGCGTCCCAAACTCCGATGTACTGCCGCCCCAATTGATGAAGACCCGCGCGCCGAACTCAGCCTCGCCGTTGTCGAAGCGGTAAGCGCCGCCCGGGACCAGCAGGCCGCTCCCGTCCTCGATATTGTGCACGTATTCGATGCCCAGCGTGAGGTCGGTGAGGATGACGTTTTGCAGCGACAGCATGGAATAGGCATACTGGCGCGAGTTCTTGAACATCCGGTAATAGGACAACGCCAGGAAGTGGTGATACTTCGCGTTGGCCGGATCGACCGTGCGCACGTGGTCGAGATAATCGCAGTAGCGCTCGTAGTCTGTTCGCGACCAGTTGTCCTCATCGTAATAGTACTCGAGCGCGAACTCGATCCCATCGATCCATTTCGTCTCGGTGAAATTGTACACGGCGCGACCGCCCGCGACCCCGGCGAAATACCCGTCCCGGTCCATGTCGCGGACCACGTAGGTCTCCTGATCGTCCGGCACCACGCGGGAGCGGGAGGAATCGAACTTGTAGAGCCCCTGGGCGTAGAGCGTGAGCGAGAGGTCGCGCACCGGGGAGAACGCGTATTCGAGGTTGAGACCGTAGACGGGTCGGGACTCGGACTGGACCTGGGCGAAGTAAAATCCCGAGATTCGGTCGTGGCTGAACGAGAGCTTCGCGATCCCCGGGACGTTCTGCGGCTTGTTGGTGTCGCCGTATCGGACCACGCCGATGAGTTCGAGCTGCAGGTAGCTCTCGAAGGGAATGGACAGGTTCAGCATCGGGTTGCCCTCGGCCTCGTCGAGGGGCCGCAGCGGATCGCGGTGATAGTTGATGACGTCGATGGGAAAGAAGAACATGCTGCTTCCCCACTTGACATATTGCTTTCCGGCGCGCACCGAGAAGTGTTTGTGATGCGCGTCGATGTAGATCTCCTTGAGGAAGATCTTGTCGTTGGATTCCGCGGTGCCGTTGATCTGATTGTTCTGGCTCCGCGTCTGGGTGTTGGGATTCTGCTGTTGGTCCGAAAAATCGGGCGTTGGCATGAACCGGACCGGATACGACTGTCCTTCGAGCTTGATGACGCCGGTCGCCGATTCCCCCACCGGGCTCTTAAGGGTGACCGTGCCCCGGATGAAATTTTGCACCTTGTTGAGCTCGTATATATCGTCGGGATTGAGCGGCGACTTCGTGTTGATGTCCTGATAGTCCCCCTCGAGATACACGAACCCGCGCACGTCGATCGCCTGCGTCGCCCGGACCGACCCGAAGAGTACGACGGCGACGAGGCACGCGCCGATGAGCGAGCGCCCGGGCCCCCTACTCCCCGCCGAGGAATTTCGCGTTGTTCTCATTAAAATATTTTTCCGGAACGTCGCCGAGGACCCTGACGTCCTCGAAGGTGACCAGCGAATGGCGCTCCTTGAGCGGTTCGTAGAAGTCCTGGACCAGATAGGCGGTAACATTGTTCTGCGTTCGGATTTCCTTGACATCGCTCATCTTCATGAGGATGCCGGAGAGCGCGTAATATTCCCGCTTCTTTGGCAGCATCGTTTTACGGTCGATGGTGAGCACGATCTTCGCATAACCCTCGTGGCCCGGCTTCGGGACCAGCGTGAGCACATAGGTGTCGGGATTCACTTTCGTCTCTTTCACGTTGTAATCGTAGGACAGCTCGGTGGCCATGATGTCGCCATAGTTGACCATCGTCCCCATGAAGGTCGAGTGATAGGCCATCTTCATGAGGCGCTTGTTGGTGGTGTAGTAGCTCCACACCACGTTCCCCCGGCGCAGGTGGACCGACCCGGCGATCCGCTTCGGCTCGCGCACGATGATCACGTTGCGGTCGTTCCCCTTCTTGTAGCCCTTCGCCACGTTCACGCTCGTCTTCTTGCTCTGGTCCTCGGTCTTGATCGTGATGATGTACGAACAGATCCGCGGGATGAAGCGGCTGTCGGATATCTTGAGGATCTCGTCCCCTGACATGCCATGCGCCGGCAGCCCCAGGGCGCAGATGGCGAAAAGCGCGACGGTCTTCGTGATGTTCATCATACCGTATACCTCGTGTTTTTCGGGCGTGCGGCCCGCATCGAATGGTTAATCAAGAGAAACATTCCGCACGGGACCGGCGAACTCGCCGACGCCCATGCGACCGCGCGCGGTTCGCTAGTAGCTGAACGGCGTCGATTTTATGATGCGCCTGATCGGCGGCATGCTGCAAACGATCACGCACAGGAAGAGCACCACCGGAATGAGCGCAAGGTCCCCCACGCCGATCTTCGCGATGAGCGGCATGCGAAAGGTTATGGAGAACTTGAGCAGCACATTGCCCGCGTCGGAGAGAAACGACGTGACGTAGCCCAGCCCGATCCCCAGCACCACGCCCGCGGCCGCGATGAGCACGTACTCCATGATCATGACCGAAAGCACTTCGCGGTCCTTCATCCCCAGCGAGACGAAGGTCCAGATCTCCTTACGGCGCCGCCACGAGTACATCCACACGATGGCCCCGACGACCGCTCCCACCAGCGGGAGAATCACGATGAATACGATCATCCGGCCCGCGCCCAGGATCACGTTGAATATCTCCAGCTTGTCGAGCGGATGATACACCGTCCAGGAGTCCTTCACGCCGATGCCGTTTTTCGCGAAAAGCTCGGTGATGCGGTCGAAGGTCGCCTTGACCGCGGCGCGCTCGCCGAGCCGGTCGCCGAGGTACACATACACCATGTTCACGTGCTCTGACGAATTGACCAGCAGGTTCATGCTCTCCTCGGTCACGATGAAGCCGTTGAGCACTGTTTTGGCCGGGTCGGCGCGGTTGATGCCGCTCACGGTGTACTTGAGCGTATTGATGATCTTGTCCGGCGTGGTCGTGGTGATGTGGAAGGTGTCGCCCACCTTGAACTCGCTCTCGGCGTAGATCTCGGAGAGGAGCGCCTCGTCGGGCCGCGTGGGCACCGTTCCGACCGCCGGTCGCAGGTACTTCCCGATCGCGCCGCGGTTTTGCCCCGTTATCTCGATCACGCGGATGATGCTGCTCTTCTTCGGATTGTCGAAGATCGCGTTCACCTCGCGCTCGTAGACGATCTTCGCCGCGGGCACGTCCTTCAGGATGCGCGCGAGATCGCCGCGCTTCGCGTAATTGACGAAGAACACCATGTCGCCGTAGCTGTCGCGGAAGGTCTCCACGAGAACGCCGTCGAGATAGTTGCTGAAGCCGAACATCCAGAAGGTGGACAGCACGGCGATGGTGAAGACGGACATGAGCACGATGGAGGACCACCGGTGCTTGATCGCGTTGCGGTAGGCCAGTTTGAGGCGTATCATAGCTCGCCCTCCCTGAAGGTGTCCACCGGATTGATGCGCGTGGAAAGATAGATCGGGTAGAGCGCCGAGACCAGCATGGTGACGACGATGGTGACATAGGTGGGCAGCACCGACTTCCCGACCAGCCCCATGTAGAAGCGGTTGCCCGCGAACAAGACGCTCGACTCGCCGAAATCGACGCCCATCGACATGGCAGCCGAGAGGCCGAGGTAGATCACGATTGAAATGATCACCGCGACGGTCGAAAAGGTGACGAGCTCGGAGACCAGGAGCGTGACCACCCAGCGCGCGCGCCCGCCGATGGCGATGATGGTGCCGATCTCCTTCTGCCGCTCGAAGAAGCTGATCATGTTGATGTTCAGGGTGGATACCACCAAAATGGTGAGGATGATCACGCCAAGAAATCCGCCCAGAAAATGCAGAAAGTCGACCGTCCCGAAGATGATCGCGAAGATCTCCTCGCCGTACATGAACTCCATCTTGTGCTTTTTCGCGATTGATCGCACGGCGGAGGAATGCCGCTCGTCGAAGTCCCAGATGGCGATTTCGGTCGCGCGGTCCGGCTCGACACCCAGAAGGGTCGTGAGTTGCCGGTACGGCACCAACACGAGCGGGAAGATGCGCAGGTAGGCCTTGTCCTGGATGTTCGATCCCTCTTTTTGGAAATAGATGCCGGTCACGGTGAAGGTGTACGGGTAATTGCCGTTATCGACGTCGCGCAGGAAGACGGTGATCTCGTCGCCGACCTTGAGTTTGAGAAAATCCGCGTATTCCTTCCAGATGAGCGCACCGTTCGGGTTCGACGGATCGTACTTCCCCTGGACGATGTCCATGTTCGTGAGCTTTTTCAGCTCGGCGTCCATGTCCATCCCGATCACCGTGCAGAGGGTGTTCTCGAACTCGCCCTTGTCGCGGTTGTACACCACTGCGCCGAGCTTCACGCGGCGCGCGTACTCGACCTTGTTCTCGTCCAAATACCGCGTAAGCTCGTCCGGGATATATGCGTCGGGAAGATAATACGACGAAAAGCTGTAGTCTCGATCGAGTCCCGCATAGGCCGTGACGTGGTAGTGCCCGAGGAAGGTCTTGCCCAGAAAGCCGCGCCAACCGAGCTCGGAGTTCTTCGAGAGCGAGGCCGAAAAGAAGAACGCGAGGCTGGAGAGTAAAATCATCACTCCCGTCAGGACGTTCTTTACCGGGTGACGGCGGATGTTCCGCAGGGAGAGCTTCAGGATGTGCTGAACCCATTGCATCGCGTCACCCTCAGTTCGCCAGCGCGCCGTCTTTCAGGCGGTGGATGCTCGTGGCGTATTCGGTGATCGACTGGTCATGCGTCGAAAAGACGAAGGTGACCTGCTCCTCGTCGTTGAGCTGGCGCATGAGGCGGACGATCTGGCGCGCGGTCTCCGAATCGAGATTGGCGGTCGGTTCGTCGGCCAGCACGATCTGCGGCTTGGTCACCAGCGCACGGGCGATCGCGACCCGCTGCCGCTGTCCGCCCGAGAGCTCATCGGGTTTGTGGTTCACATACTCCGTGAGGCCAACCTCCCCGATAAGCCGCATGATCCGGTCCTTTTTGTCCGCTTCCGAAATTTTTTCCTTCTTAATGTACAGCGGGAACTCAATGTTCTCGTACACGTTAAGGACCGGAATCAGATTGAACGACTGGAAGATGAATCCGATGGCGCTCGCCCGCAGGTCGGCGAGGCTGTTCCGGTCGAGTGAAATCACATTGGTGCCGTTGATGACGACCTCGCCGTCGTTGGGACGGTCGAGACAGCCGACGATGTTCAGCAAGGTGCTCTTCCCGCTGCCGGAGGGACCCATCACACAGACGAAATCGCCCTTCCGGATTTCCAGCGAAACACCGCGAAGCGCGTGCACCTCGGTCTTGCCGAGGGTGTAGGTTTTCTTGACGTTTTTCAGCGCAATCATGCCTGCCAGCCCCTTACTTCATGATGGGAACGACAATGTTCGATTGATGATTCTTCCCGTACACGAACTTTATGCGGTACGGCTCGCTGGTGGGCGGATTGTACAGCGGATCGTAGGTGTCGATCGCGAGCGCAAGCCGGTGCCCAATCGGCACGTCGTACGAGATGATGCACAGCTCCAGCGAGAGCTGCACCGGTTCGTTGGGCTTCGCGGAATGGAGCGTCGCCGGGCCATGCGTGATGAGTGTGGCGATCCCCGCGCTGTTCACGTCGAACAGGTGCGCGATGATCTGCGCCTGCGGGCGCGACGGCTCGATCCAGACATTGAGCCGCGGGACACCGCGGATCTTCATGGGACGTGCAAGCGATGGCGTGGTATAGACGATGGAGCGGCTGTCGCGGACGCCCGGCAGCCAGGTCCGCACCTGAATTGGCGTGTGGCCCATCAGCGGATAGCTCACCAGCGGCAGTCCGGCTGAAATGCCGGATATCTTCCCCGAGTTGATGGTGTTGAAGGGAACCTGCGGCGAATCGATCGGCTTCTCGACAAGCTCTCCGTACGCGAAACTCTCACGCGGGCGCGGCGCAAGATACAGGCTCTGGGTCGAAACGCGCGCGCTCGGCCAGTTCTCGAACTCCTCACGAACCTTGCTGCGGGCCACCACCATGGTCACCTTTGGCTTTTTCAGCACACCGTTGTCCTTGCCCTTGAGCCAGTAGTCGAGCCATTCGAGGGTCGCGTTCCAGGGCTGGCTGCCCTCGTAGAAGCCCAGGAGCCCCAGGGACTCGCTCTGGGCATGGTCGCCGAGGTTCATGTCCAACCGCTTGGGAACGGTGAGTCGTGAAAAGAAATCGACGATGGAGTTTCCCCAGAACAGCTCGTCGAACATGTTGATGCTGAGGTAGACCGGGATGTTCTTCTTGTTGAAGGTCTCGAGATAGTTCATGGGAGAACGCTTGGAGAGCCATGCGCGCTGCTCCTCGATGTTTCGGTTATTGAAGGCGTCGTCCATCTTGTCTTTCACTTCCTTCGAGAGGCGCCCCTTCCATTCACCGGTCTTCACCAGGAGCCACATCATGAGCTGATGGGCCGTGTCCTGATCGAACATCGCGCGCCGGGCGTCGCCCATGCTCGACAGCGCGAAGAGCACCTTGATGCGGTCGTCCTGAGAGGCCGTGAGCCCGCAGATGACCGAACCATAAGAGATGCCGCCCGCGGCGAGGACGGGCTTCCCGTCCGCACCCATCTTCACCTTCGCGTTCTTGAGCAACCAGTCGATCGCGGTCTTGAGATCGTTCACGTCCTTGTCGCTGGCGATCTCCAGCTCGCCGTCGAGCCAGCCGCGCGGATCGTACATGAGGACGTTGTAGCCCTCCTCGGCGAAGCGCTTGCCCTGGACATAATACTCGTACTCCGACATGCTCCAACTGGATATCATGATGATGGATGGGAAGGTCTCGTTGGGATTGTCGGTGACGGGCGTGAACATGATGGCGTTCACCTTGGTCCCCTGGTACAGCGGAAGCACGAAGCTCCCGGAGCTTTTTATCGTGTAGGCGCCCGGGCGCGATTGGCTGCATCCGGCGGCCGCGAAAAGCGTTGCGACAATGATGGCGATAAGTGCAGTGCGGATTTGCTTCATGGCGTCTCCTTCCGATTGTGTGCAATCGGCATGATTATTTCAGTTTTTTGTAGCGCACCAGCGCAAGCGCGCAGCATGCGATCCCGGCGGCGAAAAACACCGTATCGAGAATTGGCTGGATCCCCACGAGCGCCACGACGAGGATCACGATGCCCAGCCAGCGCGACCGAAGGGCACGGTCCCAGGCGACAATGACGATGAGCACGCCCAGCAGGATGGCCGGCGCGAAGAGATACCAGGTCACGTACATTTCCGGCAGCAGGCTAAACGCGAAAATGACCATGGTGATGATGAGTGCGGCCGGATACGCCTTCTTGAGTATATTCATATCTGCTCCTCGAATAAAATTGCTTCACGACAACCGCCGATGGCGCACAGCCCCGGGCCGGTCAGTTTAACAGATGAACCATTCCGGCATCGCCGTCGATGGTGACTTCCTGTCCATCGTGCAAAATCGCGGTGATGTTGTCCACCGCAAGCACCGCGGGGATGCCGTATTCACGCGAGATCACCGCCGCATGCGACAACAGCCCGCCTGTCTCCGTGGCCACGCCCGCGAGCAGACTGAATTTGGGCGTCCAGCCGGGATCGGTAAAGCGCGTGATGAGGATATCGCCCTTCTCGAGGCGGTCGGCGTCGAAGATATCGCGGATCACCTTGACCCGACCCGTGACCTGCCCCGGACTGCTCGCGATCCCGTTTAATACGCGCTGTCCCTCCGGTATGGCGCGTCGCTTTTGCGCATAGCGGCTCCCGATCTCGTTCGGGTTCGCGTAATTTCTGAACGATTCGTAATACCGCCTGTTTCGCCTCACCAGCGCCCGCGCGCGCTCCGGGGTGATAACGCCCTTCGCGATATCGACCACGTCGCGAACGGGCAGAAAGAAGATATCGTCCGGATGCTCGATGGCCCCGGCGGACGCCAGGTGCCCGGCCATGACCAGCGTGAAGCGCCGAACCTGATGGTAGTACTTGGTCGAGAGGTCGCGAAGCTCCTCCCGCCACCAGAGAAATTTCCGCAGGAGCGAAAGCATCCGGTCGGCCTTCCGGCGTTTCCAGAACGGATGCGCGGCAAGATATTTCTCGCGCTCGGCGAGATAGGCGTCGTGCTGCTTCCTGGTCAGCTCGCGCGGATCGTGCCGCTCGTCGAGATCGAGGCTGTTCTTCACGCTTTCCATCACGGGCGCGGGGTCCTCGCCGTAGCGCGGCACCGTAATATCGAGCTCACGGGTGGAATGGAAGCGGACCTCGTCGATGTATTCGCGTACCGCATCCATGCAATGATCCGTTGTGCCGGCGCGCCAATCGGCGATAAGGTCCGCAACGGATGTGCGCTTCCAGTAGTCGTAGGCCGACGCATCCGCGGCGATACGTTTCTTGAGGTCCCACATCCGGTACACCGGGATCATGTGCGACAGGTCCGTGAGTCCGGATATCAGATTGAGGAGATTGACCCGGTCGGCGACCGCCTCAAAGGACTCCTTGAAAATCGAGTTGAGGTTCGAGTTATAGAAGATGAGCGTGAAATAGGTCGATTCACTGAGGAAGTATTCCTCATAAATGAAGCGCTCGTAGAATGCGTAAAAGTCGTCGCGCGGCATCGCCGAGGGATCGATGTTGTCGAGTTCGGCAAGCTTTGCGAGCTGGCGCTCCTTGAATTGGGGCGCCAGGTCCATCTGCTTTTTGAATTCCGTGTTCAATGCGTTCAGGACGCGCAGCCCGGCGAGAATGGACTTGGGCGTTATCTGAGTGACATGCCCGTCGCCTTCATACGCGACCTGGATCCCCAGGTCCTCGTCGAACTTGCGTTCGTTGAAGCCGGGGATGCACATCACTCCCGCCTTGACCGCGCCGGCGTTCCAGTAGGGACGTCCGTAAAACATGTCGCCCCACGTGATACCCGGATCGTTCCGGTAGAGCTTCGCCTGGATGAGATAGGACGGCATCGCCGTCTCCCAGACGAGATCGTAGAGCGACCACATGAACTGGCTGCATACCGTGGACGATACGCCGCCGTCCTTGAAATCGGCGGTGGTCCATTCGCCCTCGATCCCCGCATAGTTGATGGTCGTGATGGGACGGCTCTGGACGATGAAAAACTCGCCGTTGCACTGCGCCCACTCGATGTCGACGGGAAAGCCGTAGCGCGCCTGGATATCGACGGCTATCGTGGCCAGCGTGCGCACCTCGTCCGGGGAAAGGACCGCTGCGGTGCGTTGCCCTTCGGGATTGTCGACATTCCGGACGAAGGGCGGATCGTCGATCGCATAGATGGCGATGCGCTTGTCGCCAATCACGCGCTTGGTTTCGGTTCCAGAAAACCAGTCGAAGAAGTACTGATCGGGCGTCACCTCGCCGCTCACCAGCGCCTCGCCGATGCCGATGCAGGCCTCGATGAGGATCTCGGTGTCGTGTCCCGTGAGCGGATTCACGGTGAAGATGACGCCGCTCTTCTCGGCGGGAATCATCCGCTGGACGACCACCGCGAGACCCATGGAAGAGAAGTCGATACCCTTATTGAGGCAGTAGCGGAGCACGCGATCGTTAAAGAGCGACGCCCAGCACTGCTTGACCGCAAGCGCGAGGTGCTCCGCGGATTTCACATTGAGGATGCTGGTGTATTGCCCGGCGAACGAGGCATCGACAAGGTCTTCCTTCGTTCCGCTGCTTCGGACGGCGAAGTGGCTGGCGGGGTTTTGCTCTTGAAGCACGGCGAGGTGCCGCATCAGCTCCGGTTGGATGTCGCCCTGTATGATGAGGCTCTGGGCCTCGATCGCCCGCTCGAGTGCGTTTGCCTCGTCGCGCGCGGTCATGAGCGAACGGATATCGTCCACGATGCCGCGCATGTTGTTCGCATCGATGAATTCGTCGAAGCCGCGCGTGGTCACGCACCCGCCGTCGGGAACCGGAAGGCCCCACGCGGCCATGCGCACCAGCGATTCCGCCTTTTTCCCGATGAGGGGCGCAATTGATGTGAGGTCGGTTATCTCGCCAAAGCGGTAAAACATCGCACAACACCACCCGAAAACGAATGCACCGGCCGCGAACGATGTGATCGCGGCGCGACCATAACCAATTCACTCCATGAGTTCTCTTGGAACGCGTCCAGCATGTATCGTGTTTCCATCGGGATAAAACTGACCGACGGGCTAGACTTTTTGGCCATAACAGAAGTATGGACCAAAAACACAAGCACAAATTAAAAGCTGCGCTCCGTTTTGAAACGCCCGAGCGAGAAGCCGTGAATTTTCGCGATCTCCTGGATTTTCTTCACCTGCACCTTGGTGATACGTCCGTAGCTGTAATGCTCGCGTATGCCGGTAAGCCCCAGCAGGATGGTCTCGGCCATGCACGCGAACGAGGTGCCCGGGTCAAGCGGTATGCCGCCCACCATGAAGTCCGGATTGTACGGGAGCCGCACCACGCCGCCCTGTATCACCATGACATCGCTGCGTTCCGTGAGAACGGAGTCGTCCACATCGTTGGGGACCGCGATGTCGCTGATCACGATGGGCCCCTCCCCCAGCATGTTCGGGTAGATCACGGGGGCGGGCGTGTTGCTCGCGCACACGATCATGTTGGCATGCTTCACCATCGACATGTCCTCGGTGCAAACGACCGGCAGCGCGTCCATCATCTCCACCGAGAGATGGTCGAGCAGCCATTCGCCGATCCGCTCCACGCCGAGGTAGTTTCCGACGAGGTGGCGCACCGACTTGGTGTCGTAAATCTCCCGCGCGATCCCCGTGAGCGCGCGTTTCTTCTTCGCGTCGCCCGTCCCGGCGGTGACGTCCGATTCGTATGCGAGAATCTGGTTGAAGGCCGACAGGTAGATGTCGGCGGCGACCATTCTGAGACGCGCGCCGCTGCCGGGACGCCCGATGAGGATGATGCGCGGGACCTCCTCGGCCATGATCTCGCTGTAGATGCTGCAGATGTTCCCGGTGGCTCCCAGCGCGGCGAGGCATCCGTTCGTTGGGTCGATCCCGGCCTGCACGGCCGCCTTCCGGAGCGCCTCGAGTCCAATCGCCACCGTGAACGAGTTCCCGCTCGTGAGTCCGATGGAATCGTTGATGATGCTGGTGCAATTCCGCGTGATGATGGACGTGAAGCCTCCGAAGCCCATCACCTGGCAGCCGTTCTCAACGGCGATATTCACGGCGGTCTCGATCTTGTCGTGCAACGGACCCACGTCGCCGCTGAGCAGATAGCGGCTGATGATCTTCGAGTCCACGATGAACCCGATGAAGTTGAGGCTCACCATCTCCCCGGTGATTGAACGCACCGGGATCTCCTCGTATATTTGCGGATCGACGAGCTCGTAGACCTTCTCGAGAAAGCGCTCGCATTCCTCCGCGGTGAAGCGTTCGTAGCTCTTGTCGAACAGCGGCATGTGCCGGGCCTCGATGAAGTGGCCGATGAACGCGACCTTGCGCATCGTGCGCGGAAGCTCCACGGGCGTCGACGCCGTGCGGTAATCGCCGACCTCCTCGGTGGAACCGGGACTCTCGGCGTTCACGATGAACCGCGTGAGCTCGTAGATGTTGCGCTTGTAGATCACCTCGCAGAGCCGACGGATCGCGGTCAGGAGCAGCGCGCAATCCGCCTCGCTGATGAAGGCGGACGGCTCGAGCCGGATGGTCGCGCTGCTTGAGAGCGTGGGCGCCACGCGGATCCCGTGCTCATGTAAAAGGTAACCCGCGATCACGTACCCCAGGAGCTTCTGCACCGAGAGCATCTTGAAGGCCGACGACGGCGCGCGGTCGAGGTTCGCGAACTGAAGTCCGATCATCAGGCCGCAGCCGCGCACCTCCTCGATCACGCCGGGGAATCGCGTCTGGATCTCCCGGAGGCCCTTGATGAGCATCTCGCCGCGCTCCTGGCAGGCGGTGAAAATGGTTTCGTCCCGGTCGAGCATGTTCAGCGCAGCCAGCGAAATGGCCGCGCTGTGATCGTCCTCGGCGAAGGTCGAGCTGTGAATGAAGCCGAACTCGCGCTCGTATTGCTCGTCGTGCACCATCATGGCCGATATCTTCGCAAGGCCGCCGCCCAGGCTCTTGGAGAGAAGGTAATAGTCCGCCACGACGCCCTGCTGCTCCGAGAACAGGAAGGTGCCCGTCCGCCCCATGCCGCACTGGATTTCGTCGAAGACGAGCGGTATCCGGTGCTCGGTGCATATCGCCCGGTAGTATTCGAGATACTCTTTGGGGATGATCCGGATACCGCCCTCCCCCTGGATCGGCTCGATGAAAAAGGCCGAGATGTTCACATGCAGCTTTTCCTCGAGGGTGATCTGGCCCTTGTCGTTGATGCAGGGCCAGAAGTACGGTATCAGAGAATCGGCGACGGCGCGATTGAGCGCCTGCTTGTCGCCGGGCTCCAAAAATATCACGTCAATGCCGATCCGCTCGAAGGGCGTGCGGTAGTCGGTGTAGTGGGTTAGCTGCACGGCGCCTGACGTCTTCCCGTGAAACGACTTGTTGAGCGCCAGGAAGGTCGGCGGCTTGCGGAAGATGCGGTAATTGTGATTGCGCACGGCGAGCATGTGGCGGCTGAAACTCGCATGCGGCGGCACGCCGAATCGCTCCTGGATCATCTGCAGCATGCCCGGGGCGATGGACAGCTCCCCCTCGCGGTACTTGCGCCGGAGGATGAGCCGTTCGCGGGTGAAGTGCGAGTGTATCTCCTCGATCTTCCGCTGGTGCACGAACTCCGCGTGCTTGATGGCCGCCTCGACCGCCTCGGCGCCGGTGCTCGCGAGCGTGGTCACGAAATTGCGCCGGGTGCGCCGGTGCATCATCATGCTCAGCTTTTCGCACAGAAGCGCGGCCGTACCGCGGCAACTCGCCTGGCTGCTGAACGGCAGCTTTTTATCGAAGCTGTCCTTCGCGACCGCGACCAGCTCGGGATTGTTGTGCCCGAAGAGCACCGAGCCGTAGCCGCCGAGGAAGTCGATAACCTTCCGCTCCGCACCGGCTTCGTCGGTATAATAGGCATAATCCCCCTCGGCGCGATGATAGACCTTGTCCAACCGAACCGCCCGCAGGAGCTCGGCCACCTTGGGCTTGCAATACGTTTCGTAGGTGCGGGGCAGATCGGCTGTACTCATTCTGACTCCTCAACGGTGATGAACATGATACGAATTACTCTATTCAATCTATGCCTATTGCGAAAAATCAACTCATTTTGTCGAATGAAAAATGATTATATAAATTGGACCATAATTATCAAATTGTTCGTTTTGTATTGAGATACTTGAAATGGCAACTCGTTATGCACAGCCGTTCTGCATCAGACCGGCATGAGTTGCTGCTCCTATTCAACATCCGACGCCCCCACCCTTGTCCTTCGAGAGACGCATTCTCGTATTATTAACGTTGATGCTACCGTGGGGAGTGATTGAGAGAGTTTTGAAATCGGCGCAGGATTAAGCTTCTTATTGCCTATTAAATACAAACCCCTGCAAGATGGCTATCGAGCAGGGGTCTTTCAGGCAACTATTATTGGATCTATGCCAATTATTGACGCTTAAACGTCATAGTTTTCCCGATGTACGCCCCAAAAATTTTATACCCGCCTTTAAGCGTTAAGGTATTTCCACTGACAGTTGCTCTTGCAGAGTATGTCTTACAGTCCTCAGGATTAAACAAGGTACCTTGCCATACATTATCTCCGGTTTTTTTAACGCTTCCGGTTTGATAACCAATAATATTTTTACCGGTATTGCACACATTCGCATTTGCTTTGTTTGCTTCTACAACTATCATTCTGCAATTATCGCCATCACATTTGAACTCAACAACTGATGCGCCATCATTACGCTTCCATTTGCCGACAATACCGTCAGCACTCATCAGCGGGATAGCGACCATTGCAAAAACAACGATGATTGAAAAGGTAAACATGGTACGTTTCATTGGTTTTCTCCTTTAGTAAAAATGTTTTCGTCGTGCGGATTTTTCTAATGCTAAATACTTGACGCCATCTCTTTCCCAGTGTCAAGAAAGTTTGGAAAAATAGTGATAATCACAACAAAGCGCAAATGCATATTTCCACTTTGAAATATCCTTGATTTCGGGCGATTATAGGCGTTTAAAGACAAATAACAAGCTTCTTGTGCGGCTTCTACAGGCACTTGATAAATACACTTCACTGGGACGGCGACGGCTATTTTCGAATAAACGCGACCGCGTCCTCGATCGTGTGGAACACCGCATAGTAGTCGAACATCTCCGGGTGCTGCAGCATGATCTCCTGGAGCAACGCCTCGGTCATCACCAGGATCATGTAGCCCTTGGTCTTCTTCATGACCCCCAGCGCCTTCATGAGAACGCCGATGGCGTATGAACTGACCTTCGTGACCCTGCGGACATCCATGATGTAGTTCGGCGAATCGGGCTGGTTTTTCAGCTCCTCGATCGCGTAATCCAGGATGGCCTTGGAGTCGTCTTTTTCTATGTTGTCGCTGAGGATGACGCCAACCAGAACATTCGAATCCGCGAGGTATTCGTATTTAAAAAGATTGGTGCTCATTCACTTCCTCCGACTGCTTCCTCTTGAACGGTTTCACTCATACTGGATATATCGTACCAATCGGTGCGGCTCCTGTCAATAAAAAGAAGTTTTTGCTTTTTAAATACCTTGACAAACCTGCATATTATTCGGAGTTATGTACGAAAATTAAAGTATGGTCTGTTTTATGATTTCGCAAAACGCACATCTCCATTCTCAATCAAATACCACACATGGCAAAGGAGACCGCAATGGATTTTAAACTCACCGAAGAGCAGTCGATGGTAAAGGACATGTGCCGCAAGTTCGCGGACAACGAGCTCAAGCCAAAGGCGGCGCATTACGATAAGACGCACGAGTTCCCCTGGGAGCACGTCAAGAAGCTTGGCGAGATGGGCATGTTCGGCGTCGTGTATTCCGAAGAATACAACGGAGCGGGCATGGACTATCCGAGCTATGCCATCGCCGTCGAGGAGCTCTCGCGTGGATGCGCCTCCACCGGCGTCATCATTTCCGCGCATAATTCGCTCTGCCTGTCGCCGATAAATTATTTCGCGTCCCCCGAGATCAAAAAAAAGGTGCTCCCGAAGCTCTGCACCGGCGAATGGCTCGGCTGCTTTGGCATCACAGAGCCCAATGCCGGCTCCGATGCGGCGGGCACTACCACCACGGCCGAGCTTAAAAACGGGAAGTGGGTGCTCAACGGCACCAAGAACTTTATAACGAACGGGGGCGTGGCCAATGTCGCCGTCGTGACCGCGGTCACCGACAAGGGACAGGGCGCCAAGGGTTTGAGCTTCTTCATCATCGAAAAGGGAACGCCCGGATTCAGCGTGGGCCGGACCGAGGAGAAACTCGGCATCTGCGCCTCGTCGACCACCGAGCTGGTATTCGAGAATTGCGAGATTCCCGAGGAAAATTTGCTCGGAAAGCGTGGTGACGGCTTCAAGATCGCCATGCACACCCTCGACGGCGGGCGGGTCGGCATCGCCGCCCAGGCCCTCGGGATCGCACAGGCGGCCTTCGAGGAGTCCGTGAAGTACGCCAATGAGCGCCAGCAGTTCAAGCAGAAACTTTCGAACTTCCAGGCCATCCAATGGATGATCGCCGACATGGCCACCGAGATCGAGGCGGCGCGGTTGCTGGTCTATCAAGCGGCGACACTCATCGGCACTGGAGAGCGCCAGCGCTATTCCAAATACGCCGCGATGGCGAAGCTCTTCGCCTCGGAGGTATCGCACCGTGTAACGCACAAGGCCATCCAGATTTTCGGCGGTTACGGCTATACGCGCGAGTACCCGGTGGAGCGTTTCTATCGCGACGCGCGCATCACCGAAATCTACGAGGGCACCTCGGAGATCCAGCGTCTGGTCATCGCGAGCAATGTGATTCGCGAGTTCTAGCGCCGAGTACCATTTCTCCAGTATACTGCAAAAACGGCATGGTGCAATCCACCATGCCGTTTTTTTGATTAGTACTGGTGAGCGATGTTAGATATCGTTGAGAAACTGCGTTTCGAACTTCGATTTTGTCGTAACCGTGAAGAAGTTGTTCAACCGTGCCGTTTCGAAAATCTGCTGGATGGATTTGCTCAGATCGTAGAAGATCAACTTGATCTTTTTGTTCATCGCGTTGTTCAAGAACTTCACCAGCGTCCCGATGGCCGACGAATCGATGAACTCCAGATCATGACAGTTGATGGCGATGATTTTGGGCTTTCGGGCGACGAGCTCGTTCCAGGTGTTTTCTACCGTCTGGATGTTCTCGATATAGAACTCGCCCTTGATGTGCATGATCATCACATCGCCATGTTCCTCGGTTCTGACCTCTATCATGGCACCTTCCTGTTTGTGTTAATGTCCCGTCACGTTCGGGAATCGCGCGCGATCCGGAAGTTGCGCGATTAGGTGTTGACAATTTTCAATCCGTCGGTACAGTATCAAGAGTATCGTGTCTAGCGCACCGGATATTTTTTGTCAAAGACTTTTTATGCTTCCCGTGGAGGATTCAATGCCATCGGATTCACCCGCCCTGGCAAGCGTTCCGGGCTTCACCTTTTCTGCGATCAAATGCGGTATCCGATATCCGGACCGTCTCGATCTCGCGCTTATCTATTCACAGACACCCTGTGTCGCCTGCGGCACCTTCACCGCCAATCGCCTTGCCGCCGCGCCGGTCCGGCTCTGCCGCGAGCGGATCGACAGGCCGATTCACGCGATCCTTATCAACTCAACGAACGCAAACGCATGTACGGGCGATACCGGTTATGAAAACGCGATCACACTTGCGAGCGCCGTGTCCCGTCGTCTTTCGATTTCGGACGATTCGGTGCTCATGGCCTCCACCGGGATCATCGGCGTCCAGCTGCCAGTTGACACGATCGAACGTGGAATCCCGAAGCTCATCGACGGGCTTTCCACGGGCCAGGGGCCGCTCATCAAGCAGGCCATCATGACGACGGACACCTTCCCGAAGGAGGCCGGTGCCTACTTCACGCACGACGGTCGCCGTTATGCCGTCGCCGGCGTCGCGAAGGGCGCGGGTATGATCGCCCCGAACATGGCCACGATGCTCGCCTTCGTCATCACCGATGCGCCCATTGCGCGCAAGGATCTCGACCCAATCTTTCGTCGCTGCATTGATACGACCTTCAATGCGATAACGATCGACGGAGACATGTCAACCAACGACACCGCGCTCATCCTCGCCCCTGACACCGGCCAACCGCTCACGGACGAAACGGCGTTGGAATCGTTCGAAGCGGCCCTTCTGCATACGACACGCACCCTTGCGGAGATGATCGTTCGCGACGGCGAGGGTGCGACCCGACTGGTGACCGTGACCGTCCGCGGCGCGAAGACCGACGACGATGCCCGCACCGCCGCCCGCGCGATCGCCGAATCGCTTCTTGTGAAAACGGCCCTCTTCGGACGCGACCCGAATTGGGGTCGCATCGCCTGCGCCGCCGGCTACTCGGGAGCCGCGTTCGACGAGCGCACGCTTTCGATATCGATTGAGTCGGTTCAACTCCTTACCGACGGCGTTCCGCTTTCGTTCGATAAAACCGCACTCCTAGAAATAATGTCGCGACGGGAATATGAAATCCATGTTAACCTGGGTCTGGGATCGGGCCGTTTTTCATTCATGACTACCGATCTTTCGTACGATTATGTGAAGATAAACGCCGAATACTCGACATGACGGGATCGACATTACTCGGATTGCAGGCACATTCGCCTACTGATGCGCGCACATGAAACGGATTTTCGTACATATATTGTTGCTTATCGTCACCTGCGCGATCGCCACCTCCGTCGAGGCGCGCGATCGCGAGAAGGTGGTCCTGTACTATTTCAAGGATCTCAGCGCCAGCACAGACTACAGTTATTATTCGTACATCATCCCCGATTCGATCGCCGTCGACCTCAAGCGCTCCAAACGCTTTGACGTCACCACCTTCCCGGTGAGCGCCGATACGCTGCCCAAGGGCGCAACAAACGACATTCGAAACAGTCACATACGGATGCTTTCGGAAAAAGGTAGGGAGTTTTCCGCCGCTTACATTATTTGCGGATCATACCACATCAAGAACCGTCGAATATTCATCGATACGCAAATTTTCATCGTCGAGCGCCAGGAGATCGTCGAGGTCTCGGAATCGAGCTCGGAGCTGGGCACCATGCTTTTCGCCATGATCGATTCCATCACGAAAAAGATCAACAGCGAGCTGGGCCGATATGCTCCCCACAAGACGGTCGATGCGCCGGTCATGACGTCATCGCCGTTCTATAATTTCATCCGGGGCACGACCTTTGGCATGAGCTATGGCACTGTCAAATTCCAGGAGGAATGGGGCCGGTATTTCGATACGGCCTCGATGGTCGCGTGCCATCTTTCGTATGACCTCAACAACATCGGGCTCTTTCGCGACATCCCGGTTCTGTCCGACCTCTCGCTGGGCGCGGAGTACTCATTCTTCAATACGAAACCGATCAGCGAATACGAGCACTATCTGAACATGTGGGGCGCACTGATCTCAGTTTCCTACCAGATCCGCTTCACCGATCTTTTCATCGCCGGCATTTGGGCCGGATGGGGCGAAGCGCACACGACATATACCATATTTCCGTATTCGATCGACTCCGGCTCAAACGATAACGGCCCATTTGTTGCTCCATCGCAGAAAAAATCCTCGACCGACAATTACATCGGCGGCGGTCTCTCGTTGAACGTGATTCTCGATCCGCTTGTCATCACCTCGGGCATTTCGCTCAGGAAGATTTATAATTCCCCGCGCCCAATCACCTTCTCGGTTGTTTCCTTCGGTTTAGGGTATCGCATCTAAGCCGAGTGAATTTCACCTCGTCGGGCAATTAATGTATTGACAAGCCATTGCCGCGTTCATGTGGTAATATTTTTTCAGGCGGGGACGATATGAACTCAAAAAAACTTCAGTCGATTATTAATGACGACGGCGCATATCTTTTTCAAACGTACACGCGTCAGCCGGTTAGCTTCGCACGAGGCGAGGGATCATACCTGTACGATCAGGACGGCCGTCGATATATCGATTTTCTCTCCGGCATCGCCGTCAATCTGCTTGGCTACGGGCATCCGCGGCTCCTGAAGACGCTTCACAAGCAGCTCGATGTCATGCTGCACACCTCGAACCTGTTTCTGAACTCGGAACAAATCGCCGCGGCGAAACTGCTTTCAAAGACCGCCTTCCCGGGCCGCACCTTCTTTTCGAACAGCGGCACCGAAGCGAACGAAGCGGCCATCAAGCTTGCTCGTCGCCATGGCCGCACCGTATCGAACGAGAAGTTCCGCATTATATCATTCGAGGGCTCGTTCCATGGCCGGACCTTCGGCGCGATGGCAGCGACCGGAAACGAGAAGATCAAGAAGGGTTTCGAACCGCTCATGGAAGGATTCACCATCCTTCCATATAATGACATTGACTCGTTTCTCTCGGTCGCAGACGGGGCGAAGTATTGCGCTGTTCTAACCGAGCTCATCCAGGGCGAGGGCGGCATCCGACCTGCAACGCGTGAATTCGCGTCGGTCCTGGTGGAAACCTGCAAGAAACACAACATGCTCCTCATCATCGACGAGGTGCAAACCGGACTCGGTCGCACCGGTAAGCCCTTTGCCTTTCAGCACTACAACCTCAAGCCGGACGCCATTACCCTCGCAAAGGGCCTTGCCGCCGGACTTCCGCTGGGGGCGCTGCACGCACGGACCGATCGCGCAGGACTTATGGAAAAGGGAAGCCACGCCTCGACGTTTGGCGGGAATCATCTCTCCTGCGCTGCGGCCCGGGTGGTCCTCGAGGAAATTGCCAAACCGTCGTTCTTCAAGAACATGAGCGCAGTAAGCGCGTATATTTTTGATCGCCTCGCGACGCTCAAGAAGGAACTTGCGATCATCGCGGACATACGCGGCAAGGGCCTTCATGTGGGTATCGAGCTCACCCGACCCGGAGCGCCCCTCGTCGGCGCGGCCCTCGCGCGCGGCCTGGTGATCAATTGCACCTCCGAGCGGGTGCTTCGCCTCATGCCGCCGCTCACGGTTTCCCGGAAGACCGCACGCGAGGCGCTCGACATCCTTGAGGAACTTTTACGCGTGGAGAACGGCACACAATGAAAATTCCATCGGTCGCCGCTAAAGACCTCCTGACCGTTACCGATCTTACCCGCCAGGAGATGCTCGAAATCTTCAAGTTTTCGGCGAAACTCAAGAAGGAGACACTGGCCGGAAAGCGCCACAAGTTCCTCGAGGGACTCACGCTGGCGATGATTTTCGAAAAAAGCTCCACGCGGACGCGCGTGTCGTTCGAGACGGGCATCTTCCAGCTTGGCGGCTATGCGCTCTTTCTAAGCAAGGGCGACATCCAGCTCGCCCGCGGCGAGACGGTCGCCGACACGGCCCGCGTCCTCTCGGGGTACGTCGACGGCATCATGGTGCGCGCCTACGAGCACGGCACCCTGATCGATCTCGCGCGCACCGCGACGGTTCCGGTCATCAACGGCCTCACGGATTTGTATCATCCGTGCCAGGCGCTCACTGATTATTTCACCATCTACGAGCGCGACCCGGCATTTCCGCGTATCAAGCTCACCTATGTCGGTGACGGCAACAACATGGCGCATTCGCTGCTCCTGTGCGGCGCCATCCTCGGCGCGGATGTGGCCATCGCGAGCCCCAAGGAGTACACCTGCGACCGGTCGATCATCGAGCGCGCCTTCTCGATCGCTTCATCGACCGGCTCCCGCATCGACATCACCACGAACATCGACCAGGCCGTTGCGGGCGCCCAGTATCTTTACACCGACGTTTGGGTGAGCATGGGCCAGGAAAAAGGCGCCGCTAAACGCAAGAAGGCGCTCTCGCGATATACAATCACCATGCCCCTGCTGAACAAGGCCGCACCGGGCTGCCGCGTCATGCACTGTTTGCCGGCGCATCGCGGCGAGGAGATCACGGACGAGGTCCTTGCCTCGAACCGATCGATCGTATTCGAGCAGGCGGAGAACCGCCTGCATCTGCAAAAGGGGCTCATGTGCGCATTCATGAGCAAGCATAAGTTATTCAAGAAATAATTGAACACCGGGGAAAACCATGAGCGTTAAAAAGGTCGTGCTGGCGTATTCGGGCGGAGTGGACACCTCCGTGATCGTAAAATGGCTCATTGAGAACTATCGCTGCGAGGTCGTCTGCTTTGCCGCGGACGTGGGACAAGAGGAAGAGCTCGACGGCCTCGAGGCGAAGGCGATCAAGACCGGCGCATCTACGTGCTACATCGAGGACATCCGGGAGGAGTTCGTCCGCGACTACTTGTTCCAGATCATAAAGGCGAATGCTATTTACGAAAACCGATATCTTCTGGGCACCTCCATCGCCCGCCCGGTGATCGCGAAGAAGCAGGTGGAGATCGCCCTGCGCGAGGGCGCCGACGCAGTGTGCCATGGCGCGACCGGCAAGGGAAATGACCAGGTGCGCTTCGAGATGGCCTTTAAGGCGCTCGCGCCGCACCTGCGGATCATCGCACCCTGGCGCGAGTGGGAGCTCAACTCACGATCGGTGCTGTTCGACTATGCGCAGAAGCACGACATCCCGCTGCCCATCACCCGCGACAAGCCCTACAGCATGGACCGCAATATCCTGCATATCTCCTACGAGGGCGGCATTCTCGAGGACCCCTTCAATCCGCCCAATGAAGACATGTTCATTCTCACGAAAAGCCCCGAGAAGGCACCGGACAAGGCGACGATCATCGACATCGATTTCGAGAAGGGCGTGCCCGTCGCGATCGACGGAGAGCGGCTCGGGCCGGTCGCACTGATGAAGAAGCTGAACACGATCGCCGGCGAAAACGGCGTGGGGCGCATCGACATCGTCGAGAACCGGCTGGTGGGGATCAAATCGCGCGGCGTGTATGAAACGCCGGCCGGCACCGTCCTCCAGATCGCGCATCGCGACCTCGAATCGATCACCCTGGACCGCGATACCCAGCATCTGAAAGACCGCATCGCGGTTGAATACGCCATCCTGGTGTACAATGGACTGTGGTTCACGCGCCGCCGCGAGGCGCTCGACGCCTTCATCGACACCACACAGGCGCACGTGACCGGAACGGTCCGCGTGAAGCTGTACAAGGGGAATTGCATGGTGATTGGGCGGAAGTCGCCGGTGACGCTCTACGACCCCGATATCGCGACCTTCGACGCGAGCGAGCTCTACGACCAACGCGACGCGTCGGGATTTTTGAACATCTTCGGTCTTCCCTCGAAAGTCGAAGCGTTGCTCAGGAAAAAGTAATCGTTGCCGTTGGCGGCGGGATGCTCCCGTCGCCAACGTTTTCTATCGCGCCAGCGGCACGGCGTAGAGTATTGTCCCGCCCTTCCTGTCGTATAGCTCCATCGCCGGCGCAATGCGGTATCCTTGGCGCGAAACATATCCATAGAGCGGATCATAGGCCTTCATCGCGCCGATCATGACCGACAGCCGGTTCTTGAATGGGAACGCAATCACCGCATACCGCGTTCGCGGGATGTCACGCACAGCGAGTCGCGCGGCGATTTTTATGGCCGTATCCGCGTCGGGTTTCTCGATCGCATATCCGATGTCGCTCCGAAGCGCTTCTGGCGCAACCGTGCGCGGATCGTCATAATACACCCCGATCCCGTACAGCTGCGCGCAGGCAAGATCACCGGCAAGGGTTGCGGACACCTTCGCGAACAGCGGGCCGGTTGCATGATACGGGCCCCGGTGACGTTCAAAGACAAACGTGAACGGACCGAGTTCCGCCTCAGACACCTTCATGTCATTGAATACGCCGTTGTAGACAAGAAAGATAAAAGATCCGGCCACAACTACGATACCGATTCCGATAGCCTTTTTCATACTCGATCTCCTGCGGTTAGCGCATTGGTTCGATTGTGTTCTTACCGACTGAGCGACGCATGATGATGCGCTTGACTATCCCCTTTTGCAGCTCGATGGCGCCCTCGGGACAAATCTCCATGCAGCAGTAGCACCGGATGCAGAGCGCATAGTCGAACCGGGGTGTTTTCTCGTTCTTCGCGGTCGTCGATATGGCGCGTGCCGGACAGATGTCGCGGCATTGATGACACCGAGTGCACAGCCGCGCATCCGGGACCGGCCGTTCGAGAACGAGGTTCTTGACGAAACTCGACGTGAACGGCCAGCGTGGCGCGCCGGATCGCACGGTGGACCGATTGGGAACGAACCCCGAAACCGCGCACGATGAGACGCTCTCTCCGACGATGGTTATGTTCTCGAGCGCGCCAACGCCCAAACCGCGTGATTCGGCGATGGCGAGCGTGGGTATTTTCTCGCGATCGAGCCCGACCACGGCGCTCGCCACGGCATCGAGGGCGACCGCATCCTCGCTGGCGAGCATAACGCCGACAAACCGCGCGCGCCCGCCGGGACCGGGGCCCTCCCCCTCCAATGCGCAGATGCCGTCCATGATGTTCAGCAATGTCTTTCTCGGTGAAAAACCGTCGCGGATGGCACCGTAGAAATCGAGCAGGAACGACGTGAACTCAGCGGCCGTCGGCGCGCGGAGGTGCCATTGCGCCTTTTCCAGACCGGGGACAAGCCCGAAATAATTTTTCACCGCACCGGTGAAATAGGTGAGCCCGTGCGTCTTCATTTTTGGGAGGTTGATGATGAACTCGGCGTCGCAGACCTCCCGGATGATCTCGAATCGCTTGAAGGCGACGCCGCGCTCATTGTGCACGATCGCGGTCCCGGTCGCATCCGCGACGCCGACCCCGGTCCGATCGAGCGCAGGGCCGTATCCGGAGCGACGAAGCGCCTTCTCGACGCTTGCCAGCGCCGGTGACTCGACGACGATCGGTCTGCCGCCATGCTCGATCACGATATCGAGCGCCGCCTCGAAAAATACCGGATGCGTCACGATCGCCTTGTCCGGAGCGGCCGGGAGAAGGAGGTTCGGCTTCATCGCCACGCGGGCGCCGCGGAATCGATTCGGGTCGAACCCGATCTCCTCGAGCGATCGCATCATGCGCCCCCTGATGGCGTCACGCGAATACTCGGGACACCGCGCGAGTGAAACCGTCGCCATCACGCCGCCGTTCTCATTGTTTTGTAATCTCTTTCGCGACAAGATAGGCCCGGTTCTCCGAACCGATCTTGTACATGAAGAGTCCCTTGACCATGATCAGATCGCCGTTTTCGACGGGTGTCGACACATCCTCGCTGTAGACCTCGGCGACACCGGCGAACTCGTTGGTCTCGCGGTAGTCGACCAGGAGGTTGAAGATTCGCCTCCCCTGCGTGCGAGCGAGATTGGCCACCTTCCCCTTCCAGAGCACCGCATATCCCGTATAGCGATATGGAGACTTCTCCACCTCGCGGTAGGGAACGGACTCATAGGCGCGGTTGTCCACGCCGTTCACAAATCCGATGAGGAACTCGACGCGCTCCTTGACCATGAGGTTTGCATTGCTGTTGTTGATCGCGTTGAGAATCGACAACGCCTCGTTGTAGCGCTCCTTCTTGATGAGCATCTTCGCGTTCGCGAAGTTCGACGCGATCTCGTCGCTGGAATAGTAAAAGACCGGCTTCCGGGTGCGGTTGAGCTTTTCGATGAGATCGTACCCGGAGGCATCGAGGGTCACGGTGTCGATCCGATGGGAGGGCGCCGCCACGCCCGGAATTCGTGGCGCGATCGAATTGCGAATGTCGTCGAACCGAACGGCCACGAACGCTCCCGCCCCCGCGATGAGCAGGATTATGCCGACGATGGCGATGGTCCCGATTCCCGGCGCGGGAAACCGACCGCGCCGGCGCGCGATCTCAAACCCGTAACTGCCGGTCGTGCGGGCATAATCGGCCTTGCGCGGGCGTGGGATATCGACGAAATCCGCGATGCGCGCCCGCTGCTGGAAGTCGGTGAAATCGCGTACGCGACGAAGGACGCCGAGCGTGCGTCGAAGCGTGCGGTCGGCCGGAAAGCGGTTCACCAGATCGATATACGCCGATATCGCCGGTTCGACGGCCGGCGAGGATTTCATGAACAGAAAGGCCTCAAGCTGGCGGGCGGGGATGTATTCGGGTGAAAGGGCGCGGATCCGCTTGAGCAGCGCATCGGCCCGTGCGAACTGGCTGGTCATCAGAAGCGCCAGCGCGGAGAGAAAAATCGGATACGGCGATCGGCCCCCCGCCTCGACGATCTTTTCGAGCAGGAGCACGGTGTCGCGGTACTCCCCCCGACGGAATGAGCGGTAGGCGTCCGCGACGAGCGGAAACGGCGACGCGGCGGTGTTCGATGATGCCGACGAGCGCGGGCGGTCCCGCCTAGAGATCGCCATCGTTCCTGCCGCGCCGGAAGAAGCCGGTCACCACGTCCACGACGGACACATTGTCGTCCTTGGCTTTTCCGATGACATATCCGGTAACGATGAGAAGCGCGATAACGATCGTTTTCAGTATGCCCAACGTGAACAGCAGCACGCCCGCGAGCAATCCGGCGGCCGCACCGAGGGCCTTCCCGGGATTCTCGTTGATCCACCCCCCGATAAAGGCGCGCAGATCCATGTTACTGCTTCACCCGCTCCACGTACTCGCCGGTGCGGGTATCGACCTTGATCACGTCGTCCTGATTGACGAAGATGGGAACATTGACGGTCGCGCCCGTCTCCAGCTTGACCGGCTTGAGAACGTTCGTGGCCGTGTCGCCGCGTAACCCGGGCTCGGCGTAGACGACCTTGAGGGTCACGAAGGTCGGCGGCTCGATGGAGATCGGCCGGTCCTCGTACATCATGATCTCGACCTCGTCGCCCTCCTTGATGTAGTCGAGGATGTTCCCCACGAACTTCTTGTCGATATTCGTCGGCTCGTAGGTCGCGGTGTCCATGAACACCAGATCGCTCCCCTCCTCGTACTGGTACTGCATCGTCTGGCGATCGATGCGCACGTCCTCCACCTTCTCGCCGCCGCGGAAGGTCTTGTCCACCGTCGATCCGCGCGTGAGCGACTTGAGTTTGCTGCGGACGAACGCGCCGCCCCGCGCCGGTTTTACATGCTGATATTCAATCACCGTATAGAGGTCGCCGTCGATCTTGATGACCATCCCCCGCTTGAAGTCGTTGACCGAAACCATTGAACGCTCCTCTTAGATGATCACGATGTCCTTGGTCGCCCGCGTGAGGACCCGGCACCCGCCCGGCGAAACCACCACCATGTCCTCGATGCGTACGCCGCCCGCGTCCGGCATGTAGATGCCCGGCTCGATGGTGATGACCATGTTTTTCTTGAGCCGAATGTCGCCGCGTGGCCGCACCGCAGGAAGCTCATGGACCTCGAGCCCCACGCCATGTCCCAGCGAATGACCGAAGCGATCGCCACATCCGGCGTCGGCGATCACGCGGCGGGCCGCTGCGTCGAGCCGGCCGGTTGTCATCCCGGGACGGACCGCGTCGATTGCGGCTTCCTGCGCACGGCGGACCGTATCATAGATATGCCGGAAATCGGGGGCAATGCTTCCCACGAAAACCGTTCTTGTCAAGTCTGAATTGTAGCCCTGATACACGCATCCCATGTCAATCAGCAGGATATCGCCCTGCGCGATCCGCTTGGTCATCGAGGTCTCGTAGTGCGGCATGGACGATCCCGTCCCCGAGGCGACGATCGAATCGAACGATGTCTTCGTGCAGCCGTTTTTGCGGTAAAAGTACTCGATCTCCACGGCGAGGTCCCATTCCAGCACGCCGGGCTTCGCCAGCGTGATGATGTGCTCGAAGCACCGGTCCGCGAGCGCGACCGCCTCGGCGATCACCGCGATCTCGCCCTCCTCCTTCACCATGCGCATCTCGTTGATCTGGTCGCCGGCGGGGACCAGCGTGGTCCCCCGCATGCGTTTTTTCATGACATTGAACAGCGACAGGGAGAGATCGTGCTCCTCGAGGAACAGCCGCGTACGGCCCGCTGTCTTGAGAATGGATTTGAGCGCGGTGCACAGGTCGCGCTCCTGAAGAACGAAGTTCACGGATTCCGGAAGGAGCTTGCGGGCGTATTCCTCGTAACGCGAATCGGAGATGAAGTAGATCGCGTCGCGATCAATCACCATTGCCGCATACGATCCGGCGAACCCGGTGAGATACTTCACATTGACCACGCTGGAGACGAAATACGGGAATTTCTTCCGTGCGCGAATCGTTTTTTGAATTCGTTCGATCCGTGAAGTCATGATCGTCTCCTTTAACCGTGTAGCGAGAGCAACACGACCGTGCTGCGCGGCTGGACGCAGTACGATCCCTGATCGGAAAGCTCGATCTCCCGGCCCGGCTCGAGAAAGTCCTCGCCGGCCGGCTTGTCGGTGTCGATGACCCGCAACCAGCGTGATCCCGCGATCGGGTCGGGAAGCCTGACGGTGTTCGGGCGGTAATCCGCGTTGAGGACGATGAACAGCGCATAATCGCCCAGCGGCGACGGCTCCTCGCTGCCGTCGAGCCGATAGCACAGCGTCCGCAGCTCAGGATCATCCCAGCGCAGCGGTCCGCCATCGACGCCGTACCAGGTGATGTCGGGCATCCCGTCGCGGTCCCAATCCTGCCCCGTGAGGAACTTTCGACGCTGCAGTATCGTATATCGCGAGCGGAAGGCGATCGCCTTTTTCACGAAATCCCTCATGTCGGCGTTCCGGCGGGTCAGGTCCCAGTCGAACCAGCTGATCTCATTGTCCTGGCAATAGGCGTTGTTGTTCCCGTGCTGGGTGCGCAGGCACTCGTCGCCGCCCAGTATCATCGGGACCCCCTGGGCGAGAAGGAGATAGCACACGTGGTTTTTTGCGAGCGTGCGACGAAGCGCACGAATGCCCGGATCGTCCGTCTCGCCCTCGGCGCCGCAATTCCAGGAGTTGTTCTCGTTCGAACCATCGGCGTTGTTCTCCAGGTTCGCCTCGTTGTGCTTCTCGTTGTAGGAGAGCAGATCGTTGAGGGTGAATCCGTCATGGCAGGTGATAAAGTTGATTGAATTATACGCCGTACGTCCGTCGTCGCCGTACAGGTCGGCCGATCCGGTGATGCGCCAGCCCATCTCACGGACCTTGCCGGGATCCCCCTTGGCGAAGGTGCGCACCGTATCGCGGAAACGCCCGTTCCACTCCGACCAATCGATGGGAAAGTTCCCCACCTGATAGGTGCCCATGTCCCAGGGTTCGGCGATGAGCTTCACGCGGCACAGCACCGGGTCCTGCGCGACGGCGTCGAAGAAGGACGCCGACGATTGGAATGCGCCGCCCTCCCGGCCCAGCACCGATGCGAGATCGAACCGGAAACCGTCGACATGCATCACCTCGACCCAGTACCGAAGGGAATCGAGGACCATACGAATGACCGGCGGGTTCGACAGGTTGAGGCTGTTGCCGCAGCCGGAATAGTTCATGTAATATCGCGACGGGTGCCCGTCGACGCCGGTCAGGATATAGTACACGGTATTGTCGATGCCGCGAAAACTCATCGTGGGACCGAGCTCGTTTCCCTCGGCCGTGTGATTGTACACCACATCGAGGATGACCTCGATCCCTGCCGAATGGAGGGCGCGGACCAGGGCCTTGAACTCGTCGACCTGGCAGCCCGGGCGCACACCGCTCCCGAAGCTCGATTCGGGGGCGAAAAAGCCGATGGTGTTATATCCCCAGTAATTCGTGAGCCCGCGCGCCACGAGAAAATCGTCGACATAGCTTTCATGCACCGGAAGCAGTTCCACGGCGTTGATCCCCAAGTCCTTCAGGTACGGGATCTTCTCGATGAAACCGGCATAGGTCCCCGGGTACTTGACCCCGGACGACGGGTGCGCAGTGAATCCGCGGACATGCGTCTCGTAGATGATCATGCGCTCGAAGGGGATCTCCGGCGGGGTGTCGCCCTGCCAGTCGAAATCGTCGGATACGACGATGCACTTCGGCATGATCGACGTGTTGTCCCGATCGTCGCGCGACAGGTCGAGTCCCGGCGCATTGGGCGGATAGCACAGCAGAAGATTGTCGGCATTCACGCACTTTCCGGTTAGTGCGCGCGCGTACGGATCAAGAAGAAAGCGGTTCTCATTGTATCGGAAGCCCCATGACGGATTGAACTCGCCCCGCATGCGATACCCATAGAGTTGCCCCGCGGACAGGCCGGGCACAAACACATGCCAGATGAATCGCGTGCGATTTTCGAGCCTGATTACATCGGTCGGCGGCGCCTCCGCCCGATCGAAGAGCAGCAGATACACCTCGTGCGCGTGCTGGGAGAATAGAGCGAAATTGACGCCGCCATCGCGGATTGTGGCGCCGAGCGGATAGAAACGCCCCGGTTCAAGCCGTCGAGATGTTCGGTGCACAAGACCCATCATCGTTCCCCGGTGCGCGGACGTTCATCGGCAAATGCGAGATCGAGTTTTTGCAGCGTTGACGAGGTGGGCACGCCGTTCGCGTCCCATCCCCGCAATCGGTAGTAGGCCGGAAGCATCTTGTCCAGCCGGACGACAGATTTCGGGTTACCTGCGAGGAGCGGCTCGTCCGTAAAACGGCGGGAAAGCGTATCCTGGTTGCGCCCGATCCCCTCGCGAAGGTTGAACATGCGCTCGAGCGTGTAACCGCGCTCCCCGGCGGCATAGAAGCGACCGAAGTCCATCCGCATACCGGTCGCCTCGTTCAACGCCTTGCTGTGCGGCAAACCGGGCATGTGAAACCGCATGATCCCGCGCGGCAGTTTTGTGATCAGCCCGATGAGCCCCCACGAATACGTGAGGATCGACGAGATGAAGCGCGAGAGCACATAATGGCCCGGAAGTTTGTACAGGATCGGCGGCAGGATCGGCCAGCTGGTGAACAGGCAGTTCCCGCCGGCGCTGATCGCCGCCAGCAGATTCTGGTCGAGTACCGTGTAGGCCGGCTTGGACCGGTAGTGGAACGGGTCCAGCGTCGCCGGTCCGGTAACCTCGAAATAGACCATATAGCCGCCGTCGAGATGGCAGGCCCCGCGGCTCGCGGTCGCATATCCCAGGCCGTGCCCGACCGATGCGCGCGGTTCGTACGCCGCGAGCTCCAGTCCCTTCGAATGCGGCGCGAAGTCCTCGCCGCCGTACTTTTTCGAGAGAAAGCGAACCCCCTCGGCGAGGTCCTTCCCGATTCCGCGCCGATGCGCGATATCAGAGAGCGCCTTCGATATATTGTCCTTCTTGCCGAATTGGATTCCGTTTTTCCAGAGCCCCTTCTCGTTGAGCTCCGCCGCAAATCCCATGATGGTCCCCGCGGAGATCGCGTCCATCCCGAGGTGGTCAAGCTCCTGGTTCCAGCGGATGATCGCCGGCATGTCGTTGATAAGCATATTGGAGCCGAGGAGGCACAGGATTTCGTACTCGGGCCCTTTGACCTCCTTTCCGTCCAGCTCCACCACGCGACCGCAGCGGATGGGACACGATTGGCACCCGTAGTTCTTCACCAGGAACTCGTCCGCAAGACGCTCTCCGCCGATGAGATAGGCGTCCTCGTAGCTGCCCCGCTTGAAGTTCTTCGTGGGAAGCGCATTGCGGATCGACAATGCCGTGAGGAAACCCGCGGTCCCGAGACGAGGCGTCATCTCCCCGGTCGCGGGGTGGTTCTGGAGCATTTTGATCCAGGCCTTGATCGTATCCTTGTACGCCTCGGGCTGTGCGAGCTCGGCCTTGCGATCGCCGCGCGCGACCATGCCCTTGAGGTTTTTCGAGCCCATGACCGCGCCCATGCCGCAGCGGCCGTGGCTGCGTTCCTGCGACACGATCGAGGCGAACTTCACCAGATTCTCCCCCGCCACGCCGATGGCCATCGCGCCCGCGCGTGTTTCTTTTCCGATCATGAGGGACTGCGCCGCCTGCGTGTCCGCGCCCCAGAGCTTCGATGCGCTCTTGATGCGCACCGTGTCGCCGTCAATATCCAGATACACCGGCCGTTTCGAACGCCCGCGCACCACGATGCCGTCCCACCCCGCGCGCTTGAGGTTGATCCCGAAATTGCCGCCGCTGTTCGAATGGCCGATCGCACCGGTGAGCGGGCTCTTCGCGGAAATGTCGTACCGGCTCGAGCACGGGGCCCCGGTCCCGGTCAGGGGCGATGTCATCACGACAAGTACATTCTCCGGCGAGAGCGGATCGATCCCCGGTTGCACCATGTCCCAGAGGATCTTGGTGCTCAGGAAACGCCCGCCGATGAAACGCTCGCGATCGGCATCGCTCACCGAATATTCGCCGATCCTGCCGTTCGACAAATCGACGTCCATAATCCTGCCCATGTATCCCTTGAAAGCGCTCGCCATGTGCATTCACCTCGTTTTCGCCTGATAGAACCGATGCAATCCAAATCGACAGCCACGTTACACGACGAGTCTATAGTACCGGACCACATTTTCATTTGTCATCAATATTTTTCAATCATCCCGTCGCACGGCAGTTAGCGTCCGCGCGCCATGGTATTCTGCTTGACGCACATGACCTGACGTGGTGGAGTATGGCGACGGACGCACACCGCGAATTGAAATGGAATCTTTCATTATTTTCATACTGTGCATTCTTATGATCGCGCTGCTCGTCCGGCAGCGCCGGCTGTCTCTTCGTATCGGCGCCATCGAAAAGCGTATCGCAGAAGGTGCCGGGACCCAAACCGAACGACCCATCACCCCGGCACGCGTTCCTTTGCCCACCGCACACCCTGAACCCGTTGCTATATCCGGTTCTCCTGCAACCGACATCCATTCGCGTTCTACGTCACCATCGACTGACCACCCTGCGGAAATCTCGACGAAAGCGGCGCCATCGTCGCCAGTTACCCCGAGTCCCTCGGCCGAACCGGCTTCGCCAGCTGAACCGACGCTACTTAAACGCATCGAAACGCAGTTCGCCCAAAACTGGACGGGCATACTTGGCGCCATCATCATGGTGATGGGGGTGAGTTTCCTCGGGATCTATGCGGCATTGGCGCTCAGCGCCGTCTATCGCTTCATCATGATAGTCGCCGTCGCTGCGGGGTTGTTCGGCGTATTCCTGTTCCTGCGCTCGAAATCGAAGTGGCTGGAGCTCGCCACCTGGCTCCGCAGCAGCGCCGGCGCCATCTTCCTCTTCGGCTGCCTCGGATCGGGCGCCATTCCCGGCCTCGCATGGATCGACGATCAGCGCGCCGCGCTCGCGCTGCTCGTGCTGGGCATTGCCGTGAACCTGTACCTCGGCTATGCCGGAAAAACGCAGGTATTCGCCTCGCTCCACGTTCTTCTCAGTCTGATCGCGCTGGGGATCGCGCCGCAATCGCAAACGACCCTCATCTGCGCATCGGTCATCGCATTGCTCAGCGTCGTGCTCACATACCGCGCGCGGCGCGATTATCACCTGCTAGTCACGGTCTCCGGGTTCTTCTTTTTCCATCTGCACTGGTATAATTTTTCGGGACTCGTTGTCGATGGCGCGCTCCCGTTCGCGCTTCGCGTGACGGGCATCGCCTCGATCACCATCATCGGGATTAGCGCGGCCTGCGTGCACTATCGCCGGCTCTACCAAACGACACGGTTCGATATCGCGCCCTTTATCACCCATCTCGCGAACTGGATTTTCCTTGGAGCAAGCGCCCTTCATTATTCCACCGGCTCCAAGTGGAACACCATCGTGCTCGCCGTCGCGAGCGTCTCGGCGTTTGTGCTGGCACGCCATGCGCGCCGCCTCCATATCCCCTGGCTGCACGCGACCGACACCCTCATCTCGCTCTCGCTGGCCGTCTTCGCCGCATTTACGCTCCAGCGCTGGGGAGTGGACGCGCTCCCAATCGCTGGCATCATCTACCTCGAAGCGATGATTTTTCACGTGATCGCGGTGCGCGAGGACACCGGCCTGTTGCGAAATATCTCCACCGCCATCCGCCACCTCGCCTGCGCCGGGGCCATCGTCGCGGCATTGGTCCTCATGGAGGGCGCCGACCCGGCCGGGTTCGTCAAGACCGCGAGCATCATCGGCGCGTTGATGCTTTTCGAGACGGTGTTTCATGTCTACGCCCTTCGCTCGGGAATCGCGCGGTTCGATTCAATCGCCGCCTACGGCACTCGCGAACCGGAAACCGCTTTCGGCATGAGCGGAATCGTCATCGCCGTGCTCGGGATCGCCTTCCTGGGATATTCGCATACGCATGCATGGGCCCCATACGCAATGGCGGCATTCGCGATGTTGTGTCTCGTCCTCCGCCAGCGGATCCAATCCGACTCACTGGGGGTCGGGCTTCTCATCCTGATTCCGGCCGCACATGTTTTCTCGTGGTTTCATATCTTTGGCGATCCCGCACTCGGGTTTTCCGATGTCCTTCTTTCGGCCGGACCGTATGTTCCGGTATCGATTGCCGCCATCGCGCTTTCACGCATCGATGCGCGCGACCGCTTCCTCGTCTGGCCGGGACTTTACCTGCTTGTTGCGCACGCGCTGGCGATCATCGTGGTACTCTTCAAGCCTGTCTCTCCGCATATCCCCACGATCTTCCTTCTCGTGGCATCAGCCGCCTGCCTTGAAATCGCGCGGTTTTTCAACGAACGTCAATATACGCTTTCCACGAAGGGCGGCATCGATCGGCATCTGCTGCAGATCGGCTACCTGCTTGTCGCGATTTTTCTGGTCGCCCATCTGACGGTCAACCTGCAGCTCGAAGATTACCTCGGACCGGTGCGTGTGCGCATCCTCATCGAGGCGTTTGCGCTTGCCGTGATCCTGTTCTGGGCGACATCGCCACGACACGCAATCGACTACGGCTACAAGAGCTGGCGCTATCTTCATCCGCTCATGTGGGAGCTGTCGATATGTTTCTCCATCGTTGTCATTCTTGCCGAGGTCCCGCCGGCATGGCTGCCTCCGGTCTGGAGCGTCGTTTCAATCATCCTGTTCGCCATTGGACGAAGGTTCGAGTCGCTGTCCCGCTTCCAGTTTCATTCGACCCTATTCCACTGGATCGCTTCGTTCTGGATCGCCTTTTTGGCGAGCACGCCAGTCCCCTCACTCCGGTGGCAGGACCAGGGCTGGGTCGCCGGCGCAGCGGCGGTGGTGCTTCAGTTCGGGTATGTCATCTTCTTTTACCGAAGAGCCGCCCTTTCGGACGTATCATTTCCGATCGGCCTCGCGCCCTTCGCGCGGCTCGCCGAGCGCGTACATCGGCGCCAAAACCCGTGGCTCTACTACCCGTTTTTCGCCTCGATCGCCCTCTTCGCCTACTGGTCCTTCGATGCCTCCGTCCGGACTATCCTCTGGGCGGCGGAATCGTTCGCGATCTTCACCGTAAGCCTCATCGTGAAGGAAAACCACTTCCGCATCGTCTCGATGATCGGTCTCGGGGCTTGCCTGATACGATTGGTCGCCTTCGACCTCGCGCAATCGGGCACGCTCATGCGGGCCGTGGTCTTCCTCGTGGTTGGCGTCATCATGATCGCGATGAACGCCCTGTACAATAAATACCGGGACAGGTTCTAACATGCGTCCAGCCCGATTGATCGCATTCGCGCTCATTGCGGCCTCCGGGGCCGCGCTGATTGTCGTCCTCTATCGCATGGCGAGCGCGCCGCCCATCGATGCGAGCTTCGCCCCGCTGTTTCAGCTCCTGGGGCGGCCCACCAAGGCGGCCAGCAGCGCCCTCACCCGCGTCATGCCGGTCGGCGATATCGACGAGAAGCGGTTCGGAGACGCAATCGTGGAGCGCTTTGGAGGGATCAAACAGGAGAGTTCGAAAGAGCACCGGTATGTAAACGCCGTCATGCGGGGACTCGCTCCATTTGCCGCAAAACGCTTCGAATACCGCGTATATATGATGGAGCACCCATCACCCAACGCCTTTGCCCTTCCCGGCGGGATCATTTTTGTCACGACCGGCCTTCTCACGACCCTGCGGAACGAGTCCGAGCTCGCGGCCATCCTGGCCCACGAGATGGGCCATATCGAGCTCAACCACTGCATGGACAGCGTCCGTTTCGAGCTTCTCGCGAGGAAGATCGAGGCCGAATCGCTCGGCAGGCTCGCCGATATCGCCATGTCCCTGATGCTGCGCCACACCTTCAGCAAAACCCAGGAAAACGAGGCCGACGAATACTCGTTCGAACTGCTGAAGAACTCGTCCTACGATCCGTACGGCACAGCCATCGCATTTATTCGTCTGCATCAGGCGTCCGCCGACAAACCATACTCCCACACATCGCCCACGACGAGCATCCTGCGCGACTATTTCAGCTCGCACCCGCCGCTTCAGATTCGGGCGAACGCCTTCTCCCATCGGGCCGTCGCATGGTGGCGCTCCCATCCGCAGGAGCGCCGATATATCGGCGCGAAGAACCTCTCTTCGCGAAAATCGATGCGGGAAGGCCCATCGCATCCGGACGAGTGGGTGAGCGATTCTCGCCATATACGCTGATTCGCTCCGCGTGTCATCCGCAGGCGGCCAATTCGCCCATAGATTATTCTTGACAGACGGTGAATCCTGCGCCATGATCTCACAAGACACTCGATAGCTTCACGAACACTGACGGACACGCCACGCGCATCGCAAATGGACGACGTTAAAATCGACCTCGAAAAATACCGCGAGCTTCCGCCGACCTTTCTCCAAAACCTGAGCGGCGATAAAATGCTCACCTTCGACATTCTCGACCAGAACGGCGAGGTCGTGTTCCGGTCCGGTGAAGCGATTCAGGTCGACGCCATTCAAAAGAGCATCGCGGCCGGATCGAAATTTTTCATTCCGCGCGCCGTCGAGCCAACCACGGGTCGGTACGACTACGAGATCATCCCGGTGGAAACCATGAAGGGCATCGCGGCCGAAACCGCGAAGACCTATGGGGCCATCCGCAGCTCCGGCGTCATGTCCTATGAGCAGTACGTCGCCTCGCATGAGCAATTCGCGGCCATCGTGCAGGGACTGCGCCAGGAGGACAAGAACGGCGGGCTGCTCTCCCTCATGCGTGAAATCGAGAATTTCGACTACTACACCTATGTGCACTCCGTCAACGTGGGCGTGCTCGCGATGATCCTGATGTACAAGCTCGGCTACAACAAGGACGAGGTGCGCACCCTCTCGACCGCCGGCTATCTGCACGACATCGGCAAGCTGCGCGTCCCGAAGGACATCATCGAAAAGCCGGGCCGCCTCAGCAAAAGCGAATTCGAGGCGATGATGGACCACACCCGCGACGGATTCCGAATCCTGGACGCGATCGTCGCCCCGGGCGGCCAGAAGGCGGTCCCCTCCATCATAAAACTCACGGCGCTCTTCCATCATCGCAAGTTCAGAAACCGCGGCTATCCCTATCGCAGCTTCCGCGACAAGAAGAGTGAGCAATTCTATCTCGAGATCCCCGAGGAGGTTCGGCTCATCAGCATCTGCGACATGTTCGACGCCATCACCACCTCCACCCCCTACCGGAAGGGCGTCTCGCACGAGGAGGGGCTGCAGTTCATCCTCAACCTCTCGAATTACCATTTTACCACCAATGACGTCTATCGCTTCCTCAAGCCCATGATCCACACGCTCAACAAGGGGAAAAACATCCTCGCCGAGGGCGATTTTATCATGGTCGAATCCACCGCGCGCTCGACCGACGATTCGGCCAAGAAACAGCTCGTATACGAATTCGCGCGCGTCATGAAGCTCTACAAAGGTCGTTCGCTCGAGCCGCACATTCGCATCTTTTACGACATCTCGAAAAAAAAGAAGATCCACCCCATCGAGGTCGACCTGCGCCACGACCACTATCGGCGCATCGTGCGCATACTCAAAAGCGACCGCATGCTCGACATGATGCGGACCGTGTACTCGTAGGACGCCATGCGAAAGGTATTCATCATCAACGAACACGCGAAATGGATCGAGCTGCTCACCTTCCTCGTTTCGTCGCTCGGCCACGCCGTGGAGCACTTGGCCGATCCGCTCGATCTGTTCGACCGCGTCATCACCGACCGGCCCGATCTGGTGATCATGGACATCCACTACGAGTACATCGACGGCATCTTCCTCGTGGAGAAATACATGGTGATACCGGACTGCCGCAAGGTCCCGATCCTGGTGGTCTCGTCGAAAAACGATCCGCTCTCGCTGGTGGACTCGATCGAGCGCGGCGCCGCGGACTTCCTCTCGGTGCCCATCAACGAGGACCAGCTCATCGAGAAGGTGAAAAAACTGCTGCCGCCAACAGCCCCGGCCTGATCGAGCGGCACGATGCCGGCCTTCCCCGTCGATATCATCCCGGTCGTAATCCTTTCAATCGCGCCGGGGATCTTCTGGCTGTGGTATTTCTACAAGCGCAACACGCTCGAACCGGAACCGAAGGCGCTCGTCGCGCAGGTGTTTTTTTTCGGCATGATCTGCCTGGCGCCCGCCGCGCTCATCGAACAGCCGTTTCGACCATATCCCTTCGTTCAGACGGTCATCGTTGCGCCGATCGTCGAGGAGCTGATCAAGTTCCTGCTTGTGTACCTGTGGATCGCCCGCCGGACCGATTTCAACGAACCGATGGACGGAATCGTGTACGCCAGCGCGGCGGCCCTCGGCTTCGCGTCGGCGGAAAACGCGCTGTATATCGCCAGCGCCTACCTGTTCCCCCAGATCGCCCTCGACATTCACGATCCGGCCTACGGCCTGCAATGGGTGTGGAAGATCTACCTGGTGCGCGCCTTTCTCACGGTGCCGGGCCACGCCGTGTGGTCGGCGATGTGGGGATACGCCATCGGCTGGGCGCGTTTCGTCGATCCGGCGCGGACCCGCCCGCTCATCGTGAAGGGCGTGCTCATCTCCATCGTCCTGCACGCGTTTTTCAATTTTCTGGTGAACGATTATCCCATCGGCGCGGCGGGGATGCTGTTCTTGGTGCCGCTGATGTGGAAAATGCTGGACGACCGGATCAGGAGAGCCATCGAACAATCGCCGTTTCGGAAGAATGTCGATGAGTGAGGCAACGGCAATGCATCACTCGAAGGAATATCCCACCGTCAACCCGCCGGAAACCTGCTCGCTTTTTACCCACGCATCGATGGACGCGATAAAGTAATTGCCGGTGTTATCATAAAAGTACTGCCGCTGCTCACCCCGCGCCTGAATGTACTGGTACTGACCGAAAAGGCCTATCGAGACCTCACGCGTGACATTCCACCGGGCGGCGAGGGACCCGCCGAACGACACGCCCGTATATGATGAGCGGCACAGCTTGTCCCGCGCGATATGCACGTCAAAATCGAACGCGCGGACATACGGGGAGAACGATGCCTGTGCGAGGATCGACGCCTCGCGTCCGATCTTCACGCCGCCGGCCAGCAGGAGCGCCGGGACATAGTACTGGATGTCGTAGGTGAGGGCCACGCGTCGCTCGATATCGCTCGGGAACGATGTCCCATAATAGTAGCCGGATGACGGATACCACTGATCGAAATTGCTGACGACGTACGAAAAGCTGTAGTACGTAAACGACGCCCCGCCCCCCAACTGCAGCGTGCGTCCATTGTACGCGAAGTACAGAAAGTCGCACTCGCCGATATACGCCCGAAGTTCGGCATCGCTGCGGGAAAGGATATCGAGCGTGTCGATTCTCGCGGGCGTGTTCCCCGGCTGTGGAACGCCGTTCGAGTCCTCTGGCCAGCCGTCAATGTAATACACCCCCCAGTCAGCATCGCGCATTTTTCCGGCCCTGGTGTCGATGTTCGTTTTCGCTCGCGCCGACACTCGGAAATCCTCCTCGAATTCCGCGATGAATCCGATGGAGAAAAAATACACGTACAGGGGAAAGGTGAGCTCGCTTAAGGGGCTGGGATACTCACGGCTATGGCCGTCCGACAATGTGCCGCGTCCGCCGATCCGGTACTGGGTATACCCCGACATCTTTTCGACGCCGATCTCGACGATCGCGCGGTTGTCCTGCGCCAGCGCCGTATGATTCGCGCCCTGAAACGGCGCGACACTCATCGCCCACAGGGCGATCATGCCGATGACTGCTGTCGAGCGAGGAAAGCGCATGGTCACTTAAATGCGTACGCGGCCCCAATCCTGACGTAATACTGTTCGGTGATGATGCGGTTCTCGATGGTCCCGATATATCCCGCGGTGCTTTCATCCGTCGTTTCATAGAACGACTGGCTCTGTTTTCCTTTCGTCCAGATCCAGAGATAACCGGCCGCTAGGGAGACCGATACCGTTTTGTCGATATAATACTCGCCCTTGATCGAGGCCATGAACGCCCATCCCGTCGCGCTGCCGTCCATGACCTTCGATCGGAGGATGTGGTCGTCCACATCGCGCGCAATCACATATGGCGCAAGACCCAGCTGGGCCGACAGGAGCGCGGCGGCCCCGACCTTGAGTTCCGGGACCAGCTCGAGATAGGGAATAAAATACTCCACGGTATAGGTCATGATGAGATCGCGCACATAATCGTGATTCGAGTACGTCGGAGACAGATACGCACGGTAGGTATTGTACGATGGATACCATTGGTCCAGATTGCTGATATCGTACCCGAAATACTGATACATGAACCCGACGCCCAGATGCAGGGTGAACGGCTCCATTTCGAACGCGCGGAACTGGATATCGGCATCGAGGATGTAGCCCTTGAGGCTTGCGTCGCTCAGGGAATAGACGTCGAGCGTACGATAGTCGGCCCAGGTCTTTCCCTGCAGGTACCAGTATCCCCAGTCCGAATCCTTCATCTTCCCCGCATCGCGGTTTACGTTCGTCTTGAAGCTTCCATTAGCGCGGACATCGTCGGTGAATTTCACCATCCCGCCGATGGACAGCCAGTAGACGTCGAGCGGGAATTGCAGTTCGCTCACCGGGTAATGCAGGGTGCCGGCCTTGCCTTTGGCCGGGGTCACCTTTCCGCCGATTCGATATTGCGTATACCCGAAGATGCGCTCGATCCCCGCTTCGCCGCTTACCTTCTTGACCTCGGCGACGCCGAACGAGGGTATGCCGATCACCGTGAGGACGGTTACGGCGATGCCAATTAGTGCCTGTTTCATTCGTTTACATTCCTGCCGTGACGTCGGATAATCCATTATGGACCGGTCTCCCTCCGGGCTCAACGAAAAAATTATTTGACATAAGAAATTGCCCGTACAATTCTCCCGCAGGCACAAACCCACAAAGGATTGGTACTTCATGGACAAGAAGAAAAAGATCATCATCGCCGCCGCCGGCATCCTGATAGTCGTCATCATCCTCATCCAAGTCCTCAAAAAAGACGACCCGATGGGCGCCGTAAATATCATCGACGGCTCTCAGAAAATCGACGCCGAGGACTACAAGTTGTTTTTCAAGAACATCCGGTTCGAGGACGGGCCCACCGACAAGTATTTCTCGAAATCCATCGCGAACCAGTTCACCATCAAGTTTTTCAAGTTTCTCCAGCGCAAGTTCGGCAAGATGAGCTTCGAGGACCATCTCAAGGCCGTGGAGGACTATCTCAACTCCACGATGGACCCCCGTCGCGCCGCCGAGATGTACGCTCTGTACAAAAAGTTCGCACAGTACGAGCGGAGCCTCATGGACACCTCGAAGAAATGGCCCACCCCGAAATCCCCCGAGGACATGATCAAGTATCTCCAGGATGTCCAGGAGTACCGGCGGAGCTTCTTCGGAAAGGAGCTCGCCGACGAGCTTTTCGGGACGATGGTGAAAACCCAGGAATACGGAATCCGCAAGAACGCGATCGTCAACGACAAAAACCTCTACGGCGAGGAGAAGGAGAAGCGCCTCAAGGAGCTTAAATCGAAAATGTGGGGCGCGGACGCCTCGGCCATCGACAGCGAGTTGCGGCCGTACGACCAGTACCAGGAAAAGCTTTCCGTATACGATCGCGATCTTTCCGAGCTGCCCGAGGCCGAGCGGACCAATCGCATCAAGGAATACCGGAACCAGTTCTTCACGCCGGAGGTCGTCGCGCGTCTCGAGAAGGTCGACGAGCAGCTTGCGAACGAAAAGCAGGCCGAGGAGGAATACCGCCGCCGCGAGCAGCGGATCATCGCCGACCCCAACCTCACCCCCGAGCAGAAGGACTCGCAGATCATGTACCTGCAGAACGAGATGTTCGGCGAGGAGGCGGACGCGTTCCGGCGTCGCGAGGCGATACGCCAGGGCCTCGAGGAAATGAAAACGCCCTAGTCCTTTTTAAAGAGCGACAGGACCAGCATCGCCAGGACCACCACGAGCGAACCGATTACCGCCGTCTCTCCGGCGCGGGTGTAGATGCTCCGCGCCGGAATGGCGCGCACCGCCCCATCGACGCTTTCCCTCGTGAACAGCCCCGACCTCGCGAGCACCGCGCCCGTGGGACCGATGACCGCGGAAATCCCGCTGTTGGACGCCCGCAGCATGTAGCGGCGGTTTTCGATGCAACGGAACCGGGCGATGTCGAGATGCTGACGCGGTTCGGCCGAATCTCCAAACCAGGCATCGTTTGATACGTTTACCAGCAGATCGGCGCCCTTCTGGACCGATGCGCGCACAAACCACGGATAGATGAGCTCGAAGCAGATGGACACGCCGAGCGCGGCATGGTCGCTGCGAACGATGGGCGGCGTGGTACCGGGGGCGAATTCGTCGGGCGCTTCGTAGTACCGGCCCAGCACGCCGATGGACAGCGGCCGGGTCTCGGAGAATGGGAGCAGGATGTTTTTATCGAACCAGCGCGCATGGCCGCTTCCCGATAATACATACACCGAATTGTACAATGCATCCTTCGGTGCGCGCCGGACGCCGCCCGCGACGAGCACCGTCTGCGGCCCCATGAAGCCGATCAGCTTTTCGAGGAGAGCGGGAGTCACTCTGGCAGGCGAGTTCAAGATCGTTTCAGGCCATACGACGATGCGACGATCGCCGGTGCGATACGACTCGTTGGACATCGCGGTGTAGACGTCAAGGCGGCCGTGAAAGGTATCGTCGCTCCAGCGCTCCTTGTGCCCGTGATTTCCCTGCACGATGCGCGCGGCAATCGCGGGTCCGACATCAGGCCCGACCGTCCCGGAATGAGACCATCGCGCAATCATGGCGGTTCCATACAGAATCGGAACGATTATTGCGAGCACGACTATGAGTGCGATCGGCCAGTTCATTCGCACTATATGCCGCCAGCCGCTTTGCGCGAAACAGAAGCGTGCGAATTCACGTACATGCAATGCGCCCGACATGTCCATCGAGCGGATGATGAGCGCCGCGACGCACGCGTTCACCATTACGATCACGAAGGTGACTCCCGAAACGCCGGCGATGTCGGCCATTTGAACGAAGCGCGTGCAATCGATTGCGGCATACGCGGGAAGTCCCCACGGCAGCGTGACGGGAGAAATGGTCCGCAGATAATCGACGATCACCCAGAGCGCCGGCACTGCGAGCGCTGAAAAGACGATGCGACCGGAGCGAAAATACGCGAACCCAAGCGAAAACACACCCGCATGCAATCCAACCGGGAGCGCAGCGGCGAATACGATGATGAGCACCGTGACCAGAAGCGATCCGCCGTAATGGACATGGATCGCGTAGTACAGCCAGTAGGTCATGCCGATGATATGCGCCATGCCAAAGATCATTCCGGCGAGGAATGCCTCGCGCAAGGAGATCGCGCGATGCAGCGCGATGATCAGCGGGACCAGCGCCAGGAAGATGAGCCCCGGGACCGATACGCCGGGAAAAGAACACACATACAGGAACCCGGAGAGCAGCGCGAGTGCAGCAGTCGTGCGCCTCATCTTGCGCCCCGGAAATAGCGCTCGACACGGTCGAGTCCCTCCCGAATGTTTTCCATCGAATTCGCGTACGAAAATCGTAGGAAGCCCTCCCCGCCGGATCCGAAATCGACCCCCGGCGTCACGCCGACCTTGACGGCATCGACGATCTCGAAGGCCTCCCGGTACGAATCCTCGCAGAAGGCGCGGGCGTCGGCGAAAACGTAAAACGCGCCCGTCGGTTCAACATGGATGGTAAAGCCGATCTCACGCAGGCGCGCGATCATGTACTCGCGCCGCTCGTTGTAGATCGCCTTCATCCGTTCGATATCGGCCGCCGTCTCCGTGAGCGCGGCGATCCCCGCCCACTGGACGAAGCTATTGGCCGAAATCATGAAGTTTTGGTGGATCCGCTGCATGGTATCGGAGAACTCGAGCGGGAAGATGAGGTAGCCCAAGCGCCACCCGGTCATGGCGTACAGCTTCGAAAACCCGTTGATCACGAAGGCGCGATCGGTGAACTCGAGTATCGAGTGTTGCGCCCCCTTGTACACCAGCCCGTGGTAGATCTCGTCCGAGATGATGTACTGGTCCTCGAAGGCCGCCACCTGCCGCATTTGCTCCTCGGTCATCACGATGCCGGTCGGGTTCGAGGGCGAGTTGATGACGATCCCGCTCGTGCGCTTCGTGATCGCGCGCTTGATGTCCTCCGGGCGGTACTGGAAGCCGTCCTCGGGAAAGGTGCGCACCTCGATGCAGGTGCCGCCCACCGAACGGATGAAGTTCGGGTAGCAGGCGTAGTGCGGGTTCGAGATGACCACCTCGTCGCCGTTCTCGAGCAGGGCGATCATCATGAGCAGCATCGCCGGCGACGTGCCGGAGGTGACCATCACCTGTTCGGGTGCTATCGTGACTCCATATTCGGCGCGGTAATGTTCGCAGATTGCGATCCGCAACTCAAGCAGCCCCATCGCGTGGGTATAGTGCGTTTTCCCGCCCTGGATGGCCCGAATCGCGGCGTCCTGCACCGCCTTCGGGGTGTCGAAATCCGGCTCGCCCACCTCCAGGTGGATCACCGATTCGCCGGCCTTTTCCAGCGCCTCGGCCCGCGCCATCACGTCCATAACGATAAACGGTTTTACGTCACGCGCCCGATGTGATATCATAGCACCTTTTTTCTGCGATTGTAGTGTGTTGTATTCGATGTCGTTGCGAGCGAAGCGACGATATCGGCTTCCAGAATCCTGCGCATCACGCGCGCTCACAGGCACCTTCGTCGTTCGCCCCGCGCGCGTAAATAAAAAAAAGGCATCAATGGGCGTTGATGCCTTTTTTCGCTTAATGTAAAAACAGCATTGAACGAACGTTCGAATGAACTATTCGTAATCGCGCTCTTTTTCCTCACGCACGGACGTTCCGGCCCCGACCGCGGCGCCGCTGGCGAGAATCTCCCGCACGTCCGCGCCCTTCTTCTCGGCCTTCAGCGCCTTGAAGAACTCACACGCCGTCGTATACACGGCCATGTCGATCCGTTCCCGTATTTTCGCGTTCGAGCTGTATTCCTCGAACACGGCGTCGCGGAACGGCTTGTGAAGGCTCTTCATATTGCCGCCCTTCCATCCGTTCGAGGCCGCGTGCTCTTCCATCTTCTTCCAGAGCTCCATCGAGATCCCCTTGTCGGGGTTTTTCTGGTACGATGATCCCTTCTCGAAGGCCACGCCGTATTCGTCGATGTCGATGCCCCAGATCATGTTCTGCCAGTGGGTCCCCACGTTCGCCTTGAATATGCCGTCCTCGTAGAACTTGCCCACATCGCTGATGGCGGTCCCGGTGGTGCCATGCTGCGCGATCCCCACGCCCCACGGCCGCAGCGCATTGTAGGTGTCGCGCGTGAGCTTGAGATCGATGTTCCCGCGGACGTTTCCGTGCGTTGTCCCGTTGTTGATCGCGATCAGATCGGGCTTGACCCCCGCCTTCGCCAGCGCCTCCACCAGCAATACCGCCTCGGAGACGGACGAGTTGCCGTGCTTCCCGCCGATCTCGCCCACCTCGCTTTCATACATCAGCCCCGCCTGCACCACCTGTTCCGCCAGGAGCAGGCTTATGGCGATGTTCTGTTCCATCGGCAGGAAGGAGACGTCGATCGAAAAGGAACCGTAGCCGGCCTTGATTGACTCCCGTATTATTTCGTCGGCCTTGTCGAACGCAGCGCGGGTCGGTTTTTGCACCGTCGTATGGTCGCGATGGACCGTAAAGGGCGTGGCCTTTTCGCCGGCGTTCCCCATCTGTTCGTTGATTTCAACCACGACCTTGATGAATTCCGCGGGGTTCATCCCCGTATACCCGCCTTTCATGTCGCTTTCCGACAACGCCAGCTCGTAGATGACCGGCGCGTCCAGCTCCATCGAGGCTTTCACGATGCCGGGGATCATGATCCGATGACGCATATTGACCGCCATCGCCACCCAATTGCTCCCCGCTTTCATGGCGGATTGCAGGATATGCCTTCCGTTTACATGCAACACCGACGATTTCGGGAACGCCTTTTTGAAGTTTTCCGGACGCTTATCTAACAGTGACATAGCCTCACCTCAAATAAACAAAATATGTATCGTAGCCGATTACCGTACGAATCAATCACCGTGGCAAGTACTATATTGCGCTCCATGTGTTTTTTCATGCACATGTAGATGATATTGTCAATTTAAAAATTCAACATGTTTATTTATAATATATTTATTGACTTTTCGATCACATTTTATTGACTTTCGAATCTTGTTTTATTATTACAATAGCTAGGTTGTTGCAGGCGCTATGCCATTTCGGAAGCTGAACCATTTAAAGGAGATTATCACAGATCTGGTCAAGAGCGATATCGATTTCATCATCTGCGGCGGCGTGGCGCTTGTATTGCACGGCGTCGAGCGCATGACGATGGATCTCGATGTCGCGATCGACATGACCGAGAGTAATCTCAATCGCTTCCTCAGGGCGATGAAGCATCTGCATCTGGTTCCCCGGGCACCCGTCCCGGCCGAATCGTTGCTGGATCCGGAAAAACGGAAGATCATGATCGAAGAAAAAAACGCGCTCGTATTCACCTTTATCGATCCGAAGAACCCATATCGTCAGGTCGACGTGTTCCTGACCGACAAGCTATCCTACGACACGCTCAAGGAGAATGTCGAGCATGTCGACATCGGGTCCCACCGTGCAAAGCTCGTATCAAAGAAAACATTGCTGCAAATGAAAAAGGCCGTCCAGCCCCCGCGCGAAAAAGACATCTTCGATATTCACATCCTGGAAAAGATCATCAGCAAGAGCGAGGATACCGCATGAAGACCTATCATCGAAGCGACATCGATGAATTCCGTAATATGCTGAAGAATGCCTCTCCCGCCGATTTCGACGGGCATACCGAGTTCGTGATCATGACCCCCGAGGAGCGGCTGATGTGGCTCTCCCAGTCGGCGCAGTTTTCGGCTGAATTTATGCTTGCGACCGAACGGCTATCTGATTGATTCACGGCGCGACAATCGCGCCGCATCGGCATACCGCCCTATTTTTTTATACAACCTGAAAAGCGAATCGCGATACACCTGATTGCGCGGCTTCCCGCGATACGCGGCGAGAAATTGCTCCAGGGCCTGATTGTCGCGCCCCGCCCGCTCCGCGATGGTACCGCGATAAAAGCTCACCTCGCCGTCCGTGTTCCCCAATACCTGCGAGCGGCGCAGCCATCGATCCGCCTCATCGTGCCGGTCGAGATGGAACTGGGCCACACCAAACATGAAGGTGAGCATCATATCGTCTGAGAAAGGAAATCGCGCCAGCTCGATGACCAGATCGGTAAAGAGGCGGTTTCGATAGAGGACCTCGATGGCCGTAAAGAGCTCCCGCGTGTTCGGTTTTGTCCGATCGAGCGAACCGAGCAGGAGGCGCGCACCGCGCTCGATCTCGCCGGTGTGCAAGCAGGCATGCCCCAACAACCGGTTCAATTCCGCGTTTTTAGGGAACACCACGAGGGCGCGCTCGCAGTACCGCTTGAGCTCGGGGAACTTTTTTTCCTCGTAGAGTTTACGCGCCTCGGCCGCCAGGTCCTCCGGCGTAGCCTTGCGGTATTTTTCATAGTAGGTGAGCAGGTAAAACCGATACACCTTCTCGCTGTAGCGATAGGAATAGACCCCGGCGCCGACCGCCAGGATCACGAATAGATAAAAAATCACCTTTCCCATGCTCATTTCGTGCAAATAAATGAATTGAAATTATCACCCGCGAAAAATAGGTGGATATTTTTCCATATTATTCGTATCATGAGTAACTGATGAAAGAAATAAAGAATAATTTTACTTAATGATGAGAAAAATCGTATACCATGTAGGAGCAAAAAATGAAGCGATGTGCCATGATAGTCGTTCTTGTCGCGTCCATCTCCGCCGCGGGCGAGGTTCTCGCGCTCACCGGGGAGGAGGCGGTCGCGAAATTCAACAACCGCATGCTGAGCATCGGATCGATGACGGGCGTGGTGTCGTGGATCACGACCGGCGGGAACTCGTATACCGGCACCTTCCAATACCTTGCGCCCGATAAGATCTACGTCAAGTTCAGCAATCCCTCCGGCAAGATCATCGCCTCAAACGGAAAGACCCTGTGGGTGTACAATCCCTACAGCTCCGTGTGCGGGATCCAGGACCTCGCCAAGGGCGGGTCGGGCGGCCTGTCGGGCATCATCAGCGGCTACCGCTCCATCGCGACAGAAACCCCGGGCGGCGTGACCATACTCCTGAAACACAGCGAGCGTCCGTTCAGCGAGATCAACCTTTACCTCGACCAGACCTATTTCCTCAAACGGGCCGTTCTCCGCACCAGCGACGGCGCGACGTTTTCGCTGGCGCTGAGCAATGTAAAAACCGGCCTCAATCTCGTACCGAGCATCTTCTCCTTCCGCGTCCCCCACGACACGCAGACGGTGAAGAACCCGCTCAACATGAAATAACCGTCTCGTGAAGACGATCCGGCTCATCGTCGCACTTCTGCTCGTGGTCCTTGCCGCGTCCGTGACCGCGCTCTATGCCGCCGATGCCGACGATCCCGCCGGGAAAAAGGAGAAAAAGAGCGAATCGATCTTTTACACCTTCGCCGGTCTCATCGGCGAGGGCGGCAGCAACCACATCGTCTACTCCGATTGGGTCACCGATAAGTGGGAAACGATCGAATACAACGGCAGCTATGGCGGCGGCGGGCTGGTTCTCGCGCTGTACGCCGATCACCTGATCGGCGAGTTCTCGCTCCAGTATATCAGCAGCGCCAATGCCGGCACCCCGGACGTCTCGGCGAGTTATACAATGGCCACCGCGCTCGGAAAGTTCGCCTGGTTCTTCTTCGATGTCGTCGGCGTCGCCGGCGGAGTGGGCATGTATCTCGAGATCCCCCCGTTTAAAAAAGACTACACCGGTGGCGCCGGATTCGCGGGATCGATCGGCCTTGTGTTCAACCTGGGTACGGATGTAAAAATTTTTGTCGATGGCATTGCTCGTACCGGACGTTTCGGCTTTGGCGAGGAATCGACCATAACATCGTTTGGCGGCCGCATAGGAGTCATGTACAATGTGGGCAGGCTTTAAGCGACCCACAGCATCATCACAATCAACCCAACACATCGCCGCGCTCCAAAAAAACATTCGTGAAACAGCCCGCAGGAATGAAATAAACGAACTTATCTCGCTTCATCGTACAAATCTACGCAATCTCATCACGCCATCATTTTTCAGCCTGATAGCGCTGTGCGCCGGCATCGCGATCGGCTATGGCAATGCGCTCGCAATCACATCCGACACATACCTCGGGCTGGCGCTTGTCATTGTACTACTTGCTGCGCTCGCTCTGTATCGACACATGCAAACGAAGGATTTTTCCATCGTCCGGCATGTGCTGATCCCGCTCGCCCTCGGGGCAACCGTCCTGGCGCGCGTCATCCACCTGCCCGCAGGCGATTTCCCGCACGATCCCGCGCGCATCTATTGCATCGCCGACATCCAGGAACGACGCTACGACACGCACCTCACGCTTATACCGGACGGCTCGCTGCAGATTGCCGCCTCTCGGCAAGCGCTCGGCATAATTCGCCGTCCCGGCGAACTCGCGTCGGGCGACCGCGTCCGGATCAGCGCTTTCCCGCGCGCGATTCAACGGCAAAACGGCCCCACTGATGGATGGGCCGTCGATCGGCTCCGAAAGGGGGTCTCGGCGGTTTTTTATCTCGATGAGAAAACGATATCCGTCGTTGAAAAAACATCGCCGTCGCTTCGTCGCGACGTTCGAAAACGCATCGAGGAGGCGCTCGACCGGCTCTATAGGCCCGAAACCGCCCGAATGATCGAGGCGCTGTACTTCGGGAATCAACACGTGATCACCAAGCGCGTGCAGGACGAATTTCGACGCGCTGGCGTGCTCCATATCCTAGCCGCCAGCGGCATGAACGTGGGTCTCATTGCCCTGATTCCGCTTGCGTTTTTCGGCGCGCTGCGCACCGACCGCAAAGCGGCGATGGCGGCGACCCTCGTCGCGGTCAGCGGATACCTCGCGCTCACCGATGTCCCGGTGTCGCTCTTTCGCGCCTACGTCATGTTCGCGATCTACACGATTCAAAAACTGTTCGACCTCGACCGGAACATCATCAATACCCTGCTGTGGTCTGCGGTCGTGATCCTGATCGTCGCGCCGTGGGAGCTGTACGGTCTGGGATTCCAACTGTCCTTCGGGGCCACCCTGGGCATACTCCTGTTCGCCAGACCGCTCTCAACGGCCTTTCGTGCTCTTCCGGGTCCGATAGCATCATCGCTCAGCGTCACCTGCGCCGCCCAGATTCCCGTCTATCCGATTTTACTCTTGCAGGTGCACGAGCTCAATCTCGTGGGCATTATCACCAATCTTATCGCGGTACCGGGGATGAGCGTGATGCTGATCGGTTCGATCGCGGTGACCGCACTTTCCGCACTCTCGCCGCCGCTGGCGCATCTTCTCGCGCCTGCGATCGAGCGGTTGTTCGACTGTAACCATCAGTTTATACGGACGTGCGCACATATACCGGGGCATTTTATAATCAACGAGCCGGCGCCGTTGCTTCTGATCCCGTATGTGTTTCTCGTATTGACACTTGCGCCCATACGACGCTTTTGGATAGTCGCGCCATCGTCGCTCGCGCTCGCTTACGTTGGCGCATGGCTGTATTGCGCTTCGGTGCAGCCCCCAACCGGGCCATCGCTTTCGGTTTTGAAAAACACGCATTCGCAGGCTGTCGTATTCACGGGGCCCCGTGTTGCCGTGGTTGCCGGACACCTCGGAAGCTTTGAGGACGCGAGGGCGGTCGATGCAGCGCTGACCGCATCTCAACCATCGGAGACCCATATCGCGATCACGAAGGCCGATTATGCCAGCGTCCGTTATTTCGTGCACATCATCAAGCGCCAAAAGATCGCGAGCGTTCACGTAAGCGACGACTTTCGCATCAACGTCGCCTTCCGACGTCTCTGCCATGCGCTCGACGCCGATCGCGTACCGCTCAAGATCATTCCGTCGCGATCAGGATCAGGCGCCCGACCGGAAACCGCCCGTGATCGGCTCTTCGCGTCGTCGTCGTCCGTTCCGCCAATCGATCTTGTCCTCGCCCTCGATTCCCATCTTGCCCGGATTGGCGCGCTCGCGTTCGCGACGATGATCTCCGCAGGCCCCGACGCTCCTCGATGCTCGATCCTGAATCAACAATAATGCGCATGAAGGAACATTGAAAAAAAATCTATATTGACAAAATTGCGATCAGAGGCATACCATATACCATGCCCAAGGAAATTACAAAAGTGTACACATAGAGTCATGGCGATATTAAATACGACAAAAATGGTAACCACCGTCAATGGCGGAGAGCCGGTAGAATTCAACTTCTACTACCCCCACGGCGAAATAATGCAGTCGATCAATTCCCTCCTTGCAAAGCTTCTCGCAAACTTCGACCAAATATTTCTTCTCGACACGGTCACGACCATTCTCCGCGAAATCATCATCAACGCGACGAAGGCGAATGCGAAACGCGTGTACTTCAAGAAGATCAATCTCGACATCACCAAGCCAAATGAGTATACCGAGGGCATCCAGAATTTCAAAAACAACGTGATCGGGAACCTTGAGGAGCTGGCCGAGGACATGAAGAAGTCGGACCTCAAGGTATCCATGAACATCAACAAGGAAAACGGCGGCTTCAAGATCACGGTCACCAATGACGTCCCGATCCTTCCGGAGGAGCTCGAGCGCATCAACCTGCGCAAGGCGAAGGCGATCGAATACAACGACTTCACCGACGCCTACGACGAGATATACGACAGCACGGAGGGCGCGGGGTTGGGCATCGTCCTCATCATGCTGCTGCTGAAAAACTCCGGGATCAACACATCATCGTATGTGCTCAATTCCGATGGAAAGAAGACCTGGTCGTGGATCGTCATACCCGGACAGACCCGTCCGAACGAGATAACGACCGAGATTAAAAAGCAGATCATCAACGAGGTCAACGGCCTGCCCACCTTTCCCAAGAACATCATCGAGCTCCAGGCGATGTGCAAGGACAGCACGGTGGACATCGACGATATCGCGAAGAAGATCATGCTCGATCCGGCCCTCACCACCGACGTGCTGAAGCTGTCGAACTCGGCGGGCTTCCTCACCCAGCGGCGCATCGACAACGTGAACGAGGCGCTCATCAAGATCGGCCTCAAGAACCTCAACTCGATCCTTGTCGCCGCCAGCGCACGACGCATACTCGACAAGCGCTTCTCGAAATTCGAGCAGATCTGGACGCACTGCAACAAAACGGCCTTCTACGCGCGAAATATCGCGCAGCGGTACAAGATGGGCGCCATACTCGAGCATTCGTTCCTCGCGGGGCTCCTGCACGATCTCGGGAAGATCGTCCTCCTGTCGACCGACACGAAGATCACCAACTGGATATCGGACATCGTCAAGGACCGGAAGATGCGCGTTTCCACCGTCATGGAGGAGGTGTCCATCGGCATCAGCCATTCGTCAATCGGCGAGCTCATCGCGCGAAAGTGGCAGTTCCCCGAGTATCTCATCGAGGCGATTAAATATCACCATTCCCCGCTGAGCGCCTCCGAGGAATACCGCGACCTGGTATACACCACCTACCTGGCCAACATGATGTGCGGCATCGAGTCGCGCAAGTACGGGTATTACTACCTCGACGAGGACGTCCTTGAACGCTTCAAAATTAACGGCCCCGAGGCCTTTGGCAAGTTCCATGAAGAGTTCAAGACCATGCTCGCCAACAACACCGCAAAGGAGCAGTAGGGTTCGCGCCTCTTCCTCATGGGAACATACGCGGTCCAGGATACGCCCGAAGGCACGAAAACCCTCATCTTCACACGAGATCGCGAAATCCGTCTTCACTCCGCCTATGGGCCTGTCCGCGAGGCGTCGCGCTCGGTCCAATCGTTTTCTGTCGGGCGCGCGAACCTCATCGTCGTTCTCGGATGCGGCCTCGGCTACCATGTGACGCTCCTGCGCGAGCGCTTCCCGGAATGCGACCTGCTGGTGGTCGAGCGCGACCGCGAGGTCGTCGATCTGTGCGACACGCACAATCCGTCATCCCTGGCTGGTGCGATCGTCGTCACAACCCCGCGCGACCTTTCCGGCTACATCGAATCGCTCGACATGGCCCGCTTCCACGGCGCGCGGTTTTACACGCATCGTCCGTCCTACCTCATCGATGCCGAATTCTACGACGCGGCCATGCGCGACATCAACCAGTACCTTTCGTCCAAGCTGAGCGATCTGCTCACTCGCTTCGAGTTCGAGGCCCGCTGGGTCGAGAACATCCTGTGCAACCTTCGCCATCTTGAGCGGGCGCACGCGGTTCATGATCTGTTCGGCGCGTTTTCGGGAATACCCGGCGTGATCGTATCGGCCGGTCCCTCCTTGCGTAAAAACGTCGGCCACCTGGCCGCGCTCCGCTCGCGGGCCCTGATCATCGCGGTCGACACCGCCTACCCCGTTCTCAGACGGCTCGGTATCGAACCGCACATCGTCATGACGCTGGACTCGCAGAAACACAGCCTCAAGCACTTTCTCGGCCATGAAGATTCAGCGGCGGCCCTGGTCGCCGATATCGTCAGCTATCCGCGCATCCTCGACCGCTACCGGGGACCGCTCATCATGAGCTCAACGGCGAAATATTATCAGGACGCCGGTGGCGGGATGAATCGCGAAACGACGCCATTCATGGACTGGGTGGAGTCGCACATCGAACCCTTCGGCGACATCCAGTCCGGCGGATCCATCGCAACAAACGCCTTCGATCTGCTGCTCAATGCCGGGTGCGCGCCCATCATACTGGTGGGACAGGACCTGGCCTATACCGGACGCGAGATCCATTGCTCCGGCACGCACCACAATGACGGCTGGCTCCCGATCACGAACCGGATGCGAAACCTCGAGACGATCAACCAGTCGGTCGTCCGTCGCCGCACCATCAAGTATGTTGATGCCTGCGGCGCACCCACGACGGTGCTCACCGATTTCGTATTCGACCTGTATCGAAACTGGTTCTCCGACTCCGCCGCGAAGGTGCCCTGTACGGTCATTAATGCCACTGAGGGCGGCGCGCGCATTGAGAACACCGTCGAAACGCCATTGCGCCAGCTCGTCGATGATATTCCAATCCCCGCAACCGCCCCGGCCGACATCCTCACTCGAATCCTGTCCCGCCCCTCGGGCCGGGACCTCACGCGCCTGAGACGGGCACTGGCTGCCGCGCGTGAAACGGTTCAAGCGATACACGATCTCTCGAACGGCCATGTCGATTCAACGGATCCGCTCATCGCCGATCGCATCGAAACCCTGGCCGACGACCCCATGGTACGGCAAATGTTCGCCCCCTTCCTGAAGAAAACCCGGTCGTATCTGATGCGCCATGGCGAACTTGAGGCGTCGAAATCACGCGAACTCATTCTGGCTGATATCGCCACTGCGGCCAAAAAGCTCCTCGCCTTCATTTCCCGCAGTAAATTATAGCCGTCCGCTGGCCGATACTGATGTATATGAAACTGATGACCATCATGGCCCTTATCGCGGCCGTCTCCGCGGCGCCGCTCTACGCCAGGGACTATGTAACGAAAACAAACGCCGGATCCGTCAACTGGACGCGCGGGACCATCGTCACCGCCGCAGCCTCGCGTCTTTCCATGAGCGATGACGGACAGATCATGGACGCGCACGGCATACAATCGATACCGCTGAACCGCGCGCGCATGGAATCCTACGCACACGCGCGGGAGCGGTCGATCGAGAACGCGGTGAACATCCTGCGCGGCGTCCGGATCGACCCCGAAACGACCTTTGGCGATCTCCTGAAGAACGACCGAATCACCCAGCAGCGGCTGTCCGATGTTCTGGAACGCGCCGCCCGGACGAAAAAGCAGCCATCGGGCTTTTTCGCCACCTCGTGCGAAACTACGATACGGCTCCGTGACATCGTACCGGCGTTGAATTACGAATTTCCCGCGGTCGCCTTTCCCGAACGGGACGACGCCCAGCTCGCAACCCGCTATACTGGCGTTATCATCGACGGTCGCGGTATCGACATCCAGCCGATGTTGTTCCCGTCGATCTACACCGAGGATGGGCTTGAGTTGTACGGTCGGCATCATATCGACATTCGCTATGCGTCGCGACGAGGTCTCGCTGCGTACTGTTATAACGAGAACGATGCGGTGAAGAACCGTCGCGCGGGAGACCGTCCCTTCTACACGACCGCCCTCACGAGCATACGCAATTGCCCGGTCATCGCGGAAAGCGACGCCCGGAAGATACTCGGGAGCCCGGCAACACGCGAAAACCTGAAAAAATGCCGCGTAATAATCATTCTGAGCGCAAAAAAAAGATAAAATGATTGACGTTCGCGCCGTCGAACCGATACCTTTGTGACATAATACGGAGCCGTCATTGCATTCGCGCCGATGAATCCACTGGTTAAAATTGCTTCAGGTCTCATCTCCACCATCAACCGCATTATCGATTCGGTTGACACCAAAACAGCCGACGGAATCCGCCAGGGTTTTTTCTTTGTGATATTCCTGATCGCCATCGGCGCCGTCATCATGGGATATCGCCTGGGAAGCGGATCTGCGAAGCGCACGGGGATCCCCCTTGCCGAGAGCACCAATCAGGTCTTCGAGATCGACATCAAGCGCCAGCGGGATCACGCGCAATTCAACACCCTCCTCGATACGGAATCCGTTCGTGAAACCGAACGCGTCGACCCCGAAAAAAACAAGTTTCTGTCCCGTGAGGGTGTCGACATGGAGTCATCGGACCGTTTGGCCGAGCCCGACTCCATGAAAAAGAAATCACCCCCGGCCTTCGACGTCGACACCAGGAGTCGAATCGCCGAGATCGACCGCACCGGCGATACGCCCCGGCAGTCGGGCGTGCGGGGACTTCCACGCCGTGAGTCCGTCATCGACCGTCCGAAAAAACCTGAACTGGTCGGAGATGAGAAGGAGAAGGCGCAGGAAACCGACGATCGAGCACGAGATATTCGCGATAGCGTCCCCGCTAAAACGCAACAGCTGGATACGCCCCGTCAGGAATCGAAAAAACGGCCCCTCGTGAAAATGCGTCCCGAACGCTCGGGCCGATCCTCGGATCGCCAACCGGGTGTGATCGACCGATGACGCGATACATGTGGACAACGCTGATCTGCGGGATCGCCGTGCTCGCCGTCGCGATCGGTTCCGCGAGCGCAAAAGAAAAGCCGGAAGACATCATCAAATACATACTCACCTCGGAGACCGATTCCGCCGCGGAAAAACCGAAATTTCGCACACCGACCCGAAGCGCCACCGCGAAACCCTCATCGACAAAACCGTCCGAGCAGAAACAAAAAAAACAGGAAAAGCTCGCCCCCGGCTCACCCGAAGAGGTGATCTATAAAACCGCCATCCAACTTGGAAATGCCTCTCACAACGAGGCGGCCCTCTCGAAATTCGCCGAGCTTAAATCGAAATATCCTCAAAGCGTATATCGGGACAGCGCGTCCGTCTGGTCGGGCCGGATTCATCTCCGGCTCAGGAATGTAGCCGTGGCGCTCAAGGAATTTGAATCGATCGCCGAGTCTTCCGGCGAGTATCCCGCGGCATTGTTCTATCTCGGCCGTTCGCACGCGATTCAGGGCGCCCGGACCAAGGCCATCGAGCACTACTTCAAGCTCGCGACGCAGTTCCCCGATGTCGATCTCGCCGACAACGCACTCATCGAACTCTCGCAATTATACCTCGACGACGGACGCGGCGCGCAGGCGCTTGAGATGGCCGCGAAGGTCATACGGCAATATCCCGATCGCGACACCATCGACGAGGCGTATTATCTGGTCGGCAAAATATTCGAGCGGGACCCCGTCCTCAAGGACATCGAAACGGCGCGGAAGATGTATCAGATTTTTTTACGAAAGGCGCAACGCAAGGATCCGCACTTTGCGCAATCGCCGCTTCGCCGGCAGGTGGCGCGCGACCTGAAAAATATCGAGCGGATTTACTTCAATCTGGAAAACTGACGTCCGCTCACTTGAGGGCCACGTTCATCTCGAGCTGTCCGAAGGGGCTGTAGAGATTGATCGCGAGCGTGGTCTGCTTGACGAGCGTTATGGTGAACTCCTTACCTTCCACGACCGTCGGGGTCGTCATCTCGACCCGCTTTCCGGAATAGGCGAACAGATTCATCGCATTCCCGGTAATCATATTCGCAAGTTCTCCCACGATGTCCCGATATTCGCTTTTCAGATCCTCCGGTTTCAAACCGGGAGTGAGAATGTCCGCGATTTTCTGCACCATGGCGTGCTCCATGCTGAACACGACCTCCCCGTTCGCCGCGCCAGTGATCCCGATAATGATGGCGATATCGTGGGACGGCTCCGGCTTCTCCTTGATGGTGAGCTTTCCCCGGCGAAGATCGACGTTCAAGAGCGATTTAAATACGGCGCTCGCGGCCTCGAGAAAGGGGTTCACATATTCTGCATTGATATTCATGCCATCCTCGCGTTGGTTATTCTTGGACGTCCTTATCCTTGAGATTTCGTATTATCTTGGACTTTTCGCCAAAACGCGTCATGACCGCCATGTATGACAGCGTGGCGCGTTCGTCGGCCAAACGTGCCGTCAGGCCGTCCGCTTTCACGGTCGGCGGAATCGAATCGGGAATCGACTTTTGCACTGGGGTGAACACGTAGATGCCGTCACCGGCGCTGATCGCCTTGGACGCCTTCCCCGTTTCGAGCGCAAGGCAATCCTCGACGAACACCTTCGATCCACTGAGCGAGGTGAGCGCCTTGCCCGCCGGACCGGGCTCCCTGACCGGCTCTCCGATCTTAAAGCGCTCCGATTGCCCCACCCGTCCCCGCATGAGCGCGGCGGCCTCACCGAAGGACTTTCCGGCGATGGCCAGCTCGTCGATCGATGCAAGCAGTTTCGTGCGGAATGCCTCGAATTTCTTGTCTTCCAATTTTTTCCTGATCCGATCGCGATCGGTTTTGGGATCCTTGATCTCGCTTCGATTCTTCTTCATCTCATCGTCAATCTCGACGTCGGTCACGGCGATCGCGGCCCGGTGGCGCTCCTTGAGCTCGGCCGTGGTGACAACGCAGAACTGGATCTGCACCTGCGCATTGTCCATGATGTATTGCTTGAGCACCTCGTCGGGCACTGCCCCGGCCCCGTTTTTAAACAGATGCATGATCTCGCCATTGACCAGGTCGCTGCGGACGGTTTCGTAGAAATCGGAAATGGTCAGCCGATTGGCGCTCATGATGGTCTTAAACCGCTCGCCGCTGAAGGTTCCCGGCGGGTCCTGAAAGTACGGCAGAGAGCGGATCTGCTGCTTCACGCGCTCGTCGGAAACCTTGATTCCGATTTTCGCGGCGAGCTGCTGTTGAAGCTTGTACCTGATCAGGTTGTTCAGGATAAGCTGCGTTTGCTGCCCCGATTCCATTCCCTTGAGGTTCCTGGCGTACATGTCGCGAAACCGCAGAAACTCGCTCGCATGTATCTTTTCGCCGTTGACCACGGCGATTGTACTCTGATCGACGCCGAGGCGCGACATGAAGTCAGGCATGCCGAATGATATGATGATGATCAGCGTGAGGAAGCCAAGTATGATGTATCCGACTACTTTTACGACCGGGGATTTCGAATCGAACATGTGTGCCGCACCGTTCCTTTTTGGGTATGATATGCCGCGAGCCTGAGACGGTCGCTCCGGGACGTCATGAAGATTTCGCCGGCTGCTCCGCTTCCTCTATGAGCATGACGGGTATGCCGTCCCGCACCGGGTATTTTCTACCGCACTCGGTACAAATGATTTTTTCATTTTTCGTATCGTACTCCACGTCGCCCCGACAGGCCGGGCAGGCGAGTATTTCGAGAAGTTTCGTGTCTATCATGGCACCCGCTGCGAATTATTATTCTTACGAAATATGGTGTTCTCGATGTACTATTATTTTCTTTGTCAAATCAGTCAATTTAAAAACGGGCGGCGATAAAATTTTTAAAATTGTGCTTGAAATTATGTCCCCTGCACGGAAGGTATCAAACACCGTCGATGCGGAAATCCCCCGCATATGCGCGCCATCCGACATCACGAATCGCGTATTCAACCGTACGCACAGGACATTGCCGTGGACTTTATCCATTTGCACAACCATACCGACTATTCGATCCTCGACGGCGCCATTACCGTGGACCGGCTCATATCGCAGGCAGCGGCCTTCGGCATGCCCGGCGTCGCGATGACGGATCACGGCAACATGTTCGGCGCGATCGAGTTCTATCAAAAGGCGCGCGCGAAAGGCATTAAGCCAATCCTGGGACAGGAGTTTTACGTCGCGCCCCGGTCGCGATTCGAGCGGGAGCCCCGTTCGGACGGAAAAGACACGTCGCACCACCTGCTCCTGATCGCGCGCGACCTCGAGGGCTACAAGAACCTTATCAAACTCTCATCGTATGGCTACACCGAGGGGTTTTATTTCAAGCCGCGCATCGACCGCGAACTGCTCGAAGCGCATTCGCGCGGGCTGATCTGCGCCTCGGCGTGCCTTGGCGGGATCATCCCCTCGTATATCCTAGCGGGAAAGACGGATGAGGCGGCGAACATCGCCGGGTTCTACAACGAGCTCTTCGGGCCCGATTCCTTTTATCTTGAGCTCCAGGACCACGGCATCAAGGAGCAGGCGATCGTGAATCGCGAGCTTGTCGCCCTCTCCGCCCGGCTCGGTATACCGCTCATCGCGACGAACGACTGTCACTTCCCCCGGAAAGAGGACTCATTTTCCCACGAGATTCTCCTGTGCATTCAAACCGGCAAGACCCTCGAAAACGAGCAACGAATGCGATTCTCGTCGGACCAGTTCTACTTCAAGTCGTCCGACGAGATGTATGCGCTTTTCGCCGATTACCCGGACGCCCTCTACAACACTTACAAGATCTTCGAGATGGTCGATGTCACGCTCAACCTCGGCGACGCCATCCTTCCGCATTTCGCCGTTCCCGAGGGATTTACGCTCAACACCTACCTCGAGCATCTGGTCGCCGAGGGCGCGCGGAAACGATTCGGCGAACCGGTCCCCGCGACGGTCCTTGAGCGCATCGAGTACGAGCTGTCCGTCATCACCCGCATGAATTTCTCCGGTTATTTCCTTGTCGTATGGGATTTCATCAACTACGCCAAGAGCCAGAAGATCCCCGTGGGACCCGGACGCGGGTCCGCCGCCGGATCGATGGTGTCGTACTGCCTCGGGATCACCGAGCTCGACCCGATCCGGTACAATCTGCTCTTCGAGCGCTTCCTCAACCCCGACAGAAACGAGATGCCTGACATGGACATCGACTTCTGCGCCAATCGCCGCGAGGAGATCATCGCGTACGTGAAGCAGAAGTACGGCGAGACGCATGTGAGCCAAATCATCACCTTTAATAAAATGAAGGCGAAGGCCGTCGTCAAGGACGTCGCCCGCGTGCTCAACATTCCGTTCACGGAATCCAACGAGATCACCAAGCTCATTACCGAAAACACGCTGGAAGAGGTCATGAAGACCTCAAAGGAATTCAAGGAGATTGCGAAAAGCGGTAAAAAAGGAAAAACCCTCGTCGATACCGCTCTCAACCTCGAGGGGCTTGTCCGTTCTGCGGGCAAGCACGCCGCCGGCATCGTCATCTCCCGCGAACCGCTTGTCGAATACGTCCCCCTGTACAAGGACGCCAAGGACGGCAGCATCTCCACGCAATTCGAAAAGGTGAGCCTCGAAAAGGCCGGGCTGGTCAAGATGGACTTCCTGGGGCTCAAGAACCTGAGCATCATCGACGCATGCGTGAAACGGATCGCACAGACCCGTGGGGTGGCGATTGATATCGGCGCAATTCCGCTCGACGACGAGCCCACCTTCCGCCTGCTCCAGGAGGCGAACACGCTCGGCGTGTTCCAGTTGGAAAGCGCGGGCATGCAGAACATCCTTCGAAAGCTGAAGCCCACGGCGCTCGACGACATCATCGCGGTCAACGCGCTCTACCGGCCGGGTCCGCTCGATTCGGGCATGGTGGACGACTACATCATTCGCAAACGCAACCCCGCCAAGATCAGCTATCCGCACGCGTCGCTCGAGCCCGTCCTCAAGGACACGCTCGGCGTGATCGTGTACCAGGAGCAGGTGATGCTCATCTCCCAGGTGATCGCCGGGTTCAGCCTCCCCGAGGCCGACAAGCTCCGCAAGGCGATGGGCAAAAAAGACGAAGCGATCATGAACGCGCTCGAGGAAAAATTCGTGAAGGGCGCGCACCAGAAGGGGCACGATCCGTCCTTTAGCGAAAACCTCTACTCGATGATCAAGCAGTTCAGCCGATACGCCTTCAACAAGTCGCATTCGGCCGCGTATGCCATGGTCGCCTACCAGACGGCATATTTGAAGGCGCATTATACCGCCGAGTTCATGGCCGCTTTGCTCTCCGCGCAACCGGACAGCCAGGAAGACGTCATCAAGTATATCAACGACTGCAAGGCCAACGGGATCGCCGTGCTCCCGCCGAGCGTGAACAGCAGCGAGTACGATTTCACCATCGAGAACGGCTCGATACGATTCGGCCTCAGCGCCATAAAGGGCATCGGCGAAAAGGCGATCGAGTCCATCATCGCCGCCCGAAAGCGATGCGGCACCTTCGCGACGCTGGAGCAGTTCCTCGAGAACATCGACCTGTTCGCCGTCAACAAGGGCGTCATCGAGTCGCTCGCCAAGGCCGGCGCGCTGGACGCGCTCCATCCGAACCGCGCCCAGCTCCTCGCGGCCACCGACCACCTGCTCGAGACAGCCAAGCGCATTCAGCTCGATAAATCGTCCGGCCAGGGGAGCCTGTTCGATTTCAATGAACCGGACGGCCCGGCGAAAACCTTTTCGATGATCGAGCTCCCGCAGGTCCGCGACTGGCACGACAACGAAAAGCTCGTACACGAAAAGGAGGTGCTGGGGATCTACGTCTCGGGCCATCCGCTTGCAAAATATGAAAACGAGATAAAGGCGCTCTCGTGCACGTCGATCGCTCGGCTGAGCGAAAAAAAGACATCGGGAGACGTGTCCATCATCGGGATCATCACGAATTTAAAAAAACGCACGTCCAAAAACGGCAACCAGTTCGCCGTGGGCGTCCTCGAGGACATGGAAGGGATGATCGAGACCATCTTTTTCCCGAACGTCTACACCAAACACGCCGAACTCATCGAGTCCGATTCGCCGGTGATGGTGATCGGCAATATCGAATACGACGACGCCACGCCGAAGAAGCTCATGACCCGCGAGGTGAAATCGCTGCAGCAGATCCAGCGCGAGGCCATCTCCGCAGTCCACATCCGTCTCGACCTGGTGGGCGTCGACGACAACCTTCTCAACGACCTCAAGTCGATCATGGAGCGCAACAAGGGCGAGTGCCAGGTGTTCCTGCATTTAAGCCGCACCAATGGCGACGAGCAGACCATCCGCGTCCATCACACCTTTAATATTTCACCGTCCGAGCGGCTCATCAAGGACATCACGGGCATCGTGGGACAGGACGCGATCTTCTATTCGCTGGGGCATTGCTGATGGCGGAGGCGGAACGCATCGGGCTCATCGCCGGGGACGGCACCCTGCCCGTCACCCTCGCTCGCCGTCTCGAAGCGCAGGGGCTGCTCGCGATCGTCATCGTCCTGCAGGGGAACACCGAACGGTTCGGGCTCGGCCCCGACCTCGTGATCGGCATGCCGCCGGGGATGATCAAGCGCATTCTGAAAAAGCTGAAGGCATACAACGTAAACCGCATCATCATGCTCGGCACGATCAGCAAACAGGGCTTCATAGAACGCAAGGGGTTCGACCTGTATGCGCTCAAGGCCTTCAAGCGCCTCAGAAACGACAACGACATGACCCTCTTCGGGATCATCAACGAGACCTTCGAGGAATGGGGCATGACGGTGCTCCCGCAGGACAAATACCTGGCGGACTGCATCGCGAACACGGGGGTCCTCACGAAAAAGAAGCCCCGGGGCGGCATGATGGACGACGCCGTCTTCGGCATGGGACTTGCGCGGCAGTTCGCGTCGATGGACATCGGTCAGTCCATCGTCGTGAAGAACGGGACGGTGCTCGCCATCGAGACCGTCGAGGGCACCGACGAGACCATCCGGCGCGGCGGCGCCCTCGGCAAAAAGGGGTCCGTGGTGTGCAAGGCGGCGCGCAAGAACCAGGATCCGCGCTTCGACATTCCCGCGGTCGGCGCACACACCATTACCACGATGGCCCACAGCGGGTGCGCCATGATCGCGCTCGAGGCAGGCAGGATGTTTCTGGTCGACCGCGACGAGACCATACGCCTCGCGGATTCGCACGGCATCGTGATCGTGGGCGTCTGATGAAGCGGACGATTTTCATCATGACCGGCGAGGCGAGCGGCGATCTCCATGGCGCCATGCTCGTCCGGCACATCAGGGAGATCACCGACGAGTATCAATTCGTGGGCGTCGGCGGCTCGGAGATGGAACAGGCCGGCGTCACGCTCATCGACCACTATTCACAGTACTCCGCGATGGGACTCATCGAGCCGCTCAAGAAGATCCGCTTCTTCCAGCGCGCATTCAAGCGCATCACCGCCTATATCGCCGACAACGCCATCAACACGGTGATTACGGTCGATTATCCCGGCTTCAATCTCCCCCTCGCCAAGCGGCTCTACCGTCATCGCCCGCGCGTCATTCACTATATCTCGCCGCAGCTGTGGGCCTGGCACTATTCGCGCATACACGACATACGAAAGTTCTTCTACGCGGTGGTGGCGCTGTACCCCTTCGAGGTCGACATGTACCGGGCCGAGGGCGTGCGCGCCTATTTTCACGGCAATCCGCTCGTCGACTCAACCCTCGCCAAGCTCGCGGACGGCGCGCCGCTCACGGTACCCGATTCGATCGAGTATGTCGCCCTTCTCCCCGGTTCGCGACTGTCGGAGGTTTCCCGCCACATCAAGCCGCTCGTCGATGCGGCGGTGATACTGCGCCGTGAGCGTCCGGTCGAGTTTTTGGTGCCGATCCTCTCCGGCCCCTCCGGCGAATTCGTCCGCCGGTATCTTGCCGACCATTGCCCGGACGGACTCCCGGTCCATATCGTCGAGAACAACACCCAGCGCGCGATCGAGCGAGCACGCATTGTGATCACCTCCTCCGGGACCGCGACGCTCGAGACGGCGATCCTCGAAACGCCGATGATCATCATCTACAAAGTGAGCATTCCGTTCGAAATCCTCGGAAAGCTCCTGGTGCGCGTCAAAGACATCGGCCTGGTGAACATCGTCGCCGGGCGCCGCATCTGCCCCGAGCTCACCCAGCGGGACGCGTCCGGTGCGGGAATTGCGCGTGAGGCGATGCGCCTCCTCGCGGATCCGGCCGCCTACGATACCATGCTGGCCGGTATCCGCGCGGTTAAGGAGCGGCTCGGCGCGCCGGGCGCCATCAGGCGGATCGCACGCCAGTTCGTCGAGCTCATCGAGGAATAGCGGATGGAATCGGTATCCTGCCCCATCTGCGTCGATTCGTCGAACATCCCGATCTTCACCAAACCGTCCGGTCGCGGCGAGCCCTTCACCCTCGTCCGGTGCGCCTGGTGCGGGCTCCGCTTCCTGGATCCGCGCCCTGACGAGAATGAAATTGTCGCCTACTACGAACGCGAGTATTTCACCACCCGCACCGACCGCGGCTACGATAATTACTTCTCGCCGCCGGTGCGCAGCGAGATCGAACGGGTGATCGCGCTCAATTGCGCCGATCTACATTTAGACGATCTCGAACGCGCCATCCCCGGAGAACGACGCTCGCTCGATATCGGCTGCGCCGCGGGATACTTCGTGAACTACATGCGCGATCGCGGCTGGCGCGCGTCCGGCGTCGATATCGCCCGCGACTGCATCGATTTCGCAGCCGACCGCCTGTCCCTCGATGTCGCCTTCGGCAACTATCTCGACATGTCATATCCGCATCGTTTTCATCTGATCACGCTCTGGGCCACGATCGAGCACCTCCATCGACCGCTCGATGTGTTGCGCAAAGCGCACGACGATCTTGCCGATGACGGCCGACTCTATCTCACCACCTGCCGGGACGACCGCTGGACCTTCGGCCGCCTCAAGGGCGCCGCGTGGCGCTACTACAACTTCCCCGAGCACCTGTTTTTCTTTTCACGAAAAACGATGATCGCGCTCCTCGACCGCGCCGGGTTCGCCATCGAGCGCTTCCTGACGTATGGAAGCGGTTTTGGCGCGCCCAGTTCACCGTTACGGAGGATCGCCGACTCAATGGCCAAGCGGTGGGCGATGGGAGACATGATGCTGCTTTCGGCACGCAAGAAGTGAAAATTGCGTTTGACAATCATCGTGCTCCATTTGAATAAAACCGGCACCGCAGGGAGGATATCGACGCCATGAAGATTGTAAAAACCATCGCCGAACTCCGCTCAACACTGGCCGGCCCTCGCGCCAATGGGGCGCGAATCGGTTTTGTCCCCACCATGGGCTATCTTCACCGGGGGCACATCAGCCTGGTCGAGATATCGAAACAGCACAGCGACTATCAGGTCATGAGTATTTTCGTGAACCGGATCCAGTTCAACGATCCGAAGGATTTCGAAACCTATCCGGTGGACCTCAAACGTGATTTCGACATGGCCGAGGCCGCCGGGGTCGATGCGGTCTTTCTCCCGGACGATGCCGAGATGTACCGCGCCCAACGCACGTTCGTGGACATCGAGCTCCTGACGAACCACCTATGCGGCGCGCATCGGCCCGGTCATTTTCGCGGGGTCTATACCGTCGTCTGCAAGCTGTTCAACATCGTGCAACCTGACGTATCGGTCTTCGGCCAAAAGGACATTCAGCAGGCGATCACCATCGAACGGATGGTCGCCGACCTGAATATTCCCGTCCGGATCATCATCGCGCCCATTGTCCGCGAACCGGACGGGCTTGCGATGAGCTCGCGCAACAAGCACCTCGGCGCCGAAGTGAGGGAACGCGCGGTCGTCATCAGCCGCAGTTTGCGACGCGCCGAGGAGCTCATCGCCCAGGGCGTCCGCAGCGCCGGCGACATCACCGCCTCCATGCGCGAGATCATCGAATCAGGCGGTCCGTCAGCCATCGATTACATCTCCATGGTCCGCTACGATGATCTGCAACCGGTGGACCGTCTCGAGGATCCCTCCGTGATCGCCGTCGCGTCCTTTTTCGGATCGACGCGCCTCATCGACAACATGATTATCAATAAAACGAATGGCGGGTACGCATGCATCTGGTAAAACGAATCACAGTCTCCATCGCGCTCGGCGCGTTCGCCGCGCTGGGGTGCGCCGCGCACGGTCCGCTTTCACCCGAGGACGCCTTCGCGCGGCTTACAACGGCCTATGCGCGATCGGACGCCGCCGCGCTCGAGGCGCTCCTCTCATCGGACAGCAAAAAAAAGATTTCTACGATTGTTCAGTCAATAACGCGGATGGACGAAGCGCAGCGCCGGGCCCTCTCTACGCGATTGGAAATCGATCCTTCACATCTTGCCACGCTCACGGTTCGCGGCTATCTCGCGCTGCAATTTTCGAAGGGCGATCGCCTGGGCGCCGATGTCTACCGCGAGGCCGTCCGGCATCCGATCCTTCGCACCGAGAAATCGGGCACCCGTGCGGTTGTCACCGCGTCCAATGGAATGGGGATCGTCTTCGTTAAGGAAGGCCGATATTGGCTGCTTGATATCAGTGACTACTGAGGATACTGTCCCCGCGTTCCCTTCGCGGCAAGCAGAAGGTCCTCGGCTTTTTTATACTCGCCCTGGAAGATATAGAGCATGCTCAGGCGCGTGTACTCGCTGAGCGTCGGGGCGTCGCGCATCATCCGCTCTTCCATCTCGCGTATCTTCGCGTCGATGTCCCCCATCTCCTTTCGTTTGTTTTCATAGGTGAGCTTTTTCAGGTAACCCTTGAATCTCGCGTATTGCGGGCACGCCTCGAGCGCGTCGGTCAGATGGGCCACCGCGTCATCGTACCGGCCGAGATGATAATAACAAAACCCGTAGTACCGGTTCAGAAACACCCGGTCGTCGGCGGTATCCCGAATGCGGTCCAGGCATTCGAGCGTTCGGCCGTAGTCCTTCCACTCGTAATAGATATACGAGAGCAGATAGTTCGCCTTGAGGTGTTTTCGATCGAACTGCACGACCCGCGAAAAAAACTGTTCGGCCTTTTCGTAGGCGGCCATATTGAAATGGGCCATGCCGGCGTAGAAATTCCCCTCGATAAAATCCGGTTTTTTCGCCAGCGACTCCGTGAAAAACGCGAGCGCGCCCCGATAATCGCGTTTATTGTAGTACTCCACGCCGATATTCAGGAGAACCTTGTAGTTACGCTCGATCGCCAGCGCCGTCTGATAGGTCGTAATCGCCTGTGAGGTGTCCCCCATGCGCGAATAAATCTCGCCGATGTTGTTGTAGGCCTCGACAAAACCCGGACACAATGCGATCGCCTTCCGGTACTCGGTGAGCGCGTGATCGTACTCTCCCCGATTGGAGAAAACCAGCGCGTTGTTGTACAGGGAAATGGCTTCCGTGGAAATGGCGGTCGATGCTTTCATTCCGCAACCTCGTTTGATGTGATTCGCGACCGGTGCCGGTCCTCAGGTACACTATCGGCACGGCGCGATGATGCGGTTGAGCATTTTATCGGGTTTTGGAAACGACCGACCCGTTCTGTATGGACAGCGTTTCGCGATCGCCCCCGGAATAGTCCAGCGTGATCCGGTCCCCGGCGAAATGGTATTCCGACAGATCGCTTCCGACGCGATGGTGCCAGATCACCTCTCCGCGCTCGAGCCCGATCTTGACGAGATAATAGGCATCGGTGTCGTCAATAAAAATCGAGAAGAGATGTCCCTGATACAGCACCTGGAGCACCGATTTCCCTGCGATGAACCAGGCGGTGTTACCGCTCTTTTTGTCGAGCGCGAGCAGCCGTCCGCTTGTTTCACCCGACGCCCCGGCGAGATAATAACAGAGCGCGTCCTCGATGATTTCTTCGATGCGGCCGATGTCGAATATCTTCTTCGCCCAGAGCTTTTTCCCGGAACCGCCCGACTGTCGGCATACGAGAATCGAGCGCTCGGGATCGAACGACAGACGCGTGTTTCGCATCTCGAAGGTAATCTCCGGGGAGTGGCTCATGGCGCACGATCAGCGCGGAAGCTGTCCTTTTGCGCGCATCGCGGCGATGACCAGCCGCGCGGCCTCATCAACAGACATGGTGCTGTTGTTGATGATGAGGTGGAAATTATAGGGGTCGTCGGAATCGAACTGAACCATGTTCTTCAGGAATTCCTCGCGCTCGGTCCCCTTTTCGACGATGATGCGCTCCGCCTCGCGCGCCTTGACCCCGAGCAGCGCGGCCATCCGCGCCGTCTTCCACTCCATCGAGGCGACGATTTTCACGTGCAGCCCGTTTTCCATGTCCCGGGTGATCGCGTTTCCGGCGCGTCCCACGACGATCACATGCCCGTTCGCGGCGAGCGTCCTGACAATCTCGACGAGCCGCCGATACACCTCGACCTGCGACGGAAGACCGCCGAGGGCGTGGCCGATGAAGCTGTTCATGGTGGTGCGTGCGGTATTGGAAAGCGTTTCGGCCAGGCGCTCGGAGAGCCCCATGTCGGAAACGACCCGCTCAAGAATCTTCCGGTCGTAGGCCGCCCACACGCGCGGCGGCGAAAGCTCCTCGTTGATGATCGTCACGACGCGCTCGGCGATCTCAAAACCGCCGCACCCATACTCGCGGGATATGGTCACAAAGGGCATCGGCACGCGATCAACCACGAGACGCTCGCGGTCACTCTGCACGATCTGCTTGTTCTGCTCCCACGAACGGAATTGCGCCCCCACGTAGGCGTCTACGGCTGTCGTTTTTTTTTCGGACATGGACATCCTCCCATCTGGTCGCGCGGATGACGGTTACGCGCGGAATTCCGCAAGGCGCTGCCCCACCCGCACCTTCGTCCCTACGGCACAATCCGTGAATGTAATCATGTCCTTCTCAAAGAGCATGATGACGGTGGACCCGAGATGGAATACGCCCAGCTCATCGCCCTTGGCGATCGGACATGCCGCATCGTCGCCGAAGAGCACCTCCCGGCGTCGCCGAAACGTGCGGTTTGTCGCGATCGGATCGTACGACAGGGTGATCCGCCCCACGTTCATCGCGCCGATCTTGCAGACGGCGACCAGCCCGCGCTGCGTTTCAATGTAGCTGATGAGCCGCTCGTTTCGGGAGAAGAGCCCCGGCAGTCCCTGCACCATGAATTCCTGCACCGTAAAGAGCCTGCCGGGAATATTGAAAAAGCCGCGCACGCGCCCTCCGGCCGGCGCATGGATCCGGTGATAATCCGAGGGCGAGAGATACAGAGTGACAAAGCTCCCATCGATGAAACGCTCGTGCATCGCCGAAGGGACGAGATCCCGAAGCGAATAGCACACACCCTTCGCTTGCATCATGGTAACGCCGTCGATGATCTCCCCGAACATGTCGATCCGCGCGTCCACCGGGGAGACGACGGACCGCGGATCGGCATCGATCATATGCGTGCCCGGGACGAGCGTTCGCGTAAAAAACGCGTCGAGCGAGCGAAAGCCGCGCTGCGGCCAGTCGATCTCGTCACGATCCACGCCATAGGACCGAATGTACCAGTCGATCACCCGCCGCAGGAGAAATCCCGGCAATGGCATCCGGGCGATGACCCCGAAGACGCGAGAGATCAGGCCCGTCGGCAGGACCTTAAACAAGAAGATGGTCAGGGATTTTTTTCTCATCGTGATCACTGATTCCGTACCGGTCCGAGGCCAACTGCACCAGACGCTGATATATTCCGTCGAACCCGCCGTTCGACATGACAACCAGGACGTTCTTTGACGCGGCGTCGATCGAATCGAAGACGTGGTCCGCCATCGCTCCGCCGCTCTCGAAGAGGTCCGCACGAGCATTCATTGCGCGAAGCGACGCGATCACCGCTTCGATGTCGATTCGATCATCCGCCGGGATCTTCTCCATCAGCGGCGGCCGCTTGATGAGAACGCGATCGGCTGAAACGAACGCCCCGGGCAGCTCGCGCTGGAACACGTTGCGCCTGCTGGTCGCCGATCTCGGTTCGTACAGCGCCCAGAGCGTGTAGTCGGGATATCGCTGGCGCATCTCGCGCATAATCCCTGCGATTGCCGTGGGATGATGCGCGAAATCCTCGTAAATCCTGATGCCCGGGGCCCTGAAGATAAGCTCCTGTCGCCGCTTCACGCCGCGAAAGGTCCGAACCGCCTCGATAATCACAGCCGATTCTATTCCGAACGCAAGCGCCGTCGAGGCGGCCGCGGCGATGTTCGAATAATTAAATGATCCGCTCACGGTCGTACGCAACTCGAACTCGCCCGCATCGCGCGACTCCAGCGTTATCACCGCACGCTCGCCGTCGTACCGCAGAAACCGATAGGCGACATCGGCGCTGGTTGGACCATACGAGCGAACGCGCGAGAACGATGACGCGCACAGCGTGTCCAGGATCGGATATTCCTTCGAATACACGATCGTCCCATCCGACGGGATTATGTTGATGAGGCGCGAGAACCACAATGAAATCTCGTCGAGATCGCGATAGATGTCGGCGTGGTCGAACTCCAGCGAGGTGAGCACGATATGCTGGGGCCGGTATACGATGAACTTCGGCACCTTTTCGAAGAAGGCCGAATCATACTCGTCGCCTTCGATGATAAAATGCGCGCCGCGGCCCATTCGATAATTGGAATTGTAATTTCGCGATACGCCGCCGACCAGAAATGAGGGATCACGCCCGGCCGTTTCGAAGATATGCGCCAGCAGACAGGTCGTGGTGGTCTTCCCATGCGTGCCGCACACCGCGATCGTTTCCTTCTCGCAAAGAAAGAAGCGCTGGATGGCCTGCGCCATCGACAGGTACGGAATGCGTCGGTTGAGGACGGCCTCAGCCTCGGGGTTCCCGCGGCTGATGACATTGCCGATGATAACGAGATCGGGCGAACCGATCCGTCCGGCGTCATATCCTTGATGGACGGGAATCCCCCAGGAACGCAGCATATCGCTCATGGGCGGATATACATTCTCGTCGGACCCGGTGACCGACACCCCTCGCTCCTTAAGCATGCCCGCAAGCGTACCCATGGCAACGCCGCATATCCCGACGACATGGACCGATCTCACCGGTCCGTGCGCACCATCGATTCCAGAACGCTGTGTTTCGCTCACCGCGCGCACGTGCCCGGTTTTACGACGGCAATTCTCTTAAGAACGTTTTCCTTGCCCTTTCGCGCATACACGACCTTGACCATCTGGCAAAGTTCGAGGATCGCTTTGTCCTTCTTCGATCCGTCCTTTGCGATAAACACGGTGTCCGGCGCAAATGCAACCGAAAGCTCTCGCTTCCCGGATTTCACCTCACAGCCATCGGCGCCGAGAAAAATGATCTTCCCGTAAAACGACGCCCCCGACACCTTCGCGCGCACCGCTTTTTTCTTACCGGCGCTTTTCTTCGATTCTACTTTTTTCTCAGGTGACGTGGCTTTTTCCTTTTCCGCACCCACAGCGACCGACATGAGGGCGAACGCGAGAAGAACGGCACAGAAAATCGACATATGTTTTCTTTGATGCATGGCACCACCTCCACGATGGAAACGTACTCAGGCTGGCACGTAAAATCAACTTCTTTACAGAATCAAATAAGTAACCATTTCAAGGAAAATGTCTGTTGATTCTAATATAATGGCATATTTTTATCAATTATAAATCTAAAATATTTGACAATATTTTTTATTCAAATACATCGTGTGTGCGATACGGCATGATAGCCCAACGCACCATTGAACTTTTTTCGATTAAGACCCGCTCGGAACAAAGGCCAGGCGCCGGCACAATCTGGATCTTGGACGTTACACGTATACGACAACGCGCAACTGGAATGAGTATATGACACGAACATCTCACACATGCACCCTCAGGTCAGTCGCCATCATCATGACGGTGATCGCGTTTACCGTGATCCTCTTCGCACCGAATGCTTTTGCGACGTTGAGCGGCCTCACCTGGGGGATCTCAAAAAGCGAATGCGTACAGAAGTTTTCATATACCGATGCGGATATCCGCGCATTCTCACCGTCGGACGACAGTCGCTACGAGAACCGTATCATGAATTACATCGTTGCGATCGATTCAGACCTCAAATCCGATATCACGATTTTTCGAACTGTTAAATCCCCCATCCGTGATCTGCTGTTCGTGAAGAACCGCCTCTACTCCATCCTTGAGGATTACGGTACGGTTTCTGCCGCGGTTGAGCGTCGTACGCTTGAATCCCTTAAAAAGTCCTACGGCGAGCCGTCCATTCAGCGAGACAAGCAGGTCGTCATTTATTCGTTTCAGGATGCGAACACCAAGGTAATCATGATTTCGACTCAAAAGGGAAGCGGATATGATTGCAAGGTATATTATTATGCGGCCCGTCTTTTCAAAATGCTTATGACAAAATAGGAAAAATGAGTTCATTTTTCCTTGACAGGATCACGTCTCTTTCCACCATTGCTCAATTTAAATTTATCGTTCACAGGGTATTAGAGTGGCAAACATCAAGTCCGCCGAGAAAAGAAACCGTCAAAATGAGAAGAGAAACTCGCGCAACAGCAGCGTGAAATCGTCAATCCGCACCACGAGCAAAAAGCTCGAGAAGGCCATAGCTTCGGTTGATGCGCAAAGCGCCTCGACCGCCGCTGAGATCTTCAAGAAATACGTATCGTTGGCCGACTCATCGGCCCGAAAGAACGTTGTTCACTGGAAAACCATCGCTCGCAAGAAATCACGGTTTTCGAAGAAAATAAACGCCCTCAAGGCGAAATAGCGGCTGAAGCCTTCCGTACGCAATGTGACCAGAGCCGATATCATCGACCAGGTGTCCCGAGACTGTTCGCTGGACAAAAAAGAGGTGCAGCACGTCATCGAGACGATGCTTCGCACAATTGTACAGTCAGTCGAGAAAGGAGGCCGGGTGGAGTTGCGCGGTTTTGGAACATTTTACCAGGCGACGAAAAAAGGGAGGAAGGTGTATTCGCCAATAGCGTCTCGCAAAGTCGAGGTTCCGGATAAAACCTTGCTCGCGTTCAAGGCGAGCAAGAACAATGAACACAAGCACATCATCGATACATCGGGCGCTTAGCTCAGCTGGGAGAGCATCTGCCTTACAAGCAGAGGGTCGGCGGTTCAATCCCGTCAGCGCCCACAGGACCGAACGATTAAAACCCTGTCCGCGATCAGCGTAACAGGGTTTTTCGTTAAAGATGTGAGACAGCAATAAACATTGAATAAAATTCCCGCCACGCCAAAACCCATCATCCGTACTTTACGTCTATAACCGTGCACTGCATGACCATGGTCATATAACTTTTCAATGGACCGTAATCGATAAAATGTGATTGACGGGCTCGTGCCGCCGTACAAGGCTGCGACGTCGTTCGCACCATATAGCAACTACCATGACAAACGCGCCGCAACGATCGATCGCATCACCGATCTTCATCGTCCTGTTTAGCTTCATCGCGCTAATCCTCGTCGGAGCCGCGCTCCTGTCCCTTCCCTTCGCGACACATCGCGGCATCAATCCAATCGATTCGCTATTCACGTCGACGTCCGCCGTCTGCGTCACGGGACTGATCGTTCTCGACACGGCGAAGGACTTCACCTTCTGGGGCCAGCTCATAATCCTTACGCTCATCCAATTCGGCGGCTTCGGCATCATGACCTTTTCACTCGCGCTGCTCTCATTCGCCGGCGGCAGCGTCTCCATCAAGTGGCGATTTACGATGGGCTCCTTTTACAACGAGGTCGGGAAAATCCCCATCCGCAGCCTCCTGAAACGAATCGTCTTCTACACCCTGACCATTGAAGCACTTGTCGCCCTGTCGCTCATGATTTTTTTCAGCATGCGGTTCCCGGTCGCGGACGCTGCATGGCATGCGGTTTTTCACTCGGTGTCAGCGTTCTGCAATGCCGGCTTCTCGACCTTTTCCGATAATCTCGCAGGCTTTCACGATCACTACGCCATACAATTGCTCGTCTGCATCAATATCGTCCTTGGCGGCCTTGGCTTCATCGTTCTCGATGAACTCGTCGCTATCCGGTTTCGCATATTCGGTCGTAAAAAATTCAGCACGCTTACCGTTCATACGCGATTATCGCTTGTGATCACGGGCGCGTGCATCGCGCTGGGCACCGTCGCCTTTCTTCTCATCGAATGGAAAAACGTGCTACAACCATTGTCCCTTTCGCAGAAATTCATGGCGAGCCTCTTCCAGTCGATTACCGCGCGAACCGCCGGCTTCAACACGGTCGATATCGGCGCCCTGCGCCCCAATACGCTGTTCATGCTGATCATCCTCATGTTTACCGGCGGCTGCCCCGGCGGGATCGCCGGCGGAGTGAAAACAACGACCGTCGGAGTCATCGCACTCCAGATGTATAATAAATTCAAGGGGAACGAATCAATCGTCATTTGGGGGCGCTCGATCGATCGTGACACGATCGATCGCTGCATGACACTCGTGGTGATCTCAATCATCACGCTATCGGCATCCACATTTCTCTTCCAGGCGTTCGACGATCTCCCCGGCAACAATTCATATCTCGCCGCCGCGTTCGAGGTCACCTCGGCGTTCGGGACCGTCGGCCTTTCAACCGGGATAACGCCTCAACTTTCCGACATGAACAAGCTCCTTCTGTGCGCGGTCATGTACATCGGCAGGCTCGGTCCGCTCACGCTCATGATGGCGATTGCGTCACGTGCGAAAAAAACAAATATTCACTATCCGAAAACCCATATCATGACAGGATAAACACATGAAAAAGTTCATTGTGATCGGACTCGGCAATTTCGGCTTCCATATTGCAAAAACGCTGGTTGAAAACGACTGCGAGGTGCTCGGCATCGATAGCGACCACGAGATCGTGGAACGCGCGAAAGACCATATCACCTACGCCATCATCGGCGACGCGGCGAACCGCGAGGTCCTCGAAAGCCTTTCCATCAGGGATTTCGACTGCGCCGTCGTGAGCGTTGGACGGGACATGGGGATGAGCATCCTGATCACGCTCTACCTGAAGGAGATCGGCATACCGAAAATAATCGTGCGCGCCATCACGGAGGACCATGGGAAAATCCTGGACATGCTGGGCGTAAGCGAGATATCCTTTCCCGAGAAGGACATGGCCATCCGGCTGGGATTCAAGCTTTCCCTGAAAAACGCGCTCGATTATCTCCCGATTGGCGCCGAATACGGAATCGTCGAAGTGAACACGCCCGATAGCTTCGTGGGGAAAAACCTCAAGGAACTCGCCATCAATACACGGTTCCACTGCCAGATCATCGGCATCAAGAACAATACGGGCGTGGCAGGGGCCTCGCGCGAGCAGATAAGCATTGCGCCATCACCCGACGAGCCCCTCGCAAAGGGATCGATCATGATCGTCCTTGGAAAGGAAAAGGACATTGACCGAATCCAGTCTCTTGGATAGGCTAGATATCAATCTCCATCCCATCGTAGGCGATCTCGACGCGTAGATTGCTGTTGCGTTTTCCGCCCATGTTCAGGTATGCCTTGGCGTTCGCCAGCACGCTTTCGAGCTTGTCGTCTCCGTAATCCGGTTCATGATGCCAGAGGATCAGCCGCTTCACATTGAAGCGCGAAACGATGTCGATAGCGATGGACGCCGATGAGTGCCCCCAATCGATCTTGTTGATGGACTCCTCGAACGTGTACTGGGTATCGAAGACGACCACCTCGGCGTTATTGAAGAATTCCCGATATGCGCCGATATTGTCGATCTCGTCTATGTTGAACTCACAGTCGCTTGTAAACACGAATGCCTTGCCCCGGTCCTCGATGCGAAACCCGAAACAGCCGCCCGGATGTCGCATTCGCTTGTTGAGGATCCGAAGATTGTTCAGGAAGAGCTCCTCCTCCTTCTCGATGACAAAAAAGTCCTTGGTCGCGAACATGTAGTCGAGGTTCACCGGGAAATGGCTGAACACTTGTTGATACTCAATACGCTCGCGGATGTCCGTAAACGGCGAATAGATATTAAACCGGTTTCCCTTTACATAAAACGGCTTAAAGAACGGCAGTCCCTGGATATGGTCCCAGTGGGTATGGGTAAAGAGAATGGTTGCAACGCCTTTCCCCTGGCCAAACTCCGTTTTCATGAGCTCGTTTCCCAGGTCCCGTATTCCGGTACCGGCATCGATGATAATGATATCGTCATTGTCCGACCGGACCTCCAGGGTCGTGGTGCACCCTCCATACGACGCCCTGACGGAAAACGGCAGCGATTCAATAAAACGATCGATTGAATCCTTCGAGGCGATGTCCTTCGGCGTTGCGAGGGTGAGAGCGCGGCGGATTTTATCCGCGATTTGCATATGCGAGTACGAAGTGGGGATGGACCCCCGGACACCCCAGAGCTTTACTTTCATCGTATCACCATGGATCGCGCGTATCGTTCCGGGCGTCTCTGCCGCGGAGGCACAAGGACTGTATCTCACGACAGGTCAACGTCAAGAAATTATTTCCTCATACGATAAAAAGTCTTGAAAATTCGAATACGCCATTGACCGTTAACCACATTTCATAACCGTGAGGCCCCCTATGAAATTTTCCTCCCGAATCCTGAATATTAAGCCCTCACCGACGCTCGAGGTGACCGCACTTGCGAATGCAATGAAGGCCAAAGGAATTGACGTTATCGGGTTTGGATCGGGCGAGCCCGATTTCGACACTCCTCAATCCATCAAAGATGCGGCCGTTCGGGCCATCGAATCGGGGAAGACGAAATACACACCGGCGGGCGGTATCGCGGAACTCAAAAAGGCGATCGTGCATAAATTCAAGCGCGATAACGCCCTCGAGTACGCGACCTCCGAGGTTATTGTCAATAACGGCGGGAAGCACTCGTTCTATAATCTGATGCAGGTCCTGCTTGATCCGGGCGAAGAGGTCCTCATACCGGCCCCCTACTGGGTTTCCTATCCCGACATGGTGATGCTTGCCGGCGGGACTCCCATTATCATCGAAACATCACGCGATTCCGGTTACAAGATAACGCCTCAGCAACTCCAAGCGGCCATTACCAAACAGACCCGTGCGATCGTTATCAACTCTCCGTCTAACCCAACCGGTGCGACCTATTCGCGCGATGAACTCTCCGCGCTCGCTGAGGTCCTCGTACAGCATGACATACTTCTGATCTCCGACGATATTTACGAATCGATCCTCTACGACGGAAACGCCTTTGTCAATATCGCGAACCTTTCCGAAGAGCTCAAAAAGCGCTCGGTCGTCCTCAATGGTGTTTCGAAAGCCTATTCGATGACGGGCTGGCGGATCGGATACATGGCCGGGGATGAATCGCTCATCAAGAAGATCGACATACTTCAAAGCCAATCGACCTCAAATCCAACATCGATTTCTCAGTGGGCGTCGGTCGAGGCGCTCATGGGCGACCAGCGCGTCATCGCCGAAATGGTGAATGCATTCGACCGGCGCAGGCGGATCATCGTGAACGGGTTAAACGAAATCCCGGGGTTCGACTGCATCATGCCTCCGGGAGCCTTTTACGCGTTTCCGGATATCGACGGGGTCACGCGTCTGCCCGGCTGGAAGTCGATCGTCGAACGATACCCCGGACCGTACGCATCCTCGACGCTGACAAGCTACCTTCTCGAGGAGGCGCGGGTGGCCGTGGTTCCCGGCATCGCATTCGGCATCGATCGCAATATCCGACTGTCCTTCGCCACGTCAGATGATAACATCATCGAAGGCGTCAGCCGCATGAAGGAGGTCGTCGGCCGGCTCATATGATCCTAGAGGTCGTGTGACTTCCATCCGCGCACATAGTACGAATACAGCACCGGCGTGTTAAACGTGTTGATTCTCGTATCGACCGGTCCGTTGTCCTGGGCGAAGTGCAGCGCATTCATGAACGTAGTTCTGGTGTAATACCGCGCATCGACGGCAGTGTCGTGCTCCCTCAGACGAATTTCGCCAAGCGTCTTTTTCGATCCGATATTAAACCCCCACTCGCCGAAGGTCGGGACGTAAACGCGATACGGCACCACGCTCGGGAACACGCGCTTCATCGTATTGTGTATGCACCAGAAAGCCTCTCGCGCGAAGAGCGGCGACGTCGATTGCGTTACAAATACGCCGTCCGGCGCGAGGTTTTTCGCGACCAATCGAAAAAACTCCTCAGTATACAGCTTCGCGATCGTCTCGTCATGGGGATCCGGAAAATCCGCGATGATGACATCGAAGAGCCTGCGGTGCTCCATGAGGAACCGATGCGCATCTCCCACGGTGATGCGAACCCGGGGATCATGAAGCGCTAAATCGTTGATTTTCTGGAATGACGGATTTCGCAGGGAAAGGCGAATCATCTCGGGATCGAGCTCGACGAGATGTATCAATTGCACGGTACGCATTTTCTTTATCTCGCGTACGGCAAGCCCGTCGCCGCCGCCCATCACCAGGACGCTTTTCGGATCGGTTTCGCGCATCAAGAGTGCGGGAAAGACGAGCATCTCGTGATAGCGGTACTCGTCGAAGGTCGAGAATTGCAGCGCGCCGTCAAGGAAGAGCCGAAAGTCGTCCCCGCTCCTCGTGAGCACAATCTCCTGAAAGGACGACCGTTTCGAAAACACGATATCGTCGGCATACAGGTTCCGCTGGAGGAGGTGTCCGATCTTCCCGGACGCACCCGCGAGAACCCCCATAATTATAAGGCATGAGATCGGATATACGACATGCCATCGTCTTTTTCCGGGATACTCGATAACGACGACCAGAAATAACGCCACCGCGATATTCACTGAACCGACGATCACGCTGGTGAGATATCGTCCCACGAACGGGAATAGGACCAACGGGAACAGCAGGGACCCGATGAGGCCGCCGACATAGTCGAAGGTGAGCACATTCGAGATGATGTCGCGAAGCGATCCGTGTTTTTTCAGGATTCGCGTCACCAGCGGAATCTCAAGACCCACCAAGACGCCGATCCCGATAAGGAAAAAAAACTGCAGCGCGTAAAAGGAAAGCAGGTAGGTGAAGAATACGCTGAGGACGGTGACGGACACCCCCCCGACCAGGCCCAGCACCGCTTCAATGAGTATGAAATTCCTGACGAGATCCTTGGTGATGTATCGCGAGAGATACGATCCGAGTCCCATCGCGCTTAAAAAAATTCCGATGGTGATCGAATACTGCTGAACCGGATTCCCCAGCAAGTACGTCGCCAGGGAACCCAGCACGAGCTCGTAGACAATACCGCAGAGCGAGAGAATGAATACCGAAAAGAGCAGTATCCGCTGTTCGGTATGCGGATGTACGGCGCTCACTTTTTCGCTTCGATATCGGTTGCAACGGGCGCATCGGCCTTAACCGGCCGTGTTTTCGAGCTCGTCGGCGTCGAAATAACCGATGCGACGATTATCGACAGTCCAATGATAATTGAACCGATGATAATGCCGAGCGAGGTGTTCTGGTCGTCCTCGATCTCTTTCTTGATGGAGAACGGGCAGATCAGCTTGAACAACAGGAAGCCGATACCCATGACTGCGATGCCAACCAATGAATAAATAACCGTTTCGATGATCCCTATTCCCACACTTCCCCAATCCATGATGGTATGGTACCTCCGTATTTGATATTCTTCGTTACCGACTGCCGCGAATCGAATGACACGCACATTTCACGCATGCTACTTTCCCGTTCGTATTCCGCCCGGCCTGCCCCGTCCATAATACCCGGCGCTCCCGACGCGCACCGACTTGCGTTCCGTACGCTGTTTGCCGATATAATAGTTCCCGGCGCGATTGTACCCGACAAACTGCGACGACATCCAGTACACTCCGCCCAGGGCAAGGACCACTACCACAATCGCGCGCCACATCGCATACCTCGCTTCACGGTCTCAATGGTTCGCCATTTCGAACGGCAGTTCATTGTAGTTCTTCCCCCGATAATGATTCACCAATAGCAGCACGGAAAATAATACGATCGGAATGAAAAAGTACCGGAACCCTTTCACGTTTTCGAGAATCGAAATGGCGATTGCGCCGGATTTCCGCGGCTTTTCGCTGAACAGCTCCACATACAGATAATAGCTCCCGGGATCATCGAGGATGAAATCGGTCTCGCCCGAGGTATCGCTCTCGTGCCACTTGCCCTCGTCGTCGTAACCCTCCTCGTCCCAGAAGTCTCCGTTAAAGGCGTATGATTCGACGGGTTCCTCGAATTCATCAATTTCCGCAAGCGCCGTTCGTATCCCGTCTGCACCCGCCTGCCGCGACTCGAATTGACGAATGCGGTCCTCCTTGATCAGCAGTAGACGGAACGATTGCCATTCCAGGCGAAGCGGTTGCACGGCGCTGTCGACGGCGACTCTGACCGTATACAATGAGTTTGAACGCTGGAACACTGCGGGACCGAACAGTATTTGGCTTGCATACACCTGCTTCCCCTGCTCGACCTTCACTTCGTTTTCAACGAGGACCCGGCGGGTTTTCGAAATGTCCGGGAGCGAATCGCCGGAAACGGCGGCATATATGATATAGATGATCGCGGCGACAATGCCGATCCCATAGATACGCGCACGCCAGGCATATGCGGAACGCTTCCTGCGAGTTTTTTCATAGGCGTCCTTGAATTCTGCTCCGCGGAAGGCGTCGATGATCACTCCGTGCGGAACAACCGTTCCCCGGGTTATGGAAACCTCGTCCTCGTCCTGCTCGATGGTGATATAGAAACCCTGATGTTTGAAATCATAGACGGTGATCGGTTCTCCAATCTCAGGCTGCCAGGGGAGCTCGCCTTCGGCGAAGACGATGCGGGCGGTGTATCGGGTCCGCTCCCGAGAAACCTTCTTTCCCTCGAATTCGATTGAGGAGGGGTCTGTCGCGAGATCGATAGAATTCGGCGTGTATTCCTCGAAGGAATATATCTCCCCCTCCTCTTCCACGAAGTATCGATAGGTCCCCTCGGACGAGATCGCCAACCATTCGTCCCAGGTTTCGACCTCCCATTCGTCCTCGTCCTGATAACGAATGTGCCCGATGATCTCGTATTCGACGCCGTCGATGGTCCCCTTGATACCCAGCTTGAACACGGACTTGTCGAGGTCGCGCCTGAACATGTCCGCATAGTATTCATAGTACTCCTGTGAGTGCTGATCGTACTCCTTGCCGCAATTGAGGCATCGGGCGATCGGGATGTACTCCTCGTCCTCGCCGCTTCCTTCAACGCGATGGGTTTTTGTGATATCACCCCCGCAGGCGGAGCATTTGAGGGCCTTCAGGTCGGGCGATGCCTTTTTCTTCGGGGATTGCTCGTCGGTGCCGGTCTTTTCGTTTTCGGTGCCCATTGGGCTTACCCCTCAACGACAATATCCCGCTTCAGGAGCGGTCTTCCAATAAAAAGCTCGATCTCGTCCTCATCGAACTCGATTGAGGTCTTTTTCCCGTTCCACACCCCGTCGATATAGGTAACCTTTGTTCCCGGCTCGGTATAGTGGAACAGTTCCCCCTCGCCGCCCTCGATGACCGCGCTCCCCTTCTCCTTGATCATGACCTTCTTGTCGCCGATCATGATGTTCTGGCCGGCCCGCAATGACGACATGTCGAGCGGTATGTCAATCGCCTCGATGAGCTCGGTGAAGAGCGTGAAGGTGCCTTCGTCCTCGGCGAACCATGCCGGCTCCCCATCGTACTCGATGAACCATTCGTCGAAGTGGCCGCCATCGTACTTATAGCGAAGGCGTCCCTGGGCCGTGAAGGGTTTTCCCAAAATGGTCCCGCGGCTTCCCACCTGAAAAAGCGAGGGAAAGTCCGCAAGCTTCGGGTGTTTCCCCGTGGGATCGAGTCCGTCGACCGTCACCTTGTGGTGGGTGCCGCAGTAGTCGCAGACGACAACCTTGCTGAATCGGTTTTTTACTTCAATGGGCGCGCCGCAAGATGTGCAGGTATACGCTGCCATCGCGCACCTATGCGGACTTTTCGCCGCATTCGGGACAGAACTTCGCCCCGGCCTGCATCGCCGCGCCGCACTTGGCGCACTTTACGTCCTGGAGGCTCGCGCCGCACTCGGGGCAGAATTTCGCGTCCGGTTTGATCTTCGCCTGGCATTTCGGACACGCGCGGGTCACGATCATCTCCTTTCCGCATTCGGAACAGAACTTCGCGTCCGGCTTGTTGGCCACGCCGCACGACGGGCACTTGACGGCCGCGCCCTGCCCGCCCTGCGCACTGCCCATGGCGCCCTGCATCATGGTCCCCATCTGCTGACCCATGCCGAATCCCATGCCGGCTCCCATCATGCCGCCCGCGCCGTTGCTCGATGCTGCCTTCTCCATGGTATCGAAGGTGCGTTTCATCTTGTAATCGTCCTGGCCCATGATGCCGATCTCGGCCTTGTCGGCCAGCGCCTTCTTGAGCCGCTTGACCGACTCGTCCTCCTCCGGCGCATTAATCGATTCGACGGCGAACCGCACCAGCTCTATGCCGAAGCTGGTGAAATCCTCGCTGATCTTCGCCTTGCCGGCGGTCGCGATCTCGTCCAGGTACGCGGTCATCTTGAAAATGGTGATGTTCTGCTTGATCATCGTCTCGGAGATGAGGTCCTGGATCTTCGGGATGATGATCTGATCGCGCAACGCGGTGCCGATCGCGTCGGTCGTGAACGCCTTCCAGGTCCCGATCGCCATCATGAGCAGCGGCTTGGAATCGTTGATCCGGATGGAATAGTTCCCGAATGCGCGCACGGGGATCGCCAGATTGAAGGTCGGATCCATGAGCTGCATCGGCTGTCGCGTTCCCCACTTGAGGTTTGGAATCTCGGTTTTATTCAGGAAATAGACCTCGGCCGGAAAGGGCGATTTCCCGCCGAAGGGGAGATTGACCAGCTTCTCGAGGATGGGGATGTTTCCGGTTTTTAGCGTATGACGACCGGCGCCGAAGGAATCGAGCGCGCGTCCCTCCCGGAAGAAAACGGCTTCCTGGTGCTCCATGACGATGAGCTGCGCGCCCATCGAGATCGACCCTTCGGGGAACCGATAGATTATTTCGCCTTCTTTATTCTCCCATTTAACTACATCGAGCAACGCCATCTAGAGCACCTCCAGGATAACGGATTTTCTCCCGTCAATTTCCTTCTCGAATTCATTGAGCTTTTTTAAGATGTCCGCAACAATTCCGGAAACCGCACCCGGCTCGACGCCCGACAAGCGATCGAACTCGGTCCCGATCTCGTCCAGCCGGAAGATAAGGTTCCAGTCGTAGGCAAGCAGCTTGTCCTGTTGCTCCGGCGTCATTGAAACGCCGGTGAACGATTTCTTCCCGTAATCGGCGAACTGGCATTTCTTCAAAATCCGCTCTAGTACCGTGCCAAGCGAATCGAGACGGGACAGGACGTCGTGATCGACGCTTTTCTGCATGTCTCGCATCGCTCCGCTTACGGTCTGCTTGAAGGCAAGAATTTTATCGACCATAAAGTTCCGGATCACCCGATCGGCATCGTACTTCTCGCCGGTTTCCACATATCCCTGGAATCCCGGCACCGCGGTGATGATTCTGCTTAACAGGTCGCGCTGACCCTCGATGTTGCGCTTAATGTCGTTGATATCAGGGGACATGGCTCCTCCTTTGCTGCATTGAAATATACGTCAGTCGCGATAAAAGTCAAGAGTTATATTTAAATATTTTCTTCGACCGCTCTCGGTACGTATTTGAGAACGCAACCGTCTATTTGTTACAGGATGTCCAAGGAATCCCTTATGGGAGGTCAATCAGCTTCTTGAAGTCCGGATCGTCGCGGAGCGCGGCCAGCGCCTCATCGGTCCGTGCATCGGCGCGGTTGGCGGGATCGAGGCGTATCGCCTCGGCGAGATCGGAAAGCGCCCGATCGCGATCGCCCATCACCGCATAAAAGCAGGCGCGGTTGAACCAGGCGATCGCCGATGTCGGCTCGAACTCGATCGCGCGGGTCGAGCAGGACACGGCGTCGTCGTAGCGCTGGAGCTTGTACATCAGGTATCCCTTGTTGATCCACGCATCGACGTTGTCGGGCTCTATCTCGAGCGCCTTGTTGATGCAGAAAATCGCCTCATCGATCGCCCCGCTGATCTTTTCCGTGACCCAGCCCTTGTTGATCCAGGCGACATTGCTCTCGGGCCGAAACTCGAGGATCTGATCGAAACACTCGAGCGCGCGATCATACTCCTTTTTATCGTGATAGACCAACCCCTTGAGATTGAGCGCCTCCTCGTGCTCCGGATTGATCTCGAGCACTGCGTCCAGGGCCGTGATCGAGTGGTCGAATCGGGAGAGCTGCCGGAGCAGCTCGGCCTTGCAGTAGCCGAAATATCCGTTCGCGGGATCGCCCCGAAGGGCCGCATCGTACGAGGCCAGGGCGTCCTCCAGCCGCTCCATCTTCTCGAGGACAAGCGCCTTGTCGAAATGCGAATAGGCATGCTTCGGATCGAGCGCGATCGCGCTGTCGAGCGCGGCGATCGCTTCCTCGTAGCGCCCCATCTCCGCCAGGACGGCCGCCCGGTTGCTCGCGTGCTCCCGACTGCCCGGCTCGCGCGCGGCGAGTTCGTCGTAAATCGCAAGCGCGTCCTCAAGGCGGCGAAGCGCCCGCAGGGCTCCGGCCTTTCGAATGAGCGGGCGCGTATCCCCCGGACTCTTGGCGCAATCGTCGGTCGCCCGCTGCAACGCCTCCTCGTGGTCCTCGCGGACGAGGCGGTCGTGCTCCGCAAAGGCGTCGCGCGCACGCGCGAGATCACCGATCTTGCGGAACGCCTCGCCCTTCATGTGCCAGCTGGTCGCGTCCACCGGCATGAGCTCGGTCACGCGGTCGTAGGAGGCGATCGCATCGTCGTACCGACGCATCGACATGAGCAGCATGCCGCGATCGCGCCACACCCACGGACGCGACGGATCGATCGCCGTGGAGCGGTCGTACGCCTCCAACGCCTCCTCTTCCATGCCGAGGTCGTATTCGAGCAACGTCGCGAGATTGTACCAGGTCTGGGCGTCATTGGGAGTGATGGCGATGATGTCGTGATACTCGTTCAGCGCCTCATCGAAGCGCCCGCCGTATTTCAGCAGACCGGCGCGTCGGCGGCGGGCCTCCGTATCCGTTGGCTCGATGGCGATGACGCGCTCGAGCGCTTTGATGGCGTCATCCTCGCGATTGAGCGCGCTCAGCGCAACGGACTTATTATACCATGCCGCGGCGTCGGCCGGATCAAGCGCCAGCGCACGATCGTAATCCTCTAACGCCTTATCATAAAGGTTTAAATGCAGATGCGCGTTCGCCCGTGCGAACCATCCTGCGGCGTCGTCGCTCGGCGCTGCGTCCACCGCCGCCGTTATCGCGTCGGCGGGCGCCTGCTGGAACGAATCATTCCGCAGCGGAACGGGACTTGCGTACATCATGGATTTATTCGACATGCGTTATGTCCTCGCACGGCATGCGTCATGCAATCGGGAGTGAGTGAGAATAAAAAACCCGCGTTCGCGTGCGACGAATGCGGGCTTCGATGGGTGGATGACGGGGATCGAACCCGCAACAACTGGAACCACAATCCAGGGCTCTACCATTGAGCTACATCCACCGTGTATATGTCCCCCGGAGGCAGCACAAAACTCTCCGACGGAAGCGCAAGGGTTCATATTCATAAACTAGTAAAAAAACATTAAAAAGCTGTCAACAAATATTTCGAAGCAGCAGTAATGCGCTTTTTTTATTGCAAATAAATCCTCATCCCGGTACGTGACAATCGAATCGCACCAAGATGAAATGATCGCCAATCACGAACCAACGGTTATCCAAATATGCCATCACGATCGCGCCTGATAGGAGCAACGCTGAGTTGCGCCCTCGCCATTGCATTTCTCTCGATACCATCATTCGCCGACGCCCGGTCCAAACGAAAACCGACGCGCCCGCGTCCCCCGGTCGCATTCAGCGAGCTTTGGGGATTCGTCATGAAAGGGGAAGAACATGTGATAACGGGCGATGAGCCCCTGAGCGACATCTGCTTTTTCGGCGTTGCGCCCGAGAAAAGCGGCTCGCTGCGCGGCGCGCGCGATTTCCCGTCCTTTCCGGCGAACCGCCGCGGGATCGCGCAACGGGTCCATCTCGTCGTGTTCGACATCAGCAACGGCGGCCTGATGAAATCGGTCCTCAATCCAACCGCTCCCGAGCGCGATGTTCTCGTCAAGGAGATCGCCGCAGCGAGCGCGCCGTTTGCGGGCGTCATGATCGACTTCGAGGCCGTTCCGCCCGACATGCGCGCTCCCTTCATCGAGTTCCTCACGCGCCTTCGCTCCTCACTCCCGAAGAATTCGATACTCAGCGTGGCGCTCCCCGCCCGCCGCATGCAGGTGAACGATGCGTACGACTACCCCGCCATTTCAGCAATCGTGGACCGCGTCTTCATCATGGCATACGACCAGCACTGGAGCACCAGCAAACCCGGTCCGGTGGCAGCGATCGGCTGGTGCGACGCCGTCGCCGCATTCGCGCAAAAAAATGTTCCCGAGAGCAAGCTCGTTATGGGCCTTCCGCTCTACGGCCGCGTGTGGCAGGACCGCTATCTCGGCCGTTCCGTGCGCCACAGCGACGTTGAATCGATCCTCAAGCGAAAACGTCGCCTCAAACCCCGCATCCATCATGACCGTGGTCCGTCGCTCTCGTATCGCGAAACCATCCATGTGACCATTTACTACGAAGACAAAGACTCGATCGCACGCCGTCTCGCGATGTACCAGCGCCGCGGTATCGGACAGGTCGGTTTCTGGCGGATCGGCCAGGGACCGCGCGGCATGTGGTCGCTGATGGAGCTGAAACCGATATGAGGCGGTTACTCTCACTGTGTATCGCGGCATCCGCGCTGGCGGGGGCCCTCCTGAGCATTTTGCTCATTCTGGAATATCACGGCATAACGCTTTCAGTATCGGAAAGCGTTTGCCGTTCCGGGGCGAGCGGTTTCAACGCCTGCCAAAATGTCGCCAGAAGCGAATACGCCGCGATACACGGAATCCCACTCGTTGGCCCCGTGCCGACGGCGGTGTTCGGCCTCCTCATGTTCGGCTTTGTTTTGTGCCTGTCGATTCTCGATCTTGCACGCAACCCGGAGAGCGCTCAGGATATCACGGCGCTTATCGCCCTGATCTCGGTTATAACGCTGTTCTTGGACATCCTATTGCTGTACATCATGACGTGCCGGATCAAGGCCGTCTGTGCGCTGTGTCTAATGACCTACATTGCGAATCTATGCATCGGTTGTTCCGCGATTGCATCACTCTGTATTTTTTACAAGGAGTCGTGTATGACTGTTCTCAAGTGCAGCCTGTCGGCCGCGATACGCGCCGTCCGGAACCAGTTCATGCTTTTCGTGGTGATCGCGTTCGCCCTGTTGTCGATCGGCCTGCTGATCGGCGCGGCGGCCAAATCCGCGATGGCCCGTTCGATCGACCGAGTCGCCGCATCAGACGCAGTCAAAAAGGCGATCCAGAAGTTCGAATCGACCCCCGAGTCCGACCTCGACAATACGCATGCACCCGCGGTGGGGCCGCGAAATGCGCGGATCGCCATCACGATATTCACCGATTACACCTGCGACCACTGCGCCGCGGCGTCCAAGCTCTTCGGAAAGATGATGGCGGCGTACCCCGGACTGATATCGATCACCTACCGCTCCTACCCCCTGAGCGACGGCTGCGGCACAATTCCCGATGTGAACGCATCGACCGAAGCCTCGTGCATCGGGGCCCTGGCTGCGCAGTGCGCCCATCGGCAACACCGGTTCATCGACATGCATGAACGCCTCTATCGAGACAATGAGCGCGGCATCGCCCACACGTCGAAATCGGTGAACGTGATCGCGAAATCGATAGGGCTGTCCGCGAACGAATTTGCCGGCTGCCTGTCATCTCCGGCGACGCAGTCGCAGCTTGCGCTCGAGGCAAAAAAGGGGGATGCGCTTGGGATCGAGGGCACGCCGACCATTTTCATCAACAAGCGAAAGGTAATCGTTGGACTTCCGCCCGAGTCGGTCGTCCGAGGGTTGATCGATTATCTGCGTTCGCGCGGAAAGTGAACGCGGGGGGGGGGTGCGCCACTCGTATCGCCCGTGCTATAATGCGAGCCCCTGGAGCATCCGGCGTAGCTCCTCGAGCCGGTAGGGCTTGGCGACAATTCCCATGAAGCCATAGTCGCGATAATTCGACATGATGGGATCGTTCGAGTAACCGCTTGATACGACGGCCCGAACCTTCGGATCGATTTCCCGAAGCACCGCAATCGCCTCCTTTCCGCCCATCCCTCCCGGAATCGTAAGGTCCATGATCACAATCGAAAACGGCCTGCCGGTCCGTTGCGCCTCGCGATAGCGCTCAATCGCCTCCTCGCCGTCATGCGCGAGCTCCGGATCGAATCCGAAGACGCGTAGCATTTCAGCAGCAACGGAGAGGACGCTTTCGTCATCATCCATAACGAGCACGCGCCCCGACCCCTTGAAGGAAACCACGGCGCCGTCTTCATTCGCGAGTACCGGCGACTTCGAGGCCGGGAGATACACCGTAAAGGTCGACCCCTTCCCGACGGCCGAATCGACGGTGACGCATCCGCCGTGATTTTTCACGATGGAATACGTGATGGTGAGCCCCAGTCCGTTTCCGTCCTTTTTCGTGGTGTAATAGGGATCAAAGATGCTCTGCAGATCCTCCGCCGCTATCCCGCACCCTTTGTCGGTCACGCTCACGCGGACATAGTCCCCCGGATCGAGCGACACATGCGAGAGCGAATCGACATGGACGTTGTCGGCGCGCACGTCAATCCGCCCGCGGTCCCCCATCGCCTGGCGGGCATTGATGATGATGTTGTTGATCACCTGGCTGATCTGCGCCTCGTCGATATGCGCGTTCCAGAGGTCGTCCGCGATGGCAAACACGCACTTAACGTTGGAACCGCTCAGCACGAACTCCGCCGATTCCCGTATGATGCTCTTTACCGAGACCAGCTGCCGCACCGGAACGCCCCCCTTCGAGAAGGTGAGCAGCTGATTGGCGAGGTCCCGCGCCCGAAGCGATGCGCGCTCCGCCTCGCCGAGAATGGCGGCGTTCCGGCTCTGGGCCTCAATATCGTTTCGCACCAGTGAAATGTTGCCCACGATGCCCATCAACAGGTTGTTAAAGTCGTGCGCGATCCCGCCGGCGAGTATACCCAGCGATTCGATCTTGCTGGCCTTGAGGAGCTCCTGCTCGGCCTGCTTGCGCTTGGTGAGATCGTGCACGATGGCCCACATGCCGGCATACTGGTCCCGCTCGTCGAGAATCCGGTAGGTGCGAAGCTCGACCGGAAACACGCTCCCGTCCCGCCGCCGGTACTCCTTTTCATACAGGTCCGAAAATCCGCGCGTGAGCACTTGTTCGCGTATGATGCGATCCTGCAGTTCGTGCCATCGCTCGGGGGTGACATCCGAATAAGTGAGCGTCATGATCTCGTTCTCGTCGTATCCGAGCATCTCACGATACGCGGCATTGCACTCGACGATGCGGCCATCGGCGTCGATGCGGACATAGCCGTCCAGCATGCTCTCGTAGAGGGAGCGATATTTCTTCTCGGAGCTGCGAACGGCCTCCTCGGCCATGCGCCGCTCGGTGATGTCCAGCACCAAAATCACCGACTTGTCGCCGAGGGCCGAATACATCCACATGGTTTCCGCATAGGCGCCGTCCTTGCGCCGGATCCGGTATTCCTGCGGCTGGATGGAGCCCTGATCGCCATGGGCGCGAAGGATCGCCTTTTGCCAGTTCTCGAACACAAACGCTCGGTAAGCCGGATCGGGATACACAAGATCCATGAAGTTCGTCGCGGTTCCGATCTCATCGAGCTCATATCCGGTGAGCCGCACCACCTCCCGGTTCACATACTGGATCCTGCCGATGAATTCGTTCTCGAAATCGGCAATGGCCGCGGCAAAGGGGGCCTCGTCCACCATTCGCTTGAAGAACTGCAGGCTCTCTTCCGCGACCTTCCGCTCGGTGATGTCCTCGTAACTACCAAGGATGCCGATGATCGCCCCTTCCGAATTCCGAAGCGGGATCTTGGTGGTGCGCACCCAATATTCCGTGCCGTCGGGGCGCGACTGAGGCTCCTCGTAGTTGACTTTCGCGATGCCCGACTCGATGACCGCAGCGTCGTCGGCGCAGTATTTGTCAGCCTGATCCCGCCACACCATGTCGTGATCCCGTTTCCCCACGATCTCGGCGGGAGCGGCGAGCCCGGCGTCCCGGGCAAAGATCATGTTGCACCCGAGGTAGCGGCTCTCGCGGTCCTTCCAGAACACCCGCGCGGGAATGGTGTCGAGCACCGTCTGGAGGAGCGTCGTGCTTTCATTGAGCATCTTGTTGAGTTCGATCAGCTCGTCCTGCGACTGGATGAGCGCCTCGTTGACCGACTCCATCTCCTCGAGGGCGGCCTGCAGCTCCTCGTTCATCGCCTCGAGCTCGTTTTTCGCGGCCGTGAGCTCCTCGTTACGCCGTTGGAGCGTCTCCTCCGCGCGCAGGCGAACGATCGCGCTGGCGATCGACGATGCAATGGTTTCCAGCGCCTCGCGGGCCGCGGCCGGAACGCCATGCACCGTATGCGACGCGACATTGAGGCACCCGATCACTTCATTCCGGTATACGATGGGGAGGATGGCGATCGCCTGCAGCCCCTCCAACACCTTCTTGTCCGGAACATCCAGATCGGAGTAATCGACGTACACCGGCATTTTCCGATACACGATGTTCGCATTCGGCGTATTGTAATCGAAATGCGAGCTGAGCGAGACAAAGGCATCCGAAAAACCGATCGAGCAGGCCAGATCGAGCGCGCCCGTCGCAGGGTCGACGAGGTAAATCCCGCCCGAATCCATACCCTCCACCCGGATGGCCGATTCCACGACATAGCGGAGCGCATCCTGCAGGTTCGCAATGCCGCTGAGCGATACGGCAAGTTCGTGCTGAATATGCATCAGGTCCTGCGCCCGTTTTCGCTCGGTGATGTCGGTGATGATGGCGAAGCTGCCGCGGAAATGTCCCGTATCGTCGAAGAGCGGCTGCGGCGACATGATGGTGGATATCTTCCTGCCGTTTTTACAGGTCCACTCGATATCGTAGTAATCGTGCACGCCCTGTCGGCGTTTGGCGAGCTGCTCCTCGACAATGGCGCGATTGGCCTCATCGAAGAAATCGACGAACGGCCGGTTGAGCATTTCGTCCGAGCTATAACCGGTCATGTCGCAAGTTTTCTGGTTAAGAAAGAGGATGATCCCTGCGGCGTTCACCATGATGAGTCCGTCATTCATGGTCTCGACCAGGAGTCGGTACCGACGCTCGGCCTCCTTGCGGACCAGGTCCATCACATTGCGATACATCGCCAGCTCGATGGTGGCGCGGAGGGTGTTCTCGTCGACCGGCACGTTCACGTAGCCGTAGGTCGCGCGCGACAGCGTGAGCCCCAGCAGGTTTTCCGCTATACGCTCGAGACAGAACACCACGGGGAGATAGTTGATCTCGCAATAGGTCTGGATGGGAACGCTCGCATCAATGTAGTCCGTCGATGGCAGGTGGACCAGGATCACGTCGAGCGTGTCGCGAAGATAGGCCTTGATCTCGGTCACGGAATAACCGGTCACCTCGACCTGATACCCCAGCCGGCCCAGGACCTCGGTGATGTCGCCGGTGAAGCGTTCATCGTTGCTCACGACAAGAATGCTGGTCTTGTTCATTTCCGAACGGTCCCCCCGGAGAAACGGCCCGACCGAATCATAGAATTATTCCTTGTTTATTTCAAGAAATAAATTTATTCCGGTCACACAGACCGCCATGCGCGGCGGCAGCGCCGCAGAAGAGGGGACCATGTACATCGGAATCGACATCGGAGGGACCGGCGTGAAAATGGTGCTGGTCGATGCGAAGGGAGCGCTTCACGGTTTCCGCTCGTTCCGCACGGGATCATCGGCACAGGCGATCGAAAACGGAATCGTCGATTCGGCCGGCGCCCTCCTGGCGAGCCGACGCGGCGGGCGACATTCATTGCGCGGGGTGGGAATCGGCGCCCCCGGCCAAATCGACACCGGCCGCGGCATCATCATCTCGAGCCCCAACATCCCCGCCTGGGTCCGCTACCCAATCGCCACACGCGTGTCCGCCCTCCTCGGTGCGCCCGCGGCCATCGAGAACGACGCCACCGTCGCAGTCATGGGCGAGCAATGGCTTGGCCACGGCCGCTCCTATCGGAACTGGATCATGCTCACCCTGGGGACGGGCATCGGCGGCGGTGCGGTGATCGATAACGCCATCTATCTGGGCCGATCGGGAAGCGCGACCGAATTTGGCCACACCTCGATCGACTATCGCGGTCGCCCGTGCCCATGCGGTGGGCGCGGCTGCCTCGAGCGCTATGCCGCCGCGCCCGCCGTTGTCCGCCTCGCACGGCGCGGGTTGCGCACGCATCCCGAATCGTCGCTCCACGGCTTGATGCAGGCCAAACCCCTCTCGGCCGCGCTCCTGTATCAAGCCGCTCGCGGCGGCGACAGGTTCGCCATGCATGTTTTCGAAACGACCGGCGAGTTTCTGGGGATCGGTATCGCCGCCTTCGTGAACATCTTCAACCCGGAGGCGGTTGTGATCGGCGGAGGTCTTTCCCGAGCCCATCGATTTTTCATGCCCTCCCTGAGAACGGCGCTCGCTCGACACGCCCTCCCCGCTTTTCGCGCCGGTGTGCGATTTCACATGGCCCGTGACGTCGTGCGCGGGGCCGCGCTCGGCGCCGCGAAGCTCGCAGTGGACCGGTTCTCGTGATGGACGCCGTTCGCGTTATCCTCTGTCAACTGCCGCTGGGTGTTCCCATCACCCGCCCGATCGCGGACGAGATGCGCTCATACCGCCCGCATTTCGTCTGCTTCCCCGAGTATTTTTTCGTGAACCGTGCGCTGGGCAATCATGGCCAAACCCCGCACAATTTCAATCGCCAGCATCATCGGCTCATCGAGCTCTCGAAATCGCTCGATACGGTGATCATCGGCGGTACGATGCCGGAGACCGTCGGGGAGTTGATGTACAACACCTGCTTTATCTATGATCGGGGCGCGCACATCGGCCATTACCGCAAAAAAAACCTCTTTTTCGCCGAGGTCGGGAAGATCACTCCCGGCGACACGTTTCGCGTTTTCACCGCGAACGGAATTACCTTCGGCGTTCTTATCTGCGCCGATGTCTTTCACGACGACAGTTTTACCGCCATGCGCGATCTTGGCGCCCGCATCGTGTTCATACCGACCTTCTCGCTCAAGCGGATCGAAACGGTCGAGGAAAAGCACCAGCGCGACCACGACATCTTCGTTCGCGGGTCCCGCCTCGCCGGCGCCGTCCTGGTGAAGGTGTGCGGCGTGAAATCGCCCTATAAGGACTTTCTCCAGGCCCGCAGCCTCATCGCTGGGCCCGACGGCGTGATCTTCCGCGTACGACCCGACGAGGAGGACTCCTCGATCATCATCAAACAGGAGATTTGGACATGAATCACTATGACGAGATTCGAACTCGGCATGAGATCACAATAATTGAATCGGTTGCCGAAAATCTCCGGAAGCGCGATTTCGAAGCCATGGTGCTCAACTCCAATGACGCGGTGCGGCAGTATATCGAGTCGGAAATTCAACCGGATCAGACCGTGGGGTTCGGGGGGTCGGTTACCGTACGCGAGCTGGGCCTCGATACGCTCCTCCGCGGTCGCGGTAATACCGTCTTTGACCACTGGGACGCGAACCTTTCACCGGAAGAACGGCTCTCGACGCGCCGCCGCCAGCTCGACGCCGACTGCTTCATCACGGGGAGCAATGCCATCACGCGCGATGGGCGGATCGTCAACATCGATGGGATCGGGAACCGGGTGGCCGCCATGATCTTCGGTCCGCGGCGCGTCATCGCCATCGTCGGCGCCAATAAAATCGCCCGCGACCTCGACGACGCGATCTGGCGCATCAAGAACATCGCCTCGCCGCGCAACTCGATGCGGTTGAGCATGGACACGCCGTGCGCGCGGACCGGCGCCTGCGTCGAGTGCTCGTCGCGAAGCTCCGTGTGCCGCGTCACGACGATCATCGATTATCGACCGTCCGAAACCAAGTTTACCGTGATTTTGCTGCCCGTCCCGCTTGGTTTTTAGACTAAACCAACGCCGTCAGAGCGCACTCTTTGCGCACGTTTCGTCACAGCGGCCCTCAGGCGCGCTCGCGATCCACCCAGCGGTATACGAGGAGTATGACGATCCCCAGGGGAAGGTCGGTGAGCAGGATGATGCCGTTTGCCAGGGTATTCCAGCCGGTGGCCGGCGCGACAAACCCGCCGATGAAAAAAGCGAGGCCCATCAGCGAAGACGTGAACTTCGCAACGGCAATGGGAATGGCGAGATGATAGTTTTTCCGTACATCACGGTAGATCAGTATCGAGAGCGCCGTAATGGTCGCCATCATGGACGCCGTGAGGGCCACCCAGAATTTTCCGCTGTCCGACGCAAGGGGCAGCGCGGGGAACAGCTCGCGGGACACGACGTTAATCGCATCAAACATGGGTCCGGGAAGGAAAATGAATACGGACACCGCCCCGGAGAACATGATTGCATACAGAAGCGCGACGCGCCGCATGATCAGTTCCGATTTCGTCACCATTCCCCTCCAGGCCCCGAACAAACGTTACAGGTTTATCTCGTTTTTTATGAAGCTCGGCAGGTCGAACGCACCACGATGGATCCCCGGATTGTAGTATCGCAGCGAGCCCTGCATGGGCGTCACGCGCGCCTCGTTAAAATCGCGCAGGGGATGATATTTCTTCGAGCACATCGTAAATCCGATGATGCCGCTCGGATAGGTGGGCACGATGGTATTGTAATAGCCGGCCACCGCATAGTGCTTTTTCGCGAACCCGGTGAGTCTCTTCACGATGCTCGCATGATAATAAAATGACTCCGACTGCGTGACGGCGATGCCGTCCTCCCTGAGCGAACCGCGCATGGCGACGTAGAACTCCTCGGAGAAGAGCACCTCGGCCGGTCCAATGGGATCGGAGGAATCCACGATGATGATGTCGTAGTGGTTCGGGCGCTCGGCGATGAACTTCGCCCCGTCCTCATGGTAGATCGTGACGCGCGGATCATCCAGCGCGCATGCCATCGACGGAAGATGCGTCCGCGACAGCCGCACCACATCGCCGTCGATCTCGCAGAGGTCGGCCTGTGCCACCGACGGATGGCGCAATACCTCGCGGATCGTCCCCCCGTCGCCGCCGCCGATGACGAGCACCCGCTCCGGCTTCGCGTGGGTGAACAGGGGAACGTGCGTAATCATCTCATGATAGGCGTGCTCGTCCCATTCGGTGCACATGATAACGCCGTCCAGCACGAGCATGCGCCCGAACGGAACGGTCTCGTACACCTCGATACGCTGGTACGGCGATTCGAACTGCTCGATCAGCCGATTGATGCGGATCTTGAGCGTCCGACCGGAATCGAGCTCAAGCTTCTCTTCAAACCATAGTTCAGACGTAACAGACATCGCGCAACCCCCCTATAATGCAGAAAGCCCCACGCAGCCGCGTGGGGCTTTCGACCGTGACCCGCTACTTTCGCACATTGACGTGCAGATTGTAGTCGGTCCCCTTGAAGAAATTGAGCGAAAATTTCGCCACCACCTCCGGATCATACCACTTGCAGCTGAACACATCGATGTACGACGTGTTGGTCAGATTCGCGAAGTGACCGGAGATACAGGAGGTTTCGATAAGCTGCACCATCGAATAGCCGGCCACACGCTCGTCCTCGCCGAAATTCACGATCAAGGCCTCGCCAAAGCGACGCATCTCGATGAGTTCGCAGAGCTCGACGACATACCGATGAATCATCTCCGAGCTGCGAATGATGTCCGGATCGCAGTTATGGATGTCGACGCTCGAGTACAATCCCCAGGCGCCGAGGGTCCCATACTGTTCCGGCGATGGCGTAATTATTTCGTCGATATCCTTGCTATTCAATACAGCCTGCATTTTCAACCTCCTTGAAAACACCTGATTGCTTAATGATTGTATGATCCGGCAGCAGGCCCCGCTGCATCTCGAAAATGGAGCACCGCTCCGACTTGAGCTCGGTTTTGATGTGTTCCAGCGCGTCCTGCCAGTTGAGGTCGCCGCAGGTGAAGATGTCCACCGCGGCGTAGCCATGCTCAGGCCACGTGTGAATGGTGAAATGGGATTCGGCGATGACGATGACGCCACTGACGCCGTACGGCGAGAATTTGTGGAAGAACGGCTTTATAATGGTGGCTCTAGAGAGTTCGGCTGCGGCCATGAATACCTCCTTAACCTTCTTGAGATCGTCGATGACATATGCATCGCAGTTAAAGAGTTCCGCAATTACGTGTGTCCCCAGACTCTCCATGGCAGCACCCCTTGACATTAATATTTTCCGCACCCGCATGGATGCAGGGTAAAAAGATATTTTAAAACGAGTACCTGCATCAGCCGGTTACCTCTTCGTACCTTCGTTCAAAAGACTGTGAACAAAAAAAATATCAGCGCTATATGTCAAGAAAATAAATCACTCGTTCGGTGCGTGCGGATTAAAGTATCACCCCCCGATGGTCCAGTATAGGATAGTGTCGCGATAAATTTACGACTGCATTAAAATGTTTTTACAATATAGCAAGTAATATTTTATCAAAATTCATAAAAAAATTATGTCACACAGGAAAAATGCATCCGGAGGCCCCGGCTTCGGTTGCCCGGAGCATCCGAACGCGCATGAGACCGCCTGGCGTGAGCGCGTCGAGACCGTCCTTCTCGAGATCGATCTTGATATAATTGCCGCTCACGGCCGTATAGCCGTCGCGATTGGCGTTGTTTTCGACAACGCATTCCATGATCCTGCCCTCGAAACGGCGTCGATACGTGATTCCGGACGCGAGTGAGACCTCCCGGAGGGTGTCGGCACGCCGTTTGAGCGCCTTCGCGCCTCCCGAGCGAGGCATGCGTGATGCCTCGGTGCCCCGCCGGGGCGAAAATGTGAACTGATGGACATATGCAAACGAAATATTTCTCACCAGGGACAGCGTTTCGTTGAACGCTGCATCATCCTCGAGAGGAAAACCGACGATCACGTCGGCCCCAACGGCAATCTCGGGCGCCGCGCGCCTGATAGAATCGACCGCTCCCTGGTACTGAGCGGCCGTGTACGGCCTCCGCATGGCCGAGAGGACGCGATCGGATCCGGATTGCAGCGGCAAATGGATGTGCTGACACACCTTTTCGTGGGAATACACGTCGATAAGGGCATCGGTGACATGATTTGGCTCTATGGACGTGATCCGAAGACGGAATTTTCCGGGAAGGTCCGCCAGGGCCCGGGCCAAATCGGCAAGCGAGCGTCCCTCATATGCGTATTTCCCGATGGTGATGCCGGTAAGCACGAGCTCCGGAACGCCGGCGTCGATCAAGAATCGCGCGTGGTCGAGAATTTCCGCCATCGGCATGCTTCGGGGAGCCCCGCGGACCGCCGGAACGATGCAATAGCTGCAGGCGCCGTCGCACCCGTCCTGGATTTTAATGGAGCCGCGGGAGCGGAAAAACGGCAGGGGAACGGCATTGGATGATCGCGACGAAGCACCGGACGCGGGCGATACGCCCACGAGGGACGCGATATGCTCGCGTTCGTCGCCGGAAACCGCCAGTGAAACCTCCGGCATCCGGCGAATCCCCTCCGGATCTCGCGCGACAAGGCAGCCGGTTACCACCACGCGCCCGTCCCGGGAAAACTGCGCCCCCTGCCGGATATAGTTGCGGCATTTTTTATCGCTTCGGTCGGTCACCGTGCAGGTATTGACGATGACCATATCCGCAGGCTGGCCGAATGGTATCGCCGTCCAGCCCTCAGCGACGAGCTGCGAGGCCATCTGCGCCGATTCGTGCTGGTTGAGCTTGCATCCGAGCGTTTTTATCGAGAATGTTCGCGCCATGCACCCTGTTGCTGGCGGCAACTGATGATGTCAATAGTAAATATGCCCAATGGGTATGAAAAACGGCCACCGCGCGGAAACGCGCCGGGATGTCGCAGTATCGGCGGGAAATGGCGATCCGCACATCCCGCCCTGCAAGCGGGATTTCGCGGATCATCCATGCGCAGTTGAGCTAGGCCGTCTTTCGCGTCATCTGACGGGACCGCTTCACGCGGGGCCGGCGGGTTACGACAGCCGGGCGAACGGGCGTGGCGTTCTCGTCATGATACAGGCCAAGGCCCTTGAGGACCAGCTCGGGATAGAGCGTATGGTGCACGTAGGGAGCGATATGATCGCCATCGGCCACCATTACGCGAACATTGGAAGAATCGACATCGATGTCGGGATAATAGGTCGCCCAGAACCGGTCTATTTCCTTCTGGCCGATTTCGGAGCGCCGCTTCACCCCGCTAATTTTCATGAGATTGAACAGGGAATCGTGTTCGCCGAAGATGATCACCGCGTTTTTCACGTGCGCCATGGGCGCATCGTAGCTGTCGAGGTAGATCGCGCATTCCTTGAGGTCCCGCATGTTCCGCAAGAGCTTCATCGGGTGCTTGTTGCCGTCGATCAGCGACGAAACGGCATTGATGGTATCGATCGTGTTCCCCTTCATGACGTTAAGTCCCGAGAGGGTCGCCTTCACGGGGTGCGAGAAGGTCGCGCGCATTGAGATATTGAGGCACTCGGTGAGAAAGCGCACCAGCAGGCGCGCCGGCCCGGCCAGGGCCATATTCCCCCAGTTCACGTACCCCGAGGGGCACATCTGGGCAAAATCCGTTACCAGCGACGGGTAGGCGCTGGCGAATCGGCGTGCGAGACTGCAACCGTGCGACCAACCCAGCGCGGCTGCTCCGGCGGAAACGGCATTTAGCGCCCTGACGCCGGGTGTCGCGATGCGTCCGTCAAGCGCGATCGGCAGATCACACCGGGGCGCATACGCATCGAAATCCACTCCCAGCTCCTGCAGGGCATGCCGGACGACCTCCATGAGAATGACGGTCTTACCGGCATCGCCACGCCATTTTTTATCCGCACCGTAGGGCGTATCGCATACGGGTGATATCACAACCCCGGACGTGCACCTAAAGGACAACTCCGCGGTAAACGGGAAAATATCAGCCGGCCGCTGGGCATGCCCCTGAAAGAAAACGATTACCGGACCCGACAACCGTCCATTTTTTTGATTGAGCCACTTTTCGTCGGACGTACGGCTGTCGGTAACCGCATAGTAGGCGCTCAGAGTCTCGCCATTGAATGAAACTTTTACCTTTCGCGTAGCTGGTTTCTTTGGAAGAGCTCTCTTGAACATTCTAACCTCTGGTTTCTATCTTAGATAACGTTATTGCTGTTGTTTAATAAATCAATTTAATTATAATAAAAGTTGGCCGGACGGTCAATATGGGTCAATTGACTTTTCGAATTTTTACTTATCAATTCCTGTTAACTGGTACTGAATGGATATTTTGCATCTGAATTGCTCATAAAATATTTTTTGTATTGCTAAATTTTAATGACTCTACTCAATGGAGCTATGGGGATAAAAGACAACTTTGATCGGATTCGATCCGAAGCGGATGGGATTTGTCGAGCATACGGCCGTGACCCTGTGTCGCTTCGCATCATTGCCGTCAGCAAAACACATCCAGCCGAGACCGTTCAGGAGGCCATCGAGAGCGGGATTCTGCTATTTGGCGAAAACAAGGTCCAGGAGGCCCAAAAAAAGATCCCCTTACTCACGGGATCTCCAGTGTTCCACCTGGTGGGTCATTTACAGTCGAACAAGGCGCGCCAGGCGGTGGCCTTGTTCGATCTCATTCATTCAATCGACCGGCTTACAACCGCTGCGGCGGTGAATGACGAGGCGGCACGGATCGGAAAAGTCCAGAAAGTCCTCGTACAGGTGAACACGTCGTACGAATCATCCAAAAACGGCGTATCTCCCGACGAAGCCGCTACGCTTGTTCACCAAATGTCGGACCTGAAAAACATCGACGTGCGCGGCTTGATGACAATCGGTCCTTTTACCGATAATATCGATACAATAAGAAAATCGTTCAGATTGCTAAAAAATCTGCTTGATGATATTAACAGTTCATACGGAATGACCATAAACGAATTATCCATGGGTATGACGTCCGACTATCATGTCGCCATCGAAGAAGGCGCGACCATGATACGGATCGGTACGGCCATTTTCGGGCAGAGGGATTACGATGCAACAAACCGTCAATAAGCGAATCGCATGTATTGGCGTCGGCAATATGGGCGGCGCAATCCTCTCCCGGCTGGCGAGCGCCCAATCCACGGAGATGATTTATTGCTACGATATTGATGCTGAAAAACAGGCCGCGGCCGTAAAGCTATACGGAATCCAGGGAGTGAGCACCATTAATGACTTGACAGAAAAAAGCGACATAATTATAATCGCAGTCAAGCCAGACGGTGTAAAAAAAGTTCTTACAGAAGCGCGCGATCGTATCCGCAACCAGACGATCATTTCGATCGCGGCGGGCGTATCCATCGAATCCATTACGGCCGTTATTGGGCCGGACAAGAAAATACTTCGCGTGATGCCAAACACGCCGGCAAAGATCGGCGAGGGGATGATTGTGATTTCGCCGCACGATACCGTCGGCAGCGATGAGATTCGCGAGGCTACGGACATATTCGGCTTGCTTGGACGGGTCGCGGTGCTTCCCGAACGGATGATGGATGCGGTAACGGCGGTTTCGGGCAGCGGGCCTGCATACGTTTTCATGCTTATTCAGGCCATGACGGACGGCGCCGTGAAAATGGGCATACCGCGCAAAACGGCGCTGGAATTGGCGGCCCAGACCGCAGCAGGCGCCGCGAGACTCGTCCTTGAGGCCGGAGCCGATCCCATAGAACTCCGCGGGCAGGTCACCTCGCCCGGCGGCACCACGATCGACGCCGTTCACGTTTTGGAGCGCGCCGGGTTCTCGGGGATCGTGATGGATGCGATCGAGGCGGCGGCCAAGAAATCTGAGGCGCTGGGGAGAAAAAGCTGATGCTGGACATGAAACGATTTCGGCCGGTACCGAAGGCCCTGCAGACCACTTCGAGCGAGCCTTCGAAGGCTGTGCGCTATCTGGTCATCCTCCTGCTTGCCGGCATAACGATCTTCGTCGGCGGCAACCTTTTCGTTAGGGCGACCAAGGAACGCATCGTCGTCAATCCGCAGGATTACCGTTTACGTGACGGATTTCCGGTGTTCACATCAGCGGATGCATATCTGAAACTCGTCAAGACCTATCGGTACAATTTCGGAACAACCGTTACGATCCACCGCATCCAGGCGGGAGAATCCTACTGGGACATCGCCCATCGACATAACATTTCTCTTGAAACCATTATTGGCGCAAATCCACATTTGCCGTCGCTCGCGGCAACTGAGGGACTCGAACTCGTCATCCCAAGCGAAAACGGCGTGCTTTTTCCCATCGACGATGCCGCCGACGCCGTGCGCATGCTCACCCGCGTCGGGAACCCGCTTTCCATGCGCGTAAAGGGAGATTTCCGCCAGGGCGTATTCGACCTCCTGTCGCTCGACGATATTCGGTTCGTATTCATCAAGAATGCGAAACCGCGCATCGTGGGTGAGGCGCTGCAGGACCTCTACGATATCCGCATGGCATTCGCGGTGCCGGTGCGCGGTCAGTTCACCTCGTTTTTCGGTGTGCGCAATGATCCCATCTACAAAGAGGCCACCTTTCACAATGGAGTCGATATCCGCGCCCCAACCGGGACGCCGATCCGTCCGCTTGCCGACGGCATGGTGAGCCGGGTCGGCTGGAACGAGGGCTATGGGCTTTCCGTCTTCGTCCTCCACCGGAACGGATACGAGACCATGTACGGCCATTGCTCGGTGATCCGCGTTGCGCAGGGCGACATGGTCACCAAGAACGATATCATCGCAGAGGTCGGTTCGACCGGCCGGTCGACCGGGTCGCACCTCCACTTCGTCGTAAAGCGGCATGGGCAGCTGGTCGATCCCCTCCTCTTCATCTGGTAGCGATTATTCATGGATGACGATTTCGTCCCGGTTGAACTCACCGACGAAATCGACCTCCACGCCTTCCACCCCCGCGACGTCAAGGCGCTCCTTGGCGATTTCATCGAACACGCGATCGCCAAACGGTATCGTAGCGTCCGCATCGTGCACGGCAAGGGACAGTCGGTCATAAAATCAATTGTTATCGCATTTCTCGAAAACGATCCCCGCGTCGCCACGTTCAGCGATCAGGCAGGGAACTGGGGCGCGACGATCGCCCAATTGATCGTGCCGGACGACGCTCCCGACAGGACGTGACTGGCGACCATCGACGATCGCATCAACCCGTAATGATCCGTTTTTGCCGCTCTCGACGGCTCCGGTCCCGTTCAACGAACACAGCGGCTCCGTCGGATGGGTTTACGCCGGTGTAATACATCAACGTCGCCGCAGTGGAGGGCGACGGAGTGAAGATCTGCACCTGTTCCGGCGTGATGCGCAATTCGCGTGAGATCTTCCCGTGCAAAGCGCGCATGTGGGCGTCAGTCGATCCGGGGTGCGCTGCGATGAAGTAATAGGTCAGGTAGTGCGGAACCCGTTTCGCGCGAACGATATCATCAAACAGCTGTTTAAACTCACGCAGCGAGTCGAAATCAGGCTTGCCCATGAGACGAAGCACCGCGGGTTCGGAATGCTCGGGCGCGACCTTCAGCTGGCCGGAAACATGATGCTCCACGAGCTCCTCAAGATATACGCGGCCGAACTCATGATCGGCGAGCACGAGATCGTGACGGACCCCCGATGCGACAAAGACCTTGCGTATTCCCGGCACCGACCGCACGGCGCGTAGAAGCGCTATTGAGCGCTCGTGCGTGCAGACGAGCGTTCTGCACACACTGATCCCCGCGCACTGCCGTTCCGCGCACACCGGAGCGTCGTCATTCGCGCACGACATGCCATACATGTTCGCCGTTGGCCCACCGAGATCGCTGATGATTCCCGCGAACGAAGGATGCCCCAGGAACGATCGAGCCTCGCGCACGATCGATTCGATGCTGCGTGAAACGATCCGTCGCCCCTGATGGATCGCAATTGCGCAGAAACTGCATCCCCCGAAGCAGCCCCGGTGCGTCGTGATGGAGAAGCGCACGGTGTCCAAAGCGCGGACCTCTCCCCGCGCACGGCAGAGCGGATGCGCCTCGCGCTCGTATCCGAGCTCGTGTATCGCGTCCAGCTCCTCTGGGGATACATCGATTGGCGGCGGATTGTGGACGAGATAGCGGTCACCATGCCGCTGGACAAGTCCACGCGCCGACCGGGAATCCATGTTTTCAGCGAGAAGGCGATGCATCGCAATGAAGGCGTCCTTGTCCGAGAGGCACGATTCAAATCCTGGAAGCTCAATGTAACCTTCCGGGACCTGTTTCGCGATATGGCACAACCCCGATATATCCCGCGTATCGCAACCATTCTTGATGGCGGATGCGAGGTGCAGGACCGTCCGTTCCGCCATGCCATAGGCGAGGTAATCGGCCTTCGCATCGAAGAGGATCGACCTCCGGAGCGCATTGTCCCGGGCGTCGTAGTGGGCGACTCGCCGCAGGCTCGCCTCGACGCCGCCCAGGACGATCGGCGCGGTGTTTTTGAAGTACCGGCGTATGAGATTGGCGTAGGCGATCGAGGCGCGGTCAGGACGCCGATCGTTCACGCCGCCAGGCGTGAGATCGTCCCGATTACGGCGTTTGCCGGTCGCAGTGTAGTTTGATATGATTGAATCGACAGCGCCCGCGGTGACGCCCCAGAAGAGCGCCGGTTCGCCGAAACGGGTGATGTCGCGCGGCGAATCGATATCGGGCTGCGCGATGATTCCGACGCGATACCCCGCGTCCTCCAGCACCCTGCCGATGACCGCGGCGCCGAACTGCGGGGCGTCTACGTACGCGTCGCCGGTCACGATGACCACATCGAGCCGCTCCCAACCGCGCCGCGCAACCTCGTCAGGCGTGGCCGGCAGAAACATGGTTCATCCGCTCCGAAATCGTCAATTGGGAATATAGGCGTTCACGTCGATCTTGTACCGGTCGAACATGAAGTTGGTCGCCAGATCATAGCGCAACAGGGTGATATTGTACTGCACGAGCGCGTTGAGCTCGCGCTGGCGGCTGTCGATCATGGCGTCCAGCGCGTTCTTCACCACGGCATTGGTCACCCTCCCCCGCCGCATGTTCACCAGTATTTTCCGATAATACAGCTCGGCCTGCACCCGCGCCTCGCGCGCTTTCTGGTACAGCTCGTAATCGGTCTTGATACGCTCGACGCTGCTGACGACCTCGTCCTTCACCAGACGCTGGTACTTGTCGAACTGCAGTTTCGCCTGTTCGAGCTTGTAGCGAGCGTTGCGCTTGTTGGCCTTCTGCTCCGTATTGTCCAGCGGATAGCTGACCTTGAGCCGCGCCTCCCATGACGGGTATTTGTTCTTCCCGGCATCCTCATACGCATCCGATTGTTCCTTGCGCTGCCCCATCGTGTTCGCCTTGAGGATGGCCATGACCGACGGCAGGTCCTCGTTCTTGTACAACTCAAGCTCGCGACGAGCGCTGTCGAGCATGAGTTGCGCCCCCTTGTAGTCCGCCCGCTTCGAATAGGCCGTTTCGATTGATTTTTCTACGTTAATAACGGGAAGCTTGTTCGATAACACCGCCGTTCCGCTGAGTTCCAGATTCGATTCCAGGTTGAGCGTGCGCAGCAGACGCCGCAGCGTATCCCGGTATTCCTGTTCGGCCTGGGCCACGCGGCCCTCCGACGTGGCGACGAGCGTGTTGTAGTAATTGAGATCATAGCTCTCGCCAAGCCCCAGGCGCACGTTCTGCGCGGTGATGTTTCTTACTCGTTTGGTCTCGCGAAGCTGGAGTCGCGCATTCTCGAGGCCCGAGTTTCCGACCAGGACCGACCAGTAGTCAATCACGGTCTGCACGACCAGGCCGGCCAGTTGAAAGACCAGGGCCTCCCGCTGCATCTTCGCGGTGTTCTTCAGTATTTCTTTCTGACGACGTTCGTTATACCCGAACGAGTTTTTCAGAAGCTCCTGCTGTATCGAAACGAAGAGCACCGGCCGGTTATATTCCGGGTCCCCGAAGGTAATCTGGTTGCCCATGAGGTTAATGGGGATGTACTCGGTCTTGGAATACGTGTGCATGATCCCGGCCGACACAAACGTTCCAGACGAAAAATACTTGCTGAGCGCGGCCGAAACGTCCCACGAGCGTTGCTCTTCGCCGGACATCATCTGCAGCGATTCGGGGAACTTCTGGTACTTGTATCCTCCCTCGAGGTCGATATTGAGCGCGTACTTGCGCAGGAACTTCTTGTACATCGTGTCGACCATGGCGGCATCGTAGGTGCCGGTGAGCGTGTCCTTATTGCGCTCAAGCACCATGTGGATGGCGCCGCCCAGCGACACCCTGTTTCCGCCAATCATGAAGGCGGCGCTGTCCCCCATGTCCACCTTGATGAGCTCGCCGCCCCGCTCGGGCGTGAAATCTGCGTCCTGCTGCGCAGCGGCGGGCGACAGCATGCGGAACAGAAGGATCATCGAAATCACGATTTGTACACTGCGCATACTCGTCTCCTTGTGCATACCACACATCAACAGCTGCATGTCTCAAATCGAGCGGAACGCGGGGTGCGTCTGTACGAGCGCTCACGCTGCAGGGGCGTGCTGTGTAGAGCGTTGATTTTAACCAAATGGTTAATTATGGGCATGCGTCAACAACCGTCAACCAAAAAAGCGGGCGCACCGACGCGCGACGTGATGCGTGCGACGTGCCGCCACGCAATGCTTCAAACGCGATGATGGCCTGACGCATGCCGGGATCAATCCGCAAGGCCGATCTTTTCGGGAATGTCTTCCTCGGTGAGCGTGCAGAGGATCTCATCGGTCAGCGGCGTTATTCCCGCGATGCGGTTCGCCTGGCGCTCGACGATTTTCTCGAATATGTTCCTGACCAACCGGCCGTTCCCAAACGATCGATCGCGCTTTTCGTAGAGCGCCTCGAGCTGTGCGGCGAGTTTTTTCCGAGCCGTATCGGTCACCGTGAACCGGACGTTCGTACAGGAGATATCGAAGATCTTCATGAGGTCGTCCGGCTTGTAATGATCAAAATAGAAATAGCGACTGAAGCGCGATTTGAGCCCGGGATTGGACTCTATGAATCGCTTCATCTCGTCGGTGTAACCGGCGACGATGACCACCAGCCGATCGCGATAATCCTCCATGCGCTTGAGGATCGCGTCGATCGCCTCGGCGCCGAAATCCTTGCCGCCGTCCTCCGGCACCAGCGAATACGCCTCGTCGATGAACAAAACGCCATCAAGCGCCTTCTGCACCACCTCGTCGACCTTGATGGCCGTTTGCCCCACGTATCCGGCCACCAGCCCGGCGCGGTCGGTCTCTACGAGGTGCCCTTTTTTCAGAAGACCGATGGCGCGATACACCCGACTCAACAGGCGTGCGATGGTGGTCTTCCCGGTTCCGGGCGGGCCGTAGAATACCGCATGGAGCGACAGCGGCGTTACCGGCAGCTTGCGCTGTTCGCGCTCTTTCTGGACCTTGATGAGGTTGATGAAGGTTTTAATCTCCTCCTTGATGTTTTCCATGCCCACCAATTTGTTGATTTTCTCCATCACCTCATCGATCGTTTCCTCCTTTTCGGGCGCGGTCACGGTCACTCCCGGAAGGGCCTTGCCGTCTGCCGATGACACCGCCGGCCGGCGGTTGATGAGCGCGTGGATCTGCTTGAGCCGCTCTTCGTCCTCTGCGCTCAACACCCCATCGGCCTTCATGACGCACTGGGCATAGGCATAGAGCGCGGCGCCCGCGCGCTCCGCGTTTGTCGTGCCCTTCTCGCGATCATAGGCGTCGAGCAGCGCCAGGGACGCGAGTGAATCGTTCTCGAGCGATATGCGTGATTTTTCCACCAGAGACGTAATTCCGCCCCAAAACTCACGGAGCTTGTCCCGAAAATGCAATGGAAAGGAGTCGTATGCGTATATTTGCCTCGTCTTCTCGGCGACCGCTTCCGCCGATTCCTGCGAGAACGGAAGCAACACCAGGGACATGAAGAGCTTCTCCGGATCGCCGATTGTCTTCGCGGACACGATACCCAGCGACGAGAGCACCATGAGATCGTTGAGAATGGCGCTGCGGATCTCCGCGCCGTTTTCGAGGGCGAGGAACCCTCCCAGCGTATCGCAAATCTTCTTCGCCTCCGCGAAAAGAAAGTTCAGATTGGAGACGTCTTCGATGATATCGCCGCCGGTCGCGCCGGTCCCCGGCGCGAGGTCGTCGACCGCGCTGCGCAGCTTGTCGATGAATCCGGGCAGAGCGCGGCTCACGAAAATGTCGGTGAGCCGGTCCACGGCGTCGGTCGAACGATCGCTCCGCTTCACCGGCATGGTGCTGGCGCTCGCCGATACCGCCTCGAGGAACCGGTTGACCGTCGATTCACGCGAGAAGCTTTTAAAAACCATCGTGTTCGCCGCATGCGTTTTGATGGCGATCTTCATGGCGGCATAGCCCTTCTCGGTCTCGATGGCGGCGATGTCCGAAAAGCGGACCTCGCGCACGAGCGGCTTCGAACGCTCACTGGTGAAAAACACGATCCGCCGGTCGGTCGTGCAGAGGATGCCGGGAAGCTCCTTTCCGGCGTCGAGAGTATCCTCCCCGGCGTAGAACCCCTCGAGAAGATCGTCGATCCGCTCATCGTCCGCGATGGTCCGCGCGAGCTCCTTCAGGAGGTTTTTTTTGTACGATACCGTCGCCCAGTTGGCGATCGCGGCGAGCTGGTTCTCGAGCGCAGAGACGGGTGCCATATCAACTCCTCCGATGCATTTCGCGTATCAATCGAGCGGATCTCGAATCAGTATGTTCGTGTCGATCCCCTCCGGGGTGAACCCGAGCGTCATCAGGATGAATCTGACAGACTGGAACACCTTCATCATCTCCGTTTCCGTAGAGAAAAGTCGGTACAATTCGTCAGAATCATCAACGATGTTCGTCCTATGGATCGAACACGCAACCGCACTCCGCGGATCTCCGGACTTCGCCAGGGAATACGTGCCCTTGAGCGGACAGGCGATCATTCGACCGGGCAGGTAGCGGCCCAGATCGTCCATGACGGTATCAGCGGAAACGCCATCGACAATTGAATGCAATTGCACCGCAGCTGAGACGAGTTGCATCGTGCCCATGCAATTGTTCGCATAGACGCCGTGGGTCGCAAGATTCAGGAAATATCGAAGGGCGTCAAGGTTTGCGGGATGGAACCCCACCTCGAAGTTCCCCGTACGGTTCCTCGGAATATCGAATTGCCCCCTGAGGGTGGAGGAAAAAAATGCGTCCTTCTCGGCCATGAACCGCTCGAGCACGGTCGTGATGCTTTCGCCCTTCCCGTCCGATTTGCGCCGGAGCGATCCGCCCGTGATCCATACGCCGTCCTTTCTGAGCAGCACAATCAAACGATAGCCGAAGGTGTCGAACGAGATCGTATCGCCTTTGAGCGTTGAATCATAGGTCCAGGCGAGCCTCCGGTCCTGCGGACCGCGCCGCTGCAACTCCGCCAGAATGACGGGCAATACGATCTTCGCGACGTCCGGGTTCGCCAGTTTCATTCGAACCACCACATGCCGGAACAGAATGCGCTCAAAATCGCGCATGTTGAAACGAAGCACGTCCCGACGTAACTGCTCGGGAATGTCCCGTTCAATGAAGAAAAAATCCAACTCGTTGCCGAACGCCTCCAGGGGGTCGACATCGAGCCCTGGGTTCTTCTTCCCAAACTCCTGGCGAAACCTGAGCATGCCGGCGCGCACGCGCTCATCGTCCACATGCGATAGGTCTTTCCGGTACCCGTCGAAAAAGCGCAGCTTGCACGCCGCGTGAAACACGACCTTTTTCCCGGCGATTGAAACGGCCTCGAGCTGAACCGGCGCGCCGCCCATGATCGTTTGCAGCAAGCGGTATTCGCTATTTTCAACCAGGGGCAGGATGACCGTCCGCACCGAGATGTTTTTTCCGAAATCGACCCGAATGCCGATGGGATCGACGTACTTCCGCCAATAATTATGGTAATTATCAACAAATTGACGATAACGCTGCGCCTCTCCTTCAGTAACCATTTCGACCGGGTTCGCCGAGAGCGGCAACAATCCCCCGAGCGATCCGTGCTTGCTGCAGCGAGGGACCCCGTCGCGCATATCATACGTCCCGCCCTCGGGACACACGAGTTCGGGAAGATAGTACTTCGCTCCAGAGAGATCGGCAAACACCGGCGCCGCACGTCGCTCGATTGCATACAGGTTGCGGGCGAAGCCGATCATCCGCAGGTTGGCCTCGCAATTGACCCGCCGCAATTCGCCGATCTTGAACCGTGCGCTGATGATCTTCGATACGAAATCATCCCCGATGTACACGAACGCATCGCCCGCTCCCCGATGGACGGAAAGCAGGTAGCGATAATCCAGGTTGTCGGAGATCGAACGGACCTTCCCCTGAATCGTGTCGATGATACGACGCGCCATCCAGGCCGAGCTCGCGATGATCCAATAGTCGCCGTGCTCGACGGTATGCGCCCGGAGCTCTCCGTTGGGACTGGTGAGCGTATGGATGGTGAATCCGTTATAACTGATCGATCCTTCCGCCGCGCCCGAAACCTGTTTCTTGAAGCTCTCGCGATACTTCCCGATCCGCTCCTTGAACAGAAATTTATTACCCAGCTTGAAGAGCACGGCCATATCGGCCCCCTCGACAAGATAGGGGTCTTCGACCATCACGCTCATCTCGTCAATCGCGACGCCGTAGAATTTCCTCACCAGCGGTCCCGGCGTTTTAAGGCCAAACTGGGCGAGAAGTTTCTTTTCGAAATCATCGCCATGCCCGACGTTCGCGACGAAAAAGGGAGCCTGCTGCTTGAAAAGCTTCGCCAGGTCGCTCAATCTGATCGCGTGCTTGATGCTCGCACAGCGCACCGCGATCGCGTCGTGCGGAATCATGGAGGCGCTCTCCGGGACCGAAACGGTCTTTTCGCCCAGGAGCGCCTTGAAATCATGGGGTTTCAGCTGCGGGGCCGGCAGCGTACCCACGCTCACCGTCTTGTCCCGCCGATATTCCTCCCGGGAGAGGTCGCGCCCGGCCATGAGCTGGAGACTCTGCTCGATCGCCAGCGATCCGCTGGTGAGCTCGAAGAGCTCGGCGAGCGAGGTTCTGCGCTCACGAGTCCACGCCGATTGCTTAATCAATTCTGCGCTTCCGCCACGTCGCCGCAGATGCACCGCAGCGCGATAGCCCAGCTCGGGATCGGCCAAAACGATGGTGGACAGTTTATTCGCGAGTTCCTCCGCCGCCGTGTTCTCGCGAACCGGCGTTTCAGCCTTGAGGGGAGCGCGTTTTTCATGAGATGTGGTTTCCGATGCGCGCTTCTTCTGCGCTTCTTTCGTACGGCCCTGCGTTCCTTTTCCGCGTTTCGTCTTTTGCGCCGGCCCGTCCGTCACCATGGCAATCGCCATGACTCCACAGAGTACAATCGTCAACAGGCGTTTCATTGGGCTCCTCCCGCATCAAGTAGTATGCAGCTGTTTGTCTGGCGCATATGCGGTGGACCGAAACCGCACCCGCCCGTTCACGGCAAAGCGTTCAATAGCGCCTTCGGTCACCAGGTAATCGAGCGTCAGCATCACCCAGCCCTCGGCCAGGAATCGTTTCGCAAGCGATTTCCTCCGGTAGAAGGCGTCGATGATACCGGTAAAGCCGATTCCTTCGGCGCCCGATCGATCGACGGCGCGCTGGACATCGGCAATACGCTTTGTGCGCCATTTGACGATCTCGTCGATCCGCCGCTGCGGATTCCGCACCGGACTGCCGTGGGCGCTCAGGATCACATCGAGCCGCGGTAAGGCGCGATACCGCTCGAGCGTCGCGAAATACGCGGCAAGGTCCGATTTCGGCGGCCCGAGCCAGGTGATGATCCTCCTGAGCACGTTGTCGCCCGCGAGAAGGACGCCGCGCGATTCGCTGTACAGCGCGATGTGGTCGGCGCTGTGTCCCGGCGACGGAACGATCGTCCACTGCTCTCCGTTTACGGTGAGCGACCCGGAATCGGGCACGATCTCGTCGGGATTGGAAATGAACGCGGTCCCGAACACGAGCTCGTACAGGAACGATATGAGCGGATTTACCAGCGCGTCAATCAGCTTTTGGCGCATGGGCCGTTTTTCTCGGTAATAGCGCGATGCGCTGAATCGATATGAACGCCGATAGGCCGACCGGCTCGAAATAATTCCGGCCATGGTTTCGGTGAGGAGCACCCGTGCGCCCGTACTGCGTCTGATCTTTTTCAGACCCGCGAAATGATCAGGATGCGCATGGCTCGGGAGGACGCGCGTCAGTACGCAGGGCTCCCCGCGACCGGTACAGCGTGAAACGACGCGCTCGATACCCCGCGTCACCATTCGCACCGACGATCGGTTCCCATAGCCGGCATCGAAGAGCAGCCCGTCCGGCCCCGCGATGAAGTAGAGATTTACCGCGGGACGCACAACGCCCCAGCGCCCCTTTTGGGTGATGATGAAAATTCCGGGAAGAATCTCTTTCTCGAGGGTATCCATACGGCGCGGCGTTACCTGATAAACGGGCACACAATAAAACGCCCTCCACGAGCGTGGAAGGCGTTTGCGTGAAGTGGAGCCGAAGGGAATCGAACCCTCGACCTCTAGAGTGCGATTCTAGCGCTCTCCCAACTGAGCTACGGCCCCGTCTGGAGTAACGACATCGCCGAGGGGGCGTGTATTGTCAATCGATATATTCCGCCGTATGCCACTTTTTTACTCGCGACCTGGCACGGCGGCCGTTTCGAGCAATTGAACAAACGAATCGACGTCGGGATAGCGATCGATCACCGTACATCGCTCTTCGCGCCGGAATATCGATCGGGGGTCAGAGCCCACTCCGATAAAGCCGATCCCGAGGCGGGAGGCGACCTCCACGTCCCAGCGACCGTCGCCAATACTGACGATCGCATCGAAGGCCCTGACCCCGGCCCGCGAGCGCGCAGTCTCGATGCACCGCCCCACGAGACGGTCCCGCATCCCCTCGTCGGTGCTCGTCACCATCGTGATGCCGGAATGGTCGATGCGGCCCGCGCGCAACTTGAATTCGGCCGACTCGAGCCAGCACCCGGTCGCGATCGCGACAACCCATCCGTCTCGTGACCGCATCCCCGCAATAATGTCGCGCGCCCCGGGGATCTCGGCGAATCGAGCGGGATCAACCGTAACGGCCACGCTGAAAAGCTCGATCAACCGTTCGATATGCTTCGCGCGTTCCTCGTCGGTGGGCGGTCGCCCGAGATTTCGCTGGACCACGTCATCAAAGATAGCTCGATCGGTCGCGCTCGTGTATTCGCTCCAATCGTCGCTCATCCCGGCGATCCCGAAGACGTCGGTAATCGAACGAACGTAGCACTCGGCATCGACGTCCGTGGAGTTCAGCAGCGTCCCGTCGATATCGAAAATCACGAGCTTCATGGTTTTACAGCGCCGAAGGCGTCGCGAGAAAGGTCGTTCGTTGTACGGACGTCGGAAATTGGCTTACACCTTCCGCACATAGTGGCGCCCGAAGAGGCCCCCCGGGCGAAACCAGAGAATGATAACGATGATGAGAAAGGCGACCACCGTCTCGAATTCCGAAGAGATATAGAACCCGAAGAACTTCTCGATCACCCCCAGTATGATTCCGCCGCCAATCGATCCGACAAGCGTGTTCATCCCGCCCAGCACGGCGGCGGCGAAGCCCTTGAGGAGCGGCGCGAGCATGATGTTCGCGTCGAGCGAGGTATTGGTGCCGGGCACCAGCAGCATGCCCGCGATCGCGCCCACCACCGCGCTCATGGCCCAGGTGAGCGACATGATGCGCTTCGTACGGATGCCGTTGATGCGCGCCGCGGTCGCATTCTGCTGGGTCGCCTTCATGGCGATGCCCACCCGGGTGTACTTGAAAAACAGGAATATCAGCCCGATGAGCGAAACCGCGACAATCACGATGATGAGCTTGATCTGGCTGATGCTCACGCCCCCCAGGTGAATCATCGTGGAGCCCGAAACCGGCAGCGGCGCGAAGCTCGATGGAAACAGCTTCTGCTCCGATCCCCATTTCCAGCCGGCGATGCCGTACAGGATGCGCTCAAAACCGAGGGTGATAAGGATGAAGCCGAGGATGCCCACCTCCTTCTCGCGTCGCAGGAAAACGAACTCGAACACGACGCCCACCACGGCCGCAAAAACCAGGGCTCCCAGGAACGCGTACGGAAAGGCGAACCCCGCATTTTCCATGAGATAATACGCGAAAAACGTCGAGAGCATGGCCATCTCGCCCTGCGCGAAATTGGGCACCTCGGAGGTCTTGTAGATGATGACCATCGAAAGCGCGATGAGGGCGTAGAGGCTCCCGATCGCCAGGCCGTCAATAAGGGGCTGCAGAATCATCATACGGTTTTCCCCGATCCTAGAAAGGCCACGTCTTCCAGTATTTTTTGATTCGGATCCAGAACCCGAACAATCCCAACGGCTCGAAGACGACGATGAGCATCATGATGAGGCCGAAGATGATGTAGCTCACGTAGGCGATGCCGTTTGTGTCCATGACCGCGTCGGTGAACATGACCAGCACATTCCCGAGCACCGGAATCTGGACGATGGTGTTCTGCTTGAGATTGAGGTCCAGGAACGATATGACGATCGCGCCCAGCACCGATCCCATGATGGAGCCCACACCGCCCACCACCACCATCGCCAGAAAAAGCACCGACATGATGAACCCGAACGACTCCGGGTTGATATAGCCGAGCCATATCGCATACAGGCCGCCCGCCACGCCGGTGAAAAACGCGCTCACGGCGAAGGAGAGGGTCTTGTAGAGCGTGACGTGAACGCCCATCGACTGGGCGGCGATATCGTCGTCGCGGATCGCGATGAATGCGCGCCCCACCCGCGTTTTGATGATATTGCGCGCCATGATCGTCATGGCGACGGCGAAGACGATGATGATGAAATACAGGTCGGCCGCCTTGGCCGCCGATGCGGTCATCCCGGCGTACTCGACGAACAGGCGGTCGAGATAGTGCACCTCGGGGACCTGGATGCCATCGCGTCCGCCGAAGACCGAGAAGCGGCCGATGATCTGCGTGATGGCCATGCCGAAACCCAGCGTGGCGATTGCGAGGTACGGCCCCTCCAGCTTGAGCGACGGCAGTCCCAGGACGAACCCGAACAGCGCCGCGATGAGCCCGGCCGCGAGCAGCGCGAGCGGGAACGGGACGAACTGCGCGGCGCTCATCAACAACACCGTCGCATAGGCCCCGATCGCGAAGAAGCCCGCATGGCCCAGGGACACCTGGCCGGTGAACCCCACCAGGATGTTCAATCCAATCGCCACGATCACGTTGATGGCGATGAAGTTCACATCGCTCAACACATGACCGGGCAACAGGAACGGCGTCACGGCAAGCGCGAGCATCATCACGCCGAACCAAAACCGCTTTGCGCCGCTCCCCAGGAGCCGTATGTCCTCGTAGTAATCGCGTTTAATATCCATGGCGTGTGACGCGGGGCCCGATGAGCGACGGGCCCCGTTCCCCGTCTATTTCACCTGTTTCAGGATCTCGTTCACGTCGAAATCGGACGTGAGCCAGCCGGTGAGTTTCTGCGCCTTCGTGTCGCTGATGCATTTGGCGATGAAGATCGAGTTCGCGCCCTGGCGTTGGTTGGGCCCGTAGGTGATCTTGGGGCCGATGCCCTGGAAGTCCTTGATGGACTCCATCGCCTTCACGAAATTCTCCACCGTGAGGTCCTTCCCGCATTTCTTGAGCGCCTCGACCATCGGCTCGGCGAACATGATGCCGGCGTAGTAGAAGACCCCCCAGCGCTCGTTGGGAGCGAACTTCTGATGATACGCGCGGTACTTCTTCATGAGCGGGGAATCCGAATCCGGCGACTCGGTGAAGTTCGCGAAGATCATGTCCTTCCAGAGTCCGCGCGAGATCTTGTACATGATGGCCATGTCCGACAGCGTACTGGAGGCCATCCACTGCGGCTTATAGCCGATGTTCGCGCACTGGCCCAGGATGATGGACGCGTGCTTGGGGTTCACCCACATGATCACCACGTCGGCGTTCGCGTTCTTCAGCTTGAGCGCGTGCGAGCTCAAATCGGTGTCGGCATTCTCGACCGACACGCCCTCGGCGAGCTTCAGTCCCTTCTTCTCGAGGATGTGCTTGGCGGCGAGATAACCGAGCTTTCCGTAATCGTCGTTCTGATAGAAAATCGAGAAGGAGTTCTTTTTCAGGTTCTCCATCGCGTACTTGAGCAAGAGGTCCGCTTCGGTGCTCGAAAGCGGGAAAAAGTTAAAAAGGTACTTGGACTGCGGAAAGGTCCAGTGCGACGAGGGCGACGAAGGGTTCACCCACGGGACCTTGTTGTCATTGAGATACTGCTTCACGGCCATGCCGGTCGCGGTCCCCAGGCCGCCAACGAAGGCGAACACGCCCTCGCCCTCGACGAGCTGCTTCACCTCGGATTTGGTCCGATTCGGCTGATAGCCGTCGTCGCGGATAAAATGCTGAATCTTTCGCCCGGCGATCCCGCCCTCTTCATTAATGATTTTGAAATACAGGTCCGATCCGCGGGCGACCGCGCCCCAGAGCGCCGCCGGCCCCGATTGCGGGCCCCATTGCCCGATCTTCACGGTCGTATCCGTCACGCCACGCCGTTCGTCAACGGCCTTCTTCGCGCAGCCCGGCAGGATCAGGAACGATGCAAACGCCATCGCGATGATGAATGAATAGAATCTGTTCATAACTCTCCTCCAGTGATATCGTGTGTTCTTGTTGTATAAAGCAATGTCAATGCGCGCACAGCGAATCAGCCCCTCCGTAGTGCCGCTCCAGCATCAACGAACTGTTGTAAAAAAACCTCATTCCAAAATTCTCCGCGGGAAGTTTCACAATTTTTGGAACGTTTTTCATCCGCACTGATTTCAACGCCCCCTCCCGATCTCCCACTTCATTTGGGGCGGTGCGCCAATGGTGACCCGAGACAGCCCCTTATCCACGATACATACCGTCAATCAGGTCCGCATACTTTTCCTGTATGTAGCGACGCTTCACCTTCATGGTGGGGGTCACGTCCCCCTCCTCCTGATACAGCTTGTGCGGCAATATGGTGAATCGCTTGATCTGCTCCACGCGCGATACGGCCTCGTTCACCGCATCGACCTCCTTCTGGATGAGCTTCTCGATCTCGAGGTTCTGCGCGAGATCGCGGTAGGTCGAGAACTGGATCTTGTGGTCCTGGGCGTACTTCACGACATTGTCCTCGTCCAGGACGATGATGGCGGTGAGATACTTCCGCTTGTCGCCGATGACGATCGCGTCGTTCACGTAGGGACTGAACACCAGCTTGCCCTCGATGAACTGCGGCGTGATGTTCTTCCCGCCGTCGGTGATGATGATGTCCTTGATGCGTCCGGTGATGATGACATTGCCCTCGTGGTCGATCGCCCCCACGTCGCCGGTGTGCAGCCAGCCGTCGATGATGGACTGGCGCGTCGATTCCTCGTCCCGGTAGTACCCCTTGAAGACGCCCGGCGATTTCACGATGATCTCGTCATCCTCCCCGATCCGCACCTCGACCCCGTCGATGGGCCTCCCCACGGTGCCGATGCGGCTGGAACCGAGCCGGTTCACGGTGGTCACGCCCGTCCCCTCCGTTTGACCGTACCCTTCAAGGAGCGGCACGCCGATGGCGTTGAAAAACGTGATCACGCCCGTCGAAATGGGCGCCGCGCCGGAATAGGCAAGACGCATCCGGTCGAAGCCCAAACGCTCCTTCAGCTTCCGGAACACCGCGATATACGCGATGCGATAGAGGAGCGCGAGTGCGAGCGGAACGGGGTTCCCATCCTGCATGAGCTGGGCGCGACGGTTCGCGACATCGAGGGCCGCCTTGAAAATATGCTTTTTCAACCAGGTCGCGTCCGACATCTTGATAATGACCATGGAAAGATACTTCTCCCAGATTCGCGGTACAGCGTACCCGACCGTGGGAGAGATCTCGCGCATGTTGTCGGTGATGGTGTCCAGGTTCTCGATAAAATTTACGATATACCCGTATCGGACGTGTGCGAACACGGTGAAGATCCGCTCGAAGACATGGCAGAGCGGCAGATACGACAGGACCTCGTCGGTATCATACAGCGGGTTCGCCATTTGGATGGCGTTCGCGATCCAGGCGATGTTCGCATGCGTGAGCACCGCGCCCTTGGGGCGCCCCGTGGTGCCGGAGGTGTAGATGAACAGCGCGTCGTCATCCGGCCGCACGGCCGCCATGAGCGCGTTCATGAGATCGGGCTGCTCCTCGGCGGTTTTCTTTCCCAGCTCCACGAGCTCGTCGAAGGTCATCAACAGGGGATCGCGAAAGTCCCGCAGCCCCTTGAGGTCCCACACGAACACCGTGGCGAGCGTTGGCGCGTTCTCTCGGAATTGCAGCCACTTGTCGAGCTGCTCCTCGTTCTCCATGAAATAGAACTTCGCCTCGGCGTGGTTGACAACGAACTCGCACTGATCCCACGAGTTCGTGGCGTACACCCCGACGCTCACGCCGCCCGCGCACATCGTCCCGAGGTCCACATAGACCCATTCCGGGCAGTTGTCCCCGATGATGGCGACGCGATCACCCTTACGAAAACCCAGCGCATACAGGCCGCAGGCCACGGAGGTCGCGCGCTCAAGGTACTCGTTCCACGACACATCGCGCCAGGTTCCGTACTGCTTGAACCGCAGCGCCACCCGATCGCCGTATTTCGATACGGTCGCAGTAAAAATTTCCGGTACGGTGTTCATATATACATTCGTTTCATTTTTTGCATACTAATAACGTTGATAACGCATCTCGAGTGTCCCGATACTCGTACCAATCATCAAGCATTTAACGCGACAAACCCCATAGCCATCCCTCCCTATCGAAGGGGGAGGTGTCCGAAGGACGGAGGGGCCAGAGCCCCCCGCATCAACGCCACCGCTTTTTTCGCTTCCAGCGCTGATAGCCCTTCGCCGAAACGTCCGTCTTGACGCCCAGGTAGAACTCCTGGACATCCTTGTCCTCCATGAGCTCCCGCGCCGTGCCCTTCATCACGAAGCGCCCGTTCTCCATCACATAGCCGAAGTCCGCAATCTGGAGCGCCATACGCGCATTCTGCTCGACCAGGATCACCGTCACGCCGTCGTCGCGAATCGTTTTGATGATGCCGAAGATGGTCTTGACCAACAGCGGCGAAAGGCCCAACGACGGCTCGTCGAGAAGCAGAAGCTTCGGCGCGTTCATGAGCGCGCGGCCGATCGCGAGCATCTGCTGCTCGCCGCCGGAGAGCGTCCCGGCAAGCTGGCCGGTGCGCTCCTTGAGCACCGGGAAATAGGCATACATCCGATCCAGATCCTTTTTGATCCCGGCACGGTCGCGGCGGATATAGGCGCCCATCAAGAGGTTTTCGGAAACGGTGAGCTCCTCCCACACCTCACGGCCCTCGGGAACGTACGATATCCCCAGCCGCACGATCGACTCGGGATCGCACCCGTCGATCCTCCGGTCGAGAAATTCGATGGTCCCCTTCTCGGGCTGGTCGTCGATGAGGCCCATCACCGTCTTGAGCACCGTGCTCTTCCCGGCGCCATTGTTCCCCAGGATGGCCGTGATCGTTCCCGCGGCAATCTCGAGGGATACGCCCTTGAGTGCATACAGCAGATCGTAATAGGTCTCGACATTGTTGATCTTAAGCACTGGCCTGGTCCTCCCCGAGGTAGGCCCGCAGGACATCGGGATGATTCGCCACCTCCGCCGGCGCGCCCTCGATAATGGGCTCTCCGAAATTGATGGCCAGCACGCGATCGGATATGTCCATGATCATCTTCATGTCGTGCTCGATAAGGAGGATGGTGATGCCCATCTCCTCCTGTATGTCCTTGATCCAGAAGATGAGGTCCTGCTTCTCTTCGCTGTTCATGCCGGCCGACGGCTCGTCCAGGAGCAGCAGCGTCGGCTCGAGCGCAAGCGCGCGCGCAAGCTCCACCAGTTTCTGCCGTCCGTACGGTAGCTCGCCCACGAAGTGGTCGCGCGCCGACTGCAGGTCCAGCAGATCGATGATCCGCTCTGCGACCAGGCGGTTTTCGCACTCCTCGCGCGCGGCGGCAGACCGTCGCCCCCACATGAAAGCGCCCCGCAGGAGGCCGCGCTTCATGTGCACATGCCGCCCCAGCATGATGTTTTCCATCGCGGTCATGCGCGAAAAGAGTTCGATATTCTGGAAGGTGCGCGCAATGCCGAGGCGCGCGATGGCATGGGGCGCGAGACGGGTGATGTCGCGTCCCGCGAATGATATGCGCCCTTCATTGGGTCGATAGATACCGCTGATGCAGTTGAATATCGTGGTTTTCCCCGCACCGTTGGGACCGATGATGGAGAAAATCATGCCGGGCTTCACGGAAAAGCGTATCCCATGCACGGCACGCAAACCGCCGAAGCTCAGCGACAGGCCATCGACCTGGAGTAAATCATCCATGAGGGAGTAACGGTATGTCCTTCCAATTATTTATCGCTATGCTAAGTTAATCTCGCTGTATCGTTATCACCCTGTCAAATCAATTTTCATTTTTTCGTATGATTCATAGTACGATCGTTGATTTCTTCTTGACTGATATAAAATCACACTGTAGATATGTGTAAAAAGACACCACAGATATACACACAGCCAAGGCCATATCCTATAACATTTCGAGCGAGGTAAACCTATGAATAAAAAGAAAACCATTCTCATTATCGTAGCGGTCATTCTCCTCATCCCGGCCATTGTCTTTTTCGGATTCCCCCAGGTCATTCTCAACATGTCGGTGAACAAGGCGCGTAAGGCGGCCGGTCTTACCGCGAAAACCGTCGTCGTTGATGAATTTACCGTGGCATATCTCGAGGGGGGCAGCGGCGAACCCGTCATCATGCTCCATGGGCTCGGCGGCGACAAGGACAACTGGGCGGCCTTCGCCAAGACCATCACGCCGTCGTATCGCGTCATTGCGCTCGACCTGCCCGGATCCGGCGAAAGCACGAAGAACCTTGCCGCCCTGTACGGGATCGCGCTTCAATCAGAGCGGCTCGGAAAGATCGCCTCCGCACTGGGGGCCGCGAAGTTCCATCTCGTGGGCAATGGGATGGGGAGCGTTATCGCCAGCCATTTCGCCATCTCCAAACCCGACAAGGTGCTGTCGCTCACTCTTATCAACACCGAGGCCGTGCCGTGCCCTGAGCGAAGCGAGTTCGAAAAGCAGGTCGCCGTGGGGAAAAACCCGCTTTCGGTCACGAACGTCGCCGATTTCGACAACCTGCTCAAATTCATGTTCGTAACGCCGCCGTCGATCCCCGGCCCCATCAAGCGCTATCTGACGAAAAAATCCATCGCGAACTCGGACTTCAATCAAAAGATCTTCTGGGACGTGTTCGGCGAGGACTATAAGCTTGCCGGAGAGCTTGGCAAGATCAAGTCCCGAACGCTGGTCATGTGGGGAGAAAAGGACAATCGGGTCCATGTTTCCTGCACGAAGCTGCTCGAGAAGGGGATTTCGAAAAGCGCGGTGGTCATCATCAAGGACTGCGGCCATTTCCCGATGCGCGAGAAACCAGACGACGCGGCGAAAGAGTTCCTGAAGTTCGTCAAAGGCTGATTCCCCTGCGGGGTATTTGCCGCGCCCGGGCAGCATGCGTTTTATGCGATCTCGGGTGCGGCCCCCTACTTCCCGCTAAAATCCAGCGTATAGGTCACACCCATCGAGAGATACCTGTTGATTTGCAGCAACCGAACCCGCTCCGACGCCAGCTCGCTTTTCGGATCGTAATTCTGATTGTATTCCTCTTCGTGGATGAACTGGAACGAAAAAAGAACATCCGGCGTGAGCGATAGATTGATCCCGACGAATACGTCGTTCAACTGGAGTCCCTGGCGGCGGAAATAGGTCCCATAGGCGATCTTCGCGCTGTTATTGGTCCGCGTACGGATCACGTTTTGCGCGCCTCCCGATTCGCCTTGCGGCACATACTTTGTCTCCGCATCATCGAACACCCCGTAAAATACCTCGTCTCCCACGAAGACCTCAAAAGTCTTTGTAACCCGGTAGGAGAGTTGCAGCATGCCGCGAAACGTAGCGGCATATCCCGATGCCTCGCTCGCGTCGTATCCCTGCAGTTTGGCGTCGCCCCGCCAGCGCTCGGTGTTGCCGATAAAGAGTTGATTGTACAACGCCAACCGCGTCTGAATGATGAAATCCCCCAGCAGCACCGTGGGCGTGACCCACACGTAGACCGCGTGTTCGTAGGGATAGTTCGACTGCCAGCTCGTGTCGCGGTATTTGCTGTGTACCGGCATTCCCTTGTAACAGTAGTCGAGCGCGTAATTGAGCATGAAATATTTGCTCACCGGGAGGTCGTAGAAAATCCCCGCGTACACGTAATACTCCGTCGTCTGTAGCGGCTCGCCGTCGCGGCGATAATGCTCATAGATATGCTCGGGGCGAATACGCACTCCGAGATCGGGGGCGAATTTCGCGCGAAATTCGAGAAAGTTCCACGTGCGCGCGGTATCGGTCACGTGCGCGTCGACGCGATGCGAGAACAGCACCATCGACAATGCCACAACGACCAGTATGATCCTTCGCATGCCGATTACCATGGTCTCCCGAAATCGTATATCGCCCTGATCTCGCCATCGCTCAGGGCGCGTCCGTAAATCAGCACCTCGTCGATTGACCCGTTGAAATGTAGCAGGCCTGTATCAGGGTGATATCGCCCGATCTGGATCTGCATGGGCTTTTGCGCACGACTCACGAAGCCGGTCACGAGCGTATCATATTGACCGTCAATGATGACCGATCGTCCGTTCTCCCTAAAACGAACAGCAACATGCGCCCACTCGCCAACTTTGATTCTTTGCGTCGACACTACCGAAAACACCGTTCCATCGCTCACCACAAATCTAATATGCAAAAGTGGAAGCACGCTCATATAAAATTCACACCCATTCTCCGGTGCCCCATCGCTTGAGTTCTTTGAGATAATTGGGTTCTCGCTCGACGTATCGTTCACTTTGATCCATGCCGCAAGCGTAAACTCGGTCGGGAGATGATAGATCGGCGTATCCATGAAATCGCCGCTCCCATTGAAGGCATAGGCGTTGTCGAGATAGCCGTTCACATCGGCCGTCAAGCGCGGGTTTCCGCGGATCGACGCATGCCTGCCATTGCCGCTCTCATCTTCGCTATTGCCGGTGAATGGATAGTACGCGATCAATCCTTCAAGAGGCGGGCCGGCCGGTGTATTGCTGTCCTTGACGTCCGTGCAACCGACAGCGAGCGCTGTTATGATAATGGGAACAATACGAGCGAAAAGCTTCTTGCTATTACCAATCATATCGTTACCGTAATTATTCAAATTGCAAAACACGGAGCATAATGAAGAATATATAGTACTTTTCGGAAAAAACAAGAATTTTATCCATCAATTCACATGTTCAGATGTACGAAACGACTGAGTAATTATTCTGCTTGACACATCGGTTTCAACGCATAGAGCTTAGGAGAGACTGTTCGGAGGAAGCCGCCATGGAACCCTATCTCCGCGTTTTGCACCTTGACGCAGCGTCCGGCTTTTATCGAATCGAGAAATTCCCCGTTGGCGCGTTTTTCGGTCCGGTGGACCTTGGGTTGCATCTGTCAAAACGGTTCAACAGCCTCAATATCGGGACAGGCCTTTTCGCCGGATCCATCTTTCCCGGATCAAACCGCATGGTCTTCACGGGATTCTCGCCCTGCTGGGGAAGCTTTTATATCTCGTCGATGGGTGGCGCGGGCCTCGTCTTCGACGACCTCGGCATCAACCTGCTTGCGATACGCAATCGCGCGCCGGTGCCCTCCCTCCTCTGCCTCAATCGCGTTCACGGCGAAGAGGTGCAGATCGACATCGCGCCGGTCGACTGCACGGCGGTATGGGGCGCGGAGCCCGGCGGCGTCTATTCGATGATGCGCCACTCACTCGATCGCTTTGGCGATCGCTACGCCGATTCCCCACGCGTACTCGCGGTGGGTCCTGCGGCTCTGGCCACCGACATGGGCGCCATCGCGTCGGCGCCGATCAAGGACGGCGAGATTTCGCACATCGACACCTGGGCCGGACGCGGCGGTTTCGGCAGCAAGCTGCTCCAGGAGCACGGCATCGCCGCCATCGTGTACGGCGGAACGGTCATCGACGAGGACTTCCGCGACCGGAAGGTCGCCGACGAATGGTTTCAGAACAAATTCCAGAAAAAGCTGGCCGCCAAGGACATGGAGGCTACCACCAAGTACCGCTTCGATCCGAAGTTCGACACCGGGGGCACCTTCGGGGTGAATTATGCGGGCATGGGCGGCCGCATCATCGCCTTCAACTATCGAAGCATCTACATGACCGAGGACGAACGGCGCTCGCTTCATTCATCGTTCATTCTCGACCACTACCTCAAGCAGTTCAACGACGAAACCATCAAGACCAAGAGCCAGAAGACCTGCGGCGAGCCGTGCGCGGCCGTGTGCAAAAAATACCGAGACGAGTACAAGAAGGACTACGAGCCCTACCAGACGATGGGGCCGCTGTGCGGCGTGTTCGACCAGCGTGCGGCCGAGCGGCTGGTCCGCCATGCCGATATGCTCGGTTTCGACAGCATTTCAATCGGCGGAACGCTCGCATGGCTCATGGAATGCCTCGATGCGGGCCATATCGCACCGGCGGAGATCGGCGTGTCCGGAACGCCGCGTTTCTCGCCGACCGGCTTCAGCGTGGTGGTCGATTCGGCGCATAATGCCGAGCTCGGGATCGCCATACTCGACTCGATCGTCGGACATCGCGGTCTCTTGGAGCGAACCGAGGGGATGCGCAAGCTCGCCCGCGGCCTGGCGCGCGATCGCGGGCGCGCCCTGCTCGACCCGTTCATTTATACCGCGAACGCACGGACGGGCTGGATGGTCCCCAACCAGTATTGGACGCCCGGCGTGCTCGCGCCGATGCCCATCATGGGAAAATATTACATGCACTATGGCGCGGAATTCCATCCGCCGCGCGAGCTGGGGCGCCAGTGCGCGAAGCGGCTCATCGGCGAGCTGGTCATGGACAATGCCGGCTTCTGCCGGTTCCACCGCACCTGGGCGGAGGAGATGATTCCTGAGCTGGTCGGAACGCTCTACGGGCTCAAGGACGAGTTCGTGCACAATGTGACCCTTACCGCCGGGCGCATCAACAGCCGGAACACGGCGCAGTTCTGGGAAGCGGGCCGCTGCATCGATCTCGTGGAATCATTTATGATTCGTCGCCGTGATGTCGAGAACGACACCTCGCCCGAGCTCGTCCGCTGGATCGACAAGTTCAAGGCCGATCGCGCCGAGGCCGCCCTCGAGTACTGGTTCGACATGCTCAAGGGCATCCACGAATCGCTTAAGGAATTCTAGCCGGCCGGTACGGCCGGATCAGGCCTTCCGCCGCAGGATGAGCATGGTGATATCGTCGGTGAAGGTGTACCCCGCGAGCCCCGCGAGTATCCCCTCCTTGATCTCCTCGGTGGGCCGTTCGCCCAGATCGGTGAACAGCGTCCTGAGTCGCTCCTCCCCGAACATGTCGTCCTCGGCATTGCGCTTCCCCCGCGCGGTCCCCGTGCGCCATGCCTCGGTGATGCCGTCGGAGTACAGGAGCATCACGTCGTTGAGCCGCATCTGCAGCTCCTTGTCGGCCGAGTCGCGCGGCATGTCGTGAAACAGCCCGATCCACACGCCGTCGGTCTCCACGAGCTCGGTCTCGCGACGATCGTGCCGGAAGACCATGATGTCCTGATGGAGCCCCGAATAGTAGAAGCGGCCTTCCTTGAAGCAGGCGAGGACCGTGATGGTCATGTACTTGTCTTCGCCGAGCTTCTGGATATTGTCGGTGATCACCTCGTTCACCTTCGCCAATAGCTCGCTGGGACGGAGCGACGGCGCGCACGAGAGCACCGACCGGATCGACGTCTGCACCATCATCATGATGAGCCCGGCGGGGACGCCGTGCCCCGAAACGTCGCCGATGACCACCCAGTCGAACCCGTCCACGTTGATGATGTCGTAGTAATCGCCCCCGACGTCGTCGGCGGTTTTCATGTAGCCCGATATCTCATAGCCCAGAATGGCCGGGTGTTCGGGAAGCAGCACCGTTTGAATCTTCTTCGCGAGCTGCATCTCGCCCCAGAGCGCGTCGCGCGCCATGCTGAGCTCCTTCGTTCGTTCCTGAACCTTTTCCTCGAGATTGTCCTTGAGGTCCGAAAGGTTTTGATACATCGTCGAGTTCGCGAGGGCGATCGAGGCCGCCGAACGGATATTGTTGATGAAGCTGACCTCGCTCGCGTCGAGCTGGCGGAGGTTGCGCCGCTCCGAGAGCTTGAGCAGGCCGATGAGCTCGCCGTTGTGGACGAACGGTATGACATACTCGCACCTCAGCGACTCGAACAGCGCCAGCAGCGGACCGCGCATGTCGGCGTACTCCGGATCGGTTTCGGCCATGGTCCGCTCGATGAGATGATTGTGCCGCACCAGCCATGCGGACATCTCCGCCGGGACCGCGGCCCTGTGCGCCCCGGAGCCGCCGTCGCCCGTTCCTTCGTGATGCGGGACCACGTATTCGGCCTCGGCGAAGACGAGGGCCTTCTTCATCACATCGATGAGCCTGCCGGTGAGCGCCGAGAGGGTCTGCAGCTGTGCGATCTCGGCGATGAACTCGTGCTCCTCGGCGATAAGGTCGAACTTCCGGCGGTTGAACAGCTGGTCGATCATCGGCTGCACCTTCCGAATATAGGCGATGTTAAGGAAGAACCAGGCGATGAGAATTGCGAACAACGGCGCATCCGGCAGATCGATCACCCGCGGCTTGACCCATCGGAAAAGAAGGTAGTTCGGAATAAAGATGAGCGACGACAACACCGCCCAGATGAGCGTGATATGCAGCACGCTGCGCACATTCATGAAGCGATACCGCAGCACGCCGTAGGCCAGAATGCCCAGCGCGACGAAGTTGAAGTTCCCCATCGGATAGAAGTCGATCCCATTGATGGCGGGAACGTTCATCATGGTGAGAAAGGCGCTGGTCATGAGCGAGAGCGTGATGAATTTCATCTTGAGGCGCGCAACCGGGTTCGTCTCGGCCCGTATCTTTCGGAAGCTTAACACGATGATGTATACGACGATAGACGTCCCGTACAGACCATAGGCGTCGAAGGCCGGACCGCCCTTGGCAATGTATCCCCAGCTGTAGGTGTGCATCCCGGTAAAATAGTATTCGGTCTGGGTGGAGACGGAGATCGCACAACTCATCACCGCGCACACGATGACCAGCCACCGACGCTGTACCTGAAAAATCTGGTGGAAATACAGAAGATTTACAAGCGGTATATACACATAAAAGAAATGGATGCTTCGCTCGATCCGAAGGATAAAATCGATATCGCCCCTGAAGAGCTGATGGCAAATGAACGCGGGCGCGAGCAGCGACGACCACCAGATGCAGGTCAGGGCGAAAAGAACGTTCTCTGTGCGGAACCGTCCGCCCACTCGCCCTTTTACCAGCGAGAGTACGGCCAGCGTAAGACCGATCGCCAACGCAAGCACCGGAGGGACAATGAAGATGTTGATTTTTCCGAGAATATCATCCATGGCGTGCTCCGGTAATCATGTACGCTGTTTCCCCATTACAGCGGTATTCAAACAACGATCATCGACACGTCAAAAACTTTCCTCGTTTTCGGAGAAAAATTATCATCCCTCAAAAACACTCAGGAGCCTCGATGTTCGAGACTCCTGATGGTTCGCATTGCGATATTGGAGGGTTTAGCAACCGTCGCTCTGTAGCATTTTCGCGATTTTTACATAAAAACCCTCGGCGTCGAATCCCGGCGTGTTTCCGAAAAGATGATTGATTTCCATGAAATGATCAACGCCGAAGAGGCCGGTCACCTTGCCCTTCCAGTTTCCCCACACGGAGCTCGCGACCGGCACAATGCCGTCGTTCTCCCCATCGTAATAGCGTATGAGCGCCCAGGTGGGAGTGAGAATGATGTTGGCGGAGACGCCGTACATCTTCCCGGCATAGCTGTAGTAGCGAATGCCTGTTTTATCCGGCGTGTTCGGATTGAAGTTCTTGGTCATGTTGTGACGGGTGAGCTCGTAGGTGGCCGCATAGAAGTTGGGATTCCTGTCCGCGCAGAGGAGTCCGCCCCAAAGGCTGTTCGCGATTCCAGTGATGGCCTTTCCCGCGACGTTCGGCAGCTTGAAGATGACAAAATCGGCAAGCGAGGTTCCCCGGTTCGGAGACGATATCATCACCAACGACGCGACCTTTCCGCTCATCCCCATGTTCGATATCATGTACCGCGAAGTGACACCCCCCTGGGAGTGGCCGATGATATTCACCTTAGGCTTCCGCGTGGCCGCCAGCACCTCGAGCACGAAGCGTTTCAGCTTCTCCCCGCGTTTGGCTGACGTATCGAAGGCGCCAAGATCGGGAGCGTATACGTCGGCACCCTCGTCCTTCAGTTCATTTTTAATACCGTAGAAATAGTCGATACATCCAAGGAACTCGTCGCTCCCCGCATAGCCGTGCGCAAGAATAATCGGGTATTTCAAGTTGAGCGATGCCTTTTTCCCGCCTGCATTCGCATGGTTCGCCACAAACGCCATCATCACATATCCGACACACATCAGTAGAGCAATCATTCTCAGTTTTTTCATCACGCCCCCCTTTAATACTCCAAGCCGAAAACCATCCGGTCGGTATGTGTTAAGTATAGCGAAATTACTTCTTCATCGTCTTATCAAAAAACAACGGAACAGAAATTGATCAGCCGAAATTCGATAAAACCTCCCTCCCAAAAGCTCATTTCTTGACAAAATCGATAAATAATCGATGATAGCGCCAATACCCCATACCACCGATTCTCCAAAACGGGCATTCAATGGACACCATATCGAGATTTCACATACGCGACCTCCGACTCCGCGCCTATACGTCCATCACAACCGACACGGTTCGGTCGCTCACCGACATTCACGCAACGACCCCCAGCGCGACGCGCGCGTTTGGGCGCGCCATCACCGCAACGGCCCTCCTCGGGGCCACGCTCAAGCCCGATTCGGCGCAAACCATCACCCTGAAATTTTCCGGAAGCGGGCCCATCCGAGAGGTCCATGTGCAATCCGACGCACGCGGCAATATTCGCGGCTATGTTTCCAATCCCGCGATCGACGGCGCCGGGGAGATACGATTGATCGAGTTTTCGCGACTCATCGGCGCCGGCATGCTCACCATCACGAAGGACATCGGCCTCAGGGAGCCCTATACGAGCGTCATGCCCCTACTGCACGGGGACATCTCGCGGGACCTCGCATCGTATCTCGCCACCTCGGAGCAAACGCCGTCGGCGCTCATCATCGGGCTCGCCATGAACAGCGACGGCTCGATCTCGGCCTCGGGCGGCATCCTCGTCCAAACCTTTCCCGACACGACGCCGGATGTCGTCGAGCGCGTGGAGACTTCGATCGCCGGTGCGGCACAACCGCTGGGGGAGTTCCTTCGAGGCGGCGGTGCGATATCGCACTATCTCTCGGGGCTTCTCGGCGGGGCCGCCGCGGAGCTCCTCGCGGAAACGACGCTGTCGGCCGCGTGCAGGTGCAATCGCGCACTGATTGGCGCCATACTGCAATCGCTTGGCGAGGACGAACTCCGCGACATGATCGAGAAGGACGGAGGCGCCGAGCTGGCATGCCTCTTTTGCCGACAGAAATATCATTTTTCCGCCGACGACCTGCGCGCCATCGTAACGAATTCCGCTGTGTCGAATTGATCCGCCGGAAGAGCTTGAAATTTCGTGAACCGGAACAGCGCGTTCTGGGCCGGGCGGTTCTTTCGAAATCGACCGGCGCGCACTCCGAAACAAACGCATCATCCAAAACAAACGAGCCCCCGAATATCGGAGGCTCGCGTTTGCTCGCGATACGATGATGACCGGGATCAGTATCCCTTGTTCTTTAAATCGCCGACGATATCGACAAAATGCGCCGGCGCATTGAAGCCGGGAGTGATCCCCCAGAGCATGTCGACCGCGGCGAGGTGATTGACGCCCGCCCACCAGGATCCGGTTATCACGCCGCGGAACGTGCCCCATTTCGCCGAATCGACCGCGACCAAACCGTCATTATCGCCCTCATAGTATTTCTGAATCGGCCACGTCGCAAGGAAGAGACCCGCGCCGACGGGCGTGAGGATCTTGTACGCCCAGCTTTGATAATAAATCCCGGACTTGTTCGGGGTGGCCGGGTTGAAGACGTTTTTCATGAAATCAGGGGTCAGGTTCAGCATGTTGGCGACGGCGTTCGGACTTTTGTCGCCCATGAGAAGCGAGACAAGGAATTCGAGAACGTCATAGGCGAGATTGTCTTTCCCGCCGAGCACATCAACCACGAGCTTTGCGATGATGCTGCCACGGTGCGGCCCCGCGATGCTGGTGTGGGACGCGATATACGGGGCCATGCCCAGATTGGATATCGCATACCGGCTGTAGATGGTCCCATGGGAATGCCCGATGAGGTTGATTTTTTGCGCGCCGGATACGGCGAGGATCTCCAGCACCTGCTTCTTCCACGCCGCGGCCTTGTTTGCGGTGGAATCGAGCGAATTTACGCTGGTAATATACACCCGGGCTCCGTTCTCCTTGAGCTCGTCGGGAATATCGTTCCAATATAGAGCCAGACCGCCGGCGATCTTGTACTGGGCGCCCATCCCGTGTGAGAGCACTATCGGATACTTGGTTTTACACTTGGTGCTCGACGAACTGCCGCCCGCATAGACGATCGAGGCAGACACGAACATGAGAATTACCGCAAGCAGAATCGACCTTTTAACCATGTGACCTCCTCATCAGACACTCGATTTATCATTTATCTGACATGAAAGTACTGGAAAACATGAATTATGTCAATTAAAAAACGGTTGGACGGTTTAATATTTTATCAAAAAATAGATTTTCTTGTGTATTTTGTCTATTTTTATGTACAGAAACAATTAGCTTGTACGAAAAATTGATTCTTTTTTTATGCTTGTTTCTCTTTGTTATGATCCGGCAAGCGCGAAGGCGCGATCTATGAGGTCTTGTGGCATTAGCTGAATTTTCATCTGCTCGGTGAGTTCCGATACGGCAAACCATTGTCCTGACGATACGATGACCGGCTCCAGCGTCCCGTCAGAACCGATGACCGCGGCGCCGCCATCGGCCCAGAACAACATGCGTGAGCTTACACTGCCCTTGACGCGCGTTCCGCGCCCAAACATCACCACACGCTCGCCGATGCGGATCCCCCGATAAAATGTGTACCCCAGACGCACCGAAACGCCTCCCTGCCCCGACACAAGGAACCCTCCCCACCCCATCACCTCGTCGAGCAAGGCGAGCGGGGCGATGGGATGAAGCATCGATCCCGTCGAAAATCGATGGACCGTCGCGTCATCAGCATCGTCCATCCCGACATGCGAGACGACGGTCTTGTTTATTCGGCTGTCGTTGAGGTAATTAAACACGCGGTTGAGGCCGGGGCTCGTTCGCTCCACGCCGCATACGAAGCAATTCCGATAATGCGGGAGCCGGGCGAGCGACTCGTGGATTTCGGAATAGGACGCGGGTAGAAACGAAATGAAATCGTCGCGCCGATTCCGTTCGTCAGCGCCGTATCGCACCGTTCCCTCGATATAGGGACGGTCCTCTCCGTCGGGAACGATCGATCCTGTGAAACCGCCGTCGCTCGATACGACGGAAACCGTGACCGTATCCCCGGTCCGCACCGAGGCGCCGCCCATCCGGAATTCGGCGGACATGGGATAGCGGGTGTTCGTATCGCGCGGACCGGCTTCGAGAAACGAGGCGAGCTCCATAATGGACCCCATGCCAATGCCGCCGTGGGGTATCCCCACCCAGCCCTCGGTGCGCTCGTCAAGATGCATGCGCACCGTCGCTCGTTCGCTGTCTGTAGCAACCCGAGTATCCCCGAATAAAAATTCCGTTACAAATCCGCCATTCATGCCTGCCAACCTCCGCACATTCCTTGCTCTATCGAACCAGCCGCTTCGCGCTCCTCTGTGAAATATTTCATGACAATCGCCCTGGCGTCTTCTTCGTCACGCTCGCTTTTGCATCCGAAGAATGACCGGCTACAGGATGTATCGCGTCAAGTCGCGGTCTTTGAGCGTATCGGCAAGCCGTTGCTCCACGCGTTCGGCGTCGATGACGATGTCGCGTTCCGTCTCGGGCAGGTCGGGGGCATCGAACAGGATGTCCTCGAGCAGCTTTTCCATGATGGTGTGCAGCCGGCGGGCGCCGATGTTTTCATTCTGCGCGTTCACCGTAAACGCGATATGGGCGATGCGATCGACGGCCTCGTCGGTAAAGCCGAGGCGCACGCCCTCCGTTCCCAGGAGCGCGGTGTACTGGCGCGTGAGCGAGTTGCGGGGGAGCGTCAGGATCTTCCTGAAATCGTCCTCGGTGAGCGAATCCAGCTCCACCCGGATGGGAAATCGCCCCTGCAGTTCGGGAATGAGATCGGAGGGCCGGGCGATATTGAACGCCCCAGCTGCGATGAATAAGATATGATTGGTCCGCACGGGACCGTACCGCGTGTTTACGGTTGTCCCCTCCACGATTGGCAGTAGATCGCGCTGAACGCCCTGACGCGACACGTCGGGACCTCCGCCCCGGCTGTCCCCGACGCCGATCTTGTCGATCTCGTCGATGAACACGATCCCCATCTCCTCGACGCGACGGACGGCCTCGATGCGCACCGCGTCCATGTCGATGAGCTTGTCCATCTCCTCGTCGAAAAAAAGCTTTTTTGCCTCGACGACGGTCAGCTTCGATTTTTTCGGCCGCTTGGGCATTACCTCGCCGAGCATGTTCTGCAGGAAGTCCATCTCCTCCATGCCCGAACCGCTGAAGACCGACATGACCGGCATGCGCGCGCCGGCCTCCGCCTCGTATTCGATCTGCTCCTCGTCGAGCGCTCCTGCGCGAAGGTCCGCCCTACACCGCTCGCGCGCATCGACGAGAGCCGCCTCGGCGGCCTGCGCCCGTTCGGCCTCATCGGCGGCGCCAAAGGTGAAGCCCTGTTCTCGTATCTCCGCAATCTGCGCGCCGGCGGCCGTCGTCAGGAGTTCCACGATGCGATCCTCGGCGTTCTGCCGGGCCTTCTCCTCCACAAGCGCACCCGATTCCTCCTTCACCATGTTCACCGCGATGGCGCACAGATCGCGGATCATCGACTCAACGTCGCGTCCCACATAGCCGACCTCGGTGTACTTGGTGATCTCCACCTTCACGAACGGCGCGTTCACCAAGCGCGACAGCCTGCGGGCGATCTCGGTCTTCCCCACCCCGGTGGGCCCGATCATGATGATGTTCTTCGGGGCGATCTCGTCCTGCATCTCGGGATCGAGCTGCTGGCGACGGGCGCGATTGCGGAGGGCGATGGCGACGGACTTCTTGGCTGCATACTGGCCGATGATATAGGTGTCCAGCTCCGCGACCGTTTCACGGGGCGTGAGTCCGCGCGCCGTCCGTTTGTGGGCCTCGGATTTCGGCATTGCTACAGCTCCTCGATGGTGATATTCGCATTGGTATAGATGCAGATCTCCGCCGCGATCGCGAGCGACTGCGCGACGATCTCCCGCGGCGCAAGCGCGGTGGTGCGCACGAGCGCCCGCGCGGCGGCGGTCGCGTACTGGCCGCCCGAGCCGATGCCCACGATGCCGTCATCGGGCTCGATGACCTCGCCGGTGCCGCTTATAAGAAAGAGCGATTCGCGATCGCCGACCACCAGGACCGCTTCGAGTCGGCGCAATACCCGGTCCATCCGCCAATCGCGGGCGAGCTCGACCACCGCCCGCGGCACATTGCCCGAATAGGTCTCGAGCTTCATCTCGAGCTTCTCGAAGAGCGTGAGGGCGTCCGCCACCGAGCCGGCGAACCCGGCGATGATGTCGCGTCCCCGAATGCGCCGCACCTTCACCGCGGTCGATTTGATGACGGCGTCGCCGATCGTCACCTGGCCGTCGCAGCCGATGGCGAATCCGCCCGAATGGCGCACCGCGAGCACCGTGGTCGCGCGAAATGCGCTCCGCGACGTGCCGTCACTGTTCATGTTTCCCATGGCGTCCCTCCGCGTGCGGATGGAATCTGTCGTAGGCGGCGCGCAGGCGCTCCTTGGTCGTGTGGGTGTACATCTGCGTGGTCGACAGGTTGCGGTGCCCGAGCATCTCCTGCACCGCGCGAATATCGGCCCCCCGGTTGAGGAGCTCGGTCGCGAAGCTGTGGCGGAACACGTGCGGCGACACCTTGCCCAGGAGGCCGCAGCGCTTCGCCCGCTGCAGCAGCACATGGAACACGCCCCGCCGGGTGATCCGCGTCCCGCGGTTGTTCACGAACAGCGGCCCGTCGGCGCGACCGAACCGACGGGTGCGCTCGGCGACATAGGACGAGATGAAATCGATCGTTTCATCGGCCAAAAACACGACGCGCTGCACGGAGCCCTTGCCGCTCACCCGGAGCGTTCCGGCCCGCATGTCGACATCGACGAGGTCCGCCGTGACCAGTTCGGTCACGCGGGCGCCGGTCGAATACAATGCCGAGAGGAGCGCGCGGTCTCGAAAGTCGATGAAGCGCTCAACCGGGAAGTCGCTCAGGCGGTCGATCTGGTTCAGGTACAGAAAGTGCGGGAGCGCGCGGTCGCGGCGCGGAAGGCGAACGTTCCGCGCGGGGTTGTCCGCAATGCATTCGTTATTGAACAGGAAGCGGAAGAACGATTTGATCGAAGCGAGCTTCCGGGCTATGGAAGAGCGCTCCAGGCCATTGTCGTAGCAGTATTCGACGAAGGCCATGATATCGGCGTCGACAATGCGCGATACCGCGGGTACGGCGCCATCGACAGGGACGGCGATCCCGTAGGCGTCGGCCGTTGCTCCCTCGAGGGTGCCGGAGAGAAATGAGCAGAATTGCAGAAGGTCGCGGTTGTACGATTCGACGGTCCGGGGCGAGGCGTTTTTTTCGGACTCCAGATAGCGCATGAAGCGATCGATGTCGTCGAACACGATCACGCCTCCGCGGCGGCGTCGTTCTCGTCACCGTTTTTCGCTGCAGTCGCGTCGTCCAGCAGCTCCACGCGGTAATCGCACTCTACGTTCTGGCACGTCAGCATCTCCCCTTTGCCCTTCACGCGCTTTTTGAACAACAATCCGCCGCACTTGGGGCAGTGCTTGTCGGACGGCTCGTCATTGGTTATGAACACGCAGGCGGGATACTTCGAGCACCCGTAGAATGCCCGGCCTTTTTTCGATGATTTCTTCACGATATCGCCGTCGCAGCCGTCCACGGGGCACTTTCCCAGCGGCAAGGTCTTCGAATTGCGGCACTCGGGGAACCCGGGACAGGCGAGAAAGAAGCCGTACTTCCCGAGCTTCTTGACCATGTTGCGGCCGCATTTTTCGCAGATGAGATCGGTCGGCTCGTCGAGGATGCTCTTCATCTCCTCGATGGCGTCGGCGGCGGTATCGACCACCTCCTTGAAGGGCCCGTGGAACGAGCGCAGCATGCTCTTCCAGTCCGATTTCGACTCTTCGATGAGATCGAGCTTCTCCTCCATGTTCGCCGTGAAATCGATGGAGACCAAGGTGGGAAAATGCTTCGACATGATGGTGTTGATGAGCCGCCCCAGGACCGTGGGAACGAGCTGACGGCCCGATCGCGTCACGTAATAGCGCTTGATAAGCGTGTTGATGGTGGGCGCGTAGGTCGACGGACGCCCGATGCCCGACTCCTCGAGGAACTTGACCAGGGAGGCGTCGTTATAGCGCGGCGGGGGCGACGTGAAATGCTGCTCGGGCGCGTATTCCTTGAGCGCCGGCTCGTCACCGGGCGCGAACTCGGGGACCTGCATCTTCTTCGTCTTGTCCTCTTTCTCGACGGCCGCAAATCCCTTGAATATGGTCGTGCTGCCGGAAGCGCGGAACTCGACCTCGCCGGCGTCGATGATCACCGTGACGACGTTCGAGACCTCCGGCGTCATCTGCGACGACACGAACCGGCGCCAGATGAGATCGTAGACCTTGAATTGCTCGGCGGAGAGGTCCTCCCGTATCGATTCCGGCGTCCGGTTCACGTCGGTGGGCCGTATGGCCTCGTGGGCGTCCTGGGACCCCTTCTTGTTGCGATAGGTGTTCGGCTGCTCCGGCAAATAGTCGGGCTCGAAGGTGCGTCCGATATAGTCGCGGACCGCCGAAAGCGCCAGGTCCGATATCCGCGTCGAGTCCGTCCGCATGTAGGTAATGAGGCCCACGCTCCCCTCGCCGGTGAGCTCGACCCCTTCATAGAGCTGCTGGGCGACCATCATCGTTTTGTACGAGTTGAATCCCAGCCGGTTGGACGCATCCTGCTGGAGCTTGCTGGTGATATACGGCGGCTGCGGATTGCGCCGGCGCTCCTTCCTGTCCACCGCGCGAACGACATGCCGCTTACCCTCGAGATGCGCGAGGATCTCGTCCACCGTTTCCCGCGAGCGCGGCTTGATCTTCTCCCCCCGGAAGGCGGAGAGCGATCCCGTGAAGGCCTTGTGCTTGTGCGTGTAGTGCGCGTCGAGCGTCCAGTATTCCTCGGGGATAAAGCTCTCGATCTCCGTCTCGCGGTCGCAAATCACCTTGAGGGCCACCGATTGCACGCGGCCCGCCGAGAGGCCCTTCTTGACCTTCCGCCACAGGATGGGGCTGATGTAATATCCCACGATGCGGTCGAGGATCCGCCGCGCCTGCTGGGCGTTCACGAGATTGACATCGATGGAGCGCGGATGCTGCACCGCCTCCTTCACGGCGTGCTCGGTTATTTCGTTGAACTCGATGCGCTGGATGTTTGCGTTTTTTGGCGTGAGCGCGTTCGCCAGATGCCACGAGATGGCCTCGCCCTCGCGGTCGGGGTCGGTCGCGAGGAGCACGCGACTCGATTTCGCGGCGTTCTTCTTGAGCTCGTTCAATATCTTCGCGCGCCCGCGGATGGTGATGTACTCGGGGACGAAGTCATTGTCGATGTCCACCGCGAGTCGCGATTTGGGGAGATCGATAATGTGGCCCATCGACGAGAGGATGGTGTACGAGCTCCCAAGATATTTATTGATGGTCTTCGCCTTCGCAGGCGACTCGACGATGACCAGTGTTTTTCCTTCCTTACTATTGCTCATACCGCTCCCCGGGGTTAGGCTGCAAATCGAACACTAGGAAAACCCTATTCATTTTTGTCAACCCGAACAAAGAGTTCCCGAACGCTTTTCTGGGGGTCCCACCGGACCGTCGCGAACAAAAGGAGGGCGAACACGAGGGAGAACCCCACAAACACTGCGATCCGCTCGAAGGCGTAGAAGGTCCGCGAATCGCACCGACGCTTGAAGGTCACGGCCCCGATCATGTTGTTCCGATACGTGCCGGTATGGCAGATGCCGCACTGACCCTCGTTCGCGAGCGGAAGAATGCTGTAATACGAGCCCCTCGACACCCACGAGGCGACGGACGGCTTCGGCGCGGCGAGCGCGTTTTGGACATCGACATCGACGCCGCCCTCGGGAGCGCCCGGCGCCGTGACCCGGACCCCGCGCGCATTGTACACGCGGATCCGGATCCCGTGCGCCTTCTCGATGTCGTCGAGAAGCACCCAGGCATAGGCCGGCCGGCTCATCATCTTGACGCCCAGAAACGCGTCCGTCACGACGCGAAACTGCCGGTCCAGCTCCACGAAATAGCCCGAGGTATAGAGCGAGTAGACGGCCTCGCCGTACGGCGGGATCGGAAACAGCTGCGACAGCGACACAACGAGAAGCGTCGCCCAGAGGACTATAAATGTTCGCTTGATTGCCATCGCGATGTTTTTATCCGCACGCGCGGTACAATGACATAATGCGACATAATAATCAAGAACATTTTATTTTTGCAGCAATCTGATCCGCGTACCGTCGCGCGCGATGTAGCCCGCCATCTCGAGCATGATGAGCGCCTCGGTGACCCGGTCCGTTGCAAACCCGGAGCTGCGGATAAGCGTGTCGATCTCCCACGATCCGCTCGTCACGAGTCCGACCACGACCCGCTCGACGTCCGAGAGCGACGCGGTATCGTCGCATCGGCCCGTCGCCTCGTCCGCCTTCGCGGCTGCATGATCCGCAGAGAGCGCACACACGCACGACGCCGCCGGCGCGGTCCGCAGGTCCCCCGCGACCGGGCCCAGCTCCGCGAGAATGTCGCGCGTATCGGACACGAGATGCGCGCCGTTTCGAATGAGACGATGGCAGCCCGCATAATCGGGATTGAACGATCCACCGGGGCAGGCGAAGACCTCGCGGTTTTGCTCGACGGCGTATCCCGCGGTGATGAGCGCCCCGCTCTTGTCGCCGGCCTTCACCACGACCACGCCATGCGACAGGCCGCTGATGATGCGGTTGCGTCGGACAAAGGTCCAGCGATCGGCGATGATTCCCGGCGGGTACTCCGAGACGAGCCCGCATCCCGGCGTCCCGATGATCGCCTGGTAGATGTCGGCGTTGCGTCGCGGGTACCGGATGTCGATCCCGTTGGCGAGCACCCCGACGGTCCGTCGGCCCTGCAGCAGCGCCCCCATATGCGCCTCCCGGTCGATGCCCACCGCCATGCCGCTCACCACGCACAGTCCCGCCGCCGTCAGTTCCGTCGAGATCAGCCGGGCGATCGACGCCGATCCGGCGTCCGCCGCGCGCGTCCCGACGATCGCGATCATCCGGTCGAATGCGGGATCGCCGCGGACATACAGCACGAGCGGCGGACGGTATATCTCGCGAAGAAGCGACGGATACGAATCATCCCACATGCTTACGATGCGCACGTCACGCCGTTCGGCCATCTCCCGAATGCGTTTCGCCGCTTCGAGGGGCGTTCCGGCGTACTGGCGGGCCACATGCGCCTGCACCGCCGGCGGCTCACCGGCGGCGATTCGCGCGTAGAGTTCGCCCGGCTCCGTCGCGCGCATCTCGCGCCAGAGATCGCGCCGTCCAGGCGACGAAACAATCGATATCGCAACGGCCATGAGTATTGAATCGTTTTGGGTTTCCATGTTAATACTACGCGCGCCGTCGGATCATCTTTGATTTTTTTTGTCCTTGACAGCGGTTTCTCCAAATATACCACCGCAGGCATGTACCAGGTTCTGATTGTCGATTTCTCCGTCTACAAGATCACGCTCGAGAAGATCTTCACCGAGGCCGGCTATGCCACGCAGGTCTGCGAATCGGCCTTCGAGGCGATGCAGAAGCTCCGCGCCTACGATTTCGACCTCATCGTGTCCGAGGTGGAGCTGCCGGGGGACAACGCCTTCGACCTCTACAACTACATCGCCGCCACCTATCCCTACATCCCGACGATCATGACCACCGACAAGATGATCGACACCATCTTCGACCGCATATTCAGCGAGGGGATCGGGAACGTGCTGTGCAAGCCGGTGAAAAAGGACGACATCCTCACGCTGGCCGACAAGCTCATCACGAAGGAAAAGATCTTCGGGCTGGGAAACTACCTGCGGGGCATCCGCGACGAGCGGCACATCCGCATCACGGCCTCATCGCAGATCCAGAAGGCGATCCCCGTCGTGCTCTCGCAGATCCAGCAGTGGGGGCACTCGCTCGAAAATCGCATGGTCCTCAACCTGCTGCTCAACGAGATGACCATCAATGCGGTGTACCACTCGCACGGCTACACGCGCGAAAAGGAGAGCCGCGTTCCCATCGAACTTGAGGACGGCAAGTTCGTCGATATCGCATACGCGGACACCGGCGCGTCCTTCGGCATCTCCATCTCCGACTACAACGGGACGCTCACCAAGGAGCGCATCCTGGGCGCCATCAACAGCGTCATCGTGCAAAACCGGGAGCTCCTGAAGGCGTCGGAGACGGGCGGGGACATCTCGAACATCATCGCCGAGACCGGGCGGGGGATCGACCTGGTGCGCAAGCTCTGCGGGGAGTACTACTTCATCATCAAACGCGGCGTCCGGACGGAGATCATCATGCTCTTCGACAAGGATTTCGTCTACGACAACGACGCGTACACGTCCCTGAAGATCATCGAGGACTTCGCCTAACGCTCGTCGAGCGGCAGGTAGTTCGGCTTCTCGCCCAGCGACGACAGGTACGCGGGGCGGATGAGCTTCGCCTGGATGATCTGCTCGATACGGTGCGCGGACCAGCCCACGATGCGCGCCATGGCGAAGATCGGCGTGAACAGCTCGATGGGGATCCCCATGTGCTTGTAGACGAACCCGGAGTAGAAATCGACGTTGGGCGCCACCACCTTGCCCTTGTCCTTTTGCAGCAGCCGCGCGCCGATGTCGGCGACCTTCGAGAACAGGCGGAACTCGTCCTCGACGCCGTGAATCGCCGCGTATTGTTCCGCCTTTTCGCGCAGGATGACGGCGCGCGGATCGGACGTGGTGTACACGGCATGTCCCATCCCGTAGATCTTTCCCGACCGGTCGTGCGCCTTTCCGGCGAGGATCTTCGCGAGGTAGGCCGCAATCTCGTCGTCGTCGTCCCAATGCTTCACGTTCCGCTTCACGTCGGCCATCATCATCATGACCGCCTCGTTGGCGCCGCCATGCAGGTGCCCGCTCAGGGACGCGATCCCCGCGCAGATGGCCATGTAGGTGTTCGCGCCGCTTGAAGACACCGTGCGGACGGTGAAGGTCGAGTTGTTCCCGCCCCCGTGCTCCGCGTGGAGCATGAGGCACAGGTCGAAGAGATACGCCTCGAACTCGGAGGGACGCTCGCCCTTGAGCATGTAGAGGAAATTTTCCGCCGTGCTGAGGCGCGGGTCCGGATGGACGATGGTGAGATTGCCGCCCTTGCGGAAGCGCATCGCGTTGTAATTGTACGCGACGATCGTGGGCGTTTTGGCGATCAGGTTGATGCACTGCACGCTCACGTCCTTGATGTCGGTCGAATCGGGGTTCTTGTCGGTGAGCGACAGGTGCGAGATCACGCTGTGCAGCGCGTACATCTGGTTGTCGTTCGCGAGCTCGTCGAGGAAGATCCGGCGCTCGATCTTCGAGAGCGTCCGGCGCTTGGCGAGCACCCGCGTAAACCGATCGAGGTCGGGCGTTGCGGGAAGCGCGCCGGTGAGCAGCAGATAGGTGATCTCGTCGAATCCGAAGCGCTTCTCCGCGTGAATGCGCGTTACAAGCTCCTCGACGTCGTACCCGCAATAGTACAGCTTGCCGGGAACCGGATCCACCGAAAATCCCTTCCCGCCGGGAAGCGGAGTGCGACGATAGCCCAGCACCTCGCCCTTCGAGGTGATCCCCACGATCACGCCGGACCCGTCCTGGTTGCGCAACCCCAGCTTGATGTTTTTCTCGGCGATGATTTCCGGTGAGACGCGGTCGTGCGTTACGGCAAGCTTCTCGATTTTCTTCAATATGGCGTCCATGTTCACCTCGTCGTGATCGGGCCGTGACTCCGTCACCGTGATCGGAACTGCGGGCGCTCGCGTGACGATTTGCCCGGCGCTCGTTCGTTCGCGACCATCGCACAGAAGTGGATACTTTACAACGGATGATGCAGCGTCAAGTAGATTCCTCTCGATATGCATTGGACACCTCCGTCGCAGCTTTCATGCCACGCATGAACCGTGGCGCGCGATGAGCATCGGTGTCCAGATATTATTTCCTCATGCCAGACGATTTTACCTCGACGAAACAATGCGGGCGCACGTGCGGATCAAAAATTAAGCGATGCTATAGTCTTTTTCTTGACACTCCGACGCGCGCTCATAGGGTTGCGTTATGAAAACACAACGAAACCTCATCGCACAAACAATCATCGTCTGCCTGATCGCCGCGGGGCCGGCGACGGCTCTCGAGCTCAAGAAGACCATACACGGCGAGCTCGCGGCAAAATCCGTTGTCCATAACGGGAAGGGCCTGTTCTTCGCCCAGAACATGATGTACCGTCACACCATATCGGTGTACAACAGCGACTACCAGCTGGTAAAAACCATACCCGACACCATACGCCCGTCGGACTACGGCTACACGAACCTGAAGGGCACCTTCCGCGGAGCGCCGGTCGAATGCGCCTTCTCCCACGACGGCCAATTCGCGTGGATTTCCCAATACTGCACCACGGGGGCCGGCCGCAACAATCCCGGCCATGACAAGTGCGGGCCGTCGAGCGGATACGACAACAGCTTCCTATACCGCATCAACACGACCACCTTCGCGATCGACGCCATCGTCGAGGTCGGCTCGGTGCCCAAGTACGTAGGCACCTCCCCCGACAACAAGTACGTCATCGTGACCAACTGGTGCACGTACGACGCGCACATCATCGACACCGCGACGAACAAGATCGTAAAGAAGATTTACCTGGGGCCCTATCCGCGCGGCATCGTCGTGGATCCCACCTCCTCGTTCGCCTACATCGCGGTGATGGGCTCATACGATATCGCCATCATCGACCTGAAAACATTCGAGAAGAATTGGATCAAGGGCGTGGGCCGCTCGCCCCGCCACCTCTGTATCTCGCCCGATGGCCGCTACCTCTACGCGAGCCTCAACGGCGAGGCCCAACTGGCCAAGGTGGACCTCCTGAGCGGGAAGAACGTCGCGAAGGTCCACACCGGCAGCCAGCCGCGCTCCATGGACATCTCCACCGACGGGGCCTTCCTGTACGTGGTCAACTACTCGTCCAATTCGATGAGCAAGGTCCGCACCGCCGACATGAAGGTGATGAAAACCGTAAAGACCAACGGAGCCCCCATCGGCATCACCTATGACGGCATCAAGAAAGAGGTGTGGGTCTCCTGCTACAGCGGGACGCTCATGGTGTTCAAGGATTGACGGCGATTTACGGGGCGTGAGTGCGGCATGATTGAACGGCAGGGAATTCTCGGCGCGGTCAAGTTCATGGCGGGATTCGTTCTCCTGCTGTGGATCATTCTCCTGGCCAGCGCCGCGTTTCCCATCAAAAACCTCGGGATCGTTCCCCGCACCATCACCGGGCTTGTCGGCGTCGCGGCCGCGCCCTTCCTGCACCAGGACGCCGCGCACCTCATCGCGAACTCATTCAGCCTGTTCGTCCTGGGCACCGTCCTCATCGCGCTGGAGAAGGGGCGCGCGCTCACCATCATGATTTCGCTCGCCATCCTCGGGGGTTTCGGGACATGGCTCATCGGCCGGCCGGGCACCGTTCACATCGGCGCGAGCGGCCTCGTCTTCGGACTGTTGAGCTATCTCTTTTTCTTCGGCGTCTTCAAACGCGATCTCAAATCGATCATCGTGTCCATCGCAATCTTTTTTCTTTACGGCGGGGCCGTCTGGGGGGTGATTCCGTCATCGCCGCACGTGTCGTGGGAGAGCCACCTGTGCGGTTTTATCGCGGGCATTCCGCTGGCGCGGTATTATGCGCGCCGCGCCTAGCGCGCCCCGATGCCCCCGATCTCTTCAATCTCATCGACGACAATCCACCGCCCGTTCTCGTAGCGTACCTGCAGCCGCTCCGGATGGCCGCGCTCCACGAATTCGAAAATGACCTCCGGCCGATGGTTCTCCATGAACTCCTGCGCTTCCGTTTCGGTGAGAAGATCAAAGGCATACCAGACGGCGGACTCGGCGGCATAGTCGTTGATGTGGCCGTTCCAGCCGTACGGTTGCTCATCGGCGTGCTCCGGCGACACGCCGCTTTCCGTCGTCGGCACCGTTACGAAAATCCATTCACTGAACGGGCTGGCGAAACTGATCCGCTCGATCCCGAGCACCCATTTCTTAAAGCTGCCCTCGCGGGAAAATCCGTAGAGCGACCGCTGCCCGTTCTGCAGGCCCTCGGTTCGCTCGTACACATACTGCTGGAGGTCCATCGTCACATCGCGCGCGTCAGATACCCATGTTGGCCAGCACGGTCGAGAGCGCGTTTACGACCGACACCAACCCGGGGTTCGTGACCTCGAACCGACGGACCGACTCGGAGAGCCCGTTTCGCGCGAGCTCGAACATGCGCGGATCGACGATCTCCCGCAGCGCCTCGTGCGCGGAGGCGTTCGCGAAATTCGCGACGCTCTGCGCGCCGTCCCGGTCGTCCCCGGAGGCCGCAAGCACCTCGCGCTTGAGCTCATCGACCAGCTTGAGCAGTTCGCGCTTCTTCTCGTCGCTAATTGTTCGGGAGCCGTTGATTTTTTTCTCGATCTTTTCGATGGTGTCCGGTATCATATCGCACCTCCGTGCCTGATGTATGACTGCACGCGTACAGTATAGTACTATTGAACGATCTCCCTGTCAAGAAGAAGCGGAACAAAAATCGGGGTGTGGCCATGAAAAGCGTGAAAGAACTTATCAGATCGCATGACGCCTACATCGACGCCTCGCGGGGTGATCCCGGATTTCCGGCGCGTCACGCCACGCGAATCGCCATGCTACAGCACGAACGCCTGGCGCACCTGATAACGATGTTCGCGGTCATCATCATCGATGTGCTGTTCTTGGGACTGTACCTGCAGCACGATTCCGTGTTGCTGTGTGCGGTCTTCGGCATCCTGTGCGCGCTCTCCACCTTCTACGTCGCCCACTACTACACGCTCGAAAATACGCTCATTCGCTGGTACGGCGTCTCCGGTACCGACGACGGAAAATGATCAGCCGGATTTCCGCGAACGGACCACCTCCATGAATGCGTCGATGCGCGTGCCGATCTGGCTCTCGCTGAAGACGCGCTCGTCCACCATGTCGGCCTCGATCATGAGAACGGGAACGTCGCGCTCCTTCTGAATGATGCGCTGGATGTCGTACTGCCCCAGCGAGTACGGCTTGCAACTGCGATTGGAGTGCATCACCACGCCGTCCGCGCCGTACTTGTCGATCATGCCAAGCACCGAGCGCGCCATCTCGGCCACCGAGACATTGAGGTAGATGGTCGAGTAGCCCTCCACCATGCTTTCGAGGAAATCGTCCTCGCGGAGCTTCTCGACCTGTCCGCTCCACGCCGAGGTGTAGGTGTCGGCGACCAGGCAGGCGTCGTGCGCGGCGAAGGTCTCCGAGAGCCACTTGGTCTTGTACCACACGGGCAAATTGTCCCACAGCAGCCGGTAGCGCTCGTTGGGGACGGCGCTGATGCCGCTCGCGACGCGCGCGCGCATCTCCGCGAGGAGCTGCGTGTAGTACTCGACCACCACCTGCGTCCCCCGGAGGGTAACGATGAGCCCGAGATGGAAGAAGGCGTCGAATGCGCTCATAGGCGCGGGCCGGTGCATCGTGGTGTCCAGGACGGCCTGCCAGAGGCGCTGCGCCTCGACCGAGAGGCGGCCCACCTCCATCATGCGATCGTAATCGAACTTCCGGCCGCATACCGTTTCGAGGAAGGCGATATATTCGAAGATCTGCTTTCGCACGTAGTTGCGCGCGATATCGGGAAACTCAGTGTGCGTGAACGGCGTATCGAAGATAAACAGCGGCACGTTGAAAAAGCGCGCCTGCGCCTCGTACCATTTCATGACGGTCCCGCAGATATTGTTGCAGCACACCAGGAAATCCGGCGCCGGCAGGCCGCCGATGGGCCCGCCGTTGGTCACGGCCGCGGCGATATCGGAGCGCGCGTACGAGCACAGGTCGCGCGAATAGCCCATTTCCTCGGCCCGATTGCACAGATCGCCGCCCATCTTGGTCGCGCCGATCATCGCGCTGTGATTTTCGGGGTACACGGGGATCACGTCCATCACGATCAGCGGCTCGACGGGACCGCCGCTGGTGATCCAGGCGACCTTCTTACCGGACTGGCGGGCGCCCTTCGCCTCGATATAGTAGCCCGTCATGATTTCCTTCATGCGGGCGACCGATTTTATTTTTCGTCGTTCCTTTTCCGAGTCCGGTTTTTTTTCAATGGTTTCCACGAAGGCGCTCCTGTGTGAGTTGGGGCCGATGCGTGCTGTCCGATCAGCCCAGCGATTCCACAAATGCCTCGAAGCGCGTCATCAACTGCCCCGCGGGCGGCAGCGTGTCCTCGATCTCCACGAGCATGCTCGGGACGCCCTCCCGGTCGAGACGCTCCTTGAGGTGGGGATAGTCGAACGCGTGCGGATCGCAAAATTTGAGCAGCAGAAACACGACCCCGTCCGCGCGATGCTCCGTCGCCATGGCCGCGAGCGAATCGGCGCGGTCGGTGAGGGAGCGGTGCTTCGCCGGGCACGTCACGCGCGTATCGACGTACCGATGCGCGATCGCCTCGAGCGGGGGCCTCGTCGTATCGAGCGCCCCCTCGAAATAGCGCGTCCCCGTGCACAGATCGTCCCAGACAACCGCGCCCCCGGCGTCCTCGATGATCCCGTACACGTCCGGGTGGCTGCATATACCGCCCGAGAGTATGATCCGCTTCCGCGCGTCATCATCGCCCAGTCCCTCCGCGCGCGCGGACAACTCGCCCACCAGGTCCGCAAGGAGCGCGGCCAGCCCGGTGCGGTCCATGACCATCGAAGCGCTCACGACATCATGGAGGTCGGCCCCCGAGCACAGCCGCGGGTGTCGGCTGCGCAACCGATAGAGCGCGCCCAGATGATCCCGTATCTCGTTGTACAGGACAAGCGATCGCCGCAGCGCCTCATCGGAAACCGTCACGGAAAAACCGCGCTCGATGCTCGCGGTAAACGCCGCGAGCAAATTGACAATATACTCCCGCGCGCTTTCGGAGTTGAGCTTCACGGGCAGCACGATGTCCTCGAAGAAGCCAAACGGGATGTTCATGCGGTAGATATCGGACAGGCGCTGAATCGAGTCGCAGGTGTGCGGGAAGACCATGCCCCCCAGAAAGTCCAGTTCGCCGGACAGCCCGAGCTCCAGCGCGCTTCGGACCAGCGAGCACGAGTAGGATTGCAGGTGGGCGTCGGCCCGGACGATCTTTTTCCCGAACCCGAACAGGCGCACCGGAAGGATCCCCGCCGCGTGGATGATCTCCTCGGGCGTGTATGAGCAGAAGTATCCCAGCGCGCGGACGCCCGTTTCATTCGTGTATCGCCGCGCATATTCGATCGGGTCCCGCGCGACCCTACGGATGTCTTCAATCGCATTCATCAGCATCCCCCGGCCGTACCGCCGCCTAGAATTCGAAGGTCTCGACGATACGCTGCCGAAAGCGATACTCGAGATTGAGCCATGCCATCACCCTGCCCTGACGCTCGGCGAGCTCGCCCTTCGCCTTGGGTTGCGCGAGCAGCACGCTCTTTTCGAACAGCGCAAAGTACGTCGTCAGGGACGGAGTCAGTTTTTTGCTGAGATACGTGTACAGGACCCACTTTTTTTGCTCATGGTATTCACGGGTCTTTTTCTCGGTGATTTTCACGAGCTTGAACAGTTTTTCATAAAATGACAACAGCTTCACCGGATCGACTTTCGACACGACCTTGTGAAACTCCTTTTCCCGCGGCGGGGTTATCGTCTCGCTGTGCGAAAACGCGAAGATATACGCCAGCTGGATCTCGCTGTCGTAGCCGTGCTCGTAGTCGATCGCGTGGAGCGTCGCATCGAGGATTTCACGGTCGGCGGAATTGAAAAACTCGCCCTCCTCCTCGGTGAGAAAGCAGGCCAGCGCCTCCTCCCGGTCGATGGCGGCCTTGCGCGCCTGGAAGTCGGCCCGCAGGAAGACGTCCTTTTTGCACAGCGCGTCCTCCATTCCGATCGCGACGGTTTTTATCGATTCGAGATAGAGCGCGGAATACCGCTTGAAGTTGCGCGGGTCCTTGTACGAATAGCGGTTCACCTGGCACTCCGTCTGCCGATAGAGCCGATAGAGCTTGATGAAAAGCGTTTTCGACACCTCGATATTGCTGGCGTCGACCACCTCATAGAACCGCGGATCGGCCGACGTCAGGGCGGCCTGCGCCTTTCCGTCAGGGCTGATATAGTCGAGCTCCAGCTCGAAGCTGTATCCGTGCTTCAGTGACATCGCCCGGCAGAGGTCTCGGATGACCGAGGTCTCTTCGGCGGTAAAAAAGCCCTCGCTTTCGATCTCGGGAAGAAAAACGGTGCCCATGAGAAACGGCAGGGCCGCGCACATCAGCGCGGCGATGAGGCCCATTCGTACGCTCTTCACTCGCATATCCCCTCTTCGAAATCTTCTTCGCGGATGAGGTGGCCCTTCGGGATCAACCGCCGGCTGACCCGCCCCAGCATCCCCGCACAACGATTGACCGGCATGCCCACGCCCGGACGAAGCGGCACGACATCGGCGGCCTCGAGGCGCTTCCCGGCCGGGATGTCCCTCCCGGCACACAAGCTCCTGCGCGCCGATAATGCAACCTCTTTTTCGGAATCTCCCATCGCGATCCGGCCGTCGCCCAGAGCGGCGAGCGCATTGTCCGCCGCCTGGCGCATTGCGGCGAACTCCGCGGGCGCAACCGACACGTTTCGATCGGGACACTCGTAGCCCGGATCATGCACAAAATGCTTTTCGAAGATTCGCGCCCCCAGCGCGACGGCTGCCCCCACCAGATCGGTCCCGGATGAATGATCGGAGAATCCCACCGGCGCGCCGAAACGCTCGGCCAGCTGCGATATACGCCTGAGGTTCGCGTGGGCCGCGTCGAGCGGATAGTTCGATACGCAGTGAAGCAGCGCGATGTCCGGACACCCTTCGGCGCGTACAAGGTCCAGGGCGCGCGCGATCTCATCCTCCGTGCAGATGCCGGTGGACATGATCACCGGCTTTGAGGTCCGGGCCACGCGCGAAAGGAGCCGGAGGTTCCCCACCTCGGACGAGGCGACCTTGTACAGTCGGACCCCGACCTCCTCCAGGAGGTCCACCGACGGCTCGTCGAAAGCGCTCGAGAAGAACTCGACGCCGCATTCCCGGGCGACGTCGCGCAATCGGACATAGTCCTCCTTCGCAAGGACGAACCGGCGGAAGAATTCGATCTGGGAGAAATCCGCATCGCCCTCGCGTCCGCTCGCCAGAAGCGACGTCGTATAGGGCGAGTACATGAGCTCCGGCACGTAGGTCTGGAACTTGACCATGTGGGCCCCGGCCAACGCAGCGGCGCGCACCATGCGCTCGGCCATATCGCAATCGCCATTGTGGTTGATGCCGATCTCCGCGATGCAAAGGATGTTTTTCCCGGGGAATAGTCCAGCAAGCTTCATCTATCCTTTGGCTCCTTCGATTTGATTTTGTTACGATTCGGCCCGCCTGATATTTTTTCAATAAAATAATACCTCGCGCATAAAACTATTTGACAGCCCCCCATTTTATCGCGCTACCATCGTCCCCGACGCGACGACCGCACTATCATCAGCGAGGACGACCCCATGGGAAAGAAATTCATCGTATCCATCGATCTCGGAACGACCGGCAACCGCGTGTTCTGCTTCGACGAGACGGGCCAACCGATCTCCAGCGCCTACCGCGAATTCACCCAGCATTTCCCCCGGCCCGGCTGGGTCGAGCACGACGCCATTGAGATCTGGAACTACATCAAGCAGCTGATCCCCGAGGCCATCCAAAAAGGCGGCCTGGATGGCGCGGATGCGATCTCCATCGGCATCACCAATCAGCGCGAGACGACGGTCATCTGGAACAAGGACACCGGGATGCCCATCCACAACGCCATCGTGTGGCAGTGCCGGCGCACCACCGACATCTGCAACACGCTCAAGGAACAGGGACACGAGGACATCTTCCGGCGCAAGACCGGCCTGGTGATCGACGCCTATTTCTCGGGCACAAAAATCAAATGGTTGCTCGACACGGTGTCGGGCGCGCGCGACCTCGCCAAGCAGGGAAAGCTCCTCTTCGGGACCATCGACACCTGGATACTCTGGAACCTGACCGCGGGGAAGTCGCACAAGACGGACTACACCAACGCCTCGCGGACGCTCATCTTCAACATTGTCGACAAGCGCTGGTCGCGGGAACTCCTTGAGATCCTGGACATCCCGCTCAATATCCTTCCCGAGGTCCGCGACTCGGCGTCGTTCTTCGGCGAAACGATGGGCGTGCCGGGTCTTCCCGACGGCGTAACCATCGGCGGCATCGCCGGCGACCAGCAGGCCGCCATGGTGGGACAGAACTGCGTGTTCGAGGGGACCATCAAGAACACTTACGGGACCGGGTGTTTCATGCTGCTCAATATCGGCTCCCAGCACACCATTTCCCGGCACGGGCTCCTCACCACGCTCACCTGCGACAAGCACGGAAAGCCGGCCTATGCGCTCGAGGGGGCGGTGTTCATCGGCGGCGCGGTGGTGCAATGGCTGCGCGACTACATGAAGTTTGTCGACTCGAGCGCCGACTCCCAGCCCATGGCCCTCGCGGTGGACAAGGAGGACGAGGTGGTGGTGATCCCGGCCTTCGTGGGCCTGGGCGCCCCTTACTGGAAGATGGACGCGCGCGGCGCCATCTTCGGGCTTACGCGCGACACCACGCGCGAGCAGATCGTCCGCGCCTCCCTCAAGGCGGTCGCCTTTCAATCGATGGACGTGATCGACGCGCTGCAGAACGACTCCGGGAAAACGATCCACGAATTGCGCGTCGACGGCGGCGCGACCGCCAACCGTTTCCTCATGCAGTTCCAGGCCGATATCCTGGGCATCCCGGTCCTTCTGCCGGAGGTCGCGGAGTCGACGGCGCTCGGGGCTGCGTATCTCACCGGCCTCACCAGCCGGCTCTACAACTCCATCGACGAGGTGGCCAAACACAATGCGATCACAGCGCGGTTCGATCCGGACATGGCGCCAAACGAGCGCGAACGCCAGCGACGCATTTGGAAGCAGGCCATTCAGCGGCTGTTGATGTGAGGCGAACCGGCAGATTGATTTTTAACCATTTCGGAAAAAATCAATTGATTTATTCGCGATTTGTTTCCAAATACGTAACGGCGTTGAATATTTTGAAATGATCGACATGGTGGAGGAATATAATGGCACGACCGCTTCTAGGTGAGCTCTTATTGGAGAATAACGAGATTACCGATGATCAACTCAACAAGGCGCTCGAGGTGCAGAAAAACGAGGGCGGACTGATCGGGATCATCCTGGTGAACCTTGGATTCATTTCCGAACAAAAGCTGGTGCAGTACCTGGCCCTTCAGGCCGAACGGGTCGTCAAATCGGAATAATACGAACGGCCGCCGTTTCCCGGCGGCCGTTCGGTTTCATCCACGGACCACACGAGTTCGCAGCCCCTTCACACCTCGATCACATCAAGCCATCCGTGCCGATCCTCGATTTCACCGTACTGGATTCCCGTTAACTGCTCGTAGAGTTTGGTGAGCATGGGGCCGGCGACGTCCGGTTTTCCGAAGGTGAAGTCGCGATCGCGGTAGCGGATCCGATACACCGGCGTGATCACGGCCGCGGTGCCCACGGCGCCGATCTCCGAAAAATACTGCACCTCGTCGATCGCGATCTGGCGCCACTCGACGCGCATGCCCAGGTCCTCCGCGATCACCGCGAGGCTGCGGTTGGTGATGCTGGGCAGAATCGACGGGGATTTGGGCGTCACATACGCGTCGCCGTGGATCGCGACGACATTCGATGTCCCGAACTCGTCGAGATACACCTTTTCACGCGGATCGAGAAAAAGGACGATCGGGAAGCCGTGCTTCTTCCCGTATTCGCTTCCGGCAAGGCCCGCCGCGTAGTTCCCGCCGACCTTGCAATCGCCGACGCCGAGCGGCGCCGCGCGATCGAACTGCTCGACAACGAGCGCCTCGACCGGCTTGAAGCCGCCTTTGTAATACGGCCCCACCGGGCTCACCAGGACAATGAAAATATACTCCTCGGCTGGGCCCAGTCCCACGCGGGGCCCCACCCCGATGATCAGCGGCCGCACGTACAGGCTCGCCCCGGTGCCGTAGGGGGGCACGAATTCGACGTTCGCCGCGACAACGCGATGGATCGCATCGACAAACAGCTTTTCGGGAATCGCGGGCATGAAGATCCGCTCGCAACTGCGGTTGAGGCGCATCGCGTTTTCTTCGGGTCGAAAAGCAACGATCTCCCCCGACTTCGTCTCGAACACCTTGAGCCCTTCGAACGCCTGCTGCCCGTAGTGGATGCAGGGCGCGGCGACACTGATGCTGATGTTCTCGTCCGAGACCACCTCGCCCTCGGACCAGACGCCGTCGCGCCAGTAGTATCGAATGTTCGCGTTCGTTTTCACGTACCCGAATGGAAGATTTTTCCAGTCGAGGTTCGCCGTGGTTCTTTTCCGGGAGGTCATGAGCTCATACCTGCGCTGTGAGTAGGATTAATTTCAGCACATGCGCACACCGAACCTTATTTTTCAAGAACAAAGCTATGACGCGCGCAGTTTTTTCTCGAACTCGTCGGGAGGGAGCGGCTTGCTGAAGAAATACCCCTGGTATTGATCGCATCGTCGATCGTCCAGGAAGGCGAGCTGATCGGAGGACTCGACCCCTTCGGCGACCACCATGAAGCCGAGATTGTGCGCCAGGTCGATGATCGTAGTGGCGATGGTCGCCGACTTGTCGTCCGCGGGAAGCTTTTCGATGAACGACTTGTCGATCTTGAGCGTGTCGATCGGATAGTCCCGGAGCTTGCTGAGCGAGGAATATCCGGTCCCGAAATCGTCAATCGAGATGGAGATGCCCATGCGGTGGATCTCGCTGAGACGCTCGATGTTCTCCTTCTCGTTTTCCATGATCCCGCTCTCGGTGATCTCGAGCTCGAGCCAGCGCGGATCCAGCGCGGTGTCCTTGACGATACGCGCGATGCTGTCGATCAGATCGGGCTGGCGGAACTGGATGGGCGAGAGGTTCACCGCGACCTTGACCGGCGGATGGCCGGCGTCCTGCCACAGGCGGTTTTGGCGGCAGGACTGGAGCAGGATCAGGGAGCCGATATCGCGGATCATGCCGTTCGATTCGACGATGGGAATGAACTGCATCGGCGGCACGAGGCCCCGCGTGGGGGACTGCCAGCGGATGAGCGACTCCATGCCCATGATGCGGCCGTTCTGAAGCACCTTGGGCTGATAAAACGCGACGAACTCGTTCTGGTAGATGGCGCGCTGCAGCTCGGCCTCCAGCTGGAGACGCTGGCGCATCTGCGCATTGAGCTGCACATCGAACAGGCGATAACCGTTGCGCCCCTGCTCCTTCGCGAGGTACATCGCCGATTCGCTGTTCTTGATGAGCGTGTTCGGCGCCGTCCCGTCCACCGGATATACGCTCACCCCGATGCTGGCCGTGATCGGGAAGATGGAGCCGTCTATCACGAAGGGGTCCGCGAACGCGGTCATGGCCTTCTGTACCGCGGCGAGCACGTCGCCGGTGTCCTCCGCGTCGGAGTAGACGGCGACGAACTTGTCGCCGTCGAGGCGCGCGACGAGATCCTCGCCGCCGAAACTCATCTTCAGGCGCCCGGCGGCCTTGATGATGACCTGGTCGCCCGCAGCGGTCCCCGACATATCGTTCACGAATTTGAACCGGTCGATACCGATGCAGAGCACGAAAAAGACATGCGATCCCTTGCGGCGCGCCTTGAGCATCTCGGTCTGGATGCGATTGGAGATGAGCTCCCTGTTCGGCAGCCCGGTGAGCCGGTCATAGAAGGAAAAATACGCGACCTGCTCCTCCGCTTTCTTGCGCTTGGAGATGTCGATGATGGCCAGCTCGATATTATCGGCCTCGGTGAGGTGCTTGCCGGACATCTCGGTCCAAAGCGAGCTCCCGTCGGTTCGCCGTATCTCGATTTCGTGGTTGTTCACGACCCCGTGCTCCATGACCTCATGTTCGAATTGGGCGAACGCGTCCGAATCCACGAATCGCGGCCCGAGCGAAACGCCCAGAAACTCATTGTTCGATTCGCACCCGAAGATTCGGAAGCCTATCTCATTGGTAGTGAGCACCGAGGTGCTCGCCCGATCGATCGTCATCAGTCCGATGATGGCGTTGTTGTACATCGACCGGAAGCGCTCCTCCCGTTTTCGCAGCGCATACTCGGCCGCCTTCCGGTCGGTGATGTCGCGGGTATTGAGCAGGATGCCGTTGATGAGGCTGTTCTTGAGGTTCACGCCGGTCGATTCAAGTACGCGATAGTGCCCCTCCCTGTCGCGAAAACGGTACTCGGCGACGATCTCCTCATTCATCCGCTTGAGGCTGCCGGTGAGGGTGACGACGACCTGGTGCGCGTCGTCGTCATGGACGAGATCGACGAAGCGGCGTCCCACGAGCTCCTCCGGCGAATACCCGAGAATGCGCCGCGTCGACTGGCTCTGGTAGCGGATCACCCCATGCCAGTCGAGGATTGAAATCATCTCGGTGCTGTGCTCGATCATCGTGCGGAAGCGCTCCTCGCTTTCAAGGATCGCGCGCTCCGCCTCCTTGAGCTTAGTCGCGTCGATGGCGATCCCGCGTATGCCGATCACCTCCCCGCCCTCCACCACCTGGCGGGCATACACGTGCACCGGCAGCCAGGAGCCGTCCTTCCGGTGGAAGGTGTATTCGATCGCGGAATAGCGCTTGCCCAGCATGGTTTTGATGATGCCGCGCGAGGCCCGCTCGCGCTCGTCCAGGCGCAGGATATCCAGGGCGTTCATGCACATGATCTCGGCGCGCGAATAGCCCATGACCTCGCAACCGCGGCGGTTCACATACAAAAAGTTCCCCTTCATGTCCATTTCGAACACGATCTCGGGGAGCGACTCCAGGAAATCGAAAAAGCGCTGTTCGCTGCGAACCAGGTCCTCGTGCACGGCCATGAAGGTGGAGATGTCGCGCACGATGCCCCTGAAGCCAATCGGCGCTCCCCGTGCGTCGCGGATCAGCGAGGCCATCCCCTCGACGTAAACGCGCGCGCCGCTCTGGGAGCGCATTCGCCAGTCGGAGAAGCGTTCCGTTTCGCCGCTTTTCAGGATCCTCAGAAAAAGAGGCTCCACCGTGCCGATGTCGTCCGGTTCAATAAAGGTCCGATAGGGCGCGCCCACAAGCCGCTCGACGGGCAGGCCGACCATTCGCGCGAAGGAGTCATTGCAAAAGGTCACGCGACCGGAGAGATCGCACTCGTAGTATCCCTCGCAGATACTCTGCAGGAGCTCCTGATACCGGATATGGGCGAGTTCAAATGACGTGTCTTCGGTGCGAGAAGCGCCGCCGCCCGCTTCCGGACGCTCGGCGCTATGATCGTTCATGTGTTTGTATGTGATCCACCTGTTTTATTTCCTTCCACCATCAGTATATCCAAATACCCGCGAGGCGTCAAGCAAAGATCAGCGGATCCGTCGTTGCGTTTTTTGCATACCGATGACCTATCCCGGAAGCGCAGCGCACATCAGGGATTTGCCAATCTGCGCCAGTGCGATCTCGACGAGTACCGCGGCCATGCATACGGCGCCGATGGACACCCGGGCGCCCTCGACGCCGACCATGAACGCAAGCGCGGCAGCGGCGACTGAAAGCATGAACAGCGACGCCCCGAGAAAGATCTTCCTGACGAGATAGGGGGCGCGCAACTTCTTGAACCGCATCGATCCGTCGAAGACGCCGGTCGTAAAGGCGCCCAGAACGGAGAGCGGGAAGAGCATCGACAGAATAAGCGCCGCGCCGTCGAACCGCGCCCCCCACTGCCCGCCGGCAATGAATCCCGCACCGAGGCAAAACGGCACCAGGAGCGATAATGCCTGCGGGAAGTGCAGTGAGATGGGGTGTAGGTTTAGATCGATGAAAAACCGCCTCCGCGGCTTCACCGGATCGGCATACGCCTCGAACGCGCTCCGCGGGACGCCGCAGGCAGGGCATACCGCGCCAAGCTTGCTCTCCGCGATAATCAGCCGGCAGGCCTTGCAGATGAGTTTTCCTCCCATATCCATTCGCCCCTCCCCTGTGTCGATGATGCGTACCGAGACAGAATACAGCACGCCCGCAGGGGCGCGTCAATGATTTTATGCTACCGCCAGTCCGCGTCCACGGTAATGTCCTTGACGCTCGTGTCGGCATGCGGATTCCATGACATGCGCCGTGATGAAGGCGTATGCACAGCGCACCCGGAACGCATGAGATGATTACGATCGAAGAACACTATCCCGGCAGAATCTTCAAGCACTGCCCGCGCTGCGGTGCGGGGGGATTCGCCCTTCGCGATGCCAGCTCCTTCCGATGCGAACGCTGCGACTTCGTGTACTTCGTCAACGCGGCCGCCGCGGTCGCCGGTCTCGTCTTCGACGATTCGCGCCGCCTGCTTCTGGTCGAACGAAAAAACGAACCCCGCAAGGGCATGCTCGATCTTCCGGGCGGTTTCGCGGACATCATGGAAACCGCCGAGGAGGCCCTCCGCCGCGAACTGCGCGAGGAACTGAACATCGAGATCACGACGGCGACCTACCTCGCCTCGTTCCCGAACCGTTATCTCTATGGCGGGATCACCTACTTCACGCTGGACATGGGATTTATCTGCGCGGCCACGGATTTTTCACGCATGCGCGCTCACGACGACGCCGCGGCCATCGTCTTCATGCGCCCGGACGATATCGACCTCGACGCGATCGGCTTCGAATCCATTCGCCGTATGATCGCGCTGGCGCGCCAATCGCCATCATCCCCCACATCGGCTTTTTAGCTTGACACGGCGGACCGGCCGCATCCCAATCTCGCAACGACGGCCACCGACAATGATGATGACACCCACGAAACGAATCCACAGCCGCGATCATGCGCCGCATCGCGCGTTTTTCCCGCTTCTCATCTGGGTCATGCTTGCCTGCGGAGCGTCCGGACCAACCGCGGAGAAGCCGGAGATAGCCGTTTCCGTTTTTCCGGTCTACGATATCGCCCGCACTATCGCCGGCGATCGTCTGACGGTTTCCGCTATCGTCCCAGCGGGCGCCAATCCGCACATCTACGAGCCGCCGCCGTCGGCGGTCCGCGCGCTGCAGAATGCGCGCCTGTACATCGGAATTTCCTCCGGCTTTGACGGGTGGGCGGCCCGCTTTGTCCCGACAACCGCGAAGACGGTCTATCTCCTCAATGACGACACCGCCAATCCGCACATCTGGCTTTCCGTGCGCGGCGCACGCGCCATCGCCGACGGCATCGCCGCCGCGTATTGTGCGATCGATCCGGCGAACCGCCCCGCGTACGAAAAAAACCTCGCGGCCTACCGCGCCCGTATCGACGATCTGCACCGCGACATCGAAGCGGCGCTCAAGCCGGTCCGCGGAAAATCGTTCATCCAGTGGCATGCGTCGTGGGATTATTTCGCCGCCGAATACGGGCTCGTCATCGCCGGGACCATCGAGTCCGGACACGGGCACAAGCCGTCGCTGCGAGCCTTCGGCGACCTCATCGCCGCGGGGCGCCGCATGTCCGCCCGCGCCGTCATCATCGACCTGAACGCGCAGAGCGCCGAGGCGCGGACGATCGCCGAGGCCCTGAGCGTGCCCATCATACGCCTTGATGCGATCGGCGATCCCGCCACGCCATCACGCGCCACCTATCTTTCCCTCATGCGGCACAATGCGACCGCGCTGGCCGCGGCGCTCTCCCGCTAAGGGCCACCGGCGACCATGGAACGCCCCATCATCGCACTGAACAATGTCTGGGTCGAGTTCGGATCCATTATCGTGCTCGAGGACATCACGCTTGCCGTCCGTCCGCGCGAGATCGTGTCCATCGTCGGCCCCAACGGCTCGGGCAAAACCACGCTCCTGCGCACGATGATGGGCCTCACCCGCCCGACACGGGGCACGGTCTCCATCCTCGAAACCGCGCCCGCCGAGATCATGCGCACAGGGCGGATCGGCTATCTTCCCCAGGAGCGCCGTCAGGACGAGCGCTTTCCGGTCACGGCCTACGACGTGGTCGCCATGTCCCGCTTTGCGCGGACGGCCGTGATCGAACGGCTCACCCGCACGGACCGCCAGGCCATCGAGGGCGCGCTCGATACGGTGGGGATGGCGGATGCGGCGCGCGCCCATTTCGGGAGCCTCTCGGGAGGGCAGAAGCAACGGGTGCTCATCGCGCGGGCCCTTGCGCTTAATCCCGAGATCCTGCTCCTCGACGAGCCCTCGACCGGCCTTGATGCCGTCGCGCAGGACTCGTTCTATCTCCTGCTGCGGAAACTGCGCGATGAGCGCGGTCTGGCGATCGTGATCGTCTCGCACGACATCGGGACCGTATCGATGATCGTGGACACCGTCGCCTGCATCAAACGCAAGCTCCATTTTCACGGCAAGCCCGCAGATTGCCTCGGCTCGGACCGCCTCGCCGAGGTCTTCGGGAAAAACGTCTACGTGCTGCACCACGACAAGAATTGCCCGACCTGCCGGGACGACCATGCGTGAGATCATCTCCATGCCCTTCTTCGTGAACGCCATCGCCATGTGCGTCATCATGAGCCTTCTGTTCGGCATGCTCTCGTTCTTTGTCGTGCTGCGCCGCATGTCGTTTCTCGGCGCGGGCGTTGCGCATACGGCCTTCGGCGGCGTGGCGTTGGGGCTTTTTCTGGGCATCGACCCGTTTTTCGCCTCGCTCGCCTTCTGCGTCCTCGCGGCCGTGACCCTGGGGCGGCTGGTCAGCCGTGACGGTCTTTCCTACGATGCGGGGATCGGCATCTTCTTCGCCTTTTCGATGGCCCTGGGCGCCATCCTCATCGCGGTCCGCAAGGCCTATTCCTTCGACCTGATGGGCTATCTCTTCGGGAACATTCTCGGGGTGACGACATTCGATACGGTCATGGCGGCGATTGCGCTGGTATTGTTGTACCTCTTCGTGGGGCTCTATCTGCACCGCTTGCTGTTCATGTCATTCGACGAGGACGTCGCATCGACGAGCGGCGTGCGGACCGGCGCGCTCGACACGCTGCTCCTGGCGCTCATGGCCGCCGTCATCATCACCGGTATCAAGGTAGTGGGCATCATCCTCATATCCGCGCTGGTGGTCCTTCCGGCGAGCTTCGGGCTGTTGCTCTCAAAAAACTTCCGGCTGGTGATCGCCTGGGGGATCCTTTACACCTTTGCGATCATGACCGGCGGCCTCGCCCTTTCCTTTGTCCTCGACACGCCGACCGGCGCCACAATCGTCTCATTGGGGACCGCCCTTTACTTCCTGGCGATGGCTTTCGTTAGAATTTTTATGAACAAATAACAACGTTGACGAAGTGATAATTTCGCAAAATATGATTGACGATGCGCCTGCCGCGCTGTATATTTATGCCAATAATTTCATCAAAAGGAGACTCTCTATGAAATGCTCATACTGTGGCCACAAGCAGTGCGACAAGTGCCGCGCTGACAAACGCGAAGGGTACTGCTGCCAGTGCCACCGCACCAAGGTCATGAAGTAGCGTTTTGTTCGTTGGGAAGATCCAATGGCGCCATGGAAACATGGCGCCATTTGTTTTTTAGCGGACCACCTGAATCTCCCAGAATCCACGATACACCCCGCCGTCCCGCGACGCAAGCTCAACATGCGTCCCGCTCTCGACGATGCGCCCGCCGTCCATCACATGGATCAGGTCGGCCTTCCGCGCCGTCGTCATGCGATGCGTGATGATGATGACCGCGGCGTCGCGCTTCAGGCGCTCAAGGATCCCGACGATCCGCAGCTCGTTCTCCGCGTCGAGCTGATTGGTCCCCTCGTCCAGGATGATGACCCGCCGCCGCTGCGCCATCACCCGCGCGATGCACAGGAGCTGCGCCTGCCCGCCCGAGAGGTTCACCTCGTCGCCCACGACGCTATCGAGACCGCCGGGAAAACGCCGCAATTCGTCCGCGAGCCCCAGCTCGCCGAGGATGTCCCACAGCGCCGCGTCATCGTACTCGCGCGCGGCCCCCAGAAGCAGGTTGTCGCGCAGCGAATATGACTCCAGCAGGAACGGCGCCTGCGCGACCATGCTGATGGCGTGACGAGCGGCCGCCGGGTGCGCCGTCGCAAGCGGAACGCCGCCGATCGCGATCGCGCCACGCTCCGGATCGTAGGCCCGCATGAGCAGGTTCATGAGCGTCGTTTTCCCCGATCCATTGCGGCCCACCAGCGCCGTGATCGATCCGTTTGCGAAGCGGCAGGAAACCCCGTCGAGCACGAGGGGGTTCGGCGCATGGTTCTCGTCGAGCAGCCGCTGCCATTCGCGCACGATCGACAGGTCGCTCCCGTATACCTCGCGCCGCTTGTTCGCGAGATTGAGGCGCGTGACCAGATGCGACAGATAATCGCATTCCTCCGTCGTGAGGACCGGATACCGGAACGAGACATCGCGCACCTCGATGTCGCCGGCGATGGCGGCCTTCGCCGGCGCGCCATCCGGGACCGCAACGCGCGGGCGCAGCGCCAGAAAGAAGCCGAGCTGAAGGAACACGGAGCGCAGCCGGTAGAATTCATTGATGCTCTGATTGATGTCGCCGAAGCAGGACTGAAGATAGACGACATACATCGTGACCATGGTAAACGCCCCGATGGAAAGCGCTCCGGAGAGCGCCATTGCCCCGGCAACGGCGGCCGAGGCCGCAAGCGCCCCCTGCTCCACGAATACATTCACGAGCTGATAGCGAAAGGCAAGCCGCTCCTGCCCCGTCTCCAGCGCGACCAGCTCCCCCGCGCGCGACCAGTAGCGCGGCATGATGCGGTCCTCGCCCGAGACCCCCAGCACCTGGTGATAGTGATAGCGAAGCAGGAACTTCATCTCGAGGATGTCGGCGAGCCGGCGCTCCTTGTAGAGCCGATATGAATTCTCCGCCCGGATGCGAAACCGAAGAACCAGGAGTTGGAGCGCGCCGGCCGCGGCGATGACGGCGAGAATGCGCGCATCGACGACGGCCAGGATGGGGAAGATCCCCGCGAGCGCCACCGTGACGCGTCCCTGCGATTTGCAGAACTGGAGGACGGCGCCCGGCAACTGCCCCACGTCGAAGAGCACGTAGAGCAGGCGGCGGTTCTTCGGGTTGTTGAAGAAACCCGCGTCCATCGTCTCCATCTTTCCGTAGAGGAGCGCATCGGCCTGGAGGGTAAAGCGCTCGCGCGCGTATACGTCGATCACCCGCCCCAGACCGGCGGCGGCCGCCTGGAGAAGCCGGATGAGCGAGATCGCGGCGAGGAGCGCGACGAACAGCGCCAGCGGCGTCGAAAGCGCGGCGCCCGGCGCGAGGATCCTCGATTCCAGCACCTCTATCTGCACACGGGAGAGATATGGGAGCGCGATCGCCAGAAGGGATTCGATCAGGGCGATCGATATGGTCGCCGCGAGTATCGACTTTCGCGTGAGCAGGATGCGGATTATTTCGCGAAACTCCGGTCGCATGGGCGTTATCCGATCGCGCTAGCTTTCGGACATGCGCAGAAGCTCGTGTGCCAGGGGAAAGGTATCCATCATTCGGCACAACTGGCCGAACTCCCGGGAGAAGGCGAACGCGGGATCGACGGCGAGCAATGCGGCGCGCCGCCGGGCATCATCGGTTTCCCCCACGGCGATGTGCGCGAGGATCGCCTGTTCGATGAGGGAATCGACGAAGGGATCGTCATTGAGGGCGTCCATGGCGGCATCGCGCGCATCGGCGAACCGCAGCGCGGCGTCGTCGGGCTCATCGAGGCGGGTATGCGCGATACCCGCGCACAGGAAGAGCCGGCTGTTCGTGAAGCCCCCCTCGCGCGCCTGTTCGAGCCATTCGAGCGCGTCGGCATCGTCGCCCGCACGGAGCGCGATAAAGCCGCAGCAATACCGCGCATAGGCGTCGTCCGGATCCGCCTCAGCGGCGCGTCGCTGGGCATGCAGCGCCGCATCGAGATCGTCACAATCGTTGCAGGCGGAGGCGAGACGGAAGGCGATCTCCGCGTCATCCGGGGCCGCCGCGGCGAGTCGCTCGAACTCTTCACGGGCGCCGCCGGGATCGCCCGATTCGTCGGCGATCTGGCCCGCGAGCATGATCGCGTCTGGATTGTCCGGGTCCATGGCGCGGGCGCGCTCGAGGGCGTTGCGCGCCCGGTCGAGCCGGTCGTAGGCGAAGTTGAGCCGCGCCTGATTGAGCAGCCCCGAAATAAACTCTGGATCGAGCGAAAGACAGCGGTCGAGGACCGTCACGGCCCGCGCGCAATCATCGACGGCGTTATAGGCCCGCGCCAGGCGCTCGAGCGTCTCGACGGAGGGGCTTCCCGCTATGCAGGCACAGCGCGCCAGCGTAAGCGCCCGATACGGCATTCCCAATGCATCGTAGATCTCGGCCAGAAAGCCGTACAGGCTCGACGGGATCTCCGCGCACGACCGCAGGCATTCCTGAACGAGCGAGGCCGCCTCGATGAATTTCTCGTCGTGCATAAGGTTCGCGATCGTCTCGATCGTGCCGTCGTCGGGCGCGCCGGCGCGCGGACCGGCGTCCGGATACTCCCAGCAGCGCTCCATGGCCCGTGCCATTGCGAGCTCGGCGTCGACGACACCCGCATCATCGCATCCCACCGTGAAGGTGATCGCGCTAAATTCCGCCAACGAGTCCGAACCCTCATCCGTCTCCATCGATTCGCAATCACAGTCGTCATGGTCGTGATCGTGGCGATGCATCCAATCGGCCGTTTCGACCTGCGCATCGGGAAACGGAGCCGCCTCCTGAAGGATAAAGGTGTCGTTCCGGTGATAAAAGCGGTAGCGCCTGCCGTCCGGCTGAAGGCAGACGAATCCCTTCGCGGTCTCAAGCGGTACCGGCGGCGATGCCAGCAGGGATCGAAGCGCATCGATTTCGACCCAACGGCCGTCGAAGAAATCGATCGCGTGGCTGCCGGAATCATCGCGAAGCGCGGCCCCGCCCGTCGGACCGTCGCACCCGCATGCCCGCAGCCGCGCGGCGATATCGTAGCGCGGTCCGTTCATCATACTATCCATTGAAGGGAGCGAACCGCCGGAAAGGATTTCCGCACGGGGGTTGATCTCGCGCGCCCGCGCGACGATCCCGCCCGGGTCCCCGGCCCCCGGCGCGCCGTCGTTGACGACGACGAGGTCCGCAAGCGGAAGCGCGGCCGCATCGTTTTCATCCAGCGCGGCGCCGGACGGAGCGATGACCGCTATGACGCCCATCAGCACGGCCCGGGTGCGGTACAATCGGCCCAGCAGTCCCGACAGGTCGATTCCCGCGCGAAGCTCCACGACAATCGCGTCCGGCGCATATCGCGTGACCACACGGTCCAGGTCGCGCGGGAAGCTCCGCAGGATGATCGCGCCCTGCATGAGCGGGACGACGACGCCGCGGCCGATCGCGGCGCAATCGATCGCGGCGTTACCGGGGGAATCGACGAGCGCCGCGCAGCGCAGGCCCGGATTCGCGGCGAGCATGCGATCGATCAGATGGGTCTTTCCGCTGCCCGTACCGCCGGCAACGAGAATGAGCGGGGCTGTTTTCATGATGGCTCCCGAGAAGCGGTGGTGATGAGGCCGACCGGCCTCAATGGCAGGCCTTTCACCCGCCGGACGGCTTGGTGGTGCATGTGCCGCACGACGCGGCGGAACCCGCGCCGGCGAACATCGAGAATATCTTTCTGGTGTCACGCGAGCCGCATTCCGGGCAGGCCGGCGGATCGAAATCGCCCATTCGGCGAAGCTCGCTGAAGACGATCCCGCACTGGTCACAGGTAAATTCGTATACTGGCATAGTGGTCCCGTATAATCCGACCCGACCGCACCGCAGGCCGCGCGCCGCGCGTTCCGGCGGCGGATCGACGCGCGCGTTTACCGCGTTTCCACCTGAGAGGCGACGGGCGCTTTCAGGTTGTCGAGCGCACGAAAAACGCTCTCGTAGTCGCCCTTCGCGTTCCAGGCGACCCAGCCGCCCGCCGGCGTCTCCTCGACCGCGATCACCTGCAGCTCAACGTACTTGACCAGATTGACGCGCGCCCATCCGATATTGTAGCCGAATGCCTGCACGTAGGGAAGGACGCGCACCGGGGTCCCGCTGAGGCGATTGATGCCCAGCATGGTCCCCTCTTTGATCGTCGCGCCCGGATTGGAGAGACGCTGCCGGTCGCCGGTGAAGTGGCTGGGGTAGAGCATGGGATAGATGACGTCGGTATAGCGCGCAAAGAGCTCGAGCTGCTGACCGATGGGGTCGTTTTTATTGTACATGACCCGCCCGAAGAGGTCCGCCGAGAGTTTCACGCCGCGTGCGTTCGATATGGTCCTGAAGGACTGCAGGAGATCGGCGATGTAGTCGTACTTCCTCTTCAGCGAATAGGGAACCCCGCCGTCCTTGAAGCGGATGTAGTCGAGTTGGATTTCGGGGAAATCGTATGTGAGCGCCGTATTGAAGACGTTCATCAGGCGCTCCATGTACGGTTCGGGCACCGGGAGCTTGTCCAGCCCGTCCTGGAAGCACACGACGCGCGCCACGAGGTACAGGTTCTCGGATTTGAGATAGTCGATGACCTCCTTGTTGATACGCGGCCGGAGGATCTTGTACGGGTGCACGTCGATCACCAGCATGTTGACGCCCAGCGGTTTCCCGCGCTCCACAAGGCGCTTCATGAACGGCAGGTTCACGGAATATTTGTTCGATATGTACAGGCCGCGATAGCGCGGTTCGTTCGAGGCGGCCGGCTTGGCGCGCGTATCCGCGCCGCGACAGGCCGCAATGGCGCCGCAGAGGGCGATCAAACATACTGCTGCAAGGACGATGGCGGTTTTTCTCATGTCGGCATTTCAGCGATTACGTTCAAATCTTGTCAACGCTTGTTTTTTGTTTTAGCGCTATTTTTTAATTGCAGGGCGCACCCGTTCGACATACCCTGAGCGGATCATTCCAGTACGAAGGTACCGTATGCCGTATATCATGTGGAACGATTCGTTCAGCCTCAACGACCCGACCATCGACAGCCAGCACCAGAGGCTCTTCGACCTCATCAACGCCCTCCACGAGGCGGTCATGGACGGTTCGCGCACCGAGGCGCTCGCCGCGGCGCTTGCCGAACTCAAGCGCTATACCGAATACCACTTCAGAGCCGAGGAGGAACTTTTGGCGCACGCCGGCTATCCGGGGCTCGAGGCGCACCAGCACCTGCACCGCGAGTTCATCGACCGGATCGACACCTTCATCGCACGGCAGAGCAAAAAGAAGATGGGGCTCTTCCAGGACGTGACGAGCTATCTTCGCGACTGGCTCATCGACCACATCCTGAAAAGCGACACGGAATACGTCGCCTCGCTTGGGATACGCCGCTAGCCGCCCGCCATGCATTACGGCTGGATAATACTCGGTGCGTCGGTCCTCACGGTGTTCAGTTCGCTCGGCTTCGGCCGTTTCGGCTACACGATGATCTTCCCCGCCATGAAGACCGGCCTGGGCCTCACCGACGCGCAGGCCGGCGACCTTGCGACGGGGAACATGGTGGGATACCTGCTGCTTGCGCTCACCTGCGGATTCCTCTCGGCGCACTTCAGCCCCCGGAAGATCATCGCCTCCTTCATGGCGCTCCTGGCCGGCGCCATGCTCCTGACGGGGCTCGCGCCGGACTTCTTCACCGCGCTCATCGGCCGGGTGCTCACCGGCATGGGAAGCGGCGGCACCAACATTCCCGTGCTTGCCATCGTGATCGCGTGGTTCGGGGTGTCGCGACGCGGGCTGGCGACCGGCATCACCGTGAGCGGATCGAGCGCGGCGCTCCTGTTCGCGGGCATCGTCATTCCGAAAATACTCGCCGCCTACGGCGTGGACGGTTGGCGCTACGCATGGTTCGCTCTATCGGGCATCGCGGTTGCGATCGCCGTGGTGTGCGCGTTCGTCCTCAGGAACACGCCATCGGAACTGGGACTCTCGCCCATCGGACACGATGGATCCGCACCCCCGACGGATAGTGCGGCGATCTCGCTCGTCGACTCGATGCGGCTCGTATACCGAACGCCGACCGTATGGCACTTGGCCGCGATCTACAGCCTTTACGGTTTTTCGTACATCATCTACGCGACATTCTTCGTGCGCTATCTCAACTGGGAATGCGGCTTCACGGTCGCCGATGCGGGCGCGCTCTGGTCGGCGGTCGGCGGGATCAGCATCGCCAGCGGGTTCATCTGGGGAACGGTCTCAGACCGCATGGGGCGGAAGTACGGCCTGTCCTGCGTCTACGCCATCCAGTTCGCGTGCTACGTATTGTTCGGATTGTGGAAATCGGCACCCGGCATCTATGCGTCAGCCCTGCTGTTCGCCGTCACCGCCTGGAGCATTCCCGCCATCATGGCGGCGGCCTCCGGGGACATTCTCGGGCCGCGCATGGGATCGGCCGCTCTCGGTTTCATTACGCTCTTTTTCGGCATCGGCCAGGCCCTCGGACCCTTCATGGCCGGGCGCGTCGCCGATTCGTTCGGGAGTTACACGCTGGCCTTCACGATCGCAGGAGGCGCGTCGCTCGTCGGAGCGATCCTTTCGCTTCTGCTGCACCCCGTTGAGCAGAAATCGAATCAGCACGGCGAGGCTTGATCGGATTGATACGCGCGAAGCGCGGACGTCCTACCGCCAGATTATTTGTGGCGCATTCCGCTCCGGCAGCCGATGGAACCCGTATTTCGGATAGCCCACCATCATCGCCCCCAGGCTCACATGGCCGTCGGGGAGTCCCAGCGCCGTTTTCATGCCCGGCCAATAGAGCGAGGCGACATGGAAGTAGCCCGCCCAGCAGGTCCCCAGACCAAGCGACGGCGCGGCGAGCTCGAGATAGGCAAGCGCGATGGTGCCGTCCGTCGCCGCCTGCGGGAGCGCCCTGGGGGCATGCGCGACGAGTATGTGCGGCGCATTACGGCAAATCATGTCGCGCCCCATCTCCCAGTAGAGAACGACACCGTCCATGTGCAGGGGCGTGGCGATCTCCGGCTTTTCCTTGATCATGTAGCGCATCCAGTCGATGACCGCGCCGGACAGCTCGCGTATCTTCTCCGCCCCGCTGACGACCATCCACTGCACCGGCTGCACATTGTGCCCGCTGGGGGCGTGGCGCGCGACGCCGATGAGCCGCTCGAGCGTTTCACGGTCCACCGCCTTGTCCTTGTAGGCCCTGATGGACCGCCGGGAGCGCAGAAAATGCTCGGCGTGCTCCGGGGAAAGCATCCATTCTTTCTTAACCTCCGCCAGATCTTCCGGACGGGCGATCGTGTGTGCAAGCGCCCCGTGCGGACATACCGCCACGCAATGTCCGCAGGAGATACAGAATTCCTCCCCGCCCGGTATGATCTTCGGAAGCGATTTCTTGTCGGCCATCATGATAATGCCGACGGGGCACTCGGCCACACAGGCGCCGTCGTGCTTGCACTTCGTTTCGTCGATGGTGATCTGGTTCATGGTATCGTCCGTGTCCTATGTTCGTTTGATGGCGATCATCGCGATATCGTCATTGAGCTGCGACGGCCCCTCTCCCTTCAGTTCGGTGCCGGTATGCCGCTCGACCGCGGCCACCAGAACGTCGACGAGCTCGGACGGCGTCGCCCCGCCCTGTTCCGCGATGATCCCCTGGAGTCGCTCCTCCCCGAAGAGTTCGCGATGCGGGTCCATCGCCTCGGTGAGCCCGTCCGTATAGAGAAAGAGCATATCGCCGGGATCGAGCCGGAAGGACCGGTTCTTGATGGTCGTCTCGAAGAGCTCGCTCTCGTCCATCCCGACGGGGAGCCCGCGCCCCTCGAGCGTCTCGACCGTCGTGGAGTTCGCCCGATAGACCAGTCCCGGGCAATGCCCCGCCGAACAATACGCGATCTCGCCGGTGCTGACGGTGCAGCGGAGCAGAACGAACGTGACGAAAATATGCGGCGGGGTATCGGCATAGACGCTTTCGTTGATCTCCGTGAGGATCTTCTTCATATCGCGGCCGCCCCGCCTGATGATCCCGCGAAGCTGCGCGCGCAGGAGCGCCATCACGATGGCCGGGCCGGCCCCATGGCTCGACACGTCGCCGATGCAAAAATAGAAATCGTCCTCCCCTGAATCGATGAAATCGAAATAGTCCCCGCCCGCGCCCCGCATCGCCTTGTAAAAGGTGCGGCACAACAGGCGCTCCTGCATCACCGCCGGCATGGCCTCCGGCAGGAGGCGGCGCTGGATCTCCTCGGCGGCGACCATCTCCCCGCGCATCTCCTCGCGATCGCGCAGCCCCTTCACCATCTCGTCCAGCGACTCGCTGAGCGTGCCGATCTCGTCGCTCCCGGCGCGGGGGAACTGCACCTCGAGGTCGCCCTCGCCCACCAGCTCCGCGCTGGCGATGATGCGCCGGATGCGGCGCACCATCAGGCTCGAGAGGAGAAAGATCGCCACGACCGCGACCAGCGCGATCGTCACGCCGTAGCGGAGGATCTCGTTGCGGTTGTCGATGATGGCGCGCATCCCGTCGGTCTTGTCGGTGAAGATGGCGTTGTAGCCGATGTGCCCGTCCGCCACGATGAGCGCGATGATCCCGCCGTCGTGATCGCCCTCGTCATCGGCAAGCGGCAGCGAGTCGATCTTCCAGAGGAACTCCTCCGCCTCGCTGCGGCTGCGCGCGAGAACGCCGTCGGCCATAAGCGGCTCCCGCCTGCCGCCGACGACGACGCTGGGCGTGTCCGTCTCCGACGCCCCCTCCGCGATCCATGCGCGGAGGGCCGCCCAGCGGAGCTGGAGGGCGTCGCGCGAGGCCTTTCCGGCCAGATAGCGCTCGTGCTGCAACGGATCGACGCGATAGGGAAGCATCACATATGAGAACACGACCGCGTCGCGCACATGCCGGATCGCATCGGCAAACCGCTCGGGCGAATCGCGAAGATCGTCACGCCTGGCCGCGAGCTCGGCGGATTGCCGCTTCAGGCGGTCGCGCTCGGCGAGGAGCGCCTCCAGGCGCACCTCGATCCCGTCAGGGGCGACCCGGACGGTTTGCCCCGGCGTAAAGGCGCCGACCGCGGCCCGGAGCTCCTTGTCCCGGGCATCGAGCGCGGTCCGCTCGGCGGCGATGGCCGCGGCGCGCTGATCGTGCGTCTTCGCATGGGGATTGTTCGCGGCAAAGGACTGCGCCCGTTGTTTCACCAGCGCCTGATAGTCCCGGTACAGCGACCGGTACTCGCGGTCCGCGGCGGGCTTCACGAGGGGCGTTTTCCTGAGCGCCTGCACGCGCGCCGTGAGCTTTTCCGCGACCTGCGCGATCGACTCGCTGATCCGCCGATCGTCGTCGAGAAAGCGCTTCCACGCGGCGCGGTTGGTCCGCAGCTCGACGAGCATCGCGCGGGCCATCTCCTCGATGAACGGATTCTTGAACACCGGGCGGTAGGTCACCTCGAAATGGCTGTCGACCACCCGATAGCTTTGACGGCGGGGACCGTCGGCAAGGAGGGAGACGGGATCGGCCTCGGCGATGAATGACTTACGTCCGGCCGCATAGGCATCGTTTCGGAACAGCCGGTCGAACCGATACGTGGTCCTGCCGAAGACGCTTCCCGTATCGAAGTACACCTCTCCGCCGGGATTGATCGACTGGATCCGCACGCTGTCGCCGGTGAGTCCCTGCTCTGCGGCGCGCGATTGATACCCCCGGCCCAGCGTCGCGTTGAGCGTCGAATCGAGTGATCGCTCCGCCGCCGCCCGTTTCTTCTCCTCGCCCTCCATGAGCCGCGCGAACCGTTTCGCCTCGGCATCGGCGGCCGACTCCGCCTGGGCCTCGAGCGCGGCGATCGCCAGGAGCGATACGGCGACCGGACGGGCCGCCGCCTTGAGTTTCGCGAGGTCGTCGGCGGGCGCACGCGATCCGCCCGCGAGAAGCTGCGCCTTGATCCGCTCCTCGAGCACGGTGATGTCCTTGTCGGAGAGATAGCGGCTGTAATGCGTATCGACCGAGCGGTGTTGATAGTCGTAGGCCACCTTCATCCCCAGCCAGCTCCCGAACCGGCGCATGGTATTGCCGAAGGTGCTCTTTCGCCGATAGACCGCGACGCGATATCGGCCCAGCTCCTTCCGCTTTTCCTGGATGCGCAGTCGCAGCTCCTCGAGGGAGACGATGCCCCGCTTCAGGTTCTCGCGCTCGACCGCCAGGGCCGTGACGAAGCGCAGCGGGGCCGCCGCCTCGCGCTCCATGGCCTCCTCGAGCGTCTGCCGCTGCTGTCGGTAGTGGAAAAACGACGTGACGGCGATCACCAGCGAAACGAACAGCGTCGTGACCAGGGTCAGCTTGATCCGGATTCCCGGCACGAGCGCGCGGTACCATTTCTTTTTCATGAGTCCCCCTCGTTGATTCGCCTCGAAAGCGTGAGCCGGTTTCCGCCGCTCGGGGTCGGTTCATAGGACACGTCCATGAGCCGACGGTAGAGATACACCCCCAGCCCGCCCGAGGCGCCGGTATTGTGATAGTGCTCCAGGTCGGCGTCCGGAAGCTCGAGCGGATTGAAGGGGACGGCGTCGTCGGTAAGGACGAACTCCAGGCGGACATCGTCGCGGCGCATGACCAGCTCGACGGTCCCGCGCCCGCCGTTCGGATAGCCGTACTTGATGATATTGGCGATCGCCTCGTCCATCGCGAGGATCACGCGGTTGCGTTCCACATATTCGAGGCAATCGCCGATGAAGTCCTGGATCTCGTCGCGGATCCGCGAGAGCTCGTCCAGGTCGTTCGTGAAGATCACCCGTTTTTCGATCGCGCCGGCCACCGGCCCCGCCGCCCTACAGCTCGTTCACCGCGTCGGCGATCTTCTGGAAGAGGCGCACCTTCTTCGTGAAGTACATCACGTCCAGCGTGTCCTTGATCTGCTTGGACACGCCCGCCAGGGCGATATCGCCCCCCTTGGCCTTGCACGCGCTCAGGGCCGCATTGAGCACGCCGATCCCGGCCGAGGAGATGTACTTGAGCCCCGCGCAATCGCACACGATCTTGACGACGCCCCCGGCGACAATCGCGTCGAGTTTCGCCTTGAGCTGCGGGGCCGTTTTCGCGTCCAGCTCCCCGGCGATCGCGAGGACGCTCACGGCCCCCTGGGTCATGTCCTTCAACGTCAGTGTTGGTTCAGCCATTGTCTTTTTCCTTGTGATGATAGGTTATTTCATTTTTTCAAGTCGTCCCACAGGTTCTTGTCGGTGATGATCTGGTAGAGGGCGCGCTCCAGGCGGTCCACGTCGTAGTAGTGCCGGGTGTCGGGCGACCCCTGGAAGACATAGGAATACTTGCGGATGCCCTGGATGGCCTTCGCGACGTCCCCCTCGATGATGCCGCGGGTGATGCGGTAGTACAGATCGGCCTCGAGCATGTCCATCAGGTCCCGACGGAACCCGGGCTCGCGCTGCTCCAGCGCGTCGATGACCTTCTCCACCTCGTGCGCGTCGTACTCCTCGCGGTCGCTGGACCGGATGAGGTATCCGGCGATGAGCTTTCGGCACTTCGGGATGTCGTTGCGCCCGCTGGCGACGACGATCTGGCGGTAGAGTGAATGGACCTCGCGGTCCATCTGGACCTTCTGCTCGGGATTGCCCAGCCGGACCGGATCGAAGGCGGTCTTGAGCTCTTCGCCGTCGATGGCCTCGATGGTTTCCCGGAAGAGGCGCTCGCTCTTCGTGCTGTTGACCTCGCGAAACTCGGCGAGCGGCGGCTCGATGATGTCCGCGAACTCGATCGACTCCTCGCCGCTGGCGACGATGGCGTCGGCCTGCATGGACTCGAGAAAAAAGATCGAGGCGTCCCCGACGGCGGCCATGCTCTCGGAAAGCGAGACCTGGACAAGACGCTTGCAGCGGGGGGATATGGTGTGCCGGTACGCCGGGTTTTCCATCTCGATGCCGATGCGCTCGATCATCTTCCGGGTCTTTTGCGCGCTCGTGATGGGCCGCCACCCCGCCTCGCGGATCGGCCCGACGAGATAGCGATCGAACGAGCGCCTGCCGGCGAGGGCGAGCAGCCTGATGTGCTTCACCAGGTCCTGCGAAACGGCGAGAGGGACCTTTAATCGGTTTTCCGGCATAGGATATCCTTTCGGCGACAGGGCATCATCACCCCGATTAAGACGAAATGCAAGCATATTTCCCATGGATTCGGCGAATGCGCCCCGCCTACCTGCCGCCTGATGATCCGGATCAACCTCTATTCAACCTCTATTCAACCTCTATTCAACCATTAGTTACGTTCGAAACAGGTTCGGCTTTCCGCGGAATCTACGGCATCTGAGGGGCACCGAATGAGACGGCAGGGGATGCGATCTGAATTTCGACGCCGATCCCACAGCGACACGGCCTAGTGGTGACGATATGCCCGCCCATCTAATCGCAGACTCGCACGGACGCTTTTCCCGAATCGCCCTATGGGAGGCGAATGCGCGCCGTCAGCGGATAGTGGTCCGAAGCATCCGAGCGCACCACCCCGGCCTGCAGGACCGTGATACCCACGGAAACGAAGATATAGTCGAGCATGATCTCCTCGTCGACCGGAAGGTACTTTTTCACGAACGAATGGACGCTTGCGCTCAACCGGAAGGTCCCCTGCCCCGGCATGTCGAGCGCGTCCCAGACGGACCGATAGCCGTCATCGGCGAGCACCGCGAGCTCGCCCATCACGGGCAGGCTGTTGAAGTCCCCGACGAGGATGCGCGGGGTCGAGGGCGTCCCCAGCCACGCCCGCAGCTCGCGCAGCTCCTCGCGCCGCCTGAGGGAGCGCGCCCGGTTGGCGGCGACGGGATTGGTAGCATCCCACACGAAGGGCGAGAGGTGCGTGGTCACGAGCTCACAGCCTGCGCCACCGACGGAGATTCGTACACGCAGGGCGCGCCGCCCCGATTTCACGCGGAGCTCGTCTCGCGAGATGATCGGGTGCGCGCTCAGGATGGAGAGCGCCCACGGCATCGCGTTCTCGACGGCATAGGGGGCGCTCGATGCATGGTGCATCCCGAGTGCGCGCGCGAAGGCTGATCCGGCGCTTTCGCCGCCGCGCACCGGGTCCTCCTGCAATGCGATCACGTCGGCGCCGAGGGAGCGAATGGCATTGAGCACCGGCCCCCGTCCCGCCGCGCAATAGCGGATATTATAGGTGGCGACGGTAATTTCATTCTTCGCTCCCGCCCGCTTTCCGGCCTTATCGCATCCGCTCGCGATACAGAGAAGAACCATCAGACCGGCACAAAGCGCCGCATGGCGCAGTGCGTATCGATTTCCGTGTGGCGAAGTTCCGTTCATCCCGAAGGCGCCTCCCGCCGCGACATGCCCGGTCGCGCCATACATCATCATCACCCCCCACACTGCGCGCAATGAAAAAAAACATTTGCCGTGTCGTGCCGTTCCGGTAGTGTGCTGATGATGACACCGGCACGAACATACCCGCGCGTCCTCATCGCGCTCATTGCGGTCGCGCACCTCCTCTGCGCCGACACCGCTCCCGCCCGCGATGTCGACACCGTGCGCATCCTCGACCGGCCGATCCCGTTCGGCGAGACGCGGCGTCGTCTCACCCTCGAGTACGCGCGCCTGCACTACGATCCCGCAACGACGGACATCGCCATCACCCCCCGCATGATCGTGGTGCACTGGACGGCGACCCGGACCCTCCAGGAGGCATACGACACCTTCGCGCCGGAGATCCTGCCGCCGTCGCGACCGGAGATCGCGCGCGGCGGGCGCGTGAACGTATCGGCGCATTTCCTGGTGGACCGCGACGGGACGGTCTACCGTCTCATGCCGGAGACGCTCATGGGACGGCACGTGATCGGCCTCAATCACTGCGCGATCGGGATCGAGAACGTCGGCGGTCCGGCCAATCCGCTCACCGCTGCGCAACTTGCGGCAAATGCGCGACTGGTGCGCCATCTCGCGAACCGCTTTCCCACCATTACATATCTCATCGGCCATTACGAGTATCGACGCTTTGAGCGTCACCCGCTCTGGATCGAGCGCGATCCGGCGTACCGCACGGTAAAGGTCGATCCCGGGGCGGCCTTCATGACGCGCCTGCGGGAAAGAGTGCTTGACATCACCGGCCTCGCGCCCTTCTGATCGCGCCATGGACATGGCCCTCGACAGGACCCAGCTCATGGTGCAGCGCGCCGTCCGCGCCTTCGCGCGCGAGACGCTCGAGGAATGGGCGAACGTGCTCGACCGCGAATCGCGCCCCCTCCCGGCGGAGATCGTCGCGGAGATGGGCCGCATCAACCTCTGGGGCATCCAGGCGCCCGTGCGCTACGGCGGCGCGGAGCTCGACACGGTGAGCTACGCCATCGCCATCGAGGAGATCTCGCGGGTGAGCGCCGCCGTCGGCCTCGGGGTGACCGTGCACAATTCCGTCTGCCTCGCGCCCCTCCTGAAGTTCGGCACGCCGGACCAGATCGAGCGCTTCGTTCCCGACCTCGCGAGCGGCCGGAAGATCGGCGGCTTTACCGTGACCGAGCCGCAGGCGGGATCGGACGCCGCCTCCATCCAGACCACCGCCGCGCCCGACGGCGATTCCTTCATCATCAACGGCCAGAAGGCCTTCGTGACCAATGGCGGCGTGGGCGACCTCTTCCTCGTCGCGGCCACGCTCGATCCCGCGAAGAAGGCGCGCGGCATCGCCATCTTCATCATCGAAAAATCGATGCCGGGCTTCCAGGTCGGGAAGATCGAAGACATGATGGGCATGCGCGGCAACATGGTCTCCGAGCTCTTCTTCAACAATGTGCGCGTCCCCAAAGACAACATCCTCGGCCGTCCGGACGAGGGCTTCCGGATCTCCATGCAAACGCTCGATATCGGCCGCATTGGCATCGCGGCGCAGGCGCTGGGCATCGGCGAGGCGGCCTTCGCGGCTGCGGCGACCTACGCGGCGGAACGAACGCAGTTCGGCAAACCAATCGGCACCTTTCAGGCGGTATCCTTCAAGCTCGCCGAGATGAAGACGCGCCTCGATGCGGCGCGCCTGCTCGTCTGCCGGGCCGCCTGCCTCAAGGACCGCGGCCTGCCCTTTTCGACGGAAGCGGCCATGTGCAAGGCCTATGCCTCCGACGCGGCGATGCGCGTCTGCCGGGAGGCGCTGCAGGTCTTCGGCGGCTACGGCTACGTGAAGGACCTGCCCGTGGAGCGCTTCTTTCGGGATGCGAAGATCACCGAGATCTACGAAGGGACCTCGGAGGTCATGAATATCATCATCGGCAACGCCATCATGAAGGAATTCGGCAGGATGTAACGGACATGCTCTCGATCATCGTCTGCGTAAAGCAGGTCCCCGACACCCAGAAGGCCGTCTTCGATCCGAAGACGGGCGCCATCGACCGCTCGGCCACCGGTAATATCATGAACCCCGACGACCGCCACGCGCTGGAGATGGCGCTCGCGCTCAAGGACGCGCACGGCGCAACACTGTGCGCGCTCACCATGGGCCCGCCCCATGCCGACGAGGTCCTCTACGAGGCCTGCGCGCTCGGCGCCGACCGCGGCGTTCTCCTCTCCGATCCGCGGTTCGCCGGGGCGGACTCGCTGGCGACCAGCCGCGCGCTCGCGCGCGCCATCGAACGGCTCGGCCCCTTCGATATCATCGTCACCGGCCGCGAGGCGATCGACGGCAACACCGGCCATGTCGCCTATCAGCTCTCCGAGTTTCTCGACGCGCCGCTCGTCTCCCAGATCCACCGCATCCGGATCGACGGCGCGCACGCCATCATCGAGCGCCAGTACGGCCACGAATACCAGACGATCCGCTGCCCGCTGCCGGCGCTCCTGTCGGTCGGCTCCCGCGACAACCGGGTGCGGCACCCCCGGCTGGCCGACATCGCCGCCGGCGCCGTTCAGCCCATACGCCGCATGACGATGGACGACATCGGAGGATCGGAATCCGACTATGGCGCGTCGGGGTCGCCCACGATCGTAATCGGCGCCGAGCTTTTTTCGCACACCCGCGGACGCGAGGCGCTTCCCGGCGGCACCGCGGAGAAGGTCGAGGCCCTTGTGCACCGGCTCAAGAAGCACAACATACTTCGATATTGACGGGTTGATGATGACCGCTCCGTACGAACAATACGCCGATTCCCGCGACGTCTGGGTCTTCGCCGAGATACAGGACCACGAGCGCGTGCTCGAGGGCGCGCTCGAGCTCCTCACGCGCGGCCGGGAACTCGCGGACGCGCTCGGGTCGAGGCTCATCGCGCTTGTCTTCGCGCTCGACGCGGAGCAGTACCTTCCGGCCATTGAGCGGCATGGACCGGACGCCATCCTCTGCTGCAGCCATCCGGCCCTCAAGCACTACGACAGCCAGATTGTCCCCGACATGTTCGCGGACCTCATTGCCGAACGACGGCCGTCCATCGTCCTCTTTCCCTCGACCGAGGCGGGATGCGATCTCGCGCCGCGACTTGCGCAACGATTCGCGACCGGCCTCACCTCGCACTGCACCGACCTTTCCATCATGGACCACCCCGACTACGGACCGGGCCTGCTCGTCATGAAGCGACCGGCCTACAGCGGAAACGCGATCGCGACGGTCATCTGCCCGCACGCACGACCGCAGATGGCCACCGTGCAGCAGGGCGTCTTCGAGCGGCGCGAGCGGGACGATGTCGCGACGGACATCGAGATGCTGCCGTTTTCCTATGACCTGACGAAGCTCCGCATCGAAAGCCTCGAGGCGCCGCTCCGATGGGACAAGCCGAAGGTGCCGCTCGAACAAGCGCCGGTGGTCGTAACCGGCGGCCGCGGGCTTGCGACGAAAAAGAACTTCGAGCGCCTCTTTGAACTCGCCGAGCTCCTGGGCGGCGAGGTGGGCGCGACGCGCGTGCCCGTCTTCAACCGCTGGTGCGGCGAGGAGCGCATGATCGGCCAGACCGGCAAGACCATCCGGCCGCGCCTCTATCTCGGCTTCGGAATCTCCGGCCAGATCCAGCACACCGCGTCAATCGTCGATTCCGAGATCATCGTTTCCGTGAACACCAATGCCGGCGCGCCCATCGCGGCGCTCTCGGATTACGTGGTCACGGACGATGCGGGGGTTTTTCTTGCGAAGCTTATCGAGCGGCTGCGAAGCGAGAAGCGGGGATAGCGATGGTGAGCGGTTACGCCTGGCCGGTTACGGATGTCCCATCCATGAATGGGAGCACGCTATTTTCTTAGGACGCTCTACAACGAAGCGCGCGGACACTAGTAGCGCACACCTGAATCGGACCCATGGAATGAGTTACTGCCGCCGCGAGCGATATCGTCACAGAGTCGCGTTATTGATTCCTTATCCACTGTAAGCGGTTGCAGTATTTTCAGGTTCGACAACCAATCCAGGGGAAAGGCGCGGATCCGCTCTATGAGGAGTTCCTTCTCGACAGGCGCTTTCTTTTGGAGAATCTCCAGCATTTCGCTCCAGACAAATGACTCGTGCGAAGCGTACTCCATTACCGGTGAGGGCATCGAGCACCTGCTTGATATTCTCGCCAAAGCGCAGGTCGTCCGGAGCGAAGAAATCGAGATCATCCGAATAGCGCCCGTGTACGTGAAACCGGATTTTTGCGAATAATTTCTGCTTCAGGCGAACCTGGTCCGTGCCAACAATAGTACGGATATCATCCTCAGAGACAGCACTGTCCCAAAAGCAATCCTTGATGATCGATTGCAACGCGGAATGAATCGCTTCAGTGCCTGGATATTGTATCTGCATTGATCAATCAATACATCGTCCCGATCTAAAATGTACTGCCACCACGATAGCACCGTCATGAGCTTTTTGACCCATCGGGCACCGTGGGCACTTCATTCTCCCGCTCGATGTTGTATCATTTTCAAAAAAAATCACTCGGTACGGTGAACGCGATTGCAACCGCCGGACCTGGACGAGCATACGATCAAACCAGCTTCATCAACGCACGTCCTATTCGATGAACTCGCTCCCGTTCGGAATGATGATATCGCCGCACTCGGCGAGTTTGATGACAATATTCAAAATCTTCTCCTGACGACTTTCCACGTCCTCCCGCCGGACCGGTCCCATGAAATCCATGTCCTCCCGCAGCAGGGACGACGCCCGCGGCGACATATTGCGGAATATCGCGCCCTGCAGCTCGGCGCTGGTCCCCTTGAGGGCGATCGCGAGGTCCTGCGTATCGACCTCCCGGAGGACCTTCTGGATGTGTCGGTCGAGCATCTCGCATATCTTCTCGAATTCGATGCCGTCGACGACGGTATTGACAACCGACTCACGAATCTCCCCATGCGGCAGTTCCGGGCCATCGTCGTCGTGGGCGGGCATGTCGTCGGGACAATATTCGTCGGGGCCCGCGTCCATCGCTTCACTCTCCCGCATGACGCGCGCCCAGTGCTCGTCCCAGAGATCGACGTCCGCGCCCAGAAAGGCGGAGAGCTTGTCGGCGAGAATCCCGGGATTGTCGCCCGCCTGAATACCCATGATCCCTTCCAGTATAAGGACCGCGCGTAGAAGCGCACTGCCCGTGAGGCGGCTCGCCAGCATCCGCGTATACAGGACGTTCCTGACGATCTCCGGGTCGGTGCCGTCCACGATAAGCTGCAGTCCCTTCTTCAGGAAAGCGTCGTCGATCAGTCCGATGTCGTCCTCGAGGACGAGAAGGCCCATCCGCCGTGACTTTTCCGACAGCACAATGAGGGCGTCGATGATCTCGACGCATTGCACCTTCTCCTCGCGATCGCAATCAAGACGGTCAAAAAATCCTGGAGTGTATTTCATGGTCCCTCACATTCCCCGCTTTACAAATTTTTGCGCGGCCGCGTTCACGGGGTCCCACACCGGCGAAAAGGGCGGCGCATAGCCGAGATCGAGATAGGCGAGCTCGTCGATCGTCATGCGTGCGGCGATGGCGGCGGCGACCACGTTCGTGCGAAGCGCCGCTCCGTCGGTCCCGGCGAGCTCCGCGCCGATGACGTGGCGCGTATCCGCATTGATGGTGAGCGTCATGAATATCTTCTGCGCCTTCGGGCAGTAGCCCGCGCGCGATCGCCAGGTGGCCGTGACCGATTCGGCCGGGACGCCCTCCCGCTCCGCATCGGCCGCATTGAAGCCGGTCTTTCCCACCTCGAGATCGAAGATCTTCACGAACTGCGAGCCCACGATGCCCGGGAAAACCTCGGAGGCGACACCCGCGACCTGCAGCCCCGCCACGCGCCCCTGCTTGTTCGCGGTCGATCCCAGCGGCATGTAGACGTCTTTTCCGGTGACCAGGTGGGGCACGGTGGCGCAGTCACCGGCCGCATAAACGCCGGGGAGGTTCGTCTCCGATTTCCCGTTCACCACGATCGCCTTTCGCGAATCGAAGGCCAGCGGCGAGGCGATCAAAAACTCGGTGTTTGGAACTACGCCTGTCGATATCACGACCATATCGGCGTCGAAGGTTCCCGCACCGGTTACCACGCCAAGCGCGCCGCCCGCCTCCACGATGGCGTTGATCTCCGCTCCGGTCACGAGCGTCACACCGTTTTTCTGTAACGTCGTGATGATCCGCTCGCGGATAAACGGCGACATGCTCATCGCCACCGATTCCATCCGCTCGACGATGACCGTCTCGATGCCCAGGCCGCGAAAGGCCTCTGCGAGCTCGAGCCCGATGAAGCCGCCGCCGATGGTCACGATGCGCTTCGGCCGCTTCTCCGCCAATCGGGTCTTGATGGCGATGCCGTCGCTCAGGTTGCGCAGGAAAAACACGTCCGGCGCGTCGATCCCGCGCAGCGGCGGCCGGAAGGCGCGCGCGCCGGTGGCGATCACCAGCTTCCGGAAGCCGTATGCCCGTTCCTCTGAGCCGACGCGGATAACCACCTCGCGCGCGTCGAAATCGACCCGCACCGCCTCGGCGCCGTTGGTTATATCGACATTGCGCTTGGCGACGAACTCGTCGCGGTCCACGGCAATGAGTTCGTTCGAATCCGCGATCTGCCCCGCGATGTAGTACGGCATCCCGCAGGCGGCGTAGGAAATGTGCTCGCCCTTGTCGAAGACGCCGATCGTCATCGCCGGATCGATGCGCCGTGCCTGCGACGCCGCGCTCATCCCGGCCGCGTCGCCGCCGATGACCAGCAGGTCATAGTCCTTCTCTCTCTGCGCCATGGTCCCCCCAGCATTCCTCAGTCCGCTACACCGACATCGTATCGCACATTCCGGCGCATCCCGCAAGTTTTTTTTATACTCGAATTGTCCCCAACCGTAGTATTGTTGCATAACTCAATATCTTCGCGAGCAAAGCGATCAGTACTGTTATACCAGCCGGGCATGAATATCTGACAACAAATCATGACGGTTCGAACGATTTTCTCCACTTGACAATGCGATGTCCAGGGGAAGCATGTCGCCTCGGAGACAACAGATACCATCATCCCATCTATGGAACGTAACACCCAACGCCTCGGCGAAGAACCCATTTTGAAGCTCCTGGTCGGCTTCTCGGCCCCCGCGATCGTGGGCACCATCGTGACCTCGATGTACAGCGTCATCGACCGCATCTTCGTGGGGCTGGTGGTGGGGCCGCTCGCAATCGCCGGCATGGGACTCACCTTCCCCATCTCCCTGGTCCTCATGGCCTTCGGGATGCTCATCGGCACCGGCACCGCGGCGCGCGTCTCCATCAGCCTGGGACAAAAAGACCTCGCAAGCGCCGAACGAATACTTGGCAATGGCATCTCCCTGGTGCTCATCGCATCGCTGTCGCTCACGGTCTCGGGCCTCATCTTTCTGGACCCCATCCTGTCGCTCTTCGGCGGGAGCCCGGCAACGCTCCCCTATGCGCGCCAGTTCATCGGCATCATCCTGCTGGGCGCCGTGTTCCAGTTCCTCGGCTTCGGCCTCAACGGCGTCATCAGCGCCCAGGGGCATCCGCGCATCGCCATGATGACGATGATCCTGAACGCCGCGCTCAACATCGTCCTCCTGATCCTGTTTATTTACGGGTTTGGCTGGGGCGTGCGGGGATCGGCGCTGGCCACCCTCATCGCGCAGGCGACTTCGGCGGCGTGGGTAATGGGCTTTTTGCGGAGCAGGCGCAGCATGCTCCGGATCAGACTGCGAAACATGCGCCTTGATCGACGGATCGTTCTCGCCATCGCCTCCGTCGGCATGGCGCCGTTCGCAATGCAGTTCACGGGGAGCTTTGTGAACGCCATCCTGAATCGCGGGCTCAAGGAGCACGGCGGCGACATGGCCGTTGGGGCCATGAGCGCCATCTTCTCGCTCGCGATCCTGCTCGTCATGCCGGTCATCGGCATCAATCACGGCATGCAGCCGATCGTCGGATATAATTTCGGCGCGCAAAAATACGACCGGGTAAAGAAAACGCTCACGCTTGCGATCGCGGGCGCAACGATTCATCTTTCGGCCATGTTCGCGCTAGTCCAGATCGGCCCGGAGTTCTTCATTCGCCTCTTTAGCGATGATCCAGGACTCGTTTCGATCGGCACGCACGGCATGGGCATCTTTTTGCTCGCGATGCCGCTGGTCGGCGTTCAAATCGTGGGCGCCCATTTCTTTCTCGCGATCGGCAAGGCCGCGAAGTCGGTGCTCTTGAACATGCTTCGTCAGATATTCATTCTCATCCCGGCGCTCATCATACTGCCGCGCTTCTTCGGCCTTAACGGCGTATGGATGTCGATTCCGATCGCGGACGCGATCGCGGTATGCATCACGGGGGCGTTCGTTCTCTACGAGATCCGTCACCTGCAACGGGCTCACGATGCGTCGCTCACGGCCGGAAAAGAGCACTATGAAGGACTATCGGAACCGGAATACCCGCTTCAGGGATAGCCGTAAAGCCCCAGAATTGGTATTGTTAAAGATGTAGAGAATGAATGTACGCGTATATCGATACAAATATCTTACAAAATCAAGCTTTAAAAAATATACAAATATCGATATGTTTACAGTAAAAAAAGAAGGGGAAATATTGAAATAATTGGTTGACGACCGGACGGTTTGTAATTAGATTCTAATGTGTACCGGTAGTTCACATTAAGCGACACTCTGACAAAAGGAGCCCGCTATGCAAACCGTCCTGAACCAGCCAAACGAATCCCTCTCGAAGTTTGATTTTTCTTACGAAAACAACAAGAAAAAAACAACCGAAACGCTTCATGTTTTAAAGATTCAGCGAACCTGCGTTCACGACGGCCCCGGGATTCGAACAACCATCTTTTTCCAGGGATGCGCGCTGCGGTGCGCCTGGTGCCAAAATCCCGAATCGCTCTCCATGCAGTCGGTTCCCGGCGCACCCGAATACTCCATTTCGGACATCCTGGAGACCGTCTCGCGCGACAAGGAATACTATGCGTCGACCGGCGGCGGGGTCACGCTGAGCGGCGGCGAGCCGCTTCTCCAAAACCCGGACAGCCTCATTGCGCTTCTCAAGGCGCTCAGGAAAGCGAAAATACACGTTGCCGCCGAAACATCGCTGTTTGTCCCCACAAAGAACATCGCGAAGGTCGCTCCGTATATCGACCTCTTCCTCGTCGACCTCAAACTCGTCGGCGACGAAACGCGCCACCGGGAGCTCACGCAGCAAAAGAGCGCGCTGATCCATGCGAATATCAAGAAGCTCATCACCCTGAAGGCGAACATTCGCTTTCGCATGGTGATCGTGCCCGGCCTCAACGATTCGGAACGCGATATCCGCGCGGCGGCGCGCTTTCTGAAAGCGATCAAGCGGCCGTCCATCGAGCTCCTCAAGTACCACAACTTTTACGAGGACAAGGCGGTGAAGCTCGGCCTGGTGCGCGACAAACTGACCATCACCCCCGAGCAGGGCGCGGCGGCAATGGTCCGCGCGCTGGATCTCTTCAAATCCCATGGCGTCGATGCGGCATACCAAGACCTGAGCAGCCCGCGGCGCCGGGCCGAGTTCCCCCAGCGCGTGTACGACATCCAAAACGCGATCCGCGAAAGCGACTATCACCTTTGCTTCGAGGTGTCCAAGCTCAAGACCGAATACTACCGAAAGAACGGGTTCGACGCGCCGACCCCGATCCACCGCTCCGAGCGGCTGGCGCACGTATTACGAAACAAGGAGATCATCATCTATCCCGACGAGCTCCTCGTGGGAAACTTCACTTCAAAGCGCAAGGCTGGTCAGGTGTGGGAAGAGCATTACGGCACCCTTTTCGTGTCTATCCTACACCAGATCAACCGCCAGACGCCGGTCGCCTTCAAATGCTCGTTCCGGGACAAGATCACGTTCTACACCCGCATCTTTCCCTTCTGGGCCACACGCAGCCTGATGGGCCGGGTGAACAAGAAGATCTCCGACCTGATCCGGACCGTCGCGCGAAGCTCCGAGATGAGCACCGGCTTTAACAACAACATGGCGGCGATCGCGCACTTCATCGTGAACTTCGACCGCGTCCTCGAGCTGGGCACGACCGGTCTCATCGAGGAGATCCGGACGATACAGCGCGAGAAGCCCGGCAACGACCAGGACTTCTATCGCGGCGCCATCATCGCCCTCGAGGCGCTGGCGGCATTCGCCGACCGGTACGCGGATAAACTCATGGAAGCGAGCATCCTTGAGGCCGATCCTGCGCGTCGCGAGGAGCTGAAGGCGATGGCCGAGATCTGCCGCCATGTCCCCCGGAACCCCGCGCGCACCTACCACGAGGCGCTCCAGAGCATGCTCTTCCTGCACATTGCGCTCTGCATCGAATCCTATGAAAACGCGGTCTCCTTCGGGCGGCTGGACCAGATCCTGCACCCGTATTACCAGCGCGACCTGAAGGCCGGCATCATCACCTATGACCGGGCGAAAGAGCTGCTGGCGCTGTTCATCGTCAAGATGGACGAGGTGGTGCTGGTGAACGACGGCGACACTTATCTGGGACTCGGACGCCTCTTCGAAACGATGTCCACGGACCAGACGGTCACGGCGGGCGGCATGGGTAAAGACGGAAAGGACGCGACCAACGACCTTACCTACATGCTGCTGGACATCTGCGAGCTGCAGCCGTACGCCGTGAACATGACGGCGCGCATCCATCGGAACAGCCCGCAGGAATACCTGGACCGCCTCGCGGAGATCTACATCAACGGCGCGCCGATGCCGGCGCTGTACAATGACGAGCTCTATATCGACACGCTCACCCGGCATTACGACACGTCGATACGGGACGCGCGCAACTACTCGATCGTCGGCTGCGTGGAGCCGAACGCGTCGGACGAGCACTTCGGCAACACGGACTGCGCGAACATGAACCTGGCGCTGCCCTTCCTGCAGGCGCTCAAGGGACACGAGAACGATCTGTGGAACATCGGCGTCATCGACCAGCTCGAGCGGATGCACACCAAGTTCATCGAGTACAACTTCAAGGGAAAAAATCCCGTATCCCGTCTCATCCGGTCGGTCTATGCCTGGGCGCGCAATCGCTTCATCGCCATGCGCACGCCGGCATACAAATCGCCGCGGAACATGGACGAGCTCCTGGATCGCTTCCAGAAGCGTCTCAACCACCTGGCGCAGTCGATCCTCGCCGACCACCAGAAGATCGAGGGCGTGCTGCGCGAGGGCTTCACCACGCCGCTCGCCTCCTCGCTCTTCAAGAGCTGCGTCGAGCAGGGGAAGGACGCCTATCACGGCGGGTGCCGCTTCAACAGCAGCGGCATTCAGGGCATCGCGATCACGGACGTGGCCGACTCGCTCCACGCGATCGACGAGGTCGTGTACAAGAAACGCCGGTACTCGATCGACGAGGTTATCGAAGCCATCGACGCCAATTTCGAGGGAGAGAAGAACCGTGAAATCCAGTCGGCGCTCCTCGCCGTCCCGAAGTTCGGCCAGGACGAATCGCCCGAGTCCGTGGCGTGGGTGAACAAGACCCTGCAGATATACGTGAATGCGCTCAACTCCGTTCCGAACTGTCCCCGCGACGGCATCTACACCGCCGGATACTATGCTCTGAATGTAAACGGCGTGTACGGACGGAAAACGCCGGCCCTCCCCTCGGGACGACTCGCCGGCACGCCGCTTGCGAACAGCGTGTCGCCGCATCACGGCATGGAGCATGGAGACCTTCTCTCGTCGCTCAATTCCGTGGCCGGCGCCGACTTCGCGAGCTACGCCCCGAACGGGACCACGGTCACCTTCACCATCGACGCGGCGCTGTTCCAGGGCGCCGAGGGCGTGCGGAACCTCGCGTCAATCTTCAGCACCTTCTTCAAGAAGGGCGGGATGCAGTTCCAGCCCAATGTGCTCAACCGCGAGATCCTGCTGGACGCCTACAACAACCCCGAGAAGTATCCGTTCCTGCTGGTCCGCATCGCCGGCTACTGCGCCTACTTCACGCAGCTATCGGACGAGCTCAAGAAGGAGATCATCAACCGGACGTGCTATTCCTAGCATATCTTGTGACCTGTACCTCATGTACCATCCCTTCGGGTTTTCCCGGGGGGATTTTTTTTGTGATAGGCTCGCGCTGATACGTCGTATAGGATACGGGGCTAGTGCGCAAAGAGCGAGAACACGTCGAACTCGTTCATCACATAGACGAGCAGTAAGATGGAAGCAAGCGCCGCACAGGCAAGTCCCGCGACCAGCTTCACGCCCCGCATGTTCCCCGACATCAGCGCCAGGCCGATGAGCCCGAGGGGACCGATCGCCGCGAACAGGAAGGCCATGCTCGCGCCGAAGACCTTAAAGACGAAGTCGACGGCAGTGCGGGCATCGCGCATCGCGAGCATTACCGCGAGTGCGACATCCGCCGCGAAAAAGATGACGATGCCGCCGATGACGAGGATGAAGTTGCGTGTGCGATGGTACATGCCGTCTTTTCTCCGCCCCTGGTCATTTTTTCAGAAAGCGCAGCGGCCATCAAGATCGACATCATCACCCCATAATGAGCGGGCGCGCGAAGCGCCTCTAGTAGGTGCACGTCACGTCGAGATGCTCCTTTTTAATCCTGTCCACCCCGAGCAATTTTCTGAACTGCGGCTCGTGATACAGGTAACCGAGGAACCGGTTGCGCTGGTAGAAATCAAGCCAGACGATATAGTATTCACCGGAGCGCTCTGCGGGAACGATGAGATGCGCGAACAGATAGCGATTTCGTATAAATCCGGTAAACTCGTCGCGCGATACGTTCCAGTGGTCAGTATCGAACAGGACCCGGACAACATCGCCGGTATTGAACTCGGGGAATTTCCTGACGAGTGCGCCCATGATCTCGGCTTCGAACTTTCGGTTTGTCCGCCAGCGCTTGGGAATACACCGATACATCATAGGATGGGAGATGGGCGTCTTCCAGCGTTTTTTCACCCGCATGTCGACCATCTCTTTGAATGTCGTGGCGTTTTCATATGAAACAACGCCAGATGCCGCCACGAGCAGAATCGACACGCACAATACGCACAGCCTCTTCATGTGACGCCCCGTTGCAATGAACACCTCGTCTTAACATAAGTGTTCCCACCCACTGCCTGTAAATGCAACAAAAAAACATGCGCCCGTGAGAGGCTTGACATTAATACGATCCCATGACATGGTATTTTTATTCGATTCGCATCGCTGACAACAGGAGCACGGACAGCGAGGAGGCGCACAACATGAAACATCCGCACGGAATCATTCTCGCATCGCTCGTGCTACTGCATGGCTGCGCCTTCTCTCTTCTGAGCGGGAACTTCGACCGGGACGTTCGCGCGATCGAAACGCTGAGCCGGGAGGCGCAGGCGCTCGTCGATAGCGCATACCGCGACATCCCGCCGGGGAAGCTGGTAGATTGCCACCTGCACGTCGTGGGAATCAACACCGCGAAAACCAGCTGCTTCGTGAACGAGAACATGCCGAAGTGGTGGCACCCGCGCGCCTATATCAGATATCGCCTGTTCCTGAGCGCATTCGGCGTCGATGCCACCGACACCACCGACGAGGCCATGGTCCGGCGCCTCGCGAGCCTCGCACGCGGCATGCGGGGCGGCGGAACCTTCTATATCCTGGCAATGGATAAGAACTACAACCGCGACGGGACCGAGAATCTCCCGCAGACCGAGTTCTATACGCCCAATAACTACGTGTACGAAATCTCCCGCGCACATCCGGACATCTTCGTGCCGGTCGTTTCCATCAATCCCTACCGGAAGGACGCGATCGCGGAGCTCGAGCGGTGGGCCGGGAAAGGAGTTCGCATGGTCAAGTGGATCCCGAATGCCCAGGGGATCGATCCGTCTGATCCCGCCATCGATCCCTTCTACCGGAGGATGAAGGCGCTCCGGATGGCGCTCCTCACCCATGGCGGCGAGGAGAAGGCGGTGGACGCCGAGGAGGCGCAGAAGCTCGGGAACCCGCTCCTGCTTCGCCGGCCGCTCGATATCGGCGTTACGATTATCGTGGCGCACGGCGCGAGCCTCGGGCGAAACATCGACCTCGACGATCCCGAGAAAAAACCGGCGGACAATTTCGATCTCTTCCTGCGGCTCATGGACGATAAAAAATACGAGCGGCTACTCTTCGCGGACGTATCGGCGCAGTTGCAATTCAACCGGCTGTCGAAACCGCTCGAACGCATTCTGGAGCGGACCGACCTGCACCATCGGCTCGTGAACGGGAGCGACTATCCCCTGCCCGCCGTGAACGTCGTGATACAAACGCGGGTCCTCGCGAGGCTCGGATTCATCACCGCCGATGAGCGCCGCTGCCTCAATGAAATCTACCGAGCGAACCCGCTCCTGTTCGATTTCGTCCTCAAGCGGACGATCCGGCATCCGCGGACCGGCGCACGATTCCCCGCGTCCGTGTTCACGACCGGCGCGGTCCCCATTCGCTGACCGCCGTCGGTCCGGAATCCGCTAGTGATCGACCATCCGCAGCGTGGGAAATGTCCGCAGTCGGACCCCGTCGTCAACGGAGCAGTTGACCGCGGCGATCACCGCAAACGGCGGCTTGATTCCGCTCAGCGCGAATGACACGGGGAAGCGCGTCCCGCCGCCGCTCACGTCGATGTCGCGGACGGCCCACACGATGCTCACCCATTCATCCGTCTGATCGGGGAAAAATCGCTCATTGGAGAAGGTCAGAAAATTCCTGTCGCCGACGATTGCATACGACGGCCGCTCAAAACGTCGCTCCTGCATTTTTACGACCATCACCTGCACATTGGGATTCGGAAACTTTTCCAGCGAGACGGGCGCTTCCTGTGTGGTGATCCCGAGAACGGCGTTGGAGCCCGCGAGCTGATACACGACGAACGGACGGCCCGCCTGCCCGATCCGGTACAGCCGCGCCCGCCCCTGCCGGTCGAAATACGACAGGAGCTGCATCCCGTTCACCGTCCGTCTATCGAGCACCGGATCGAGAACGGTCGGCCCGATCACCAGCGTGTCGTTCCGAATTGCCGCGGGAAACTCGTCGGTCGCGTTCCCGTTGCCGTTGATATCGTACGCGAAGCGCGACATCAGAAAATCGCGTTCGAGGATCTTCCCGTGCGCGTTCCCGGCGATCACGATCCGCTCCGTGGTGATGGGAACGCTCGCGCCGCTGAAGATCGTCGCGGGCCCGCGATAGGCGATGCGAAGATCGACCCCATACCCTGCGCCGGCCTTCTTCACGGTACAGGCGTCGATCGTGAACGAAAACGACGAGCCCGCCACGGCCGGGAGCGTCGCGGACAAAAACAGCACTGCGACTAACAACATTCTTCCAGTCATGCATCCTCCCTCACGCCTGCGAATCAAACAGCTTCGATGCGCGCGGTACCCGCGTATTCGCCTGTCACGCACCGCTCGTTCGGGAAAGAAATTCATCAGCAGAGAGGTGATGATAGCGTTACCGCCACGAACGTACGGCCCGGTTCAGGAGCGTTCCTCCAGCAATCGCCCGAAGATGCGTTTCTTTTTCGCGCACCATGCCGTAAACGCGACCGGGTCGTCTCGTTCCGGATAGCGCGCATAGTGGTCGAGGACGCGCCGCAGCGTCATGCCCATGCGCGCGATGGGCGGAAGGAGCGTCGGGTGGGCCGAGAAGCCGCGAATTCGCGCGGGAACGGTGCGCGCCGATATCCGCGGCTCGTTCACCTGAAGGCCGTTGAGCGTGTCCTCCGCCTGCATGATGCCGCTCTCGAGCATCGAGGCGACATCGTCCGCCGAGAGCGAATCGACCGTGAGCCGCGTAACGTCATAGCCGGCCAGTCGGCGCCCCCGCCCGCGCTGATAGGCGGCCGCATACGACCAGAGGGCGGCCGCGGAGACATCGTTCCCGCGAATGGCGTTCACCGCGACGCCCGACGCGAGCGTGGCGGTGATGAGCGCCGACGCCACGCCGCTGCCGTGCATCGGGAATACCGTGCAGGCCGCCTCCCCGAGCGCCATGAAGCCGCCGGCGACCATTCGATCGAGCGAATGCCGGATGCGGATCGGAGCCGCCGCCGCGCGGACCTGTGTGCCGAAGCACCCCGCGTCGCGGACGAATGCATCGACCACCTGCCGCGCCGTGATGATGCGCTCGTGATCGCGCTTGAGGCCGACGAGCAGATAGGCCGTCCCATCGCGTTTCGAGAGGAAGGAATACACCGTCGAATAGGAGCCCGTGGTCCCCATGCGCGCAATGATCTCGTCGGGTGCGAACAGGCCGTTGCCGATCGCCGCATCGGCCTTCGCGGGAACAAGCCGATGCAGACAGTTCGCGGCGCTCACCACATGGCGGGACGATTCCGGAAACTCGAAGCCAAAGGATGCCGGCAGCGAGCGCACCAACGCCGCGGCGAACCCGGTCGCATCGATGGTGATCCGCGCATTCACGTGACGATCGCGGCCGTCCGACCCTTTGCAGATGAATCCCGTGACGCGCTCCCCGGAGGTGATGGCGGAAATCACGCGCGTCCCCGGAACAAAGCGCGCACCGGCCCGTTTGGCCTGCACGAGAAGTCCCTTGACGAAGACATCAAGGTTGATCGCCACCGGAAGCGCGTGCTCGCGCTCGTCGAACGAGAAGAGCTCGCGGCCCCGCGCGGAGAGAACGCGCAACCGCGCGCATTCATAGGGCACCGTGTCGCCGGACGGAAGCGGCAGCCCCACCTCCGAATAAACCGTCGGTTCCGTTTCAAGGACGAGGGACCGTCCCAGCCCCACCTCGGGAAGCGCATCGAACAATCCGACCGAGAGGCCCGCCTCCGCCAGGCGCAATGCCGCGAGCGTCCCTCCAGGCCCGGCGCCGGCGATCGCGACATCGAAATCGAAACGCTTCGTTTTCATCGTCCCCCTCTTTTACCGCACACGCGTGCTTCTACAACACCATCGTGAGCGCCAACTGTCAAAGCATTAATTGCAGACCAAATATGTAATTTTCTTGCTTTCTCCAATGACGCATGTATACAATGATATAGCGCGACACGGTCATGGAGTTCATTGAATGCAACCGATCAGAATTCAGGCAACGCCCCCCAGGGATATCGCAGCCTATCGCGACATCGTGAAGCGCGGTCTCGGGCCCTATTTTTTCTTCGGCTGGTTCTCAATCACGGGACCGGCGATACCGACCGCCATGATGCTTGCACATGCGATCATCGGCGATGCACCCGAGGAGATATTCGTTCCCGGAGTCATTGCTTTCGTCGTCGCGGGCGCCATTCTGGGAACGATACTCCTGCGCAGCGGGAGCAACATCAAGCGCGAACGGGAACTGGCCCTTTCCCGGGGGGTGATGATACCGGCCACGGTCCTCGCGCACGGCAGGGCATTTGCGTTCTACAAGAGCGTCCGCGACTACACCCTTACCGTTGAATATGCAGGCCCCGATGGCGCGCCGCACCGCTCGATCATCCGCTCATCGAACAGAGAGCTCCACCGGCATGATCCGGGCGACACGATCATGGGACTGCGAGACGAAACGAGCGGCGCTGTTTTCTTTCCCGCCGAAGCCGGGTGCGAACTTCACGCCTGATGGCGTCCGCAACCATTTGAAAAATACGCGCCGCTACTGACGAAGCTTCGGCGAATTAAACCAGAGCCCCGAGACGAGGTCCCGGTCGCCTATCTTCTGGAACACGACCTTGATCTCGACCCCGTCCTCGCGTTCGAACTTCCCCTTGTATTTCACCACCACGAACTGATCTTTCTGCGAAACATCGGACACCTCGCGAGAGAGATACTTCCCGATCTTCGACATGATGAGCTCTCGTGTCTGGACAAATACGTTCTCCGGCATTGCGTTCTTCATCTGCGCATCGAAATCCGTTACGTAGCGGGCATAGGTTCCGTCGTTATACGCCGCGAGGATCCTGTCGCTCGCGGGATTCGCGTATCCAAGCACCGCCTCGCGCTCCGCCCCGGTGATTGACCGCTTACCGCATCCGGCAGCGAGCAGCAAGATGATGAGAACCGCAACGACTTGATGTTTCATGGCGTCCCCCCTGTATCACATCCTGGATAGTGTGTGTTCAGCATTGGCGGCGAATGTATGATATGCGTGCATCTTGAATTCGCGAGCCTCAGTCCGCGCACATGCGCAATACCTCGATCACGCCGCAAATACCACACGTACGATACGCCGCCCAACGCCATTGTAAAGATAACCGCAACGGAAGCAAAAAGAAACAAAAATATTATCTGAACGAACCGGAAACCGGCGCACGAAGGAATGATGAGGCCGTTGAAAACGCTACGATGCGGAGTCCGCCTCAAGACGGCGCCGAATGATCATTTTTATCGCGATAGCGATGATAATCACCCCGACGAGAACGCCCACCGCGACATGACCCTGCGTCATCCATTCCATGAGCCGCTCGCGATTGTGCGCGCCGAAATACCCGACCGCAAGCCACACCGGAACGCTGATGAGCGCGGCGAATCCGTCGATCGCGAAAAAGGCGCCGGGAGGCACGACCCGCAGGATACCGGTCGTGAGGAAGATGGGCGAGCGGAACCCGGGCATAAAGCGTCCGGCGAAGATCACCCAGCGCCCGTACTTCCCGAACCAGCCCTGTATCGCATGAAAGCGCGGACCGTTGACAAGCGCCCGCGTAAACCGGTACTCGAGGGCCTTCATGCCCAGGTAGCGACCGGCGAAATAAATGATCCCGTCGCCGATAAGAACGCTCGCCATCACCCCGACGCCCATCACGCGAATGTCGGTGAAGCCCAGCCCCGACAGCACGCCGCCCGCGACGATGGAGATGTCCTCGGGAACCGGCAGGCCGAGGCCGCACAAAAGCAGCATCCCGAAGACCGCGGCATACCCGTAGGTCTGAAAGAATACGATGATGGTATCCAGTTCAATCATGATTGGTGTCCGATATCACTACACGCGTGTAAATAATCAATAAAGATTTCGCAAAATACGCGCGTGAACGAATCATCACACAATAAAAAGCTTGAAATAATTGGCTCGCCCGGTGAGTATTCATTCATTGATTAATCATGCGCCTACACCATAGCCGAGGTACCCCGACGATGAGACCACACCGCCATGTCCGTTGCATGATCGCCGCGCTCGCCGCATTCACGATCGTCTCCTGCCGTCTCGAAGTCCCGGTCCGCGAGATGGCGCAGGCGAAATCGACCATCACGCGCGCGCACGAGGTGAAGGCGCATAAATACGCCCCGGACGAGCTCAAAAAGGCCACCGACCATCTCATGAGCAGCCATCGCTTTGCGGCAGCAGGCGATAAAGGCGCGGCGACGGATACCGCTCTCAAATCGCTCTCATTCGCCAATACCGCGGTCGCAAAATCCCTGCCGCTCCTCTCGAAGGACTCGCTCGACGCTGCGACGGCCAAGGTGAACGAGGCCGCCTCCCTCGCCGATCCCGCCGCAAAACCGTCGGAGCTCGTCGACGCCGAGCAGAAACTCGCGCGCGCCGGGCAACTCCATTCGGAATCGAAGTTCTGGGAATCGTACCTTATATCGAAGGACATCGCTCCCGCCCTTGACGGCTTCATCGGCAAACAGTCGGAAGACCTGAAACAAAGCGCCGCGCAACGGCTCGAGGCGGCGCAGAACGCCCTGCGCACGTGCCGCGCTGCGGGACCGGACGATTCGCAAAAAGCCGATATCGACAAGGCCGCCGCGCTCATCGACAAGGCAGGCAACGCGCTTTCATCCGGCGCCTACAAGGACTCGATTGCGGCCTCCGACGAGGCCATTTCGATCCTGAACGCCGCGACCATCGCCATGGAGAAGAAGCGCGAAGCGACGATTATCGACACCAAAAAGGAAAAGGAACTTACGGAAAAAACCGACACTGACCGCCGGACCTACAAGGTCGTATACAACCCCAAGAAGCGCGATTGCCTCTGGCGGATCGCACTTAAAATGTACAAGAACCCGAGGCTCTGGCCGCTTATCTACGTCGCCAACAAGGACAAAATTAAGGATCCGGATCTCATCTATCCGGGACAGGTGTTTATCATCCCGCCCGTTCCAAGCAAAAAGCCTTCATCCGATCAAAAGACGGATGGGGAGAGCGATGATGATGACGAAGACGACGATACCGAGAGCGTAGACGAAACCAACGCGACTGATAAGTCCACCGATTCGGCCGACAAGAAACCATCTGACAAGACAGAGACTCCATCGCCGAAGAAAAATGCGCCCGCCGACGCAACGGACGCTCCGGAGGACTACAGCGACGAAGACGCCCCTTGATCACGCGACATCACGCCATTATGCTTGGTCGATGAACGCACCGAGCCTGCATACGCAGGCTCCATCATACCACACGAGGGAAACATCATGCGCATGATACACACAATCGCCACGCTCACCATCGCCCTGGTCGTCGCCGCGACCGCGCAGGCGAACACCCTGGGCGCAAAACAGGACACGCGGCGCATTGCCGATGAATTCATGAAAAAGATTCAGACGGGCGATTTCGACGCCGCGTTCGGCGGCATCAAGATCTTTTTCCCGATCCCCGAGGACGAGTTCAACAACCTGGTCACGCAAACGAAGAACCAATTCCAAATGGTAAAAAACCGTTTCGGAACAACGATCGGCTACGAGCTTTTCAAGGAAGAGTCGATCAAGGACCTGATGGTCAAGTATACGTATATCATGAAATTCGAGAAACACATCATACGCTGGATGTTCATCTTCTACAAACCGACCCAGGGGTGGCTGCTCAACTGGTTCCACTGGGACGACAAAATCGACGCCCTTTTCAACGAACCGCTCGAAAATAACAAAAAATAGGGCGTTTTTATTTGCCCCTGCATGACGCCGTTGCTATTTTACCGGCATGGGCGCCCAATCCTACAATACAACGAAATCGTCGAACAAGCCGCGCTGCAAGCTCCCGGAGTTGTGCACCTCGTCGTATCTCATCGGAAACACGGTGTTTGCTCTGCGCGACGCAGGGCGAGAGCGCGATGTCGCAGAGTTTCTCAGCCGCCTCAAGCCCTACGAGGACGAGATAAACTTTTCGATTGTTTTGGAAGTTGCAGTCGACTACGTGGAATTTTACGACTAATCCGTCCGGCCGTCTCGAAGCGCTTCAACGGTTTCAGGTAAGCGCAAGTATCACGATCACTCCGATGACGATAACCACGATTCCCGCGACAATGCCGATGATGAGGCTCATGCGCGATTTTTTTATTTCCTGCTCCACAAAGGGATCGCCCGCCTTGATGCGGATGTCGGCCTCCACCTCGCACTTGCCGATGAGGCCCTTGGCGATATTCACGTACAGGTTATAGCCGTCTTTCGTCTTCTTGATGCTGTGCACATGGGCGCTCATCGGTTTGATCGTGTCGCCCTCGATGAGGTTGAGCGATCGCGCCAATCGCATCGAGACCGTATTGCTCTTGTCCACGCGCACCTGCACCTGGTCCCCCGGGACCAGCGACGTGAGCGGCCTCCCCCGCGCCGGCGAAAGGACCGGCAGCACGGGTATGATTGTCGCCTCCGGCATTCTATCCGGATCCTTGCCGTCCACACCGCCCGCCTGGTTGAGGTCGAAAAGATACCCAGCCACCAACGAGCGCATGGTTTCGGCGCGCACGGCGACCTGGACCTTGCCCTTCAGGACATCGCCAAGCACCGTGGCCATCATCTCGCGTACGCGCTCGGTATCGGCCCCCGAGAGGATATCGTGAAGGGAACCCGCGTGGATCTTACGGATGCGCGCAATGAATTCATCGCCGATCTTTCCGTCGGGCGTGACGCTCCCCATAAGCGACCCGAACCGCCGGTGGAAATCGACCGGCGCTTCCTTCACATCGATTGAGCCCTTGATCTTCTCTCTCGTGGCCCAGACGAATAACGCGCTCAATGATCGGATGAGCGTATTATAGAAGAGCATCCCGCCCCCGCGCGCGGCCTCGCTGTTAAAGGCGAACTGAACCACAACGAGATCGCGGGTCTTCTCGCGGGTGACCTGCTCGGCGAGGTCGCGTTTGTTCCCGAGATAGCGTGACGCGTGATTCACCTGGTCGGCAAAGGTCATCCGATCGAGCTCGTCCTCGACCTTGATCTCCTCGAAGCGACCGGTCGATATCGTCTCGTTGGCCGAAAGCACCTCGACCTTATCGACCGCAAGGACGGCTTTTACCGAGCGCTTGAGGAGCTCATCGACAAACAGATTATTGCCCGTCAATGCCCCCTCGATGACAGAACCGATGGCGGAATCGGTGAAATCGTGCGGAAAGCCATCCACGAGGTGTGCGGTGGTTTCGGTGAACACGTCGGACGAGGTGTGCGCCAGTCCCAGGACGTCCATCAGCTCCGCGCACGGCATGGTCACGTTCGTCTTCGCAAGCTCATCGCCCGATGCGACAACCGCAAAGCTTTTAAGCAAACGCCGCTGGGGGGGACTGATATACAGGAGCGCGATCCCGGAGGCCGAACGCTCGGGAGCGCCAAAACGCGCCTTGATGACGATAATGGCGTTTGGGGAAAGCGGCTCGGCCATGGCTGCCCGGCTAGAACCGGACCCCCGCGTATGCCTCGATCTGTCCCACCGCAACCGCGACAGAGATCCCGCCCTTAGAGACAAATCCCTGCGAATCGGTGCGATCGTACATCGCGGTAATCCCGTAAAAATACGTATCGCCATTGTACCCCGCGCCGATGCGCACGTTGAACTTCCAGCAGAAGTCCGTCTCCCCCTTGTCGCCGGATGTGACGTGATAGTTCTTGATCATCCCGCCGGCGCCGATGAATCCGGCCGGGGTGATGAACACGTGGTTCGGAAATACGAAGGTGTAGGCGTAGCCGGGAAGCACACAGAGCGCCGTGAACATCCCGCGGCTGAAGCCGGCGTTTTCCCCGTAGAACACCTCCTGGCTCGGGGGAATGAGCGAATGCTCCGCCTCGATTCCGTAATTGATCGCCGAGGCCATCAACATGAAGGAACCGGCCGACGTGTTTTGCCGCTCGGTCTGTTTAAAGGCGGCCTTGAACGAGAAATTGTCATTGAAGATGTAATAGCCGTTCAGGCCTATCGATGTGAGTTTGAGGTCGGAGCGCTTGACGTGCGCATCGCCCTTGGTGACATTATAATCCTGTGGATTGTCGAGCCGGATCGGATTCACGAGGTAATAGCCCGAATACCGCTGGAAGAAGAGGTCCACGCCAAATTTCTTGAATACGAAATAAAACTGAAAATCGATGTACTCGCTTCTTCCATAGTCGGCCTCGTCGCGGGCCGTGCCGGTCACGGCCATCTGGTACGAGAGGCCGAACCATTTATAGCCGACGCCAAGCCCCACGTTAAAATTCACATTGGGCTGATAGGTAGTGAGATTGGTCAGGGTGTCGGAGCTGACGGCGTCCAGCGAATTGTCGTAATTGCGAATCTGCAGCTGCGATATGGGGTACTGGACAAATGGCCGAATCATGATCTTGTCGTCGAATTGATCGATGTCCGCGGCGCGTGCAAGCGCGGGAAGCATCGACGCGATCACGCACAGGATGAAGACTGCAAGCAAAGCGATGGGACGAACTCTCATGGCAACCTCGACAACATACCGGTATCTGCGGCTCGCGCGCGCACTAAAGTATCTTACATTAACATATCGATTATTCCGTCAACATTAATCTACATTTTCGAACGGCTTTGTATTGACAAAAGCATAGCGAATGATAGAAACGAATGCATACCGTGCATCATATGGTACTCCAATGATCATCTATCGTATTCTGCTGCTGATTGCCCCCGCGCTGTTGCGGATCATCGCGCCATTCGACGCGAAGCTGCGCCGGTTTCGCTCGCTTCGCATCGGCGAGGTGGAGCGCGTCCGCGCCGCCTTCCGGAACCGTCCCGATCTGCCGGTTCTGTGGTTCCATGCCGCCTCGGCCGGCGAGTTCGAGCAGGCGAAACCCATCATCGAGTCGCTCAACGGAACCGAGGCCGGAAAGCGCTATTATATCGTGGCGAGCTTCTTCTCACCGTCTGGATTCGACGCGGGGGCGAAATACCCGGGCGTCGATTTCATCTTCAATTTGCCGCTCGACAGCGCGACAAACGCGCGCGCGCTTCTGGACGCCATCGGGCCGTGCGCGATCATCTATGCGAAATACGACGTCTGGATCAACCTCACGCTCGAGGCGCACCATCGCGGGGTGAAGCTGTTTCTCGTCAGCGGGACCCTTCCGGAAAAATCGCTCCGGCACCGCTTCCCCATGAAGTACATCCTTCGATCGACGTATGCGTCGCTCACGGGCATCTACGCGATCTCCGAGGCGGACGCACGCCGCTACCGCGCAATCGCGGGGCCACGCTGCGGCGAGATCGAGTCCGCCGGCGACACGCGCTTCGATCGCGTTCGGCAGGTCATCGAGGAGCACGCAAAAAAACCGCTTGAGATCATCGCACGGGAAAACGGCCTCCTCTATTTCCTTGCCGGAAGCACCTATGCGATATCGGAATCCAAGCTCCTTGAGGCATATGCCGCTGTTCACGCGCAGCGCATCAGGCTGATTATGGTTCCCCATGAGATCGACCCGAAGAACATCGATCGCCTCGCCGGCCTGATCGCCTCGCGCGGGCTCCAGCCGATCCGTTACAGCCAGCTCGCTCCGCCCATTGCCGTTGACGGGGACCAGGTCCTCATCGTGGACGCCTTCGGCGTCCTGGCGCATCTCTACCGACAGGCCGATATCGTGTTCGTCGGGGGATCGTTCAAGGGGAGCGTGCACAGCGTGCTCGAACCGGCGGTGTTCGGTTGTCCCATCATCACCGGCCCGCACATCTGCAACGCCTACGAGGCGATTACCATGGCCCACAACGGCATCATCGCGCTCTGCCCCGGAATGCGCGAGCTTGCGGAGGCGCTCGATCGGCTCGCATCGGACCCTGCAAAGCGCGAGGATATCGGGCGGCGCACCAAGGCATTTTTTGACGATAACACCGGGGCGACGCAAATTATCGTTTCCAAAATCGCGGCCCACCTGTAGACTGAGCCGGAATGGACGCCCGAATCCGACATCGCCGACGCATCGCCGCATTGTTGCTCGCGACGTTCCTTCTCGCCCCTGGGGACCGCCAGGCCGCGAGCCAGGAAAAGCGTGAGGTCGAACTCACCGCGCAAGAGATCGTGGCGCGCGTCGACCGGATCATGAACTATCCCGTAGGCCTCATCAAGGGCCGCATGCTGCACGTCTCTCCGGACGGGAAATCGTCCGCCATCGACTTCGTCGCCAACACCACGGATACGGATTTCCTGTTTACGTTCAGCACGCGCGACCGGGGCGACTCCATCAGGGTGCTGTACAACTTCAGCGGGGAGGACATCTGGGTGTACAGCATCCACGCGATGCGCCTGTTTCACAAGGTGGGCGTGGACAAGTACGATCCCATTTACGGGACCAACTTCACCTTCGTCGACTTCTCAAACGCCGACCTGCAGAGCAACTTCACGGCGCAGATCACGGGCGACGCGATCGTGAAAAACATGGAATCGTACCGGCTGCGCCTGACGCCGATCTACAAGGGCGGCCAATACGGGCAGCTCAATCTCTATGTGAGCAAGAGCGATTTCGTGCCGCTGCGGATCGACTATCACGACAACGACAAGGTGATCTTCAAGACCCTCTCGGTGGTGCAGACCATATCGAAGGGGAACCGTATCATTCCCACCCGCTACGACATGCTCGACATCAAGAAGGGAACGGTGACCATCGTCACCTTTTTCGGGTTCGACGAAAAGGCGTCGTACGACAAGAGCATCTTCCGCCACCAGACCCTGGGCGACCGGCGCTAGCTACAGCGCCTTGGCCACCACCCGATTGAGGCGCTCCACGAATTGCCCGGGGTTCTCCAGCTTCACCCCCTCGATCAACATCGCCTGCTCATAGAGAAGCGAACTGATGTCGGCGAACACGGCCTCGTCGGACACGTCCTTCAGCCGCACCACGATGTCGTGGGCGGGATTGATCTCGAGAATGGGCTTGACGCTCGAAATATCGGCGTTGCCCATCGCCTTCAGCAGCCCCTGCATCTGCACCGTGGGGTCTTTCTCGTCGGCGACGATGCAGGAGGGCGAGCTCGAAAGCCGGGTGCTCGCCTTGACGTCCTTCACGCGATCGCCCAGCACCTGTTTGATCCGCTTGACCAGCGGCTCGACCTCCTTCTCGGCCTTCTTGTCTCCCTCGCTTTTGAGGTCTTCGGCCGCGTCGCTGCGATTGACCGACTTGAGCTCGATGTCCTTGTAGCGGCCGACCTGCGGCAGGATCACCTCGTCGATCTCGTCGTCCATGATGAGGACCTCGACGTCCTTGTCGCGATACATCTCCAGGAGCGGCGAATTCCGGAGGTTCGCCTCGCGCTCGCCGGTGATGTAGTAGATCGCCTTCTGATCGGTCTGCATCCGGTCCTTGTACTCGGCCAGGCTCACAAAACCGTCGGCCTTGGTCGACTTGAAGCGCATGAGATCGAGCAGGGCCTCGCGGTTCTCGAAGTCCATGTACAGCCCCTCCTTCATGGGCCGGCTATACTCCTTCCAGAATGCCGCGTAGCGCTCCGTGTCCTCGGCGAGCTTTTTCAACTCCTCTAAAATCTTCTTTACGGACGCCGACTTGATCTTTTCCAGGATGCGGTTCTTCTGCAACATCTCGCGGCTTACATTCAGCGGCAGGTCTTCGGAGTCGATGATGCCGCGCACGAAACGCAGATAGGTCGGCATGAGTTCGCGATCGTCGTCGGTGATGAACACGCGCTTCACGTAGAGCTTCACGCCGGCGCGATAGTCGCGGTAGTACAGGTCGAACGGCGCCTTGGCGGGAACGTAGAAGAGCGTGGTGTATTCCATGGCGCCCTCGGCCTGGGTATGGGTGTAGAGCATGGGCGCCTCGGTGTCATGGGACAGGGTCTTGTAGAATCCGTGATAATCCTCCTCCTTGAGCTCGCTCTTGGAACGCTTCCACAGCGCCGACGCCTGGTTGATCTGCGAAACCTTGTTTTCCTTTTTTTCCTTTTTCTTATCACCCTCGCCTTCGTAGGTCGTGTCCTCGTAATGCAGGAAGATGGGAAACATGATGTGGTTCGAGTACTTCTTGACGATGTCCTCGATCTGCCAGCGGCTCGCGTACTCGGCGCCGTTTTCGTTCAGATGGAGCGTGATCGTGGTCCCGGCCCCATCGCGCGAGGCCTCCTCGATCTGGTACTCGCCCTTCCCGTCGCTGGCCCATCGATACGCCTTGTCCTCGCCGGCCTTTCGGGTAATGACCTCGATGCGGTCGGCGACCATGAAGGACGAATAAAACCCCACTCCGAACTGCCCGATGAGGCCCGAGTCCTTCTTCTGATCTCCGGTAATCTGCTCGAGGAACTTGCGCGTCCCGGAACTGGCGATGGTGCCCAGGTTCTCCACCAGATCAGTCTCGTTCATGCCGATCCCGGTATCGGCCACCGTCAGAATATTCGAGTTTTTATCGAATGAAATGTCGATTCGCGGATCGAAGGGGAATGATTTGAAGGCGTCATCGGTCAGGGTTAGATACTTGAGTTTTTCCAAAGCGTCCGCCGCGTTCGATATGAGCTCCCGCAAGAAGATCTCCTTGTGCGAGTAGAGCGAATGGATGATGAGATGGAGCAGCTGATTCACTTCGGTCTGGAACTTGTGACTAGACATCTCTTAAACCTCTATTATCGTTTTAAAATATACAAATTTAATAATTGTATTATTAGCCATCAGCACCGGCGAGTGCTGATTTTATTAATTTAACATTCTCACCATCGATCGTCAAGAGGAAAGTTATTTTTTTATTTCATTTTGGTGAAGACTTGATTCGCACAATTTTTACAATCGTGCGCACCGAGACACATCTTGCGGCTCGGCATATTCATATATCAAGACCCCAGCGTCAAATCAACGCGCGACGTGCACAAATCGAAAAAGTTGTGGACGAACCCGGCGATGATGCGTATGTCACAATTCGGGAATCGACATGTTGCCAACCATTATCACATCCAGCGAACTCTTCAGCATGCTCTTCATTTTCTTTGCGCGCATCATCGATGTGTCGCTGGGGACCATGCGCATCATTCTCATCGCGCGCGGCTATCGTTCACTCGCCCCGATATTCGGGTTCCTGGAGGTGTTTATCTGGCTCGGCGCCATCGGGACGACCATCAGCAACCTGCACAGCATTTTCAGCTATTTCATCTACGCGGGGGGCTTCGCGGCCGGCAACTACGTGGGCATGCTCATCGAGGAGCGGGTTTCCATCGGCTATCAGCTGATCAGAATCATCACCACCAAGGAGGTCACGGCGCTGCCGATGGTGATGCGCGAGGAAGGATACGGGGTCACGGTCGTTGACGGCAAGGGGATGCGGGGGGACGTGTATATCCTCTACGCCGTGGTCCGTAGAAGCGAGGTGAAAAAAATCCTGGGCATCGTGGAAACCTTTGAGCCGAGCGCCTTCATCACGGTCGAGGACGTCCGTTCGCACATCGCCGGGTTCATCGGCGACAAGGGCGGGCCGCCGTTTTTCGGGCGCATGTTCGCGAAGCGCAAGTAGGCGGCCATCCGCTAGACCATGTGCTCGGGCGGGCGCTGCCGCGTATCCTGCTGCCGGCGCGAGAACATGCGGTACCCGTAGCCCATTTTGATGAGCACCAGGATGAGCCCGACGAGAACGGCCAACACGCCGGCGACGAGCAATCGATTGTACTCCAGCCGATAAAAAATCTCGCCCACCCCGACCTTGGGCATTGCCTTGAGTGTATACGGCAGGCCGTACTGGTTCGCGATGGTCAACAGCGAATCGAGATGAATGACGGGTACACCTGCGCGCGCAAATCGGCTGATGACGCTCTCGATCTCCATCGCCTTTCGGCTGGGACGGAGATTGACGCCGGGTTTGTACCGCATCTTCCCGATATACGAACCTATGACGACCGTGCCCCCGCCCACGTTGATGAACGCATCAATCGTTTTATCGCCGGCCCGCTCATAGTACAGGTCCATCCGCGAGTCGATGTTCGCCTTGAGGTCCTCACGCTCGATGATTGGCAACCCGTTGCGGCGAATGGCCTCGCGGATCAAGCGACGCCCCTCCTCGCTCTGACCCCGCGCATTGTCCTGAACGCCGCCGAGCGACGCCGCCACGCTTCGGGACTTGATGATGTTCTTCTGCACCAGGAGCCGCTCCATGTCCAGCCAGGTAAAGGCGGGGATGTTCGCGCCCCAGGTCGACGACGAGACGCTGGTGATCACGATCATGCGCAGCTTCATCGCCTCGCCCGCCGCGAGCACGGCGCAATTGAGCGCGGGAAATGATCCGGTGAACGACACCGCGACGGTGCTGCCGGTGCGCACCTTCGACTCGCGGAGCATCTGCACCACCACCGCGGCCCAGTTTGGATTGAGCGTCGCGACCTTCGCGGCGATATCGACCGGCGCGCTGGTAATCGGAGAGGTCTGTATGCCGATGAGCCCCGACGCCGTCGGGTCGATCTTCCGGTCGATGGGCGGCAGATCCTCCTGCTGCCGGTGCTCCTTAATGACGTCCATTGCGCGCTTCATGGTGCGCGCCGCATTATACTTCATCTCGTAATGCGGTTGCTTGACATTCACCCGGAACAGCTCCACCATCGCAAGTCCGATGATGGCGACCAGGGCGATGATGACGTGTATCTGCCAGGAAACGGTCGTGGGCTTCCAGAGGATCTTCTTCATTGCCCGATCTCCCTGCCGAAGATGAGAATGAGCGCCAAACGAACGATGACGCTCGAGGTGACCAGCGCCGTGACGGTCTCGAGCACGCCCTGCCGGTCCATCCAGATGGCGATGAGCCCCGGTATGATATATCCGACGATCGTGAGATCCAGCGGCTGCTTCCCGATGGGGATCACCCCGATAGAGCGCGTAAACCATCCGAGCAGGAAGCCCACTAAAATCATGAGCACCGTCCGGCGGCGCCCATAGATGATCATGAAGGCGCTCATCGAGTGCACGATAAAAAACGTGAGGAAGCTGACCGCGATGGTGGTCAGGATCATAATGGGCTTGTTGATGCTCAGTGCGATATAGCCGGGCACCACCATGCCGCCGGCGGCGATCCCCAGCATCTCAGAAAAGAGCAGGCTCACCGCGAGCCCGAGTCCGATTGACACGATGAGAATGTTTTCCATCACCCCTCCGCGGCGCCGCCGTACGCCATGACCGTTGACCGGTTTTTAAAATACTTGATGAGCTCGAGGCCGGGACCGGCGATATTCCCCACCCCCATGACGAGGGTCGATTCGCGGCAATGGCTCAGGATCTCCTCGAAAATGCTCTCCGCGTCAAGGCCCTCGGCATTGACGAACACTCGCGGATCGATACCGGACCGGACCGCGTATTTAACCAGAAAATAAGACCCCGATCCGATGAGCACATACTTGTCGGCCGCCGGCCATGACGCGAGCGCCTCACCGAACTGCCGTGACCGGTCCGGACGGTCGATGCGGGTGTTGATGACCATGATGCGTCCCTTCGCCGCCGAATGCGACTTGAGCGCCATGCGCCAGATCCGTTCGAAGGACTCCGGGTCGTTCGCGGCAAACCCGTTTATAAAACAGATATCGCGACCGAAGAAATTCATGCGCAGGTCGCTCATCGCTCCCGGATCCGGCGCGACCGACTGCATCCCGGCAAGCGCTACGTCGCGCTCCACCCCGATCGCCTCGCACACGCTGAGCGCCAATGCGACATTCTCGGGATGCTCCAAATAGGAGAACCGCGCCATATCGGACGCTTCAAGCGCCCGGACCGCGTCCTCACCCACGAATACGCATCGCGTATTCCGCTGGGCGCACACGGCGGCGAACTCATCGGGATAATCTTGCTCGGCCGTAAACAGGACCGCGTCGTTGGGCGTGGTGCCGAGGATCGCGAGGGCGACATCCCGCTCGGTGGGCCCCATGACGTCGAGATGGTCCTCGCGAACGTTCGTGATCACCCCGTGCGTGGCGCGGATCATCTTTTGTTCCGAGAGGGATTGGAGGTGCGGCTGCAGCGCCATGCACTCGATCACCAGCGCGCGGGCGCGGTTCCGCGCCGCGAAGGCGACGATACGCAGCTGTTCGATGATATTCGGGCGCGATTGTCGGAACACGGGGTATTCCGTGCCATCATCGACGATGACGCGCGGCAGGGTCCCGGTCGTCTTGGCGATTGTGGTAATCCCGCCCGCGCGCAAGCCGGCGGCGATAAGCCGGGTCACCGAGGACTTACCCCGGGTGCCATTGACATGAATGCGGATCGGGATGGCCCGAAGATTTCGCCGATGAAGAGAATACTCGACAATGCCGAGCCCGACCAGGACACCGATCAGGAGCACGAGAATAGTTATTCCGGTCATACCGTCCCCATCTGAGTGCGACACATCCGTTTGGGGACCGGGGGCCCCATTTTTCAACACTTTTTTCCAGCTGCCAACCACCGCCGCCCCCCTCTCCGGAGGCGGCGACCAGAAAATGAGTTGCCTTCCCGTTAGCAACCGGCGATATGGTACGTGCGAAAAAATATATTATTGACTTGATGTCGTTCTCACGCGACCCCGCGCCGCTCAATTCACAGCCGGGTTCTGCGCCGCAGACCACGGGAAATCTGCGAACCGCATGGACCCTGGGACCGTCTGAACGATTGACAACGCCCGTACGGGCAGCGAAAGCGGGGTACCACTATGGACATCGGGCCCATACTGAAGAAAATCCGCCTCGAGCGGCACTATACCCTGAGCCAGGTCGCGGGCAAGATTGGTTCCACCGCAAGCCTCCTTTCCCAGATCGAAAACTGCAAGATATCGCCGTCGCTGCATTCGCTCGAGTCGCTGCTCAAATGCTATTCGGTGAGCCTCTCGGACTTCTTCCGGCAGGTGGAACAGAAGAACTACATCTTCCTGAAACGGTCCGAATCCGAAACATTCAGCAATCCCGACGAAGGCTACCGCCTCACCCTGCTCGCGTCAAAGCTGCAAAACAACACCCTCGAATCGTACATTGTCGAGATAGACCCCGACCGCGGGATCAGCCTCGCCACGACCGGCAAGGAACTCAATGGAGAGCGGCTCATCCTTATCTTTTCCGGGCAGGCGCAGGTCGAAATGTCGGACGAAGTGATCTTGGCCATGGCCGAAGGCGACTCTGCAAACTTCAAGTCGTACGTGCCCTGCACCATCCGCAATACCGGCGCCGACGTGGCGCGTATGCTCATCAGCGGGATGCCGCCCATCATACTGTAGTCGCCGCTACAGCCCGAACCGGCGAGCATTGGTCACAAAGACGTCCTCCAGCGTGGGCGGTATGCGCTCGAGCGAAAATCCCGACAACCCGAGTCCGCGAAGCGTCCGGTCGAGACCTGCGCGCCCCACGCGTCCCTTCTCGCAGAGGAGATGGATGTCGCTCCCGAAGATGGCAGCCTCCTCGATGCCCTCGGCGCCCGAAACCAGACCAAAGACCTCTATGAAGTTATCGACGCGCAGTGCGTACACCTCGTAGGGAAGGTTTTCCTTCAAAAGCGCCGGCGTATCGAGGGCGATGATTTTCCCGTCGATGACAAGCGCGATCCGGTCGCAGTGCTCGGCTTCGTCCATGTAGTGTGTGGTCACGAAAATGGTCTTCCCCGCCTCCGAAAACCGATAGATGAGCTCCCAGAAATTTCGGCGCATAATCGGGTCAACGCCCGAGGTGGGCTCGTCGAGAAAGAGTATGGGCGGATCGTGCAGGATCGCGCCCCCCAGCGCGAGACGCTGCTTCATGCCGACGGGCAGGCTCCCGACGATCGCATCCTTCCGGCCGGCGATCTCCGCCATCTCGAGGGCGTACGCCATCCGCTCAGCGAGGAGAGCGCCGGAAAGCCCGTAGATGCTGCCGAAAAACTCCAGGTTCTCGTACACCGTGAGATCGCCGTAGAGCGAGAACTTCTGCGACATGTAGCCGATCCGCGTTTTGATGGCGTCCTGGTCGGCGAGGATGTCGAAGTCGAGCACGCGCCCCGTTCCGGACGAGGGGGCGATGATTCCGCAGAGCATCTTGATGGTGGTGCTCTTGCCCGCGCCGTTGGGGCCCAGAAACCCGAAGATCTCGCCCGGGCGCACCTCGAATGATATGTCGTTTACCGCGGTGAACGCGCCGAAGTTTTTCGTAAGATGTTGCACGGCGACGCTGGGTTGTCCGCTCATTCCAATCCCCTGCGAAAACGGCGCGCGCTGAAGTAAAAGAGGACGAGCGCGATGATGACGAGCGCCGCGAGCTCCTTCCACAGGACGATGGCGCCGGCGCCCTTCAGGAACACCGCGCGCGATATGGTGATAAAATACCGGAACGGATTCAGGAGCGTGATCGCCTGTATCGTCTCGGGCATCGCGTATATCGGAAATATGAATCCGGAAAAAAGCAACGCCGGTATGAAAAAGAGGAAGGTCGAAAGGATCGCCTGCTGTTGCGTCTTGGATATGGTCGAGATGAACAGACCCATCGCCGAGGTGGCCACGATAAACAGGATTCCGCTCGCGAATAAAAAGAGCACGCTCCCGTTGAAGGGCACCTTGAACCAGGCGACCATCACGGCCGTGATAAGCACGATGTCGATGAATGCGACGATGGCGTACGGGACGATCTTCCCCGCGATGAGCTCGGCCGGTCGGATCGGCGATACGATGATCTGGTCGATGGTCCCCGCCTCGCGCTCCTTCACGATGGCCATCGAGGTCATGCTGATCGCGACGATGGACACGAGCATGCCCAGCAGCCCCGAAAGGAAAAAATACCGGCTCAACAGTTGCGGATTGAACAGGGATCGCTCCCGAAGCTCGACCGGCGGCTTGAATTTGACCATCTGGATGTTCTTGCTGATCGCAAGCGAGCGCACGCGCCGGTCCAGGTAGGCCGAGGAGAAGCCCGCCGTAATCTCGTTCACATACGCCACGATGACCGCGGCGCGGCTGGAATCGGTCCCGTCCACGATGATCTGGAGCGCGGCCTTCTTCCCGGAGGTTATGCGCCGCGAAAAGCCGCGCTCCACATGGAGCACGAGCTCGACCGCGCCGGTATCCAGCAGACGCGCGATCTGCTTCTCGGAATCGAGTGCGGCGTCCGCGATGAAGTACCCCGAGGCGGTGAAGCGCTCCACCAGCTCGCGGCTCGCGCGGGTGCGGTCGGCGTCATAGACCGCCATGCGGATGTCCTCCACGTCGGTGCTGATCGCGTACCCGTTCAGGAGAAGCATCACGACCGGCGGCACGAACATGGTCATCCGCATCCGGGGATCGCGGAACATCTGCTTGAATTCCTTCTTGATGAAGCTCCGGACGATCCCGAAGCGCAGGTGGCGTTCCACGGCGCGTTTCAGCGTCATCATCCTATTTCTCCGGGAGCCGCAGCGACAGTTTTCGCAGGCTCACGAGCGCCACGCCGAGCGCGAACAGAAAAAGGAACAGGATCTGCGACCAGAGGACCGTGTAGCCGATCCCTTTCATCGTAATCCCCTTCATATAGGAGATGAGATAGCGCGCCGGGATGAGATAGGTGATCGCCTGCACGAAGGCCGGCATGTTCTTGATCGGGAAGACATACCCGGAGAGGATGATCGTGGGCAGGTAGGTCAGGTTGATGGCGATCTGCACGGAGAGCACCTGCGAGCGCGTGGCCGATGAGATCATGATCCCGATGCTCGAGGTGCCCACCAGAAACAGCAGCGACACCAGGCACAGCTCAATGAAACTGCCGCGCAGGGGCACCTTGAAGACGAAGAACCCGACGGCGATGGTCAGGATGATGTCGAACAGCCCGATCAGGATATAGGGGACGAGCTTTCCGAGGAACACCTCGAACTTCCGGACGGGCGTGGTGATGAGCGTCTCCATCGTTCCCCGCTCCCACTCGCGCGAGATCGTCAGCGACGTGATGAGCGCGGACACGATCGACATGACGATGACGATGATGCCCGGCACGATGAAGTTCTTGCTCTTGAGCTCCGCATTGTACCAGATCCGGCTGCGGACCTCCACCGGCATGGCGACGGAGGCGATCCCGATCGCGCCCAGCTCTCGGATCTTGTTCTCGTTGTTGAATTCGAAGAGAATGGACTTCACGTAGCCGATCGCGACGGTCGCCGAGGTGGAATCTGAGCCGTCCACGACGAGCTGGATGTCGGCGCGCTTTCCGGACTGGTGCATCCGCTCGAAATTCCGGGGTATCACGATGGCCATGATGATGTCGCCCCGGTCGATGAGCGCGTCAATTTCACGCGTGGAGCGCACATGCCCGTAGAGCGATATGTACTCGGTGTGGGCGAACTTCTCGACAAAGCGGCGCGAGAGGCGGCTGTGGTCCTGGTCGACAACGGCGGTGCTCACGCGCTTCACGTCCATCGTGAGGGCGTACCCGAAGATGAGGAGCAGGAAGACCGGGAGAAAAATCGAGAGGATGAGGCTGCGGGTGTCGCGCCGGATCTGGATCCACTCCTTTTCGGCAAGCGCCGCAATGCGTATGATCGAGCGGGACAGCATCATGCGCTCCGCCCTCCCCGGGCCACGATGTCGACGAAGCAGTCTTCCAGGCCCGGGAGCGTTTCCTTGAATGAGAGCACGCGGATGCGCTTACGCCTCAGATGGGCGACGATCCGCCGCCGCGCCGCGGCGACGGAATCGACAAACACATGCAACGTGTTCCCGGTGAGAATGACGCCCTCGAACTCGGGGACCTCCCGAAGCGCCTCCTCGCTGTGGCGGGGATCGCTCGTGGTAAACGCGACGAAGCGTCGGCCGATCGAGCGCTTGATTTCTCCGGGCCGCCCGGTGACGACGATGCCGCCGTTGAACATCAACGCGATGCGGTTGCAACGCTCGGCCTCGTCGAGATAGGCCGTGCTCACTACGATGGTCACGCCGTCCGACAGCAGCTCGTAGAGGATGTTCCAGAACTCGCGGCGGGACACGGGATCGACGCCGTTCGTCGGCTCGTCGAGCAGGATCACGCGTGGATTATGGATGAGGCTGCAGGCCAGGCCGAGCTTCTGCTTCATGCCGCCCGAGAGGTTCCCGGCAAGCCGGTCTCGGAACGGCTCGAGTCTGCTGAACTGATACAGGCGCTTCATGCGCGAGCGGATCTCCCGGCGCGTCACGCCGAAAAGCCGACCGAAGAACACCAGGTTCTCCTCGACGGTGAGGTCCTCGTACAGACCGAAGCGCTGCGGCATGTAGGCGAGATGGTCCTTGATGCGGTAGGGATTCTCGAAGACGTTCACCCCGTCGATCTCGACGGCGCCCTCGTTTGGCGCGAGGATCGTGGATATCATGCGAAGCAGCGTGCTCTTCCCGGCGCCGTCGGGTCCCACGATGCCGAAGATCTCGCCCGTCGCGATCTCCAGGCTCAATCCCGCGACGGCCTCAGTGTCGCCGAAACGCTTGCGCACGTTTCGAATCGAGATCACCGCGCGCCCTCGATGATGATGGCCGCGTCGGCCGGCATGCCCGGCTTGAGCTCCCCCGCGGGGTTCTCGACGGCGATCTTGACCGCGAACATGAGCTTCACGCGCTCGTCCTTGGTCTGGATGGTCTTGGGCGTGAACTCCGCCTTGTTCGAGATCGCGACCACCTTACCGGAAAAACGTTTTTTGGTGCCGTCAATCGTCACCTCGGCCTTTTGGTTGAGCTTCACCCGATGGAGTTTCGGCTGCGGCACATAGATTTTTATCCATGGCCGTTTCAGGTCGGCGAGGGTGATGATGGCCGAGCCCGGAAACGCCATCTCGCCCGCCTCGAGGTTCCGCTCCAGCACCACGCCGTCGATGGGAGCGTAGATCACGGCGTTGAGGATGGACGCATTCACGTAGTCGACGTTCGCCTTGGCCACGCGATAGGCCGTCTCGGCATTGTCCAGGTCGCGGCGCGAGACCGATCCGCTCCCGTGCAGGTCGCGGATGCGCATGAGGTTCCGCTCGGCGTTCACCAGGTTCGCCCGGGCGGAGTGATGGCTCGCGGAAAGCTCCTCGAACTCGAGCTTGGCGACCAGATCGCCGCGCTTGACGGCGCTCCCCTCCTCGAACGGGAGGCTGGCCACGCGGCCGGCGATCTTCGTGCTAATCTCGACCTCGGTCACCTCGATGGTCCCGGATCCTTCAATGCGCGAGTCATCGAACGTGATATGCCGGAAGACCTCGAAATAGAGCACGGAGGCGACGAGCGCCGCTGCGACGATGACGAGGGGAACGAGTGTACGGCGTTTCATTTGGCTGCCTCCTGTTTCGCGGCGGCGAAGATAACGGCGTCGGAATCGCTGCCCACCTCGCGGCGGAGCTCGGCGAGCGCGGTGTAGTAATTGTGCACGGCATTGATGTAACCGGTCCGGGCGTTCGTGAGCGCCACCTCGGAGGAAAGAAGCTCGGCGTTCTTGATGATCCCCGCGCGATAGCTCTCCTTGGCTATGCGCAGTCCCTCCGCCGCGCTGGCCATGTTCTCCTTCTGCGATGCGATGGTCATCACCGCGGTGTGCAAGCGCGAATAGCTCGCGCGAAGCGAGAGGGCGATCATCCGCTTGATGCGCACGATCTCCTCCTCTGCCTCCTTCACCTTGATGCGCTCCTCGCGCTCGGCCGCGCTCGTCTGGTCCGACGGCAGAAGCGAGCTCCAGCGATAGGTGGCCGCCACGCGCACCGACCAGGTCTCCTGCCAGTTGCGGTTTCCGATGATGGGGGAATAATCGGGCGTATAGGAATTCCCGAAGGTGCCGAATGGCGTCGGAATCTGCATGGTGATCGGATCGACCGCAGGCTCGTTGACCAGAAACTGCGTTCTCCCGTATCCCCCCACCAGCGTGAAGGTGGGCCAGAGATAATACGAGCTATACATGTTTTTCGCGCTTCGGGCGATATCGCGCTTCAGGGAAAGCTGCACGATCTCCGGCCGATTTCGCATGGCGATGTCGATCAGGCGGCGTATGGTATCGTCCATGGGGCCCTGTGGCGCCCGGAAGGAATCATCATCTAAAATCCCGCTTTGAACGGCATATTCCCCCGGCGCGGCCCCCAGATGATAGTTGAACAGGTCCATGGCAACGCGGTAGTCGTTCTCCGCCTCATGGAGAAGCGGCTCCTGGCTCTTGTGCTTCACGCGCGCCTGTAGGAGCTCGAATCGCGGCACGCTCCCGGTCCGGTACATGTTTCGCACGTCCTTCTCGTTCTCGCGAAGATAGACGAGCGAATCCCGCCGGAGCTTTATCATCTCCTCGGCCACAAGCAGCGAAAAATAGCTTTTAATCACGTTGTAGGTGATTTCGCTGCGCAATCGCCGCACCTCCTGGCAGGCCGCCTTGTAGGAATCTCGCGACGCCTTCAGGGAATTATAGAACACCCCCGGGTTGATCCCGAAGCGCAGCTGGACGAACCGGATGTCGTTTTGCCCGTCGGACAGGCTCATCTGCCCGTTCTCCGCGCGCTGGCGGGTGAGCGAGGCCTCGGACTCGATCACCGGCATGAGCTGGCTCCAGACGCTGTTGATCTTCTCCTTGGCGATCGCGCGTCGCTGCACCGCGATCACATAGTCGTGGTTGCGCTTGAGGGCGATGGCGACCGCCTCGTCCACCGTGATTTTTTTCGGCACGGCCGGCCCCTCCTGGGCCGCCTCAATCGAAGGATCATGACCAAGAACGCACATCGACACAACCAGCGCGAGCGCACATGCGACCTTCCGCGTCGTTTCCATATCAGACCTCCTTCGCCTGCACGCCCATGCGCAAGGTATCGATGATCGTTTGCGTGTACTCCTCGACCGTTTCCTCGTTTTTCAAAAAATCGACGAGTCCGGAATCTCCAAGGGCGAGTCGCATGATATTGAAAAAATTGATGGCGCCCACCGTTTGAAAGAACAGGTAGTGGGGATTCACCTCGCGGATGAGTCCGCGGCGCTGGCAATCCTCGATGATGGCGATGACCCGCGCGTGGATCGGCACGATGAGCGTCGGCAGGGCGATCTTCTTGAAGTACTTCCCGCCGCCCGATATCTCGCGGAGGATGATCCGGATCACGTCCGCGTCCAGCGAGGTGATGTATTTCACGTAATTTCGAATGCTGGCATAGAGCTCCGCCAGAGGATCATCGCCTCCGATATAGCTTTCCTCGATGGAATCCATGATGCCCTTGAATTTATCGAACAACACGCGCTCGTAGAGCGCCTCCTTTCCGCGGAAGTGGTAATAGATCATCGCCTTGTTGATTCGCGCCTGCTTCGCGATACGGTCGATACGCGCGCCGGCGAAACCGTTGTGCGCAAACTCGCGGATTGCAGCAGAAATTATTTTTTGTTCAGTTGTGGCCTGCTCCATTCCCAACACCATCAATCAAGGCACTTTTTAACCAACCATTTGGTTTAACTAACTATTTAGTTATATGTATGATATGAGAGGGTTTTCGTCAAGCCATAATGCCTATTTTTTTATCTTTTTTGCCGCAGGGATCACAACGATGACCTTCTCGATTGATTTCTCCGTCGCCGCATCGACGATGAACTTGCAGCCGGCATGGCTCACCGCCTCCCCCTCTCGCGGGACATGGCCAAGAACATACATGATAAAGCCGGCGATTGTCTCGAACCCCTTCTTGTCAATCGGGACCCCGAACCGGCGCGTAAAGTAATCGATATTGAGGCTTCCGCTCAGCAAAAATCGGTTTCGCCCCAGCGACGAGATGAGCACCTGGTCGGGATGGTCGCGCGTCTGGATCTCGCCCACGATCTCCTCGGCGATGTCCTCGGGAGTGACCAGCCCCTCGACCCCGCCATACTCGTTCACGACAAAAACGATCGATTCCTCATCTTCGACCATTTCGCGGTACAGCTGGTAGATGCGCTTGGTCCGCGGGACGTATCGTGCGCGCCGTATCAGCCCATCGAAATCCCGAGCGTCCCGACGCTGAAGCAGGTCTCGATAGTACACATACCCGATGATATTGTCCACGCGTTCCTCGTAGACGGGGATGCGGGAAAAATTCGTCCGGTCGATGAGCCCCACCAGCTGCCGGACGCTTTTTTTCCGTTCAACGGACACGATGTCGATGATCGGTATCATGATCTCCCCGGCCGTCACCTCATGAAAGCTCATGATCTCGCCCAGAAGCTCGCGCTCCAGATCGCCGATCTGTTCGTCCCTTGTTTTACGCGTGAAGAAATAATTCACCTCGTCGCGGAGGTTAAAGCGCAGCGACCTATCCGGGGTGATCCCCATACGGCGTTTGAGCGCCCGTGAAAACGCGAGCGCCGGCGCGCTCAACGGCCCGAGCACCCTGATAACGAGAAGCAGCGGCATCGAAAAGAACATCAGGAAGCGCTCGGCGAGGGATCGCGCCAACACCTTGGGCAGTATCTCGCAGAACACCAAAAAGACCGAGACCTGGACCGCGGAGACCGCAAGCAGCTCGCGCTCGTTGAGCAGAAACCCGCGGGCCGCAATATACGTAATAAACGACGCCGAGGCGATATTGACGATATTGTTCCCGATGAGCGTGGTCCCCAGCGCCTCCTCCATCCGGGTGATGATGGCCAACGCCCGACGCGCGCGAGCGCTTCCGCCGTCGGCGAGCGATCGCAGCGTGATCTCGCTGGAGGAGATCATCGCCGTCTCGATCCCGGAAAAGAAAAACGAGAGCACGGCGCACGCTCCCGTCGCGACCGCGTACGGCAGATAGGCGACATCCACGGTCATCGGTCCCCCTTCACGCGACGCCAGGGCCAGCGAAAAGCGAATCCCGCAGACTGATCCGCCTGGGGCTGTTTCTCGACCACCGAAACGCGCTCGACCCGGTTTCGCCGGACCCACTTCACCGCAAGTACATGGCGCGCGAGCTCCAGAGTTTCGCCGCGCCGGGGAACGTGACCCAGGCGCTCGATGATATATCCGGCAAGCGTGTCCGAATCCTCGGCCTCGATGGACTCCCCGAAGCGTTCGTTAAACTCGTCGATCTGGAGGTCGCCCGGCACCACGGCGGTGCGTTCGTCCACCCGGCGTATTTCCTGGCGTTTGAACTCTCCCCACTGCAGGAATGCGCGGCCCATGAGCTCCGAGAGGATCCCCGAGAGGGTCACCACGCCCGCGGTGCCGCCGTATTCGTCCAGCACGATGGCCATCTGGAGCTTCTTCACCAGGAAGTCCTTGAGGAGCTCGCCGAGCTCAATCGACGAGGGGTAATGATACACCGTGTACATCAGCGAGGTGATCCGCTTCGTTCTGCGCATGCCCATGCAATAGGGCACCAGCTCGCGCGAATCGAGAATGCCGACGATGGTGTCGTAATCGCCGTCGTACACCGGCGCGCGCGGAATATTGTGCTCGAGGAAGACGGCGGCGGCCTCGTCGATCGTCGCGTGTGCGGAGATGAACACCGCGGTGTTCCGCGGAATCATCACATTGGCCGCCTCCTTGCGGGAGAAGCGGAGGACGTTCCTGATGAAATCGCCCTCCTCGCGCGATATCATCCCGTCGGACACGCCCATTTCGACGATGGTGTCCAGCTCCGCATCGCGCCGTTCCGTTTCTCCCGCCGCCCCCTGCCCGAACAGCGACACGAGGCCGTCGGTGATCATCAGCAAGAGCGCACGGAGCGGCCAGAGGAGCCGGTGCAGGAAATCGAGCAGGACCACCACCCGCCGGGCGAAGCGCACGGGGTTGGTGATCGCAAACACCTTCGGCGTGATCTCGGAGACGATGATGACGACCGGCGTCAACACCGCGATCGAGATGAAATGCCCATAGTCGCCCCAGACGGACAGAAAGAGGACGGTGGACACCTCAGACATGATCATGTTCACGAACAGGTTGCCGGTGAGGATGGTGACGAGGATCTTCTGCGGCGACTCCATGATCGCCGCGATGAGTCGATTTCTGCCGTCGCCCGCGCTTGAGAAGCGGTGCAGATCGGAACGCCTGAGCGAGAAGAGCGCCGTCTCGGATCCGGAGAAAAAGAATGAAAGCCCCAGAAGCACGACGAGCGCCCCCACATGGACGGCGAACAGACTCATGGCGCCTGTGCTGCCGCGCGTTTCACGACCGGGACCGTCCGCCCATCAGCGCGTCTCCGGGGTTTCGAGCTTCACGTTGAAGGAGATCTCTTTTTCAGCGACGTTGCCGGCATAGTCAGCGGCCGTTATCTTCACCGTGTTGATTCCGTCCGTGTAGGTCGCGTTCAACGCTTTATAGTACCCCTTCTGGTCGAATACGTCGTCGTATGTTTTACCATTGATATGCAATCCGCCCGGGCCGATGCCGATCTTCGTAAAGTCCGCCTCCACCAGCACCTTGCCGTTCAGGGCGATGATCAACCGATACACGCCGAGACGCTCGTTTCCGCGCTCGGAATCGAATATCTCGACCAGCAGCGGATAGTGCTTCGTGAGCCGGATGTTCGAATTGTTCTTGATCGGGAAGTATCGGTCCTCGATGCGCACGGCGCAATCGCCGATCACCGGGGCCTTGCCGTCCGGCCATGCCGGCAGGAGCTTGAACGGGTTCACGGACGTCCGCTCCTTCCGCATCAGGATGGAGAAATGGAGATGGCGGCCCAGCGAGCGGCCCGTATTGCCCATGATGGCGACGGGTTCGCTCTCCTCATAGAGCGCCTTGATCCGGGGACTGTCGTCACAGTGCATGTACACCGAGTAGATGCCGCCGTCGTGCTCCAGGATACGCACGTTCCCTCCTCCCGGATAGTTGTCCAGCGGAAAGAGCGAACGGTCCCAAGCGTACACCAAGCGGCCGCGGGCGATCGGATGCACCGCATTGGTCGGGGCGATCATGTCGATCCCGTCGTGGAGATGGTCCCAGCGTGACTCGCCGAAGGTCGAGGTGATGCGACCGTCCACGAGCGGCCAACGGAACGATGCGCAGAGAAGCTGCAACAGGATCAGGCTGAAAAGAAAGATGAATCGCGTCGCGCGCGGCAGCGGTTCGAGCATCACCGGGCACCCCCATCAGTTTGATTTCTTCGATGATTCCGGCGCATCCGTTCCTGCCCCGTCCTTGCCCTCGGCGATCTTCGTTTTGTCGCCGCCGTGCAGCGTGCAGTATTCTCCCGGTTCGGTGCCCGCGATGAAGATCTGGTCGCGCGCGATCCGGGGGCAGGTCCCCTCCCCGCGCGGCACCAGGCCGCTGTCACGGCAGATTGACTGCCGGGTGATGCCCTCGTCCGGCGTTTTAAAATCGCCCGGCGTCTTGTCGCGGTACGCCTTCGTGACGAAATCGACCCACACCGGCGCGGCGATGGACGCCCCGGCGCGGCCCCCGCCGAGCGAAACCGAGCCCTGCTTGTTGCCGATCCACACCGCGGTCACCAGGTCGGCCGTGTAGCCGACGAACCACGCGTCCACGTAGTTCGACGTGGTCCCGGTCTTTCCCGCGATGGGGAACGGTATCTTCCGGTGCTTTACGGTGTAGTGCGCCGTGCCGCCGTCCTCGAGGACGCCCTTGAGCATGGAGACGGTGACCGCGCACGCGGCGGGCTCGAGCAGTTTGCCCATTTTCGCCCGGCGCTCGTCGATGAGCTTTTTCATCTCCTCTTCGTTGTTCCACACGATGGTGCCGTTGTAGTCCTTCACGTAGCGGATGCCGTAGGGCGCGATATAATCGCCTCCGTTGACGATGACGGAGTGCAGCACGCAATTCTCCAGCGGCGAGACATCGTAGGTCCCCAGGGCGAGCGAGAGCGTTTTCCCGAACCGGCGGGTAAGCTCGGACCCGTCGAGGTCCAGCCCGTTTCCCAGCATGTCGAAGATCCGGTCGTAGCCGGTTTTATTGAGCACCTTCACGGCCACCACGTTGATCGATTTCGCGAGCGCCTCTCGGGCGATGATCTTCCCGAGATAATTGCCGTCGTAGTTCCGCGGCGAGTACTTGCCGCGGAAGGTCGTCTTTTCGTCCACCAACACCGTCGAGGGCGTGATATCGCGGTTCTCGATCGCCGCGGCGTACACGACCGGCTTGAACGATGAGCCCGGCTGGCGCTGCATCTGCGAGGCATTGTCGAACTGGTTGGCCGAGGTGAATTCGTAACCGCCGACGTATGCGAGCATCTCGCCCGTATACGGATCGATGGCCACGAGCGCCCCTTCCACGTTCCGGGCCTTGTTGATTTCCTGCTCGTAGCGGGTCGGGTCCTTCAACCGGCGCGCCACCCGAAGATGATAGTCGCGCTGCCGGGACACGCCCGTCCGAAGCGCGTGGAGCGCGGCGTCCTGCATGGTGGCGTCCACCGTCGTGTACACGGTGAGGCCGCCCTTCTTGACCACGTCCTCGCCCCATTTCTCGACGAGCTTCCGCCGGATCTGCTCGTTGAAGAACGGCGAGCGGTTCACGCGATAGGTGCTGTACACGAAGCTGCCGATGAGCGAGCTCTTCGCGCGCTTCTTCTCGTCGAAGGCGACCTCCCATTTTTCGAGGAAGCGCTTGTACTGGTACTCGGCGCGCGCCTGGTTGACATACCCGGCGTCCACCAGCGACTTCATGATGCGATGGGTTTTTTTCACGGAGTTGTCGAGATTGTACAACGGCGAATACAGCCCCGGATTGGAGATGGTCGCGACGATCATGGCGCATTCCACGTCATTGAGCTCGTTCACGGATTTCCCGAAGTACATCTTCGCCGTCGACTCGACCCCGTAGACCCCCTTCCCGAAATTTATCAGGTTGAGGTACATCGACATGATGTCGTCCTTGTCGTAGCGCTTCTCGATCTCGTGGGCGCAGAAGGTCTCGTATATCTTCCGCTTGATGCTGCGGTCCATGTCGGTAAAGAGCACCTTCGCCAGCTGTTGGGTGATGGTGCTGCCCCCCTGCACAACGCGCAGGTGCAGGAGATTGTTCACAAAGGCGCGGAAGATGCCCTTGTAACTCACGCCGCGATGGTTCCGGAAATCGCGGTCCTCGCTCGCGATCACCGCCTTCACGAGGATGGGCGGAATGAAGCCGAACGGCACGATCTCGCGCTTCTGCTCGAAGAACTCGCCGATGATCTCGTCGTTGCGGTCGTAGATGCGCGTGGGGATGTCCACCACCTTCGCCTCGAGGTCCACCTCGCTGGAATTGAACGAGGTGCCGGCCTTGAGCTCCTCGGTCCGCTCGATGAGCCGCTTGTACCGGCTGAGCTTCGACAGCGCGGCGTCGCGGTCGCTCCGCCACGCTCCGTAGATGACGCCCACATAGGCGCCGAAGAGCACGAAGAGTATCACCGGCACATAGATGAAAACGATCTTCTTGTGAGCGCCCACCCAGTCCTTCACCTCCAACGCAATTGACACCGCACGATCGAATATCTGTCGCATTCCCTAACCCGCAATTTGTTGATGATACCGCGCCCCGGAGAGCTGCCCGCAGGCGCCCGCGATATCGGACCCGAAACTCTTGCGCACCGTAACGGGGACGTTCATGATCTCCAGCTCCGTGACGAAGCGCGCGATCTCAACTTCCGTCGGCGCCTCCGCACCCGACGCTCCCGGGTTGAGCGGGATCAGATTGAGCTTGATCCACGATGCGCGAAAGAGCGACTTGAGCCGGCGCGCATCATCGGCGCCGATATTGTCCTTCCGCATCACATATTCGAGCGTCACGCGGTTACGCGACGCCGGCGCCTTTTCGTCCAGCAGACGGCTGATCCCGGCGATCGGATACGCGCCCTCCACCGGCATGTTCCGCCGGCGCGCCTCGGGCAGCGTATCGTTCAGGGATATCGCGAGATTGTAGGGACGCCGCTCGTCGATGTATCGCTCGATCGCCGGCGTGATGCCGCAGGTCGATATCGTGATCCTGCGCACCGACACGTGAAAACCGAAGCTGTAGTTGATGATCGCGGCCGCCTTCATCACCGCATCGTAATTCAAGAGCGGCTCGCCCATCCCCATGAACACCACATTGTGGTTGATGAGTCCCGAGATGCGGCGCACCTGGCAGATCTGGTCCACGATCTCCCCGGTTGTCAGGTTCCGCACAAAACCCATCCGCGCCGTGCTGCAGAACGCGCAGCCCATCGCGCACCCCACCTGGCTCGAAATGCACTCGGTGAGCCGGCCGCCGTCATCACCGTCGCGCTTGATGAGGACGGACTCGATGAAATTCCCGTCGCTGGTTCGAAAGAGATACTTCTCGGTTCCGTCGATGGCGGAGACGAGCCGGTCCTCGAGCGCGAGCGCATTAATTTCAAACTCCGCGTCGAGCCGCGCGCGCAGGACCTTCGAGAAGGTTGTCATCTCCGCGAAAGAGGCGACGTTCTTCTCGTACAGCCACACGAAGAGCTGGCGCGCGCGAAAGGGCTTTTCGCCCCACTCGGCGAACAGCGCCTCCGCATCCTCGAGAGATAGGTCCTTGATGCACGTCATGTCCGGGAACCCCGCGAAGCCGCCCTACACGATTTTAAACACGATGAACACGATATCGGACTCAGGGGTAGAGAGACCGAGAAAATCCGTAAAGTCTTTTTTAACCGCGTTCGCGATTTCAAACGGGCGCCCCGACCGGTTTTCCTTCACCACGGTGCGCAGGCGATGGAGCCCGTACTCGTCCCCCCGCTGGTTTTTCGTGTTGATGAGCGCCTTCGAGTACAGCATGCCGATGTCCCCGCGCAACAGGTTGGTCCGACCCATGCCGTAACTCGCCTCCGGATCGTAACCCAGGGGAATGCCCTCGGTATCGAGCGAATCGAAATCGTTTTTCTCGATCCGATAGATGTCCAGCGGCGGAAACCCCGCATTGGAATAGATGAGCCGCATCGTCTTGATATCGTAATAAAAATAATAGGCGGTGATGAAACCGGCGCGCCCCTCGGAGTAATCGTAGAGGATGCGGTTGAGCTTCTGCATCACCGAATAGGCCGATGGCGCGTCCTCGACGCATGATTGGAACGCCGAGCGCAGCACCACCGAGTTGAGCGCGCTCGTGATCCCCACCCCGGAGATGTCGGTGCCGATGACCCCAACCCCCTGGCTTCCGGGCCGCAGGAAATCGAAGTAGTCGACGCCCTCCTTGTACTTGGGAACATAGAACGCGCCGAACTTGACGCCAATGAGATTGGGGAGGTTCTCCGGAACGGAGCGCGCCATGATATTCGACGAGAGCTCGACCGTACGGTTCACCAGCTCCTCTCGCATTGCTTCTTCATACGTAAGCGCGTTCGAGAGGTGCACGTTGCACTCGCGCTGGAAGTTCTGCAGCGTAACCAGCTCGTCGGGCTTGTAGCCGGCCAGCGAGTCCTTATCGCCCAGGCACAGGAGGCCCAGCATCCGCCGGCCGTGATACATCGGCATCACCAGCCGGGCGCGGTTCTTCAAGAAAAAGCCCGCGAACTCCTCACGCATTTCGCCGAAGGAGCGGTCGTCCGTATACACGCGGTCCAGATAAAGCACCTCCTGGTTCCGCACAAACCATCGCACGAGCGGCGAGTTGCGGTCCACCGGCTCGGCCTCGAACTCCTCCCCGCGCCGGTAGAGGGGATCGTAGCGCCTCGTCTCGTTCGAGAAAAGAAAAAAGACCGCGTTTTTCAGGAAGAGCGAATCGACCAGGATGTCCACGGTGCGCTGCACCAGCTGCCGGAAATCGCGGATCTTCTCCACGTCGATGATGAAGTTGTTGATGACGTTCTCGAACTCGTACTGCCGCCGCTTGAAGATGCGGTCCACCTGCGGCTGCACGTATACGGAGAAAAAGAGAAACACACCCACCAGCGATCCGGCAACCAGCATGGGATGCACGGCGATGAGCGACTCGCGCCGGGCGTCGTAGGCCCACAGGATACCGAAAATCGGGAGGAAGATGAGCGTGGAGATGATGGTGTACATCACCGTCTTGTGTATGGCGGTGGTGATGTCCATCATCTGGTACGAGATCACCGAGTAAAAGAACGAACCCACCGCAATGAATGACGCGATCGACGGCCCGAGCACATAGAGCTCCGAATAGTTGAAGAAACGCGGCATGATGATGGAGAACACCGCGGCGATCAGCATGGACACCGTGGTGCCGATGAAAACGTAGCGCATCTGCAGGCGGTAGATGGCGACCTTCGTCTTCAGGTAGTTGATGACGAACTTCGCGACCGCCACGCTGATATACAGGAAGGTGACGACGGCGTACACCGTATAGAAGAAACGGAACTCCCGCACCAGCACCTTGTTCTCGATATAGGCCCGCGATATGTTCCAGTCGGTCCCCACGGCGATCCCGGCGATCACGAAGGCCGGCAGCATCATCAAAAAAATATAGCCGTACGGAAAGGCCCGTTCGCGTTTGGGAAACACGAAGGACATGCAGAACATCCATGCGAACGTAAGCACCGTCGACAGCTGGGTGATGCGGTTGACCACGGTCAGGTCGATGGCGTCGGGATAGGCGTAGGTGAGGAACATCGTGAACAGCAGCCCGAAGGCGGAGAGCGTTACCATCGAGTAGATGCGGTTCACCTGGTCGCGCCAGTCCTTGATGAGCACGAACAGCACCGAGAACAGCAAGAGCACCGACGCGACGAGCGAGGAGATGATACTAACGGTTTGCATGGGCCGCCCCCAGGGAGCGCACGACGCGCTCCGTTGGATAAATGCCGAAAAAATTCATTGACGTTTTTGCCTCAGTACCGCCTCATTTGAGCATTCCGATTACGGGCGTACCGGGTATCGACCGTACAACATCGTCCGTTTTATTGCAATAACAATTCCTGTTCCGAGGTGACCCATGGGAATCAAGCGCAAACAATACGTACTCGACAAGGCCTTCCAGCTCGGCATCACCCTGAAGGCCGTCGTCGTTCCGCTGGTCACCATCCTGATTTTTTCCGGCGTTCTCATCTATTTCGCGAACCAGAACAACACCTACATTCGAAACAACGACGACGTTATCAAGGAAATCGTGGGCACCCAGGAAAGCATGATCGAGATGTTCCTGCGGACCCCCGCCCTGTACAAATCGGAAAACGAGGCGGTCCGCAACGGCCAGAGGACCTTCGAGGACAACATCGGCAAGCTCATGAAGATCAACAAGACCAGCCGCCTCATCGTCCGCAACAGCAGCCTGGTGCTCTACGCCCTCATCCTCATGACCGTCGTCCAGACCGCCATCATATTCATTCTGTTCATTTACTTCACGCATAAGATCTCCGGCCCCATGCATGTGATGACCAACCACCTCAGGGCCATCCGTCAGGGGAAAAAGCCCCACTTCCGCCCTCTGCGGAAACGGGACGAGTTCCAGGCCTTCTACATCGAGCTTAAGGAAACGATCGATTATCTGAGCGAGAAGAAGTAGGCGCCGGGGCTACGGGAGGATATCATGCTGCGCGGACCGATGAAGGCGAGCGAACTCACCTGCCTGTACTGCGGATCGGGCCTTGAGTTGAAATTCGAGCACCTGGTGATCGGCGAGAACTCCGGCGTTTGCCCCATGTGCGCCGAACCGTACTGCATCAAACTCAATCAAGACGACATGGCCGGCTTCATCGACGCCGAGGAAATCCGGCCGTCGCACTGATCGCGCCGCGCGCCTACGCTCCGGAAAACCGATCGCGCAACCGCCGCAGCGTCTCCTGAGGATCGGCGACCCAGACGCGGGCCCCGGCGAGCACATCCAGAAAGCCCACCTCGTTTCCGTAGCGCGGCACCACATGCTGATGCAGGTGCGGAATGCTCGCGCCGCTGTTCTCGCCGATATTATAGCCGACATTGAACCCGGTCGGATTGAACTCCTCGCGCAGAATGGCGATGGCGTGCGCGGTGAGGCGATGCATCGCCAGCGCCTCACCGTCCTGCAGGTCCCCGTATTCCGCGACATGCCGCTCCGGGAAGATCATCAAATGGCCGGGATTGAACGGATAGAGGTTGAGGGATACGATCATGCCCTCGCCGCGATACGCGTCGAGCATCGTAACCCGCGAATCGCGATCGCGGATCGCGCATAGGATGCACCCGACGCGCGGCTTGTCCCCCTTGACGTATGCGAGCTTGTCGAAATTGAACAGGTAGTCCGTCATGTCGCGCGGACTTATTCGGCCTTGCGCCGATAGACGCGGAACGTGTACACGCCAAAGCCCAGGATGAGGCACATGCAAAAGATCATGATGATCTGGTAGATGAGATCGAGACGCTTCACGATCGCGATCTTGGTCCGAACGACGTCCTTCAGTATCGCCTGCTCGTTTTCGATGAGCCCGCGCGCCATCGACATCGACTCCCGGGTGAGCGTGTGCAGCATGCGGGTGCGATGATCGCGCAATGACGCCATCTTCCCGTCCAGGTCCTTCGTGTCGGCGCTCTTTTTTTTCAGAAACTCTATATCGGCCTCGATCGGCGAGGTGAGCTGATCCGCGTCCTTCAGCGAGGCAAAGACCCCTTTCGCGAATGCCGGGGTATGGCAGGGAACGCATCGCGATTCGGTCATGATCCGTGCGGATGAACGCTCGATGTGATGGGAACCGTGGCACGATACGCAATTCGGCTCGCCGGCCTTCTTGACGCTCCCGGCGTGTCGACCGGCCCTGAAATATGCAACGACGTTCGCATGACAGCCGTCGCGCCCGCAAAACTCGGTTGTTGCGCGCTTGTCGGTTTTTCCGATAAAGTTCGTCTTCGGGTCCTTGGCGCTGCGCGAGTCGGCAGCATCGGCGCGCCCCCCATGACAGGAGGTGCACATGCGTCCGTCGCGGGCGTGCGCGCTTCCCTTCCACGGCCCGACCGGCGCCTGCAGCTTACCCTTCAGGTCCTGATGACACGCCCGGCAGCCGTCGGCGTCTCGAGCCGCGTTCGGCGCGTCTGCGAAAATCGCGATCGGGACAATCATGGCGAATGCGAGGACGAATGCCGGGATGCAGATGCGATAGTTCATTGCCGGTATCTCCGATGGAAAATCTCTACTGTATCTATATCGGACAATTCAGCCACCGACTCGCAAAAACAATCACAATAAGCACGATGTTGGAATACGCGCCGGCGATGTAATCGTCTATCATGATGCCCCGGCCTCCCGGCAGCCGCTCAAGGCGCCGCGCCGGGAAGGGCTTGATGATGTCCATGATCCGAAAAATCACAAACCCCAGAAAAACGACGCTCCAGCTGAACGGATGGAACAGGACCGTGATCCAGTACCCCATGGCCTCGTCGAGAACCACGGGCGACGGGTCCTTGTCGCCGAAATAGCGCTCGCCCCAGTCCCCGATGCGAATCGCCGGAAAAAACAGGAGCGCGACAAGCACCAGGTTGGCGATCCATACGCGCTCGCCGAACAGGACATACCCGAGCACGTACACGCCCATCGCCACAACGCTGCCGGCCGTGCCGGCGGCGATCGGAAAATAGCCCGAGTAGAAAAACGTAAAGAGGATTTCCTTCAAGATCATCGACCGTCCTGGTCCCGTTTCACATAGGGCGGCAGCAACAGCCGCCAGTTGGTGAAGAGATACCGCACGCCGGAGAGCGCGGTGAGGACCGTGACGATCATCATGAGGACGTAGGGACCTATGATCAGGAGACGGTTCGGATGGCCCGATTGCCAGACATCGCAGGCGCTCACGATATCGATGTGCGATTTGTCGATGAAGGGGGACGCGACATCGATCCCCGAGCTGCGGACGATGAACACCATGATGATGACGATGATCGAGATCATCTGAAAGGCGGTTTTGATCTTTCCGAACTGGCTGGTGCGCAACTCCTCGCCCTTCTTGATGGCCAGATAGCGCATGAGGGTGATCATGAGGTCCCGCCCGAAGATGACGAACACCATCCACAGCGACACCAGCGGATCGAGGATGACGAAGGCGACCAGCGCCGCGATCACGAGAAACTTGTCCGCGAGCGGGTCGAGAAATTTGCCGAAGCTGGTCTCCTGATTGAGCTTGCGCGCGCTCCAACCGTCGACCAGATCGGTAAGCGAGGCGAAGGCGAAGACGACCAGCGCCCAGATGCGCGACGAAAACGACGGCACGAACAGCAGGTACAAAAACAGCGGGATCAGGACAATGCGCAATGCAGAGAGCAGGTTCGGAATATTCACAAGGGAACTCCCATCAGGTCGTACTCCGTGGCGTCGGTAACCCGCGCCGCGACAATAGCATGACGCTCGATTCCGGGGCCGGTCAAGTAAAAAATTCCGTCCACCTCGGGCGCGTCATACTGCGTGCGCCCGACCCACACGTCCCCCTCCAGGTGTTCCTCGACGAGGACCTCCACGCGCTCTCCGATCATGGCGCGTAGCCGTCGCTTCGATATCGCCTGCTGGACCTTCATGAGCTCGTCGAATCGCCGGCGCCCGACCGCCTTGGGGACCCGCCCCCTTCGCGAGGCCGCGTCAGTCCCCTCCTCCGGCGAATACACGAAGCAACCGGCGCGATCGATCGCCACCCGGCGCACAAACGTCACGAGCTCCCGAAAGTGGCGGTCCGTCTCCCCGGGAAACCCCACCATGAAGGTCGAGCGGATCCGGATACCCGGAACGCGGTCGCGGAGCGTTTCGATCAACTCTCGATAGCGCGCGCCGGTGCCGCCGCGTCCCATCGCGCGAAGGATCTCGTCGCTCGCGTGCTGAAGCGGGATGTCGAGGTACTTCACCACTGAGTTGTTCGTGGCCACCAGATCGATGATGGCGTCGTCGACATGGTCCGGGTGCAGATACATCAGCCTGATCCAGCGAACGCCGTTGATGCGCGCCATCCGCTCCACGAGCTCGGGCAGGCGCGTTCGCCCGTAACGATAGCGGGCGATGTCCTGCCCCACGACAACAAGCTCGCGCGCGCCGCGTTGGACGGCCCGCCGGGCCTCGTCGACGATCCGTGCGGGCGTGTCCGAGACATGCGGCCCGCGTATCAGCGGGATCGCGCAATAGCTGCAATTGTTCGAGCATCCCTCCGAGATCTTGATATAGGCATGCGGCTCGCCGGGAACAAGTGGACACTGGCGATACACCGGCGCCGACGCCGCACGGACGCCGATCGCACGCAGCATTCGCGCCACCATCGCATCGTCGGGAATGCCCGCGATGAAGTCGATCTCGGGAATTTCCCGACGCATATCGTCGAGGTAGCGCTGCGCGAGGCACCCCATCACCACGATCTTCTGGCCGCCGCAACGCGAGCGTATCGCCTCGAAGATCGCGTCGATCGACTCCGTCTTCGCGTCTTCGATAAAACCGCACGTGTTGATGATGACGATGTCCGCATCGTCGCCCGTGACGGGGACGAGACCGGCGGACGCGAGCGCACCGTTGACGCGCTCCGAATCGACCTGGTTTTTGGAACAACCGAGCGAGAGGATTGAAAAGGTGCGTGCTCGCGGGGAGGGACGGCTCATGGGAACGGGTTGCCCGCTCCATCCGCTTCGTTCCGGATGGAGCGGAATCAGCCCCCTACCAGTCTTTCACGACTATCTTGTATTCGTTCGGATTCTTCGAGTCCTTCCGCCAGGTGATCACCTTGTTGGCGACCTGGCCGGGGAGGCCAAACACGTGCGGCTTGCCGTTGATGCGCGCGGTCACGCCGCCGGCATTGCCGATTTTCACCTGGATGTACTCCACCGCCTCCCATTTCTCGCGGGTTCCCGGCTGGACAAGGCCTTTGCGCTTGTTGACCCCGTCGAGATACAGATCGAGATAGGTCTGCTTGTTGAATTCGACCTCGAATACGATCCTGAGGTTTTTCTCGCTCTGCGTGGTCACCTTCGTGTGGTCGCCCACCACCTGCCCCTTGTCGTCCTTCACGGTATCCTGCGCGGGCATCTCAAGCTGCTCGCCGAGAGCGACCATTATCTTCGCCCGGTTCTCGGTGAGCCCCTTCAGCGTAAAGGTCACCTCGCGGGGACAATTCTCGATCTTGATCGTTTTCGGCTTTTCCTCTTCGAGCTTTTCCTCGGCGTTTCCGGGAAGAAGCTCAATGGTGACGCTCTTGTCCGAAATCGACTTGAGCAGGAACATCACTTCCTTCGTATCCACAAGAAACTGGATCGCCTCGCCGCGACCCGCCAGGATCATGCCGGAATCATTGCTCAGCTGCAAGTTGCGTATCGTTTTGATATCGCCCTGCCGGGACGCATCCATCTTGATATTGTCGATGGAATCGCTGTCTTTTACGTTTATATTGGAAGAAAAGACGGCACTAAACAGCCATACCAAAAGAAGGATGCCGGTCGAGATTCCCGCGATATAAACGATGTTCCTATATTGATCGAATAGGGTGTTGACCGAAACCATGATGGATGGTTTCGTGGGCCGGGTGAGCTCCTCGAGGGGCGTCGCGCTCTCGCTGATTTTGAAACCCTTGTACGCCCGGAGAATCTCCTCGACATCGAGCTTTAAAAAGTCCGCATAAGTGCGCAGAAACCCCAATACGTAGGTTTCTCCGGGAAACTTGTCGAAGTCCTCGTTTTCGAGCGCCTCGATATATTTCGCGATGACATTCGTCTGCTTGGATACTTCCTTTATTGTGAGCTTTCTCGCTTCCCGCGCTGATCGCAGCCGTTCGCCAATTATGTCCACGTCCTTACTCCTCGGCAACCATTGGATTTTTAATCAATTTGGCGCGGGCCGGCATGTCGAACGCGAAAAGTCCGTTTGGAAAGTTCGCGTCTGTCCGGACGTTCCGGAACAGGATGTCCACCTTCTTGCCGGTGGATGTTTCGCCGTACGCCCGCGCAATGCTGTACTGTTCGGTAACCCATAGCTTCATGGTGCGATACCCGCTCCGGCTTTCCTTTTGCACGAGCATGAGCGTGTACATCTTCGTCCCATCTGGCTGGGGTTCCGGCTGTTCCCGACCGGCGAATTTATAGTGATACTTGGAAAACAACCGCCGCAGTCCGGATTTCGTCCCCGAAAAAATGATGTTCCCCGAATCGGACTTCAGATCCTGCTCGGCAACGACGTTCATCGACGGGATATAGATCCACATGGTCTTCCCGTTGGAGACGATTCGCTGCCCGGCCGGCTGCGAGAACTCCACCAGGAGCTTGTCGGGTGACTTGTACTTGACGGTGCCCGACTGCATCGAATTCTTTCCGAGCCGCTGGGTCGTGATCGTGAAGTCCGCCTGATAGGAATCGATCTTCCCGAAAGCGGTCCTGATCTTTTTCACCACATCGCTGACGGTGGTGAAATCGAACTTAAAGGCCTGCGAGTTGCTCGGAACGGCCAGCATGCACAACGCGAACAGCGATGCGGCGCACACGCGTGCTATTGAACGGCTGATTGATGTTTTCACGATGTCGCGCGCCTCATTATGTCGCTCCGTTCTGACCATGAAGCCGATTTTGTTGAACATAACTAAAGTTGCGAAATAAAAAGTCAATAGGAAAAAATAATTTTTACGGACGCGTCGTGTATATTAGATTTACTAAACAAGAAACGGTTTCTTTATGATATTTTTCCCCGGAAAAAAGTTATTAAAAGTGTAGACAAAAACCAACTCGCTCACTACTGTTGAAATCAATCATGCAGTGACCGGCCCGCCGCCCGGGCGCCATGCGCAACGGTCGTGTCGATCAAACAGACAAACTACCGTTCAGGATCGTCAATGAAAGCAATATTCATCGCGAAGAACAAGGTGCGGGAGATTGACCTCATCGACCTCAACCTTGACGAAGAGTTCTTCAAGCTGATGCACGAATACAAGCTGCTCGAGTCGCACGTCATTTACTTCTCCGCAGGCGAATCAAAAATAAAAGAGATCCTGGTTAAGCAGGAACCGACCTACTCCGCGTAAATGCTTCCCGACGACCGCCCGACGAAAAAACCGCGGAAAACGTTTTTCCGCATTCTCGCGTTTCTCTCGCCATACCGGCGGCAGTTCATCATCGGGACGCTGCTCGCGCTCGCCTTCTCCGTGACCAACGGCATCTCGCTCTACAGCGTGGTTCCCCTGTTCAACACCCTCACTCCCGGCACCGAGCGCTATCAGATACACATCAGCGAGAAGGATCAGCGGCTTCTCTCCGGCGAGCGCCCCGCCGAGCTCATGGAGCGCGTCAATTACCACAAGGCGTCGGTGAAGCTATCGCTCAATCACCTCTTCCAAAAAACCGAGAAATTCACGCTCCTGTTGTATATTTGCGGGGGACTGTTTGTGGTGATCATCATCCGGGTGTTGCTCGAGCTCGCGGTGGTCTATTTCATCGGCTATGCGGGCTATGGCGCGATCACGGACATCCGGCGAGCCGTCTACAACGCGCTCATCAACCTCCCGCTGTCGTTCTTCCACCGCCGGAAGACCGGCACGCTCATCTCGAACATCATCTACGACACCGACCTGGTATCCGGGGCGCTCTCGAACCAGCTGCGGAAGTTCGTGATCAACGTGTTTATCGTGATCACCCACCTCTCGCTCCTGCTTTACCTCAATACGAACCTCACCCTCGGCGCGATCGGGATGCTCGTTCTCATCACCATCCCCATCACCATCATGGGGCGCAGCTTCAAGCGCTACACCGACATCGAGCAGGACAAGACGGCCGAGATATCATCGATGGTGGTTGAGACGGTCGCCGGAATACGCATCATCAAATCGCACCGCATGGAGGGCTTTCAACTCGAGCGCTTCACTAAAACGGCGCAACGCCTCTTCGCGAAGGTATACAAGAAATCGCTGGTGGACATTCTCCGGCCCCATGTGATCGAGATCGTTGCGTCATTCTTTGTCGTGTTCCTGCTGATTGGCGTGGGCAGCAAGGTGCTCTCCGGCGAATACTCGAAGGGTGAATTCCTCTTTTATATACTCACCTTCCTGTTCCTGATCGACCCCCTGAAGCAGATCGCGAACATGAACAACCAGGTGAAACAGGCCGAATCGGCCGGCGAGCGCATCTTTGGCGTCATCGACGAACCGCACGAGATCCCGCCCGACGAGCGCGGCGCCGACGCCTCGCTTTTACCGCTCATCGCGCCGAAGGAAGAAATACGGTTTTCGGGAGTTTCATTCAAGTATACCGATGAGACCGAGTACGTCCTCCGCGACATTTCGATTTCGGTTCCAGCCGGCGCTCGCATCGCCATCGTGGGCCGATCGGGCGCGGGGAAAACGACGCTGGTGGACCTCGTTCCCCGGTTCTACAGCCCGAGCGCCGGGTCCATCAGCATCGACGGCGTCGATATCGCCACCTACCCGCTCAAGCAACTGCGCAATTCGATCGGCATCGTCACGCAGGACGTCTTTCTGTTCAACGGAACCATCGCCGAGAACATCGCCTACGGTCACCGCGAATTCTCCCGCGATCGTGTCGAGGAGGCCGCGCGCATGGCCAATTCCCACGACTTCATCTCGCGCCTCCCGAATGGGTACGAGACCGTAATTGGCGAGCGCGGCATCACGCTTTCCGGCGGCGAGCGCCAGCGAGTCGCGATCGCCCGCTCGATCCTCCGCAACCCGCCCATTCTCATCCTTGACGAGGCGACCTCGTCGCTCGATACCGAATCCGAGCGCTTGGTGCAGGGCGCGCTGGAACGCCTGATGAACGATCGGACCTCGTTCGTCATCGCCCATCGCCTCTCCACCGTGACCGGCGCCGACCGCATCATCGTGCTGGAACGCGGCGCGATCGTGGAGACCGGAACCCATGACGAGCTCCTCGCGAAGGGCGGAATCTACAAGAGCCTCTACGAGATCCAATTCGCGGACACGCCGGAACGCGCCGCCCGGGAGGAGGCATAACGCCGTGGGCAGCTTCTTCAAAATACTGAGGTTCATCCTCCCGTACAAGTTCATCTTCATCGTCGCGGTGCTGTTCTCGATTCTCTTCTCGCTCTCCAACGGCGTCACCATCTATGCGATCGTCCCGCTGTTCGACACGCTCTCGGATAAGGACCGCACCACCCTCTTCATCGTTCCCGAATCCGAGCGCGCGCTGATCGCGAAGGACGGGAAGACGCTCTACGAGCACGCCGTCGCGACGCAGGCGGGCGCGAAGCTGTTCGTGAACGACCGGCTGGCGGGCAAGAGCAAACTCGAGATGCTCACGGCGCTCGCCTTCGCGGTGGTGCCGCTCATCTTCCTCCGCGCGCTGTTCGATTTCATCGCCCGTGCGCTCTTCTCGTATGCCGGCAATCGCGCAGTGCTGAACATTCGGCGCCGCCTCTTCCTACATCTGCTGCAGCTCCCATACGCATACTTCCACCGGAGCCGGAGCGGCGAACTCATGTCGCGCATCACCAAGGACGTGATGCCGCTCACGACCGCCGTAAGCGGCGAGGTGTACAACTTCCTCGCCGGGTTCCTGCTTATCATCACCAACGTGACCATCCTCGCCTTCGTGAGCTGGAAGCTCATCATATTCATCCTGGTAGTGGGACCGCTTATCGCCCTGCCGATCAATTTCTTCAGCAACAAGGTGCGCCGCTACACCCGCAAGATCCAGGAGGGCTTCGCCGACATCAGCGCGCACCTCAACGAGTCCATCGGCGGCATCAAGGTGATCAAATCGTTCGCAATGGAACACTTCGAACGGGAACAGTTCGATGAGATCAATCGCGCGATCTTCCTCCGCGACCTGAAAAAAAGGATTTTCCAGAACCTCAATCCCGGCATCGTGCAGGTGCTTGGCTCGTCAATCGCGGTGGCGCTGTTCGCCTTCGGCGGGTATCAGATCATCAACGGCGAGCTGTCGTCCAGCGAGTTCGTTTTCTTCCTCATCCTCGTGCTCAACCTCTTCGAGCCCACGCAGATGATCTCAAACGCGACCAACGAGATGAAATCCGCCGAGGCGGCGTCGGAACGCATTTTCATGATCCTCGATTTTCCGACCGAGGAGTACCAGAAAGGGCGCGCCGGCACATTCGAGCGTAGCATCGGCCTCCGGGGACTTTCCTTCACCTATGCCGACGAGCAGGTGCTTCACGGCATCGATCTCGAGATTCCCAAGGGGCGTACGGTTGCCATCGTCGGTCCCTCCGGTTCGGGGAAATCGACCATCATCAACCTGATTCCCGGATTCTACTACCCGACGGCGGGAGCGCTCGAATTCGACGGGACGGACAACCGCGAGCTCACGCTGGACTGGCTCCGCGAGAAAACCTCTATGGTCACTCAGGAGGTGTTTCTGTTCAACGGGACGGTACTGGAGAACATCACCTGCGGCGCGCCCAGCACGCGCGAGCGGGTCGAGGAGGCGGCGCGCATCGCACATGCGCACGACTTCATCATGCGCCTTCCCAACGGCTACGACACCGAGGTGGGAGAGCGCGGGGTGCTGCTCTCGGGCGGCGAGCGCCAGCGCATCACCATCGCCCGCGCCATCTTCGACAATCCCGAAATCCTGCTCTTCGACGAGGCGACATCCGCGCTCGACGCGGAATCGGAGCGCGCCATACAGGACTCGCTGGAGTACCTGTTCAAAACGCGCACGTCGGTGGTCATCTCGCACCGCCTGTCGACCATCCAGAACGCCGACATCATTTACGTAATCGAGCGCGGGCGGATCATCGATCGCGGCTCTCACGCCGAGCTTCTCGAACGCTGCCCGACCTACCGGCTGCTCTTTACGCAAGGGTAGTCATCGTTTCTCATCCGAGAAACGATACCCGAAAGCGCCGGTTTTTTTGAATTCGATAGAATTTTTTCAACAACGCTGTTGACGATTTGCATTTCATGCTATATATTCTTATTGTGATTCGGTGAGTTTATACGGGCAGTGTGAGCGATAGATGCTCCGACAGCCTCTTCCAAATCGAAGACGTTACGTGTCAACCCACCGAATGAGATTCTTTAAGGGTTAGTGTTACATGTCACAGTCTTAAGAGAGCCATCGGCCGAAAGGCGATGGCTCTCGCGTTTTCCGAGCCCATCATCAATCATCCGGGAACTCCGCCTTTTGCTTTGTCAGAAACGCCGATATTCCATGAATGCACTCGCCCGACGCGATCAGGGTTGCCGCCTGTTCGGATTCGTAGTCAAGCGCGTCGGGAAGCGGCATGTCATTCGCCCGGCGAACAACGGACAGTGCTGCGCGGACCGCCCTCGGGCCGTTTTGCGCGATCGATTCCGCCAACGCCAGCGCCTCATAGCGCGTCTCTCCCGGAGCGCTTATCCGGTTCACCAGTCCAAGCGCAAACGCCTCACCGGCATCGACCCTGCGTGCGGTGCATACGAGGTCCGCGGCGCGGGAGGGACCGATGAGCCTGGCAAGAGCAGCCCCGCCGCCCCAATCGGGCATGAGCCCCAGCTTCGTTTCGGAGAAACATATGACGGCATCCGGATCGGCGATGCGCATATCGCAGCGAACCGCGAGCTCCGCCCCGCCGCCGTACGCGAGGCCGTTGAGCGCCGCAATGATGGGCACCGGCAGCGAGACGAACCCATCGACCGCCGACCGTATGCGGGCGACGAGCCGCTCGGCAGGTTCCCGCTCATGACGCTGGACGGCCTCGATCATCCCCGAAACCTGAGTATTGTCAGGATTGACGTCGAATCCCGCGCAAAAGGCCGGCCCGGCCCCGGTGAGAACGATTGCACGGGGAAGCGCGGCTCGTATGTCGTCGACAACCCGATCGAGGGCCGTCCACATCGCCTCGTGAAATGCGTTCCTGCGGTCTGGGCGATTCAAGGTGACCAGCGCGATATGGCCTTTTCGTTCGTAAAGGATCAGATCATTTTTCATGCTTTCACAATCAACATCGAACATTTTTTGTCCATGAAAAAAATGGATTATTCGCCCTATTTCTACTAAATTTACCGGGACAATCACACTATAATATATAATAAGAAGAAATATATTTCGAGGGTGCCATGAAAGCCGCCACCGTTCAGCGACAAGCTCGCATATATCTTGATTTTCTTTCGCCGGGTGATTCCACGAAAACCGTCGTGCGAATCATCGACGACAAGAACATCACCGCGCTCAGGGACAACGGAGTCAAAACCGTCTTCATGGTGACCTCGGAGGTTATCGAGCTGGATTCCTACATCCCGATCGTTCGACGCTTCGAGGGTCGCGGACTCGCGGTGCGCAGCGTGTACATCGAGACGCTTGATCCGGGTCGCTTCCTGACCGTAAAAGAGACCTTCCGCGAAATATGCGCACGCTGCGCCGACGGCAATGCCCTCATCCTCTTCTACGGAGGCGGATTTTCCGGTGCGCTTATTGCCGGTTTTCTGATGCTGTTGGGACGTGACGCAGACGGCGCGATATCGGCAGTGAACGGGCTGCATGAAGGTCTTATTGTGCACGAGAACGAAACTCGTTTTTTGCGCGAGTTTCAGGCGCATCTCGACGAATTGCGCGCTGCCGGCGAACCTGTCGTACCCGGAAACAGCGCGGCCTCGCATGACATCGCGATCTATCACAACAACGCGCCCCTCCCCGCCGCACCCGCCCCCGCCGGTGCGAAAAGAAAATCGAGCGCTGCGGCAAAGGCGAAATCGCCACGCCCCGCAGCCCCCAAAAAGCCGCACCCGGAAAAAACCGAGAGCGGCGCGAAAACCGCACCCGTGGCGACCGACGTCAAGTTCTGGTTCTCGCTTCGCTTCAAGCTCGTCTCCATCATCTCGTTCATCATCGTCGCGTCGCTTTCGAGCATGATCTTCGTGGCCACCTACTTTTTCCTTGGCGACAACAAGATCCGCGTACAGGAAAACAATCACAAGGTATCCGAGATCATCGCGCTCAAGGTGAAATCGGACTTTCAGACGATCATCGACAAGTCGAGGATCATCGCATCGTTCATGGGGCGCGAGGGCGCCCGTCGCACGGGTACGGGCGACGCCGAGGCGTTCATCAACAGCGACCGGGAGATCATCGCAACCTTCATTGAAACGAAGGCCGCGGAAACCGGCCGAGATCCGCGCATGAAGGCCGTCTACAACACGACGCTTATCAACCGGCACCAGATCAACCGCGACGATCTCCCGTCCATCAACGCCGCCAATGCGAAGATTTTCGCGAAGGCGTTCGACGGCGACACCGTGGTACACAACGTGTCCCAGGGCTTTAACCAGCCGGTCATCGCCATCGCCGCTCCGTACCTCAAGGACCGCTCGGAAACGATCGTGTCGATCCTCGTCACCTATTTCCGTCTCGATGCCGTGCTCAAGGCCTTCGAGATCTCGGGGATCACGCGCGCGTTCATGGTCAACGAGCGGGGCGACATCATCGCGCACCCGGACGGCGCCATCGTCGTCTCCGGCGGCAATTACCTCAATCTGCCCATCGTGACCATGATGATCAAAAGCAAGGTGGACAATGGCCAGACCCGCTATCGGGACGAGAACCGCGTCGCCCAACTCGGCTCGTACAAAAAGATCGGGCTCGGCGGCTGCGGGGTGATCGCGACCGTCGAGGAGGCCAAGGCCTTCGAGGAGGTCTACAATATCCAGCGGCGCAACATCTATCTCATGGTCATCGTCCTTACCGTCTCATTCCTCATCGTGTTCTTTTTCGGCCGAACGATCACGGAACCGGTGATCCGTCTGGTGGGCGCCACCAAGCGCATCAAGGAGGGCGACTATCTCGTGGATATCAGCGCAACGACGCGCGACGAGATCGGCGCGCTTACCACCTCGTTCGTGGAGATGGGATCGGGGCTCGCCGAGCGCGAGAAGCTCAAGTCGGCCTTCGGTAAGTTCGTGAACAAGGAAATCGCCGAGGCGGTGCTGCGCGGCGACATCCGGCTCGGCGGCGAGCGCAAGACCGTCGCGGTCCTCTTCTCCGACATCCGCTCCTTCACGTCGATCTCGGAAAAGCTGCAACCGGAGGAGGTGGTCGAGTTTCTGAACCAGTACATGAGCCGCATGGTCGATTGCGTGAACCGGACCAATGGCACGGTTGACAAATACATCGGCGACGCGATCATGGCGATATGGGGCGCCCCGGTCTCGAAGGGCAACGACGCCGAGAATGCGGTGAACGGCGCCCTGTTGATGCGCGCGGCGCTCATCGATTTCAACAAGGGGCGCGGCGGAGATAAAAAGCCGATCATCAAGATCGGATGCGGTATCAATGTCGGGCAGGTCCTGGCGGGCCAGATCGGCTCCGAGGAGCGCATGGAGTACACGGTGATCGGCGATGCGGTCAACCTCGCCTCCCGGATCGAGGCGCTGAACAAGCCGTTTGGCACCGACATCCTCATCACCCAGGACACCTATGAACTGGTGAAGGACGTGTTTCGTGTCGAACCGATGCAGACGATCAAGGTGAAGGGCAAGGTGGAACCCCAGCAGATATACGCCGTGCTCGGGAGAACGGATGATCCCACCGCGCCGCGCTCGCTTGACGCCGTTCGGGCGCTCATGGGCATCGAAATGAAGGGTCCGATCGCCGACCACGCAGTCGATGAAGAAGAAGTGAAATATGAAATTATCGAGAAATGACAAAACCGTCCTCGTGGCGGGCCTGGTCATCATCGTCCTGTTCTCGGGTCTCTTCTACTACGACCTCACGCGCCGACGCGGGGCCGGTTCGGAGGAGGTGGTGGGCACCATCACCTTCAAGCGCCAGCAGGCGCAGCGCAAGTACGCCAGCCAGGTCGTCTGGGAGGACGTCGCCGAGGCCGTTCCCGTCCACAATCACGACTCCATCCGGACGGCCGAGCTCTCCGAGGCGGTGATCAAGCTCAAGGACGGCACCGAGATCGCGCTCAACGAGAACAGCATGATCCTGATCTCGTTTTCGAAAAACGAGGTCGACATCGAGTTCGCGCAGGGCTCCATCAACGCCAAGCGCGGGGACGCCGACCCCAAGCAGAAGATGAACATCAAATCCAAGGATACGGTCGTTTCCATCGACAAGAGCGACGTGAGCCTTACGCGGATGGGCGGGACCGATCTCAATCTGACCGTCAACCGGGGCACGGCGAAGATCAACCGCGGTGAAACGGAGAAGCTCATCAGACAGGACGAAAAGGCCGTTCTTTCGAAGGACGCCCTTACGATCTACCGGCTCAACCTCAAGCTCCTGTCGCCGACGCCGAACGAGCACATAACCACGACCGCGGCGCGGCACCGGGTCCAGTTCTCCTGGGAGGCCGTCCGCGACGCCGCCGACATCCACCACGAGGTGGCGCAGAGCCCATCATTCGGCGACATCGTGAGCATCCGCCGGATCGCGGGAGACGGACGTACGCTCGAGCTGCCCTCCGGGATCTACTACTGGCGCCTGCGCGCCATGAACCGGAAGACGCGCAAGATCGAATACAGCGAGGTGCGTCGGCTGTCCATCACCCGCGACGCCCCCCTCTCGCTGATATCCCCGCACGACGGCGCGACCTATTCGTACAATGCCAAAAAGCCGCTCGTGAGCTTCAAGTGGTCCGGGAGCGAATTGTCGTCCTCATACACGCTTACCGTCGCGAGCGATTCATCAATGAGCCGCGTCGTCCAGCGGATCGACACGTCCGCCACCGGAGCGGCGCTCGACACGCTTGGCAGCGGAACCTACTACTGCATGGTGCGCCGTTCCGGCGCCGGACAGAGCGTCTCCAGCCCCGTGCATCGCTTCACCATCACGCAGACCGCATCGCTTGATCCGCCCGAGCTCGTATTCCCGCCCGACGCCAGACAGTTCAACAAGATATCGCTCAAAAACGGAACCATCACCTTCACCTGGCGGACCGTCCCCGAGATCGGATCGTCGCGAATCGATATCGCGCGTGATCGCGGCTTTACCAACATCATCCACACAGGAACGAGCGCTACGAATTTCGCCAAGCTCACCGGCGCGCTCGATACCGGTCCCTACTTCTGGCGGGTGACCGGCATGATTCGCGGCGGTTCCGAGTCGGTCACCTCGTCCGCGCGTCAGTTCCGCATCATCGAATCCGACGTCATTGCCATCATCGCGCCGCGTGACAATGCGACCATCGCCCCGGACGGGGAGGACACTGCGGCCGCCGTCGCATTCTCATGGAAGCGCACCGAAATGCCTGGCCAGTTCCACCTCGTCGTCTCTCGAGACAGCGGACTCTCCTCGGCGGTTCGTGACGCCCGCACCGACGGGCACCATCAAACCGTAAAAGGCCTGGAGCCGGGTCGATACTTCTGGCAGGTGCGTCAGCTTGATAAATCAGGAGCGGCGATCATGAAGGGGCCCGTGGTTTCATTTACCGTCGCCGAGAGGATGGGAACACCGGTCGTCATCGCCCCGGCGATCCGCGAGGTCGTCGACATGGACGCCTCGGACGCGCTGCACTTCAAATGGAACCGCCTGCGCGGGGCGAATCATTACCGCATCGAGCTGTTCCAACAGGATGGGGACGTTCTCAAGCCGATTGTGCGCCATACGACCCGGGACGGCGAATGGAAGATGACCGAACTCGAGAAACTCGACGTGGGAAATTTCTGCTGGACGCTGCAGGCGTTCGACCGCGCGCCCGGTGCGACCGCCGTACGGAAAAGCCCGCTGGTAAAGACCTGCTTTGAAATCACCCTGGGGAAATCCCTCAGGAAGACCAAGTTAAAATCGCCGCGCGTCATTTACGTCAAGTAGGCCGATGATACCGACCAAGACACGATTCTCCCTGCTTCTCGCGATCGCCCTGCTGGCATGGGCGATTGTCGCGCCCGCCCCGCCCGTTTCCGGGCAATCGTCCACCGACGGAGTGCGGATCGACTGGGAGGCGATAGACGGCGCCATCGGCTACGCCATTCGCATCACCGACAAGGACGGCAAGGAGATCATCGCCACATCCACGGAGACCAACACCGTCACCGTACCGTTGCCCCCCGGAACGTACCGTCTCCGCATCGGGGTGGTCAACAAGTTCAGGAAGATCGGCAGCTGGTCCGAGTGGGAAACGATAGAAATCAAGCGCGGGACCACCGCTATCGAGACGCGCTTCAGTAGGAACCTTTTTAACCTGGGCATCAAGCTGAGCGTCGGCATCGTGAATTACAGCTTGAGCGGCAACTGGCAAAACTATTTCATGGACTCCATCGGAAACTTCAACGGCATCCTCGCCTACGATGTGGGGACGCACGGCGCATTCGGCGAGTGGGGCGTGCTTCGGTACACCGGCGTTGAGTTCGAGGGGAGCACCATGGAATTCAAGGCAAAGCAAAACACTGCGGGAACAACCTTCGACATTCAGGGATCGACCTTCGGGGTGAACCTCTATGCCGCAACGCGGTTCGATATCCCGGTCAATTTCATCCTCAAGGCCGGCGGAGGCGTTGCGATCACATCGATCATCAACAAGCGCGGCACCGGCGACGTGCCCAACGAGAGCAATGATCCATTCTACAAGGCGGGTATCGCCATCGAAATCAGCATATCGCGCCCGCTTTTCGCCCAGTTCGGCGCCGACTACCTTCGGGTCCTCTACCAGACACAAAACATGGAAGCGACCCGTTATTATTGTATGATTGGCCTTCGCCTGTAGGCGGACACGCTCGCATCATCCCCCTACCCTTTTATGCGCGAAGTTCATGGCGTTTTCATCAATCGTGATAATGCCATACTGCCAGTTCAGGGCCGGTCCCGGATTGAAGAGGATCGGCCTGTCCGCATCCGAGAGGAATGGACGATGCGTGTGTCCGAACACGACGATATCGGCGCCCCGTTCGCGGCCTGCCATGAGTACGCCAAGCAGGTCATCGTGCGCCCGCTCGATGTTTCCATGGAGAATCAGGAATCGCCTTCCGTCAATATCGCTCACGGCATGCGAAGCGAATCTGCTTGACGAATACGCATCCATGTTACCTGATACCCCCAGAACTCGGATGTCAGGTATTATGTTGACACGTTCGATATCATCGATACCATCGCCGCAATGAAATAAAAAATTGAATGGTAATTCATCCTTAATGATCTTACTCAAAGAGACACTATTTCCATGAGTGTCGGAAACGACTACGATTTTCATCATGGCAAATCCATATCGGCATACTTTGATTTTTCAATTTTTTTATTGACATTTTCACAGTTTTTACAATCATCACAAAGTCTGGTTGGACGGTTAATAAACCATGAGGAACCTTATGAAACGTATACTTTTCACCATATCCCTCATCATACTACCGGCGTCTTTGGCATTCGCAAACTATGGCGACACCTATGGCATAAGTGCCAAGGCGGTTGGCATGGGCAATGCCGTCACTTCGATCGTCGACGACTGGTCCTCAACCTGGTACAACATGTCCGGCCTGGGCAAGGTTCCCCCGAAGGCCGAACTTAAGGAAACGAAAACAAAGGTCTCGCTCCTTTACAAAACGTTGACGGGCGAGAAAAAGCAGAAAACGATAAGCGAGAAATCCGAGGACGGCGGAGAAGCCCACAAGATCAACAACAACGAGCTTGCGGTCACTTATCTGTACACGATCCCCAACCTCGAGGTTACCACCGACGTCGCCCAGGAGACGAAAAACGAGAAGCTGCAGTTCGGCGCCTTCGTCCTCGGACTCGTCATCGACATGAATACCTTCATTCGCATGCCGTTCGACCTGAACGCGCGGCTCGGCGTGCTCTTCGCGATCCAGGACGACCTCGGCCTCGGCAAGGTGACCGACGACGATCCCCGCACCCACTATTTCATGCGATACGGCCGGCGGATCCAACGGTTCATCACCAATCTCGGCGTGGGAATCGAAGTGTGGAAAAACCACATGTATATCGGCGGCGGGATATCGGTTTTTGCCGGCGGCAAGGGGTCCGTGCAAATTCAAAAAGTCCAGATCACGCAGGAAGACCAGAACCCGCCCACGAGAACCAAGCTCGACCTGCAGCCCTCAAGCGCGCCGCTCGCAGGACTCAGCTTCAAATGGGACAAGCTGGGCCCGGGTGATTTCAACTTCGGGTTCTGCTACCGGGACGAGATATATCTCAAGATTGACCCGTTCGACACGCAGGCGACCACCGACCTCGCCGGCGTGGACATGAAGATGAGCATCGCCATTTTCGATTTCTACACTCCGAAATCGTTCACCGGCGGACTCTCCTACGCCATCCAGGACCTGTGGATATTCAAGGAACTCGTCTTCTCCGTCGACGCCGAATTGCAGCAATGGTCGCGATATAACGACCTCGCGAAGAACTACCTGAAGCGCTGGGAAGACACGTTTGAGGTCAGCTATCCGCAATTCAAGGACATCATCATATACAAGGCCGGCTTCGAGCAAACCGTATTGCCGTGGCTGAAAATTCGCGAAGGCTACATGATGCAACCGGCCTTTACGCCGGAACAGAACGGCAACAGCAACTACCTCGACAACGACAAGCACATCATATCCCTGGGTGCGGGATTCATCATCCCCGATGTCATCGTCCTTAAGGTCCCCGTGGAGGTCGATATCGCGTACCAATACCAAATGCTTCAGGAGCGATCGGCGACCAAGGACACCACGAATCCGTACAACCCGTCGTATAAATACGGCGGAAGCGTCCATACCTTTTTCGGATCGATCCGATGGAGATACTGATACTCAACCTCATCGCCTGCGTCACGCTGTGCGTTGTCATGTACCTTTCCGTTTGCCGGGCCTGATCCGGCGGGGCCGGTCGTTTTTGTGACATAAAAAAAGCTTGCGGAAAAACCGCGCTGTCCGACCATCTCCCCAATTACGTCTCCTGAACGATACGGCATGAACAGCGCCCACATACGGAATTTCTCCATCATCGCGCACATCGATCACGGCAAGTCCACGCTCGCCGATCGCATCATCGAGAAGTGCAACCTTCTCGACAGCCGCAACCACATGGACCAAATACTCGACACGATGGACCTCGAACGCGAGCGCGGCATCACCATCAAGTCGAACGCGATCACGCTGAATTACCGCTCGAACGCCGGGGAGGAGTTCGTCTTCAATCTCATCGACACACCGGGGCACGTCGATTTCACCTACGAGGTCTCCCGTGCGCTGGCCGCCTGCGAGGGCGTATTGCTGGTCGTTGACGCGAGCCAGGGCGTCGAGGCGCAAACGCTGGCGAACCTCTACCTCGCGATCGACAACGACCTCGAGATCATTCCGGTCATTAACAAGATCGACATGCCCAGCGCCGATGTCGAGGCCACCCGGAAAAGCATCCAGAAGACCCTCGGGCTCGATCCCGCGCACGCCGCGCTCACCTCTGCGCGCGAGGGCATCGGCATCGACGATCTCATGGAAAAGATCATCGAATACATTCCGCCGCCCACTGGATCGGCGGACGGCCCGCTGCAAGCGCTCATCTTCGATTCGTTTTTCGACCAGTACGTCGGCGCAGTTATCAAGGTGCGCATCGTCCAGGGGAGCGTTCGCAAAGACGAGGAGATCGTGCTGATCTCCTCGGGACGTCGATATACGGTCACCGAGGTGGGCGTGTTCCGCCTCGAACGCGAAAAGCGCGAATCCCTCCGCCCCGGGGAGGTGGGATATATCATCGCCGGCATCAAGGCGGTGGCCGACACCAAGATCGGCGATACGATCACGAAAACCGCCAACCCAACGTCCGAGCCCCTCAAGGGCTTCAAAGACGTGAAGCCCATGGTGTTTTCCGGCCTGTACCCGATGTACAGCGATGAATACGAGGAGCTCAAGGACGCGCTCGCCAAGCTCCGCTTGAACGACGCCTCGCTCATCTTCGAGCCCGACAACTCCTACGCGCTCGGATTCGGGTTTCGCTGCGGCTACTTGGGCCTCCTGCACATGGAGATCGTCCAGGAGCGCCTTGAACGCGAGTTCAACCTGTCGCTCGTCACCACCGCGCCGAGCGTCGAGTACCATATCAAACTCACCAACGGCGAGGAGCTCGTCATCGACAACCCGGTGAAGCTGCCCGATCCCGGCCGCATCGAAACGATCAACGAGCCTTTCGTCGAGTCCACCATCATCACCCCCTCGCAATTCGTGGGGAACATTATGGCCATCGTCAACGAGTGCCGGGGCATACACAAGAACATGGAGTACATCGACGAAACGCGCGTCCAGCTACACTACGACATGCCGCTCTCCGAGATTGTATTCAACTTCTACGACAAGCTCAAGTCCTGCTCGCGCGGGTATGCGTCCTTCGATTACGAGATAAAGGACTACCGCCCTTCGAACATGGTCAAGGTGGACATCCTGGTCAATGCCGAGCCGGTGGACGCCCTGTCGTTCATCGTCCATTCCGATAAGGCCTATTACCGCGGCAAGGAAATCATCGAGAAGCTCAAGGACATTATCCCCCGGCACCAGTTCAAGATCCCGCTGCAGGCGGCGATCGGCGCGAAGATCATCGCGCGCGAAAACATATCGGCGCTGCGAAAGAACGTCACGGCCAAATGCTACGGCGGCGACATCACCCGCAAGCGCAAGCTGCTCGAAAAGCAAAAAGAGGGCAAGAAGCGCATGAAACAGATCGGGAACGTGGACATCCCGCAAGAGGCGTTCATGACCATCCTCAAGATCGACTGACGTCCCCGCCCCATCCGCGTATCGCACCATGGCAACGAAAATAGACGCCCGGATATTTCCCACCGCAATCGAATATGCAAAACGGCGCATGACGCAGCTTCGCTCGAGTCACGGCTGGGACCATGTCCAGCGCGTGACCTGCATGGCGGAACGCATTGCGGAGGCCGAGGGCGCCGATCCGCACATCGTCCGATGTGCGGCGATCCTGCACGACATCGCCCGCGCCGACGAAGATGCGAGCAATGGCGCGATGTGCCATGCCCAACGCGGGAGCGAACTGGCCCGTGAGTTCCTTTCGAGTTTGCATGTTGATCCCAGCAACATCGCGAGGATCGCCGCATGCATCGCCGAGCATCGCTATCGCGGGGGGGACGTGCCGGATTCGATCGAGTCGCGGGTTCTGTTCGATGCGGACAAGCTCGATTCGATCGGCGCCATCGGCATCGGTCGGGCCTTCCTGTTTTCCGGTGAAATCGGCGCCCGGCTGCACAATGACGACGCCGATATCGACGCGACGCGCGCCTACACCGAGGAGGATACGGCGTACCGCGAATTCGTCGTCAAGCTCCGGCATATCCGGGCGGCGATGCTCACGGACACGGGCCGGGCGATCGCCGAAGAGCGCCATCGCTTCATGGAGGATTTCTTCGAACGCCTGCAGCGCGAGGCGCACGGCCACGCCTGATCCGCCCGTCTATGCCCAGGCAATGAGCCGTGGCTCGAACTTGCGCACCAAATTGTCATGCATCGGGATGGCGCGAACGGTGAAACCGAACTGACCCGACTTGAGGCACAGCATGTGGCCCTCATAAGCGTGTTGGCCGCCCCCGTGGTCTTCGACAGGAAACATCGGGAGCGAGGCCCCTTCGAAGATTTCCCCGTCTTGGTTGAGCGCGCCGAAGTACAGCTCGACCTGAACGTCCTGCGGCGCCAATCCCCCCAAATCGACCTGCGCGCGCACCTTGAGGCGCGAGCCCAGCGCGATCTCCCGCTCTTCACCGTAGATGAGGTCGCGGATCGACACCTTGTTCCAGCCCGCGACGACTGCGCTCTTCCACTTCGCCAGGTCGCGCGAAACGCGGTATTCGTTTTCGCTGAACGCACGCTCGTGATGATGCGCGGGAATGTAAAACTTTTCCGCGTAATCCCGCACCATGCGATTGGTGTTGAATTGCGGGCAGAGCGTTTTCATCGATTCCTTGATCTTCGTGACCCACTCGTGCGGGAGCCCGTCGGCGCCGCGACTGTAGAACGACGGGATGAGGTCCTTCTCGAGAATATTGTACAGCGACAGGCTCTCCACCTCGTCCTGATAGCCGTGATCCAGATACTCCTCTCCCCGACCGATCGCCCATCCGTTTTTGCCGTTGTACCCCTCGTTCCACCAACCGTCGAGGATGCTGAGATTGAGCGCGCCGTTGGGAACCACCTTCATGCCGCTGGTTCCCGACGCCTCGAGCGGACGAATGGGCGTGTTAAGCCACACATCGACCCCCTGCACCATGTTTCGCGCGATGTTGATATCATAGTCTTCCAGAAACACGATCTTGTTCCGAAACCGCTCGTCGCGCACCAGATTGACGATGTGTTTGATAAGCTCCTTGCCCAGATTGTCGTGCGGATGGGCCTTGCCGGCGAAAATGATCTGCACCGGCCGCTCGCGGTTTAACAAGATCTTCTCGAGGCGGTCCATGTTCTTCATGATAAGCGTACCGCGCTTGTAGGTCGCGAATCGTCGCGCGAAGCCGATGGTGAGCGCGTCCGCATCGAGCACGGAATCGGAGCGGTCCACTTCGTTTTTCGGGAGCCCTCGCGTCGCCAGTTGGCTCTTTAGCACGCGTCGTGCGAACACGATCAGCCGCTCGCGAAGACGCTCGCGCGTGCGCCAGAGCTCCGAGTCGGGAATTGAATCGACGTTGTTCCATATGTCGCGGTCGACCGGATTGTCGATCCAGCGCGGCCCCAGGTAGCGGTTCAGAAGGCGCATCATCTCGTCCGAGGTCCAGGAGAGTATCTGCACGCCGTTGGTGATGTGGTCGATGGGCACCTCGTGCACGGGCAGCGACGGCCAGATGTTTCTCCACATGGCGCGCGAAACCGAGCCATGCAGTTTCGAAACGCCGTTGCACGAGGCCGCGGTCCGAAGGGCCAGCACGGTCATGCAAAAGGTCTCGTTTTTATCCGTTGGGTTTTCCCTGCCAAGTCCCATGAACGCCTCCTTGGCGAGGCCAAGCGGCGCGTAATAGTGCGACAGATATTTTTCGATGAGCTCGCCGGGAAACCGGTCGTTTCCGGCCGGTACCGGCGTGTGGGTGGTAAACACGTTTCCGGCGGTCACAAACTCAAGCGCCTCCCGGAACGCGAGCCGCTCCGTCATCATCACGTCGCGGATCCGCTCGACGGCGAGGAAGGCCGAATGACCCTCGTTCATGTGATACACGGTGATGCGCTTGCCCAAACGCTTGAGCGCGCGAACGCCGCCCACACCCAGCAGCAGCTCCTGCTTGATGCGCATCTCGAGATCGCCGCCATAGAGCTGATCGGTGATCGCACGGTCCTCGATCGCGTTTTGGTCAATATTAGTATCAAGCAGATAGAGGCTGATCCGGCCGATGCGCACCTCCCAGATGTGCGCATGTACGACGCGCCCGGGAAATTCGACGGAGATGCTGATCGGTTGGCCCTGTTCGTCCTTCATGATACTGATAGGAATGTTGAAAAAGTCCGTTTCCGGGAACGCCTCCTGCTGCCAGCCGTCGATGTTAAGATACTGATGGAAATACCCAAGCCGATAGAGCAATCCCACGCCGCAGAGCGGCACCCCGATCTCGCTGGATGACTTCAGGTGGTCGCCCGCTAGGACCCCCAGGCCGCCGGAATAAATCGGGAGGCATTCGTGCAGACCAAATTCCGCGGAAAAATACGCCACCTGCATATCGCGCGATTCTGGATAATTCTCCTCGAACCAGGACCGCTTGGTCATGTGCCATTCGAGCTCCTCGGTCACGCGGTTGAGGTGCGCGATGAAACTTTCGGACTTCGCGACTTCCTCGAGCTCCTTCTGTGATATGGAACCGAGGAATGCCACTGGATTGTGGTGCAGCTCGCGCCACAAATCCACGTTGAGGCGTCTGAACAGCTCGATCGCCTCGAAGTTCCACACCCACCACAGGTTTTTTGCGATCTTCATGAGCGGCTGAAGACTTTCGGGGAGCGAAGGTATAACCCTAAAACGCTTGATAGTTGCCATGCTTTCTCCTGGAATTATGTATATGGGTGGTGTTAGCGGTGCTCACGTTCGGCAAGATACGCATACGCGTGTACGGCGGCAACCGCCGCATCGCCGCACGCGGCGACGATCTGCCGGATCGACCCCTCGCGGAGATCCCCGGCGGCGAACAGACCGTCGATACGCGTTTTCATGTCGCGATTGACGATCACCTCGCCCGCCGGATTCAAGAGCTCCGCGGGACAATACGCCGTGTTCGGCTCGTAGCCCACAAACACGAACACGCCATCAACGTGCTGCTCGGACTGCACGTTCGTTTTTTTGTTGATGAGGGTCACGGATTCGACCGACGTCGCGCCATTGATGGATCCGACGACGGTATCGTACACCGGAGTGATGCGATCGTTCGAAAGAACGCGGTCTTGCAGGATCTTCGCACCGCGAAACTCGTCCCGACGATGAATGAGATACACACGGGTCGCGAACCGAGTGAGGAAGAGCGCCTCCTCGAGGGCCGTGTTCCCGCCGCCGATCACCGCAACGGTACGCCCCTTGTAGAAGGCACCGTCGCAGGTCGCGCAGTATGATACGCCGCGCCCGGTAAACTCGACCTCGCCGGGGACGCCGACCTTCTTGAACGACGCGCCGGTCGCCAAAATGACCGCGCGCGCGGCGTGTTCCCCGCCATCCGCCGTGGTCACGATGAAGGAATCCGCAGCATCGTCCTTTCGTATGCCGGCGACGTCGACGCTTTCGATCGGAACCCCCAATCGGCGCGCCTGGGCCTCCATGGCGCTCATAAGCTCCCAGCCGGGAATCGGATTTTCAAACCCCGGGTAGTTCTCGACCTCATAGGTGTTGACTACCTGCCCGCCCGGAGAAAACTTCTCGAGGATGGCGCATTCGATACCGGCGCGCACGGCATAGATCGCCGCCGTGAGACCCGCCGGGCCCGCCCCGATGATCAATAGGTCCTTCATGATTCTTCACGCCCGGCAAAACGATTGTTCTGATTCTTCATATCATCAACATTAAAAAATATTGAAATATTAGCAATAATATTTTTTTATGGCGAACCCCCGAACATTTTCCCACAGGAGACCCAAATGTCAGATCGCATACAGTATCAAAATGGAACCGTAACCGTACCGGACAAGCCGGTTGTTCTTTTCATAGAGGGAGATGGCACCGGCCCCGATATCTGGCGCGCCACACGGCACGTTCTCGACGCCGCGGTCGCATCGGCCTATGGCGGATCGCGCGCCATCACCTGGCGGGAGGTCCTCGCCGGCGAAAAGGCGTTCAATACGACCGGCAACTGGCTTCCCGACGAAACGCTCGACGCGATCAAGGAATACAAGGTCGCGATCAAGGGCCCGCTCACCACGCCGGTGGGCGGCGGGATCCGCAGTATCAACGTCGCCCTTCGACAGGTGCTCAACCTCTATGCGTGCATACGCCCCGTTCGCTACCTCAAGGGCGTTCCCAGCCCCGTCGTCCGTCCCGATGCGGTGAATATGATCATCTTCCGCGAGAACATGGAGGACCTCTACGCCGGCATCGAATGGAAGGAGGGCTCTGAAGAAGCGAAGCGCATCATCGACTTCATCCGATCCGAGCTTAAGAAGGACATCCGGCCGGACTCCGGCATTGGCATCAAGCCGATCAGCGAGACCAATACGAAAAACCTCGTCCGAAGCGCGATCACCTACGCCATCAAGAACAATCGCTCCAGCATCACCCTGGTCCACAAGGGGAACATCATGAAGTTCACCGAAGGGGCGTTTCGCGAATGGGGCTACGAACTGGCCGCGAAGGAGTTTGGCGACCACACCGTCACCGAGGACGAACTCTGGTCGAAATTCAACGGAAAATGCCCGCAGGGAAAGATCGTCATCAAGGACCGCATCGCCGATGCGATGTTCCAGCAGGTGATCCTGCGTCCCGACGAATATGACGTGATCGCAACACCGAACCTGAACGGCGACTACCTCTCCGACGCCATCGCCGCGCAGATTGGCGGTCTGGGCATGGCCCCCGGCGCGAACATCGGCGACACGTCCGCCGTATTCGAGGCGACCCACGGCACGGCTCCCAAGTATGCAAACCAGGACAAGGTGAACCCGGGATCCCTGATCCTTTCGGGCGAGATGATGCTGCGCTTCATGGGATGGACCGAGGCGGCCGACCGGATCATCACGGCCCTCGAAAAAACGATCCAGCAGAAGAAGGTCACCTACGATCTCGAACGCCAGATGTCGGGAGCGACCCTCCTCACCTGCTCCGCCTTCGGGCGCGCCGTTGCGGAGAACATGTAGGCGGTCCGATTATTCGAATTCCGCACGCACGGCGTCGTCGGTGAGCGCGACGATGCCGACGATCTCGAGGCAGGCGACGAAAAACCTCGCGACGATTAACCCCGCGTCGAGCGCGTGATATTCAAACGCGCCGGTCGCGAGGTTGAAGCACAGCGGCAACGAGTAGGCTGCGTGAAGCTCCATCAGTCCAAGCTGCACGTAGCGGCTCATCGGATGACGGAAGAACAATAGCCCCATCTGTACCGCGACAATCAGCGAGAGCGTCATCGCGACAGCCAGCGCGACCCGGTTTCCGTAGAGGATGTTCAGGGAAACCATCAGATAGATGATCTCAAGAAAATAGAAAGCGTTCAGATAGGGAAGCTGGGCGACTATCGAGCCGCGAAATCGTCCATAGAGTGCGATCCAGTGAGCCATCGTATCAACGGTGAAAGTTCACCAGTACGTGGATATCCGACTCCGGCATAGCCGGAACGCTTGTCTGCGGTTCACGTTGCGCTGGTTCGCCCACCAGGAACCGCACGGTCTTGAAGCCGTCCATGTCGCTGCTCACCATGTACGGACGCCGGCCGCCCAGGTGGTAAAAGGTGTTGAGCATTCGATTGAATTCGCTGGCGCTCACCCGCCCCTCGACATAGGAATCGGTGACCGCGATTATCTTCGCCCGGTGACGTTCGAGGAGCGACACCGTCGCGTCTTTTTCCACATCGCTCCTGAACACGTTCATTGCGCGCGATATCCGGTTGTGCGCGTACGACACAGGAACCGTAACGGCGCGCGGGTCTTCGTTCCGGGCGACAGTCGTCGGTCCTGTCGTGTTGAAAAATCCGCCCATGGTCGCGAAGATTGTCCCGGCTATCACGACCGATGCCGCGACGGCCGCCGTCGCAGCCGAACGGACAGCCCGCGATTTCGACACCCGATGCACGACATGCCCGCCATCCGATATCCGACGCATCGTGTTGCGCACGAACCGATCGGAGTCGACAAGCCCGAGCCCCTTGAGCGACGAGAGCATCTGCAGCATCTTCCGTATGCGTGCAAGCTCATCCCTGCAGGAAGCGCACCCCGCAAGGTGCCGCTCGATCGACGTCTTGTCCGCGACGGAAAGCGGCGTATTGTCGGCGTAGGCCGATAGTCTGTCGAAAGAAACATGGTCCATCATGACAGGAGCCCCCGTTCCGAAAGCCGTTTCTTCAGCATCTCGCGCCCCCGGTGTATGCGCACCTTGACGTTGGCGAGGTTAATCGAAAGCATGGAACTGATATCGTTGTACGAGTACCCTTCGATGTCGCGCAGGACGAGGATCTCCCGGTAATCGTCGGGAAGCTTGAACAGCTCCTCCTTGACGATCCGGAGCGAGTCTCGGTCGATCACCCCCGCCTCGATATCCACGCGCTCGTCGTGGATCTGCATCTCGAATTCGGTGTCGTCGGGGCGGTTGATGGAGACGCTCGCCTGTCTCCGGCTCTTCTTCTGGTGGTTTTTGCAGTAGTTGATGGTAATGCTGAACAGCCAGGTGTAGAATTTCGACTCGCCCCTGAACGACGCCAGCGACTCATAGGCCATGACGAAAATATCCTGGGTCACGTCGGCCGCCTCGTCATAATTATTCACCTTCGAGTATACGTATCGGAAGAGCTTATCGTTGTAGCGTTTGATAATCTCCTCGAAGGCGTCCGCGTCTCCCGCAAGCACGCGGGCGATCACGGCATCATCAGAATAATCAGACATTCAGTTTATCCGACGGTTACACACTATTTTATTATCCGGTGATTTTCATGAAACGACGCTTCCCAACCTTGATGACGCACGTTGCGGGGAGCGGAAGCTCGTAATCGTCCTTCTCGACGCGGTCGCTGTCGATGTACACGCCCCCGCCGGAAATGAGCCGCCTGGCCTCGCCGTTCGATTTCGCCATGCCGGAAAGCACCAGAAGCTTCACGATCCAGATTTTCCCGTCCGATTTCTCGGACTCCGGTATGGCATACTCTTCGATGGTATCCGGCAGGTCCTTGCGAACGAAAATCCGGTTGAATTCCGCCTCGGCGGCGTCCGCCGTCTCACGATCGTAGAACTGGGCGCAAATCTCCTTGCCGAGCCGAACCTTCACGTCCCGCGGATGGACGCTCCCATCGGCGATGCCCGCCTTGAGGCCCGCGACCTCGTCGAGGGGAACGTCGGTGACGAGCTCGTAGTACCAGAACATGAGGTCGTCCGAGATGGACATCACCTTGCCGAAGATCTCCTTCGGCGGCTCGTTAATTCCAATGTAGTTCCCCAGGGACTTGCTCATTTTCTGCACGCCGTCAAGGCCCACCAGCAGCGGCATGGTCATGATCACCTGGGGCTCCTGGCCGTACTCGCGCTGCATGTCCCGGCCAACGAGCAGGTTGAATTTCTGATCCGTGCCGCCCAGTTCGATGTCAGCCTTGAGCGCGACCGAGTCGTAGCCCTGGATCAGCGGATAGAGGAATTCCAGAATCGATATGGGCTTGCCGTCCCGATATCGGTTGGCGAAATCGTCACGTTCGAGCATGCGCGCGACATTGTATTTCGCGGTGAGCTCGAGCACGTCGGCGAAGCGCATCTGCTCGCACCATCGCGAGTTGAAATCGACGACCGTCTTCTCCCGATCGAGGATCTTGAATACCTGTTTTTTGTACGTTTCCGCATTGGCCAGCACCTCCTCGCGTGTCAGGCGCTTGCGGGTGTCCTGCTTGCCCGAGGGATCGCCGATCATACCGGTGAAGTCGCCGATCAGGAACACGATGGTGTGTCCCATGGACTGGAAGTGCCGCATCTTGCGCAGGAGGACCGTATGGCCCAGGTGGATGTCGGGGGCGGTGGGATCGAATCCCGCCTTCACGATGAGCGGCCGGTTCTCGCGCTGAGACCGCTCGACCTTTTTCACGAATTCGTCCTCGGGGATAATCTCCTCGACGCCGCGTTTCAGTAGTTCCACGTCATTGTGTATCATCGCACAATCCCTGTAGTGCCGCGTGCGCGCATAATCGAGTCGCATGCGCGTCCGGTATCGTCCGGAGATTGCACCACAAATCAGATGGCGGGTTTCTGCAATAACATTTTTTACGCCATCACGCGCGAATCATGATGAGCGCGACCGCTTGCGCGGCGATCCCCTCTCCCCGTCCGGGAAACCCGAGGCCTTCCGTCGTTTTCCCCTTGATACCGATGCGGGAAATATCGAGATCGCCCAGCGCGCGTCCGATCGCCCGCTTCATCTCCTCCGCGTGCGGAAGGATCTTCGGCATCTGGCACTGCACGACCGAATCGATGTTGACGATCGCAACCGACCGGGCCACAAGCATTTCATGGACGGCCGTAAGCAGGCGAAGGCTGTCGGCGCCACGATAGCGCTCGTCGGTGTCCGGAAAGTGCGCGCCGATATCGCCAAGGCCGGCGGCCCCGAGAAGCGCATCAATGATCGCGTGAACCAGGACATCGGCGTCGGAGTGGCCATCGAGCCCGCGGTCGAACGGTATGCGCACTCCTCCGATGATGCACGGGCGCCCCTGCACCAATCGATGCACGTCGTACCCGATGCCGATGCGAAATGAATCCATGGGATAATCCGTTATGGATGCAACGAGCGCGCGCTATTGAAAACGGAGCGCACCGATTCCGTCACAGATTGAATACGTCCGATAGCGAACTGAGCTGAAGAACATTGAGGACCTGCGAGCTGACTTTTTCTATTTTAAGTGCTTTTCCCTTCTTTTTTTGCATCTTCAGAAGGCTAATGAGGACGCCAACACCCGATGAATCGATGTAGTCAACTTTGGAAAGGTCGATTTCGACATCTTTGTTGGCATTCTGGCCAATTTCAAAGAGCTTTTCCTTGAACTCTTTGATCGTCATCATTTCAATATCGCCGCTGACGACAATATCAACCTGTGTGTTTCCGTCATTTATCTTTATATCCATAGTGGCTACCCAATTCCCGCCCCGTGAGTTTCAATGGCGTTACAATTTCATCAATGGCGATAAAAGTCAAATATTAATTTTTTCGTTTGATGATCCGCTTTCGCGCAGGTCGATTAGGACCAATTGAGAAGTGACACGCCCGTTATATTCGTTCAGTGACAGCCGATACACCAGGTCAATCGGGCCGTTGTTGGCATGGCGTTCCATGGCATCGGCCATGTTCCAGCCCACCGCCTCACAGCGGAATGGGGCCGCCAGCTGGTATTTGCCGTGGACTTTGTCCTTGCCAATCCGTAAAAAATCGCGAACCATCACCCCGCGTGAAAGAAACACGGGTTCTTCATTTTTATTGCCGTAGGGTTCGAGCGATGAGAGTGCGCCGACGAATTCGGTCGTGATGACCTCTATCGGAATCTCGCAGTCTATGCGCACTATCGGCGCACGCCCGATATACGATTGCGTCGCCTCGCGGATGCACGCTTCTATCTCCGGAAGCGATTCGGCGCGCGTCGTAAAGCCGAAGGCTTGTTCGTGTCCGCCGAATTTCTCGAAGAAGCCCTGCGCCGATGATACAATCGACAAGAAATCGCACGCGACCGAGCTCCTGCCCGACCCCTTCACCAGGCCAGTGGCCCCTTGATGTGAGACAACGATTACCGGCTTCTGATAATGTCCGGACAATCGATTCGCGACCAGTCCCGTAAGTCCATCAGGCGTATCATTGCGGACCAGAAACAGCACTCCCGTATCGTCCGTCTCGGCGTTCGACATATCGCGAACGATTGACGTAAAGATTTCATCAACCATGGCCCGACGGCGCTCATTGAGCGATCCGATCTCCTTCAGGATAACTCCCAATTCGGCGTTTTCGCGCTCAAGAAAGAACTTCGCGGTCAGTTCCGTTTTCCCGAAGCGCCCGGGGGCATTGAGGGACGGCACGATGTTCCAACTCACATTGCGCGCCGAAAGCGATTTGAGGCCGCCAACCATGTATGCGAGTCCCGGATGCGAGGTCGCGGGGAGGTTTTTGAGTCCATGATGGACGATAATCCTGTTTTCGCCTATCACCGGCATGATGTCGGCAATAGTACCCAGGGCCACCAAGGGCATGGTTGTTTCGATGTAATTGCGCAGCTTTTCTGATTTCCTGAAGTCTATCTCAGATACGAGGGCAGCGAGGGCACCCGGGACATCGCTCATCGAACGCTCCAGGCCCAGAGCTCGGCACAATGCGTCCAGTCCGTCACCTGCAGGAACCGTGCCGGCATCGCTGACATCGCGCACAAGCGTCGCGAGATCGAACATGCGCCGCCCCGGCACGCATTCCGAGGGGACCCATCCATAGCGATCGCCAAGCGACACGATGCACGCAGAATCGTCAGGAACAATATTCGGCAAGCGAATTCGCGCCGATTGCGCATCGAGAGATTCGACCGAGACGACCGCGCCATCGGTCATCGAAAGAGCGACGAGCGCATCGCCGAGCTCACAGAGCACCAGGAGCGGCTTTTGGAAGCCGCTGCGATAGCTCATCAGCACGCCGCAACAGAGTTTGAAGGTCACCCCGACGCCGGCAAGGTCCTTAAATGGATAGTGGCAATCATGGCGCTTCGGGTTAACGATGATCGCATCGGGGAGACGGTCGTCGGGATGATGATGATCGCATACGATGACATCAATGCCGGCGGCGCGCGCCAGCGCGATCTCTTCGACATCACGAATCCCCGAATCGAGCGTAACGAGCAAACGGACGCCGGCGGCGATCATTTCATCGACCACCGCCCGGGTGAGGCCATAGGTCTCATCCGCGACCGGATAACGCATGATGATGTCTATGGACGGATTGATGCGAGCGATCAGACCATGAAGAACGGCCAGCGAGGTCAGTCCGTCCAGGTCCGAATCGGAAAAAATTCCGATTCGTTCCCCGGACTCGAGCGCACGCCGAAGACGCGAGACGGCGTCATGCATCCCCTCGAGCTGGAACGGGCTGTATAGATACGAAAGTCGCGGTGAAAGAAACCGCTCGGCCTGCGCTGGATCGTCGACACCGCGACCGACCATCAGACGCGCAATAAACGGGTTGATCCCGGAGGCAGCGGCGATCGATTCGGCGCGCGATTCGTCAATCTCGGCGATCCGCCATTCGTGCCCGGCTGCGGATTTATCTCGAATCGGAATCACCCGATCCCTCAACCGCCTTTTTTGCGAGATAATCCGCCTTGTCGTTGAACGTGCGCATCACATGCTCGATTTTGAACGAGGGCACCATTTTCTTGAGCGCCATGGCCTCTTCGTACAGGGAGCGAATCGAGTCGTTCTTGACCTTGTACTCACCCTTGATTTGCTTGACCACGAGCTCGGAGTCCGTTCGCACCCTGAGCTCGCGCGCTTTGAAATACACCGCGATCTTGAGCGCCTTGACCAGGGCGTAATACTCTGCGTAATTATTGGTGCGCTTTCCGATGTATGATGACACTTTGCCTACTTGCCTGCCGTCGCGATCGAAAATCACGATCCCGATCCCTGCCGGGCCCGGGTTCCCGCTGGAGGCGCCGTCGGTGTTCATAACCAGCGTCGAGGAAAAAGGTATCGCCGAGAGTTCCGCTCCGGAAAATAGCTGGGCGACATCGACATCGTCACTGTCCGGACGATCCTCGCTCTCGGCAGTCACCGCTTTCGCTTCCTTCTTGATGACGACCTTCTTTCTCGTCGTAACCTTGTGATGGGCGAGCAGGATGTCGCGTGCGTTTTCGACTAGCGCGACAACGTCCGCGACGCTCGCATCACCGAGCTCGGCAATCTTCTCGAGGCTCTTCCCCTCGGCGAGAAGCTGCAAGACCCTATCCATGCTTAACATCATATCTGTATCTTCCAGTTTTTTTACGTCATCGTGACGGAGCGGCGATGAACAGATATCGGCCGCAATTAATGCATGTGGCGATTTTATCGTCCCGCCCGGCGTCCGTAACAAGATACGGCGGCAGCTCAAAGTGGCAAACGCCGCACGATGAACCGTCGATGCGCGCGAGGGCAACGCCGCTCGCGGACTCAGTCATCTTTTGAAAGCGAACGCGCACCGGCGGCGACAGCCCCGTGAGTAGCTCGGCAAACTGCCCTCGATGCTCCTCACCCAGTGCATCAAAGCGCAAAATCCGCTCGCGCAACCGTTCGATCGCCGCCTCCGATTCGCTCCTGAGTGCGGCAAGTCCCTCCCGGCTTTTACCGAGGGCTAACTCGTTCTCGGCGATCTCGTCGATCATCGCAATGAGCGATTCCTCGAGATTTCCCCGGTCCGATTTCGCGCGTGACAGCTCGGCGTTGAGCGCATCGAGCTCCTTTTCGGTCTTCAGGTGTGCCTGACGCGACTCCAGCCGCGAGACCGTCTCATCCAAATTTTTAAGCTCAAGCTCCAATTGGCGCATATTGGTCTTGAGCGCTTTAAGGCCGGTTTCCGCGTCATTGACCTCTTTTTCGTACGCGGATATTTTTGCGTTGGTATCGGCGATCTCGCGCTCCGATGACTGCCGATCGGCCCGCGCCCGGACCACGGCGTCCCAATGGCGCTGCAATTCTATCATAATGATGATTTCTTTATTCATTGAGCCGTACCGCAAACGGATTGAGGTCGATTTTCGATTGCACGAATTCCGGCGCTATGGAATCACGCGAGCCCAGGAATTCCCGGAGATCGCGAATGAGCACCGCAAGCAGGTATCGCTCAGTGCCGTAATGGCCGGCGTCAATGAGCGCCGCTCCCCGGTCCATCGCCGCGCGTGCGTGATGATAGCCGATATCGCCGGTGACGATGCAGTCCAAGCGCCGCTCGTCAAGAATTCGCTCCACCAGTCCGCCCCCTGCGCCGTTGATCACGCCGACCGTCCGAATCACTCGCGACTCATCACCGACATATACCGCGAAGGTCAGCCCCAATCGCTCCTGCACCAGCGATATGAACGAACCGAGGGTCATGTCGCTTTCGAGCGCGCCACAGAGACCGAATCCGTGTTGATCCGATGCCGCATGATCGGCACCGCGCGCTCGCACCAGCAACTCGCCATCCCGGATGCCCAGGTATTCCCCAAGCCGGTCATAAAACAGCTTGTCGAGATTCGTATGTATGGAATAGACGCTGATGCGCTCGTCGATCAATCGCAGCAACATGCGAGAACGCGGATCGTCCGTCGCGACGCGCGTGATCCCCCGAAACAAGAACGGGTGATGCGTGAGAATCAGCGAGCAGCGTTCGCGAACGGCCTCGTCAATCACTGCATCGACGACATCGAGGGACACCAGCACGCGATCGACCGGTTGATCGTGAAACGACACTTGCTCTCCTGAATTGTCGTACGATTCCTGGAGATCGATCGGATATCGCTCTGTAAATGCGGCTGTGAGTTCTTGCACGCGCATACACTCATCCGGCGGGAATTATGTCGTATTCCATTCGCGTTAATCACCACACCATGTGCGGGTGATGGAAAAATCAATAACTATTCTTTTCGCGTATGAAAATATTCTCCGTACGGTCAAACGATCAGCATCGCGTCCCCGTAGGAGAAAAAGCGATAGCGCTCCTGAACCGCTTCGCGATAGGCGGCCATAATGATTTCGTATCCGGCGAATGCCGCGACGAGCATAAGCAGCGTGGAGCGCGGCGTATGGAAGTTCGTTATCAGCGCATCGACCGAGTTGACCCGACGAGGCGGATAAATGAACAGGTCGGTTTCACCCTCCCCCGCCAGATTCCGTCCGTCACCGAATGTCGCCTCGAGGACTCGAAGCGAGGTTGTTCCTATTGCGATGATCCTCCGCGATTCGCTGCGCGCAGCATTCACCGCCTCCGCGGTCGTTTGGGGCAGCAGATATCGCTCCCGATGCATGACATGCCGTTCAAGCTCGCGATCTCGCACCGGCTGAAAGGTCCCCCATGAAACATAGAGCGTCAATGGCGCCAGCACGACCCCGGTGGCGCGCAGATTCTCGATAAGATCCTCGGTGAAGTGAAGACCCGCGGTGGGCGCAGCTACCGCGCCCGGATTCGCGGCAAACACCGTCTGATACCGCCACGCATCATTGGGATCGGGTTCTCGCTTGATATATGGCGGGAGCGGGATCAGCCCAATGCGCGCAAGCACCGTCTCCGTCAAATCCTGGTTGGGCTCGACAACAATCGTTCCGTGACGCTTGTCGGCGACCCTCAACTCGATGTCGCCATCAGCCTCGGCATGAAGTGTCTCACCTTTCCGAAGGCGTTTCTGGCGTGAACAGATCGCCTCCCATCGGAGATCGTCAATCCGCTGAAGGAGTATCAGTTCTATTCGCGATCCCGTTTCACGCGCCACGCGAATTCGAGCCTGCAAAACGCGCGTGTCATTGAACACCAGCACGTCCCCGGCATTGAGCCATTTCCCGATTTCGTGAAATGCCCCGTGTGTTCGCACACCGTCCGAACGGCGCACAACCATCAATCGCGAGCCATCGCGCCGCTCAGTCGGGTAATGGGCGATGCAATCGTCCGGCAAATCGAAATCGAAATCATCGAGCGTGTACGGGTTTGTTTTCATGATTCGCAACTATGCGCCGGCATGCCTCATCACCGCATGTGCGGGAGAGTCCGGATGGAAACACCTGGGATCGCTAGTCGCGATTGGCAACCCTTTTTTCGTGGGATGGCATCTTTGACATGTTTATGATGCCGGTATTGCGGTAATAGTACCGAAGAATATCCTTATATGACTTTCCGCTATCAGATAGACCCTTGGCGCCCCATTGACACATTCCGACGCCATGGCCCCATCCGTGTCCCTTCAACACGAGCCCACCCGATGCGCGCGATGCGGTGAAGTACGTGCTTCGAATCATCTTGTCCGGGAACTGAAGGCGGAACTTGTTCCCGCTTATCGAGAGCGTCCCTCCGGCATGCCGTATGATGACGGACACGACCCGCCCTTCAGTCTTCCGAAATGTTATTCCTCGAATGCGTCCCAGCGATGGATAGCTCTTGCGCACATACCGGCGTATCTCATCGAGACCCAGTCGAACCGTCCACTCGTAGTGCGGCGACGGCGCACAGTACGGACATCGAACGGATGCGAGATAGGCCGAATCGCTCCCGGAGAACACGTCCCTCCCGCTCGACGTTTTCCCCCCGCATGTCGAGTGGAAATAGGATACAATCGGCTGATAGTTATACGTGATGATCTCACCGCTCGTCGCGTCCACCGCGCGGTTCGTACGATCGCTTTCAACCACCATGCCCTTGTACACTTGGAAGCTGGTTGTGCCGTCGACATCGTACACCTGCTTTCCACCCCGACCGATGTGATGAAACACGAACGTCCGGGCAGCGACCGCTTGCGCCTTCAACGCCTCATTGGACCATGATTTCGATATTTCGCTCGGGACCACGCCGTACAGATATTCATCCATTCGAAGAACGTTTATGGCCAGCAGCGTTCCGAATTGATTGTGTATCTCCACCGAACCCCGATAGGGCTTCCCATTGACCGTGATTGGACCGTTCGCGCTTTCGATCAAAACCGGCTTGGACAGCTTCTCGGCCGAAAGTTGCGCACGCTTGGGACCACCGGAATAAATCGGGACACCCGACTTCAGGTCAACGATCTTCATCCTCGACGTCGCCTCGACAGTCACGCGTTCACGCGATTTCGCGACCAGAACACGAACATAGTTCTTGTCGGCGCTGATTCTTTTGCCATTTTGAATAAGGAATTTTCTCGATGGCGAGCATCCGACCGCCACAAGGAAAAGGAAGCCAACGACAATGCCGAGAGATACGAGTTTTCTCAATGGCAACAGATGATTCGTAATCGCGAACATCACGGGTTCGATTACGCCTTCGGATGGAATTTCTTGTGGATATCCTTCAGCTGCTTGCTCACCACATGCGTATACACCTGCGTGGTCGAAATGTCCGTATGACCCAGGAGCTCCTGAACCGTGCGGAGATCCGCGCCTCGCTCGATGAGGTGTGTCGCGAACGAGTGCCGCAGGGTGTGCGGCGTGATATTCTTGTTGATCCCCGTGCGCTCTACGTGCCCTTTCAGAAGGCGCCATACGGAACGTCGGTTCAGCATCGACCCCTTTTTACTGATGAAAAGGAAATCGCTGGAACGCGTTCCGAGGATTTCCAAGCGTGATTCCTTGATGTATTTTTTCAGCAATCGGAGCGCCTCCTTGCCGACAGGAACGAGCCGCTCCTTGTTTCCCTTCCCCTTGATCTTCAAGAATCGGTTATCGAAATCCACATCGGATGCCAAAAGCTCGACAGCTTCTGAAATTCGCAAACCACATGAATATAATAGCTCGAAAATCGTTTTGTCGCGCAATTCATATATGTCGGATTCGGAAATCGTCGCAAACAGCTTGTCAATTTCTTCCTGCGATAGGTAATCCGGAAGTGTTTTTTCAATTTGCGGCGTTTCGATCTTTATTGTCGGATTTTCAATATCCCCAAGCGTAACCGACATAAAATTGTAAAACTGACGGATGGCGGCAAGTGACCGGGCGAGAGTCCGTGATGAGTTATGCTTCTTGTTCTTCTCAAACGAAAGAAATTTTTGCACATCTTCCTTCGTCGCCGACATGATATCCTTATTGCAGCGTGCGAGAAATTCGCAAAATTTCTTCAAATCGTACGTGTAGGAATAGATCGAATTCTGCGAAAGGCCCTTCTCTATTTGCAAAAACCTCTTAAACCGCTTGATCGCCTGTATTTCTTTCACCGCTCGTCTCCTTGAGTACACCGTTTTCAACGGCCACATGCCCGTGCCGGGCACCTTTCGGCCGAAAACACACCCGCGACGATCTCGCGGTTTCGCCACTTGCGTCCGTATCCGATTTTGCTCCGATAATCCGCATGCCGGTGGAATTCCCTGCACAATTCCATCTGTAATTATTATCGGAAATAGCGAGATTATGTCTTTATAGTGTAGATAAAAAAATTTAATTGGTTACTTTAGGCCATTTTGAAGCTTCGTACATGCCGGTGGGGACAAAAATGGAATGCAGTGGTAAAAAAACATTGACAGTGGTCGACGATCACATAAGAAGGTCAAGGCCTATGCGATACGAGGCTGGCGTAGCTCAATCGGTAGAGCAGCTGATTTGTAATCAGCATGTTGGGGGTTCAATTCCTCTCGCCAGCTCAAACGGTGAGGTTCCCGAGCGGCCAAAGGGAGCAGACTGTAAATCTGCCGGCGAAGCCTTCGATGGTTCGAATCCATCCCTCACCACAAAATTCAAAAGGGAGATCAGATGATCTCCCTTTTGAATTTCGAATGCGGCGTTACATCAACACGCCGCATTGAGATCCTGAATCATCTCACCGAGCTCCTGGTCATTGAGCCCGTGTGCCCGAGCACCCTGCTCTATCGTCTCGACAACCGCGATATGGCACCCGATACAGTGAAGACCATATTTCCCAAGAACCGGAACAGCCCTGGGGTGTTTTTGCATCAATTCTCCAAACGTCATTTCTTTGCTAATTTGCTCTGACATGCCAATATTTCTCCAGTTGAATTAGTGACACAATCCTAGCCCCTGATATCTCATTGTCGATATTTTTTCAAATTTTCCTTGTATTTTCAGGAAAATCATTGATAGTGAAGGATACTAAAAGCGAATGAAACATGCCTATGCTTACTGAAACTGAAAAACGCCGTTATGAACGCCAGTTGATCATTCCCGGATGGGACGAGTCGGCACAAGAAATGCTGTCGAAATCCAAGGTTTTTATCGCCGGTGCCGGCGGTTTGGGGAGCCCGGTACTCTATTATCTTGCTTCCGCGGGGGTTGGCACCCTTGCATTTTGCGACAACGACCGAATCGACGAATCCAACCTAAACCGCCAGATTTTACACTCAGAAAAATCGATTGGCCAACTGAAAGTTGATTCGGCCAGCGCATCGCTCCGAGACCTTAATAGCAATATCACGCTCATGCCAATCCCGGACACAATTTCCGCGAACAGCATAGATAACATCGTTGGTGATGTCGATATCATCATTGACTGCCTTGACAATGTCCCGACGCGACACCTGCTAAACCGATATTCCATCAAACGAAACATACCACTGATCCATGCCGGAGTTTCAGAGATGCATGGTCAAATCACCTTCCTGAAACCACACGTGACGCCCTGCCTCGCGTGCTTTTTCCCCGAAACATCGATAAAAATGAAAATCCCCATTGTTGGTGCGACAGCCGGCATTATTGGATCTATTCAGGCCCTGGAGGCCATCAAGTACATTACCGGGTTGGGTACTGTTCTCATGAACAAGATGCTGATATTTAGCGGGCTGGACATGCGGTTCGACTGCATCAATCTTCAAAAAAACATGAAGTGCCGTGTATGCGGATAACGTGCGCCCCCGCTAAAACAGCGGGGGCGCAATCGGCACTCAATATTCTCACAATAATAAAACTACATAATATTCTCAATCAGCACCGCAGCGCCCATGCCGCCACCGACACAGAGCGTCGCGATGCCCCACTTCTTATCCCGTTTTTTCAGTTCATTAATAAGTGACACGATGATTCTCGCGCCCGTGCATCCAACAGGATGTCCGAGGGCGATTCCCGACCCATTCACATTCACCTTCTTTCTGTCGAGCCCCAGCCCCTTTTCGCAGGACAGATACTGTGCCGCGAACGCCTCGTTGCACTCGATAAGATCGATGTCGGCAAGCTTCATCCCGGTCTTTTTCAAGAGCTTCGTGACTGCCGGAACCGGGCCGTAACCCATGAGATGCGGCTCAACGCCGGCAATGGCATTAGCGACCAGCCGCGCCATCGGCTTCGCACCCAACTCTGATGCCTTATCGGCCGATGTTATCACGAGCGCAGCAGCGCCATCGTTTATTCCCGAAGAATTCGCCGCGGTTACCGTTCCATCCTTTTTAAATACTGGCTTAAGCGCCTTCAATCCATCGAGCGTTATGTCACGTCGTGGATGCTCGTCGATCTCAACCATGGAAATCTGCCCCTTCCTCTTTTCAACAGGTACCGGGATGATTTCGTCCTTGAACCGACCCGAATCGATGGCCGCTATGGCCTTCGAATGGCTCTCGAAGGCCACTTGGTCCTGCTCTTCTCTTGATATCGAGTACTTCTGGGCGAGATTCTCGGCAGTTTGCCCCATGATATAGGCTTCTCCGAGCAGGCCGCTGCCCGAATGGAGCAGGTCCCACATTGCGTCCGTCATTTCACCATGCTGCAGTCGAGCACCCCAGCGAGCTTTTTTCAACACATATGGCGCATTGCTCATCGACTCAACGCCACCGGCGAGAACGATTGTCGAATCTCCGGCGATGATCTGCTGGGACGCAAATATGACCGCTTGCATCCCCGATGCGCATTGCCGTTGAATCGTGGTCGCCGGAACCTCAAAAGGAATGCCGGCCTTCAGGGCCGCCGTGCGCGCAGTATTTGCCTCGTCGCATGTCTGGATGCAATCGCCAAATATGACATCATCAAGCATATCCCCCGTGACCGCAGCGCGCTTCAACGCCTCGGTCATGACAAGCGCACCAAGTTGATACGCACGCACATCCTTCAGCGACCCGCCAAATGATCCGATTGGCGTTCTGCAACCTGACAGTATAACAATGTCCCCTTTCCCCATGTTTTGCTCCTATCGTTGATTTTATATGACGAATACGTCTTGGCTGGCTACATCACACGGTGCTCACCGAAATACTCGGTGAACACCGTGCTACCGCTATTACTTGTTCTTCAGGTTTTGCTGTGCAATCGCGAGTTTTGCCAACGGAATCGAATATGGAGAACATGAAACGTAATTGAGCCCGACATTCATGCAAAACTCAATATTCGTCGGATCAGCGCCATGCTCACCGCACAGACCGAGCTTCAGGTCCGGACGCGTCAACCGTCCTCGCACCGATGCAATGTCAATAAGCTCTTTGACCTGCTCTCCGAGAACCTTAAATGGATTGTCTTTTATAAGGTCATACAGGGAGTAGTCCGGGAAGAATGAATTGATATCGTCACGGGATAGGCCATAGGTGGTCTGCGTGAGATCATTTGTCCCGAAGCTGAAGAACTCTGCATACTGCGCGATGCTTCCGGCGCCAAGCGCCGCGGCAGGCAGCTCGATCATCGTACCAACGCTGTAGTCGATATCGTCTATCCCATACTCTTCGAGCACCTCGTCCTTGATATCCCTGATTCCTTTAACGATCTTCCCCTCGATCTTCTTGCCATTTTTTATAAACTTGATTTCCTGCTGACTCATGACAATCGGTATCATGATCTCTGGATGGACATCAATACCCTCCTTCTTCAACATGCAGGCCGCCTCAAAAATCGCACGACATTGCATCTCGTAGATTTCAGGATACGTCACTGCCACACGACATCCCCGGTGACCGAGCATCGGGTTCATCTCGCCGAGCTCTTCGCAGCGAGCGATGATTTCCGACGGCTTCATCTTCGATTTCGTCTGCATGTACTTCGTAAACTCTTTCAGACTTTCGTCTGTACGCGGAAGAAATTCATGTAACGGGGCATCCAGAAGACGTATGGTGACGGGGTGTCCAACCATAATTTTGAACAGTTCATAGAAATCGGAACGCTGCATGGGACGTAAGGCATTGAGCACCTTCCGGCGTTCCTCTTCCGTCTCCGCGAGTATCATCTCGCGGAATTTCATGATACGCTTCTCCTCAAAAAACATATGCTCTGTTCGACACAGCCCGATCCCGTCGGCATTGAAATCCTTCGCGACCCGAGCATCTTTCGGCTGATCGCCGTTTGCGCGCACATTGAAATCCCCGATAAAGTTCTCCACAACCTTCAGGAAATCCAAAAGTCCGTTTTCTTTAAAGTTTGGTTCGATAAGTCCAACCTTTCCGAGGTAAATTGTCGGCGCCTCATAATAGGGAACATTGAGGGAAACATAATCGCCCTCGCTCACCGTCTTGCCGGCGAGAGTAAACGATGTACCGCGAATCTTCATTTCCGGTTGCACCATGGCCACCTTCCCGAGGCTGCGTGCGACAACAGGGGCATGCGACGAAAATCCACCCTCGGAGGTGATCACGCCTTGTGCAACTTCGATTGCCTTCACATCCTCCGCGTAGCTTGCTGGCATCACAAGGATGAGCTTTGTGTCGCCTCCCTGCATGATAGCGCGTTTATACTCCTCCAGCAGCCGGGGCGTCGAAAAGAACACGCGACCGATGGCCGCCCCGGTGGATCCGGCAATGCCGCCCTTTATCTCTTTTATCCCCTTAATCGTCCTGGAATCGATGATCGGATGGAGTAATTCGTTGAGCTGTCCGGGTTTGATGTGTTCCACCAGGTACTCTTGGGTGATCACACCACGCTTACACAAATCGAGAAGCGTTTTCACGTGAGACTGTGTCGATTTATCCTCAACATCGCGTTGCTCGACCAGCCAAAAATCTCCCTCCTCGATGGTAAACTTGATTTCACGAATCTCTTTGAAGTTCTCCTCGATTTTTTTTGCGATTTCCACATACTTGTCGAAATATTTTTTTTCAATCTTACTGATGTCCTTTGTTTTTCCGCGATCGACATCGAATTCATTCTGCAGGAACTCCCCTTGCAGCTCGGGATCACCCGTAATGATATTCCTTGTATAATAGTTCCCCGAATAGGAATTTTGCCCATAATTACCATACACCATGACCTGCACCATGATGGACAGTGAATTGTCTACATCGATATCAGAATCGCAATACCGTGCGGCGGCGCCTTTGAGGATCAGCCCCAACTGATCGTATACGTCATCGCTGAACTTGTCGCCCAGGAACTTTTTGTATTTTTCAACCGCGTCTTTCATCTCCGCGGCTGACTTTTTCTTTTGCCCCTTTCCTTCAAATGCCTCAAAGTCCTCTTCTTTAAGGTCATAAATCTTTGTGCCAATTTTATTCAGCAAAAATCGGTATTCACCGTACGCGAAATCCGCACCGGTATACTTTGAAAAACCCTCCACGGTCTTATCGTTGAGCCCGATATTGTGGACTGATGGGAAAAACGGAACATTTAGATCCGAGCTTAAAACCGCCTTCAACAATAGCGGCTTAGTCGGATCCCCGAACTTCTTTTTGGTGTCCTTTTCCAGCTTCTCAATATAACTTTTCAATATCTGCTTTACGTTGATATTGGGCAGTTTCTTGGTAAGCTCCGCATCGATAATGAAGCCCGGAGCGATCGGCAGCCCCATGACCGCTAAATCAACCGCTCGCCTGCCCCGAATTCCCAGCTTCGCTCGAACCTTCTCATCAATTTCCTTTAGGTCTTTATTGAAATATATGATATTTTCCATAACCGATGACTCCTTCATTTAGTAATAAACGATTATCACGAAAATTTCCTAGAACAAATTGAGAATGCGACCAACGTCAACCTTCAGAAATTGCTCAAACCGGGGGCTCGCACCCTCAAATAGGTATTTCTGCAGCTTCGATACGCTGCGAATGTTCTCCCCGACGACCTGAAACATTATAGGATCCCCATGCTTTACCTTTCCCCATTTAAACAGGGCATTGATATCGTTGATAACCTCGCCTTCGAAAAATATCACTACCTGGAGATCGGGGTGTTTATCATTAAAGCTTTCAATAATTTTTTTCCACGCCTCGACGTTACCGTTATGAAACAGCTCGTTGGTAACCGTTACGGCGTACTTCGGCGTCATCTTTCTCTTTCCTCCGCCGGTTGGTGCAGCCGGACTGACCGCCTTTTTTGGTGCTGCCTGCGCTTGTGGGGCGACCGTCTGATCGATAAATTCTTTATTTATGAATACGTCTTTACCCGAAATCATTTCCTCGATCGCGGAAATCGCTTCTTGTTCAAGCTTGAGGTTTTTCTCGGGTTTTAAATGTTTCGCATAGACGACAATCAACTGATCGCGGGAAAGTTCCCGAACTCGGTCCCAGCTATCCTGGCTTTTCGGATTAACCAGTATAATTTCTCCATTGGGATTGTAATATACGATCAGTATATCAAGGGCGGTCCACTTAAAGGTTTCTTCGACGATTTTTCCAAATTGCGTTATCGTCTCTGGAACGTTGAAGGAATCGTAACTATACGAAAATTTATCGCGGATAAGCGCGCCAACGATGGGGAGAACCTGATCATTCAAAACCTCATTGGCGTCGAGTTGAACATTAATTACATCGGCAAGATTCCGCTTTCTCTCCAAATCTTCAACAACTTCGTTTACTTTGAAAAAGTGCCGGAGCGATTTATTGAAATTGCTTTTTGTTGCGAGACTGAAAAAAGTCGTTTCCATTGACCTTCTCCTTATTATGGAATTGTTTGCGAAAACGGCGATGGACCCATTCTGATGAACATCGCGATCGGATCATATACCTATATAACCAGTGAATCTATATATATAGTATATTCATCAGTGTTTATTGAAATTTGCAAGTAAAAAATTCCAACCAAAAACAAGAAAGGGATGCACTGGCATCCCTTTTTGAATTGTGTACTACATTACCTTCGTGTATTCTACAGCTCTTTTAATCCGCCCGATGATTTTTTTCGCGCCGCTCCGCCGCCGGAAAGATCTACTTTCCCTTTAATCTCGGAACTGCTGTCACCAAGGCCGTGTTTTTCCTTGTAAGCGTCCTCAAAGATATCCTCTTTGATCTCTTCCTGCTCAAACGACTGGTTAATGTCCTGACGAACCGTGGAACGACGGCGAGCGAATTGTGCAAACGCCGTATCGGAGAATCCCTTCGATACGCCATAGAGGAATTCGTTCAGAACATTCGCCATGCCCTTGAGCATGTACTGTTTTCTCTTGATGGTGCAAATATCAACATCCATTATTAGACCAGGCTGGATGTGATGCGGGTTAACTTTATAGGTAAATTCGTTGAATTTCCTCGTGATAAAGTTGATCCGCTCGTCTATTACGACCCGCTCAATCGGGTTTTGATAGCCGTGCATCTTCTGCAGGATTTCCGAGAGATACTTGAGCTTGTTCTTGAGATTGACAATTCGATCTTCATACGTCCGATTGTTTTTCTCGACGAACGAATTCTCATTATACATCTCCCCGACTTCGTTCCAGAGGACGTGATTCGGATCCATTTCCTCATCGCGCTTCTGTCTTCGCCATTCCTTGCTCATCAAGCGTGCGCTATAGTCATCGAAGTCCTTGATCTGACGGAAACGTTTCTTCGACTCATAGTGCGCATGCGTGACATCCCAGATGCGAATAATTTCTTTGGTAAACGCATCCATCTGACGATCGTATTCCTTCTTCTCTTCTCGCAGCTGGTTCTGATCATAGAATGCGATCCGAATTGCATACCGCTCGTCGGGGAGAATGGCGCGATCAAGCTCTTCGTATTCCCGGATTTGGCATACGCGAGCATTCTTCATGTTGTCGCATACCTGATAGCCCAGCTTACTGGTGTCCAGGATGGCCGTTATCGCATTGATCGCGGTGTTGTATCCACGATTTCGGATGTTTTCGGAATCGATAATGTACTTAATGTTTTCACGAATATTAAGCGGATCGTACTCCTCGACGTCGATTTCGGCACGCAGGCCCTCGATCTTATCGAGGAACTTCTTGGCCAAAATGGTGTACCGACGCGATTTTTCATCTTCCTTCTCGTCGTCCGTGTACCCCTCGATCCGTTTGATCTTCTCGAACATTTCTTCGGCGCCGCTCAGCTCGCTCTTGCCCTGGTCGACCAGATCTTCTTTAAGGATCGAAATCTGACGATCAATGAGATCGTGAATATGCTTTGCAATCGCATCTTTCAGGAGCGATTCCACCGTTACCTGGTAGTGATAGATGGGGCTGATGAGTTCGCTCTCGAGAATATTGATGGAAAGCTTGATATCATACACATATTTCGGTCGAAGCTCATTGTCCTTGAAGGAGCACTTGAGGATCGCATATGCGTTTTCACCGCGAACAAAGGCGCCAACGTCGGTTTTTTGACGGAGGAGAGAGTTCGTTTCGTTTTCGAGGTCGTTCATCCCCCGCTGAATGTGCCCCTGCAGGTGACCAAACATGTTGATCATCGACTTTTCAATTTCGCCGGTGTTAAACTTCTCTGCGCCGGCGATCTTTTCCAAAAGCTCGGTAAGCTCACGCGGCGTGTAGCGTGCGAGTGTTTTTCCTTCTTCCTTGTCAACGAAGTCCCGAACCTTTTTAATGAACTCGTCCTCGACCGTTACCGTGTATCGGTTGAACATGTTCACATATTGCTGGTTGATGTAATTATATAGTTTCTCTTTGATCCCGCCCATGATATCCAGCTTGTCGAGCACCTCGGACGGAAGCTTGTGCTGGATGTGGTTGAGAACCTTGTCGGTCGCTTCTTCGAGTATAAGATTCTGCTCGGCTATCTTATCGCGTCCCTCCTGGGCGAGCGACTCCCGCGAACCAACCGCGCAAGGGATGGTCGGGTGAACCTTGTTCGGGCTCTTGGGGAATTGAAAAATAGACATTTACATACCTCCTTTTATTGTACCGACTGGGTTGCCTTTATCCAGCAACGGATCTTTTCATATATTGCTCAGAATGGCCAAAAAGCACCATCGCGCCTTATACTATTACCGGGTATTATCCTATAAAAATTGAAATCATTGTCAAGATTTATTTTTCCTAAGCATGAAAATTTTCATCAATTTTCAAGCCAAATACTTGAACGTGTAGTTCTTTATCTTGACGATATCCCCATCCTGCAGCGATTCACCTTTCTCCCGGTTTACATATTCAACCCCAAGAGATTCCCCTGCTTGAAGGGTGCATGCTACTTTCCCCTTTATCCGTGTGGCAACCAGCCGGAAGGGCTCATTGACATCGAAATCACGAATATTCAACAAGCACCCCAATCCCCTGCCAACAGGGACAACCCGGGCATTCTGCCGGGAAAGATCGTATATTTCAATATACGGATCGAGCAGCTCATGGTTCCAGTACTGCAGCTTCCCCTTGACCTTGAGGTCGGCCATGCGTTTAATCAGAAAGACAACTATCAATATGATGAGCACAGCAATAATCGCGAAAAACCACGGTTTGAGATAGAACGGACGCTCCCGCTCTGTCTTTTCGGCCAGTTTCGCATTGATGTCAGTGCCAGCCTCCTGTATGCCCTTCGCAGCGTCTTTGCCTGCGTCAATGACCTTGGTGTGCGGCGAGATCCCGCTCAAATCGCGCTGGAACTTGACCAACTTCTCGTTCTTTTTAAGATCGCCTAAATTAACCAGGTAGATAAACCAATCCTTCCCCGAGTAGCCTTTGGCCACGTCTTTAACGCTCAGGCGGGCTTTTCTCTTGCCAGGCGGAGGATCGTCGAGGCCATCCGTCATGATGACGATTACTTTCTGGCGATTTTTATTCTTCACCTCGAGATCATCCGCCATCTTGAGTACATTGGAAAGCATATCGAGGGTATACGTCCACTTGCCCTTCGCTTCAACCATTGAAATGTACTTGTCGATGATGTCCGTGTCGTTGGCGTTTGATATGTTCACGATAGGATAGACACGAACAACCTCATCGAAGGTCATAAAGGTAAGGGTGTCGCCGGCCTTGAGGTCGCCAATAAAGCTTTTCAGGCTTTGTTTGACCTGCGACATGATGTCTTTTGCCCCTTTTGCCTTGCCGATCATGCTCAGCGAGGTATCGAGAACCAGTATAACATCCTTGTTTTCGGCGGCATGCGCGAATTCGCCAACCATCGCGGTCGCGAGCAGAATCGCCGCCATGCACAGCATAAAACGTTTCGCGTGTATTCTCAAAGCAGTTCTCCTTTGTTTATAAGTTTTCCATGCATGTCAACCGCGCTTCTGTTCATGCACCTCTATAGTTTCCAGACCCGCCCAACGAGAGAACTCATGCACGTATCATCAAACCCTTACAGTGGCATATTTTCAATTTTGTCAACAATAATACTCGGTTACGCTCTCAATACTCCTTATATTTTTCGGAGTGTTTTACATACTTCCTTAAATCCAGATCGCCGCCCCTCTCGACATCGACATACTCATTCATGAGTATGAAGAGCCATTTGAGCGTCTCCTTGCCCGTTTCGATGGCGATAAAGGATCGCTTGGCGCGCCAATCCTTGATAATGACGCCCATATTGAGTATCGCCATGATGTCAAATTCGAAGGCATGGTCGATATTTCGCGTCAAATAATAATCCAATATCTCCTCTTTAAGCTTCGGAAACTCGAACTCGCTTCCAAATCCTATGATAAAAGCCGGGATGGGCATCTTTTCTTCTGCCTGCTCGGTGAAGTGATCAATTTTTTTTGTTTGTATGATGCGTTTAAGCATATCTGCAATATTCTCAGAATTTATATTCCGTGCCAAATGAATAGTACCATATGCCATTTCCGATGGGACCTGGCCGCCCATCATTTCCGAGAAATTCCGATATTGCTCTCGAAAGATGAGAAAGTCGACGCCATCGGGCATAAAACCGCTCGAATCGATCAGCTTCACCGCGTCGAGCGTCAATGAACGCGGCAGCAAGCATTCAAGATCGTTCTTGATCTCCTCCGAGGATAGGCCGAGTGACTCGATGCCGGTGAGGTTGTGTGCATTTTCTGGGGCCTTCTTCTGGGCTTCGCGGGCCTTTTTAAGAAGGTTTTTCTCGAGCTGCTCGAAATAATTGCTGAACATGTACCACACCATTCACACGGGCATACTCACCACGCCACCGGCATACGCCGAACACGGTGCGCACCCCGCCATGTGCTGTTTGATTAATAAATGAGCGAACCGACGGTATTTGTATTTATATGGCGAACGATATTGTCAATGAATAAAATAAAAAAGTCGATGCTACGGTTGTACCGTTTTAACGCACCTGGCATATGTAATGGCTGAGGTTTTATTATATGTCTGCACAAGCCCGCTTGATTTGAATTGGACGACATACATGATATCACCCGCATAAACGTCAGTGGTCCAATAATAATTGGATGTTCCATGCTCATCAAAAAAACCACTATAATTCCCAGTTGTCATTGTCAGCAACTCCGCCTTTCTTGGCAATCGCCAACCACTGCCACAATTAACATTCGCCAATGGTCCGGCGGTAGGCGTCCCAGCACAACTGGATCCATCCCATGATTCGCCGAAAGCACATTTGTTCCATATCAATCCATTCGCCGAAACATCCGTAACGGTCCCATCGCCATTATCGACGAAACTCGGAGTTACATAGGCCCGATCGGGGGACTCCTGGGCGAGGTCCACATTCTCGAAGTGGTCGCAAGAGCATATGGCGAAGAGCATCAGGGCAAGAGCAAGAACGGGTCGTCTCATAATCAGCACCATGCAAAAAGTATACTGGGAAAATCGCGCATCGTCAATCAAAACCGATATACGACCGCGAGCCGACCGCGATTGGTTGTCGGATCAAACTGTATGTCGAACCCGATCTTCTGGAGGGATTGCTCCTCCTTCTCGAGCTCGACGATCGCTCCCTTGTTTATGTAGTCCCAGACGAAAAAGAACACCCCCACGCCCAGGAACACGCCGCCGGCGGTGTAGCAATAGATCGAGTAGTTGTAATTTCGCTCGTAATCCTTGTAGATGGCGTCCAGCTTGGACTGGTAGTCGCCGCGGCTCTCATTGTGCCACGCCACAAGATTGGTTCCCTGATAATAGCTCAGGGTGTCGTCGTACTTTTTCTTCTCCTTGTTGGCCTCCAGCGTGTAGAACACGCCGCCGCCGAAGCTCGCCGCCGACAATCCCCAGAAAATATACGCGGGAATTCTGAAATTGAGGCCCCGCCGGTATTTGAGTTCCTCGCGGACCTCCTCGAGTCGAGAACGATAATCGCCGCCGTAGGCATGCTCATGCCCCTCCCAGGATACGACCGATATCTCCACCCGGCGGTTCATGCGGCGAGCGAAATCGGTGCTGCCCTTGATGATGCTCTTCTTCTGCCCATAGGCCTGTACGTTGAGGCGCTTGGCGTTAATTCCGGCAGAAACGAGGTTGTCGATGACGGCCGCGATTCGCGTTTTCGATATGGACATGTTTTGATCGTCGGATCCGAGATCGTCCGAATGCCCACTCAGTTCGAACTGGATGTGCGGATTGTCTTTCAAAATGCGAATGAGCGATATAAGTTTACGCTGCTCCGATGGGTCGATCTGGGCGCTATTGAAGGCGAAATTGATCACATATTGGATGCGCATCCCCTTATAGATGAGCGGCAGGTCGAAATCCTTGTAGAAGAGCGCGCTCCCCTTTCCTGCATCCACATCGACCGAACTGACCAGGTAACCGATGCTGATAGGGCTAATGGTGAAATCCTTCCCATACGGGATCATCAGCGAGAAACGGCCGTCCGGGAAGCTTTCAACCGACGCGAATTCCCCCTCATTGCCATCGACCTTGATCGCGACGGCGCGGTTGGTCTTTTTGTCCGAAAACTTCACGGTCCCATACACGAACCGCGTCGCGTGGGCCGCGGTTTTATCCTGCAACGGCACCTGTATGATGCGCCCGGAAATGGAGCGATATACCCTCGCTCCGGCGAGGTCGATGGAGAATTGCTCGGCCTGGTCCATCGCATCATTCACCGGCATCCCAAGGTTGGTCGGGGAATAACCCGAATCCGCCAGATTGATATGGAAGAGATCGTAGCCGCCGAATCCCGAATGCCCGTTTGACGAGAAATACAGGCTCTTCATGTCCGGATGCAAAAACGGATAGAGCTCATTGCCTTCGGAGTTGATTGCCGAACCGACATTGACCGGATCCGTCCACTTCCCGTTCGCGAAGGTGCACAGATAAATGTCGAATCCGCCCGAGCCCCCATCGCGGTCCGATGAAAAAAGGAAATTCTGGCCGTCCATGCTGATGAAGGGGCAGATGCTATTCGAAGACTTTCGGGTGAGCAACCGGTCCTGCAGCTCCTTTGCGATCACTGGATGATCCGCAGAGGAGACCTTGATCACGTAGCGGCCCTCGATGAATACGGATACCGCCGAAAGCTTCGGGAAGATGGATGTCGTCACGCCGAGGACCCGACCATCATTGGGAACGCTCATCAACACCGTGCGCTTTCCAGACTTCATCTGCGCCTCGACGAGATCGTTCCCCTGCATGAAGACCGCGGTTCCGGCATCGGGTAGATATATCGCGTGCCGGGAGGCCGATGGCGCGGCGAACGTCTTCACGTACTCGCGTCCGTGGATTTTCTTGATTGCGTCGCTGTTCTTGATCGACGCCTCCAGCCATGCGGCCTGCGCCTTCATCGCGCCGGAAAGAGAACCCCCCGCCGCCTGCTTCAATGCGCTGAGCGATTCCTGGTATTCGTACCGTGCGGCGAGAATGGCCGACTGCATCAGCTGTGCCTGTGACGCGTACTTCCCGCTCATCGCCTTCTGTACCGAATCACGCGATGCGTCGAGTTTTCCCTGCAGCAGATTTCTGCGCGCATCGACGAAGTGCGAGTCTGAATTAATATCGTCGCCGGGATACTGTCCGCGAATAACGCGCTCCACCTGTTCGAGTGGAGTCCCGCCATTTTTTTTCTGGGCGGACACCTCGCTGATGAACTGCCCCATCAGGAATGGTATTATCGCGAAGAGTAATATGTGCTTATTGGTCATAAAATATCTTCTCATTAAAATCTGACTGGACGGTTATAGTTGTTTTGATGTTATTTTTAATCAACTAAAAAAATAAAAAGGCTGTCAACGATAATCCGTCGACAGCCTGGTAGTTTCCAGCGGGATGATGTTTTTTTGACTCTACATCAGAGTTCTGCAACATTCTCGTAGTGACGGTCCTCCGAGGACATGCTATGTCCACGGTCCGCCCGTCCGGAAACCTCTTCGTCGGCCTCAAGATCGCGATCGCCGTCATCATCAGACTTACTTTCCTGTGTTGTTTCCGGCAGGCGTCGGTTCTCGATGCGGTAGAGGATTTCCTTGGTGCTCATGTTCTTCCATTCACGCGCAATGGACGCATACTTTCCGTAGGGATAGTGCGTCAGGTAGTTCTGAAACTCGCGCGCCGCCAGGTCGAATCTCTTGCTGAGGAAATAGGCGTACCCCTTCTTGATCTGCGCGTCCTGGTCCTTCTGGTGATGGCTGTTCGAAAGGACGCGGTTGAAATACTGGATTGCCGTATCGAACTGCTTCATGGCGAAAAGGGACTCCCCGGTCCAGTAGAGCGCATATTCGGCCTTGCTGTCGTAGGGGAAATGCTTGAGCACGCGATTGAAATGCGATATGGCATGCTGATACCGCCCGCCGCGATAGGCGTCGAGCCCGCTCTGGTATGCCTGGTTTTTATACGACCGTCGAACGTCGTTCGTGTACTGGCTCACGGCTCCATAGTAGCTCAGGAAGTGCTCGTACAGGTCGAAGGCCTCGGCATCGCGCCCCATGCGCTTGTAAGCGCGCGCCTTGCCAAGCACCGACTCTTCGTTCATCCCGTTCTCGGCAAGCGAGATGTCGAACATCTTGCCGGCCTTCTGGAAGCTGCCCTGATTGAGATAGGCGTGCCCGAGCTCGGTGTACACCCTGCTGCGAAAATCCTTGTCGAAGGAGTTGTTGAGCAGATCGTAGAGCCGGTTGACACCCTCCTCCGAATAATTCTTTAATATGTTGATATGCGCGATCCGCATATGGACGTCTTTCCGCATGTCCTTGGTCAATACGTCGTTCTGGTTCTTGATGAGATAGGCGTACTTCAAGTAGGCCAGCTTGTACAGCTTGAGTTTTTCGTAGCACTGCCCTACGTAATAGTAGGCCTCGGGAACCACCTTGGTGTCGGAATACCGTGCGATGACCTTTGAAAAGATTCCGATGGCCTGGTTGATGGCGATCTTGTCGCCCGACTCCTCCCCGCGCTCGAAGACAATCTTGCCCTCGGTGAGCAGGATGCGCGCCTCGCGCTCGGGCTTCAGGTAGCGGTCGTAATACAGGAACAGCGCCACGCCGAGCACGATCAACAGTATGCCGACTATCGTTTTGGTCCTCATGGGTCATTCTCCTTGCCGTGGCTTCCGCTCAATGAGATTATCGACCGGCGCCTCCGTTATCTTCACTACAAACGCCGCGCCTTATCGCACCCGCTGTATCGCGTACTTGCTCCAAAATTCCGAATCCTCGGGAAAATACTTCTTCACGTCACGGACGAGCAGATAATCGAGCGCGCGATTGTACTTGCGCATCTCGATGAGCGTGCGGCCGATGTACAGCTTCGCCTTGGCGCGCTCGAAGGCGCTTTCGGATTTTTTCGCGATCGGCTTCAGGTGCTGCAATGCGAGCTGGTATTTTCCCGGATAAAAGTACTTTTTCAGGACACGATCGACCGATTGCGCGGTCGCATCATACTCGTCCTCCGACTCCTCGGTGACGGTTCCCGCACGGTCGCGATCGCGGTCGTCCCCGGTTATGGAGACCGGCTGAGCAGTCACGTTCCGGCCGCTGACAAGGCGGAATCCTTTGATCGATGCGTAGTTCTCGGGGACGAGCGCGTAGTAGAGCCGACCGACCGGCGGATTCTCGTCGGGGTACGATCCGCGCGAAATATCGACATTGCGGAGGAACGTGCCGCCCTCGAGGTCTGCGGCGCTCACCAGGCGCTCCGTGGAGCGCACCAGGATGTATTTCTCGGTGCCCGGCGCACCGGAGACGGACCATGAAACGGTGATGCCGCTTCCGGCGGTGCGCGCCCGAATGCTCTTGAGCGCAAGACGGGCCGCGGTGCCGATGCGAACCGGATCGATGGTGAAATTGACCCGCTCCACGAGCGTCGTATCGGTGGTGCCGTCGCCCAGAAGCGGGAGTACGGCGTAATAGTATGATCCGTTCCGCAGATTGCGGTCGAACAATTCGGTCCGATGCATGGTGCTGTCGCCGACCAGTCGCGCCCTCGACAATCGCTCCCGGCTGTTGATGGGCTCGTTGCTCCGATATACGCGGTATCCGCTGATGGACGATCCGCTCCCCGACCACATGATGCGCACCGCGCGGTCGCCGTAGAGCTCGGCCTGGATGCCTGACACGGGACTGAGCGACTTGAGATCGACATACAATCCGTTCGCCGTGTAGCTCTGATACGGCACCAGCTGCAGGTCCTCGTTCCCCGCGGAATCGCGGGTCGTGACGGCGTAATAATAGTCGCCGGAGCGGTTGATGGCGCGGTCGATAAATCGCTCGCTGCCGTCGGAAACTGTCGCGAGCCGCTCGGCCGCACGTATCTTTTCGGGGGAATTGAGCGGTCCGCTGCCCCGGTAGACCGTATAGACCACGCTGGCGCCATCGACCCCCTTCCAGGTGAGCAGCACCTGGCTTCGGTTCACGAGCATCGCGTGAATGAGCGTGACCTTGTCGGGATAGCGCGATCCGTCGGCCGGGACATATGCGCCGCCCTCGTCGATGACCACCGGCACCGTCGTGTAATTGACGTCGGGGTAGAGCTTGATGTCCTTCTCCTGGACCCGATCGCGCGAGACGATCACATAATAGTACTTCCCGGGTCGCAGGTTCGAATCGACGACGGCGCTGTCGGCTCCGGCGGGCACCAGTTTGACCGAGCGGGCCTTGAGGGCGCGCTGCGGTGTGTCCACCATGTCGGTGGAACGTCCAACGATGAAATCGTCGTCGCTCTCGGGATGGACGGCCCAGGTGATCTTCACCGCGCCCTTGACATTGCGCAGGACCTCCGCGCGGATATTTCTCGCAACGCTCTGCGGGAGGCGCTTGAGGTCCTTGTCCCGATACCCGCTCGCCGAATCCGTGAGAAACTGGGAGCGCGCAGCGTCGGGCGCGATGTGCACCGCGACGCCGATCACAAGCGCGATCACGATTGATGCGGTCCGCCGGTTGTTTCTCTTCATAGGGTTATCAATCCGCCACTGTTGTGCATGCACACCCGCTTTTATAATTTTCGGCAACGCCAGGTGCGCCCTTTATCATTAATTTGTCCCGTCCCGGCGCCCGCGCCCCCCAGTCGACCTGGGGCATAAAACCGACCATTTATAAAAAAACTAATTGACCTCTATGGAAAAATGCAACAAAATTATGATAGTATGCGGATAATATGGCATTCGCATGGCGGGTTCCTGATATAAAAGGGGTAACAACACAGAAATGGACAAATCCGAAAAAATCCGTAAAAAGAAAAAGGCCATCATCGAGGCGCTCAAGCGCTGCCTGGCGCGCGACGTGTATTCACGCATCACCGTGCAGGGCATCGCCGACGAGGCCGGTTTCTCCAAGGGCGGCGTGCTCTACTACTTCCCCATCAAGGAGCAGATGTACGTCGAGCTCATGGAGGAGATGTTCCGCGACATCGCCAGCGACCACGAGCGCGCCCTCAAGGGCAACCTGAAGTCGGACGAGAAGGCGAGCATCTCGGCGCTCTACGAGGTGGAGCGCTTCGTGCTCGACCGCAACACCATCAAGATCCTCATCAACCTGGTGATGTACGGCTTCGAGGAGGAAAAGATCATGCAGCCGATCCGCATGTTCCTCAACCGCCACCTCGAGCTCTACAAGAGCGTCATCAACGAGGCGCGGCAGGACACGCCCACGCGCCGGAAGACCGATTTCGAGCCCGACTTCATCGCGCGCATCGCGCAGATGACGGTCCTGAGCGCCGGTTTCCTGGAATCGATAGAAAAGACCGATTTCGACTCGTCGAAGCTCATCCGCTACATCATATCCCTTTTTAAGGGGTGATGACGGTCACCGCCTCACCCGGACCAAATGCGGCTGATACTCGAACGGATGCATGCAGACCACATAGAGGCGGTCGCCCGCCGCGAAGATCTCCTTGCCCGAATAGTACCACCCGGGTCGCCCTGACGATCCCTCCGGCGCCGCCAGCGTGACGATCGCGCGCGTCCGCATCGAGCCGATGGACGCGAAATCTTCGAAGGTCGCCATCATGATCGTATTGCTGAACATGCGGCAGTAGACGATCCGGTATCCCCCGCGCCCGGGATGATGCGAGAGCGAGCATTCGCCCATCACGTCGCCAAAGAGCGCGGCCGCAGCGCCGATATCGCCCGTCCAGGAGCCATCCGGCGCGAGAAAGCGGTACGCACCCGCATGCTCGATCTCCTCGCGCCGCACCCGGGCGATCCACGCTGATGAGCGCAATCCGTCCGCGCGCTGCCCGATGACGTACACCGCCCCATCGCGCTCCAACACGCAGGCGCCGAATGCCGGGTGCGTGCCGGGAAACAGGTCCGGCAGTCGCTGAAAGCGCACCGGATCGCCGCGGCGCCATCCGGCGGGCGCATTCCAGCGCGCGAGACCGACGGCGAGGGGGGTAAAGGCGAAGAGCTTCTCCGGATCGTCGATCCGTATCTTCACATAATAGACATAGACGCGATTGCCGACCCTGACGCCGTCGAGCGCCCAGAGGCGTATGCGCGCCGGGTCCTCGCCCGGGGCATAGTGAATGAATTGGACGATTCTACCGTGTTCCTTGTAAAAAACGAAGTCCGGATTGCGAACGGTGTCCTCGGTGAGCGGCGCGGTGAAGGCCAGCGAGTTCGAAAGCATGTGCGCGTCCGCCACGCGCTCGCGAAATGTCGCCTCGACCGACACTCCCCGCTTTCCCGCTTCGATGATGGTGTCGCCGAATGTCCATAGCGTGGTGTTTGCATCGAAGGGAATGGGCGTCACGCCGTCCTGTCCCAGGACATCCGCCGTGCGCGATTCGCCGAAGACGCCGAGGAGTTCGACGCGCTCCCCGCATGAGCAGGCGAGTAGGAAAATCAGCGCGAGGAGCCGGATGCGCATCGGCGCCTATGCCCCGTCCGGCCCGTCGTCGGCGGCGCGCGCCTCGTGTTCACGGACGACATTTTTCAGGATCGCGACCTCGTCGGAAAAAATGCCGTGAACGCCCATGTCGAGAAGCCGCTGCATGTCCTCGGGGCGGTTTATGGTCCACACGTGGACGCGGACACCGCGTTCGCGCATCAACCGCACGAAGGCCGGCGTGACGACATGCGACGTACCGTAATATTCCGGGATTTGCAGCGCGTCGGCGGTAAAGGATTTCTTTTTAAAGAGGAAGCCCGACTTGTAGAGGAAATACAGCCAGAGCGCCTCGTAGAGCGAAAACGAGGTCGCCATGGTCGGACACTGGCGCCGAAGCTCCTTGATGTTGGGCCCGTACTCCGATGCGGTGAGCACGCGGTCGAGGGCGTCGTATCGCTTCAATATCGACAAGTACGATTCCACCTGCGCGGGCGACTTCGTCTTGAGCTCGATGTTGAACCGCCGATCCGGGAATGCGTCGAGGAGATCTTCCAGCGTTGGGATGAAGACGCCCGCCCCCCTGAACGGAAAGGTGGCGCCGTTATCCCGGGTGAACCGAAAGCCCGCATCGAATCGCCGGAGCTCGTCGAGCGTGCGCTGTTCGACCGGCCCGGCGCCGTTGGTGGTGCGCTCCAACGTATCGTCGTGAAACACCACGAAGCGCCCGTCCCGGGTGAGGCGAACGTCGGTCTCGAGCACGTCCGGGTCGAACTCGACGGCCTTGTGAAACGCCGGCATCGTGTTCTCCGGGCAGGCGGCGGAATATCCGCGGTGCGCGAGCACGCGCGGCTCCGGCAGGAAAAAGGTCTTGGTCCGCTGTGTTGCCATCCGCATGCCCCCATTGGAAAAATGGAAAAATCACTTGATTGCAAACAAGCGATTTCGTACACTATGCATTGCGGTGCGTTGCGCATCAAGTGAAAAAAGCACCGGCGAAGCGTCTTCCGGAGGCACATGAGTAAAAACAGACGGCAGTATCCGCGCATCAGGCTTTTTCGGCTCACCATCAAGGTGAAGGTCAAGGGCGCCGATTCGTTTTCCGACGTCGAGCTTATCAACCTCTCCGCCGGCGGATTGTGCTTTATCCGCAACAGCATTCTTAATTTTGGGGACGCGCTCATCCTGCGCTTTGAGTTCAAGACGCGCCAGGTGGACATGATCGGGAAGATCGTCCGCCTCGACGGCCGCGAGGTCGGCGTGCAATTCACATGCACCGACGACGAGATCAAGGAGTTCGTCGATTCGTTCAACGCCGAGCTTTCGAGCTATCTCATCCCTACCGCCAGCGACGGCTCCCGCCTGGAACTTCCCGGTTACACGCCGCGGCCGCAGGACAAGAAGAGCGACATCGACGCCATGCTCGACATCGAGCCGCAGTGAAAACGACGCGCCCCTCATTTTTTTGATTGATTTCTCACCGGGGCATGCTACGGGTTGATATCGGACCGGACGACCGCGGGTGATCTTTACAAAATCCCAACAATGACGCCCCGCGGCGTTGCATTATCAATTATATTTCGATCTGATACGCACACGCGCCAGGATATTGATGACATCTGACACTCCCGACCCGGACGCACAACCAAACCGAATCAAACGCCTTCTCGATCGCCTCCGTCGGGATGATGCGCGCCCGCCTGCGGCCCCGGATTCGCCGCCGCAGGCCGGTTCCGAGGAGACCACGCAGGAGGAGATGATCCAGGGCGTCATCAGCCTCTCGAACAAGATCGCGCGCGAGATCATGATCCCCCGCGTGGACCTCATCGCGATCGACGCGACCACCTCGCTCAAGGACCTCATGAAGATCATCCAGGACGAGGGGCATTCGCGCTATCCCGTGTACGAAAGCACCGTGGACAACGTGGTGGGCATCCTTCATGTGAAAGACCTGCTTAAGTTCATCCTCGAGAAGCCCAAGCAGTTCCCCATGAAAAAGATCCTCCGCAAGCCGTACTTCGTCCCCGAGACGATGGGGCTCGACGACCTGTTGCGCGAATTCAAGAAACGCCGCCTGCACATCGCGGTGGTGGTGGACGAATACGGCGGCGTGGGCGGCATCATCACCCTGGAGGACATCCTCGAGGAGATCGTGGGCGACATCGACGACGAGTTCGACGAGAACGAGCCGCCGGACGTCATCAAGATCAACCAGCGAACCTACGAGGTCGACTCGCGGCTCACGATATCCGACTTCATCGACGAGACGGGCTTCGAGCTGCCGTCGGACGAATTCGACACCGTGGGCGGGCTCGTCCTCAATCTCTTCGGAAAGATCCCGGCCAAGAACGAGACCGCTTCGCTCGGCGACCTCACCTTCAAAATCAAGGACATCACGGGAACCCGCATCAACCGCATCCTGGTGAGCCGCGCCTCGAAAAAACACGCGGGCGATGCGCATCCATAAGACCGAGGGGATCGTCCTCGCCGCCCAGGCGCACGGCGAGGCCGACCGCCTGCTACGCGTGTTCACCCGCGACATGGGCAAACGTTCCTTCGTCCTCAAGGGCATTCGCAAGAGCCGACGACGACCGCAGGGAGCGGCCGATCCCGGAACCCGCCTCCTCCTGACCTTTTACGAGCACGACAACCGCGCCACGCACATCGTCACGGAGCTCCGCATCGCCGCGCACTGCGCCGACATTCGCGATAGCATGGAGCGGATCTGCCACCTCGCGCTCATGCTCGAGACGGTGGACGGCACGAGCGGGTTCGACGACCCGAACCCCACCGTTTTCGAGATGATCTCTGCGGCTGTCGCGGCGCTCGCCGCCACCGACTCGCCGGTGGTCCTGTCGCTCTTTTTCCTGCTGCATCTGCTGCGCATCCACGGAGTGCTTCCGCCGATGGGCGCATGCGCGCGATGCGGCAAGCCCTATGCCGATTTCGCCTTCGGCGATGCCGACCTGCGCCCGGTCTGCGCCGCATGCGCCCGGCGCGATCGCCCGCCGCCGACGCTGTTTCCCGCATCGGCGCGCGAGTTGCTCTCGACGCTCCTTTCGACGCGCTTCTCCGCCATCAACACGGCGGCGCTCCCGGTCGACACAGCGCTGGACCTCCTGTTCCGCGCGGTCCTGTTCATCGAAGGATACTATCATATCGAAATAAAATCGAAAAAGCTCCTCTTTTCGTTGCATCGCAACGACGACGCTTAAAAAGGATCGGCCCCGTTAAAAAAAGGTTGATTTGAACGCCACCCGTCCGCCCCCTGTGTAGAGACAGGGCAATGCCCTGTCTCTACACAGGGGGCACCATGATTGACCGATACGCGCGAAAAGAGATCGCGGACATCTGGACGCTGGAAAACAAGTTTCGGATTTGGCTCGACATCGAGATTGCGGCCTGCGAGGCGCATGCGCAGCTCGGCGTAATTCCCGCGGCGGCGCTCGCGATCATCAAGGACAAGGCGTCGTTCACCGTTGAGCGCATCACCGAGATCGAAAACCAGGTCCACCACGACGTGATCGCCTTCCTCACCTGCGTGGGGGAGCACGTCGGCCCGGAGAGCCGCTACATTCACTACGGCCTCACCTCCAGCGACATCGTCGATACGGCGCAGTCCATTCAACTCCGGCAATCCGGCCAGATCATCCGCGCGGGGCTTGCGGAGCTCGTCCGCATCACCCGGGAGCTCGCGATCGCCCACAAGATGACCCCCTGCATGGGGCGCTCGCACGGGGTCCACGCCGAGCCTACGACCTTCGGGATGAAGATGGCGCTCTATCACGCCGAATTTCTCCGCGACGACGAGCGCCTCGCCCGCGCGATCGAGGGCATTTCCTTCGGGAAGCTCTCCGGCGCGGTGGGGACCTTCAGCAATATCGCGCCGGAGGTCGAGACGATGGTGTGCGACATACTGGGCCTGAAGCCGGACCCCATCTCCACCCAAGTGATCCAGCGCGACCGCCACGCCGAGTTCATGGCGGCGATCGCCATCACCGCCGGAACGCTGGACCAGCTCGCCACGGAGATACGGCACCTGCAGCGCACCGAGGTCCGCGAGGTCGAGGAGCCCTTCCAGAAGGGCCAGAAGGGATCGTCGGCCATGCCGCACAAGCGCAACCCCATCCTGTGCGAGCGCATCACCGGCCTTTCGCGCGTGATCAAGTCGAACCTGATGGTGGCGCTTGAGAACATGACCCTGTGGCACGAGCGCGACATCTCGCACTCATCGGCCGAGCGGGTGATCCTCCCCGACTCGACGGTGCTTTTGGACTACCTCATTCATCGCATGATCTTCATCCTGTCGAACCTGCATATCTATCCGCAGAACATGCTGGAGAACATCGAGCGGACGGGCGGGCTCTTCTACTCCCAAACGCTGCTGCTCGCGCTGGTCGAGAAGGGCCTCTCGCGCGAGACGGCCTATGAGCTCGTGCAAGCGATCGCGATGCGAAGCTGGAACCGCGAGGGAAGCCTGAAGGAGCTTGCGTCGAAGGATTCCGTTATCGCGAAAACGCTCCCGGGCGACGAACTCGAGCGCGTGTTCGACCTCACCTACTTTCTTCGCAACATCGACCATGCGTTCAAAAAGGCAGGTATACAATAATGAGAGCTGCACGCATTACGGCGCCGCGCACGTATACGATAACGGACGAACCGGTCCCGAAACCGGGCAAGGACCAGGTGCTGGTTCGGCTCTTGAAAACGGCGCTGTGCGGATCGGACCTGCCCTACTTCGCGAACGATTTCCCGGCGGCGAGCTACCCGCTGCCGTTCGGGTATCCCGGACATGAGTGTTGCGGGACGGTCGAGGAATCGAGCCACCAGTCCTTCAAGCCGGGCATGCGCGTGATGTACTACCCGACCGACCTTGACGCCTTTAGGGAGTATCACGCCGTGGACGCCGCGCGCTTGCAGCGGCTTCCATCCGAGGGGGACCTCAACGTCCTGCTCATGACGCAGTTGCTGGGCGCGGTGGCGCACTGCGCCTTTCGCATCGACAGCCCCTACAACAAGACCGTGGCCATCATGGGACAGGGGCCGGTGGGCCTGCTGTTCACCGCGCTCATGCGGCTCCTGGGCGCGAAGCGGATCATCGCGATCGATCCGCTGGATTTCCGCCGGGCGGCGGGCATCATCATGGGCGCGGACATGACGCTGGACCCGCGCGCCGACGATGTCCCGACCGCGGTGCGCGAGGCGACGGGGGGGACGCTCGCCGATATCGTCATCGACGCCTACGGGCAGGAGAGCGCGGTCATCAACGCCTGCTTCGAGCTCGCGCGGCACAACGGGCAGGTCGCCTTCTTCGGCATCTGCCTTGACGAGGCGCCGGGGCTCAGGTTCGGGACGTTTTTCCGGAAGGAGCTGCGGATGATATCCTCGGTGGGGCCGGACCTCTCGATGGACTACCCCTACGCGCTCGACATGATCACGCGCGGGGCGGTGGACGTGCGTCCGCTCATCACCCACGTGATGCCGTTCGAGCGCATCCAGGACGCCTTCGACATCGCCGTGGGGCGCCGGGAAAACGCCATCAAGATCATCCTCGATTTCTGACGATCGAACTTACAGCCGGAACTTCTTCAGGTTCTCGATGAGGGTCTCGGCCATCCCCTCCATCTCCTTGGCCATCTGCGAGAGCCGCTGCGACTTGTCCACGAAGTCCTTCGCGCCCACGTTCACCTTCTCGATGGTCCCCGAAACCTGGGTGGTGTTCTCGCGCTGTTCCCCGGTGGCCTGCGAGATCTCCTTGGCGTAACTGCTGATGAGCGTGATGTCGTCTTTGACGATGGCCATCTCCTCGATGCGCTTGTTGATCATGTCCAGAAAGCCGGAAATCATCACCCCGGCCGTTTCCACATTGGTGACGATCGTCGCGAATGACTGCTTCACGTTGAGGACATTGTCCATGTTCCGCTTGATCTCTACGCTCCCCTTGTTGATGAGGCTGGTGATCTCCTTCACGTTGGCGCCGGTGTTCTCCGCGAGCTTCGAGATCTCCTCGGCCACCACCGAGAAGCCGCGGCCGTACTCGCCGGCGCGAGCGGCCTCGATGGAGGCGTTGAGCGATAGCAGGTTCACCTGGTCGGCGATGTCGGAGATGAGCTGGATCACGTTGAGGATGCCGGAATAGAGCTCCTCAGTGTTCCGCATCCCCTCGGTCATGATCTCGATGAGCTGCGCCCCGTCATGGGCGCTCTCCTCGGCGCCGCCCATGGTTTTGACGATGTTTCCGGTGTCCTGCGTGACCCGGTTCATCGATTCGAAGAGGCGCGCGATGAGCACCTCCAGATCGCCGATGTTCGTCGACTGCGTCTGCGCGCGATCGGCGATGTTGCCGAAGGACGCCGAGATGGCGTTGACCAGGTGCGTGGAGGTGACCAGCAGGGCCGCGTGGTCGGTGGAGGAGTTCTTGATGTGCTCGCCCATCTCGGCGATTGGCTCGGAGAGCTCCAGAAGCTTGCGTGACAGGTCCACCGATTGCGACATGAACGATTTCACGTTTTCCACGAATGTCGCGAACGAGCGCGTAAAGTCCTCGAGGATGTCGCGCGATTTTACCACGCTGAACGTTTGCGTGAGATCGCCCCGCGTGGCCTTGAACACCGCGGGCATCACGGCGTCCACCGCGCGCGAGGTCCTGGCCATGCGCGTGTACACGATGAGCCAGATGAGCGCATTGATGATAAAGAGCGCGACGGTGATCAGGAAAATGTTCGAATACACGTTTTGCAGCAATGCCTGCTCGGGAAATACGAACAGGAGCGCGCGGTTTCCGCCCGGCAGCACGCGCGAGAAGAACAACGCCTGCCGTCCGTTCATGACGCCCTCGAACGACGGCGGCAGTTTCCCCGTCCCCGCTTCGAGCACGCTGCGTGTCCGCTCGTAGAGGTAGCCCGCCTGGCGTCCCTGGACGATCTGCTCCCGCATCGGTTTCCCGGGTGCGATATCCTTCGTCGAAGCGAATGCGACTGCGCCGGACGCGTCGATCAGGATCATCGCCCCATCCAGCTCCGGAATAATGGCGGGCACGAGTCCGTCGGTCACCGCGCCATCCTCTTGCAGATGCGCGGCCACATGCGCGAGGTTCTCGAACACGCGCTTGTAAACGATGTCGGCCATGTAGGCGCGGTTCACGTTGTACACCACCACGGCGATGAGCACCGACGCCATGAGGACCGTGGGAAGGACGATGCTGACGATCTTGCTGCGAAGATCTTGCACCTGGACCGGTATGCCGAACCGTCCCATCGGGTAGGTCCGCGTGTACCACACGGTGAGCGAATTGTATCCGAGGAACAGAAACAGGAATACGATCACGAAGAGCACGTAGAAGAGATAATACCCGTTCGAATAGCCGAAGACGAAATAGATGACCACCGAGCTCGGAATGAACATATAGCAGAGCATGACGATATTGAGCAGGAAGGTGAGGCGCGCGTAGCCACGATAATCGGCGGCGACGCGCTTTCGATCGAACCCCTCCTTCTGCGACAAAAACGCGAGCGTGTTCCGCACCAGGCCCTTGATGCGGAACAAGTAATAAAAAAAGAGCCCGAAGAAGCCGGTAAGCCCCATAACGAGAAACAGGACGATGAGACGTGGATCGTGAAATACCGGAAATGCGACAGACAGGATTGCATACAGCACAAAGGCGTTGAAGCCGATGACCGCCGCGCCATACTTAATGAATTGACGGACGAGCTTATCCAGTTCCATTTGGACTCCCCTTTCTATCTTAAACCGTCACGGCAGTTTCTATTTTGCCGAAACAATCCACCTGGCACTCAATCTCATCCGGCAACCAGCATAAACGAATAAAACAGAATTTCAATTAAAAATTAAAGCGTCGGTCAATATTTTCAACGGAATTTGATTTGCCAAATGGCATACCGCGCACTAGGTATCGCTCATGGAACCGAAACTCAAAGGCCTCAAGGTCCTCGACTTCACCTACCTGCTCCCCGGCCCCTACGGCACCATGATGCTGGCCGATATGGGCGCGGACATCATCAAGGTGGAGAACCGCGCCAATCCGGACCTCATGCGCGCGGTCCCGCCCTTCGTGGACGGCGTCTCGGCGGCCTATGCGCACCTCAATCGCGGGAAGCGCTCGCTCGCGCTCGATCTGAAGACGCCCGAATCGCGCGAGATCGTCATCCGTCTCGTGCGCGAGTACGACATTGTGGTGGAGCAGTTCCGTCCGGGCGTCATGGACCGGTTGGGGCTGGGGTATGATGCGCTGCGCGCCGCAAACCCGCGCATCATCTACTGTTCGCTCACCGGCTACGGCCAAAGCGGCAGCTACGCCGACCGCGCCGGTCACGACATCAACTACCTGGCCCTCTCGGGGATCGCCTCCTACTCCGGCCGGGCCGATTCCGGTCCGACATTAAACGGCATCCAGATCGCCGACGTATGCGGCGGCTCGAAGAATGTGGCGATCGGCGTGCTTGCGGCGTTCATCGCGCGTGAGCGCACCGGCGAAGGCGACCGTATCGACATCTCCATCACCGACAGCGCCTTCGCGCTCACCGCCTTCCAGGCGGCCGGCCATCTCGCCGGCGGGCCGGTCCCGGGCCCCGAAACCGACATCCTGAACGGCGCGATCCTGTACGATTACTATCGCACCGCGGACGGCCGCTTCCTTTCCGTGGGGCCCCTTGAGCCGAAATTTTTCGACGCCTTCCGGAAGGCGATTGCCATGGAAGGCGAGCTTGCGGGGATGGACCTATCAAACATACACGACGTAAAGAAGGCCGTGGCATTAAGAATTGCATCCAAGCCGCTTGACGAATGGATGGAGGCGTTTTCGAAGGTCGATGCCTGTGTGGAGCCGGTGCTCACTTTGGCCGAAGCGGTTTCGCGGCCGCCCGTGAGCGAGCGCGGGATGCTGGTGACCGTGCGCACCGCTGCGGGCTCGGGCCTCACGCAGATCGGGAACCCCATCCGCTTTGCGTCGGGCGACAACTGCGCCGGATGGGCCGGAACGGCGCCCGGACGCCACACGGTGGAGATCCTCCGCGCTCTGGGGTACGACGATGACGCCATCGCGCAACTCCGCGATTGCGGCGCGATAGACCCCGCGCCTACACCAGGCGCTTGATCCCGCGCAGCATCGCGATCGTCGTGATCGCAAGCCCCGCGATAATGATGCCGATGGCCCACGCCCCATTGAAGGACGGCTCCCTGAGAACGATGAAGCGATACTCCTCGTAGCGCATCCACAGGAACATGAGGCTCGACGAAACCGGAAACCAGTAGAGATAGGCCGCCATGCCGCGAAGCGCCGCGCCCCGCGCCTCCTCGTCGAGCGCCAGAAAACGCTTCTTGCTCTCCTCGGGCATGTTGATCCACTGGGGGCGCTTCCGGAACCAGGGCAGCGTGAGCGCAATGCCGTAGAAGAGCGCCGTGATGCCGGCGAACAGGAGCGGGACCGAGAGCCAGCCCATCATTGAGGTGTCGGTCCACCGATCTGGCACTCCGGCGAAATTATAATGCGCGGGAACGCGATTGGGCAATTGATCGAATACGCAAACGGAAAATGCGAATATGGCGACAAGAAGCATACTGTTTACGACATGGGCGCTGACGGCGATTCTATTCGTTCGCATTGCTCCCTCCTGTTCGTGCTATGAAACATCGGGCTCGTTCTTGTCGGGCTCCTCGCCGGTGATGGCCTCGTAGATGCGCGTGGGCACGGGCGGACACCCCGGAACGAAAAAGCACGTCCCCGACCGCTTCGCGCAGTTCCCCACGCAGATGGTCCCCTCGGGCAGATCGAGCTCGCGCACGCCCTTGCCGATCGCGATGTGCAGCTTGCCGTCCACCAGGTACTGGCTCATATCGTCCTTGAAACGCTTGAGAAACAGCATCACCGTGGAGAGGCAGGCGCTGCAGGACTCCACGTCGTAGAGGACCACGTCGGGATAGGCGACCGATATGTCCGTGGGGGGTTTGCGATAATCGGCATGATGCGCGCGAAAATCGGCCGGGCGCACATCATAGGCCCCGGTGTCGATGGGCCAGCCGCGACGCTCCGCGACGAGTCGCAAGTGCGCGACCTCGGCGGCGTCGAGCCCCATCATCGCGCAACCGACGACATCGGCCCCCAATGGATGGAACGACGCCACCGCAAAGTCCGACTCGATCCGCTCGCCGCCCGATGGGCCCAACCCCTCCATGCCGACCGATCCGTCGATGACCGTAATATCCGGGAGGAGGATCATCGCAAGATCGGAGATGGCGCTGTCGAGCGTCCGTTCGCCCCACGCCGCCCCTGGCGGGTACTCGAGTTGGTGATAGCGCACCTTCTCGCGCCGGTAGAGGCAGCCCTTCATGTTTTTAATCCCCAGCGTCACGCCGGTGTGCATGTGGCACTTCGCGACCGGCAGCGAGAGCAGGACGTCGTATTCGTAGATGGGCGCGCACACCTTGGTCGATGTGACGACACGGGCGTCCGGGATGGCCTTCTCGACGGGCGGGACCGCGTCGAAATCTATGAGCGCGCATCCATACCGACGCGCGACCTCCGCCATCCCCGATTTTTCGAACGCCTCCAGCGTTTTCACCCCGAGGATGGGGCTCTCGCCGATCGCGATATCGCCGGCCCCGGCCTCGCGGAGCGACTCGATGACGCCAGCGAGCGCCTCCGGATGCGTGTTGATGCCGCGCGCGGGCCCGACCAGCCGGCCCGCGTTCGGCTTCACGAGCACGCGCTTTCCGCGAACGCCTGCGAGATCAAGCTGCGCAAGGGCCCGTTTCGCGTTTGCGAACGGCCCGTCGCCCGCGGTCACGATAACTATCGGCTTAGTTTTCATGAAGCGGCATCGTTACCATGTGCGATTATTATGCAACAGAAATACTCAATCTCGCGGACGGTATTTTTTCAAGTGATCGATAAACTTCTTGCGCGCCGCATCATCATCTCGCACGGACTCCTTGAAGGCCCTCCACGCATCGGAGCAGTTCTTGTATTCCACGTCGAGATATTCGTGGATCATGCGGTCCACGTCCTTCTTGTTTTCCTTGTCGACGACGATGCCGGATTCGGCAAGGATATCGGCAAGATGTCGGAAATAACAGCTCATGGCGCGCCTCCCATGTTTCAGGAAGGATACGACGCCTGGCGTGGGGGGTCAACCATTATTGCGGGCGGGGGATGGGGGGCGCAGTTGAAAAGTCACCATGTTACTTTTAGTCCGAAGTCCATGTATTGCTGCACTCGAAGAGTGTCCACAGGAGGACATTGCGATTTTCTCTTTCTTTTTCCCGAAGGAGATAGCAATTTCATCTCTTTTCTTCACATTTTCAAGAACTTCAGAGAATTTCGATTTGAATTCGCCCACCGGTAGCGTTTTCATGAATTGAATACAGCTTAAAGGTGACAACTTGTCAAGTATTCACGGGCAAAAGCAAAAGAAAAGCCGAAGGGGGGGCGCAGAATTTTCCACTTTACTTCCTCTCATCCGTAAAAGCTCGTACTCATCCGCACCGAACAGCACATGCAACACTCACGTGACTACATGCACACCTATCGTCGTTGATATTGCCATCGATTTCTCCGGCACCCACGTATTCGGGCGAAACGGACGTCCCTGCCCGGGAATACGATTCCCGGGCCAATCCCTTGAACTATTTCGGACCGGCCCGGGAGGTTAACCGCTTGACAAAGCCCACGACGCCTGTTCAAGGAGATGCATGCGCAGGACCTTCCACATCGAGACGTACGGCTGCCAGATGAACAAGTGCGACTCGGAGCTCATGGCGTTGTCGATGGCCGGTGCCGGTTTCGATCCCGCCGACGGGGACGCCGCCGACATCCGCATCTTCAACACCTGCTCGGTGCGGGCGCACGCGGAGGACCGGGCGCTGGCGAACATGCGCGCGGCGCAGGCGGCGATTCGCGAGCGTGACGGGATCATCGTCCTGGCCGGATGCATGGCGCAGCGCATCGGCGCAGGCCTCGCGGGGAGCGCGGCCCACATTGTCGTAGGGCCATATCAAACGCCGGACATCGGCCGGATCGTCCGCGACCATCTCGACGCCGGCGCGGGCGCGGTCCACCTTTCCCAGGAGCCCGCACGTCTCGCGACGCGCATCAACCCCGAAAACATCGGAGATGCCGACGGGACCCCGTGGCACAAATGGCTCACCATCACGCACGGCTGCGAGAACTTCTGCGCCTACTGCATCGTCCCGGCCGTCCGCGGGCCGCTCGTCTCGTTTCCGTCGGCGGAGATCATCGACTACGCGAAACGCCTGGCCGATCACGGCGTCATCGAACTGACGCTCCTGGGACAAAACGTCAACCAGTACGGCCAGGACAGCGGTGATATTTCATTCGCCCGCCTTCTGGCCTCGATTTCCGAAATCGACGGTATCCGCCGAGTAAACTTTTTAACCTCGCACCCGAAGGACTTCACCGACGATATCATCGAAACCATGCGCGATCACCTGGCCATCACGCGCGCCATCCATCTCCCGATGCAAAGCGGCTCCGACCGCATCCTTGGGCTCATGAACCGGCGCTATACGGTAGACGCCTACCGCTCCCTCGTGGACCGCATCCGCGCGGCCCTCGTCGATTGCGCCATCTCCACCGACCTCATCGTGGGCTTCCCCGGCGAGACCGATGCCGAGTTTCGCGATACGCTCGACGCGGTGGAATCGATCGGATTCGACGACGCGTTCATGTACGCCTACTCGCCGCGCGAGGGTACGGCGGCCCATGCCCTGGCCGAATCGATCACCCGCGAGGAGAAGATCGCGCGGCTCAACGAGCTCATCGCCCTGCAGCGCGCGATCGGACGAACACGGCTCGCCGTCCGCGCGGGCGCCACGGAGGTCGTCATCGTCGAGCGCGTGAGCAAAAAATCGGACGACGAGGTGATGGGGAAAACCGCGCTCAATCATCCGGTGGTGCTGCCCGGCGGCGCGGGCGACATCGGCGCGGTGCTCCGCGTGCGCATCGAGGGAGTGCGCGGGAACACGCTCTACGGCGAGCGGGTCGAATGACATGAGGACGCGCGCCGCCAGGACGAGATACGCGATTGCGGGAGCGGCGCTCCTGGGATGCGTGTTGATATCGCCGCACCTCGCGCATGGGGCGCACGAACGCGACGACTACGCCCGCGTTCAGAGCGCCTATCGGTCCGCATCGCCCGACGCGCTTCGGGAGGCGGCGCGCGCGTATCTGAAAAACCACCCCCGAAGCCCGCATGTCCCCGATGTCCGACTGATGGCCGCCCTCGCCGAGGCGGCCCCCGGCGTTGCGCTTCGCGAACTGCGCGCGATCGTCGACGGATACCCGGGCTTTCCGAAGCGCGACCGTGCGCAGCATCGCATATGCGAGATCCTCACGCTCTCCGCCGACTGGAAGCGGCTGGGCGTCGAGGCGCGTTTCGCCCTCAAGGTGTTTCGGGACAGCCGATTGCGCGAGGACTTCCTCTTCTTCGCGGCACAGGCCGACATCAACACGGAGCGATACGACGACGCAGCGCGATCGACCGGCGAGATCGCCAAAACCAGCCATCATTTCCAGACGCTCGCCGGAACGCTCCTGCTGGCCTCGTATATCGACCGAAGCCGCTCGGGCTACTCGCGCGCGTACCTCTCGTCGCTGCGGGAGATCGTCGTCGGATTCAAGGACGCAGACGCGGTGCCCGCGGCGATCTACCTCCTGGGCCGATACTACGAATCGAAGCGCGACTACGACCGTGCCCATTCCTGCTACGCCGACGTCACCGGCCGCTGGCCGCGCTCGCCGGAGGCCGCCTACGCGCGCAAGCGGATCACCGCGCTCGCCCGATACAAACCCCGGACCGTGAGCTACCTGCCCGACGACAAGACGATCTCGGGGAGCGACTCCATCGACATCCACCCCGAGATGTCCGTGACCGACAACGACGACGAGGACTACGAGGCCGCCACGACCTTCGCGGTGTCGCTCGGGCCGTTCCTGAACCTGCGTGAGGCGCTCAAGATCAAGAAGCTCGTGGGCCGGGAGTTTTCCCCGGTGCGCGTCGTGAAGCTTCGCAGCGGTTTCACGATCTACGTCGGTCGGACGAAGAGCACGCGGACGGCGCAATCCGACAAGATCCGGCTTGCCGAGGAGTACGGCTTCAACGGCACCGTGGTGCGGGTGATGAAGAACCTTAATCGGCAGTACATTTACGGAGAGTGAGCATGAGCGACAAGCTGACGCCCATGATGAAGCAGTACCTCGAGATCAAGAAACAGCACCCGAACGACATCCTCTTTTTCCGCATGGGCGATTTCTACGAGATGTTCTTCGACGATGCGGCCACGGCCTCGGCGGTCCTCGATATCGCCCTCACCGCGCGCCAGAACGACGTCCCCATGTGCGGGATCCCCTATCACGCCGCCGAGAGCTATCTCGCGCGGCTCATCAAGGCGGGCTACCGGGTCGCCATCTGCGAGCAGATGGAGGCCGTGCCGAGCTCGGGGACCGTGGTGCGCCGCGAAGTGGTTCGCGTCGTCACCCCGGGAACGCTGGTCGAATCGGGCCTGCTGCAAAGCGACGACAGCAATTTTCTCGCGTCGATCGTCGTCGGCGAACACCAGGTGGGCATGGCCTTCGTCGACATCTCCACCGGCGAGTTCTTCCTCTCGGCGATCGACAGGTCCATCGAACTGTTTCGCGGCGAGATCGTCCGCTTCTCCCCGCGCGAGGTGGTGTTTCGCGACGGGTCCGCCCCGGACGACGCGCGCTTCGGCGATTATCTGCGGAGCCAGGACATTCCCGTCAATCGCATCAACGACTGGTATTACGACGCCGACTACCTCGCGGGCGTCATCGCCGAGGCCTACGGCATCGCGAACCTCAAGGGGCTGGGGCTGGGCGGCGATATCGAGATACTGGCGGCGGGCTCCATCATCCAGTACCTCAAGGACACCCAGCGCAAGGCCTTCGGCCATCTGAAGTTTCCGCTGCGCATCGTCGCGTCGAATACGATGGTGCTGGACGATGCGACGATCGCGAACCTCGAGCTGGCAAGCAACCAGAACGACCGCTCGCGCAATCGGACCCTTTTTTCGGTGCTCAATCACACCCGGACCCCCATGGGGCGACGGGCGCTCGAGCGGATGATCCTCCAACCCCTCGTCGCGCGCGACGGGATCGAGCGTCGGCTGGACCTCGTCCAGCATTTCTTCGAGCTGTACGAACTGAACGCGCGGCTGCGCGACGCGCTCGCGGGCGTGCACGACCTCGAACGGCTCATCGCGCGCATCACGATGGGCCGATCCTTCCCGCGCGATTTCCTCATGCTTGCGCGTTCGCTCGAGGCGGCGGGCGCCATCACGCATATCCTTCGCGAGCAGCCCCATGCCTTGTGCGCGGCGCTGGGCGAATCGATCCCAGACCTCGCGGAACTCGCGCGCAGGATCTCCGCCGCCATGGATGACGAACCGGCGCTCTCGCCGGAGCACGGGCGCACCATTCGCCCCGGGTTCGACCAGGAGCTCGACCGCCTCTACAAGCTCAAGACCGACGCCAAGGGCTGGATCATGGCCTATCAGGAGGACGAGAAAAAGCGCCTGGGCATCCCGACGCTGCGCGTGAAGTACAACCGCATCCTGGGCTACTACATCGAGATCAGCAAGGGGCAGACGGCTAAAGCCCCGGACGATTACCTCCGCAAACAGACGCTGGTGGGCGGCGAGCGCTACACCACCGAGACCCTCCAGAAGTTCGAGACGGACATCCTCTCGGCCTCCGAAAAGATCGTGGCGATAGAAACGGCGGCGCTCGACACGCTGCTGCGCGATGTTTCCGCACACCGCGCACCGCTCCAGGAGGCCGCGCGCGTGATCGCGGAGCTCGACGTATTGTGCTCGCTGGCGAGCGCGGCGGTCCAGAACCGCTACGTCCGCCCGACCTTCAACGACGAGGGGCGCACGACGATCGCCGACGGGCGGCACCCCATCGTGGAGCGATACTACACGAAGGAGGTTTTCATCCCCAACGACATCCATCTCGACGGAGAGCGCAATACGATCCTCATCATCACCGGGCCGAACATGTCGGGCAAATCGACCTACATCCGCATGAGCGCCATCATCCAGCTCATGGCGCAGATCGGAAGCTTCGTCCCGGCGCGCGCCGCGGACCTCTCGATCGCGGACCGCATTTTCACGCGCATCGGCGCCTCGGACAACATCGCGCGGGGCGAATCGACCTTCCTGGTGGAGATGACGGAGGCCGCGCTCATCCTGAACAACGCGACCGACCGCAGCCTTATCATCATGGACGAGATCGGGCGCGGCACCAGCACCTTCGACGGTCTCGCGATCGCCTGGGCGACGGTGGAGTACCTGCTGCGTTATCTCAAGGCGAAGACGCTCTTCGCGACGCACTATCACGAGCTTACGGAATTGGGGAACAAGGACGGGATCGCCAACTACACGGTGCTCGTCAAGGAGGGGCTGCACGGGGTCGACTTCCTCCACAAGGTGGTGCCCGGCGCGGCCGACAAATCATACGGCATCCACGTCGCGTCGCTGGCGGGCATCCCCAAGGAGATCACCGCGCGCGCGGCGGCCATCCTGGAGCGGCTGGAGAAAAAATCGAAGAAGAAAACAGAGATCCCCGAACCCGCGGCCGCCGAGCAGCTGGAAATCTTCAACGCCGCAAACCACCGCGTGATCCAGGCGATCCGGAACATCGACACCGACGCCATCACCCCGCTCGAGGCGCTCAACGAGCTCAATCGCCTCAAGAAGCTCATCGAGTGAGAGCGCGGCGCGCCGGATCAACCCTCGCCAAAACGCTTCTTGACCGCAACCACCGCGTCGATATTCGAAAGCAGGATCGACACCATGTCCGGATCGAAATGCTCCCGCCGGTGCGTATCCATGAACGCGAAGATATCGTCGTCCCGCCAGGGCTCCTTGTAGCTGCGACGGGCCGAGAGCGAATCGAAAACGTCGGCGACCGCGACGATACGGCCGTAGACGTGGATGGTGTCGCCGGCGATGCGGTCGGGGTAGCCCGTCCCATCGAACTTCTCGTGGTGCTCGCGCGCTACGATCGCGGCCGAGTGGAAGATGGGCCGCTGCGAGATATTGAGCAGCTCGTAGCCCGCGATCGTGTGCAGCTGCATCGTGCGAAACTCCTCGTCGGTGAGGGGGCCTGGCTTGGCGAGGATCGCGTCGGGGACGCCGAGCTTGCCGATGTCGTGCATAGATGAAGCGATGCGCAGCACCCGAAGGTCCTCCTCCGGCAACCCGTAGCCGCGCGCGAGGATGTCGGTGTACTCGGCCACCCGGCGCACATGGCCCCCGGTCTCCCGCGAGCGCAGCTCGATCACGTCGCAGAGCCGGTACACGATGTCGCGCTGCGTATTGTCGAGCTCGGTGTAGAGCGACGAGAGTTCCAGGTGCGCCTTCTCCACGACGATGTTTTTCATCCGGAGATCGTCGGCGTAGCTCTTCAGATTGCGATAGAGCTCGCCCACCGAGCGCGCGAGCATTCGGTTGAGCACGATCACGAACGCGAAGAGCCCGTAGTGCATCGTGTAGAAATAGACGCCCGGCAGAAGGTCGGCGTCCACCAGGACATCGAAGATGGCGGTGAGCAGAAAGGCGCCGATCCCGCACGCGAAGAGCGCCGTGCCGCGTTCGGCGCGCCTGATGTCGGCCAGCGACAGGGCCAGGAGCGTGCAGCAGTTGAGGACGCAGAACACCTCGAAGGGAAGGACCGCGCGGGCCAGCAGGTTTACGTCGAACGCGGCGGCGACGGCCGCACCAACCGGCACGGCGATCGACATCCACCGAAAACAGACCGCGACCATGCGCAGCGCGCCCGTCCGCTTGACGCGCAGATAGAAGGTGTTGAGCGCCGGAAAGATCAAAAAGAACGCGAATATTTCCACCGCGCCCCAGAAGGCATGGTTCTGAAAATGAAGGACCTGTTTGATGTCCGTCTGACAGAAGGTGTATATTCCCGCGAGCAGCGAGAGCGCCCCCAGCGAGATGGACAGCTGCCAGTCGATCTGCGACGAGTAGTAGAAGAACGCCGCGAGCCCGAGGACCAGAAAGAAAAATCCCAGCAGGAGTTTGTCCGCGTCGTGACGCACGATGCGCGAGAGCACCGCCGGGCGCTCGCCGATCTCGAAGAGCGGCCCCGACACGCCGATCTTGAAGAGCCGCGAATACATCCGCAGGTAGAGATACCCGCCCGCGGCCCCGTCCGGCAGGTCGATGAGATGCGCGGCGTACTGTGACAGGAGCTCGTCGGGTGACCCGAAGCGATAAATGCGTGCTCCCCGGTAATAGGCATCGAAGGACTGCGTTATCTCGCTGATGACGACGACCGGATCGCGCCAACTCCGGTCGGGAAGCTTCACCCGGAACCAGAGCCATCGCTCGCCCGTTATGCGAAAATCGCCGTCACCGTCGAGCGGGCGCCAGCCCGCGCTGTCGGCATCGTGCGCCAGCGCGGGGATCCCGTCGGCGCCTGCCAGCGAATCGTCCCAGCGATAGTCGGTCCGCGGTCGGAGCTCGAAGAGCTGATCGGCCCCGCCCCCACACGACAGCATGCCCAGGGTGCAACACGCAATGAGCGACGCGATGATCGCGCGAAGCGCCGTGAGCGCCATCATCGACGCCCCCGCGCCTTTTCCCTGAGCGAGCGCAGGCGTTCCCCCGCCGCGGCGAGCGTCTCCTCGCGCTTGGCGAAGTGAAAGCGGACCAGATGGCGCACATCCTCGCGGAAAAAGCTCGAGCCGGGGACCGCGGCCACGCCCACCTCGCGCGCCATCCACTCGCAGAACTCGACATCGCTCTCGACATCGAACTCGGAGACATCGACCATCACGTAATACGCGCCCTGCGGCCGCGTATAGCGCAGGCCGGCCCGGTCGAGGGCCCCGAGGAAGACTTCGCGCTTGCGTGCATATGACTCGACGAGCCGGTCGTAGTAACCGTCCGGCATCTCCAGACCCACGATGGCCGCCTCCTGAAGCGGTGCGGCCGCGCCGACCGTCAGGAAATCGTGCACCTTTTTCACGCCGTCGATGATCGCCGGATCGGCGATAACATAGCCCAGCCGCCATCCGGTGATCGAATAGGTCTTCGAGAGCGAGCTGCAGGAGATGGTCCGCGCGCGCATTCCCGGCAGCGAGGCGAAGTAGACATGGCGGTGCGGGGCGTATACGATATGCTCGTACACCTCGTCGGTGATGACGAAGGCGTCGAACTCCTCGGCCAGGCGCGCGATCGCCATGAGCTCGCCCTCGGTGAAGACGCGCCCGGTTGGGTTCGCGGGATTGCACAGGATGATCGCCTTCGGCCGTTTCTCGAAGGCGCGCCGGAGATCGGCGGGATCGAAGGTGAAATCGGGCGGGCGCAGCGGCACGAAGACCGGCTCGGCCCCGGAGAGTATCGCGTCGGCCCCGTAGTTCTCGTAAAAGGGCGAAAAGACGATCACCCGGTCGCCGGGATCGCACACGGTGAGCATCGACGCCATCATCGCCTCGGTACTCCCGCAGGTGACCACGATGTTACCGTCGGGATCGATGGGAATGCCCATGAAGCGGGACTGTTTACGGGCCAGCGCCGCGCGGAAGTTCGGCGCGCCCCAGGTGACGGCGTATTGATGCGGTCCGACGAGCGCGGTCTTCGCGAGGGCGGCGGCGAGCTCCTCGGGCGGATCGAAATCGGGAAAGCCCTGCGAGAGGTTGATGGCGCCGCAGGCGTTCGCGACGCGGGTCATGCGTCGGATCACCGATTCGGTGAAGGCGCCGATCCGTCTGCTCAGGTGCGGCATGATGGTCCCCCTGCGGCCGTGTTATGCGGACAAGGTGACACCGCCGGTGCCGATTCGGGCAAGCACAATATCAACGTCGCACGCAGCGCCCGTTCACGCACTTCGGCGCGCAGAGCCACGGGGCGCACCGGCGCGAGTAGGCGCACTTCGCGGCATTGAATTCCATCGCGATGGCCCCGAGCTGATCGGCTGTGCCCTTGTCGGTCACGCCGCCGCAACCCGCCTTCTCCGTGATGGCGCCGTAGCAACCGCATTCGTTCGACTGTACGCACGCTCCGGACGCCCGCTCCAAAACGGCATCGAACCGCGCCCTGATGCCCGGGCACGGATCATCCGCTCCGACCGCGTCCGTTATCCGGCCGCACGCCGTGAAAGAAACGAAAATGAAAAGGGCGAGCAATGCGCCGCCCGCCCTCGTGAAAACCGCGCGCGACATCCCGTCGCCCCTACTTGAGCTTCTTCATGAACGCCTCGAAGAGGTCGATGGGGATCGGGAAGAGCGTGGTCGAGTTCTTCTCGGCCGCGACCTCCTTGAGGGTCTGGAGATACCGCAGGGTGATGGCCACCGGATACTGCTGCATCTGCTTGGCCGCCTCCACGATCTTCGCCGCCGCCTGCTCCTCGCCCTCGGCGTGGATCACCTTCGCGCGGCGCTCGCGCTCGGCCTCGGCCTGCTTGGCCATGGCGCGCTGCATCTCCTGCGGCAGGTCCACGTGCTTCACCTCGACGGCCGTCACCTTGATCCCCCAGGGATCGGTCTGGCTGTCCAAAACATTCTGCAGCTCGTGGTTGATCCGCTCGCGGTTGCTCAAGAGATCGTCGAGCTCCGCCTGGCCCAGGATGCTGCGCAGCGTCGTCTGCGCGAGCTGCGAGGTGGCGTAGAGATAGTCGTCCACCTCGGTGATGGCGCGGTTGGGCTCCACCACGCGGAAGTACACCACCGCGTTGACCTTCACCGACACATTGTCCTTGGTGATGATGTCCTGCGGCGGAACGTCCATCGCGATGAGGCGCATGTTCACCCGCACCCACTTGTCGATCAGGGGAATGATGATGATGATCCCCGGCCCCTTGGGGCCGCGCGGCGCCTGAAGGAGCCGCCCGAGCCGAAAGACGACCGCGCGCTCGTATTCCTTGATGATCTTGATGGAACTGACGAGGGCCATGACCCCCAGAAGTATCAACGTTACCGGCAAACTGAGCATGTCCATTCCCGCCTCCTTGAAATATTATTGGACCTTCTTGACCACGAGGGTCATGCTATCGGCGCGCTCGACGATCACCGCGTCGTTTTTCCGCAGCGGATCGGTCGATTCCGCGTTCCAGATCTCGCCATGCACCAGCACCTTCCCCGTCCGCTCGAAATCGACGAGGACCGTGCCGCGCTCGCCCACCATGCCCGCGAACCCGGTGAGCACCCGCGCCTCGTGCGCCTTCACGATGGAGCGCACCACCACGAACACGAGGAACAGCACGAACAGCGCCACGCCGATGATGGTCGGCAACGGCACGGAAAACCCCGGCAGGGGCGAATCGAACAGCATCATGGAACCCACCACAAACGATATGATGCCACCCACGGACAATAGGCCGTAGCTGGTGAATTTGAGCTCGAGCACGAACAGCACGATGGCGAGCATGATAAGGATGACGCCGAAAAAGTTGACCGGTAGAATCCGCATGGCCAGCAAAAAGAAGAGGAGCGCCAGAATGCCCACGACCCCGGGTACGATGAGCCCCGGGTTCTTGATCTCGATCCCGATGCCCACCAGGGCGATGATGATCAGGAAGTACACGACCTGCGGATCGGCGAAGAAGTTGAAGAAGCGCTCCTTCCAATTCATCTCGTGCGCTATGGGTTGCGACCCGGCCGTGCGGAGGACGACGGTGGCGCCGGTGTCGAGGCGCACGGTCCTGCCGTCGAGCCTCTTGAGGAGGTCGGGATAGTCGTCGGCCAGAAAATCGATGATGCGCAACCCGACGGCCTCCTCGCTGGTCGCGGTGATCGATTTCGTGACGGCGCGCTCAACCCAGGCGAGGTTTCGTCCGCGCTTGTGCGCGGAGCTGCGCGCACCGACGAGCATGGCGTTGAGCATCTTTTCGCCCATGACGCGCACATTGTCGTTCTTCTCGCCGTCGCCGCCACCGCCGAAGAGATTGAGGGCGACCGGATGCATCGCGCCGATTTTCGTCAGCGGCGCCATGACCGCGACATGCGCGGCCAGCATGATGTACGCGCCCGCGGAAAAGGCCTCCCCGCCCTTGGGATAGGCGTACACCACCACCGGTATGCCGGAGGCGTATATGGCCTTGATGATGTCGTCCGTGGAGGAAACCATGCCGCCGGGCGTGTCCATCTGCAGCACGATGAACTGCGCGCGCTCGGCGTTCGCGCGCTCGATCGCGCGAACGATGTGGCCGGCGCTGATGGGATTGACCGAGCCGTCGAGCCGGACCACCGCGTAGGACGATCCGGGCGCCGCCGCCGCATCGCGTATCACCGACGCGCCAAGCGCGACCGCCAGCATCGCGGCACACGCCGCTGCGAGACATATCTTCACAACACGGGCCCTCTGTGCCATTTGCCGATTCCCGGAAAAAATTTGATTGTCACCACGACCGGGTACGGTATAGCATATTCCAACGCGTCTGTCAAGTTATTAACCACGGGGACGGCACTCATGCAAAACCATCCGTTCGATTCGCGCGCAGTCCGGTGCGTTTCGCTCATCATCGCCGCGCTTCTCGCGTGCGGCATCGCGCTCCCGCTTGCGGCGCAAACCGCGCAGCGGCCCGACCGCGCGAAATCGGCCGCCCCACGCGACAGCGCATCAGCCAGGCGACCGGAGAAGAAACCCGCGGACACGCCGGCCGGCGTAAAAAAACCGGCGGCCCGCGACGAGAAACGCGCGCAGCCCGGATCAGCGAAGGACGCAGCCGCTCCCCAAAAAACGAAGGAGGCGCTCCAGGCCGAGAAGGAGCAGAAGCTCAAGGAAAGCGAGGAGAAGACCGTCGAGAACATCGAAAAGACGCTGGTCTTCGGCGTACACAAGGACCGCGCCGACGCGATCGGCAGGATCCTCAAGCTGCGCCGTCCCGAAAACAAGAAGCGCCTGGAGCCGAAGCTCGTCGAGATCATCGCCTCCGAGATAAACGCGGAGGTGCGCACCAAGGCCATCACCGTCGCGGGGGAGCTTGAGATCAAGGCCGCCGTCCCCGCCCTCATCACGGCCGTGGGCGATCCGTCGGAGGACATGCGCGTGGCGGCCGTCTATGCGCTCAAGCGGATCGGCGATCCCTCCTGCGTCGCCACGCTCAGCCAGAAGCTCAAGGAGCAGGACCTGAGCAAGAACGCCAACCTCACCGAGGCGCTCCTGAACGCCCTGGGCGAGTTCAAGACCGCCGCGCTCGCTCCCTGGGCGATCGAGGGCATTAAAAACGCGAAGACTTCGGCCGCGAACCGGGAATACCTCGTCATCTTCCTCGGACGCATCGAGGCCCGGGAATCGAAGGACCACCTCCTGAAGCTGCTCAAGGACGAGGAGGAGGACCTGCGCATCCGCTCCTATGCCGCCAATTCCCTGGCGCGCATGAACATCAAGGAGGCCGCCGGCGACATCAACGGCATCATCAAAACGATCGAATCGTATTCCTTCGCGAAGCGGAAGAAGTACTACAACCTGTACATCTACTGCCTCGCCGCGCTGGCCCGCCTGGGCGACCCCGCCGCCGTGCCCCGCCTCGTGGACGCGCTGCGCAGCGACAACGCCGAGGTGCGCCTCAAGGCGATCAGCCTCATCAAGGAGATACGGGACAAAAAAACTATGGACATTTTAAAATACAAGATGGAGCATGATCCTAGTCCGCGGGTGCAGAAGGCGGCGCGCGAGGCGCTCGCCGAGATCGAGGCGGAGGCGAAAAAGCAGGGCGCCCAATCGACCGCCCCCGACCGCGACGGACCGACGACACCCGAACGGAAGCCCCCGGCCGAGAACAAACCGGCCGGGAAAAAATAATACGCCGCGCACGGACACTTCGCCATGTACGAAAAGCCGAGCTACGAGAACAAACGACTCTCAGACCGGGTCCGCGAGTGGGGGGCGCTCGGGGCCTTCATCGTCGTATCGCTCGTGATATCCATCGTCGTCATGGACGTCATCATCTTCCCCATATCGCTGCTCTCGGTCGCGAACAAGCCGCTGTTCAACGCGCTGGTGGTCTTCGGGACCATCGGCGGGTTCGCGGCCTTGGTCGCCCTCTCGCTCGCGCGACGGATCATCCAACTCCGGAAGGACGGCGTGGCCGCGGGCAGGATCGCGATCTCCATCGCCGTCGCCCCATTCAAGGCCGTCGGTGGCGCCATCGTCTCCCTGCTGATGTCGCTGATCGTCGTCTACGCGATCTACCTGCTCATGAGCGGGAACTACTATCTCCTGTACAAGCTCCTGAACCGATAGCGGACGGCACATGCCCACGGATTTCGACCGCTTCTTCCTGAACCTGCCGCCCTTCGACCGGGAGCGCGATTTCAACGACTTCTGGAAAAAGGCGTTTCAGGACCTCAAGCGCGTTCCCATCGAACCGACCTACGACCTGAGCAGCCGCCGGTCCACCCAGCGGTTCGACCTCTACGAGGTCACCTTCCGGGGCTACAACAAGTCGCGGGTGACCGGCGAGATCCTCTACCCGAAAGGTGCGCGCCGTGCGAAGTTCGCCGTGTGCCTGCACGACTACAATCGACCGCTGGCCTATCAGCAGGCCTATCTGGATATCGACCTGGCGTACTTCTTCATCCGCCTACGCGGACACGAGCTCATCGAAAAGCGCGCCACGGACCAGGAACCGTCCTCGCCGGGCTATCTCGTCGACGGGATCCTCGAGCTGGACAACTACTATGCGAAAGGGGTGTACCTCGACGCGTTTCGAGCCATCGACGTGCTGCGACTCAATTCAAAATTCGACAGCAGCGAGATCGGTATGATGGGCAAGGGCTTTGGCGCCGCCGCCGCGGTGTTCGCCACGTCGTTCTCGGACCGCGTCTCGGCGCTGGTGATCGACACCCTCGCCTTCTGCTGCCTGCCGGTAAGCCAGAACAGCTCGACGAGCGACGCCACCAACGAGATCAACGCCTTCATCGAAACCCATAAAACGAAAAAACGCGCCGTTAAAACGAACCTCACCTATTTCGATGCGATCAATTACGCGGACCGCATCACCTGTCCGGTGCTCGCGACGGTGGGCCTCAAGGACCGCATCGCGCCTCCCGAATGCGTATTCTCGTTTTTCAACCATCTCCAGGTGGACAAGACCATGGAGGTGTATCCCGACGAGGGAAACACCGCGGGCTCGGAAAACCAGCTGGTCAAATCGATCAAGTGGATGAAGGGATTTCTGCTGGAGCCCTGACGGCGCGGCTCAGGATACCGCGCTCACCAGCGGAACGAACGACGCCCGGCCGATCGAATCCTCGATAATCATGTCGTCGCGCGTGCGGCAATAGCGCGTGAGCACCTGCCCCCCGCTCCCGCCGACGGGAATGATCAACCGGCCGTTCGGCGTGAGCCGCGACAGGAGCGATCCGGGAAACACGGCCGCCCCGGCGCACACGATGATCGCGTCGTACTCGCCCGAAAGCGAATCGAAGTCGAAGGTGTGGTGCAAAACGACGTTCGCTAGCCCCAGATCGAACAGGAGCACTTCGCGGGCGCGCTTGTGCAGCTCGTCGATCCCCTCGGAGCTCACGACGGTCCCCGCGAGGCGTGACAAGAGCGCCGTCTGATAGCCGGACCCCGTACCGATCTCCAGCACGCGCTCACCCCCGGTCAATTCGAGCGCCTGCAGCATGCGCGCCACGGTGGACGGCTTCGATATGGTCTGGTTAAACCCGATCGGCAGCGAGGTGTCCCGATAGGCGTGATAGCGCAACGCCTCCGAGACGAAGCGGTGGCGCGGAACGGACGACATCGCCCGCAGGACCGCGCCCGAGTAAATCCCGGAAATCTCCCGGAGGGACTGCACCATCCGCGCCCGAGCATTGGCGTACTGATCGACCGCGTCAGGGAACAAAGTATCCTCCCCACTCGGTCCCCTTCTGGCCGAGATAATCGACATCGATGCGAAGATCGGACCACCAGCCCTTCAGGTCGGCGATCTTAAAGCTGTAATAGACCAGCACGTAGCGGTACTCCTCCTGGCCCTTCACGCGATCGTACAGTCCGCGCAGCGCGTCCAGCTCCTGCACCCTGATCACGCTCCCGCCGGTCTCGCGGGCGATGCGCGCCAGCTCCGGCGCCGCCTGCCGGAACGCGACAACGGAGATCGGGATATAATGGCTGCGGGCGTATTCGATCACGGTGTCGGCGGAATAGCGCCGGAAGGATTCCGGCTCGACGGACCCGTCGGTGAGCACCACCACTGCGCGCCGCGTGATCCGCGGCACCACGTCGTTGAGCGCATTGTACAGCGCGCGCCCGAAATCCTTCCCGGGCCGGTAATCGCGCTCCTTGAGCGCCTGCAGCGCGCGCCGCCGGCTCCAGTCGAAATCGTTTCCGGTCCAGTAATCGCTGTTGAAGTTCATCACCTTGAGCGCGTCGTTGGTGCGCATTTTCCGCAACAGGAATTCCGCCGCCCAGGGCAGGTCGCCGTGATGCGACGCCGCGACAGACGAGCGGTCAACGCACAGGACAACCGACACCGACGGGTCCAGGTCCTTGAGATAATCGACATACACTCCCGAGATGCGGGCGCTGTCCTCGGTGATCCGGAAGTTCTTGTTCAGCAGATTGTGCACCGGCATCCCCCGACGGTTGCGGACATTGCAGTAGACGGCCACGATCGGATACTTCCGCGTGTCCACCGACGTGATCTCGAGGTCCAGGTTCGAGTACCGGCTCTGCAGCGGGGAAAACACCGAGAGCGTCTCGCGATGATGATCGACGCAATAGAGGAAGCCGTCGCGGTCGAAGCTCGCGGCAAAAAGTTTCGAGAATCCTCCCTTGGTGTTTTTCCACAGATCGGGCCAGACCGCAACGTCCGTTTCGGGATTGTACATCATGAGTCCCTTCTTCTCGTCCGCGACGACCAACCGGCCGCCGATCTCGCTGAGCCCGCGCGGGCCCTCCATCCCGTCCACGCCGATGTTCCGGAGGAAGTTCCCGGAATCGTCGAAACAGGCAAGCCGCTTGTTGCCGCTGTCGCTCACGAAGACGCGGTCCTTGATCACCGTCACGTCGCTCGGATAGTTCAGCTGTCCCTCGTAGGCGCCGTTCTGGCCAAAGGCGAGGACAAAGCCGCCCGCGGCGTCGAACTTCTGGACGCGATGGTTCCCGGAATCGACCACATACAGATAGCCGTTGCGGTCGAAGCTCACGCCCTCGGGCCCGTGAAACCGGCCCGCCTCGGCGCCCTTGGAGCCGAACTGTTTTATGGCGCGAAAATTCCGGTCGGTCAGGAACACAACGTCGTTTTGGAAATCCGTCATCGCGACCGTATCATCGAAGATGTCGATGCCGTAGATCTTGCTGCCCAGCGCGGTGGTGAAGGTCCCGATGCCCTCGCCGTTCGCGTCGAACTTGACCACCTTGCCCGTGCTAAAGGACGACAGGTACACGTTCTTGTCGCGGTCGACGGCGCAATCGACCGGACGCGGAAAGCGATAGCGCGTCTGGTCGTTCGATTCGATCTGGCTTGCGAACACGAATTCGGCCGATTCCGGCGCCGTCGCGCCCCCCACGCGGCGGAAGCGCAGCGCATCGATTTTCCCCTGCACGGCCACGTTGTGCGGGGAGATGTTCGCGAGGATCTCCCACTCCTTGAGCGCCTCGTCGGTGTAGCCCGCGAAGCGGTAGGAGCGCGCCAGGTACTCGCGCGCGGTGTGATAGTCGGGATACACCGCCACCGCAGCTCGGAAATGCTCCACCGCCGCCAGGTACTGCATCCGGTTATAGAAGACGATCCCCTTGCGATACGCATCCTTCGCCCGCTCGAACCGCGAGAGGTCCCCGAACTGCGCCGCCGCGGGGACGCTCGCGAAGACGGCGATCGCACACGCAATCGCCATCACCCAGCGCCGCCCGGCACCCATCGACATCACCATGTACGGCTCCCTGTCCACATCAAGAATTATGTCATATTGGAAATTATCGTCAAGCACTAAAAAAATCATGAGCGGGAAACGGCGCGCGGATGATGCGGCGGCGGGCGGCGCTATTTCAGCAGGGGCTTGAGGAACGCGCCAGTGTGCGACCGGCGGACCTTCGCCACGGCCTCGGGCGTACCCTCGGCCACGATCTCCCCGCCGCCGTCTCCCCCCTCGGGCCCGAGGTCGATGATCCAGTCGGCGGTCTTAATCACGTCCAGGTTGTGCTCGATGATGAGCACGGTGTTGCCCTTCTCCACCAGCGAGGCGAGCACGCCCAGCAGCTTGTGCACGTCGTCGAAGTGGAGCCCCGTGGTGGGCTCGTCCAGGATATAGAGCGTCCTCCCGGTCGCGCGCTTCGAGAGCTCGGTGGCGAGCTTCACGCGCTGCGCCTCGCCGCCCGAGAGCGTGGTGGCCGGCTGCCCCAGCTTGATGTACCCGAGGCCCACCTGGCCGATGGTCGCGAGCTTGCCGCGCACGGAGGGTATGTTCTCGAAAAACCCGAGCGCCTCCTCCACCGTCATGTCCAGCACCTCGAAGATGTTCTTCCCCCGGAAACGCACCTCGAGCGTTTCGTGGTTGTACCGCCGTCCCTTGCACACCTCGCACGGGATATAGACATCGGGCAGGAAGTGCATCTCGATCTTTTTGATGCCGTCGCCCTCGCACGATTCGCAGCGGCCGCCGGACACGTTGAACGAAAACCGCCCGGCCTTGTAGCCGCGCACCTTCGATTCCGGCAGGTTCGCGAAGAGATCGCGGATGGGCGTGAACACGCCGGTGTACGTGGCCGGGTTCGAGCGCGGCGTCCTCCCGATCGGCGACTGGTCGATGTCGATCACCTTGTCGATGAGCTCCGTCCCGACGATCTCGTCGAAGCGCCCGGGATACTCCTTCGATCCCATGACCAGCGCCGAGAGCGCCTTGTAGAGAATGTCGATGAGCAGGGTCGATTTCCCCGATCCGGACACGCCCGTCACGCAGGAGAGCACCCCCAGGGGAAAGCGTGCGGTGATCCCCTTAAGGTTGTTCTCGCGCGCCCCGCGAAGCTCAAGGAAACCCGCAGGCTCCCGCCGTCGGGGGGGCACCGGAATGGCTCGCTCGCCGCTCAGGTACTTTCCGGTGATGGACTTCCGGTCGGCCATGATCTCCTCGGGCGTGCCCGCGGCCACGACATGCCCGCCGTGGACACCCGCGCCGGGCCCCAGGTCCACGACGAAATCGGCCTCGCGCATGGTGCTCTCATCGTGCTCCACCACGATCACCGTGTTCCCGATGTCGCGCAGGTTCTTCAGCGTCTCCAGCAGCCGCGCATTGTCGCGCTGGTGCAGCCCGATGCTCGGTTCGTCAAGAATGTAGAGCACGCCGGTGAGGCTGGAGCCGATCTGCGTCGCCAGGCGAATGCGCTGGGACTCGCCGCCCGAGAGCGTCCCCGCGGCGCGCGAGAGCGTGAGGTAGTCGATCCCCACGTCCGTGAGAAAGCGCAACCGGGCCCGTATTTCTTTCAGTATCTGCGCGGCGATCTTTCGCTCAACGTCCGAAAGCGCGATGGATTCGAAGAATTCCGCGGCCGCCCCGATCGAAAGCCCGGTCACCTCGTCGATGCCCCTGCCCGCCACGCGCACGGCGAGGCTCTCGGGGCGCAGGCGGCGACCCTCGCAGGCGTCGCACACCTGGTTGGACATGTAGCCCTCCATCCATTCGCGCATCTCGTCCGATTTCGTCTCGCGGTACCGGCGCTCCAGGTTGGGGATCACCCCCTCGAAGCTCCGGGAGAACTTGTACTCCGCGTTCGTCCGCTTCACATCGAAAGAGAGTTTCTTCCCGCCGGAGCCGTACAGGATGATATCCTTTACCTTTCGCGGGATCTTTTCCCAGGGGAGGTTCGCGTCAAAGTTGAAATTGCGCTCCAGGGCCTCGATCTGCTCGCGATACCAGTAGCTGGTGGTCTTGCCCCACACCTCCAGGACCCCATCGTAGAGCGAGCGCTTCGGGTCCGAGACGATCCGCTCCGGGTCGAAGCGCATGATGAAGCCCAGCCCGCTGCATTTCTCGCAGGCGCCGAAGGGGCTGTTAAACGAGAAGATCCGCGGCGAAAGCTCCGGCATGGAGATGCCGCAGTCGGGACAGGAGAGGCGCGTCGAGAAGAGATGCTCCTCGTCGTTCACCAAAACCCCGACGAGCCCGTCGGCGATATCCATCGCGGTCTCGACGGACTCGGCCAGCCGCGGGCGCACCCCCTCCTTCACGGCAAGGCGGTCGATGATGATCTCGACGGTATGGTTCTTCTTCTTGTCGATGGCGATGTCCTCATCGAGCGAGCGGACCTGCCCGTCGATGCGGACGCGCACGAAGCCGTCCCGTCGCGCCTTCTCGAGACGGTCGGCGTGCTCGCCCTTCCGCCCGCGCACGATGGGCGCGAGCACCTGCAGCTTCGTTCCCGCGGGCCGCGTGAGCAGCGACTCCACGATCTGGTCCACCGATTGCGACGATATCATCTTTCCGCAGCGGTGGCAGTGCGGCGTCCCCACCCGCGCGAAGAGCAGGCGGAGATAGTCGTACACCTCGGTGACGGTGCCCACCGTGGATCGCGGGTTCCGGTGCGTCGTCTTCTGCTCGATGGAGATGGCCGGCGAGAGCCCGTCGATGAAATCGACATCGGGCTTTTCCATGAGGCCGAGGAACTGGCGCGCATAGGCCGACAGCGACTCCACATAGCGCCGCTGGCCCTCCGCGTAGATCGTGTCGAAGGCGAGCGAGGATTTCCCCGAGCCGGAGAGGCCGGTGATCACCACCAGCCGATCCCGGGGGATGTCGAGTGAGATGTTCTTGAGGTTGTGTTCGCGCGCTCCCCTGATGCGAAGGGTCGGCTGGCTCATATCTGCGTGATATTGACCGATCCGCACATCGGGCACACGATGTCGGAGAAGTCTATATCGTCGATCTCGTCTTTTTTCTTGGTGATCTGGTCTTCCCAGCGGTAGTCGCAGTCCTCGCAGGCGAAGCTCACGTCAATGCGCTTGTCGTCGCCGTCGAGATCGTCGTCACCATCGTCGGCGGAGCGCCCCTCGTCGTCGTCCTCCACGAGCTCTTCGCCCTCATAGCCGTCTTCGTAGAAATCGTCTTCGTACACTTCGTCGTCAAAGTCCTTTTCGAATTCGGTTCCCATCACTGCTCCCTGGCATGTAGTGTATTCCACGGCTAAGATACGTCGCGCGGCATCGGATATCAACCAAAAGTTCGCGATTTATTTTGTCAAATTTTTTTCTAGTACTCCCACTCGCGCTTGCTGCCGTACACCTGCCCCGTTCCGCCCGCGCCGGAGAAGGACTTGAGGCGGAAGGTGAGGAACACCATCTGCTCGTAGTAGATGACGCGGTCGCGGTTGTACGGGCCCACCTTGCGCACCGAGCGTTCGATATTATACGAGATGCCGATCTCCCAGCAGTGAAGATCGTGCAGCAAGTCCACATGGAAATCGCGCAGGGTGAACACGGCGCCCTTGGACTTCTCCTGATTGAAGAAGTACAGCGACTTTTGCATGTCCTCGTAGGGTGTGATCGTCGTATTCGGCTGGGTGTAGAGATACGAACTGTCCGCCTGCGACTTCATCCCGATATCGAGCCGCCACCACTTCGACAGTTCGGCGGTCACGTTCCAGCGGAACCCCATGATGTCGCGAAAGGGGTGGCGGAAGTCGTGGAACCAGTTGTAGCCGAGCTCGATGTTCCGGAACAGCCGGATCCCCATGATGGAGAAGTTTCCCGTCATGAAGGCGATATCGAAGGTATTGTAGCCCGATTCGCTGTCGCGGGCGATGTACTGATACGAGTTCGAAATCCCGATCCCCGCGAAGAACAGGTTCTTCTTGCGGTTGCTCGCCGCATCGCTTTTCAGGTAGCTGAAAAAATCGAAGAAAAAATTGTTCTTCACGACGACGTCCCGCCAGCGCTCGTCCTCGAAGGGGAAGCTCGGGCGCACATCGTAGGTGGTGGTCACCGACATGTCGATCCCCTCGAGCGGAAACAGATACAGCCCCCCCTCGAGATAGTTGAGCCGCTCGTGGACGAACGGCTCAACCGTCTCGCTCTCCAGAAACGTGCGCCGGTAGACATATCCCGCCTGCAGATAGTACTGCAGCGTGCCGAACTTGAGCCTCGCCGACGGCTCCAGGAACAGATAGGAGTTCTTTCGCGCCTCGAGTTCACTGGTGGGGCGCGTCGCGTCGTTCGGGTCCTCCACATGCTTGTGGCTGAAGCCGGCCTTCATGCCCGGGGTGAACGCGAAATAGGTCCAGAAGGGGAAGACCGTGTTGATGTCGCCCGAGCCCAGGAGGGTGTTTGTGGCGCGGAAGAAATTGCCGAGCAGGTACTCCTTGTAGTAATTGTTCGACAGGTTCACGTTCCAGTTGAAGGTCTGGCCGCTCGTCTCGCCGGTCTTCTCGTCCTTTTTCTCGAAGGCCCGGAAGCTGCCGTTGTAGCGCATGGTGAACTGCGGCAGCTGATCGTAGAGCGGCGCATACAGGCCCTTCAGGTAATAATCGTCGACCAGCTTCGGGTCCAACGTCTCGTTCCACATCCAGGTGCGCTTGAAGAGGAGCATGACATTGTGCCGGTCGCCGCGGTGGCCGAGGGCGAAGTTCCAGTACAGGTATCGTCGAACGTCGAACACATTTCGCGGGACAAACAGGATCATGTCCACCGCGGTCACGGGCTCGCGCCGGTTGTCGTAGTTTCGCTCGTAATCCCAATTGTTCATCCACTCGAACTTGAGATTGTAATACATGTGCGACGTGTCCCATTCGTGATACAAGAAGCGCATGTTCGAATCCAGCGCGGCCTTATACCAGTTCTCGTCGGGCAGGGAGGCGGATATCTCCAGGTTCTCGTCGACGGGCTTATAGCGGGCGCCGGACATATAGAGGTTGATGTCGAAATCGTCGGTTTTCTTCATGAGCTCGATGCCGCCGTAATAGCCCATCTTCTTGTAGATGTCGAGCTTGAACTTCCAGCGGAAGCCCCCCTCCGTGGTGTAGCGCACCGTGTTCTGCAGGAACTCGCCCCGCCGGTTGCTAAACCCGAATTGCATGATAATGCCGATGCCCTCGTCGCTATGGACGATCACCGGGAAGTAGAAGAGCGGGATGTCGCCCACCACGTAGATGGCATTGCTGGCCACCACGCGCCGGTCATTGTAGATCCATATCTTGGAAACCCGGAACAGGTAGTGCGGCCGCTCGAGCTCGCAGGTGGAGAAGCCCATCCCCTCGGCAACGTATTTCTTCTCGCCCACGATGCGGATCTTGTCGGTCTGGAACAGAAGCGGCTCGCGCGTCGAGCGCGCCCCGTAGAGCACCCCCGTTTTCGTCTGGACGTTGAACACGCCCTTCTGCGCGACGATCACGTTCTCGCCATCGCTGAAGGTCAGCTCGTCGGTGATGGTGATGTCGCCGGTATTCTTGTTATACACGACGACCTTCGCCGAAATGACGGCGGCGCCCATCTCCATCTTGATGTTGCCGCGCAGGATGACGATCTGGTCGCCGCTTGACATCGTGAGGTATTCGCCCTCATCTGCGCCCGAGAATCGAACCGCCTCGTTCTGGTTGCCATCCGCCTTCGCCCCGCGTCCCGAGGGCGCGTTCAGCTTAACCTCGAGCGTGGCGCCGGCATCCTTGGCCGGTGCCGTCTGGGCATACGACACGCCCGCGACGAGCGCCAGAAGCGCGGCCACGCCGGCTATTCGAATGATTGACGATTGTTTCCTCATGCGGTAATCACGATGCGGTGGAATCGGCGAGCGCGCTCGCGGCCCGACCGCCTACTTGTCCTCACCAGAACGGCGCACGGATCCCGCAGGCGCCTTCACCGGATCGCGTTTTCGCTCCAATATGCGCGGCGTAACATCGGGCCCGGTTGCGGCGCCGTCTCTCCGCGGAGCGAATTGCTCCTCGCCCGGAACCGTATCGGAATCAGAAACCGCAAGGCCCCAGAGCCCCCATAGACCACTCGCATAGGAACGGTCCCGAAACTCGACGAGAATGGACCCGTCGGCCGTGCATTCATAGGGGATCGCGATCCGCCGGGGCGCGGAGGCCGGCGCGATCTCATGGATGCCGATGGACGCGACGGGTTTCCCGTCGATGATAACATCGAGCCATCCCTGGAGCTCGCCCGGCAAGCGGCTGTAGGAGACATAATCGAGCCAGAGCCAGTAGGGGGAGCTGCCGTCGAGCCCGTCGATGCGCACCGTCGACCCGTTTTTTCTCACGAAGCGCGCCATTCGCGGGGATCCCGCGCCACCCGGTGAAAGAACCTCGGCGCCTATCACCCGCGCCCGTCGAGCGATCTCGCGGTAGGCAATGGGCTCGCTCCAGTTCTTGATGGCGCGCTCATCATTCGTGCCGTCAAAGACAATGGCTATTGGCGCACGCCGATCCGCGGCACCGCCGCTCCTGATGGCGATCAACACGCAAACACTGATAGCAATAATAATGACGATAATACGACTACTGTTCATTTTTCCCCGCATCGATAACTCCACGTCTCCGCTATGAAACACAAATGCAAGCAGGAAACCCCCTACCCGCCGAAAATAATGAGCCAAAGGACCGCAAATCGCGAAATAGCCAACCTGGTGCTCCCAAAAACTTGACTGCCGGCATACTCCGCCCTATCTTATATATAATTCGGTAGCGCTTGGGCCGGGTGGTAGATTTATTTACAATAAAATTATTATTGTGGTTGATTTTATTTGAGGCGTATGAGAAACCGTGAGCATCACGATGGATCATGCGGCAGCGGTTTATCCCTGCGATTTTATTCGATTGTGAGGGGGACTATCATGAAAAAAACGATAATGCTGATACTCTTCGTATTCGTGTTATCTGTGCTCTTTGGCGCGTGCAACAGCAAGAAGACGGAATTGCAGTTTGTGAATTCACCAGACTCACCAGGGCCTATTAACGATATCATTTGGGCGAATGGAGATGCGCAATTCAGCCAAGCAAATGGATTTCCTGTTAACGAGAGTACAGCATCGATGGAAGTGACTGAGTTGAACGGGAGGGTCGAGGCAAAGGTATTAAACGGAAGTGAATTTGTAACTGGCAATGTGGTTATTCCGAAAACTAATTCGTCTTCACTTTCTCTGAGCGAGGGGTCGGCAAACAAATATACAATTAAAGTAAATCCATAGAATAATTGCCCCAATGTGATATTGAGAGCCCATAAGGGTTTTCAATATCACGAAAAGGAAATGAGAGACCGAATGAATCATCGGCTCAAAGGGGTGGGCAAGCGTTTCTTTCTTTGCATTCTTCTGTTTTTTTCTCTCTGCAACCTCAACCAACAGAAATTAAACTCACAAGCCACTAACACAGGCAATAATTACACTTGGAATACCATAAACGGCGACTGGGAGATAAAAAAGACCACCGCCGGCAAAAGCTACCTCTACCAAAGTCGCATCCGGGCGATCCCCACGGGCTACAGCGAGCTCATCAATTACAACTCGATCATAACCGTGAAGCCGGTAGAGCGCCACACGCGCATCGGTTTCACGCTCTATCTCACCAAGCCTGGCGGAAAGCCCGTCGAGGCGCTTCTGGTGTTCGCAGCGAAGGACTTTCGGAACCTTCACGCCTTCAAGTTCACCGGCGACTCGAAGCGGCTTACGAAGATCGCCCTCATTTCATCGAAGGTGAACAAGCCCGAGCTGCCCAAGTCGGTGAAATGGAACTACACCATCACCGAGCTCGCGACTTCGGCCCATCGCCTCAACTTCAATACGGAATACCAGATTGCAATTGAAACGGCTGGCGGGCGGGCGACATTGTACGTGAACGGGAGCCGTATCATGCAACACGATACCGGCGCCGACCTTCAAAGCGGCATGGTGGGATTTTGCTGCCAGAACACGCAGATGGCGATCGGGGAATTCTCGGCTTCTGACGGAACGGCGATCATGCTCCACGACGACTTCACGACCGAATCCATCAAGCGCCACCGCGTGATCGCCACTCCGGTCGAAAAGTAACCCCCGCCCTACTTGATGAGCCGCATGACGGCGTCCGCATTGAGCCGCGATGAGCGCTCCAGCGCCTGCGCGCCTTGCTCGGTAAAGACGCTGTCGATATTGCGGAGGATCGAATCGACCGCCGCCGGCTGCGCCATGTCGGACGCCAGGATGTTTTCGCTCTCGACCTGCAGCCGCCTGAGCCTGCCGATGTCCCCATCGACGAGCGAGCGCAGCCGCTCCTGCTTCGCGTCGAGGATATCGCTTGTGACGGAATCGCCGACAAAGTCGTGCAGCACCTTGGCCGGGCCGAACCGGACCTCGTCGAAGATGCGCGCCGAGTTCTGCGATCCGCGCCCGAGGTCCTCGCGCAGCTGGCGGATGCCGTCATCGATGATCTGATTGCGGGTAAGCGATGTCTGCACCTCGCGAAGCTCCCGCTGGATGGAATCGAGCCGCGAGGCGACCTTGCTGCCGATGGAAACGCGGTCCGCGGCGACGGGCGCCTTCTTTTTTTCCGAACTGTCGTCTTCGGTTCGCTTCTGCGTATTCAACTTCCGTGCGGAACCCAGAATGCCGTCTATGGATACCTTCATTGTACACCTTCCCTTGTGAAGCGGTATTCCATCACCCCGCACGCGCGTCCTAACGCGCCATCCCGCGGGGCATTAGCCAGAATATATCAAATATCGATTTTTTGTCAAATAATTAATGTAATGTGACATAATTATTTCCGTCGCTCACGTCACCCCGGCGGGTTTCACCTCGACCTTCTCCATGCGCAGCGACACCACCTTCGACACGCCGGGCTCCTCCATCGTGACCCCGTAAATCGACTCGCCGGTGCTCATCGTCTTCTTGTTGTGCGATACGATCACGAACTGCGTCTGCAGCGTGAACTCGCGCAGCATTTTAATGAAGCGCCCGATGTTCTGCTCGTCCAGCGGCGCGTCGATCTCGTCGAGGAAGCAGAAGGGAGACGGCTTCTCCATGTAGGTGGCGAACAGCAGCGCCACCGCGACCAGCGCCCGCTCGCCACCGGAGAGCAGGTCAATGCTCTTGGGCTTCTTGCCGGGCGGGCGCACCATGATCTCGATCCCGCTCTCGAGAACGTTCTCCGGGTCGGTGAGCTCCAGCGTCGCCTGGCCGCCCTCAAAGAGCTGCTTGAATATCTCCGAGAAATTTCTCCGTATGTCTATGTAGGTCTTGGTGAACATCTCGATCGAGGTTCGGTTGATGTCTTCGATGACCGAATAGATGTCGTCCCGCGCCTTTTCGATGTCGCGCTTCTGGTCGGTGTAATACTCGTAGCGCTTCTGGAGCCCCTTGTACTCCTCGATGGCCAGGTTGTTGATGGGACCCAGCGACTGTATCTCGCGCTTGAGGTCGGCAAGGCGGCGCTGGGTCTCGGCATGCGCGGCCTCGTCAATTTGCAGGGAGGCGAACTCTTCGATCTTCCGCTCGTATTCCGTCCAGAGGTATTCGCCGATCCCGTTCAGCTTGTAATCGACCTCGATGAGCGACTTGTCGAGATCGCCGATCCGCTCGACGATGCTCCTCAACCGGTCGGAGTCGCGCTTCGACAGCTGCTTGCGGTCCACGATGCTGCGGTCGAGGGTGTCGCGGTTTTTCACCAGCACGTTGATGTCCTCGACAAGGGTCTTGCTCTTTTCATTGAAGGCGACGATATTCCGCTCCCATTCCTCGATCTCGGCCTGCAGGTCCGTCATCAGCTTCGCGGTCTTGACGGAATCCTCGCGATACCCCGCGATCTGGCGTCGGATGTCGGCGATCTGCCCCTCGAGCGACTGGACGTTTTTCATCATCCAGTTGATCTCGCTTTCGTTTCGCGAGATCTCCTTTTCGAGCGCGCTCATGTCCTGGGCGAGCGTCTCGAGATCGCCCTGGTGGCGCTTGATGACGAGCTCGCTCGCGGAGATGCGGTCGCGCAGCGCGACGATGCGGTCCGCTTCGAGCTTCACGGCGCGGTCCAGCTCCTCCTTCTCGGCGTGGATGCCGGTTTTATCGAACAGGATCGAACGGAAGCCGTCCTCATAACCCTCGAAGCGGCCGATGTCGTCGGCGAGCCCGCGGACATCGACCGCCCGCAGCGTCACGACCGCGTCCGCGGCGCTTCCCGACTCGACCTGCCCGATCGCGCGCTCGATGGCGCCCTCGAGCGACGCGAGACGCTCATCGATGCGCCGGCGCACCTCCTGGCGCTCGCTCTCGGAGCCGGTGAGCTCGGCCTTGCGCTGCTCGATCGCGTCGATGAGGCGCTTGAGGACCACCTCAATGCGGTTGCGCAGATCGCGCACGCGCCGCTCGCTCGCCTCGATGTCGGCCCGCGCCTGCTCGATGACGCCGCGCTCCTTCCGGATCCCCTCGTTCATCGCCGTGCGCGATTCCGAGAGCGCCGCCAGACGCGCGCGGTCCTCCTCGAGCGTTTTCGACAGCGCCTCGGCCGCGCGCCGGTTGTTCCCGATCTCCTCGGACAGCCCCTCCTCGACGCGAAGGCGCTCCTCCACCGTGCGCTCGATGGCCGCCAAGCGCTGCTTCTGCTCCTCGATGAGCCGCCGGTTCTTGCTCGACTTGTCGTCGATGTCCGTGACCCGGATGCGGAAGGTATGGAGCTCCTTGTCGAGCTCGAAGAGCTGGAGCTGGATGTCGTTCTTGTTCTTCTCGTCGCGCTCGTTCTCGGCCGAGATCGCGGAGACGCGCGAGGATATGGCCTCGCGCTCCATCGTGCACCGCTCGATGTCGGCGCCCAGCTTTTCGCGGCGCGCGGCCAGCTCCCGCGCCTTCATCACGTTCAGGCGGACGTCGAGATCGGTGTGCTCGTTTTTCAGCTTCAGGTATTGCTTGGTCTTCTCGGCCTGGTTGGATTTTGCGTCGCGCTCGCGGGCGATTTCGGAGATGATGTCGTTGATGCGCTGGAGGTTGGCGTTGGTCTCCTCGAGCTTCTTGTGCGAATCGCGCCGCTGCATCTTGTAGCGCGAGATGCCGGCCGCCTCCTCGAAGATGTAGCGGCGGTCCTCGGCGCGCGTGGAGAGGATCATGTCGATTTTGCCCTGCTCCATGATGGAGTATGAGCTCTTGCCGATGCCCGTGTCCATGAACAGCTGCTCGATGTCTTTGAGCCGCACCGACGCCTTGTTGATGAGGTATTCGGATTCCCCGTCGCGAAATACGCGGCGCGTCACCACGACCGTATCGGAATCATACCCCAAAACCCGGCTGGCATTGTCGATGGCCATGGTCACCTCGGCCACCGAGAGGGGCTTGCGCTGCTCGGTCCCGTTGAAGATGACGTCTTCCATCTTTTCGCCGCGGATGTTGCGCGCCTGCTTCTCTCCCAGCACCCACTTGAGCGCGTCGACGATGTTCGACTTCCCGCACCCGTTGGGGCCGACGATGACGGTCACGCCCGGCTCGAAGACGACTTTGGTCTTGTCGGCGAATGACTTGAAGCCGAATATTTCCATCGATTTGAGACGCATCTCGCTTCGCCAGTTCCGTTAGTTGGTTGGTGTGCGCCAGGGGTGGGTGTCTCTGTGAAACAAACCCGCGCTGCATTCAGGTGCCGCCCCGCGCGATTTTCGGCAAGCACATTTTTCGCTTCCCGGCAAATATTCCGGGCATGCGGCCTCGGGCGCGCCATTTTTTTCTTGTCAGGAGTCTTCGCCCTCCTAGCATTGTCTCACGTTTCTTCTTTAAAGGGATGTTGATAGCGATATTGCAGCAGACGAACGGACCCGGCATGAAAGACACACTCGAAACATTGCAGACAAACACCCTGGCGGCCATACGGAGCGCGACAACTGCGGCGGAGCTCGAGGAGATCCGCATCAGGGTGCTCGGACGCAAGGGCGAGCTCACCGGCATCCTGCGCGGCCTGGGGGGCCTCGCGCCGGAGGAGCGCGCCGCCGTCGGGAAGATATCCAACGAAATCAAGGCGGATATCGAAACGGCCCTCGGCGCAAAAAAGACCGACCTCGACGGCGCCGCCATCGGCGCGATGCTCGCCGAGGAATGGATCGACGTGAGCCTCGCCGGACCCGCATCGTCGAAGCGTCCCGAGCGCGGGCACCTGCACCCCATCTCGCAGATCCAGTACGAGATCGAGGACATCTTCACCTCGATGGGCTTCGAGATCCTCGACGGGCCCGAGGTGGAAACCGAGTACAACAACTTCGAGGCGCTCAACATCCCGGACCACCATCCCGCGCGCGACATGCAGGACACCTTCTGGACCGAGGACGGCAATTTGCTGCGCACGCACACCTCGGCCATCCAGGTGCGCGGCATGGCGACGCACCGCCCGCCGTTTCGCGTGATCGGACCCGGCCGCGTGTTCCGCTATGAATCCACCGACGCGTCCCATGAAAACACGTTCTACCAGATCGAGGGCATGATGGTGGACCGGAACATCTCGGTGGCCAACCTCATCTACTTCATGAAGATCCTCCTCAAGGAAATCTTTCGCCGCGAGGTCACCATCCGCCTGCGCCCGGGCTACTTCCCCTTCGTGGAGCCCGGCTTCGAGCTGGACATCCACTGCCTCATCTGCGGCGGGGACGGCTGCAGCGTGTGCAAGCAGAGCGGCTGGGTGGAGCTCCTCCCCTGCGGGCTGGTGCACCCCAACGTGCTCCGCTACGGAAACATCGATCCCGCCGAGTGGTCGGGCTTCGCCTTCGGACTGGGCCTCAACCGGCTGGTGATGATGCGCTACGGCATCAACGACATCCGCCACTTCCTGAGCGGAGATCTGCGCTTCCTCTATCAATTCTAACGGCAGGTGACCCATGTGGCTCTCGCTTAACATCATCAGGGACATGGTCGATCTCGACGGCATCGCACCGGAGGAGATCGCCGCGCGACTCACCATGGCCACTGCAGAGATCGACGGGATCGATGCCGTGAACCGCCATTTCGAGACGGTCGTCACGGCGAAGATCATCGACGTGATGAAGCACCCCAACGCCGACAAGCTCACGGTCTGCGATCTCGACGCCGGGAAGGAGAAGCTCACTGTCGTCTGCGGCGCGCCCAATCACAAAAAAGGCGACATCGTCGCGCTCGCGACCGTGGGCACGAAGCTCTCCGAGGAATTCACGGTCACGGAGACGAAGGTGCGCGGCGTCAACTCGCCCGGGATGCTCTGCTCAGAGAAGGAACTCGGCCTCTCCGACGACCACAGCGGCATCATGATTTTTCCGGCGGACACGCCCATCGGCGTCCCGCTCTCACGGCTCTATCCGGACCGGGTGGACGTACGCCTGGAGATCGACAACAAGTCCATCACGCACCGTCCGGACCTGTGGTGCCATGCGGGCTTCGCGCGCGAGATCGCCGCGCTCTTCGGCCGCGCATTCAAGCACCCGGTCGACCTTTCGATCGCGAAAACGTTTACGAACTCCGAACCGCTGACGGTGACCATACACGCGCCCGAGGCCGCGCCGCGATACTGCGGACTGGTCGTCAAGAACATCCGCATCGAAGAATCGCCGGAATGGCTCAAGAGCCGCGTGTCGGCGATCGGCATGCGGCCCATCAACAATGTCGTGGACGTGACCAATTACGTGATGGCGGAGATCGGCGAGCCGATGCACGCTTTCGACCGGAAAAAACTGCGCGGGAACGAGATCATCGTCCGCACCGCGACCGACGGCGAGCCCATGAAAACGCTCGACGAGCAGGAGCACACGCTCACGGCACACGACGTGGTGATCGCCGACGCGGGCGGCCCGATCGCGCTGGCCGGGGTGATGGGCGGCGGCGACAGCGAGATCGACGATGCCACCACCGAAATCGTGCTCGAGGCCGCGAACTTCAACCCCGTGAACATACGCCGCACCGCGAACCGGTATGGCCTGCGCACCGAGGCCGCCATCCGCTTCGAGAAGTCCCTCGACCCGGAGATCTGCCCGGCAGCGATCGTTCGCTGCTATGAGCTCATCAAGCGCCTGGTCCCCGAGGCTGAGGCCGTCACCGAAATCGTCGACGCCTATCCCCGTAAACACTCGGAAAACAGAATCGAGACGTCGAGCGCGTTCATCAGAAAGAAGCTCGGGCAGGATATCGACGACGCGCGGATCACCGGCATCCTCTCGTCGCTCGGTTTTGGCGTGCGCGACAGCGGCGGTGATCTCGACATTACGGCGCCCACCTACCGATCGACCAAGGACGTCTCCATACCCGACGATATCGTGGAGGAGGTGGGGCGCATCTTCGGCTACGACAATATCACCCCCGTTCCCCCGATGGTGCCCTGCGCGGCGCCGGCCCGCAATGAGTTCCGACTGTTCGAGCGGCGCCTCAAGACGATACTCTCGCGCGACTACGGGCTCACGGAGGTGAGCAACTACTCCTTCGTCGGCGAGGCCCCCCTCGCGGCGCTGGACCTGGACGAGGGTCTGGAGCTTCGCCTGCGCAATCCTCTCTCGCAGGAGCAGGACCGACTCCGCCGCTCGCTCGTCCCGAACATCGTGGGGAATATCGCATTCAACCAGCGCTACAGCGACGCGTTTCGCTTCTTCGAGCTGGGGCGGGTGTATATCAAGAAGTCGCGCACGGATGCGGAACTGGCCAGCGAACAAACGCGCATCACCGGCTGCGTGTATGCGAAGACGCCCGCATCACCGCTCTTCTACGACGCGCGCACGGCCCTCACCGGGCTCATCGGCGAGCTTCGGATCAGGGGCGTTCAACTCAGGCCAATCGACTCGGGCCTCCCGCCCTATGCGCATCCCGGGCGGAGCCTCGAGATCGTGATTGAGGGCAAACACGCGGGGCTCGTCTTCGAGCTCCATCCCGCCGTTCGCCAGCGCTTCGACATCGCCGGTCAGGCGGCGCTGTTCGACGTGAGCGTCGACCAGCTCTTCGCGGCGAAAAAGCTCGAGCGCTCGTTTACGGAGCTGCGAAAATATCCGGACGTCCCGTTCGAGCTGTCGCTCATCGCGGACCGCTTCGCCTATGCCGAGGAGATTTGCGCGATCGCCGCGAAGAGCAGCCGCGAGTTCGTCCGGGACGCATCGGTGGTATCGGTCTATTCGGGCGAGCAGATCCCCGCGGGCAAGAAGTCCGTTTCCGTGCGGGTGGTCTTCGCGGCGCAGGACCGGACGCTAGCTCCGGAGGAGATCGAGAAGCTGCAGAAGGGCGTCATCGACGCGCTGGGGAAGAAGGGGTACGCATTGCGGTAATCACGTCGCCCGCCGCTCCATCACGAGGTCCAGATACGAACGCCGCTCGAAGCGCTCCAGCCCCAGCTCGGCGGCCAGGCGAAACAGCTCATCCTCGATCGCGACGCGCTCCATTCCTTTCCTCTCGAGCTCCACGAACGTCCCCGCACCGGCGACATCGTCGAAGCACACCTCGACATCGCCCAGCTGATACACCGAGCGCCGCTTCTCGACCCGGTCGGTCACGGAAAAGCCGAGGCGCACCAGTATCTCCTCCATGCCGTCGGCGTCGTCGATGACGACCTCGCGCTCGTAGCGGCTCTTCGCGCGCTCGCCGATCTTCGGGCCCTTGCAGGTGAGGACGAACCGCCCGTCCACCGCGCGGATCCGGAGCGCCTCGTCGGTCGCGCCGAAATCGCGCGCGGGGTGGTTGAAGTAGATGTCGCGCTCGACCGAATCGCGCACGAAGCGCCCGCCCCGGTCGATCACCGTCGCCCGCACCCGGGCGAGATCGTCGCAGTACGCCTTGATCTCTATCTCGAGCATGGAGAACCTACCGGTGCCGCCGAAGCGCGCCGCCCACCGAGAGGCCGTCGCCGCCGAGAAAGCGCCGCTTCTTTCCGTTTACGGTGATTTCGACCGCCTTCACGCCGTCGAATTGCGTGGCGGTGTACACGATCTGGTCGATGCGATTGAGCAGGATACTCCCGTTCGCGTTCTCCTCGATCGCGCCGTTGACGTCGATAACGGCGGTCCCGTTGGCCACGCGCACCGAATTGACCCGCAGGTTTTTCGGGACCGCGCTCAGGAGTCCCTGGCGCTCCTCGCGCGCGCTGGGGCCCTTGGCCAGCTCGCGGATGGCGTCGCGCACCGGTTCGCGCGTTTCAATGCTTCGCCCGACCGTCGTGAGCGTGAGCTTCTCGGTCTTCTCATTGAACGCATACAAAAACAGTTTGATGGCGCGCTTCTCCGCGACGGGCGCGCCGGGATCGGCCGTTCGACTCCCATCGTCCGAACGCGCCGTCTGCTCCTTGCCTGAATTATCGGCGGACGCCGCGGGGCGCGAATCCTTCGTCTCCGTTTTCTTTCCGCGATCGAGTTGCCCGATGATGCCCCGCTCCCCGATCTGCCGGTTGACGAGAAACAGGATCACGATGAGGAGCACCATGATGATGGCGACATAGAGGGGCGTGTATGATCGCGCCGGCGGCGCCGCCGGTTTCCCCGCGGTCTTTTTTGTCGCGGTCTTCTTCGCCGCGCCCGTCGTCTTCCGCGCCGAGGCCGTTTTTTTCTTCGGTCCGCCCGCTTGCTTCTTTGGCATGATCCACCCGCCCCGTTTCGATCCCGGCGCGCAATCGCTCCGGCTTGATGTATCATTCGGTCATGCGGACCATCGGCATAGCAGAAAATCGCCCGCATGCAAAAAAAATCTTGATGAATTCCCCGCGCTGCCCCCACATGCGGGCATGGAACCGACGCCCATTTCCCTGCAGCCCGACGCGCTCTGGACGGTCCTCGCTCGCGACGAGGGGCATTGGCGCATGGGCGTCTATCGTCCCGACGCCGCCGCGCCCGAGGACATCGACACGCTCGAGCGCCACACCTGCCCGGAGCTCTTCATCGCCGTTGGCGGGCGCGTCGGTCTTCTGCTCGCCGACGAAACGCGCGAGCGCGTCATCGCCCTGCACGCGGGCGAGGCCTTGCTGGTCGAGGACTTCCATAACGGCTTTCGCATCGACGAGTGCGCCTACTTCGTCGTGATCGAGCGCACCTCGTTTACGACCCACTATCGCGATCGCGCGACCGGCGCCATCACCCGGACGGTCCAGGTATGACGATCTCCGCCTCGACCGCGCTGTATGGAATTTTCGGCAATCCCGTCGGCCACTCGCTCTCGCCGGCCATGCACAATGCCGCCTTTTTAGCGCGGGGCGTCGATGCGGTCTACCTGGCCTTCCAGCCGCAGGACGCGGCGGCGGCGGTCGCGGCGATGCGCGCCATCGGCATGCGCGGCGCGAGCGTGACCATTCCGTTTAAGACCGACATGCTGCGCCTGGTCGATTCGGTCGATCCGCTGGCGCGCGACATCGGCTCCGTGAACACCCTGGCCAATCACGGCGGCGTCATCACCGGCTACAACACCGACGGCGGCGGGGCGCTCCGCGCCCTTCGCGCGGCCGGCATTACCGTCGCGGGCTCCCTCGCGCTGGTGTTGGGTAACGGCGGCTCGGCGCGTGCGATTGCGCATGCGCTTCTCGCGGAAAAGGCGCTGGTAACCATTGCGGGGCGGTCCCTGGAGCGCGTGCGGCCCCTTGCCGACGATCTCCGCGCGACCCACGGCGGCGTCTCCACCGCGCTCATCGGCGACATCACGCCCGAGGCCGCCGCGCGCTACGCGATCATCATCAACACCACCCCGGTCGGGATGACGCCCGACACCGAGCGCATACCCATCGACGCGGAGCTCATCCGATCGCACCATACGGTGTTCGACATCGTGTACAGCCCGCACGAGACCCGCCTCCTGCGCGCGGCGCGTGACCGGAACGCGCGGACCGTTCATGGCATCGAGATGCTCCTGCACCAGGGCGCGCTCCAGTTCGAGCTGTGGACGAGGACCCCGGCGCCGCTGGACGTCATGCGCGACGCCCTCATGGGCGCCCTCGAGTCGCGCGCGTCCGCCCCGCGATGAATCTCGAGAAACGGCTCGCCGGCCTCATCAACAACGAGGCGCGCGCGCACGGCTTCGTCGACTATTCCCCCGACCACATAGCGCGCCTGCTCGAGCTCCACGGGAACCCGCATCGTCGGCTCGCCGCGGTTCACATCGCCGGCACCAACGGAAAGGGCTCTACGGCGCACATGATCGCCCGTATCGCGCAGACCGCCGGATATAAAACCGGCCTGTACACCTCGCCCCACCTGCTTCGCATCCACGAACGCATTCGAATACAGGGACGGCCGATTCCGGATTCCGCGCTCAACCGTCTCGCGGACATGGCGTTCAATGCGCTCGCCGCACACCCGGACATCGCCGTCACCTACTTCGACGCGCTCACCTTCATCGCCTTCGCGTATTTTGCCGAGGAGCGGGTGGACCTGGCGGTGATCGAGACGGGACTCGGCGGGCGGCTCGATTCTACGAATGTCGTCACGCCGCGTGTTTCCGTGATCACGGACATCGCGCTGGACCACACCCGGGTGCTTGGCTCGACGATACCGCAGATTGCGCGCGAGAAGGCGGGTATCATCAAGCCGGGCGTCCCGGTTGTAACCACCAATACGGCCCCCGGTACGGTCGCGGTGCTTGCCGACGCCTGCCGGGGCCAACGTTCAGCATTGTTCCGATACGGACATGATTTCTTCGCGCGCCTATCCGGCGAAAAGGGAGAGGATCGAACGGTGATCGACATCAGCGCGGCGGTCGGTTCTTCCCCGCCGATCAATCTCCAGCGCCTGCCCTTCGACGGCCGCGCGCCGGTGCAGATGAAAAACGCAGCCGCCGCGATCGCAACCGCGCTCTGCCTTACCGCCCGCGGATTTACGATCACGCCCGCGCATATGCGCGCCGGCGTTTCCGCGCGCGTCCCCGGCCGTCTGCAGCTCCTTTCAAAATCGCCGCCGGTCCTGTTCGATCCGGCGCACAATCCGGCCGCAGTCCGCGCCGTCGCCGATGCGATCCGCGCGTCATACCCGGACCGGCGCGTTCACGCGGTCGTTTCGTTTATGCGGGACAAGGACGCGGCGGGCATGGTGCGGGCGCTCGCGCCGCTCTGCGCATCGCTGCACTACCTGAACATCGATGATGCGCGCAGCCGCACGATTACGCCCGGCGCCGCGGGCCGGGCGTGGCGGAACATGCTTGTTCCCATCGACACCCTCGATGCGCTCGCAACGCGCCTGTCGCGCATGTGCGCGCCCACGGACCTGGTGGTCTTTACCGGGTCCTTTCGGCTGTATCGCCACGCACGCGACTTCGCGCGCCTGCGCGCGAAGGCCGCATCAGCCCCCGCGCCGTTTTTTTGATTGCAAAACTCGCCGATGAATGCGCCAATAGCCGGCGAACGCGGCCCGTCAATGGATGAACAACTGCAACAGCTCGTCGTTTCGATCAGCACGCTGATCAGGAAGGTCAGCGAGGGCGCCATTTCCCCCGAAGACGCACGGGACGAGTATCGTTCGCTCCGCGTGCGCCATGACGATCTGCGCGACCGCGCGGTTGACGCCCAGGGAGGCGTGATCAAAAACCTCTGCGCGCGGCACAACGGAGAGAACTTCTCGCTTTTTAGCGGCCTCTTCCGCCTAACCCCCGAACACTGCGAGCCCATCGATGCGGTCGGCGACGACCGGCTCCTGGGCAAGGTGATACAGGCGAGCGCCGAGATTCGCGCCTCGATACGCGGGGGATCGCCCGCCCGCATCGAGGCCGGACGGCTGCCCTTTCTCGCGCATCACCTGCACGTGGCGCGCGTCCATTCCGGAGCGGGCGAGGAGATTCTTTTTGCCGCCGTATCGTCATCCGAGTTTTTTTCCCGGGACCGATTCGTCCACGCCGCGGGGTTCTTCTCGGACCTGCTCGCGCCGTTTCTGCGCGCCTCACGTCCCCTCATGCTGGTGCAGTTCGAGCGCTCCCTGGAGGCGATACGCGACCACCTGGACGCGACGGTCAACGCGGCGACCTCGGCGCGCATCAGCCTCTTCTTCCTGAAATCCGTCGATACGATCTTCTCCCACATGGGCATGGCTGCGCTGGTGGAGATCCCGAAGACGATTCACGGGATTTTGAGCGAGGTCGCCCCGGAGGACGCCGCGGTGTTTTCGCTTTCGATGAACGAGTACCTCGTCATCAGCCCGATCCGGCGGAGCGATGAGTCGATCCCGAAGATGCGGCCGGTGGAGTTGAAGTTCCGCGGCACCATCATTCCCCATCACAGCATCCAGCTGCGGTTCGACGACGGCGACTCCGTCTACAAGCTCCTGGACGACATCTACAATTTCGAGGATTACATGCTCACCGGCGATATCACGCGGTGAGCGTCGGAGCGAGGGTTGCGTAGTAGTCCACCTCGTCGCGCGCGCTGACGACGAGCGTCCCGCCGGACACCGTTGCGATTCCGTTGCGCACGCAAAACTGCATGCCCCGCTTGAAGATCTTCCGCGGCGCGATCCCGGAGCGCTCCCCGGCGGCCGAGAGGTAGCGCGCCAGGTCGTCCTCGCCGTCGCGAACCGCGACCGAATACCCCCGGTCCCGCAGATAGCGGCAGAAGACGTAATGCGCGAACACGAACGAATCGCGCGCCCAGCTCGAGCGGATCATCTCCGCGATGAGTCCGACCGCGTTTTCGCGCGCGGCCACCTCCGAGAGCATGATGGGTCCCGAGAAATGCACCGCGATGGTATTGCCCAGGATCCGCGCGAGCGGGAGCGATCCCGACGAGCGGCTCGTGAGGAGCTCGGCTGGTTTCGCGAAATGCGACACCCCGACCGGAACGAGCGCGATCTCCTCGGCGTTCTTGCGGATAAAACCGACGATCCCGCGGATGAAGTGCTCGTGCAGCTCCCGGATGCTGCCGTCCTTGCTCACGGTGAGCTCCGGACAGAAGAGCACCGGCACGCCGTGGTCCACCAGCGTCAGAAAATACTGCCGGAAGGTCTCGCGATACAGCGGATTTACGAAACGGCGAAAATCGACGATATACCCTCCGGTGAGGCGAAGGACCATCCGGCGGAAGGCGTTGGTCACCACGGCGCCGTTCACGAAAAAGCGCGGATACGGGAGCGAGTGACGCCGCAGAATCATGGTCACATAGATGAAATCGAAATAGCTCCGGGCGACGGGCAGATAGATGACGTTGGCCAGGTCCGAGACGCTTCGCAACCGGGCGATGTCCCCCGATCCGCGGATATTGTTTCGAAACATTTTTTTGAAATAATTCCGCCGCAACAGCCGGTTCGGGATATTGCGCAAGCCAATCACCAGATAGAACACCACCGCGGCGAGCAGGCTGAAGCGGTCGGAGAATTCGCCCAGGTATTGCTTGGCGAGCGTCTCGGCCGTCCGCGGGAGGCTCTCCTCGGTGAGGGCGCGCATGAGCCACACCTCCTGCACGGAGAAGAGCCGGCCGAGGATGTCCCGGCGCGACGCGCTGGCCCGATCGTACCGGCGAACAAAGGACGTGCGATACTCCAGGATGTAGCGACGCAGGTTTTCGTCCTCCGCGCAGCGCTCCACGACGCGGCGGGCGATAATGCTCCGGAACGTGGTCCCGCCCGTGTTCTCCAACCCCTTCTTCCGCTTGGTGACGCGCAACGCGGAGGTGCGGTACAACTCCTCGAATTTCTCGGGCTTTTTCACCGTCTCGATAAGCAGGTCCGGCGAGCGGTTGTTGATGAGAATCTCATAGAGCGAACGATAGACCGGGATGCTCACCCCCTTCTGCGCGGCAAGCTGCAGCAGCGGCTCGATCGCATACGCCCCCTCCGCGAGATAGTGCAGGCGACGACTCATCTTATCGAAGATATAGTCCGGTCGAAAGCGCATGATGATACGGTCGTAGAAGCGCATCGTGGTGCCCGACTTCTGCAACTGCAGGGCGATATCCTTCCCGAAGCGGCGGTTGCGGCTGTGGTCGCTGAGCGCCGTGGTGATGAGGTCCCCCAGGCCCGAGATGTCGAACATGGTCTCGTCCTTCGCGCCGCAGGCCCGGGCGACGCGAAGGATCTCCTTAAAGGATTCGGCGATGAGCGCGCCGGCCATGTTGTCCCCGCATCGGGGGAGGTTGGCGAGCATCCCCGCCGCGACCGCCGCCGGGTTCTTGAGCGTTCCGCCCAGCTCGACCCCCAGGATGTCGTCGACCACGCGGCACTCCAGATATTCGCAGGCCATCAGCTCCCGGAAGGCCTCGCACGCTTCACGGTGGCGCCCGGCGATGTTCAGGCAGGTATGATAGCGGACGCACACCTCCTCCGCATGGCTGGGGCCATAGATGGCGACCACCCGTTCGCGAAACGCCGGCAGGGCGATCCCCAGCGCCTCGGAAATCGTATAGATGCGTCCATGAAGTTTGCAAAATCCCTTGGTGAGATAACCCAGGATCGCATCGGGGGGCACGCGCCCGGCCATGCTCTCGGCGATGGGATAGATGGCCTTCGACGGCGTCCCGAAGATGATCGCGTCGGCATCGTCGACCGCCGCGGCGATGTCGTTCGTCGCCGTGATTGACGGCGGGAGCGCGACCCCCGGCAGGTACTGCGTGTTCTCGTGCCGCTCGTTGATGGCGCGCGGAAGGTTTTTCTCGTAGGCCCACATCACGATGGGCACATCCGGATGGTTCTCCGCGATGACCTTCGCGATGGTGGTGCCCCACGATCCGGCGCCGATGATTGCGACCTTTCGGCGGCTCATCGGCGGGACCGCAGCGGCGCGATGTGTGATTTCGTGAGTGTGCACATACCTGGAAGCCCCATCAGAACGGACCGCGGGGATGGGGTGATGATGCCGAACCGGCGCGATAACGCAAGCACATTATCGAAAAGCGGACGCCGTCGGCGGGCGCGTCGCGCCTACATGTAGTCCAGGTAATCCTTGAGCTTGCGCGCGCGGGTGGGATGCCGCAGGCGCCGCAGGGCCTTGGCCTCGATCTGCCGGATGCGCTCGCGCGTGACCTTGAAGACGTAGCCCACTTCCTCCAACGTGTGGGAATAGCCGTCGTCCAGACCGAAGCGCATCCGGATCACCTTCTGCTCGCGCGCGGGCAACGTCTTGAGGACCGTGTTGATCTGCTCGTGCAGCAGGCGGTAGGCCGCGGTGTTCGCGGGCGAATCGACGTACTTGTCCTCGATGAAATCGCCCAGGAGGGAGTCCTCCTCCTCGCCCACCGGCGTCTCCAGCGAGATGGGCTCGCGCGCAACGTTCTTGACGCCCTTGATCTTGCTCACCGGCCAGCCGAGCCGGTCGGCCAGCTCCTCGGGGGTGGGCTCGCGGCCGAACTCCTGCTGGAACAGGCGCGTCTCGCGCATCACCTTGTTGATCTGCTCGATCATGTGCACGGGCACGCGGATGGTGCGCGCCTGGTCGGAGATGGCGCGGGTGATCGCCTGGCGGATCCACCAGGTCGCGTAGGTGGAGAACTTGTATCCCTTGCGGTACTCGAACTTGTCCACCGCCTTGATGAGGCCGATGTTTCCCTCCTGGATGAGGTCGAAGAAGTGCATGCCGCGGTTGGCGTACTTCTTCGCGATGGAGACAACCAGGCGCAGGTTCGCGTTGATGAGCTCCTTCTTCGCGATGGAGATCTTCCGCTGCCCCAGTCCGATCTGCTTGCCCCACTTGAGGATGTATTCCGTCTCCGCGCCGGCCTCCTGCTCGATCCGGCGGATCTTGCGCTCGTTGTTGCGTATGTCCTTCACCAGGTTCAGCAGCGTGTCCTTGCCCGTTATCTTCAGGGCCGCGAGCGTCTGCTTCACCTGCTCGCCCTTCTCCACCTTGCGCCCGTAGTGTTTGAGCTCCTTGAGGCTCTTCTTGTACTTCCGCTCCACCTCGGTGAAAAAGCCCTGGGTCTCCTGGATGCGGTGCACCATGGAGAGGATCTTCGCGGCGACCTTCTTGATCTCGCTCTCGCTGATCTCGATATCCTTGACCGCCTCGGTGATGCTGGCGCGGTGCTCCTCGATCTTCTTTTTCAGCTCGGCGCCCTTGGGCGATCCCTCCTCCAGCTTGCGGAGCTTGCTCTCCAGTTGCATGATCTTCTTGTCGTCGGAGAGGATCACCACCATGCGCTCGTAGAACTTCTTCTCGAGCTTGTGCATGTCCGCCGACGAGAAGTAGTACAGCTTGTTGATCTTGAGGATCTCGACGAGCTTCATCTTGCCGCTCTTGATCTTCGGATAGTGCTTCACGAGATCGTTCACCAGCAGGGTTGAGTTGACCACCGCGTCCTCGATGAGCAGCTCGCCCTCCTCGATCTTCTTGGCCAGGTCCACCTCCTGGTCGCCGGAGAGGAGCGACACGGTGCCGATCTCCTTCAGGTAGAGGCGGATCGGGTCGTCGATGGTGGCGCCGGCGGCGGCCTTTTTCGTTTTAGACTTGCCCTTTTTCTTTTCCTTGACGACCGGCGTTTTGCGGGTCGATTCCTCGACGATCTCGATGCCGAGCTGGTTGAGGAGGATGAAGAGATCGTCGATCTTGTCCGAGTTGAGGATCTTCTCGGGAAGCTTGTCGTTAATCTCGTCGTAGGTGAGCTCGCCGTTCGACTTTCCCAGCTCGATCAGGCCCTTCACCTCGGGTATTTCGTTCAACACCAGCTCGCCTTTGCTCATAATGATGGCACCCCTCGCCTGTGATATGCCCTAGCGCCTGTTGTAGACGTAGAGGGAAAGCTTTTCCTTTTCGCGGCGCAGCACCTCGATCTCCGTGAGGCACGCGCGCACATCGGCCGAATCCGCCCCGCCGGACCGCCGAATCGTGTCGGCGCACCGGTTGATTTTCCGGTCGATCTGATGCAGCTTGAGATTTATGTAGATTTCGGTATACGCATCGTCGGGATTTTCAACGGGAGATCTGGCAGCGACGTTCTCTTCCAGAAACCGCTTCTCGTCACCTTCAGAAAAAAAATCGAATATTTTGTCAACATATATTTCTTCGTCCGCTGAATACAGGTCCAGCAGGCGGGCGAAGACGGAGCGCGCCGCGGGATCGACGATCTCCTCCGCGGAGAAATCGAATACCGCCTTCGCGACAAGCCTCGGGTGGGCGCACAAAAGCGCCACCAGGTCGCGATAGCTTTTCGTCTCGAAGTCCGCGCGCTCGGCGCGTCCCCCGGCAGAGGGCGCAAAGGGCGCTTCGCTTCGCCCAAGGAATTTCTTGAAATCCACGCGTACGGCGTTCTCATCGAGCGACAGCAGGGCGCTGATCCGCTTCACGTAGGCGCTCCGCTCGGACTCGTACGGCAGTTCGCGGATGACCTCGAAGAGCTGGACCATTGTCCGCGTCCGGTTCGCCGCCCCCGGAAGCGCCTCCGCCATCACGCGCCGCATCCGGTAGTCCACCGGCGAGAGCGCGGAATCCACCGCGGCCATGAACTCGCGGATGCCGCGCGTGCGGACGAACTCGAACGGGTCGGACTCGGGCAGGGCCGCCACGCGCACCTCGACGTTCTTGGCCGAGATGACGTCGATCGATCGAAGCGACGCATTGATCCCCGCGGGATCGGCGTCGAAGACCAGGATGATCTCGTTGCAGTAGCGCGCGAGAAGGTCCACATGCTGCTGCGTGAGGGCCGTGCCGAGCGGTGCGACCACGTTCCGCACCCCCTGCTGATGGCAGCCGATCACATCCAAATACCCCTCCACCACGATTGCCCGCTTGAGTTCCCGTATGGCGTCCCGGGCCCGGTTGAAGCCATAGAGCACTCCCCGCTTCTGAAAGACGGCCGATTCCGGGGAGTTCAAATACTTCGGTTCGCCCGGTCCGATGATACGCCCCCCGAAAGCGATGGGCTCGCCGCTCGCGTTACAAATAGGAAAGATGAGCCGGTTCCTGAACTTGTCGTAATAATGGATCCGGCCCTCTTTATCGGCCTTGCTCACCAGGCCGATCTCCGCGCACTGCTCCAAATTGGCGCGGTTGCCCTTGAGAAATCCGGTTAGATGATTCCAGCTCTCCGGCGCGAATCCCAGCTTGAACTCGTCAATGGCCTCCCGCGACACGCCCCGGCCCAGCACATACTCCAATCCCGGTTTGCCGATGGGCTCGCGCAGCGTATTGTAAAAAACGCCCAGTGCCACGGAATTGAGCTTCAGGTACGCATCCTCCGGCGAGGCGCTCGCGCCATTGGCGGAATCCGTCACCGGGATGCCGACCAGATCGCCAACGAACCTCACGCTCTGCGGAAAGCTGAGCCCTTCAATGCGGGATATGAACGAAAAGACGTTCCCCCCGGCATGACAGCCGAAACAGTAAAAAATCCGCTTCTCGACCGAAACGGTGAACGATGGCGTTTTCTCCTTATGAAAGGGGCATAGGCCGATAAAATCCTTGCCCTTCTTCGCAAGCGACGGAACATAGCGGCGCACCACCGATTCAATATCGGCCCGATCGCGAATGCGGTTGATGATTTCGCGCGGAATCTGCACTCGGGATGATCGTGCGCCGACTATCGGCCCTCGAGCTTCTTGCCAAGGAGGGATTTCACGATAGCGCCGTCCGCACGCCCCTTGAGCTCTTTCATGATCACGCTCATGATCTTGCCAAAGTCCTTGGCGGTCACCGCACCCATCTCCTCGATTTTCCGGTCGATGGCGGCCGCGATCGCCTCTTCTCCCAGCTGTTCCGGGAGATAGCGGGCGAGGATCTCGAGCTCGGCGGCTTCCTTGGCGGCTAGCTCGCCCCGTCCGGCCTTCGTGAACTCCTCGATGGCCTCCTTGCGCTTCTTGGAGGCCCGGGCGACCACCTCCAGGACGGCCTCGTCGGTCAATTCGGCCGTTCCCTTCGTTTTCTCGTACATAATGTCGGATTTGAGCATGCGAAGCGTTCGCACCACATCCTCGTTCTTCGCCTTGATCGCCTCATGCAGATCGCCGGAAATTGTGTCGAGCAGACTCACGGATATTCTCCTCGCCCGATCGCCCGCCGCCCTCGGGTCGACGCAGTGCCGATGCACATGCGTACCGCCGAACTGAGCGTGAGCGGATCAAGCCATTATTTGATAAACGTTTTGTGTTGTGCGGGATAGGGACATACACACCAACTCACATATAGTATACGCGCAAATAGGACAAGCGTCAATAATGGCGCCTTAAATAATCATTATTAACAAAAATTTTTTTAGTAAAAACCGCTGCATGTGTTCAATTCATTTTTCTTGTTGAGCGCCATCTCCGCTGTTGCCGAATATTAACTATTCAATCGCAATAATGTTGTTGACGCGGAAGATGGCCGCGGATGCCGTATCGAGGGCTATCCGGTTAGTCCATAGAGCATATACTACGATACTGTTAAAAAATCAAATTTACTGGGGATACCGAATGAAAAAAGCGGGAATCGCACTTTCCGTACTGCTGCTGGCACTCTGCTTCGTCCTCTTCCTGTCGTTCGATAAAATCGGTTCGATCTGGAGCCAAAACGTCAAAAAACAATCATCGGCGCGCGCTCGCGAAGCTGCAAAGGTCGCACCGGCCGTTCCCGGGTTCCCCAGCTTCTACAAGGGAATCTATTTAACCAGCAACTCGGGCAAGGACTTCAAAAAACTGCAAAAATACGTTTCCATGGCCCAGGAAGGGCGCCTGAACACCCTGGTAATCGACGTGCAGGACTCCCGAATAAAGGAAAGCGCCATCCCCAAGCAGAACATCGATTACTGCATCGAAAAGGGTTTTCACACGGTTGCCCGCGTGGTGGTGTTTCCCGACGGCCTCAAAAAGTATCCGGTCGATCCGCAGTATATCGCGAACAAGCTGGCCGTCGCGGAGAACGCCTGCAAGCTGGGATTCCGGGAGATCCAGTTCGATTACATCCGGTTTAACGACCACGGTATCTTGAAAAAGATCCCGCTCAAGGAAAAATACGCATTCATCGAGAACTTCCTACGGAAGGCGCGCGCGCACCTCAAGCCCTACAATGTCCGCATCGCCGCCGACGTCTTTGGCCGCATCCCGCTCAACAAGCACGATCCCATCGGGCAGCGCATGGAGGGGCTCGATGAGGTCGCCGACGTCATCTGCCCGATGGCCTATCCCTCGCACTACACCTGGAGCAAAAAGCTCATGTCCGACCCGTACACCACGGTGTTCATCACATCGAAAAAGGCGAAGGAGCGGGTCACCAGGGCCCACATCGTCACGTATATCCAGGCATTCAAGATGAAGGTGAAACGGGCGAACATGCCGTACGAGAAATACATCCACGAGCAGATCCGGGCCGTGCACGACGCCGGCGCGAGCGGCTTCATCCTCTGGAACGCCTCGCAGGACTACAGCATTCCCTGCAGGGTCTCCCGGAACTATTACACCAAAGGCTCCTCGGAGATCGTTTCCAATGACGGCCCCGTGAGCGTCGATGAGGGCGCGTCGAAGACCACCCTCTAACGGCGTCGATCGACGCGACACCATCGCGCACAAAGGCGGACCCCACCGGGTCCGCCTTTATCGTCCCACCACAATGCGCGTCGTCCGCTACTCGCTCCGGCCCGCGGTAACGACCGCGCGCCTGGTTTCATGATCCACAACGAACCGGACGATGATCCGATCATTACCGGCGGTAACATACAGAAAATTCGGCTTCGGCTGCTCGATGTTGTTCAGCTTCTCGTATCGTCCCTTCCGTTCATCGAGCACCCACTTTTCAATGCTCACCAGGTGCCGGTTGCGGTCAACGACCGTGCGGAATTCCTTGCGCTGAGACTCCAGGCCGATCCCCGTCCGTCCCGCCTCGACCTTGTTGACAAATACGCGGTAGTAGCACCGCCGGTCGCGCGCGGGATCGGCGATGCCCTCGTCGTGAACGAGGACGACGAGGTCGCTGTCGCTGCGCACGGGCGTGGTGTGCTTTCGGTCCACGGCGCCATCGCCCCGCCGCGCTGCGCACGAGCCACAGCATGCCATGGCGACGACGATCAGCAGGAGCGCCGCACAACGTCGCATCGGCATCATTCCGTTTCCACCTCAATCACATAGGGCTCGTCGAGATTTTCGATCGAGGTCTGCACCACGAGGTAGCCCCGATTGTCGACCATCTCGTCGAGCCGCACCGATTTTCCGCCGACGGCCGCAACCGTCTTGAGGATATAACCCATGGGGTCCGTCGCCGACACCTGGAGCTCGGACCCCTGCGCGGCCCGGATAACATATCGGCAGCGCACACGCCGATTGTACTCGAAAAGGAAATAATCCACATCCTTCCGCTTCGAGGTGAACCCCAGCACGGTTTTCCCCGTGACCTTCGTGGCCGCGGCCTTCGTGTCGTTTGGCTCCTTCTCCCAGCCATCGGCGTACGTCTTGGTCACCAGCGTGAGCAGATACGGCTTATCCTGATTGACCGCTCCCGTTTTCGAGTACACCTCGATGAAGAACTCGCCCCGCAACACGATGCCGGGCATGATGGCGCGTTCGCCGCGCTTGGCCTGGTCGGTTTCCCACAGCCGCTCCCGGCGATCGTTGTAGAGACGCAGCTGCACGTCGACATCGGGCGGCGGCACCGCCTCGACGCGGTAGACCTGAAGCTCGTCGCCGCCCTGCACGCGATACCAGTCGATATCGCCGCGCGGAAAGATCATGCCGGAAACCTGGTTCTCGGCAATGAGATTGGCGCGCTCCAGGGTGTTGTTCGGTTCCATTTCCAGGGAGTAATTGTACTCGCGTTTCGTGATTTTAACGCTATAGGGAATGTCGTTGTTGGCCTCGACGTTGCGTGCGGCCACCATGAGATAATACCGGCCTGACGTGGTGATGCCCACCCCGCGAATGCTCTCCCCCTTCCCGACCTCGCCCACATCGGCACGGCCGAGCTCTTCCATGTCCCCGGAGAATATCTGCAGCGTGGAATTGACGGCCGGAACGCCCGAGAGCTCGATATCGACCAAAATGGGCTTGTTGTCGTTGAGGGAAACCTCGAACGAGAACCAGTCCTCCTCGCGGCGGGGATGCTCCTTGTTGGTGTTGTGCTTATTGATGGCCGGAGAGAAAAAACCGAAGATCTCGCCCGGCATGGGGATCGGATTTGCCGTTTCGGGCGAATCGTTGGGCTCCTGCTCCTCGTAATCCTTGATGGAGCGCGACGCGACCTTGAGACGGTACGGCGTTTCACGGTTGGTCTGCGGTGCGTCCTTGTCGCCGTGCAGCACGACGATGCAATAGGTCCCGGGCAAAACGTAGAGATTGCACAAGCGCTCGGGGGATGATTTGCGCTGGTCATCGACATGCTTCAGGAGCGTATAGCTTTCGCCGGTGCGCCGCCATACCTGGAATGCCTGGTTTACTCCTTTCACGCCCGACAGGGAGATGTCCAAAACCAGCGGCTCCGTGACCGTGAGCAGAAAATGGTCCCTGTCGTTCGTCCGCTCGAGCGCGCCCTCGACGGTCATGTGCGCCGTGATCGGATTTGCGTTGGCGAAGGTGTCGTTGGGCTCGCTCTCGCGCTGGTTTCGCTCCTTGCAGGCGCCGCAGGCGAGGAACGTCGCGAAGACGCCTACAAGCACTGTCGATTGAAACAGGCGACCCCGCACCGGCATGCCGTCACTCCGCACGGGACCGCGCGATATGCGCGACGATCGCGTCGAGCGCGAGGATATACGAGTGGGGCCCGAACCCGGCGATCTGGCCGATGCACACCGGAGCGATGAGCGAATGCCGTCGAAACTCCTCGCGCGCATGCACGTTGCTCAGGTGCACCTCGACTGCGGGCGCGCCGAGCGCCGCGATCGCGTCCCGGATGGCGATCGACGTATGGGTGTAGGCGGCCGGATTGATGATGATGCCGTCGGCGCCGGTCCGCTCGTGGAGAAAATCGATGATGGCCCCCTCCGAGTTCGACTGAAAGAAATTGAGGAGCACGCCATGCCGGTCGGCGGCGGCGCGCATCGCCTCCAGAATCTCATCGAGCGATTTCGTGCCGTAGGTATTCGGCTCCCGCATCCCCAGCAGATTGAGGTTGGGGCCGTTTATCACCAGTATCGTTTTCGTGTGATCCATTGACCGTTGTTATGGTGCAAGCCTGAAGTATTCGAGCAAATTGCGCGCGCGCGTCCGGTCCATGTCGCTCTTCGACGAGGCGAGCACCGCGTCGAGATATCGCCGCGACTCTTCGGGCCTCCCGGCCTCGAAGGCGAGCACGGCGAGATGGATGCGCGCGCGATCGGCCAGAACAGTAGTGGAACCCGCCCCTCCTGTCAACCGATTAAAAATTTTCATGGCGCCGGCCACATCCTGGAAGGCGTACTGCGCGATCATCCCGCTTAAAAAAACGGCCTCGTCCCGATAGTTCGATTGCCCGTCGCCGAGGCGCTCAAAGATGCGTCGCGCGCGGGGATATTCCCCGAGACGGAGGGCGAGCAGCCCCTCGTGATACTCGAGGTACGCCTCGTTTCCGGGAAACCGGCGAAGCAGCAGGGCGTACCGCTCGAAACCGTCCCAATCGTCCTGGTGAAAATAATACTGCACATTCTCACGGACGGCGGCCTCCCCGGCCCGCGACGCCACGAGATCGGCGCCGTAGCGTTCGCTGAGCGCGACCGCCGATGCGATGTTACCGGAGCGAAAGTAGGCCACGATAAGCAGGGACAGCTGGCGCTGAAGGAGCGACGGCGTGGTGATGTCGTTTAGCTGCACGATGGCGGATGCGTAATCCCCCTGCTCCGCGCCGATCTCCGCAAGAATCAGCCGGACCGTGTCGGACGGCTCCTTTGCCGGCTCTTCCAGCAGGTACCACTGGTAATAGGTCTTGGCCATCTCGACATTGCCCGCTCCCCGGAAAAAGCGCCCGAGCTCACTGAGCGACCGGCGATACAGCGGCTTGTTCCGTTCAAGGGTCGCGAGCGCGCCCCCGAGGCCCTCGAAGTCCTCCACCGCTGCGCAGGCGATCACGTACTCGTGCCGCTCGTCGTCCCGAAGCCCTTCGCGTCCCACGATGGTGAAATAGCGATGCGCGCCTCCGTAATCGCCCTGGCGATACATGCTCTGCGCGATGAGAATGGCGAGCGCGCTGCGCGCCGGGCCCTCGCTCGCCTGGAAGCGCTCGTGCACCCCCAGCGCCGCGACCTCTGCGAAGCGCCCCTGCCGATAGATCGACTGGGCCCACCAGGCGAACACCTCGCCGGACGTCTCCTCCGCGCAGTGTTTCAGGAAGCGGCCATACTGCTCCTCGGCCAGAGCGAATTCACGCCGGTCGATGGCGCGATCGCCCCGCTCGCGCGCCTGCACGCACGCGCAGGGAGAGGCGGGATAGCGCTCCATCACGAGTCGGTAATAGCGTTCGCCGTCGCGACCGGCCGCGGACAGGCGTCGCGCAAGCGCGCACAGCGCACTGTCGAGACCGGCATGGTCGGGGAAGCGCGCCGCCAGCGACAGAGCGGTTCGTTCGGCTTCGGGGTAATTTTTTTGCGCGACATGCACCTCGATCAGGAGCGCCGTCGCCGCGAAGCCGCGCTCGGGGTGTGCGCCGCCCAGATAGCGCTGCAGGCGCGTTCGCGCCGTGGCATGGGCGCCACGCCGGTGATCGGCGAGCGCGCGATAATACAGCGATTCGTTGATAAAGCGCGAAAACGGGTTCGTCCGCGCGATATCGTCGAGGGCCGAAATCCCGCGCTCGAAATCGCCCTTCTCGATGGCGATGCCCGCCTTCAGGAATCGAATCTCGTCCACCACCGGATCGTACGGGAAACGGCTCTCGGCCAGATCGAGCGTCCGTTCCGCATTGTCGTAGCGGCGCTCGGCCATGTACGCCCTCCCCAGCAGCATGAGGGCGTTCTTCTGCTCGGCCGGGTCGGGAATGGACGTCACGTCCTCGAGGTACGGGATGGCCTGCCGCGGGTTTTTTCGAAGATAGATCCGGCTCAGGAGAAGCGCCGCGCGGGCCTTGAGCTCGGGCTTGCCGGTCCCGCTGCGGACCTGCTCGAGGAGCCGCATCCCCTCGGCCTCGCTACCCTCCTCGATGTTGATTCGCCCCAGCATGTACAGGGCGTCGAAAAACCAGTCCGAGCGCAGGCCAATGCCGATAAACTCCTCGAGGAGCGCCCAGGCCCGCCGCGCGTCCCCCTCCGCATAATACGACAACGCTATGAAATACTGTGCGTCCGAATAGGGGGCCTCGCGGGCCAGCGCGGACGGCACCCGGGAGAACTGGCGGATCGCGTCCTGATGGCGGTTCTGCCGCTGGTATGCGCGCCCGGCCACGATGCGCGCTCGCGCCTCGAGTCGCGCGTCGTTCATCGAATCCAGCGCCGGCGCAAGCGTCTCCAGGGCGCGCGCATCGCGCCCGCTCCAGAACTGCGCCTCGCCGATCTTCACCGCGATCCGGAGCCGGCGCGAGCGGTCCGCGTTCATCGGGATGACGCGCTCCCATTCGATCACGGCCTCGTCGTACCGCCCCTCGGAAAAATAGATGTCGCCGATGCGCTCCCGGGCGACCACCGCCAGATCGTCGCCCGGATAGCGCGCGATGAAGCGCTTGTACTCCTCGATGGCCGGCAGGGCGCGCTTCATCTGCCGCAGGCATTCGGCCACCCAGAACTGGGCGCGAACGGCGAGCGTCTGCGTCTGGCACATGAGCAAAAAGCGGTTCAATTCGAAGAGCGCCGCGGAGTAGCGGCCCTGGTGATAGATCGACAGGGCGAGATGGAACCACGCGCGGTCGCGATAGACATCGTTCTTCGATTCGACGATCGTCCCGAAGATGAGCTCCGCCGCCGCGTAACTCCTGGTCTCATAGGCCTTGAGCCCCTGCTCGAAGAGCGACGGGAGGTCGTCGGCGGCGCCGGCGCGAGGGCACAGCGACAGGACAACGGCAAGGGCGATGGCGACGGGGAACGGACGCATCGGATCAGCCGTTCTTGAAGTGCAGGCGAACCTTGTCCAGGATATACTGCGATGCGTAAAAGCGGACCCGCTCGCGGTCCATCTTGATGTATCGCGTGAAGGTATCCACGCCCTTGGGCGAGGCGAACCCGAAGCAGACCATGCCCACCGGCTTCTCGTCGGTTCCGCCGCCGGGTCCGGCGACGCCGCTGGCGGAGATGCCGATATCGGTCCCGAAGCGTTTCCGTGCCGCAGCGGCCATCTCCCCGGCGACCTCCTCGCTCACCGCCCCGCAGCGCTGCAGGGTCGCGGCGCTCACGTCCAGGATCTCGATCTTGGCCTCGTTGCCATAAGCGACAACGCCGCCGCGAAACACCGCCGAGGATCCGGGAACGTCCGTGATGCGCTTGGCGATCAGCCCGCCGGTGCACGACTCGGCGACGCCGATGGTGGCGCTCGCTTCAGTGAGGAGCTTCACGAGCTCCATCTCCAGCGACTCCGAGTCCGGATCGAGCAGCCGGTCCTTAAATACGCGCCGCGCCTCCGACATGATGGCCCACCGGTCGAGCCGCCCCGCCCCGCGCTTCACGAAGGAGATATTGTTCATCCCCGGGACGGCCGTGACCCCCCAGGTCATCTCGTCGAAAGGAAGGTCCATCTTCTTGATGAGCTCGTTCACCTCGGACTCGCGCATGAGGACGACGCGCAGGAAGAAGTTTTCGCGCACCCCCGCCTGGTGCTCCCATAGCAGAAACGGAAGGACCTTTCCGTCGAACATGAGCTGCATCTCCCGGGGCACTCCCGGCATGGCAATGATGATCTTCTCCCCGTGGCGGATCGCATACCCCGGCGCGAGTCCGTACTCATTGTCGAACACCTCGGCGCCCTCCGGGACCGTGACCATGCGAACGTCGTTCTCCAGCTCCCGGCGCTTCATGAACTTCAGGAAGGACTTGAGCCGCTCGTAGGCGGGCTCGTGCACGCGCGCCCCGCAGTCGAAGATCCGCTGCAGCACGCGAAACGTGTAATCGTCCTCGGTGGAGCCCAGACCGCCGGTCACGATCACCACGTCGGCCCGGCCGACCGCCTGGCGGATGCACAGCTCAAGATCGTCCGGAACGTCACCGGCGGTGAGGTGCAGCACCACCTGGAAGTCGGTGCGAAAGAATTCCCGGCTCATGTAGTACGCGTTCTCATCCTGCACGCTGCCGTAGACCAGCTCGTTGCCTGTCGATACGATGGCGACATCCTTCATAGCCGTCTCCCGGGGGTCACATCCGTTCGGGCGCCGTCACGCCGAGCAGGCGAAGGCCGTTGCGCATGACAATGCGCACGGCGTCGCAAAGCGCCAGATAGGTGTTGGTGGTCACCGGATCATCGGAGATGACGCGGTGTTCCGTGTAAAAGCGGTGATACTGCTGCGCAAAGCGCAGCAGGTAATTGGCGATACGATGCGGCTCGCACTGGGTCGCGGCGTCGACGATCTCCTCCGGAAACCGCGCGATGAGCTTCAGGAGCGCCACCGCCTCGCGGTTTTGAAGCGGCTCCCGGTCGACGGCGCCGGGCGTATAGGCGACGCCGCGCTTCTCCGCCTCGCGGAAGATGGAGCAGATGCGCGCATGCGCGTATTGCAGATAGAAGACCGGGTTCTCCGAGCTCTCGCGCTTGGCCAGCGCCAGGTCGAAATCCAGATGGCTCTCCAGCGAGCGCATCACGAAAAAGTAGCGCGCAACGTCCACCCCGATCTCGTCGATGAGCTCGCGCATCGTGGAGAACTGCCCCAAGCGCTTGGACATCTTCACGATCTCGCCCTCCATGATCAGGTTCACCTGCTGGGCGATGAGGATGCTGAAGCGCCCCGCGGGCGCGCCCAGCGCCGTCATGGCGCCGGCAAGGCGCGCGATGTAGCCGTGGTGGTCGGGGCCCCAGACGTCGATGATCCGGTCGTAGCCGCGCTCCAGCTTGTCCCGATGATATGCGATATCCGCGAGCAAATAGGTGGGGCGGCCGTCGTCGCGCACCACCACGCGGTCCTTTTCGTCGCCATAGGCGGTCGCGACAAAGAGCTTCTTGCCTTCCTCCTCGCGGAGCACGCCCCGCGCGCCGAGGAGCTCGGAGGTCCGCTCCACCGCGCCGGACTCATGGAGCGTTTTTTCGCTGAACCAGCGCGCGAATCGCACATTGAAGCGTGCGAGATCCTCGCGCTGGCCGGCGACATTGTACGCGACGGCCTTCTCGGCCATGTAGGCGATGCGCGCCTCGTCGTCCGGGAGCGACTCCACCTCGGCGGCGTGCTGCTCGCGCACGTGGCGGGCGATGTCCTTCACGTACTCGCCGTGATAGCCGTCCTCGGGGAACGCCACGGCCTCGCCGGCAAGCTCGCGATAGCGACACAGGACCGAACGGCCCAGGAGCGTCACCTGGTTGCCGTAATCATTCACGTAGAACTCTCGATCCACGGTCGCACCGGTCGCCTCGTAGAGGTTGGCGATGGAGTCGCCCAGCGCGGCGGCGCGCGCGGAAACGATGTTCAGGGGACCGGTTGGGTTTGCGGATACGAACTCGATATTGACGCGAAACGGCGTCGCGCGCGTCGTGCGGCCGTATCCGTCCCCCTCGGCGAGGACGCGTGACAGGTTGTTCGCAAGCGAATCGAACGACACGAAGAGGTTGATGAATCCGGGCTTGACGACCTCCACGCGCTCGACCAGCGGCGCCTTCCCCACGTACTCCTGCAGGATGGCGCCGATCTCGAGCGGCGACTTGCGCAGGACCCGGGCCGATTCCATCGCAATGGGCGTGGCGTAATCGCCGAAGCGCTCGTCCTTGGGATACTCCACCTTGACGAAGGGAAGCTCCGCGTCGGGCAGCTTTCCGTCACGGATCGCGCTTTGGAGCGATTCACGGATCAGTTGTTCAATCTCGTCCTTGACGTTCACACGATACCTCAAACATTATCATACATATTCCCAAAAAATGTCGGAATTGAAAATATTTTTGTCAACCATTAAATAAAAAACTTGATAAATAGCCATTCGCGCTGTAGCGATTGAGCATACACACACCAGGAGACGACCATGTCAATCCTCAATGTCCTGAAAAAGAACTTTTTCGGCGTGTTTGTCGCGATGCTCACCTTCCTCGTTCTTACCGTCGTATATCTCAAAACGCCGCTGCTGGACCTGGCCGAGACCGGAACGGTCAACTTCCGATTCTATCTCCGCGATCCCATGCAGGACACGAACCAGATACAGGCGGGCGTGACCACCTACACCCCCAATCCCCGCGCGCGCGAGGACATCGTCATCCTGGGGATCGACCTGAACACCATCCGCAGCTTCACCCAGGAGAATGTCTTCTGGCCGTTCCCGTGGAACGTGCACGCGAAATTCGTTTCGTATGTCGCGTCGGGAAACCCGAAAGCGATCTTCTTCGACATCATGTTCGTGGACCACAAGCCGTTCGAGAAGGAGCTGGCCGACGCCATCCGCAAGGCCGGCAACGTCTACGTTGACTACGCCTTCGAGGAGGAAAAGAAGCATACGAAGGTCCCCGACCTTGCCGAGCGCATGGAGGCGCTCGCGCGGTTTCGCCTGCCGCTCGATCCGAAGGACGCCTCCCCCACGTGGCCGGGTGAGATCGAGCCGCCCACCCCGCTTATCGCGAATGCCGCCCGCGGCGTGGGCTTCGCGAACGTGAAGCCCGACCCCGACCACGTGAATCGCACCATGCCGCTTCTGATCAAACACGAGGGCCACTACTATCCCAACCCCGACCTGCTGATCGTGATGGACTACTTCGGGATCGGCGCGAAGGACGTCGAGATACGGATGGGGAAGCACATCAGGCTCAAGAACCTGCCCGCGGAGAAGATGGCCAAGCCGAACGCCGCGCGTGAGATCGTCATCCCCATCGACGAAACGGGGCGCATGGACATCAACTTCATCGGCGCGCACGGAAGCTTCAAGAACTACCCCTACTACTACTTCCATCGCGGCGGCACCATGGACAATAAGTCGCTCGAGAAGAAGATCGTCCTGGTGGCCGCCTACGCCGCGACGGGGGTCGCGAGCGACATGCACGGATCGCCCTACGGGACGCTCTACGGCATCGAGCACCACGCCAGCGCCATTAACACGATCCTCAACCAGGACTTCATCGTGAAACTGGCCGCCTGGCAGAACCTGCTCATCATGCTCGCGATCGCCCTGCTGCTGGGCTTGCTCCTCACGCGCTTGTCCATTATCAAGTCCACCGTCCTCACGGTCGTGCTGATCGCGGGCTACGCCGTCGCGGGGTATCTCTTCTTCGAGTTCAGGAATGTCATCGTCGCCTACGCCACGCCCATCATACAGATGGCCACGACGTTCACCTTCATCATCGTCTACCGCGTGCTCACCGAGCAGAAGGAGAAGAAGTTCATCAAACAGACCTTTTCCAAGTTCGTGTCGCACTCGGTGGTCGAGGAGCTGCTGCAGGATCCGGAACGCCTCAAGCTGGGCGGCGACAAAAAGAACCTCACGGTGCTCTTCTCGGACATCCGAGGATTCACCACCATCTCCGAGCGGCTCACGCCTGAGGCGCTCGTGGTGCACCTGAACGAGTATCTGCAGGAGATGACGGACGTCGTCTTTAAATACGACGGCACGCTGGACAAGTACGTGGGCGACGAGATCATGGCCTTCTGGGGCGCGCCCATCCCGCAGGAGGACCACGCCCTGCGCGCCTGCCGCACGGCGCTGGAGATGATGACCAGGCTCCGCGAGCTCAACGAAAACTGGAAATCGCAGGGCAAGCCGCCGCTCGACATCGGGATCGGCATCAACACCGGCGAGATGGTCGTGGGCTTCATGGGATCGTCCTCGCGGATGGACTACACGCTCATGGGCGACATGGTGAACCTGGGCGCGCGGCTCGAGGGAACCAACAAGGCCTATGGCACCAACATCATCATCAGCGAATTCACCTACGAGCATGTCCGCGACCACGTGATCGTGCGCGAGCTCGACCTGGTGCGGGTGAAGGGAAAACTGAAGCCCGTGAAGATCTACGAGCTATTTGAGATGAAATAGCGGCATGCCGCGCCGGTCGCCCGTTCCCAGAAACAGGAGCGGCCGGGACAAGACGCCCTTGACGACGGCCGGCAGGGAAACAGCGCCGGCCGTTTTATCGTCCGCATTCGTCGTAAGCTTTGCGGTAAACGGAATGGAAAGCTCCGGGCCCGTGGGGAAGGTCCCGCTCGCGTCGAGGTTCAGGACGTCCGAGGTGACGTTCAGGCGGCTCACGAAGAACTGTTCGCGCGACTGTCGCAGGGTGACCCACGCCCGAGCGACCTTGAGCGACTGAAGCGCCGTCGCGTCGATGCCGTTGTCACGGCAGTGCGCGATCAGCGCCGACTGTATCGCCGTGCCGCTGAGCTCCGCGGGATAGACCTCGATCGATAAGGCTCCCTGGCCGTTCTCGATGAACTGCGAGGGCTTGCTCACGCTGGCTTGGTATTCGATCTCGGCGTTCATGAGGCCGCCGATGGTCCCCCGCCACCCCGCGTCCTTGGCGAACGCCCCCAGGTCCATGTTTTTCGCCTTCGCCTTGAAGCTCATGAAGGGATAGCCGCTGGTGAAGTTGCAGAACACGTCCGCCGAATAGCCCCCCCCGTAGCCCTCGAGATTGAAGTGCTTGAGCTTGATGGAGCCATCGCTCAGGATGAGCGAGAAGAACAGGCCCCGAAGGGGGTTCGCCGGCGACAGCACCAGCGTGGTGGCCGCGCAGGTGATCATCACGGTATTGCCGTTCACCAGCTTCCCCAGCGGCTTCTCGGGAAACGGTATCTCGTCGTAAGCATAGCGCCGGTCGTCCATGGCGAGCGCATGGAGCGCGTCGAAGGCCGCCGTCGCGAGGGGCACGAGGGCGCGCGAGGTGAGCCGATCGGAAAAGACCGACAGCATCGTCTGGGAAGCGAACGGGGTCCAGCTCTTTACGACCGACTGCACGACCACGGAGGAGCGTGAATCCCCGCTTGCGACGCTCGCGTTGCCCGCCAGCCGGTCGCCGTCGAGCCGGAGCCTGAGCGCGCCGTCGCGCATCAGGGACAGCGCCCCCTCCGGGCGGTTGCGCGCGAGGGAGAACCCATCGGCATCCAGCGAGGCGCGCACGTCGCGGGGCTGCCGCTGTGCATGGTCGAAGATGAGACGCGCGTCCAGCCGGGCGAATCCGGCCACGTCGGTCCCGCGGAGCACGGCCAGGGACCGGGTCAAGCGCGCGAGATCGAAGCGGTTGGTCCGCAGGGCCAGATCGACGGTGCGGTCCTTCGGGAGGTTTCGATAGCGGACATCGGCGCGGCAATCGAGATTCCCGTCGTTGATCCGCACGTCCCGCAGGGTAATCTCGTTCGCGTCGTTCGAAGCCTCGATGCGTCCCCGCGCCTTGAAGGAGAGATCCGAAACCAGGGCAACGGCGCCGCTCTCGCTCGAGACGCGCTCCGCGACGAGGTCCTCGACCTCGACCGAGGCGTCCGCGACCGAACGACCCTCGCGGGTCGCGATCTTCGCCGAAACGCCAAGGAGCCCGCGAATGAACAGGTCGCTTCGCAGGCGGCCCGCGAACAGGGGATTGAGCAGGGTGATATCCAGCCCCGCGACCTCGACCGACGCCTCCGAGTGCGGCGACTTCCCGTCATTCGGAAGTATGACCGTCCCGGAGACCCGCAAGCGGCCGGTGCCGACGTCCGCGCCCCGATGCGGCTGCAGTTTTCCGGATACCCGATACCGGACATTCTCGCCATCGATACGAACAGCGATGTCCGTCGCTTCGGACTGCAGGACGAGCGCATCGTCCTCCTGCATGTCGCGATAGACCAGCCGGGAATCGAAAATATCGACCAGGAAGCTCCGGCGGTTGATTTCGGGTATCTCAGCGAGGGGACGCGACAGGACGAAGAGGCGCTTGAAATTGTCCGCGTAGGAGACCCCGGCGCGTTTCATGAGCGTGACCTCCGCGCCCCGGAACGTGACGCCGTGCACCACGATCGACCGGGAAAGCAGCGACACAAACGAGGTGTCGATCACGGCGCGCTCGCACTTGACGAGGCTCACGTTGTCGTTGAAATCGCTGGTGTGCGACACATTGAGCCCGGTGACGATGATGTTCCCGGATATGTCGACGAAGGCGTCGTCGAAGCGGATGGCCTTGTTGAAATTCTGCCGAATGAAGCCGACCAGCGTGTCCTTGACCATGCGGTCGGGGAAAAAGACATAGGTGAACGCGTTGAACCCGATCACATACAGCGACAGCAGGGCGACCAGGACCACGATGACGATGAAGATAATCCGTTTTTTGAGGACCATGTCTGCAGATTCCGCGACTGTTTTTGCGCCCGACGGGTCGCTCTGGTAGTATTCGCCGCACCGTGCGCCCGCCGCAAGCCTTTTTTAGCGTCTTGATCGCGTCCGGAGGTTTTTTTGACTGCGGGAAAAAATATTTTCTATTGACTTTTTCATAAAAGAGCGCCATGCTCATTTGCAGCGGACCCATAGGCGACATAATGCTCAAGCAACCGATAACCCGCATCCGGGACAAGAACCGGATCATCAACAACATCATCAACGTCATGAGCGAACACAAGACCTTCCTGGTCCTGGGGCACACCAGCCCGGACGAGGATTGCGTCTCGTCGATGGTCGCCATCGCGCTGCTCCTCAACCGATTCGACAAGGCGGTCACCATCAACATCGCGAAAAAGACCCACGACAACGTGAGCTACCTGCTTCGCATCTGCAAGTTCAATGCGATCAAGATCGTGCACAATCCGTCGAAGCTCCCCCGCACGCCCGACACCGTGATCATCTGCGACACCGCGAAGCGCTCCATGCTCGAGCGCTCGAAGGCGATCGACAAGCTGCTGGCCGACCCGAAGATCATCAAGATCGAGATCGACCACCATATCGCCGGGGACAGCGAACACCTGGGCGACCCCGACTACGCGCTGGTCACCGCGGCCTCGTCAGCCTCGGAACTGGTGGGGCTCATCGGCCTGAAGCTCAAGGGGCGGCGGGACGTGCTCTCGCGGTTCATGGTGCTCGATCCGCTGTCGCGCAACTTCGTGCTCGCGGTCATCACCGGCATCATCGGCGACACGCAGAAGGGACGCTACCTCAAGTCGCGCCGGGAAAAGCGCTACTACGACATCTTCACGTGCATGTTCGAGGACATCCTAATGAAATCGACGGTGCGCGAGACCAACTTCTTCAAGATCGACGACGTCTTCTACGAGCTCTACAACCTCTCCGTGAAGGAGGACGAGTGCTACAAGTCGCTGGAGAACCGGCATGGGCTCAACGGCCGTGTCGCCAGCATGGTGCTCGGCCGCGAGGAGGTGCAAGCCCTCAAGGAGCGTTTCGACGACGAGATCGTCATATCGGTCTTCCGGGCGCTGGCGAACAACATGGCCGAGGAGAGCGGCGGCGTGAGCCTGATCGCCTACTACGACCTGGACCCCGCCTCGGGGCTGGTGCAGTTCCGCATGCGCCGCAGCCACTCGTACAAGGACTTCGACCTGCGCACGGTGATGGACATCTTCGGCATTACGAACGGGGGCGGTCATGAGGGGGCCATCGGCTTCCGGCTGCCCGAGGAGCTCGTGCCGGACCCGGCGCGCTACGTCGCGGAGATGATCGAGCGCCTCAACCGGGAGCTCGGCTGAGGCGCCCCGGTTATTTTTTCCTGAGTTCGTTGAGCTCGAAGGCCGCGTAGGCGTTATCGGGGTCGATGCTGATGACCTTCTCGAAGCTTCGGACGGCATCATCGTTCTGCCGGTTCCGCTTGTAGGCCATCCCGGCCGCGAAGAGCGCATTCACGAAATTGGGGTCGATCCCCAGCGCCTTTTCGAAGAACTCGATGGCGCCGTTGTAGTTCATCATCTTGTAATAGGCCGCGCCCCCGAGGTAGTAGGCGTACTTGTTCCGCTTGTCGCCCTCCAGATAGCGCCCCACGAACTCCACGGTCTTCCCGTAGTTGTTCACGCGGAAATAGTTCTTCGACAGGTTGTACATGAGCTTCCGGTTGTCGGGATACAGCGACAGGCCGCGCTCGAGATGGTCGATGGCCTCGTAGAATTTGCTTTCGTCGATGAGTTTGCGGGCGCCCTTGATCACGTCCACCGCCTCGTCGCGCGCCAGCTCCACCACCAGCAGGGTGATGTCGTCCTCGACCGGGGCGTTGCCGATGAAGCGCTGCACGTCCTCGATGATGTACGCGGTGAAATCCTCCAGCGGCAGGTGGCGGTTCTTGAGGATGATCTCCTCGAACCGGTCGTTCGAGTACTCCTGGCGCTCCGCGTTCACGGCCTCGGGGATACCGTCGGTATAGAGGATGATCCGGTCGCCGTAGGAAAGCTGCACGGTCTTCTCCTCGTAGGTCTCGCGGGCGTCCTCGATGGCGCCGATGAACAGCCCGTTCGTGTCCAACAGCTCCACGCGCCCCTCCTCGGTCCGCAGGAGGATGGCCTTCTGGTGGCTGGCATTGGCGAAGGTGACGTGATACTCGTCGTCCACCGCGACGAAAAATCCGGTCAGGTAGTCCTGCGTTTTCACGTGGTCCAGGATGTTCTGGTTCACCTCCTGGAATATGCGCCGGGGCGACTCGAAACTCATGCACGCGTTGGTGAACGAGATCTTCGCCATGGTGGTCACGAGCGCGGCCGGGATGCCGTGGCCCGAGACGTCGGCCACGAGGATCCCGAGCTTGTCGTCGCGAAGCTGGTAGACGTCGTAGAAGTCCCCCCCGATTTTCTCCATGGCGATGTAGCGCACGGAGAACTTGAGCTCGTTCCAATCGTCGATGTGTCCCGGAAGGATGCTCCGCTGGATCACGCTGGCCATGTCGAGCTGCTTCTGGATGAGATCGTCCTTCACCTTGAGGTCCGAGAGCACGTTCTGGAGCTCTTCGGTGCGCTGCTCCACCTTGTGCTCGAGGTTTTTCCGGTTCTCCTCGATCTCCTGGATCATCTTGAGCACCGCGTACTCGATCTCCGCCGACTCCTTGTCCAGCGAGTGGAGACGGAACTCGGAGGCCGCGCCGCCCGCGATCTCCCCGGTCACGCGGCTCATCTCGCGCAGGATGCGCAGGATGGAGTTGGTGTTCACCAGCATCAGGAAGAACCCCGCGAGCACCGCGATCACGAAATACAGGGCGATCTCGAGGATGTCCTCGCTGCCGAAATAGATGCTCTTCTGGATGAGCGCCGCGAAGGTGAGCATGGAGACGATCATCAGGATCACGAAAAATCCGAACTTGACGCGCAGGCCCAGGAACACGCGCGGGTACAGGTCGATCCCGCGGCGCCGGATCTCGTGATAGCACACCGCCCGTTCGCGGTTTGAGAGGATCTCGGTGAGCAGGTAGGTCGAGAGGCCGTAGAGCACCACCACGACGATATCGGCCACGGTGATGATGCGGATGCCCAGACGCACGTCGACGGTGGTGATGTTGCTCAGGAACCGGATATCGTAATACACCAGCCCGATGGTGAGCAGGCCAACCAGCAGGGCGTAGAAGGCCGCGAAGGCCGCATTGTAGGTCGGCAGGTCGGAGAAGGACCGATAGAGCGCCACGAGCTCGTCATCGCCGATGTTCGGCCGGAGCGCATCGCCCTTGATGTTATTGTTGATGAGCCGCAGGGAGCGCGCGAGCGCCGGGATCTTGATGGGGCTTAAGAGGCCGAAGTGCACATAATGGATGAACGTGGGGACCAGCACGGCCAGCGGGAACCATTTGAGCACCAGCGATGTGTAGGTCCCGTCGGTGGACAGGAGAAACGAAAAGCCGAGATAGTAGCCGAAGAAGGCCCCCAGCCATCCCCCCAGCACGGTGAAGAACACGATGGCGAACCCATAGCTGGTCCGGCGCGCCAGCAGATAAAAAAACCTCATGACGGTCCCCTAGATGGAAGATATGCTCCCTGGTATACTTATCGTCATTTCGGCGCAATAATTTACCGGTTAATGGAGTATGATCCGACCGCGCGCTACCGCGCGCGGTCGGCGACCCGGAGGTTCCGGGCGCAGCGGAACCCCGCGAGCGAATCCGTATACAGGCTGGGAATGCCGCCGTACTCCCGGTCGCTCGCCCGGAGCTTGAAGCGGTCGTGATGCCAGGCGCCCCCCCGCACCGCCTTCACCTGGGCGCCATAGCGCCGATGCGGGGTGCGGTTGCCTTCATAGGCCCGGTACCAGGTCGCCGTCCACTCCATTGCGTTTCCGGCCATGTTCACCACGCCGTACGGCGAATCACCCTTCCCCTCGAAGGCCGTAACCGGAAGGAGCCCCCGCGAAAACTCGCGCTTGAGCGGACTAACCACGCGGGCATCGTCCCAGAACTCCCGGCAATTGGCCCGCTCCGGGGAGAAGGAGTTCCCCCACGGATAGACGATGGGATTGCTGGGCTCGGTGCGCCGCTCGCCGCCCTTGACCACCTCGACCACCCCGGGGCCGCGGGCGGCCTTCTCCCATTCGTCCTCGGTGGGAAGGCGCTTGCCCGCCCAGCGCGCATAGGCGTCTGCCTCGTAATACGTCACCAGGACCGGCAGGGTGTCCGCACCGGGAGGATACGCCCCGCCGGGCCAGGAGCGCGGCGGTTTATGGTTCGCGGCCGCCACGAAGCGCTTGAAATCGAGGTTCGAGACCTCGTATTTGTCGATGTAAAACCCGGGCACGTCGACGATCCGTTGCGGGTACTCGTCCCGGTCTCCGCGGTTCGAGCCGCGCAAAAACTTTCCACCCGGGACGAGCAGCATGATCCTGCCGTCGGGCTCGGTGGCAATCTGCTTGTGCAGTTTCGATTCGGAGCGCGAGCGCGCATAGCCGTATGCGGACTCGATGCGCCGAACGGCCAGTCCGATGGACGCGCCCGTGCGGACACGCTGTTCGGCGCGCGTATCGAAAACGATATAGCTCGCCAGGACCCGAAATGCGGGCGCGGCGCCCGTGCTCCGGTCTTCGACGCTTATGACGGCGATCTTGCCGATGGGCGCATTGTCATCGATGATGTTGTACTCGGATCGGTCCGGGCGCTCCGTGAACAAGAGCGTCAGGGTCCCGTCCTTGCGCTTCGATTCGACCTTCGCGCTCAGATGGTATTCCTGCACCGCGAAGGCCGCACCGGCGATCACCGCGACAAGCGCGACGGCCCCGGCGGCACTTCGCAACCGAAAACGCTTCATCGCGACCTCCCGGCACGTACCGCGCGGCCCACAGCCCTATGATTGGAAGATGATGCGGTCCGGCATGCGCAGGCAGGTGAGCGGACCGCCGTATACGGCCCCGGTATCGATGCCGATGATATTGATCTCGTCGTTGACATAGACCTCCTGAGACCCGGTGAGCTGCATCGTGGGCGTATGGCCGAACACGACCGTCGCGGGCCACCGATAGCTCGAACGGTAAAACGCCTCGCGAATCCACAGCATGTCGTGCTCGGTCTGTTCGGCAAGACGCGCCGTATCCGGGTTAAGCCCCGCATGGACAGCGATATAGCCGGACCCCTCATGATACATCCGCAGGCGGTTGAAGAACTCCTCGTGCCGGGCGGGGAGCCGATGCACGCCCCCGTGCGCCCTGTAACTCTGGATGGTGTACGACCCGCCGTTGAACAGGTACACCCCGTCCGGGTCACGCCCGCTCACATACCGCAGGAAGAGGTCCTCATGATTCCCCTTGAGAAACACGACGTTATATGTGTCGGCCAATCGCACCAGAAACTCCACGACCTCGTAGGGCGACGGCCCCCGGTCGATGTAATCGCCGATGAAGACAATGGTGTCGTCATCGGTGAGGTGCGGCTCGATGATCTGAACGAGGCCCCGGAGCTTGTCCGCCATGCCGTGGATGTCCCCGACGATGTAGTCCATCACGCCCTCAGGAGCTTGATGACCGCGTCCACATCGAAGGGCTTTCGCAGGGCGCGCAGATGGGGCCAGGCGGTAATGTCCTCGGGCTCCTCCTCGCTCCCGTAGATGACCACCACGGCGTCGCAGGCGCGGAAGGCGTCGGCGAACTCGGAAAAATCGCGGAAGGCCTTCGCGATGCTCTGCCGGTCCACCACACCCGCACGCGGGGCCCCGTCGTCCCCGCCGGTGACGCCGAAGAGGTCGATGCGGCGCACCAGGAAGCCCGTGTCCTGCAACGCCTCGCGGAGCACCATGTCAAGGACCACGTCGTCCACGCCCAGGAAAACCGGCAGGCCGGCAACGGCCGGATCGGTTCCATCGACCGAGCCGTCGGCCGCGCGGATATCCTCGATCGTTTGCAAGAAGATGACCGACGCGAAGCTCACCGTCACCAGCAGCGAATTGCGCCCCGAGGGGTTCTCGATCTTGACCACGGCCCCGGCATTGCGGAGGTTCTCCACGGCGATGTTGATCCCGATCCTGATGCGGTACTCCTGGCCGTCGAAGTACGAGAAGAAGACGCGGGAGATCTTCGTGATATTGGGAAGCTCCTCCGCGAGGTTGTCGAAGGCCAGCGCGATCTTCACGTTCTGGCCCTCAGTGAAGAGCCGGATGCCGCACGAGGAGCGTTCGTCCATGAACTGGAACAGCGACAGGAGTATGTTAAAGAAGGACTCCCGCACCAGCGAGCGCGAGGCCCGGATGCTGCAATCCGATTCGGCCGCGACCAGCGTCACCGCGCGCGCCGGAAACAGGAACCGGACCTTCTCGATGATGTCGTCCATCAGCTCGGCCAGGTCGACGTTCTCGTATTTCTCCTCGACAATGTACTTCGAGTACTCGCGCCGCTCCTCGTAGTAGAGATAGGCCAGCGTCATGAGCGAGTTGAGCACGTCCTTGAACTCTTTGGGCGCGGCGGGGCCGAACCAAGCCTCCGTGTTCTCGATGAGCTGGTCGATGTTCGCATGCAGCACGTTCAGGAAGGTGGTGTTGATGAGCTCGTACTCGTCGTTGAGCTTCTTGATGGAGCGGTTGATCACCTCTTCGATGAGCTTCTGGTCCATGGCCGGCCCCTAATCCCGCCCCCGCTTGAGCGCCTTGGGGTCAATGGCGTCTTGGAACCCCTCCCCCACCAGGTTGTACGAGGTGATGGTGATGAAGATCGCGAACCCCGGGATGAGCGTGAGCCACCAGGCGAAATCCATGAAATCGCGCGACTGCGACAGGATGTCGCCCCAGCTGGGCGTGGGCGGCTGCACACCGAAGCCGAGGAAGCTCAACGACGACTCGATGAGGATGGTGGAGGCGATCCCGAAGGTGGCCGACACCAGCACCGGCGCGAGCGCATTGGGCAGCACATGCCGCATAATAATACGGGCGTCCCCCGCCCCCAGCGCGCGCGAGGCGGTCACGTAATCGGCCTCGCGCAATTTCAGGAACTCGCCGCGCACGATGCGCGCGATCCCCGTCCAGCCCGTGAGGCCGATGACCACCATCACGCTGGTGAGGCTCGGGCCCACCAGCGCGAGGATGGTGAGTATGAGAAAAAAGGTTGGGAAGCACATCACGATCTCGATGAAGCGCGAGATGAGCATGTCCGTCCGACCGCCGTAATAGCCGGCGACGGCCCCCACGACGATCCCGATACTCACATAGATGAACACCGCGATAAAGCCCACCAGGATGGACACGCGCGTACCGTACACCATCCGCGCGGCGAGGTCGCGGCCCTGCTCGTCGGTCCCCAGGACATGGCGCGCCGAGGGCGGCAGCACGATCGCGTCGAGGTCGTAGGCGGAATACGAATACGGAATGGGCGGCATGACGGAAAAGGACCCGCGGGTGGTCCGGAAATTCACGTCCTTGAGCGCGGGATAGTCCTTAAAGAGCGGAAAATAGGCGCGCCCCCCGTCCACGAAGACATAGGGACGGTCGTTGGCGATAAGCGGCGCGAGCAGCGCGATCACAAAGAGGATGGCGACGATGGAAAGCCCCGCGAGCGCGAAGCGGTTGCGCCGGAACTCCCGCCACACATTCGACCAGTAGCCCTGCGCGCTCACAGCTTCGCCTCCAGCCGAATGCGCGGGTCCACCAGGCCGTACATGATGTCCGCCAGCAGTATCCCCAGCAGGGTCAGGAGCGCCGAGATGGCCGCGATGGCCATGATCACCGGGATGTCCCGCGAGAGGATGGCCTCGAAGGCCAGAAGCCCCATGCCCGGGATGGAGAAGATCTGCTCCACGATCACGCTCCCGCCCAGGAGCCCCGGGAGGAGCGTGGCCATGAGCGTGACCAGCGGCACCAGCGAATTGCGGAAGGCATGCACGAACACGACGCTGTTATCGGAGAGCCCCTTGGCGCGCGCCGTAGTGATGTATTGCTGGTTGATGACCTCGAGCATGTTCGCGCGCGCGTAGCGCGAGAGGAAGGCGAAGCTCCCATAGGTGAGCGTGACCACGGGCAGCACCAGATGCCAGATCCTGTTCCCCAGCCTGCCGAAAAATCCGAAGTCGCGCGCCCAGTCGGAGATCTCGCCGCCGAGCGGGAACAGGTTGAGATAGTCGCCCCCGGAAAACACCAAGAGCAGCAGCAGCCCCACCCAGAACGACGGTAGCGAATAGAGCACGAAGAGCGCAAGGCTCGAGACGCGGTCGTAGGTGGAGTCCTTGCGCACGGCCGAGAAGATCCCCATGGGAATTGAAATGATATATACGACAATCATCGCGATGAGGTTTAACCGGAGCGTGATGGGCAGCGCCTCCGCGATGCGCGCCGATACGGGCCGTCCGTCCTTGCGCGAGATCCCGAAATCGAGCCGCACGAACTTCCACAGCCACTCTGCGTATCCCACCGGGATGGGCTTGTCCAGGCCAAAGAGCTTTTTCTCCTGCTCGATGATCTCCTTCCCGATGGCGCCCTGCTTGAGCTCGCCCTGCACGCCGGCCCGCAGCGTGGTGTAGTCGCCCGGCGCCAGGCGCACCATGAGATAGGTGATGAGCGTGATGCCGATGAACGTGGGGATGAGCAGGAGCAGCCGCTTGACGAGATATTTCTTCATTGCGCGCCCCCCGCCGGCTCCCATTCATCGTAGCGCAGGCCCTTGGTGTGCACGACCACATTGTTGAAGCGCTTGCTCACCACCACCAGCGCGGGGGTGCAGTACAGGAAGGTGTACGGCTGCTCCTCGTGCAGAATTTCGTGGAAGCGGTGGAGCAGGCGCATCCGCGCGACGGGATCGAACTCCGCGCGCACGCGCTCGATGATGCCGTCGGCCTCGCGGTTCACGAAGCCGCAGTAGTTCGATCCGTCCTTCACCTGCGAGGAATGCCAGAGCTGGTAGGGATCGCTCTCCCAGTCGAGCGACCAGGCCAGCGTCACGGCGTCGAAATCGCGCTCGTGGAGCTTTTTGACAAACACCGCCCACTCGTAGCGGTTGATGCTCATCTGAATGCCCGCTTTCGCGAAATCCTCCTTGAGGATGGTGGAGAGCCGCTCCGCGAACTTGCTTCCGGAGGACATGGTGAAGGTGAACGAGAACTTCTTGCCGTCCTTGTCCAGGATGCCGTCGCGGTCCGAGTCGACCCATCCGGCCTGCCGGAGGAGCTCGCGCGCGGCGGCGGGATCGTACGGCCACGGCTTGATGTTCTGATTATAATTTTTACTGAACACATACGAATCGCCCGAGACGACCATTCCCTGGCCGAACTCCAGCTTCTCGAGGATGGCCTCGCGATTCACCAGGTGCGTGAGGGCCCGCCGGACGCGCTTGTCCGAAAACCACGCGCGGCGGCTGTTCCAGCCGATATAGCTGAAATACGGCATGAAGTACTTGAGCTTCCGGTAACGCGAAAGGAACGACTCCGAGTTCGTTTGCCGCACCCACTGGATGGGGCGCACGCCCATGAGGTCCAGCTCGCCTTTTTTAAGCATCTGCAGCGCCACGTTGATCTCTGCGACGATGGTGTACACCACGCGGCGCACCGCGGGCTTCTTCCCCCGGTAGCGCTCGTTGGCAATGAGCACGATGCGCTTGCCGGTGTCCCAGCGCTCGAAGCGGTACGGCCCCGTGCCTACGGGCGATCGGTTTTTCGTGTGCGTATTGAAGTCCGTTCCGTCATTGAACACGTGCTTGGGCACCAGCGGCATGCCGCCGCAGATCTCCAGCGCGCGGAAATAGCGCTTGGAATACACGAACTCTACCGTGTAGCGGTCGAGGGCGCGGCAGCTGGTCACGTCGATATAGTACACCTTGAGCGGCGCGCAGGCCACCTTCGGGTCCTTGATGCGCTCGTAGGAGTAGACGACATCGTCCGCCGTGAACTCGACGCCGTCGCTCCACACCACCCCCCGCTTGAGATGGAAGACATAGCGCAGGCGGTCCGGCGAGATGGTCCAGCGCTCCGCAAGCTGCGGAACGATCTCCAGCGTGTCGTAGTCGCGGTCCACGAGGTTCTCGTAAATGTAGTTGTTAATGCTGCTCGCGACCGCCTCGGTGGAGGTGATGGGGTTCAGATGGCTGGGCTCTGCGCCCATATGAATCGCGAGCGTGTCGGGCGGACGCACCGCCGACATGTCGCGGCACGAGGCGAGCGCCGCAAGTGAAAGGATGATGGCCGGGATTACGATCCGCATGGGCTAGTTTCTGCGGGGGCCGAGGGTTTCCGTCAAGAAGTATTCTGATTTTTTACTTGTCAATATCGCCCGCGCGCGCCATTCTACTCTTGACAGAAACACACAGTTCGAGCTTGGAAGGGAATGGAAACCAAGAAGGTCAAAATAAATTTAAGCTACCTGCGGCCCAACTCGACGTTCATTTACCCCCTGTTCTCCGAGGAGGGGAAAAAGATCCTCGACGAGCGCATCGTCCTCACCGCCGAGCTCATTAAAAAGATCACCGCGCGCTTTGGGAACTTCGTCTATTACGCCGAAGACGGCAAGCGCGCGGTCATCCAGGAGGGAAAGCTCCGGGCGGCGCTGGCCACCTCGCACGACGTGCTCGACGAGATCGCCCGCACGAGCAAGCTCTCCGCCGAGAAGTACCACGAGGCCGAGCGCCTGGTGGACGACATCATCCACAACCTCTCGGTTGAGCACGCGAACGTCATCAACCTTATCAAGGACTTAAAGAGTTTCGACGACTACCTGTATAATCACTCGGTGAACGTGGGGCTGCTCACGGCGGTGTTCGCCAAGAAGATCGGCGGGTTCTCGGACCATCAGTACCAGAGCATCACGCTGGGGGCCTATCTCCACGACATCGGCCAGCGGAAGATCGACAAGCAGCTCCTGCACAAGCAGGGCCAACTCGACGTGCTGGAGCTCACCAAGCTCAAGCGCCACCCCCAGCTGGGATACGAGATCCTCAAGGACCTCGAGGACTCCAACGAGACGGTGCTGCAGACGGTGCTGTTCCACCACGAGAAGTACAATCACAAGGGCTACTATCAGCTCCCCTACGAGAACCTGCCCATCTTTCCCAAGCTCGCCTCCATCTGCGACATCTACGACGCGCTCACCTCGCCGCGGCCGTTCCGCGAGGAGCCCTTCACGTCCTGCATGGCGCTCAAGGCCATCGTGAACTCCATCAGCTCGCATTTCGATTTTACGCTGGTGAGCCGTTTCGTGAACCTCATGGGCCCCATCCTGAACAATGACCGGCCCATCTTCGCGGTGAACGATATCTGCGAGCTCAACACCGGCGAGCTCGCCCTTGTGAAGGGCATCACGCCGGGCGACATCCTGAAGCCGCAGGTGGTGGTGTTCTGCCGGTTCGTCAAGGAGGGCGACCGGCTCGGGGTGAAGCATTACAACGAGCCCACCGCGGCCGACCTCGCGACCGAAAACAAGCGCGTCGTGAAGAAGATCCTCAACAATCGCAAGCAGGTCGACGCCATTCAGAAGATGGCGAAGGAGCGCGGGTTGCTGTAGCGGAATTGCCGTGCTCCGCTCGCTCTCCCCTAGCGCACTGACATGAAATACAGCGGTACGACGCAGGGTTTGTATTCGTAATCGCGCTTCAGGACAAATTGCACGCGGGGAGCTGCGATGCGCTCATCCCCCGCGTGTAGAGCGGGCTCGAACGAATACCTCTTCGGCATTCGCCCATATGAGAGATTATAGAATCGCAGGGTCACCTCCACCGGCCGGGCGACAGGGACGACGGCCGGAACCTCCTCATAGGCGTAATGGACATACAGCGTCTCGCCGCTGCCATGATCCAGCCCCTCGATGGAAATGTGCGTTGGCGTAATCACCGTTCCGTCGTTGGAGCGGATGGCGAGCGCCTCCCTGACGAGCCGCCACCCCATTGACGTCCCCGGCGCGACCGGGCCTGGCGGGCGGATCTGCCACCTGAGTTCGAAGGTCTGTTCGTTCAGTATGGGCGGCTCCATGTCCCGGACGGGTACGAGCGGCGGCCCCATGTAAACCTTGTAGCGATTGGACAATGACAAAATCACGTGCCGCACGCCCCCGGCCTCCACCAGCGCGGCCATGCCGCCGTGCGCGCGAGACCGATAGCGCGGTTCCGGCTGCGAGTACCAGGCCGCCGACATGGTGCTGCACGATATCGTTAGCGCCATGAGCGCCGCGAGGCACATCGCCCGCAGGGTGCCCGCGCGCGCAGCGACGCACGATCCTTCGGTTCTTCTGCAGCTCATAGATTCACTGCCTCCTGGCATCGTCGGTCGCGTTCTCCAGGCGCATCGCGACCGCCGATTCCGCCGTTCGCGCGCCAAGCGGATCATTTCCCGTCAAACGAGATGGCGCCGTCCCAGTCGTCGGGCGGGGGATTCCGGCGGTATTCCTCGCACCGCGAGACGAACATGGCCGAAACGTAATCGTCGGGGTTGTGTTCCAGCACCTTGTTGAAGTACTCGATCGCGGTATCCCAATTCTTGATCTTGTACATGCTGACCGCCTTGGCATAATCGCGCAGCTGCTCCTCCGAGAATCGCATCCGCGTGACGTTCTCGAGCTTGAATATCGTCGTGGGGATCCCCTTGCCCTTCACCCGCACCCGGTCGAGCTCGCGGAAGGTCATGGCGTCCTTGAGGGCCGCTCGCACGCTCTCGGAGACGATGACATGACTCCGGTACATCTTCGTAAGCCCCTCGAGCCGGGAGGCGAGATTGACCGCATCGCCGATGACCGTATAATCGAAGCGCTCCTTCGATCCGATGTTCCCCACGATCACATCGCCCTCGTGGATCCCAATGCCCATGTCGAGCCGTCCGTCGGGCATTATGAGCCCGGCGGTGTCGATGTTTTGCAGCGACCGCAGCATGTCGAATGCGGCGCTCACGGCGCGCTCGGCGTTATTGCTGTACGCGCGCGGGGCCCCGAACACCGCGAGTATGGCGTCTCCGATATACTTGTCGATGGTCCCGCCGTGCCGGATGACCGCCTCGGCCATGGTGCTGAAATATCGGTTCAGCAATGCGACGACGTCCTCCGGCCTGTTCTTCTCGGTAATCTCGGTGAACGACCGGATATCGGTGAAGAGTATGGCCACGTTCCGCTTTTCCCCGGCGCGCAAACCCTGGCTCCTGCTCTTGCCGGCAAGATCGTCAATGATCTCGGCGGGAACGAATTTCGAGAAGACGTTCCGGATATTCCGCTCCATGGTGGTGATGTTCTTGAGGAGCATGGCGTTTTCAATGATCGACCCCGCGCCGTCCGCGAAGACATTCACGTTGGCGCTGATGGGCGCGGTGAAGTAGTTGTTCACCCTGCTGCCCACGTGCAGCGTCCCAACCGGGGCGCACCGGCCGGGAATGACCCAGTGCGCATACGAGCGTATGGCGACGCGCTCGTCGGGCGCATCAAACGCCGCGCTCGGCCGGGGCTGCTCGGCAAACACGGGCGCAACGTCGGTTCGGGGGGCGTCGGGAAAGGCGCCGTAGAAGTCGTCCACGCATATTCTGTAGAAGTCGAGCGCGGCGGCCTCGTCCATCCCCGGTCCGGGCCGTATAAAGGCGGCCACTTCGCCTTCGCTCTTCAACAGCAGGACCGCGATGTCCCCGGAACACACCCGGTCGATCAACGAGAGCACGGACACGCCCGTGTCGGACAGCGAGCCGATGCAAGCCGCCGTTTCCGAGAGCCGATTGAGGATGACCGACTGAAACAGGTGGCCGTCGAGCGTCGTGCTCAGCATTTCCATCACGCAGTCCCGGTCCACCTTCGCGGCATCCTCGGCGATGATCGATCGGTTCACCGCGCGAGCGCCAATGAGTTCGCCGATAGAGTCCAGCAGCGGCATGAGATTGTCGAAGTCCTTCGTGATGAAGGCGTCCGCCCCCGAGGAAAGCGCCCAGAATTCGTCCCGGTCTCCGCTGAGGGAGGTGTGCATGATGATGGGAATATCGCACACCCCGCGCCGCGCCTTTAACAGCCTGCTCGCCTGATACCCCTGCAGCACCGGCATCTCGACGTCCATGATGACCAGATCGGGCGCCTCCCGGTACACGGCGATGACGCCCTCGAGCCCGTTCACCGCACGCGACGTCGCGTATCCGCTCTTCTCGAGAAGCGAGGAGAGCATCCCCGCGACGAGGTCAGAGTCGTCAATGACAAGAATTTTTTTCAAGTTATCCATCGTGTTCTCCGCGCGCCCTGAGCAGTGCGTCGACGGTCTCGACCAGATTATTACGGTCGAAATCCGACTTGACGATATACGACGAGGCGCCGAGCTCCAGCGCGCGGCGCGAGGTTTCGACGTCGTCGTAATTGCTCACCACGATCACCGGGATCGACCGCACGGCCGGGTCCCGCTTCAGGTTCTCGAGCAACGTAAAGCCGTCCATGCGGGGCATGTTGATGTCGGTGATGACGATGTCGAAGTCGCGCGCGCGGAGCGACTCGAGTGCGCCGATCCCGTCCTCGACCGTCGTCACGTCGCACCCGGCGGACTCGAGAATCGACCGCTGTATCTCGCGCGAGTTGAGCGAATCATCCACGACCAAGACCCGCCGGTCCCTGCGCCCCCCGCCCGCGTAACGCGATTTCAGATCTATGTCGGAGAGCCGTTTCGCCCGTTCAATGAGCGCCGGCATGTGCAGGATGCTCACGATATCGTAGCGTTCATCGAACACGATCCCCTGTATGTACTCGATTCCCCGCACGCTTTCCGGCAGCGGTTTGTAGATCAGCGTCACATACTCCAGGACGGAATCCACCGCGACGCCGATGTAGCTGCCGAGCGATTCGGCGATGAACACGAAGCCGCTCTCCCGATCCTCGGCCGGCCGTTCGTTGAGCAGGACCGGGAGCGAGAACAGGGGAATGATCGCGTCGCGCACCCGGATCGCGTCCCGATTGAGGACCTTCAGGACGTCGCGGCGTTCGACAATCAGCACCTCGTTGACGTAGTTTGCCGGTACGAAGTATTTCATCCCCGCGGACCTGACGAAGTATCCGTCGATGGTCGACAGGGTCAGGGGAAGGGTCAGGGTGAACACCGTGCCCCTTCCCGGCCGGCTCTCAATGAAGATGCGCCCCTTCACCTTCTCCAGGTTGTGTTTCACGATATCGAGCCCGGCGCCCCTCCCGGACAACGCGGTCACCGCCGCGGCGGTCGAGAATCCCGGCGAAAAAATGAGGGCGTTCAGCTCCTCGTCTTTCATGGATTCAATCTCGTCCCGTCTGGCCGGATAGAGCGCGCAGGCCCGCCGCCGCACCGCTTCAGTGTCGATACCCCGTCCGTCATCGGCGATGGAGATGCTGATCCCCCCGCTTTCCGGCCTGCAGGTGATGGTCAGCTCGGCCGTCCGGGGCTTCCCCGCGCCCTCCCGCTCATCGGGCGTCTCGATCCCGTGATCGACCGCATTGCGCACGATGTGGATGATCGGATCGTGGATCGTTTCGAGAATGAGGCGATCGAGCGCCGCGTCCGTACCGCTCAGGTTCAGGTTCACCAGCTTGCCGAGGGAGATGGCGAGCTCCTCGACCATGCCGGGCAGGCTCCCCATGATCATTTCAAGCGGGAACATCCGCATGCCGATGATCCGCTCCTGCAATGCGAACGTATCGCGCTCGATGATTTCGATTTGCTCCTTGAACGATTTTCGCATCATGCGGAATGATTTGAGGAGCTCCCCGTCATCATCGAATCCGCCGCGCCCCTCGAGCAGCTCCTCGATCGCGGCGATGGCGCCATGATGCTTCTTGAACTGAAACTGGTTGACGATGAGATTGTTCAACATACGGATGATCTCGTCGATGGTCCCGGTCCGCACCCGGATGGTCGCGCTCTCGTCGGTCGGCAGCCGTCGCGGTTCCGATCTCCGCTCGACGGGAGCGGACGAGACGCGCGCGGATCTGCCCGCGTCGCCCGGATCGAACGGCTCGCCTGCATAGGCGCGCTCGCAGTTGGCCAGCAGCGGGCCGATGTCCGCGTGAAAATCGCCCGTAGAGCGAATGCTCTCGGCCCCGTCCCTTATTCTCCCGGCCCCCGCGAGCACGAGCTGTACGATCTCCTGGCTCACCGGATAGCGCTTCTCCTTGACGCCCTTGATGACGCTTTCCAGCCCGTGGGCGAGCTTCTCGATCGTCGCGAACTTGAGCATGCGGGAGGAACCCTTGATGGTGTGCAGGATGCGCACCGCCCGGTTCGTCTCCTCCTCGGAGTCGGAATCGCGCCGAAGGGCGGCGATCGATTTCTCCAGGTTCACGACGTTCTCCTCGAGCTCGTCGAGATACTGCCCCACGAACGACTCCCTCTTCAGCGCCATAGCTTCGCGACCCCCCTGCGCGGTTTTCCGCCCGTTGCGATCCAGTTGTCGCATATCTCCATGAAGTATTTCTCGCTAAACCCCTCCAGCAGGAACCGGAATCGCGCGTCTCCGGAGCCCGCCGCCGCCGCGATGTCCCGCCGGCACCTTCTAAACTCCTCCGCGGCCCTGACGCCGTCGCTCACCCTGAGCAGCGAGGCCAGATAGAACCGTGACGGCCAGAAGCCGCCGTCGGCCGCGAGCGCCCCGCGGAAGAACCCGGCCGCCCCGGCCGCATCGCCCCCTGCCATAGCGACGAAGCCCTTCAGGTGCAGCACAACCGCTCCGCCGGTGAACAGCTCCGCCAGGCGCACCGCTTCCGCGGCGGCCGCGATGTTCATCCTGTTGACGAAGAAAAGCGCATAGTGCATCAATCCCGCGGCCAGATGGGCCGGATCGCGCTCCGAGAGGCGAAAGAACGGGTCACGATGCAGGGACTCCGCCGCAGATAGCACCGCCGCCTCCGGCGCACGCATCACCCGAGCCGCCGGCCGTTCCTCAGCGGCGTCCCGAACGATGGGAGCGACGACTGACTGGTCCTGCGACGCTCGCGGGCGTTCCGCTGCGACGGCCCGAACGAAGTAATAGGTATTGCGGTATTCCGCAAGGGCAAGCCCGGGATTGACGATCAAGGGCATCTCCGACGACGCCAGGAACAGATGGCCCCCGGGCGCCATGCGGCGCGCGATCTTCTCGACGACCGCCTGCTTTATCTCCTGCCGCATGTAAATGAGCGTGTTTCGGAAGAACACCACATGCGCGCCCTCGGGCATGCGCTCCGCGGGATCGGCGTAGAGGTTGCAGCGGCGCCACTCGACGCGCCGCCTGAGCTCGTCGGAAACGACCCAGCGCCCGTCGGCGCGACCGGTGTTCCCTTCGATGAGCCCGCGGTATGCGGCGCCGTCGGCCCTGAACGAGTTTTTCGAGTACGATCCGGTCTCCGCGACGCGCAGCGAATCATGGTTGATATCGGTGCCGACCACCCTGAACGCGTCGCCGAGGCATTCACGCGCGAGCGCACAGAGCGACCACGCCTCCTCCCCCGTCGAACAGGTCGCGGACCAGATGACGATCGGGCCGCCGTGCGTCGCGAGGCGCGGGAAGACCTCGTCCTTGAGCGCCGTGAAATGCCGCTCCTCGCGGAAAAAGTATGTTTCGTTGTTCGTTATCCGGTCCAGGAACCGTTCCACCTCACGCCCATCGCGCGAGAGGGCGGCCAGATATCCCGCGGGCCGCATCCCGCGAGCGGCAGAAAGCGCGACGATGACGTTCTCCAGATTTCTCATATCGGCATCGGGTACGGTTATACCGGCCGTGCGTTCGACCAGGCGGACGAAATCCCCGATCGGGACATCTGCCGCTGCACGCGCCGTCATCGCGCCATCGCCAGCTTCAGCATATAGTCGGCGATGCTTTCCTTAGGAAGCACGATCCCCGCGCCGCCCTTCTCGATCGCCGCGCGCGGCATCCCGAACACGGTCGCCGTCGCTTCGTCCTGGACGATCGTCGTCCCCCCGCGCTTGATGATCTCGACGCAGCCGTCGGCGCCGTCGGAGCCCATGCCCGTGAGCAGCACGCCGGCGACCCGCCCTCGAAAGCACTCGGCGGCGGTCACGAACAAGCGGTTCACGCTGGGCTTTTGATTCACCACCGGCGCCGAGTCCTCAAAGGCGAGCCGGCCAGATGCAAACACGAGATGTCGGCCCGGCGGGGCCAGCAGCACCTCTCCTGCCGCGGGGTAATCGCCCTCTGCGGCCAGTCGGACGCGCATTCCGGATTCGGCGGCAAGCCAACTCACGAATCCGTTCTCGAATCCCGCCTCCAGGTGCTGGACAAGCGCGATACCCGCCGGGAAGCCGGATGACAGCCTAGAGAGTATCGCCGCGAGCGTGACCGGGCCCCCGGTCGACGCGCCCATGACGAACAGGGAGGCCGCTCCGGACACTTTATCCGCGCGGTGTCGTTCAACCGACGCCCCCGCGCCGCCCTCCACCGAGACGTGACTCAGGGTTTTCAGTTTTTCGATGAATCCGGCGAAGAACTCGGGATTGTTGAATTGATCGATGGAGGGCTTTTTCATCACCTCGAGCGCGCCGTTGCGAAGCGCCTTGAACACGTTCTCGGGGCTGGCCACGCTCGACAGGATGAGTATGGGGACCGGGGACTTCGACATGATCTTCGCCGTCGCGGCGATCCCGTCCAGGAGGGGCATGTCGATGTCCATGATCACCAGGTCGGGCGAGAGGGCCGCGGCGAGCTCGACCGCCTGAACGCCATTGGACGCCTCGCCGGCGATCGAAATCCCGTCCTCCTTGGCGAGCACCTGCTTCAGGATGTTTCTCAGCAACGCCGAGTCGTCAACTATCAGGATGTCCATCCGCGACCTGCCTGTTGTGATATGCCGCGATGCACAGGATCGCGGTGCTCCGCATGTCCAGCAGATACTGCGCCCTCCCCCCGTCACGCGGAAAACGCACCGCGAGGAGGCCCCCTGCCGCAAGGCTCTCCCGCAGGCGCGGGGGGAACGGCTTGAGCTCGTCGATGCCGACGCTCAGCATCGACACCATGGCGGAGGTGCGCAGCGCCACGCGCGAGGTTTCCACATCTGTGCCGTCTGATTTACGTCGCATGAGCGGAAACGGGGGATGATCGCCCGAGCCGCGAATGAACAGCAGTATGCCGGGCCCCCGGTGCGGGACCATCCCGAAATGCTCTTCGATGTGTCCGTCGAGGTTGATGACGGGTATCGCGCGCCCCTCAAATTCCATGACGCGCACCGGAGCAGCCCTGCCCGCGGCCCGCTGATGCTCCCCCTCGTATCGGCTGTGAAGGATCTCCTCCCGGTTAATTAAAAAATCCGCCCCCGCGCACGGGATCACGGCGAAATCCGCCTCAGACGCTCTTGATGTCGGCGCCAAGCCTGTCATATATCTCCTGCGGATTGATGATGAAGACCTCCCGGCCCTCGCACCGGAACGAACCCTTGAAGAGGGCGCCGCCATCGGTCGCCGGGAGCGAAACGACGTCGGGTTCCGGGATCTCGGCGATTTTATCGATATCGGTGATGAGGAACGAGATCTGATCGCTCCCGTTATTCATGATGAGCACGCGGGACGCGTCCAGGCGCCCGCCGCCCAACACCGCCTTCAGGTCGATGACGGTATGCGGCTCCCCGTGCCGGTTGATGAGTCCCGACACGTAGGCGGGAACGAAGGGGATGGGATAAATCTCCCCCGCCAGGACGACCTCCTTCACCTCGTCGGCGTCGAAGGCATACACGGCATCCTCGACCAGGAAGAGCACCACCTTCCTGAGCCGGACCGGCTCTTCCGCGGCCGCGTCGCCCTGCCCCGTCGCGGATATCGCGCTCAGCAGTTCGCTGTTTTCCATGGCGCTGTTACTCCGAGATCTTGTAGCGGGACAGGCTCGTTTTGAGCTCTTCCCCCATGTCCTTGAGCGACTCGGCCGCCCCCGAGGTCGACCGCGTCGTGGCGACGAACTCGTCGATCCCGCTCGAGATCTGTTTGAGCGTGATGAGGATCTGCTCGAACGCCGAGACCTGCTGGTTGACCGAGGACACGATCTGCTGCGACGACCCGGCGGATATCTCTGCCGAACTGAGGATATCGCCGAACACGTCCTTCAGCTTCGACGAGAGATCGGCCCCCTCCTGGATCCGTTCGGTGCCCTTCTCGGAGGCGAGGATCAGGCTGTCGGAGGCGCGCTGGATCTCGTTGATCCTGCCCTTAATCTGCGCGGTGGACGATACGGTGCTGTCCGCCAGCCGCCGCACCTCGGCGGCCACGATACGGAAGTTCTTCCCCGATTCACCCGCCGATGCGGCCTCGAGCTCTGCGTTGAATGCGATGATCTTGGTCTGGTCGGCGATACCGTTGATGATATTGACCACCTCCCAGATGCCCTCTATCTGCGCGCCGAGGTCCTTGACGCCGCTGATGGTTTCCGTGTTGGTGTGGCGGATCTCCTCCATCTTGCCCAGGCTGTCCTGGATCAGCGCGAAGCCCTTCTCGACCAGCGTGCGCGTCTGGCCCGCGATCCGCGCGACCTCGTCGATGCGCGAGGCCACCGTGCGCGACAGGGCGTCCGAGTCCTCCATCGTCGAGACGATCTCCTTGACCGCCGCGGCCTGCTGGTTCGAGGTGGTCGACACCTCGCGGGAGGACACCGTGAGGTCGTTGATGGAGGCGGTCAACACGCTCGTGGTGCGCATGATCTTCTCGAGCAGATCGCGGGTATTGCGCACCAGGACGTTGAAGAGCGTGGCCATATCGCCGAACTCGTCCGTTCGCTCGATGTCCCGCTGGGGGATGTTGCCCGAATAGTCCCCGGAGGAGAGGCTGGTGAGCAGCCCCTTGATCCTGTTCATCACGCGGTTGATCGAGCCGGAGAACGCGACGCTCGCCGTCACGATGATCACGAGCACGAGAATGCTGATAAGGATATTGGTGCCCCGCAGCATGCTCAGGGGGGCGAACACCTCGTCGTAATCGGCCTCCGCCACGGCCACCCATCCGAGCCGGTCGATGGACCTGAAGTTCACGAGCCGCTTTGATGCCGGTCCGCCGCCCGGCTCCGCGAGGGTGTACACCTTGCTGCCGCTCTTTTCCTCGAGCATCTCCTTGACGTACAGGTTGCCGGCGATGTCCTTCGCATCGAGCAGGTTCTTCCCCTCCCGGGTCGGGTGGATGATGACATTCCCTCGGCTGCCGTCGTGATTGTCGAGGATGTATGCATAACCGCGCTTGCCGATTTTCAGCGCGAGAACGCTCTTCCGCAAAATCTCAAGCTCGGACTGGCGCACGCCCACGTATATGGCCCCGATGATCGCGTTGCCGTCGTAGATCGGCTTGTACGCCGTGATGTACCAATCGTTCACCACGAACGCCGATCCCTTGTACGTCTCACCGGACATGACGGCCTTGTACACGGGGGACGAGGGCGGGATGTAGGTCCCCGCCGCCCTGGTGCCGTCGGCGCGCTTTACGCTGGTCGACACCCGCAACAGGCCGTCGGGGTTCTTCATGACCTGGAATATGGTGACCGTGCCGCCAATCATGCCGGTGATGCGGTCCACCAGCCTGAAATCGTTCGAAACGCCGGCATTGTCGACCGTCATCAGCGGCAGGGCCGTTTGCTGGGATTCTTTCGTCATCTGGTTTTCGACCGTGAAGCGAACCGGGGTGTCCGGCTTGAGGCTCGTGCGACCCTTGACGAAGAAATCGGCCACGTTGAGATTACTGGCCACGATGTTCTGGTTGATGTCGTACTGGGTGTCGCACAAGCTCACCAGATTGTCCGTAATGTGCGCCAGATCGTTCTCGGCCATCTGCCTGATGGTGCCGCCGGTGATCAGCATACCCGCCAGCCCGAAACTAATCATCGACGCGATCGCGATCCCCGCCCCCCCGATCATGATCTTGTTCCGGATCGTCATGCGGCGGTCGAACTTCCGCAATAGCGACTTCACAACCTCAGGCATGTACCCCATGGACGCCCCTCCACTGCCGTATTTCACGAACGCCCCCGCCTGAAACCGGCGGAGGTATCCGTCCTACTGCTTTTGATTATCGGCACGGTCGGGCGGGAAGCGATCACTCTTTTTCGGGACAGACGGACTCTGCAGGCGCGCCAAACGGTGGCTTCGATACGCCTTCGGGTACTCGGCCACCGGGCTATTGCTGGAACGGATTACCATGGAACCTGACCCCGCTGGCTGAGTAGCCAACGGCGTATCGAAGCCAGCGGGGAGTTCCTAGGCGAAGAGAACACTCTGCCACCCCTCTATCGCAACTTCACCCACCGCATCGCCTTACACACCTGCCGCTTGCCGTCGATGACCATCGTCACGTCGTCGGAGAACATGATCTCCCGCACCCCCTCGGCGAGGAGCGCGAGGTCGTTGGTATGGCAGTTCTTCCGCTTTGCATTGATCAAACGGTCCGCCTTCACGAATTTCTTTGTGGTGCTATATTTCAATCCGGGCTCGGGCACGATCGTCGCATTGTCGGGCAGCTTCAGGTCGTCCCAGCAGATGTCGGCGAACGAGATCTCCTTTTTGTCGTAATCCGCGTATCCCGCGGCGTAATAGGGAGGCAGCGTGATCCGGTTCCCCCGGTAGGTGACCTCCCGCGGCGTCATGATCGAAAACGCGACGACCTCCTGTCGCTCGTCGAAGAATGCCTGATAGACGCTGGAATCCGCATGGACCGGCTTCCCCCGAAACAGGAAATCGGATCCCTCCTGAAGCTCGGCCATTAAAACGCCGCCGTTCTCATACAACATGAGCTTGTACCCCTTTACGCGTATGTCCTGCCCGCCCGCGCGCAGGACCGTTCCCCCCTCGACGGGAAACAGCTTGATGGCGCCGCCTTCGTAGAACGATATTACGCCCGATGTCGTCAGCGGTATCCGCACCCCGCGATGGGTATAGGTACCGCCGTTGATATCGCCCGAACGCACCCTGCCGTTCCGGTAGAAGTGAAGCTGGCTTGCCGGTTCCTTGATGCCTATCGACCGGCCCGCCTCGAATACGACCCTGCTCCCGTTGATCGTCAGCGTCACGTCGGAGGCCAGCGTGCACGATTCGATCATCCCGTTGTCGTAAAAAGATATTTTCCTGTCGACCGTCACCCGGTGCGGACCGTTCTGAAGCGTGACGGGCGAACCGATAGTGGCCGACCGGACATCGCCGTTTGCAAAGAACTCGATTCTCCCGGACAGATCCATCGCCCGGCCCCGCATCCGCATCCGTACCGTCGAGACCCAGGTATCGATGAAGGCGATGGACTGCGACTCGGTCAAACCGACAGCGGTTCCCTCCGGCACGAGGACCCTCTGGCCATAAATGTTGATCGCGCCGTCGACGGCCAGTCGGCACTCGCTAATCGCGCCGTTGCGGTGGAAACGGATCCAATCGCTCACCTTGCGTGGCGCGCCCTGCACGATCACGGTCCCCGGCTCGTCTCTTTTGAAACGCGTTCCCTTCAAGTATTCGTCTTCATGGAGCTCCACGGAATAGTTGCACGGAAACGGCTTATCGCCGCCGGTGAGGAGTCCCGCGGAGAACCCCTCGCAGCTGGCGATCTTTCCGTTTTCATAAAACTTCACCGTACCCGGCAGGACCGTGAACTCCCGGCCGCGTATGCGCACCGTGACCTTCTCGACGAGCTCGCCCTTGAGAATCGCGCCGCGCCGATTCTTGTTGGGCTTCACGGTGTTTCTCTTAAAGACGGCCTTCGTTCCATTGATATCAACGCTCACGGTGCGCCCGCCGCCAATGCCTTTTATGCCCTCCCAGAGCTTCACGACCGCGACCACCGGATACAACAGGCACCAGAAGCAGCATCCGGGGTCCTTGTCCATCCCGTAGAACTGGGGATACGCTCCCGTGGGCGCGAGCAGCGAGACGGCGAGTGCGAGCGCGACGATTTTCTTTTTCATGGTGATCCGCTAAAACGACGTGCTGAAATTGACAATCGGGAAAAAGGGAACCGCCCCCTCCGAGATGAAGTTGGCCAGGCCGATCTGCACGCCGTACACGCGGCGCGCGATGTTCACGAGCCCGATCTGCACCCCCTTCACCCGGTCGGCGACGTTGATCAGGCCCACCTGGCAGCCGTACACATCGAGGTTGGTCGAATTGAGGCCCAGGCTCACCTGCATTCCGCGCAGATCCCCCTCGCGGCGCCCGGTGAGGGAGCCCGAATCGCCGTATATGATATTCGCGACGCCCGCGACCTGTACGCCGGACAGGCTATCGGCCAAATTGAGAACGCCCGCAACCTGCGCCCCCGTAAACTTTCGCACGCAGTAATTGAATCCTCCGGCAAGTTGAAGAAAGGAATTGCCGGCTTCGGGCGCGGCGGCGAAATACCCGGCCATATTGCCCCCCAGGGTGATCTGGGCGCCCGTGAGCATCGCGTGACCGTCATTATATAATCCGGCCAGCTGAATCCCCCGCAGGGTGGGATCGCCCGTTGGCTTGTCGACACGATAGTGCTCATTGTAGCTCGCATTGCAGATTAAAGCGGCCTCGAGCCCGCTCACCGATCCCCGCACAGTCACGTTGATGACGCCAGCGATCTGGACGCCCGCCATGTCGCCCTCCGTATAATTGCCCCAGCCACCCGCCCGGATACCAGCAAAGCCGGCGGTGGTGTGGTTCACGAGACCGGCGATAGCCAGTCCCGTCATGGTCTTGACGCCTATGTTCAAGAGCCCCGCGACTTGCACCCCGGTGAAATCGGCGTCGGTGGCCAGGTTAAAGATGCCGGCCGCCTGGAAGTATCCCTTCGCACCGGGCGTGTAGTTGCAGATCCCGGCAATCTGAATCCCCCGCGGCCCGTGCCCCGACGCGCGCGACTCCGCGTAATTGAACAACCCCGCGATCTGCACCCCCAACAGGCCGTCGCCTGACGAGCCAACCCCGCTTACCATATTGCCGATAATCCCGGCCTGAATGCCGTAGAGGTCCCGCACGCAATCGTTAAACAGGCCCAGGTCGAGCCCATAGACGCTGGTATTGCTGCCATACAGAAGGTTGATCCGCAGCCCGTAGACGTCGTAGTCCTGATCGAAGAGCTGCATGGGGTTAAGGAGCGCGAGCTGCAGCGGCGTGCGCGGGGGAGCCTCCGCGTCAACATCCTTGGCGAGCGCCCATCCAGCCAGGAGCGTTACGCAGCACGCCACGGCAATCGCGATTCGCACATGGATGCGGGCCATCATCAAACCGAGGCCCTACTGCTTTCCCGACGGCAGCTCGATCCCCTTTTGAGCGGCAAGCGCGACCGGCGTGCGCCCCTTTTTGTCCTTGAGATTGCGCCGGGCCCCGGCGCGCACCAGGAAGCGGATGATCTCCGCATGCCCCTCCTCGATCGCCTCGTGCAACGCGGTTTCGCCCTCCGCGTCCTGCAGATTGAGCTTCGCGCCCTTCGCGACGAGGTGCTTCACGGCCTCCAGATTGCCGGACTCGACGGCCTCGATGAGCGGCGTCTCGCCCTCCTCGTCCCGGCAGTTCACGTCCGCGCCGTTTTTGAGCGCCCGCCGGATGCCGTCGAGGTCGCCCTCGTCCGCGGCGTCGATGAGCGCCGCGTCGGCGTCGCGATTGCGGATGCGCGCGCCGGTCGCATTGCGCACCACCGAGGCGATCCCCTTCCGGCAGCTCTCGAGGGTTTTATACCCCTCGCTCGTCGCGATGATCTCGCCATTGGTCGCCTTGAGGGCGAAGCGCCACTCTCCCTTTCGGTCTTTCGTGATTTCAAATATACCGGCCATGTGGTTCCTCCCTGTGGTATTACTGTCACTTCACGCGCATCGACGTATCGTCAGGTCATCTCATTTCGCATTGCTTCGATCGCCGTCTTGATTGAAAGAATGTGATTCGAATCATAGCGAGGAGCGATAGCGACGAAGAAATCCAGCACACTCTTAGGGGGATCAAACTTGTACCGGATGCTCATAAAGTGCCGCTTATTGTAACAGATCGCTTCGTTTCGCTCGCGATGACATCGAGCAAATCAACACGTTTGATATAATTGCATACGATACCCGGCCCCGCCCCGTCAATTATTTTTGCATGGGACATTCCAGCACGGAAATCTTGGAACATCTCGAAAAATGGAGTATGTTTTCTATGCGCATACGGGCCAAGGTGCCCCCAACCGCGCTCGGCGACACAACGAAATACGGGAGGATCCGCCATGAACGTACAGGAAGCCATCGCGAAACGCAGGGCGTACCGGGCGCTCGATCCGGTCGAGATACCCGACGAGACCGTCAGGGAGCTCGCGGGCGCTGCGCAGCTCATGCCGTCGTGCTTCAACAATCAGCCGTGGCGCTTCGTATTCGCCCGCTCGCCGGAGGCGCTGGAGCGGATGCGCCGGGCCCTGAACAAGGGCAATGAGTGGGCGCACCACGCCTCGACCATCGTCGCCGCCTTCGCGCGGAGGGAGCACGACTGCCTCATCAAGGAGCGGGAGTACTACCTGTTCGATCTGGGGATGGCAGTCTCGGCCATGCTGCTGCGCGCCACGGAGATGGGCCTTGTGGCGCACCCCATCGCGGGCTACGATCCCGACGAGGTCCGCCGCGCGCTGGGCATTCCCGACGACTGCATGGTGATTACCCTGATTATCATCGGGAAGAAGTCGGACGATCTGAGCGCGCTCTCGGAATGGCAGGCCGCCCAGGAGCCGCAGCGTCCGGTGCGGCTTCCGCTCGAGACGATCTACAGCATCGACCGCTTCGACGAGCGGATGAACGCGAAGGTGGAGCGGTAGGACCTCACCCCCTGCCCCTCTCCCAAAGGAGAGGGGGGAATATTGCCATAATCAGTGAAACGCACATGGCGCGTGGGGCATCCCCGGAAGATGCGCCATGCTGTTACCGACTCGGCGGCGAACTACCGCACGGTGATTATCATTTTTTTTGTGGACGCATTTCCAATGGAAGAATTTTTATCGTGAACGTCGTCAAAGGAGAAACCGTACGCTTTCCCATCGGGACTCACGTCCGTTCTATGAAAGAACTTCGAATAGTGATTGTACACCCCGCCAGAGCCATCGGGTTTGTAATACTTGGAGCCGTCGGTATCGTCCCAACCTTGTGTCACCATACCCCGGTTGAAAGCGGCGGCCAGGAATTTCTTGACCGTGTTTTTTTCATCTTCACCGGGCTGGCATTCCAAGGGACCGCTACAGCCCCAGATGCAGGATGAGTCCGATCCGACTTTCAGATTAACAATTTTATCATTTGTAGAGCCACCATCGGTCGAAAAAAGCCAATCACTGCCTTCGGCCCAGCATGTATATGTTTTTCCACCATCCACGAAAGAAAGACCAGCTCCGGACGACGTATGGTTTCCCCACATCGTATTGAGCGTGCTGTTCAAGAATTCCTTTAACGAATTTTGAATTCCCACAAGCGACGTTCCGTCAAGGTTATGAAGGTAATCTTTAAGATACTTAAAGTCCCCGTCGGCCGATATGCTCGCAGCTGTGGCAATCGGTCCCGGCGAGATAATTCGTATATAGGTACCGCCATCCTTGTACACCAGCTTTTTGAATGCATCCGGCATGGTAGACGCTTCCCATTGCGAAAACACATAACTTCTCGATTTGTTTATCCCTCGCGTGCCGAGGGATGTCCCGATGGCGTTCTTAAGTTCTATCTGGATGGGAATGCAAAACGAATCGACCGTCGAGGTGTTTACGTTAAAATCCACTCCATCGGGTTTTACCGCGGCGAATTCTATGAAGTCCCAGATTTTTGTGCCCCATTCCCCGTTCGCTATCGCCGGCCCCTCCACTCCCAAACCGACTGGGGTATCAACGTACTGAATGAATATTGCCGAATCCCCATAGGAAATATACAATCTTGCGCCGTTCGTATAGACGGGCAGCTTTAGACCTCCCCGGGCAGATATATATTCGAGATTGCGGCTAATCAACTGTTGGTATGCTGCTTTGGCATATACGCGACTCCCGACCCCATCGTCATTGAGATCGATGGAAAAGAACGCTCCGCTTTCGTCCTTGGAATACGCCGTCACCCAAATCTTATCGTTGCCATACGTCTCGCCGCCGCTCGTACTGTTAACGAACTCGCAGGTAATAAACGTATCAAACGGACCGTCCTTGCTGCCGCCGCCGCCTCCGTTAGAACCTCCGCCGCCTCCTTCCGAACCGCCCTTCGACGACGAACACGCAACTATACATCCAAGCAGTAATAAAACCCCGAAAATTGACAGTACCGAGTTTTTTTTCATTATGAACCCCATCCCCCAGCTTACGGGGAAAATCAATCGCCAAACACACTCTGTCCATCGGCCCTGATACAGCGATTACACATACCCTCACTCCATTTCGCATTTATTCGGGCGCGAAAACAGTTTCAATTGAATGTACACCGGAGAGGTCCGAACGGCGAGAAAATAATAGTCCAACTAGACTTTTTTAAGCTATTATTCATCAGGTGACCGTTGCCGGCAGTGGAGAGAACGGAACAGAATACGAAAAAATGCATACACTAGAATTTCGCCAGCAACCAATCGGGCGCTATCCTCAACACCCACGCAATAAGACGCCAGCGCCGAGTCACGTACGCGCGACGCTTTCTCTTTTTGATGGCGCGGAAAATCTGCCGCGCCGCCGTTTCGGGGGGCGCCATCCAGAATATCCCTTCGCCCTTGGCCATGGGGGTATCGACAAAGCCCGGCATGATATCGGTGACGCAGATCCCCGCCCCAGCCTTACGCGCTTTCACACGCAGTCCCTGCAGGTAGTTCGACATGTACGCCTTTGACGCGCTGTATGCGGGTGCGCCGGCGCTTCCCGCGAGGGCCGCTATCGACGAGATGCCCACCAGGTGCCCGCTCCCGCGTTCCATAAAGTGATTGAAGGCGATGCCGGCGCACAGCGTGAATCCGGCCACATTCGCCTCAATGGTCTCTTTCTCCAGGTCGAAGGCCAGCTCCGGGTTCTCGTACCCGGTCCCAGAACTGTACACCACGAGGTCCGCTCCGCCCATCTCGTCGATGAGTTCGCTGAGGCGCGCGCCCGCCGTTTCCGTGTGGGCCACGTCGATCCGCCTCACGCGGCTCTCGCCAGGGAGCGTCGCTGCCAGTTCATCGAGCAGGTCGATCCGGCGCGCGGCCAGCCCGACGACGTAACCCTCGCGCGAGAGTATCTTCGCCAGCTCGCGGCCGATGCCCGAGCTTGCGCCGAGTATGATCGCTTTTTTCACCTGCATGTCGTCCTCATATGCCATTGCCGCGTAGAATCGAACCACGGTACGCATCACATCGCCCAACCGAGAGATGCGATAGCGCCTTACGTGCGATGA
>JAKQUI010000059.1 GCA_029562645.1 Spirochaetota bacterium
GTCGGTTATGGGCTGCCCCTTCTACGTGATGGAGCGCATAAGGGGCATCATTTTACGAAAGAACCTGCCAAAGGGACTCGAGCTAAGGCCCGCGGACGCACGCGCCCTCTGCGAGCGCCTGATCGACGTGCACCGCGAGCTTCACTCTATCGACTACAAGGCGGTGGGCCTGGGCGATTTCGGAAAGCCCGAGGGCTACGTGAAGCGGCAGGTGGAGGGATGGAGCGGCCGCTACCGCGACGCACGCACCCCCGACGCGCCCGATTTCGAGGCGGTGATGGGATGGCTCGCCGCGAAGATGCCCCCCGACTCGCCGCACCACTCCATCGTGCACAACGACTACAAGTTCGACAACGTGGTGCTGGACGCCGCGAACCCGCTGAAGATCATCGGCGTGCTCGACTGGGAGATGGCGGCGCTCGGAGACCCTCTGATGGACCTGGGAAGCTCGCTCGCCTACTGGGTGGAGAAGAACGACCCCGACAACCTCCAGATGATCCGCATGATGCCGACGAACATCGAGGGGGCGCTTACGCGCGATGAGCTTGTGGCGCGCTACGCGGAGAAGTCCGGCATACCCGTGGGCGGTTTCGACTACTATTACTGCTTCGGCCTCTTTCGCCTTGCGGTCATCGCTCAGCAGATCTACTACCGCTATTACCACAAGCAGACCAGAGACGAGCGCTTCGCTATGCTCGTGTTCGCGGTAAAGATACTCGAGGAGACTGCGCTTGGGGTTGTCGAGAGGGCCGGGTAGGTTTTTTTATTCCACCGGCTCTCACTTTAGCCGGTGGAATAAACGGCCTTCGTTACTTTCGTTCCTTTTATAAATCCCCTCAGCCTCTGGCAGCTCCCCTTTGGCAAAGGGGAGCCATATTAAAGAGGCTGGTTGGAATTCGAATGACACAAACAGCCTTTGGCTCAATAATAGAAATCCTCACTCGAGGCACGCGGCGAGCCTAACGCCCCCGGCGCGCTGCGCCACCCCCGGAGGGGGTTTTGCCGGTGCCGATGGCCGAGCTTTGATCATTAACTGCTTAACGCCCTCACCCCCCGGCCCCCTCTCCCAT
>JAKQUI010000060.1 GCA_029562645.1 Spirochaetota bacterium
CAGCGGTGAGAGCTCGCGGTGAAGCTCCTCGGCCCTTGCCGCCATGGCGGAGGCCTCGGCCTCGAGCCCCCGGTGATAGTGGATGCGGAAGTGTTCGGTCTTAATGGAGCGCCAGTCCAGGGCGGGATCGAACATCACCGCCCCGCGACCGCCGGCGGAGGCGAAAAGGATGGTAAGCGCACAGATCGTACCGGCGAATGCTTTCATGGCGACACATGGTACCGGCGCGGCGCGAGGCCGTCAAACATCTTCCGGGGGACGGGCGCGCAATGTTCCATTAATTGGCTGGACATCCCGTCCGCGGGGTGGTAATTGGATGCCCGGCAGGCATTGAAATCACGAGCATCCGGGAGGGCGTTGTGAGCTATATTTCGATGACCGAGTACGAGACCGCGGGCGAGGAGGTCCGCCGCGAGTACGACGACCAGATCGCCCGGCACGGCCGTATCACCAACATGAAGCGCACCCTGCTGCATTCCGTGCCGGCCTTCAGGGCCTACATGGAATGGTATACGCTCCGGGACCTCATCGTGCCCTTCATCGGGGAGCGGGCCCTCTCGCTCTTTTCCTACGCGATCTCCAACGGCAACAACTGCCTCATCTGCTCGCTCTTTTTCCGCAAGATACTGGTGGACAGCGGGGAGGACCCGGACAACCCGAGGCTCAACGACGTCGAGCGCCTGCTTATGGAGCTGGGCCGCCGGATCGCGGTGGATCCGCACGCGATAACCGACGATGTCTACGACGGCCTCAAATTGAAATTCACCGAGGAACAGATCGTCCTGCTTATCGCCTTCGCCGGGATAATGTACGCGACGAATCTTTTCAATACGATCGCGAAGGTGCCGCTCGACGAGGTGCTGTACCCCTACCGGGGCAAACAAACGGGGGAGGAGTGAGATGGCGGGGGAATGTGAAGGCAGGGTGGCGTTCATAACCGGGGCCGCGCACGGTCAGGGACGCGCGGCGGCGCTGGCGCTCGCGCGGGAGGGGGCCGACATCGTCGGCTTCGACGTGGCGAAAAGAATCGAGTATCCGGCCTACGAGTTCGGCACCGGCGAGGAGCTCGAGTCGCTGAAAAATGAGGTCGAGGCGCTGGGCCGAAGGGCGCTGGTGTTCGCCGGCGATGTGCGTGACGACGCGGCGATAGTGCGGGCCGTCGACGCGACGGTCGCGGAATTCGGGAGGATCGATATCCTCTTCAACAACGCGGGCATCTGCGCCTACGCCATGGCGCACGAGATGACCGAGCTCGAATGGGACGCCATGATCGACATCAACCTGAAGGGCGCGTGGCTCGTGGCACGGCGGATCATCCCGCACATGATCCGGGAGCGCTCGGGGGTCATCATCAACAATTCGTCGGTGATGGGGCTGCGCGGCGGGAACAGGCTCTCCCATTACGCCGCGTCCAAGTGGGGCATGATCGGCCTGACAAAGTCGTGGGCGATCGAGCTCGCGCCGCACAACGTGCGCGTGGTGAGCATCCATCCCACGGGGGTCAACACTCCGATGAACGACGGCCTGGCGTTCATGGAGGGCGCCACTCCGATCGAGATCGCCGAGCGCTCGGCGGGGAACCTTCTGCCCGTTCCATGGGTCGAACCGGAGGACGTTGCGCACATGGTGGTCTATCTTTCGAGCGACAGGGCGCGCTACGTTACCGGCGCCCAGTTCGTCCTCGACGCGGGCCTTCTGTCGAGATAGGGCCGACCCGCTCCGGCGGATGAAGACGGAACCAGTGGTTACGGTCTTCCCATACCTGCAAGGAGGAGCCATGAAGACGGAACATCCCGGCGATTCGCGTGGAGGCGTACAATTCAGGCGCGAGCTGAGGCTTCTGGACGCGACGCTGCTCGTTATGGGCTCCATGATCGGCTCGGGCATCTTCATAGTGAGCGCCGACATCGCGCGCAACATCGGGGCGCCGGCCTACCTGCTGCTCGTATGGATTATCGCCGGCCTCATCACGGTGGTCGGAGCGCTCAGCTTCGGCGAGCTTGTGGGCCTCATGCCATGGGCGGGGGGGCAGTACGTCTTCATCCGCGAGGCATACAATCCGCTTACGGCCTTTCTCTATGGCTGGTCGCTCTTCATGGTCATCCAGGCGGGAACCATCGCGGCGGTGGGAATGGCCTTCGCCAAGTTCACGGCGGTCGTCTACCCCGCGCTGGGCGAGGGAGTGAAGATTTTCGTCCTCGGCCGCTTCAGCGTGTCGGCCGCGCAGTGCGTGGCTATCGCGAGCATCGCGCTGCTGACATACATGAACACGCGGGGGATCCGCGGCGGGAAGATCGTGCAGGACATCTTCACACTGGCCAAGGTCGCCGCGCTCGTCGGGCTGATCGTTCTCGGGATCCTCATCGGTCGCGACCATGATGTTATCGCCCGGAACCTCGCGGGCTTCTGGGACGCGCACATGGTGCGCGCCGTGGACGGTACAATCGTATCGATGGAAGCCCTTTCGGGCGCGGCCCTCCTCGCGGCGATAGGCATTTCGATGGTCGGGGCAATCTTCTCGAGCGACGCATGGAACAACATCACCTTCACCGCGGCCGAGGTGAAGGACCCGCGCCGGACCATCCCGCGGAGCCTGCTTCTGGGGACCGGCTCCGTCATACTGCTCTACCTGCTCGCCAATATCGCCTATCTCATGGTGCTCCCTATCCAGGGCGCGCCTGACGCCGCGGGCGTCGCCGGACAGGGTATACAGTTCGCGGCGAACGACCGCGTGGCGACGGCGGCCGTCGCGACCGGCCTGGGGGACTCGGCCGCGGCAATCATGGCGGTGCTGGTGATGATTTCGACCTTCGGATGCAACAACGGGCTCATCCTGGCGGGGGCGCGCGTCTATTACGCGATGGCCCGCGACGGGCTTTTCTTTAAAAGAGCGGGCTCGCTCAATGAAAAAGCGGTGCCGGCCGCCGCCCTGGTGATGCAGGCCGTGTGGGCCTGTGTCCTGTGCCTGAGCGGAGGGTACGGCGAACTCCTTGATTACGTCATATTCGTGGTGCTCATCTTTTACATGATTACGGTGGGGGGCGTCTTCGTTCTGAGAAGGAAGATGCCGGGCGCCGAGCGGCCGTACAGGGCCTTCGGCTACCCGGTGCTTCAGGTCGTGTATATACTGGCCCTGGGGGCCATCGCCGTGGACCTGCTCATCTATAAGCCGCTGTATACATGGCCGGGGCTGGGAATAGTGCTTCTGGGGCTTCCGGTGTATTTCGTGTGGAGGCGGCTCGAGCGGAACGGCGCCGAAAGGAAGAATTCCGTATAATATCGTACCGGTCGGCGCGACGGCCCGCGCTCGTCGATGACGCGCGGCCGCCGCCCGTCGGTGGTTATTTCGCCGCTTCGACCGGCTCGCCGGCCGGTTCCAGCTTGAAGGTGCCGTCCGGCCGCGGTATCTGGCGATACGCCTGCATGGCGCACCCGTCGGCGACCATAAGGTTCGAGTAATCGAGGAGGTATATATGGTCCCGGGCCGGAGTGAGTTTTACGGAAGCGGCGCAACCCCGGGCGTGGTCCCTGGTGACGTATTCCTCCACCCATTTGGTCTTGAGTTCGTATTCGGTGACGGTTTTGGTGACGTACCGGGTCTTTTTCGAATATGAGTCATACTCGCTGACGGTCTTTGTGACCTGTTTGGGCACGCGCTCGGTCTTCTGGACCTTCTCGCGGGTTTTGGTCTGCCAGTGAATGCCGGTATAGACGGTCAGCACAACCGGGCGGTCGGGATGGATGTTGAATGCCTCGATGCTGGTTATAACGCCTTTAGCGTCCGCGGCTTCGGCAAGCTGCTTGTTCATGACCTGAAAGTTCTTCGTGCCTTCGGCGAGGCTGACCGACATTCGAAGCGACGGCGCGGTCGTAAGCAACGGGACAAGGCCGTTGGCCTTTTTCGCGTCGAAGGCCGTTTTAACCTTTATCACGGCCGCGGGCTGGTTCCCTTCGGGAAGTTTGTACTGAGAGGCGCACCCGACGGCAATCGAGAGCGCGAGTGTCAGTGTGGCGATGGCGCGAATCTTCATCACGTATTTCTCCTTTAAAATAGTATAGTAATTACTTCTCCGACGGAATGAACGCGGGGTACGCCGCGCAGCGCTGCATGCACTCCTGGTACGCCGCGTCGCACTTGCTTACGGCATCGGAGCTGGTGGCGTTCAGCATGCATTTGTTCTTAGATTCGTTGCACGCGCGCGTGCACGCCTGATGCTCGGGGTTGGGCATCATCGAGACGCAGGCGGTGAGGAAAACCGAGACCATGATCGCTACATATGCCGTTATCCGAATCGACATGGTTCCTCCTGTGTACCTGTTGTTGTGGGGGTGTCTCGGAATGGATCGGTACTATTCATGGGGAACCGATTGATCGCCTGCCCCGTTCCATTTACGAACGGAATGCGATAATTCCCCTGGCCGAATCACGTCCGCTTCCGGAACAATGGCGAAAGAGTTGGGCATAACTCATTGTATGTCAATAGATATTTGTTATATCGAACGGCCTCAACCGCCCGCGCCGGAGATTCCGGTGTTATCTTCATGCGCTCCGGATAACGGAGGCATGCTCCCGGGCCCTGTGAACGGCTGGGGTCTCCCTTCCCAAATACGGCTCTTGACATATAATGATCTGGTGTTGTATGCTGTAAAAAACAAACACGTAGGAATATCGGGAGGTAGACGTGAAATCACGGGGGACAATCGGGAAAATTGCGAAAACCGTCGGCATCGGCTTTCTGGCGGTCGTCGTACTGGTCCTCGTCGGAGGATTTGTATGGTACCAGTTCGCCGCGCGCGCTCCGCTGCCGCGGACGGACGGCGAGCTCGCCGTCAAGGGGCTGAAGGACCGGGTCGAGGTGATACGGGACGCGCACGGTGTCCCGCACATCTACGCGAAGAACATGCACGATGTCTTCTTCGCACAGGGATACGTACAGGCGCAGGACCGCTGGTGGCAGATGGAGTTCTTCCGGAAGACCTGCGGCGGCCGGATAGAGGAACTTACCGGGATGAAGGCGGCGCTGGTGGCCTCGGATATCTATCTGCGAAGCCTCGGGCTGTACCGGGTCTGTCGGCGCGAGTACGAGGGCTACTCCCCGGCCGAGCGGGAGCCGCTCGACGCCTTTGCCGCCGGCGTAAACGCGTACATATCGGGCAGAAAGCCGCGCGAGCTGTCCATAAATTACGCGCTCCTTGGGCTTACGGGCGTAAAGTTTAAGGTCGATCCCTGGACACCGATAGATACTCTCGTATTTTCGAAGCTGATGGCCTGGGACCTGGGCCTCCGGCGCGACGCGGAGATGCTGCGCACGCGCCTGTACGAAAAGCTGGAGCCGAAGATGGCCGAGATGTGGCTGCTTCCTCCATGGCCCCTAAAAGAAAAGCCCACCATACTCACGTCGGACGACATCCGCGCGCTTCTCGGAGGCGCGGCGGCGGTTCGTAGTAGGGCTGAAGGCCCGTGGTTCGCGGCCCATAATTCGGGAATAACGATGGGCCCATACGGCACGCCGGATTTCGGATGGTTGGCCGGTAAAAGCGAGGGCGTGGG
>JAKQUI010000078.1 GCA_029562645.1 Spirochaetota bacterium
TGAGTATATCGCAGTGTTTTACAACCGTTATAGAAAGCATTCTTTCCTTGACTATTTGTCTCCGGAAGAATTTGAATCACAAGGCGGCTGGATTAAGAATGTTGCTTAACTGCGTGTCCGCAAAATCGGGGCAAGCCCACCCCTCCCCCTGGCGAAGGGGGAGGTCGGGAGGGGGTTTGGCGCCACCGACGTCTAGCGAAGGGGAAGGCCGGGAGGTGGTTTGAGCACCACCGACGTCTCGACCTGCCGCTCGGGGATGTTCCAGTAGGCGCGCAGTAATCGCGCCGTCTCCTCGCGCGAGGTCGCGATGAAGCCGTGCCGCTCGTAAAAGCGCACGGCCCACGCCGCATCGGTCCAGGTGCCGATGAGAATGGGCCGGTCGGTGAGCGTGCGCAGGTGCGCCAGGAGCGCGCTCCCGATGCCGGAGCCGCGCCGGGCGGTGCGCACGTAGGCGTGGCGGATGAGCGTGACGTCCTTCACGTCCTGGATGCCCATCACCCCCGAGAGAACCCCGTCGAATTCATATCCCCAGAACGCCACGCCATCGTCGATTTCGCGGCGCAACTCCTCGCGCGGCATGTAGGGCTCATGCCAGCGGTCGTCCGGGATCACGCCCTTGTATGCCCGCGCCGCGTCGTTGATGATCTCGTACATCGTCTCGAAATCGTCGGTCGCGCATTTCCGTATCATGATGGCGTCGCCTCCACAAACCCGAAGCCCTTCGATGTGTCCATGCCAATGCCGCCGTCAAGCGCGAAATCGAGGAAGGCCGGCTCGCCCGTGAGTTCGTACATGCCCCACCAGGCCGTGAGGGTAACCCGGTCCTCGCCGGCGCCGTAGTGGACGCTTCGGCGCGTGCCCGTGCCGTGAAAGAGCGGTCGTATGCCGAGCTCATGCGGACATTCTGTTTTGTTGATGGCGCGCCAGAGCCGCGCGAGGTTCTCGTTCGTCAGTTGGGCGAACTCTTCTTCGAATGGCGTGAAGAAGCAGGTTTGCGTAATGCCGCCGTGCAGGGTGATGGGACCGTAGGCCGTACAGGGCGTCAGGGCGCGAACGCGCAGCATGCCGCTTTCGATGGTCGCGCGCGGGATCATCGTGGCGGAGGCGACGCGAAGCTCGTTCGCGCCGAGCCGCACGCGCGGCTCTCGCTCGAGCGAGGTGGCGAGGCGTTCCGCGAGGCGCGCATCGGGCGATGATGCGAAAAACCGCAGCCGGTCCCGGTAGGTGAATTCGCGCAGCGTGCGGTCGAATGCGCCCTTCGAAAGCGAAAGCGAGAATGCGAAGGCGGTATCATCATCCCCCACGCCGTTGGCCGTACCGGAGAGGCGCGAGCGGAGCAGCTCGCGGATGAGGGCATTGTACCCGACGGGCAGGACGATGGTCCGGTCCGAATGGAGCTCGATAAGAGTGCGCATGGAAGTTTTCCTGTTCCAGTCCGGCCGGTCTGTCAAGCGCGTTCCGCCGCATCTCCGCGAGATAAAAATATTGACGAACGGAATGGGCGGGTGTATCTTTTTCCGTAATCCGGGATTTCCGGCGGAACCGCGATTTTTTTGTAACCAGTCGCGCGGGCGCGTTTCCGGATACCGGTGCCGCATGACAACGAGGAGAATCTATGGCAACATTCAAACGGGTATTCTTTTTTATAATCGTCAACGTCCTGGTGATGGCGACGATCTCCATCATCCTCTCCGTGCTCGGGGTGGGGCGGTACGTGGACGCGTACGGCCTCAACATCCCGAAGCTCGTCGCCTTCTGCCTGGTGTGGGGCATGAGCGGCGCGTTCATCTCGCTGCTCATCTCGCGCTGGATGGTCAAGCGCATGATGGGCATCCAGCTCATCGATCCGAACGCCGCAAGCGGCGCCGAGCGCGAGGTGTACGAAATGGTGCGGCGGCTCTCCACCGCGGCCGGCATCCCCATGCCGGAGGTGGGCATCTACGATTCGCCCGAGCTCAACGCCTTCGCGACCGGGCCCACCAAGAAGCGCTCGCTCGTGGCCGTGTCCACCGGCCTCCTGGAGGCGATGAACCGCTCCGAGGTGGAGGGGGTGATCGGCCACGAGGTGTCGCACATCGCCAACGGCGACATGGTCACCATGACGCTCATCCAGGGCGTGGTGAACGCCTTCGCGATGTTCCTCTCGCGCGTGATCAGCTTCGCCGTGAGCCGGTTCGTGAACGAGGACCTGGAGTTCATCGTGCGGTTTGTGCTCACGCTGGTGCTCGACATTCTGTTCACCATCCTGGGCAGCATCGTGGTGTGCTACTTTTCGCGCATCCGCGAATACAAGGCCGATCGCGACAGCGCGAAGATCGCCGGTCGCGACAAGATGATCGCCGCGCTGCGCCGGTTGCAGGCGAATATGGACGCGCCGGTGGACAACCGGGGCGACGCCATCGCATCGTTCAAGATCTCCGGCAAAAAGAAGTTCCTGCTCTTCGCCACGCATCCGCCCCTCGAGGACCGGATCGCGGCCCTGGAGAATGCGAACCTGTAGGCTGTTTCTCGTCAGGTCAAGTAGAGCCAAAAGGCCGGAAGGTGATGCTTTCCGGCCTTTTGTCGAATTATTGCATCATGCAGCCAATTACCATGCCATTCCGCTCAATTTCACCTCTATTCTACCTCCAAGCTCCCTCTTAGGTACCTCTTAGGTACCTCTTAGGTGCCTCTTAGCTCGGTCCATGCTCATCCAGGCCTGAGCTCGTAACTCTTGGTGGCGCAGTTCTCCTGAACAAAATTATTTTTTGTGTGCAAAAACGGCGCGGTGTCGATGGGATCTCGTTCGTGTGCGACTGTTCGTCAGGGCGGGGTCAGAGCCGGTGCGATCGGAAAGCGGATCTCGAAACGCGCTCCACCCTCCCGGGGTGATGTAATGCGCAGGCAGCCTCCGAGCTGGTTTACTATCAAGACCACGAGTTGCATGCCGAAACCAGCGTCGAACGATTCCGATGCGGGTCCCGGCATGCCGATACCGTTGTCTTCGACGATCAGCAGATAGTCCTCGTCCTCCGCGGTGAGTGAGATGTGAATAGCGCCGGTCTCGCGTCCGATAAAGGCGTGGGTTGCCGCGTTTTCAATGAGCTCGTTGATGATGAGGGCGCAGGGAATCGCCTGGTCGAGGCTGAGGTGGTGCTCGTCGTCGACGGAGATCGAGATGTCGATGGAGCGACGCGAGCAGGCGCCGCTGTGGTTCTCCGAGATCTGCCGGATGAGGGTCCCGGCGTTCGGCGATGACGGCCGGCTCGACTCGTATGCGATCGTGTGAGCCAGCGCCATCGAATGGAGCTGGTTGCGGATATGATCCAGCTTGTCCCGAGCGTCGCGGTCGGCGATGTGTTTCGCTTGAAGGTTGATGAGGCTGGAGGTCACCTGGAAGTTGTTTTTCACGCGGTGGTGGATTTCCTTGAGGAGGACCTCCCGCTCCGCGAGCGCCGCCCGGAGTTCGTTCTCCATGGTCGTGCGCCGCGTGATGTCGTAGAGATAGCCCTTGATCTCGGTGATGCCGCCGCGGGCGTCGATGTCGGCCGAGAGGTTCACGACGACATGTATCCGTTCGCCGTTCTCCCGGATTGACGCGGTCTCGTAGTTTTCAAGTATCCGGTTTTCGTGCAGGCGCTCGACAAGGCCCCGCCATTCGGTGCGGTCCGCGAAGAACCGCGTGATTGATGCGCCGGTCGCATCGTCCGGACTCGGAATGCCGTAGAGCTTCAGGAAGGCCGGGTTGCAGTCGAGGATGGTCCCGTCGGGTGCGGCGATAAAGTCTCCCGTGAGGTCGTCATTGAAGAAGCGCCGGAACTTTTCCTCGCTCCGTTTGAGGTTCAATTCCGCTTCGAGGCGTTTCAGGATGATGTCGATGGTCGTGGTGATCGACGCATCCTGCAGCGGTTTGACGAGAAAGCCCCAGGGGCCGGTCTCCATGGCCCGCGCGAAGGTGCTTTCGTCCGAGTTGGCGGACACGTAGAGCACCGGCACGTCATGCTTCTCCAAGATGCGTTCCGCCGCGGTGATGCCGTCCATCGCGCCGGCCAGGCCTATGTCCATGATGATGAGGTCGGGCCGCGCCGTTTCGCAAAAGGCGACGGCGTCTTCGCCGGTGCGCAGGATGCCGGCGACGGCGTGGCCGCGCACGGCGAGCGACCGCTGAAAATCATGCGCGATAACCGCGTCGTCCTCGACGATGAGTATGGTTACTTTCATGATGCGCTATTCCGCTCGGAGAATGGTTTCTGTTTCAGTGGCGATAGCGGAATCGCATCTCCGCCCGTCGCCGATTCGACGAGAGTGAACGCTCGGCGCGCCGTCTCCGTCGCGGCGCACCTCGTCAGCACGATCCCGCATGCGGCGCAAACCCGCATGCCGCCCCTGCGACTGTGCGATTCGCACGGACGATCGGGAGCATGGTGCACGTCAAGTGTAGCGACCGAATGGTGGGGAAAACAAGCGATTCTTTTTCGGAAGCGCTAAAATAATCGATCCGATTTCATCGCCACTGATTAATGCATCGGAATATTTGGGTGCGGGTTAATCGGCAATCATCGTAACGAGCGCAGCGACGACGGCGGGGATTTTCTCGTCAGAACGCCCCCAGCTGGCATGCTGCGATTTTCAATCCCAGCGCATCGCAGGCGCACGCCGCGTCGAGCCGCGTCATGCCGCGGCGGTCGGCGATCGCCCAGACGTCCGTGCAGGCGATGCGCCCGTCGGTCGCGGCCGCGCGTATCTCGCCCGCCAGGTCCTCCGCGACCGATTCCGCCGGCTTGATGAGCTTCACGCCCTTCCCGTAGCCGAAGAGTCCGAGCTGGCACGCGGAGATCTTCAGCTCCGCAAGGTCGATCGCGCGTCCCACCTCATCGGGCGGGACGGACAATCGCGTCGCGATCGCCTCCGCAGCGGCGCAGCCGATCTTTCCGTCGCGAGCGCCGTTCGCGACGGCATCCATGATTTCGGCGGCGGGCGCGTCCTCGCCGTGCCGCTTCGCCCGGTAGTTTCCCTCGTCGTGATGGGTCATGGCGTCCTCCGTGTCGTCGATTGGTGCATGCGCTTAGAAATATTTCCGCGGTATCGAGAGCAGCGTGTCCTTGAGCGTGGGCGTCGCGAGCGCCCGCGCATCGTTGAACACCCGGTGCGACGGGTCCTTCCGGTAGCGCTCCATGAAGGCGCGCACGGCCTCGAAGGTCGCGCGTCGGGCGATCCCGTCCTGCGAGTGGAACACGATCTCCCGCTGCGGCGCGAGGATGTAGAAGTTGGGCCGCGCGATCCCGCCGCGCTCCCTCGGGTTCAGGATGTCCATGTCGATGATCGCCTCGCGCTCCGGGTCCGACAGGAGCTCGAAGGCGAGGCCCAGGTCGCGCTTGAAGCGCAGGGCCTCCTCAGGCGGGTCCACCGACACGGCGATCAGGCGCGCGTTCCAGCCGTCGATCTCCCCGAGGTGCGTGTTCAATTCAGCCAACTGGCTGCGGCACAGCGGTCACCACCAGCCCCGGTAGAACACTACGAGCGCGGTGCGGCCGCCGGCGACATCACCCAGCCGAACCGGGTTGCCCTCGATGTTTCGGAACGAATAGTCGGGCAGCGTGTCGTTGATGGAGTATTTCATGGTCCCCTCCGCTAGAGCAGTTTCGGTATCACGGCCCGTGATCCGCGCGCCTTCGCCCCGGCTAAAAGCGCCAGCGACGAGAGCGGGTTCACGGGCACCAGCCGCAAGGGGCTCACGCGCATGTGCCGGCAGAGCGCGTACACCGTGTCGGGCAGGTTGTTGCAGCCGGGGCTCATCGTCACCTTCTTCTTTCCCAGGCGCGCGATGAGGGCGTGCGCGTGCTCCTCGATCGCGCAGCCTCCGGCGATGTGCACGGGCCCCGCGATCGCGTTCACCTGCTCGTGCGGGATCCCCTTGCCCATGATGATGGTGAACCCGCCCCGTCCGCCGTGGTCGCGGTGGAACACCTCGGCCACGGTTTCCGTATTGCGTCGGCAGCCCTCCGCGCAGCAGCGTTCCTTCCCGCGGAGGATGACGAGGTCTTTCGGGAAATCGTCGAGGAGCTCGTGCGTGAGTTTCTTCTTCCGCTCCGCGTACAGGCGTTTGTTAATGATGTCGATGCGGCGCAGGTCGCCGGTCCCGATGCCGGTCTTCCGGCACAGGCGCAGGTGCTCCACATCGTCCACGGAATACCCCATCAGCCCCGCGGCCACGGCGTCCACCGCGAGGGGGTCGGAGCCGGCGACGAGGAGTCCCATCGGCACCACGGAGCGGCCGGCGTTTCCCTCGGCGATGTAGTGCCCGTTGGTGGTCGCGATGATGCCGTCCACGAGCGCGAAGTCCGGCCGCAGTATCCGGTAGAGATCGGCGAGGCGCATGTGCAGCCGGTAGTTGTGGTCCGCGACGCGGCTCGCCTGGTGCACGAAGCCGAACTGGTTTTTGATCGACAGCGTGACCGAGGTCATCGAATGGGTCTTAAGCTTCGGGATCGAGACGTACAGGTTCTCGTCGCGGCGCTCCACGAGCCGCTCGTGCACGAATGACGAGATGTCGGCGAACTGCTCGGTCGTGTTCAGGAACACGGGCGTCGCGCCCGTCTCGTCGAGGCACACGGGGACGGCGCCGGTCTCGTCGCACACGGCGCGTATGCCGGTCGCGGCGAAGACCATGCGCGTGAAGTTCGACTGCGTGCAGTTCTCGATCACGTAGATCCTCCGGGCCCCCGCGGCCGTGAACAGGAGGACCGTCTCGCGGATCACCGCTGGATCGGTGTAGCAGTGCGGCTTGAGGTCCACCGCGTTCACCTTGAGGTACACGTCGCCGCTGGACTTGATGAGGGCGCCCGCTCCGCCGAAGGGCTCGAAGCACCGCCGGACGGCATTGGCAAGATCCGTGCCGGTGTCGGCGAGAACGACGGTCGCGTTTCGTTTTTTCATCGACAACCTCCCCGTGATGCGGGCGAAATGCCCGTCGTTCTCGGTTTTGTTCTGTATGGCACGGGCGGACCGTTTGCGCAAGCGATTTATCGGTTGACGCTCGACGCCCCCGCGCGGTACGGTATCGTCATCGCGGGAGGACGGGATGGAACGGCAACCGAAACTCAGGCTCAAGCCCATCGACAAGAACGACGACGAGTCCATGCGGATATACGGCATGACCGGGAAAACGGTCGAAAGCTTCAACAGCTACGTGGCGGATTTTCTCCAGACGGTGGCCATTCTGCGGGAGAACATCGAGAAGGCGCACACGACGGCCGACCAGGAAAAGGCCGCCGAGATGCGCGAGCACATCGAGCACGTGGAGCGCAAGATCGACGAGCTCACCGAGGCCATGCAGCGCATCGCCGACGACATGTCCTCGCTGGTCGAGTTCGAGAAGTAGGGCGGCGCATCACCATGCGACATCCCCGGGAACCCATCGCAAGTTATTCGCACGCGGCCGGCGCGATATTCTTCATCGCGGGTACGGCATACCTTGTCGCCCTCGCGCGCGGCTCGATCATGCTGTCGCTCTCGCTTGTCGTATATGGCCTCGCGGCAATTTTCCTCTTCGCGTCCAGCGCGCTCTATCACGCCTTCAAGACGGGCGAGAATGAATCGTCGGTCCTTCGAAAGCTCGACCACCTCGCGATCTTTTTCATGATCGCCGGCACCTATACGCCGGTCTGCTACGCCTACCTTGAGGGCGGCTGGTTCGCGGGGATCATCATCGCGCAGTGGGGGCTGGTGCTCTTCGGGCTGTTCTTCAAGTTGTTGTACCTCTCGGCGCCGCGGCATCTCTCGACGGGCATCTACGTGCTCATGGGCTGGATCGTCGTCATCCCCATGCACAAGCTCTATGCGGTCATGCCGGGGGAGATCCTCACGCTCATCGCCGCGGGGGGCGTGAGCTATACGGTGGGCGCCGTCATCTACGCGATCAAGCGTCCGAACCCGCGTCCCGGCGTGTTCGGCTTCCATGAGATGTTTCATCTCTTTATCCTCGCCGGCGCGCTGCTGCATTTCACCGCCGTCGCGCACATCGCGCGCATGAACGGGTGACATGAGCGAGTTCTTCTTTAACCTGACGCCGGATGTTGTCCTGTCAGCGATCGAACGGCTCGGCTTCGAGCCCACCGGCCACTGCATGGCGCTCAACAGCTACGAGAACCGCGTCTACGACCTGCGGCTCGAGGACGGCGCGCATGTGGTGGCGAAGTTCTACCGCCCCGGCCGCTGGAGCCGCGCGCAGATCCAGGAGGAGCACGATTTCCTCCTCGAGCTCCAGGCCGACGAGATCCCCGTGTGCGCGCCGCTTTCGACGCCCGACGGCGCGACCATCCACGAGATCGAGGGCATCTTCTACACCGTGTGGCCCCGCACCGGCGGCCGCGTGCCCGACGAGCTCTCGGACGAGGTGCTGGGCATGCTCGGGCGGCTCTGCGCGCGCATCCACAACAACGGCGCGGCGAAGCGGGCGGATCATCGAATTTCGCTTAACGCGAACACCTACGCCCGCGAGCCGCTCGCCTTCCTGGAGGCGGGCGATTTCCTCCCGCCCCATTGCCGCGACCGCTACCGCGCGGCCGTCGACGAGGTCGCGGCGATCTACGAGGCGCTCGTCGCGGACGTGCCGCTCCATCGCATCCACGGCGACTGCCACCTGGGAAATCTCCTGCACGGGAATGAGGGCTGGTTCTTTCTGGATTTCGACGATTTCGTGACGGGACCGGCGGTTCAGGACGTGTGGATGCTCGTTCCCGCGCGCGACGAGGAGGGCCTGCGCCAACGCGAGATCTTCCTCTCGGCCTACCGGCAATTCCGCGATTTCGATTCGTCGTGGCTCCGGCTCGTGGAGCCGCTGCGCGCCCTGCGCTTCATCCGCTACGCCGCATGGATCGCGAAGCGCTGGGACGATCCCGCCTTCCCGGCGGCGTTCCCGCACTTCGGCACGGTGCAGTACTGGGAGGACGAGACTGCCGACCTCGAGAAGCAGCTCGAGGTCATTCATGGCGCGACCCACGAATTGCCCGAGAGCGTGCGCCGCGACGACGAACCCGCCGAGGAGCAGAAGGAGCTCACTAACAAGGACTACTTCTGGGACTGGGAAGAAAAATAACCCGCCTGCCCGCAGTGAAAAAAATGGCGAACCAGCGTCACACGCCGATTGCACAACAATGGGTGATTATAACACCTCCCCCTAACGAAGGGGGAGGTGCCCGGAGAGCGGAGGGGGGGCTTATGCCGGCAGCCCCGCGAGATCGTCGTCCCAGTTCCAGTGGCGCTTGATATCGTCCCCGATCGGGATCGCCTTGCCCTCGTTCATGTAGGCGAACACGAAGGTCACCTCGGCGTCGGCGACGCGGGTCTCGGTCCCCTTGAGCGTGATGATCTGCGTCATGGTCATGCTCTTGTTTCCCACGCGGCTTACGAAGGTGTCGATGGCGAGGACGTCGCCGAGCTTCCCCGGGCGCCGGTAGTTGATGGTGATGTTCACCACGTTGAAGGCGATCCCCCGCGCGAACATCTCGTCGAGCTGGATGCTGTTCTTTTCGATGTAGTCCCATCGCGCCTCCTCGAGCAGCTCGATGTAGCGGGCATTGTTCACATGCGAGAAGAGGTCGAGATGGTAGCCGCGCACCTTGATGTCGGTCGTCGTTCTCATGGCTGCTCCTGGAGGGCGATATCGATCACCCTCCAGTCGGCGGGCGGTTTTGTCAATGCGATTCCGCGCGATGCCCTCCGGTGATCGAGATGGCCGTGCATCCCGCCGCGTGGATGGCGCAGGTTCGCTCGTGCTCCTCTCGCGCTCTTGGTGTCTTCCGCGGTCGAGCCCGGACGGTCATGCGCATGCGAAGCATATGGAAATTTTACCACAATCGCAAGAAAAGAGCTTGACATATTTAGTATTTAATATTATATTAAAATATAAACATTGCATTAGTCTCACTAAGGAGGATACGGCGATGAACAAGATATATGATATGTGCCTGACCCACGAATGCAGCACGAGAGTGCGTTTTTCCCGGGAAGAGTTCGATGCATATCTTGAGCGATTAGCCTGGATTTAGCTATCAACATGATGTAAAAGATGTTACGCGGGCAGGAGCGATCCTGTCCGCTGTGTTTTGATAGGCCTTGCGGTGGAGAAATATCATTGACAGCGATGCGGTTTTCTGAGATGCCGATGCAACTCGTTTTGTAGCGGGTGCCGGTAACACATGAAAAAGCCAAGCCAACCGATAGTGCTCATCGCCATCGTCGCCTTCATCGTGATGGTGCCTGCGATCGTTTCCCTGGTCCGCTTCCAGGCGCGTGCGCATGACCCGTGGTCGTCGATCACGCGCTCGCGTCCCCATCAGGACCATTCGGGGTATTTCACCGCCGAGTTTTCCAATCCGCAGGAGGTCACGAGATCATGCCTCTCCTGCCACCCGAAGGCCGCCAAAGATGTGATGAAGACCGCCCACTGGAACTGGGAGGGGCATGAGGTGACGCTGCCCGGTCGAAGCGGACCGATGAAAATCGGCAAGAAGAACCTCATCAACAATTTCTGCATCGGGATTCGCGGGAACGAGCGCTCCTGCACCTCCTGCCATGTCGGCTACGGGTGGACCGACGCCACCTTCGATTTCACCAAGGAAGAAAACGTCGATTGCCTCATCTGCCACGACTGGACCGGGACCTATCAGAAGGGCGACGGCGCGATGCCCAAGACGGGCGTGAGCCTGCTCGCGGCGGCGAAGGGCGTCGGCTATCCCCGGCGCGAAAATTGCGGCACCTGCCACAACTACGGCGGCGGCGGGATGGGCGTGAAGCACGGCGATCTCGACCAGACGCTGGTGTACGCCGCGGAGGATGTCGATGTCCACATGGGAAAGCACAACCTCTTGTGCATCGACTGCCATCGGACCGAGCGGCACGACATCAAGGGGCGCGCCTTTTCGGTGGGGGTCGATCACGTGAACGGCATCGCCTGCGCCGATTGCCACATCAATGTTCCGCACCGCGATCGCCGCATCGATGCGCACCTCGACGCCGTCTCCTGCGAGGCCTGCCACATCCCGTCCTATGCGCGGCGCGCTCCCACCAAGGTGAGCTGGGACTGGTCCAAGGCGGGCGATTCCTCTCGTCCGGACGACATACACCGTTATCTCAAGAAGAAGGGGGAGTTCGTGTACGCGACCAACGTGGTCCCGGAATACCTCTGGTTCAATTACACGGTGGACCGGTACCTTCTGGGCGATGTCATCAACCCCGACGCCGTGACGCGGATCAATCCCCCGCGCGGTTCCCTCGCGGACCCGCGGGCGAAGATATGGCCGTTCAAGGTCCACCGCGCCACGCAGATCTATGATCGCGCGTTCCGCTATCTCCTGCAGCCGGTCACGGCGGGCGAGGGCGGGTTCTGGTCGGAGTTCAACTGGGACAAGGCCGCGCGTCTGGGCGAGAAGGTCACGGGGCTCGCGTACAGCGGAACATACGGCTGGGCGCGCACCGAGATGCACTGGCCCATCTCGCACATGGTGGCCCCGGCGCGCGATGCGTTGAAGTGCGCCGATTGCCACGGCGCCACGGCGACCCGCATGAACTGGAAGGCGCTCGGCTATCCCGACGATCCGGCCGACGTCGGCGGGAGAAAGCGGCTCGCGGGCGCGCGGCCTGCCGCCCGGCGGGAGGTCGCGAAATGAGGCGCCGCATCGCCGTGATGATCGCGGCGTGCGCCGTCGCCTGCGCCGCCGCCGTATTCGCCGAGCGTCCCGATCCGACGCGCGAGGGGGAGCGGCGCTGCGAGTCCTGTTATCGCATGCACCCCGAGTTCCGCACGGTCGACGGGTACGGGCGCGGCGCGCTCGGCGCGGCGATATCGTCCAACGCGACGTGCGGGGCCTGCCACGATGCCGCGTTCATCAACCGCCATAACACGCACTACACCGACGCGGTGAAGGCCGATTGCGCCGAATGCCACTTCGCCGGCGGGCGCCTCGGGTTCGAGCGCGCCGCCGCGGCGGGCGGCGGGATGTTGCGCACGGGCGCCATCCGCCTACAGCCGCCGCGCGGCGAGAACTGCGGCCGCTGCCACGGCGTGGTGCACGAGGGGACCGCGCCGCTCGCAGTGCCGGACGATTACGGGACGAGGTCGCGCTACGACGGACGCGGCGCGCACTACGGCATCACCCAGAATACCGGCGCGATCCTCTCCGGCCAGTACCTGTCTCAGTCGCACCTGAATCTGAAAGGGAAGAGCGGGCTCAATATCCCATGGGACAATCACGCCCAGCGGGGCGTCGCCTGCTCGTCGTGCCACTATGCGGCGAACGACCCGCGCCGCTGCGCGGTGATCCGCTCCGACATCGATTACCTCAAGACCGATCCGCGCAAGGTGCAGTCACTGGGGAAATACCTCCATCGTCCCGACCATCAGCTCGTGGCGTCGACGTGCACGTCGTGCCACAATCCCTACGCAGCGCACAAGCGGCTCCCGTTCAAGAAAAAGCACTTCACGGCGTTGGATTGCCAGTCCTGCCATGTCCCGCGGGTGTACGGCCCTGCGTATGCAGCGGTCGACGAGACCGTGGTGCGGGCGAACGGCGCGCCGCGCGTGGAGTATCGCGGGATGGACCCGACGGACGAATCGCCCGTCAATGCGCGCTACGCGCAGGGATATGTGCCGTACCTGTTCACGCGGCCCTCGTCGAAGGCGGGGGATGTCGTGTCGCCGTATAATCTCGTGACCACCTGGTATTGGCGTTCGGCGGACGGGAAGCGCGTACCCGCGGAACTGGTGCGTCGGGCATTCCTCGACAAGGGAACATACCGCAGTCCGGTCATTGCGCTCCTCGATGCAAACCACGATAAAACACTGCAGACGACCGAGCTGGTCCTCGATACGCCGGAGAAGGTCGCCGCCATTCGGCGCAGCCTCGAGGAGCTGGGCGTCCGCGGTCCCGAGATCGCCGGAGAGATCGCGGCGCACCGGATCAACCACGGCATCGTGAGCGGGAAGTCGATGACGCTCGACTGCGCTTTCTGCCACAGCGATCGTTCGAGCCTCGCCCACGACGTGCTGCTCACCCGGTACTCGCCGGATGGCGCCCTCCCGCGCCTCGTCGGGGACGCGCCGCCGCGCATCAACGGATACGTGTCGCGCGAGGACGACGGGCGCGTGATCGTCGACCGGCGCCGGCAGACCGAGGGGCGCTACATCTTCGGCTTCAGCCGCCTCTGGTGGATCGACACGCTGGGCTTTACCGTGTTCATGGTCGTGGCGTTTGGCGTCGGCGTCCACGCCCTGCTGCGGTACTACACGACGAGGTATCATCCGACCCCGCTCGAGAAGACCACGCGCCTGTTCGTGTACACGTTCTACGAGCGCGTGTGGCACTGGGTGATGGCGGTGTCGGTGATCATCCTGGCCGTGACCGGGCTCGAGATCCACTACGCCGGTTCGACCGGTCTCCTCGGGTTCGCCAATGCCGTGAGCGTGCACAATGCGCTCGCCCTTGTGGTGGCCGCCAATGCGGGCCTCTCGCTGTTCTATCATCTCGCCACGGGGCGGATTCGCCAGTTCTTCAGTGTCGATCGGAGCTTCGGAACGATGGTGCTGGCGCAGGCGTCGTATTATCTGTACGGCATCTTCAACCAGTGGCCGCATCCGGTCGAGAAGACGCCGGATCGGACCATGAATCCGCTCCAGCAGGCGGCGTATGTGTTCTTGCTTAACGTGCTCTTCCCGCTCCAGATAATAACCGGCGTCCTCATGTGGCTGTCGGGCCTCACCGTCATCGGTCCCGACGCGCTCACGGTGATCGCGCCGCTGCACAGCCTCGGCTCGTGGTTCTTCATTTCGTTTCTGCTGGTTCATGTGTATCTCACCACCACGGGCCGCCGCATCACCAGCTATCTCGAGGGCATGATCACCGGCTACGAGGAGGTCGACGAGCGGACGCACGCAGGCGAGCTGCGCACCGTAACGCGGCGCGAGATCGTCGACACCATGAAGCATATCTTCAGACGTCATCGCGAGGAGGCCGACCATGAACGGTGATTCGGGGGCGCGCGGCTACATCAATCCCTATGTCGGCGGGATCCTGCTGGGCGTGGTCCTCTTCTCCGCCTATTTTTTCACCCAGAGCGGGCTCGGCGCCTCCGGCGCAATCGGCAAGGTCCAGATCGCCCTGGTGAAGCTCGTGGCCCCGGGGCACGTTAACCGAAATTCCTACTTCGCGAAGGAGGGCGGCGGCGACAAGAACGCCCTCGACTCGGGGGCCGTCTTCATGCTGCTGGGCACCTTCCTGGGTGGCCTGGCCTCGGGACTGATCAATCGGCGCGTGCGGCCCGAGACCCGGCGCGGGCCGCAGATCACCGACCGCCAGCGATGGATCTTCGCCTTCGTCGGCGGGGCCGTGATGGGGTACGGCGCGCGCCTGGCGCGGGGATGCACCTCGGGGCAGGCGCTCTCCGGCGGCGCGGTGCTCGCCGTCGGGAGCTGGGCGTTCATGCTGTGCGTGTTCATCGGCGGGTACGCGCTCGCGTATTTCGTCCGACGGCTGTGGAATTGAGGTGATGGCAATGCCGCCGTATGATATCGTCGCGCTTTCCGGGAAGGGGATCGGGTATCTGGTGTACCTCCTGATCGGGATGGCCTTCGGCGCCGTGCTCGAGATGTCGGGATTCGGCGATTCGCGCAAGCTTTCGGGCCAATTCTATCTGCGCGACATGACCGTCCTCAAGGTCATGTTCACCGGCATCATCACCGCCATGCTGCTCATCTTCGGCGCCTCGGCCCTCGGCCTCATCGATTTCGAGAAGGTGTGGGTCAATCACACCTTCCTGTGGCCGCAGATTATCGGGGGGCTGGTGATGGGCGTCGGTTTCATCATCGGGGGCTTTTGCCCGGGGACCTCGTTGGTCGCCGCCTCCACGCTCAAGATCGACGGCGCCATGTTCGTGGGCGGCGTTTTCTTCGGCGTGTTCCTCTTCGGCGAGACCTTCGGAATCATGGAGCCGTTTTACAATGCGGGGGACTTCGGGCGCTTCACCCTCTATGAGCTCTTCGGAGTTTCAGCGGGACTCGTGGTTTTCCTGGTAGTCGTGATTGCGCTGGTGATGTTCACCGGCGCGGAGGTGAGTGAACGCGTTTTCGGGCGCAACGTTGCGTGGCGCAGAATAGACCTCAATCCGACGAAGCTGCTCAATCCCGTGTTCATCGGCGTGTTCATGTTTGCGGCGCTGGCCGTGCTCATCATCCCCCAGCCCACGCTGGAGGATCGCTGGAGATTCTTGAGCGCCGAGGAGCGGGCGGCCTTCGATCGCCGCGATGTCTTCATCCATGCGGGCGAGCTCAACGCGGTCATGAACGACACGATGCTCTACACGACCATTCTCGATATTCGCAGCGAACAGGATTTCAATCTGTTTCATCTTCGCAACGCGAAGCGAATCAGCCGCGCCGACCTGTATCCCGACGCGGGGCTCGTGAAAAAATTGCAGGGCGCGCCCGGGAACATGGTCATCGTGCTCATGTCGAACGAAGAGGCGGCCGCGGCGGAGGCCTATCGCCTTCTGCGGGTTCAGGGGGTGCCCAACCTGTACGTGCTTGCCGGCGGGGTCAATGCCTGGCTGGACGCCTTCGGGGTGGACCGTGCCATCGCCCGCAAGATTGATCCCAAAGCCGTCCTTCCCGCCGATTCACTGCACTACCGGTTTACGCGCGCGGTCGGCGCGGGGATCCCTGCGGCCGATCCGGCGTTTATCATGGGCAATACCTGTCCGGTGCTCACCTTCGACAAGAAGGTGAAGATCGTAAAGAAGGCCGCAAAGACCGGCGGGTGTGGGTGAGGGGTGGCCTGGGGTTCCCTTGGAGGAAGGGGTCAGAGCCTCATTGGATTATTCGTCGATTCTCAATTAAAAGATTTGTACCATGCCATATACCATACCATATACCATACCATGCTCTGACCCCTTCTGTGCTTTCTGGGGCTTCGGCGGACACATTCCATCATATTTTTTTATAGATCAGCAATCCAGCCTCGTATTTACAGTAAGCAGTGGAAAAAACCTGTTTACCGGAGGGAGCAATGCCCCGATCTACGAGGATGTGCATCGAAGGAGCAACGTATCATGTGTTTACACGGTGTATCGAGAGAAGGGATCTTATGCGAAAAGATTTTTACAAGGAGATCATGCTCGATACGCTTCAACTGGCGCAAGATAAGTACTCATTTGATCTCGTGTTTTATGAGGTTCTCGATAATCATATCCATCTGGTTATAACAACACGAAAAGGTGAGGCCACGATTTCGAGGATAATGCAGTATGTCAAAGCTCGTTTTGCTGAAAAATATAATCGGAAAAACGGGAGAACCGGCCCGTTTTGGAATGAACGCTTCGGGGATGTGATTGTTGATCTCCAAGGCAACCCGGTATTCTACTTTTTGTGGCTGTTGTGGTACCTGGCGTATAATGCTGTCCGGAAAAGGGCGGTGCATGATCCGCGCGCGTACAAGTATGGGAGTATAAACGCATATCTTGATGGCAGCGGCGACGATAGAATCAAGCTTACGCTCCATCGCTTCTTCCTGGAACTGGGGGATGATATCGCTGACCGCGTGAAAGGGTTTCTCGGTTTCGAGGAGTTGTACCGGAAAAGGCTCTGGATGGCCTTCTAATGAAAAGAGGGTCAGAGCCCCACCCCTTGCGTGACCATGAGCACCGTCCGCTCCACAGCCAACAACCGGTCCTCATTCGCAGACGCGTACGCCGGTGAGGAAACCATTTCCAGAAATGCCTCCGCGGACGGATATTCAACCAGCAGCACCGAGTCCCAGCGGTCATCCTCTCCGCCAATGAACACGGATTTCGTCTTCCCCGCCCACAGCACCCGTGCTCCGTACTCGGCAAGCATCGGGAGCATCACGTTCGCATAACGTTGGTAGGCCGCCGCGCCGGACGTGCCGTCGGCGTGGTCCCGATATCGCAGCAGGTTTACCATGACGAACGGCGTGTCGGCGGGCAAATTGCGCAGATCGTCCAGCTGTTGCGCGGTGGGTAGGTTTCGATCCATCTCGGTCTCTCCTGAGTTATGTCGATAGGTGTCCGCATGACGGCGCCGATGCCGCCACACGCGCTGTCTCGATCTCGGCGCATATGCGTTCGGAGGGCCCGCCATCGATGCGGCCGATATCGTCCAGCACCGCGATCGCGGCATCGCCCCCGATGCGCCCGAGCGCCCAGGCGATCATCCCCCGCACGCGCTCGTCGTCGTTTTCGCGAAAGGCGCGCGCAAGTTCGCTCACGTAGCGCTCGTCGAGGCTGTTGCCCATTGCGCGCGCGGCATTCATCTTCCAGCGCCAGATGTCGTCGGCCGACATGTAGAACATGTGCGGCCAGATGTTCGCCTCGAAATAGGCCCGGTCCATGTGGAGCAGGGCGGCAAGGTCGAAGGCATTCGCCTTGGCCTGCACGCGTCGGTTCGGCGGAAGCTCCTGTGCCGTCCAGGCGCTGTTTCGCGGGCACACGTTCTGGCAGCGGTCGCAGCCGTATACGTACATGCCCATCGCCTCCCGAAGCTCGATCGGCGTGATGCCCTCCCCGTAGTAGCTCAGATAGGAGATGCACCGCCGCGGGTCGATGGTGCCGTTGCCCTTGAGCGCCCTGGTGGGGCAGGCGGCCACGCAGGCGTTCCGGCACCAGTCGGGGCAGGCATTCCGCGCAGTTGGTTCGTCCGGAACGAACTCCCGGTCCACGACAAAGGCGATCGGAAGCACCCACGAGCTGCGTCGCGCAACGCGATTGGCGTAGAGCAGGCAGTTCTTACCGAAGGTGCCCAGCCCCGCGCGGGCGGCCGCCAGGCGGTGGGGGAGATTGAATGGCACCTTCGAGGCGATGCCGTGTTCGCGCAGGAATCCGCGGAAAGCCTTGAGCTTCGTGGCCATCCCGTCCTGCGTGACGCGGTCGTCGTCGAGGTAGCAGCGTCCGAAATGGCCCTCGAGCGACGGGGGGAGGGATTCGGTCCAGTAGGCCTTGAGGAGTACGATGATCGATTTCGCCGTTGGCAACACCGAGAGCGGATCGGTGCCGGCAAGAAGGTCGAGGCCCACCTGCGTGGCCCAATCGTATTCGTCACGCTTGTTCGCGAGCAGATCGCGCTGGGTCACGAACGGTTCGGCGGTGGTAAATCCGATGTCCTCGAAGCCCAGCGCTCGCGCCGTGTTGATGATCTCGCCCTTCGTTGTCATTGTCGCACCTCCGATTCAATTCCCAGCAGCACGCGGACCGGCAGCAGGCAGTCGTTGAAATCACGCGCGCTCTTGCTCACCTTGGCGATCATGACGGCCCCCTCGAGCGCGGCCACGATGTGCTTCGCGAGCGTCCGGGTGGAAAGCGTCGTGGCGAGCTCGCCGCCGCGCCGCGCCTCGTCGAGGAGGCGTTCCAGCGAATCGGTCCACTCGGCGAACACCGCCCGGATCGCGTCGGCGAAGCGGCGGTCCGCGTCCGCCATCTCCAGCGCCATGTTCCCGAAAATGCACCCGCCCACGAAGCGCGTCCGGCGATGATACTCGAAGACGGCCGCGAGGAGGCTGTCGATCCGCTCCAGCGCTGTCGCGCCGCGGATGCGCGAGGCGAGATACGCGCCGTAGTCGCGCCGCGCCCGGTCGATGATGGCCAGGATGAGATCGTCCTTTCCGGGGAAGTGGAAATACAGGTTCCCTTTTTTCACCCCGGTGGCGTCGATGATGTCGTTGATGCTCACGTTGCCGTACCCCTTGCGGCGGATGAGCGACATCGCCGATTCGAGCACGTGTTCGCGCGTCTGTTGTCCCTTGGGTGTCTGCAGTGCCATAGTATACCGACCGTTTGGTACAAAATATTCCACCGGGCGATATTGTCAAGAGATAAATTCGATTGCGGCGGGGTGCTCCCTCCCGCGCCGGCGGGCCTCTCCTGCCGAACCGGCATGCCGGATCAACATGCGTGAACTTTTTATGTGGCAGCGGGTAAAATCGTCTTGAAAAAGGCGTTGCCGGTGATAGCGGTGGTACCGGGCCGTATGCCGTTACCGCGGTCCGATTTTTTTCCGGCGAGGCGCGACCATGCCCCAGCGATCGATACGCATTCTCCTTCTGATGATGCTCGCGGCAACGCCGCTGTTCGCGCGCGGCGACGCCCGGTTCCGGCTGGACGCGGCCGATATCCGCGCGCTGGAAAAATCCGGCCACCTCGTGAAAATCGGCGCCGATGCGTGGAAAACGCGCGGCGGTGCGCTCCTCACGGGGCGCGATCCCGGCGGGCTCACCCGGCTCGAGCACATCATGCGCCATACGGTCGACGCGCCGGGCCGTCCGAAGCACGGCGTCTTTTCCATCGGCCGCGCCGATGTCATTGAGCTCTTGGATCGCGTCATTGCGCGGATCCGGACCGGGAGCGCCGGCGCCGGGAAGACGCGCGGCGATCGCGTGGCCTACACGGTCGACGCCGGGTCCGTGGTCGGCTATCTGGGCGGCCGCGAGGGGAAGAAGCGGCATCATCCAAAACTCACGCGAGTCCGCCTGGTCGTAAAAAAAGGCGCGATGGAGGTCGTGACCTTCTTTCCGGTGAAGTGACCGATGGGCGGCCGCCGAGCCATTGCGGTACATCCTATCACCATACGGCGCATGATCCCGCACGGCGGCGCCGCTCGAATCAGGCAGGGTGCGAAATGATCGAAGATGCGAAAAAAGAGCTTACCTGCCCCTTCTGCGAGGAGGGCACGCTTGTTCGCCGGCGCTGTCCGGCCTGCCGAAAGGGGCACCTGGTGTGCGACGAATGCGAATCGGTCTATCGGGACGCGGATTCGCTCGACGAGGAGCTGCCCTCCTCGGAATGCCCGCATTGCGGGAATCCAATCGATTGACGGTGTGCAACCGGTGTGCGGCCCAATGGTGATCCGGCTGATTGCGGTGTCCGCGATTCTGTGCGGAAGCGCCACGGCGCATGCGGCCGCCGCGAAGTGCGTGCGGGGAACCTGCGCGAACGGGCAGGGGACCCTCGCCTATTCCAGCGGGGACACCTACACGGGATTCTTCGTAAACGGCGAGCGGAGCGGATTCGGGACCTATGCCTTTCTTCGCGGCGACACCTACACCGGGCAGTGGCGCAAAGATGAAAAAAACGGGCGCGGCATCTACCGCTTCGTCAACGGGGAGTCGTACGATGGCGAATTTCGCGACGACATGTTCCACGGGAAGGGAACCTATGTCTACAAGAGCGGCGATAGCTATACCGGCGATTGGGCAAAAGACAAGAAGCACGGTCGCGGCGCATACGAATTTGCGAACGGCGATCGCTACGAGGGCGATTGGGTCAACGACGAGAAGGAAGGGATCGGGACCTACCGCTATGCCTCGGGCGATGCGTATACAGGGTCCTATGTCGCCGGGCTCAAGGAGGGCAGGGGCGTATATACGTATGCCAACGGCGACAAATACGACGGCGAGTGGAAAAAAGGGCTGAAGAGCGGCCAGGGCGCCTACTCCTATGCCGACGGGCGGGTGTTCCGCGGGGCCTGGCGCGACGATCGAAAGAACGGCGAGGGCGCATTCTTCAACGCCGATGGCGTCGTCGTTCAGAAGGGCGGATGGGTGAACGACGAGTTTTCCGGCAAATAGCTCCCGTGCTATATTTGATTGACGATTTAACCCAGTAATTCTAGCGTTGCGCCCGACGCGGGTATCCCCCATGAATCCGTTAAAAGACCTGCACATCGCCGATTTCCGTTTTCCGCGGAACAATACATTTTTCCAGCAGGACAGCTGGAAGGTCTTTGCCGCGGGCGTGTTTGTGTCGCTCGTGTGCGTGCTCTATATGCTGGCCCTGCATTACGGCGGGCTCCTTCGACCGTCGATGCCGCTGGCGGCGCGTTTCGCATTGCTCATCGCACCGGTGCTGGTCACGGGCGTTCTCTGCCTGGTGATCGGTTATCGCCTGTACGATAAGTACACCCGCATGACGCGCGGGCTGTTCAATGTGATCCGCGAGTTCGAGAAGGGCAATATCGAATACCCGATCACCATCGACAATCGCGGCTATTTCGACGCCCTGGGCAAGCGCATCCGGTATCTCCTGCTCAACTACGAGATGAAAAACCGCGCGGTCTCGTCCGGGCCCGACACGCGGTTCCATCAGCGCATCATGGAGATCATGACGGTGCTCATCAACGCCCTGGAGGAGAAGGACCCGTACACCGTGGGCCACTCCACGCGGGTGGCGCATTACGCCGTCCGACTCGGTGAGCGGCTCCGGCTGTCCGCCCGGGAGGTGAAGCTGCTCAACCAGGCGGCGGTGATCCACGACATCGGCAAGATCGGCATACCCATCAACATCATCAACAAGACGAGCGAGCTGGACAGCGTGGAACAGCAGTGGATGCTCAGCCATCCGGTCCGCGGGGTGAAGATCCTTTCGTCGATCGAGTATCTCAAGGACATCGCCGAGATCGTGCTGTATCATCACGAGAACTACGACGGGACCGGTTACTACAAGGCCCGCGGCGAGGCCATTCCCCGCCTCGCGCGCATCATCGCGATCGCCGATGCCTACGACGCCATGCGCACGGACCGTCCCTATCGCCGCGCCCTGAGCCGCGCGCGCGCCATCCGCGAGCTCAAGAACGGCCGGGGGACGCAGTTCGATCCCGCCCTGGTCGACAGCTTCCTCAAGCTGGTGAAGGACCTCGACTGACGGACGCTACGCGTCGGTCTTCTTTTTCACGTAGGTGTTGATGAACGCCTCCTCGGAGAGGATCTTCATGAAGAGGTCGATCTTGGAGAGGCTGAGGATCTTTTCGGTATTCGTGTTGAGGTTGTAGCAGACGAAATCGACGCCGTATTTTTCGGCCAGATTGAAACTGCGCACGAGCGATCCGATCCCCGACGAGTCGATGTACTTGAGGTCCTTGAGCATGAGGGCGACCACCGCCGGGCGCTTCTCGATCTCCCCGATGAACACCCGCTCGA
>JAKQUI010000083.1 GCA_029562645.1 Spirochaetota bacterium
CTCATCGGCGGGCGTATCGTTGTCGAGACGGTCCTCGTAGACGAGCTCCGCGGTGATGGTGTCGAGCGCGCCCTGCACGCGGCCGACCGTGAACGCCCAGGACGCGACCGGCTCGAATACGATCGACCCCGACTCGTCGGAGTAGAACGCGGCGACCGCCTGCACCGTCGGCGGCGTTTCGGTCGAGCGGAGGATCGCCGCGAGCTGCTGATCGACCGCGCACACGGCGAGCCGCGCGTTCGAGATCGCGCCCTCGTTCCCGACGTCCGGCGGGTCGTACCGAAAGGCGAAACCGTGGTAGGTGTCGCCTTCATAGACTAAGTCCGTCGGGTTGTTCGCGATGCGCAGGGGGTTTTCGTATCCCGTCACGCCGTGCGTGATTTCGAGGAGCACGGGGAGCGCGAAGCCGCCTTCCTGCGCGAAGAGCGACGCGCGGGCGGTCGTGGTGAGCGTCCTCATGCGAGCACCTCAAGCTGGACGGAGGCGATGGTCTCGACGTCGAGCGCCGAATATGCGGGCGGCGCGCGGAACCGCGCCTCAACCGAATAGCCGTGCGGATGCGGCCAGTTGAACCGAAGCGTCCCGCCGCGGGTCGTCGTGCGGTAGAAGTAGTCGAGGAGCTGCTTCTGTTCGGCGGTGAGCTGGTAGCGCGTCGAGTAGAGGGTCGGCGTCGCGGTGAAGCGACGGCGGATTTTCTCGAGGCCGGAATCCATGCGGGAGCGGAGCGCGCCGTCCTGAACGGTTTCGGAAAAGCCGTCGGCGAGCGGGTACTCGGGGATGGCTTGGTAGCTCGTGACGCGGCGGTAGCGCGCGGCGACTTCCTCGGCGGTCAGGGCGATGCGGTAGAGACGCACCTCGTCGACGTGCCCGTTGAAAAGATTGGTAGTGGCTGAATACCCCCCCAGGAACAAACTAGCGGACGGGGCATCAAACACGTTCGCGAGGAATCCTGATTTTGTTAACGCTCCGTTTGTATAAACGGCATACTGTCTCGTTGATCTCGTAACAACGATCGCGTATTGTGACATCGATTCCGACAGGACGAATGCTTCAGCCAAAACCTCTGACGCGCCAGCACGAGAAAAAATAATCGAGTGGGCTGCCGATCCACTATTCGATTGCGAGTAAAAACCGTTGTTGTTATACCCAGCCCCGACTTTGAAAACCGTGTCAACGCCTGAAAGCGCAGAGTGTTTTGCCCAAAAAACAAGCGAGATGGCATCGGACGGCATAGCGTGGCTTGCCGTCGCATAATCATTCACACCGTCAAACGACAGCCCTTTCCCCGACACCCCATCGACCGGCGTCGCGCCGACTATCGTGCCGTGGTTGCCGTTGCCGGAATCGTCGCGGAGGACGGCGCCGTCGAGCGCGGTGCGGTTCATCGACCACCACCCGAC
>JAKQUI010000006.1 GCA_029562645.1 Spirochaetota bacterium
GATGTGGCTGAGGAGCCGCTGCGGCTTGAGGTTCGGCTTTCCCGCGAGGGCGGTGTGGATGGCGGTCTGCACCATCATCATGATGAGGCCGGCGGGGACGCCGTGCCCGGAGACGTCGCCGATCACCAGCCAGTCGAGCCCGTCGACGTTGATGATGTCGTAATAGTCGCCGCCCACCTCGTCGGCCGGTTGCATATAGGCGGCGATCTGAAAGCCTTCGATCTCCGGCCGATCGGGGAGGAGCACCGTCTGGATCTTCTTGGCGAGCTGCATCTCCCCCCAGAGCTGGTCGCGCGCGCTCTTGAGCTCGGCGGTGCGCTCCTCGACCTTCGTTTCCAGGGTCTGGGCGTACTCCTCCAGCTTTTTCTTGGAGTCGCGGATCGAGCCCACCATGTTATTAAAGGCGTGCGTGATGAACCCGATCTCGTCCTCGAAGCGGACGGGAACGGTGACATCGAGGTCGCCGTTGTTCACGAGTCGCACGCCGCGCGAGAGCGTGCGGAGCGGGGCGACCAGCGCGCCCATGAAGAAGTATTGGAATCCAAAGCGTACGATGACCAGGAGCGCCGCGAGAATGATGATAAGCGTGAGCGCGAACGGGTGGATGAATTCGCGGTAGGCGCGGTACGAATAGCCGACCTCATGCACGGCGTTGGCTGCCGGATCGAATTGGACGTAGGCGATATAATGGTGCTGGCCGGTCGGGTCGGTCCGGTACAACCGCACGCCCTCGCCGTTCATCGGTTCGAGCAGCGACAACGCATCGCGGCGGAGTTCCGCATCGGTTCGCGACGCGTCGTTCATGAGGGCCATGAGCGCCGCGCGGAACGGCTCGAAGTCGCCTTCCTTTTTACTCGCGAATTTCACGAGCGATTCGCGAAATCCCTTTTCCGGTAATGCGCGGATCTTGTTGGCGCGGTAGGCGATAATGCGCTTCGCGCCGTCGAGTCGCGCAAGCAGGCGGCGGGCCGGCCGCGTCTCTTCGCGCGGCATGCGTCCAAGCTCGTTCTGGATGAAGGCGCGATATCCGGCGAAGGCCGCCGGCGTTTCGTCGAGAAGTTTCATGATGCGTGACTGGAAGCCGTCCGTCGGCAGGGAGCGTATTTTCCCGAGCAGCGCGGCGTTGATGAATTCCTGGCGGTAGGATGCGTGGTCCACCGCCGCGCCGCCGCCGGGAGCGCGCTCGATGCCGATGAAGCGGTTCGTGTCAAGGGCATAGGTCGCCCGATAGGAGAAATCGTCGGGGCGATAGTCGCTGATGAGCACGCGCGCGGTGAGGTGCTGGTGGGCGAAGTCGTATCCGCGGTCCTTGTCGGTCAGGGCGAAATAGGCGATGAACTGGACGACCAGCAGGAAGGCGACGCCGGTGATGGTGATGAGCTTGCCGATGAACGAGGTCCGGTCGCGCGTGCTGTTCAGATAGATGATCGCGGCCGCGGCGAAGCAGAGCACGTTGAAGATCACCCACGAAACCTGATAGAGCTCGCGGTCCATCGCCCCATCGCGGCTCAGGGTGTTGGTGACTCCCGGGGCCAGGCCCGATACGAACAGGAAGATCCCCATGGTGAGCGATATCCAGCGGTCGCGGCTTTTCGTGGTGACGGTGCGCCACAGCGCGAGCGGCAGCTGGATGAAGATGTAGAGCAGCATGAGAAGGGAAAAGTATTTGCTGAAGGTGTCGGCGTCGAAGTCCCAGTAGTGGGCGTTGATCTGGTATACGGTCCGGCCGTGAATGGTCGAAGCGATGAACGCGAGCGACACGAGCGCCGCGACGGCGTATGAAACAATGAAATAGATCCTGCCGAAGCGCGGGGCGCGCTCATCGGGAAAGTAAAAGTGGATCATGTTGAAATGGGTGATGATGAACAGGACCGATCCAACGGTGAACCATCGATGATAGGCGGCAAGCGGATGATAGAAGCTGTTGGCCGCGAAATACGCGAGGTTGAACACGACCCAGAGGGCGTATCCCATCGCCAGGTGGAAGGTCGCTTTTGAGCGGTTGCGAATTGAAAAAAGAAAAATCGCAAGAAACAAATGGAAGAGCACCGGGATGAGCATGCCCACCGAAAAGTAATTCAGGTAAAACGTCGAAAAAAATCCCATGCGAACCCTCCCGCCCCGTCGAACGAACGGGGCTGGCAGATCTGATTACTTTTGTGTGTTTTCACTCGGCGAAACGCCGATGTCTCAGACAACCAGGAATAGTATGATGCGGTCGCTGATAAAAGCAAGTACTTTATCGGAAGCGGATCGCCTCAGGCGCTACAACGCGCCCGCGCCGCCTCGACGCGTTTCGCGCATTTCTCGAAGCCGATGAGCGGGAGCGCCTGGTCGAGCTCGGGGCCGGCAAGGCGACCCGTGAAGATCGCGCGCATCGACAGGAAGAGCTTCTTGCCCTTGACGCCGGATCCCTTGATCGCGGCGATGAGCGCCGGCGCGAAATCCGCGCCGGCGCCCGATGCGGCGATCGCATCCTGTGCGGCGGCGATCACCCTCCGCGCCTCATCGTCGTCGAGGAAGGCGGCGGCATCGTCGTCGAGCGCCGGGACCTCCTCGAGAAAGACGCCGATGATCCTCCCGATGTCGGAGAGGACCTCGCAATAGACGCGCGTGAGCGCGATCACGGATTCGAGCCATGCGCGGTCGAGCCCGGCGACGGCGTACCCGGCCTTCTCGATATGGGGGACGAAGAGCTCGGTGATGGCGCCGATCCCGGCGCTGCGGATGTAGTGCGCGTTCATCCAGCGCAGCTTCTGGAAGTCGAAGACCGCCGCGCTCTTCGCGAGGCCCCCGATCTCGATGTGCCTTACGATGTCGTCCAACGGCATGATCTCCTCGCCGCTCTCCGCCGCCCAGCCCAGCATGGCGATGTAGTTCACCAGCGCCTCGGGGAGGTAGCCGTCGCTCCGGTAGAGGTCCACGGAGGTGATGCCGTGGCGCTTGGAGAGCTTCTTGCGGTCGTCGCCCATCACCAGGGCCAGGTGCGCGTACTCGGGCACGGGGAGGCCCAGCGCGCGCGCGATCAGGATCTGCTTGGGGGTGTTCGAGAGATGGTCCTCGCCGCGGATCACGTGGGTGATCGCCATGAGCGCGTCGTCGATGATCACGATGTAGTTGTACACCGGCACGCCGTCGGAGCGCACGATGATGAAATCGCCCCCGATGTTCTCGCTGGAGAAGGCGACCGGCCCCTTGATGAGGTCGTTCACCGTGACGGATTCGCCCGCGGGAACGCGGAATCGCACGGTGGGCTTCAGGCCCTTCGCCTCGCGCTCGGCGCGCTCGGCCGCCGTGAGATCGCGGCATGTCCCGGGATACTCGAAGGCGCCTTCGCGCCCCTCGCGGCGCATCGCGTCGAGCTCGTCCTGCGTGCAGTAGCACGGGTAGGCGCTCCCGGACGCGATGAGCTTCTCGGTGTACTCGCGGTAAATGTCGAACCGCTCGGACTGGCGGTACGGGCCGTGCGCGCCGCCGGTATCGGGGCCCTCGTCCCACTCGATGCCCAGCCAGCGCAGGTCGGCGAGGATCGACGCCTCCGATTCGCGGGAGCTGCGCTCCATGTCGGTGTCCTCCACGCGCAGCACCAGCGTCGCGCCGGTCTTGCGCTTGATGAGGTAGTTCAGGATGGCCGTGCGGGCGTTCCCGATATGCAGGTAGCCGGTGGGGCTGGGGGCGAATCTGAGGCGCATGACTATTCTCCTGGCGTATGCGGGTCGTTCATGATTGTCAATGGTTTCATCACGCTGGCGGATATCACCGTCGCTCCGCCGCAAAGCAAACGTCCTGTTTCTGCGGCTCCCGGCGACCCTCTCGGTCGTCTGCTCACGGTGACACCCGCCAGCGTGATGAAAGAGAAGGTGAGGCACAGTTGATGAATACTGCTACCGTATGGGTATACGGGGATACGGTCGTCAACAATGATTTCCCCGGCCGGCGGCCATGTTTCGGAAAGGTAAAATAGTCAAAATCGGCCATAATCGCGGGCAATATACTTGACAAGCGCCATTCGATGGCGCACCACGCGAATGTCGACATACATCAGCCTCCGGGAGCGCATCATGGACAGTGCCAGCGAAAAGACGACCTCCAACTTCATCAAGGACATCATCAACGAGGACCGAAAGAACGGCAAGCACGGCGCGCGCGTGCACACGCGCTTCCCCCCGGAGCCCAACGGCTACCTGCACATCGGCCACGCCAAATCGATCTGCCTCAACTTCGGGCTCGCGAAGGAGTACGGCGGCCTGTGCAACCTGCGCATGGACGACACGAATCCCTCCAAGGAGGACGTGGAGTACGTCGATTCCATCATGGCGGACGTGCGCTGGCTGGGCTTCGACTGGGACGATCGCATGTACTACGCCTCCGATTATTTCGGGAAGCTCCACGAGTACGCGATCGAGCTCATCACGATGGGCAAGGCCTACGTGTGCGATCTCAATCAGGACGAGATGCGCCAGTACCGCGGCACGCTCAAGGAGCCCGGGCGGCCCAGCCCCTATCGCGACCGGTCGGTCGAGGAGAACCTCGACCTCTTCGCGCGCATGAAAAACGGCGAGTTCCCCGACGGCTCCAAGACGCTGCGCGCGAAGATCGACATGGCCGCCAGCTTTATCGTTATGCGCGATCCGGTGATGTACCGCATCCTGCGCGCGACGCACCATCGCACCGGCGACATGTGGTGCATCTACCCCATGTACGATTTCACGCACTGCCTCTCGGACGCGCTCGAGGGGATCACCCATTCCATATGCACGCTGGAGTTCGAGAACAACCGGGCGCTCTACGACTGGTTCCTCGCGGCGCTCGACACGCCCAACCGTCCGCAGCAGATCGAGTTCGCGCGGCTCAACCTCTCCTACACGGTGATGAGCAAGCGCAAGCTCCTGCAGCTCGTCAAGGAGGGGCGCGTCGCCGGCTGGGACGATCCGCGCATGCCCACCATCGCGGGCATGCGGCGGCGCGGCTATACGCCCGAGGCCATCCGCGACTTCGCCGAGCGCATCGGCGTCGCGAAGGCCGACAGCACCGTGGAATTCTCATACCTCGAGCATTGCGTGCGCGACGACCTCAACCGGCGGGCGCACCGCGTGATGGCGGTGCTCGACCCGCTGAAGGTGGTGATCGAGAACTATCCCGAGGATGCCCTCGAGGAGCTCGACGCCGAGAACAATCCCGAGAACGCGAGCGCCGGGACGCGGAAGATCCCCTTCTCGCGGACGCTCTATGTCGAGCGCGACGATTTCCGCGAGGACCCGCCCAAGAAGTATCATCGCCTCTCCCCCGGCGCCGAGGTGCGGCTCAAGAGCGCCTACATCATCAAATGCGAGAAGGTGATCAAGGACGCCGCGGGGAACGTGGTGGAGCTTCGCTGCACGTACGATCCGACGACGAAAAGCGGCGCCGACAACTCGGGGAAGAAGGTGAAGGGGACGCTGCACTGGGTGTCGGCCGCGCACGGTCTCACGGCGGAGGCGCGCCTGTACAATCCGCTCTTCACGAAAGAGAACCCGGACGATGTCGCCGAGGGCGAGAACTTCCTGGACGCGATCAACCCGCAGTCGCTCGAAACGCTTCCCGGCATCTTCATCGAGCCGAGCGTGAAGGGGGCCGCGCCGGGCGCCATCTTCCAGTTTCTGCGCCACGGCTATTTCTGCGTGGACCCCGATTCCACTGAGGCGAGGCTCGTCTTCAACCGGACGGTGCAGCTTCGCGACTCGTGGGCGAAAATCGAAAAGGCGGGCGGGGCGGGGTGATGGCGCGCCGGAGGGCGCGCTAGAAGTCGTACAGATTCGTGGTGGGCTTGCCGGAGACGATCTCGCGGCTCTCGCGCTCGATCCGCTTGACCATCGTTTCGATTTTATCGACGGTCTCGGCCGCGAACAGGACCCTGCCGCAGCGCGTGCACTGGAAGGCGGGGATGTCCTCGAGGACGAGGCTGTAATGGTCCTTGCTGGCCGTGTAGCAGCTCTTCCCCTCGATGAGCAGTCCCCCGCATGCTGAGCAGTCCATGGGCGTCTCCGTGGTCGCGCGATATCGAAAAACGAAGCACACACCGGCGGGCCGTTTCGTGTCAATGATGTTTCCGCCCGAGGCGGCCGTCGGCGCGACGCCTCCATACAGCGGCGCGTGCGCGGACGAGGGATTCGGCTGGAACGAAATTCTATCATACAGAAGGGGGGCGAGGATGAAACGCGGCACCTGCCCGAAATGCGGTTCGGCGACCGTGTATCTGCTGGAAGACGGGATCGGTAGCGCCGAGTGTCAATATATCAAGAAGGGGGGATTCTTTACGAGCAGCACCACCTTCGATTGCTATCTCTGCGTCAGCTGCGGGTTTTTCGAGAATTACGTCAACAACCGGCAGCATCTCGAAACGATCGCGCAGCGGGGCGAATGGAAGCGGGTGCCGCCGCACGGCGCGTGATCCGCGCGCCGGGTCGCCTCAGCGGGGCGATACGCCGATCACGGTGATGTCGTCGTTGCGGGTGATCCGCTCGCTCGTGCCCCGGAAGCGCATCACCTCCGCGAGCAGCCGGTCGATGATCGCGCCGGTCGGCTGCGTCCGTATCGAATCGATGTACGCGATCATCCGCTCGTCCCCGAACATCTCGCCCTTCGCATTGAACTGCTCGTACAGGCCGTCGGAATACAAGAGCATGCGCGTCGCCGCCGACAGGTCGTGTTCGACGGTCCGATACCGTTCGCCCTCGAGCACGCCGATCATCCGCCCGGTCTCGCCGAGCGGCTCGATGCGGTTCTCGTGCAGGAGGAGGGCGGGGGTCTGTCCCGCCGAGGAGTAGGCCAGCCGGTCGCGCCCGGGATGGATGTCGAGTATCGTTCCGGTGAAGAGTATCCCCATCGTCCGGTAGGTGCGCAGAAACACATTGTTGAGGAGCTCGAGGACCTCGGAGGGTTTTCGGATGATTTCCTTGAGCTTTTCGTATTCGCTTTTGATGAGCATGGTGATCAGCGCCGCCTGGATGCCGTGCCCGGTCGCGTCGGCCAGCATGATCCGGACGACGCCGTTGTTCAGCCGGCAGATGTCGAAGTAATCGCCCCCGACGTCCTCGACCGGCAGGTAGCGGATGTCGAATGCATAGCCGATGATCGAGTCGATGTCGTCGGGAAACATCCGCCCTTGTATTTTCTTCGCCAGCGCCAGATCGCTGCAGATGATGTCGTATTTCTTCTTCAGGTCCGCCTGCGCGCGTTCGAGCTCCCGTATGATCTCCCGCTGGCGCTGTTTCACGAGCCTGAGCTCGAGGTGCGTCCGCACGCGGGCCAGGAGCTCGGGGGCGTTGAACGGCTTGCACACGTAATCGACCGCACCGGCCTGGAACCCCTGCAGCACGTCGTCCGTCTCGTGGCGCGCGGTGAGGAACATCACGGGCACGTCGCAGGTCCGCTCGGACTCCTTGAGCGCGCGGCACACCTGGAGCCCGTCCAGGCCGGGCATCATGAGGTCGAGCAGGATGAGATCGGGCAGGGCCTCCTCCACCGACGCGAGCGCCTCGCGGCCGCCGGTCGCGATCGCGACATCGATCTCGGCGCCGGACAGGACGCTTCCCAGCACCTGGAGGTTTCCGGGATTGTCGTCCACGATCAGGACGAGCGGCGTGCGTGCGTCAGTTGAATTCGATGCGGTTTCTGCCATGTTCCTTCGCCTTGTAGAGCAAGCGGTCGGCCTTTTCGATCAGATCGCGCGGGTTCTCGTCCTGGAATTCGGCGATGCCGCCGCTGATGGTGACCTCGAGCCCGCTCCGGCTCCATTGCTGGTCCTTGACCGCTTTGCGCAGCTTGTCGGCGATGAAGTAGCCGTTCTTCATCTCCGTGTGGGGCAGGATGACCAGGAACTCCTCGCCGCCGTATCGCCCGGAGACGTCGACCCGGCGGAGTCGGTTGCGCATGACCGACGAGATCCGCACCAGCACCTCGTCGCCGATCAGGTGCCCGTAGGTGTCGTTGATTCGCTTGAAGTGGTCGACGTCGAACATGATGACCGACAGGGGCGTTTGGTACCGGTGCGCCATATTCACCTCGCCTTCCAGGCGGTCGATGATCACGTTGTGGTTGTACAGACCCGTGAGGCTGTCGGTGACGGCGAGGTTCTCGAGCCGGCGGTTGTTGTTCAGGAGGTCGTTCAGGAGCGCTTCGTTTTCGTGCGCGATCTGTTTGCGGTATTCAATCTCCAGGTTTAGGCGGTTGTTGCACTCGACGATGTTGTCGCGGCACCGCTTGAGCTCGACGTGCGCGTCCACCCGCGCCAAAAGCTCGTAGGAGCTGAACGGCTTGGTGATGTAATCGACGGCGCCCAGGCGGAAGCCGGTGATGATGCTCTCGGTCTCGTCGCGCGCCGTCAGGAAGATGACGGGGATGTCGCGCGTCTCGGGAGACTCCTTGATCATGCGGCAGGTCTGGAATCCGTCCATGACCGGCATCATCACGTCCAGCAGGATGAGGTCGGGCCGGATCTCCGAGAGGAGCGAGATCGCCTGCGCTCCATTGGACGCGACGGCGACCTCGTACGATCGCTCGTCGAGCATGGCGCCGAGCACCTGGAGGTTCTTGGGGGCGTCGTCGACGATCAGGATGAGCGGCTTGGCGTTGAGACTCGATGCGGTCATTGGTTCCATGGCGGTCACTCCTGCGGTCGGTCGTTCGTCGGTATCGCCGGGCCTTCCGTCGCGCCCTTGATCGCGACGAGCAGCTCTTCATATCGTTTCAGCGTGGACGGCAGCGCATTCATGTCGAAGCTCGCGGCCTCGCGCATGAGCGCCGCGCCCCAGTCGTCGAGCGGCGGGACCGCATAGGCCGATCCGAGCGCCGACATGGTCCGCGCGAACTCCTTCACCTCGTTGATGATGAAGGTCTTCTGGATGCGCAGCCAGCGGGCCATGCAGTCGCCCTCGAGCCGTTCGATGAGCTCCGGCAGCCGCATCCGCGCCTCGTCGTCCATCGCGCGCATGAGCGGGACCGCCGACTCCTCCGCCGGCCGCCGATCGGTCGGCTCGACGATCCGGTGGGGCAGGAACCGCGCGATGGCGGCGATGACGTCGGCGCGCGACACCGGCTTGCGGAGGAACGCGTCGCAGCCGGTCTGCTCGATGATCTCGACGTCGCGCAACGTCGTGGAGGCCGACACGGCGATGACGGGGATGTCGCGCAGGGCCGGGTCCGCCTTCATGGCCCGGATGGCGTCGTAGCCGCTCATGACCGGCATCTTCATGTCCATCAGGACGACGTCGGGAGGGTTCCGGCGCGATTGCTCCATCGCCTCACGCCCGTCTGCGGACTCCGCGCAGTCGATGTCGTACAACGCGAGATAGCCGCGCAGCAGCATCCGGTTGGTTTCGATGTCGTCGACGATGAGCGCGCGGGCGCGGTCGAATGCGTACTGCGGCATCGCGTCGGGCGCGGCCGTATCGGCCCCGTCCGCCTCGTCCGCGACCGCGACGCCGCGGAGGACGACGGTGAACACGCTCCCGTCCCCCGGTTCGCTCTCGACCGTGATGGCGCCGTTCATCATCTCGACCAGCCGCTTGGTGATGGCGAGCCCGAGGCCGCTCCCGGCGATCGCGGAGGCCCGGCCGCCCTCGGCCTGCCGGAACGACTCGAAGATGAGGTCGTGCTGCTCGGGCGGGATGCCGATCCCGGTGTCGGCGACCGAGACGAGCAGGTCGATGGCGTCGGCGTCGTCCCGGTTGTCCAGCCGGCAGGCGGTAAGCGTGATCCGCCCGCGGTCGGTGAATTTGAGCGCGTTTCCGACGAGGTTGAAGAGGATCTGCCGCATGCGGACCTCGTCGAGCACGAGCGACGGGGGCAGGCCGGGGTCGATGTCGAGGATGAAGGCGACGCCGCGCTCGGCGATGCGGGCGGCGAACAGCTGCCGTATCTCGGAGAAAACCGCGTGCGGATCGACCGGCCGGGCGCGGATCTCGAACTTCCCCGCCTCTATTTTGGAGAGGTCGAGGATGTCGTTGATGAGGCCCAGGAGCATGGTCCCGCTCGAGCGTATGGAGGCGATGTACTGCCGCAGGACCGGATCGTCGATCTTGCCTTCCAGCAGTTCGGCGAAGCCCAGGATGGCGTTCATCGGCGTGCGGATCTCGTGGCTCATGTTGGCGAGGAATTCGCTCTTCGAGCGGTTCGCCGCCTCCGCCGCCTCGGTCGACAGCCGCAGCTTCTCGGCCAGCTTGACGCTGGTGACGTCCTGGAGCATCCCTTCGTACATCGCCACGGCGCGCTGCCCGTCGCGCACCGTGTGGGCGTTGATGATGACGTCGATGACGGCGCCGTCGCGGCGGCGGAAACGGGTCTCGTAGGCCTTGATGGCGTGCTCCCGTCCGAGGCGTTGCCCGAAATCGTCGAAGCCGCCCGGGTCGGCGAACACGGAACCGCCGAAATCGGCGAGCGCGGCGATCGCCGACCCGGGATCGTCGAACCCCAGTATCGTCGCCAGCGCGGGGTTGGCGGTCACCAGCCTCCCGTCGGGGGTCACTTGGAAGATGCCCTCGACGGCGTTCTCGAAGATGCCGCGGAAGCGCTTTTCGGAACGGCGCAGCTCGATGTCGGCCTGCTTCCGCTCGGTGATGTCGAGGAGCGATGCGACGGCCTTCATCGTGCCCGGGATGAGCGATATGCTGAGGTAGATGTCCCGGAGCGCGCCCGTCGCGCCGCAGAAGCGGAATTCGTAGTTGCTGGGCGCGTTCCCGCCGTCCGTCCGTCGATCGCGATGATGGGCGAGCATGCGTTCGCGGTCATCCGTCACGACGAATTCCGTCCAACGCCGCTTCCCTTCGATGTCCGCCGCCGGGAGTCCCGTCAATCGCTCGAACTCGCGGTTCACCAGCAGGATCGTGGTGTCCTCGTCGATGATGATCGTGGGATTGCTCGTCGTGTTGAAGATGGTCCGATAGAGTTCTTCCTCCTCCTTGAGCTTCCGTTCCGCCTCGATCTTTTCGGTGATGTCCTGGGCGATGCCCTTGAAGCCGATGGTCGCGCCGTGGTGGTCCTTCAGGGGCACGACCGAGGCCCGCATGATGTGTTCCCTGCCGAGTTTGTCGATGCACGCCCACGTGAAATCCTTCAGGCCGGCGCCCGTTGCATAGATGGTTCCGAAGATCGAGAAGATGCGGTCGCGCTCCATCGGGTGGACGAGAATGCCGTAATTGCTGCCCACAAGCTCGTCCTTCGCATATCCCAGGGTCCGCACGGTGCTGTCGTTCAGGAAGGTGAAATTCCCCTCGAGGTCCGTTTCGAAATACTCCTCGTTCATTTCCTCCAGGATGGTGCGATAGCGGTCGTGCGTCTGTATGTAGCTGTATTCGAGCTCGTCGGTGGTCTTGATTATGATCTCGAGCTCGGCGATGCGCCTGTTCAGCCGGTCGATCTCCTGCTGCTGGAGCTTTTCCGTGTCATTGTTCATGACGGAACCCGTGCCGGCGGGAGGACGCCGGACGATGCGCATGCAGAGATACATCGATGCCCCGTGGGGCCGATTGATGACGACACATGACAGTCGGAAAGCCCATACCCTCAACTTCCGCTTGTGCGCGCTCTGAAGAGCGTTTCCGGACACCGACACAACGCTCTACACGCGCTGGGTCGATGCATTGTGATCGGCGAATCGGTTTTTCTCGGTTTGTGCCGTTTACGCCGAAGTACCAGTGAGACCGCTAAATAGCCCGGATTTCCCGGATCCAGTATTAATGATACTGAGAGCGGAGGAAATGTCAAGAAGCCGGGAGGTTTTTCCTTTGTTTACGATCGATAAATTTTGTTGTCGTTCAACTCGATTTCATTATGACTGAAGAAAGTCGGTCCTCAGCGCGAATCCAGCACTACACAAACATGTGCCGCAAGCGCGATGCCACGATGAAGGCACCGGATAGCTTCGCCGCTATCGCTCCGCGCTATGACGGGCGATCCCGCTCTACAGGAATACCCGTGAAACGGTGTACGCGAATACAGCGCCGATCGGCGAGCCCGTTTCCCGCTTGCATTTCATGCCGCGGCGGAATAGAGTGCTAACGGGGATCCGGATGCATGCCGCCGGGGTCCCCGCGGAGGTCCCCATGAAATTCGTATGCACGCTCCTGGTGGTCGAGGACATCGCCCGCGCGCGGGCCTTCTACGAGACGGTCCTGGGGCAAACCGTGAAATTCGATTTCGGCGACAATGTCACCTTCGCGGGCGATTTCGCCATCCACCGGAAGTCGCATTACCGGGGACTCATCGGCGATCTCGAGGTGGCGCGCGGGCGCAACGACGTGGAGCTCTATTTCGAGTATGACGATGTCGAGGCGATGGAGAAGCGCCTTGACGGGCAGGCGGTCCGATTCCTGCACAAAACGCGGGAGCAGCCGTGGCGGCAGCGGGTGCTGCGCGTCTACGATCCCGACGGCTATATCGTGGAGATCGGCGAATCGCTGGGGCACCTGTGCTATCGATTGTCCCTCGATGGAATCGCGGAACCGGAGATCGCGGAGACGGTCGGCATCCCCGAGGGCATGGTGCGCGAGGGGATCGCCCGCTATGGCGCGTCCAAGCAACGAGGTGTGGAGCAATGAAACGATTTGTGATGATCCTCGCGGCGGCGGGACTCCTCGTCATGAGCGGCGAGGGCGTTCTTCGCGCCGAGAACCCCTGCCAGAGCGAGTGCGAGGCCGCGCTCGGGAGGTGCCTCAAGGACTGCGAGCGGGCCGTGGACCCGGACGAGCTGAAGAAAAAATCCGCGGAGGTCACGCCGGGCGCGGCAAAGAAGAAATGCGCGAAGCAGTGCTATGCGACGCGACGCGCCTGCTGGCGCTCCTGCGCCCGCTAGGGCGTGATCACCGTCACGTCGCGATCGTTTCTTATTTCTTTCTGTACTCCTTGATGACCGAGTTGATCTCGTCCATGACGCCAAGGCCCTTCTCGGGAATCGCGTAGCTCTCGACGGTGTTCCACTTCACCGCCTCCGCCGGTTCGCCGCAGCTCGAGCACGTCACGTTCGGGGCCTCCTCCTTTTTGAACTTGTGGCCGTTTCTACATTTATAGGTAATCTGCATGTCGTGGGTGACCTCCTGCGCATATCCCGCTCCGGCGTGCGGAACAAGCCTATAGTAGACCGGCTCGTCCGTGAAAGTCAAGCATGTTGCTGCTGTTTCAGTCACGGTTTCTTGAAGATTTTTTTCGCCATTGCCATGATCGCGAACCCCGGGAGAAGTCTCGTCGCCAGGAACTGCAGGCGGTTGAGCGCGCCGGGGATCGCCCTTCGTCTGCCATGCAGCACGGCGGCGAAACCAGCGGCCGCGACGTCGGCGGGGTCCATGGCGATGGCATGGGCGAGGCCCCCAAGCGATGCCCGGCTCCCGGGATTGATCCCCGCGCGCGACAGGAAATTCGTCCGGGTGGTGCCGGGATGCAGGATGCTCACGGCGACGCCGAACGGGCGCAGCTCCGCGGCCAGCGCTGCGGTGAAGCTGGCGAGGTAGCATTTGCTCGCGGCGTACGCGGCCATGTAGGGCACCGGCTGGAAGGACGCGGTCGAGGCGACGTTGAGTATCGATCCGCGGCCGCGCGCCTTCATGAGGCCGCCGATGGCATGGCACAGCTCCGTGGCCGCAGTGATGTTGACCGCGAGCATCGAGCGCACCTCGGGCAGGGGCAGCTCGACCGCCTGTCCCCACAGGCCAAAGCCGGCGTTATTGACGAGGACATCGACCTCCGCGCCGAGCGATCGGGTCCATCGCACGATCCGCGCGGCGGCGCCCTGCCGCGACAGGTCCAGCGTCAGCGTGTCGATCCGCGTATCGTTCCCCGCCGCGAGCAGCTCCCGTTTCGTTTGCGCGAGCTCGGTCCTGTCGAGCGCCGCGATCAGCACGCGGTACCCGGCCCGGTGGAACAACCGCGCGAGCTCCTTCCCGATCCCCGACGAGCCGCCCGTGATGAGCGCCGTCGGGCGCGTTTCGGCTCGTTTTCCATCATGGAGCCGCGATCCTCTTTCTGCGGATGGCATGTCCTTCGACCTCCGACTGGGATTAGCGTTCAATCGCACGTTTGTCGTATCCCTCGATGTCTAATGTGCATCAACGCTAGTATACGCCCATCCGTTCCGGATGTCGCGCCAAAAAAAGGAAATGCTTGATTTGACCGACTCCGTCGCCGCCGACGACGCGAAGCGATCGCCGGGTCGTTTTCCGTTTGCATAATCACCGGCCGCATGATACGCTCGGCCCGGGGCAATCCATGTACCGGATCACGATACGATTCTACGAAGAGCTGAACGACTTTCTCCCGCGCGGCAAGCGGAAGCGCGACGTCGACGTCGCGTTTCCGGGGCGACGCTCCGTGAAGGACCTCATCGAGTCGCTGGGCGTGCCGCACGGCGAGGTGGACCTCGTCCTGGTGAACGGCGCGTCGGTCGATTTCTCGCGCATCGTGGCCGATGGCGACCGGATCAGCGTGTATCCCGTGTTCGAATCGCTGGACATCCTGCCGGTGACGCGCCTGCGGACAGCGCCGTTGCGCGATACGCGCTTCGTGCTGGACGTCCATCTCCGGAAGCTCGCGCGGCGGTTGCGCCTGCTGGGCTTCGACGTCGACTACCGAGAAAACCGCGGCGACGCCGAGCTCGCGGAGATCTCTACGCGCGAGCGGCGCATCCTGCTTACGCGGGACCGGCGCCTCCTGATGCGCCGGATCGTCGAACGGGGGGTGTTCGTGCGCGCGACCCGCATCGATGCGCAGGTCGCAGATGTGCTTGACCGGCTCGATCTGCGCGGCAGCATCAGCCCCTTTACCCGCTGTATTGAATGCAATGGACGCATGCGTTCCCTGCCGATCGACTCGCCGGAGTGCAGCCCCGCCCTGGACGCCGTCCCGCCGGGCGTGCGCGCCTGGTGCCGCGAGTTCCACCGGTGCGACGGCTGCGGGCGCGTCTATTGGAAGGGCAGCCATTACGATCGGCTCAGGAGGGTGGTGGAAGCGCTGGATGTTCCGCCTGCCGGCGAACGGAGCGCGGACCGGTTTAAAAAGTGATTGCCATCGCCCGGACAAATAGGCATGAAATAATTACATCGGAACAGGAGGAATCCCATGAACCAGCCGGAACTCACGCAGAAGGCCCTGGGGATTTTGAGAAACCCGGAGACGTTTCAGTGGTATGTCATTCCGCTGCTCGCCTGTGTCGCGTATATCTACTTTAACGAGATCGAGAAACGGAACTGGCGGGCCGTGGCCGCCGGGCTCTCGCTCTACATGGTGCACTGGTTCTTCGAGATCGGCAACGCCCTCATTCAGCACTTCACCGGGCACGCCCTCTGGACGGTCCCGACCGGGACGTCGTTTCTGCTGCTGGTGGGCGTGTGCGTGGAGATCAGTTTCATGTTCTCCGTCGCGGGCGTCATCTTCACGAAGATCCTCCCCGCCGATCCGAAGATGAAGATCCTGGGCGTCAACAACCGGATTTTCCTGGCCATCGTCAATGCCGCTTTCTTCTCGATCTTCGAGATATTCCTCGCGCGCACGCCGGCCTTCCACTGGGTCTATCCGTGGTGGGGGTCGTTCCCGGTGTTCGTGACGGTGTACATCCCGTTCTTCCTCGCGGCGAACCTCGCCTACGACTGGGCGCCGCGGCGGCAGAGGGCGTTCATCGGCGGGTTGTTCGTCGTTAACGCGATCATGCTGGCGGTGTTTGCCGGCATCCTGAAATGGATCTGACGCCATGGGCGACAAGGTGGATGATGCGCACCTCGGGCGGCGCTGGCTCTCGCTCTTCCCGGCGGATGCCGACCGGGCGGCGCTGGGGCGGGCCTTCGAATCGCTGATCGCCCGCTACCGCGAGCCGCACCGGCGCTATCATGCCGTGTCCCATCTGGCCCACTGCCTGGAGCAGTTCGACCAGATCGGGAGCCTGGCCGAATCGCCGCGCGCCCTCGAGCTCGCGCTGTGGCACCATGATGCGATATATCGCACAACGTCATTCCGCAATGAGGAGCGCAGCGCCCGACTGGCCGCGGCAACGCTCTCGGCGCTCGATCCCGCCGGGTGCGAGACGGGCGTGGTCCGCGAGCTGATCGTGCTCACGAGGCACGATCGCGTGCCGCCATCGGTCGACGGGCGCTTCATGGTCGACATCGACCTTACGATCCTCGGTGCGCCGGACGACGCGTATCGGCGGTACGAGGAGGGCGTGCGGCGCGAGTACGGGTGGGTTCCGGGTTTTCTATACCGGAAGATGCGGTCGAAGCTTCTGGGGGCCCTGCTGGTGCGCGATCGGATCTATCATTCCGATTATTTTCACAACCGATACGAACAGGCCGCGCGGGCGAACCTTGCGGAGGAGATGGGAAGATTGCTGCGTCAATGAGGCGTCGGCCTCATCGGCGGCGAAACGCGTGGGAGAGAACATGAATATATCGATCATACTCGGACATCCGTCATCGGGCAGTTTCAATCACGCCATCGCGGACGCGGCGCGCGATTTCTTCGCGGGGCGCGGCGACCGCGTCTTTTATCACGATCTGTATGCGGAACGCTTCGATCCCGTTCTGCCGGCGGGAGAGATTCCACGGGACGGCCGCGTCGATGCGGCGATCGGCGCATACTGCGACGAGCTCGCGCTCTCCGACGGCATCGTCATCGTGCATCCCAACTGGTGGGGGCAGCCGCCCGCCATCCTCAAGGGGTGGGTCGATCGCGTGGTCCGTCCGGGCGTCGCGTATGCATTCGAGGAGGCCGATGGAGGCGAGGGCGTGCCGCGGGGGCTGCTGCGGGCGCGCTTCGCGGCCGTCTTCAATACGTCCAATACGCCCGAGGCGCGCGAACGAGACGTCTTCGGCGATCCGCTCGAGCTTCTGTGGAAAAACTGCATCTTCGATTTGTGCGGCGTGACGCGCTTCTATAGGACGATGTACCGTGTTGTCTGTACGAGTACGCCCGTCGAGCGCGCGGCGTGGCTCGATGAGGTTCGGAGCATCCTGGGTGGAATGCTCGGCGGCGAGGCGCGTTGATATGATTGGTGCGCGCATCAGCGGGGCGACGGGACGAATCATACGGGCGATACGGACGCTGCCCATCATCCTCGTCGGTGTCGCGATTGTCGCCATCCCTGTCGCCGCAGAAAAGAAACCCGAGGCCGTCCCCATCGCCGGATTCGACATCAACCTGCGGGAAAAGCCGTCGCTCGATTCGAGGGTCATCGGCCGCCTGAGCTTCGGCCATGAGGTGCGCGTTCTCGATTCGAGTGCGCAGGAGGTCGAGATCGACGGGAAACGGGGCCGATGGACGCTGGTCGAGCGATTGTATTGCGGCAACGAGGGGGATGCGTGCCGGGGGTGGTTGTTCGATCACTACCTCGCCTATCGGCATCGCCTGAAGAGGGTCGCCTCCTGGCCCCATCGGGAGTTCGACAACTTCCTCGGCGGGGACGCGCACCGTTACTATGCGTTCACGCCCGACGGCGGTTTCGTCGAATCGCTCCACCTGGGATCGACGCGGCAGGAGACCGATACGTCCGCCGTGAAGCAGTGCAATTCGTTCAAGGGCTCACTGGAAAAGGAAAAATCGAGGGACGTAAGCGAGCCGGGCATGGTCTATTACGTATGCAAAAGGAAGGGCCACCTGTACCGCTACTTGAATTTGGTCTGCCCGGAGGGCGGGGCCTGCTTCATGGTTATGCCGGATGGAAGGCTCATGTCGGTGGGTGCGTATCTCAAACAATGAAGATACTCTTGGCGTATCTCTGCAATCGCGTCGACGCGGACGACTACTGGCTCTCGCTTGCGCCGGTGGGCCTCGTCTCGCTTGCCGCCTGCCTCGAGGGCGCCGGGCACGACGTGACGCTCGCGAACTTCTCGAAGCGTGGATATCGCGCGGGGGCGCGCGAGGCGGCCGCTATCGCGCCGGAGGCGGTCGGCGTATCGATATTCACGCATAATCGGGCCGAGGCGCTCGCCTTCGTCCGCGAGGTAAAGAGGCTCCTGCCGGCCGCGACGGTGATCGTCGGCGGTCCGCACGCATCGTTCCTCGCCGGGGAGATCCTCCGCCGCGTTCCCGCGGTCGATTACGTGGTAACCGGCGAGGCGGAGCATGCCGTCATCGATCTCATCAACACGCTTAAAAAAGGAACGGTGCCGCCGGCGCGCATAATTCCGGGCGGACGTATCGCGCATGTCGATACGCTGCCGGCCCCGGGTCTCTTCGGCGGCCGGCTGCTGCACGTCGATCCCAACGAGCAGTTCAAGTACCTGGTCACCACGCGGGGGTGCGCGCACGCCTGCGTCTTCTGCTCGTCGCCCGGCTTCTGGCTGCGCACAACGTCCTTCCGGAGCGCGCGCGACATCGTGGACGAGATGCGCCGCCTGCACGACGCCTACGGCATCATCTACTTCTCGATACGCGACGACAACTTCACGCAGAAGAAGGGCCGGGTGATGGAGTTCGCGCGCCTGCTCGGGTCGAGCGGCATGTACGTTATGTGGAACTGCCAGGCGCGCGTGGACGCGGTCGACCGGGAGATGCTCGTCGCCATGAAGCGCGCGGGGCTCGAGCACATCCAGTACGGCGTGGAGTCGGGCTCGCCGGCGGTCCTCGCGCGCTACGACAAGAAGACCTCGGCGGAGGCGATCGTCCGGGCCGCGGAGGCGACGCGCGCGGCGGGGATCTATCTTTCCATTTACCTCATGGCGGGCATGGCGGGCGAGACGCACGCCGACATCCGCAAGACCGTCGCGCTCATCAGGAAGATCCTGCCGGGCGACGGCATCGTCTCGCCGGTCGCGCTCTATCCCGGCACCGCGCTCTACGAGGACGAGAAACGGGCCGGCCGCATCCATGATGCCGACTGGTTCTCGCGGAAGGACGCCGGGATCTTCCTGCGCAATGAGCCGGTCGTCGCGGAGTGGATGAACGAGCTCCTGCACGCGATCGCGCAGGTGCGCGGCCGCGCCTGGTACGCGGAGGCCGATTTCCGCCGCCATCGCGAGCTCTGCGGGACCGACTGCTGGGTGACGGACATCCTCGAGGGGGACTACTGGCTGGACGAGGAGCGGACGGCAAAGGCGCGCGCGGCCTACCGGCGCGTCACGGAGTCCCGCCCGCGCAATCCGTGGGGGCATTTCCGATTGGGCAAGCTTTCGTTTCGGGACGAGGACTTCGCCGGGGCGGCGGAATGCTATCGCGAGGTGACCCGTATCGTGCCCGCCTTCTACGGCGGCTGGCTCAAGCTGGCCGAGGCCCAGCTTGCGCTGGGAAACCGCCGCGACGCCCGCGAGAGCGCCCGGGAGGCGCAGCGGCGCAACGCCTATGACGAGCGGATCAGGAACGTGCTCTCGCTGCTGAAGTAACCGCACCCAGGCGCATCGCTGTCATTGCGTGCGCTATGCTTCCACCTTTTTCAGCAGATCCTTCGTGAGCACGTCGATGCGCTCGGCGAGCTTTATCTTCGCCGCTGCCAGCCCCTTCGCGTCGGTCTTCTCCTTCACGCTGAAGTAGAACTTGATCTTGGGTTCGGTCCCGGAGGGGCGCATGGTGATCTTGGTTCCGTCGGCAAGAAAAAACTGCAACACGTCCGATTTCGGCAGGTCCGCGATGGCGGTTGTTCCGCCCGTGGCGCAGTCGGTGCGCACCAGGTTCTGGATATCGTCCACGCGCGTCACTTTCACGCCGGCGAACTCCGCGGGCGGCAGCGCGCGCAGCGACGCCATCATCCCCTTGATGCGTTCGATCCCCTCGATGCCCTTGAGCGTGAGCGAGTGCAGCCCCTCGAGGTAGAGGCCGAAGGTGGCGTAGATCTCGTTCAGGAAATCGTTCAGGGTGATGCCCTGTCCCTTGAGCCAGTCGGCCATCTCGGCGAAGAAGTAGCATGCGGCGATGGCGTCCTTGTCGCGCACGAACGGGACCGGCAGATAGCCGTAGCTCTCCTCCCCGCCGAAGATGAAGGTGCGCGATCCCGCGTCCTCGTACTCCTTCATCTTGAGGGCGATCCACTTGAAGCCGGTGAGCACGTTGTCCGCAACGCAGCCGAAGTGCGCGGCGATCTCCTCCTGGAGGTCCGTGGTCACGATGGTCTTGACGACCGCGCCGTTTTTCGGCAGGCGACCCTCGGCGCTCAGGCGCTTGAGGAGGTAGTACTCCAGCATGGTGCCGATCTGGTTGCCGTTGATGAGGAGGTACTCGCCGCGCTCGTCGCGGAAGCCCACGCCCATGCGGTCGGCGTCGGGATCGGTCGCGACGAGGATGTCGGCGTTCGTCTTCTTCGCGAGCTCGATGAGGAGCTGCATCGCCTCGCGCTCCTCGGGGTTGGGGTATTTCACCGTCGGGAAGTTTCCGTCGGGCTTCGCCTGCGCGCTCTCCAGCGTCACGTTGGCGAAGCCGAAGTGCGCGAGCACCTGCGGCATGATTCTGTATCCGGTGCCGTGGAGCGGACTGTAGGCGATCTTCAGCTCCGAGGCCGCCCGCGGGCGCAGCGCGGCCTTCTCGAGGCTCGCGATGTAGGCGCCGATGATGTCCTGGCCGATGATTTTAATGAGGCCCTTCGCGATCCCCTCGTCCCACGATAGCTTCTTGATTTGCGTGATCGACTCGATCTTGCGTACGCACGCGATGATGGCCGTGTCGTGCGGCGGGACCACCTGGCCGCCGTCGTCCCAGTAGGCCTTGAAGCCGTTGTACTCCGGGGGGTTGTGGCTCGCGGTGATGACGATCCCCGAGACCGCCTTGAGTTCGCGGATGGCGAACGAGCACAGCGGGGTGGGCGCGATGTCGTCGAAGACGTAAGCGACGATGCCGTTTCCGGCCATGATCTCCGCCGCGACCCGTGAAAACTCGTCGGACATGCGGCGCGAGTCGCGCGCGATCACCACGCCCTTTTTTTGCTGCCCCTGCGCGGCGATGTAGTCGGCCAGGCCCTGCGCCGCCATGCCCACGGTGTGCGCGTTCATGCGGTTGGTGCCGGCGCCCAGCACCCCGCGCAGGCCGCCCGTGCCGAACTCGAGCATGGCGTAAAAACGCTCGGTGAGCTCCTTTTCGTCCTTGGCGTCAACGAGCGCCTTCACCTCGGCGATCGTCGCCGCGTCGAAGGGGGGCGTGGTCCATTCCTGAATTCGTTTCTGCACGGTCGCGTCCATGGTTCCTCCGGGGGAGTATTTGCTTATCGGTTTCTGCTTAGCGTAGGTTTTTTTCGTATTTGATCAAGTATTTTTATCCTTTTCATGGTTACCACCGTATAAAGATTACGATGGCATTGTCGGGGAGAAGGGGGTGCGGTGCTCCAGTGAAATGCTCCGGGGAATTGCTTGACACGAATGGGTGAATATTATTACATTGTAATTACATTCATTCAGGGGGTGCCATGATAGTCAAGATTGTTCCGATCGGCAATTCACGCGGTATTCGCATCCCTGCCGAGATCCTGAAGCAGTTCAGAATGGATTCGCAGGTCGAGCTGATCGTCAATGAGGGCTCGGGATCGATCACCCTGCGTCCGGTGCGCACGCCGCGCACGGGGTGGGATGAGGCGTTTCGTCGGATGCGCGAACGGAGCGAGGACGACCTGATCATCGACGATGACATCGACCTTTGCGAATGGGAGTGGTAGCATGGAGGTACGACAGTATCATGTCTATCTTGTCAATCTCGATCCGACCGTTGGTCATGAGATTAAAAAAACACGCCCCTGCGTGGTGATCTCGCCCGATGAAATGAACTGCGCAATCAGGACGGTCATCATCGCCCCATTGACGTCGCGTTCCCATAAGTACCCAACTCGCGTTCAGCTGTCATTCCAGGGTGCAAAGGGCTGGATCGTGCTCGACCAGGTGCGCACAATCGATCAGCAACGGATGATCAGGGAGCTTGGACGCATCGGCGAACCGGTTATCCGAGAGGTGAAAAAAATCATCAGGGAAATGCTTGTTGATTGATCGCTTCGCATGCACGCCGCTACATCTGCATGCCGATGGCGAAGGTGAACTCGACGTTCCCCTGCCGGAGGTTGTAGGCCACGTCGAAGCCGAAGGCGGGGATCGCCACCGATTTGAGATACAGCCGCACCCCCGCGCCGGGGCCGTAGAAGCCCTCGGTGACGCCGCCCTCGCGCCGGAGCTCGCCGCCCTCGGCGAAGGCGAGCGCGGTGAAGGTCCCCCACGTTGGGCGATATATCGGGCGCTCGTAGACCGCGTAGGCGGTGTAGTGGCAGTGCGCCTGCACCACCTCGCTGGGGACCGTCTTGTACCCCATCTGCCCGCCGGGGCGCTCCTGGAAGACCTCCGGCAGGTTCGATCGCATGCCCTTGACGCCCAGCGTCACCAGGTGGCTCGTCAGAAAGAAGCGCGCGAACTCGGCCGTGATCTTCCCCTGGTCGTACTCGGCGCCGCGCGAGCCCGCCGAAAAGCCGTGCAGATATTCCGCCTCGGCGCGGACCCCCTCGCTCGTATAGAGGTGATAGCGCTGGTCGCGGTACCGTAGCCGCAGCCCCGTGGCGAAACTCTGCTCGGACGACGGCGCGTCGATCGCATCGACGTACGACGGATCGACCGAGGCGTGCTGGAAACGCCCGACGAGCGACACGGTGGCGGTGCGCCTGAACTCGTGGCCCACGGTGCCGGTGAGCGACGAGAAGTCGGCCCGGTAGCGCCGGTACACGTCGCGGTCGAAATCGGCGTCCTCGTAGATGCGGTTTCCCACGACGCCCGCGACGGTCCCGGTGAAGCGCGATCCCATGATCATCGGATCGATGTACACCGCGTTCGCGTTCCATCCCTGACGCGAGTTCATCGCCCCGACGAAGAGCTTCTTGTTGTACCCGAGCAGATTGGTGTCGAAGACGAAGAAGCCGTAGCGGAGCACCGAGCGCGACGAGAAGACGAAGGGGATGGGGATGAGCGTCCACTTCTCCTCCAGGTCGATGATGACGGCGGCGTGGTCGCCCCGGTGCGCATACCGGATGTCGATGCGCTTGAAGAGCCCCACCGCGTGGAGCTGCTGCAGCAGCCGCTCCGGATCAACGCGCGAAAGCGGCGCCCCCGGCGCGAGGTCCACGCTGTCGAACACCACCGACGCGCGCGTTTTCGCAAGCCCATGGACCGATACCTCGCCCACGGGGAGGTCGCCATGCTGCGCGATGAAGGCGTCGCGCTTCGCGACAAGATCATTTCCCGGCGCGTCGCCACCCTGGGCGGCGGCCGCGATCATCACGACCGCAAGCGCACACAGGAATCGCGCGAGACGCGTCATGACGATGGGGCGCCCGGTCGCAGCCGATCGCGCGCCAGGAAGTAGCCGATCACGAGCACGGAGGCGATGTTGGTGCAGTAGTTGAACATCATCCAGCCCACCCAGCCGAACTTGAGGAGCACGCTGGCCACGTAGCACAGCTCCCCCGTGAGCCACAACGCCAGGAAGAGCGGGTTGATGCCGCGCGCGGTCCGGTCGCGCACGCACTGCCACGCCTGCGGGACGCCGCAGAGGGCGAAGGCGAGCGAACCGATCCAGCCGATGATGTCGGCGGTATGCATTGCGGTGGCGTTATCTGCCGCAACAGTCCTTGTATTTCTTGCCGCTCCCGCAGGGACAGGGATCGGCGCGTTTCACTTCGCGCGTTGATCGGTTTTTTTTCTTTGCCGGCCGTCGCTTCGCCGGTCGATCGGCGGATTTCGTTGCGTTACGCTTTTTCCTTGTTTTCCCTGCGAATGTATCGAACGCGGACGCGAAATACCCGTCAAGCACCTCCGGGTCGTCCATGTCGTACCCTTCGGCCCGCCCCTGCATGACGATCTGCTTCGCCATGCTCCAGCGCGTGCTGTCGCGGGAGCGCTCCACGATGGCGTCCGCGATTTTCAAGGCTGCGCGTGCTATAAGCTTTCCATGGGAGTGGATGCCTTCGTCCTCCATGAAGGAGAAAAAGGCGGCAAGGACCGGCGCGATCGCCCGAAAAAACGGCTCCTCGTTGGGAATCTCGGCGGGAAGAATCTCCAGGCAGCATGTTTCCATCGATTGACGGTCGCATTCCTCGTGTGGGATGGTGTGCGTTCGAAACAGGTGTTCCGCGAATGTCGCAAGGATGGACGGAGCAAGCTCCCTCTGCTCGTCGGACAGTTTCTTGAACCGCTGACTCGCGGAAAAACGGCCATACTGCTGTTTTCCTCGATTGTGGAGCTGTTCAATTTCGTCCCGCAGGGGGTCGTCGTCGTTGTCATCGATATTCACGCTCTCGTACTCTTCGGCGTAATTGAGGCAGGCGATAATTGTCCATGTATTGAATAACAGGACGGGTTCGTTCTTGCGGCGGATGAATGATTTCCTCGGGTTTTCGGGATCGGGTTCTGTTATAATGCTGATGGCGAACGCCATAAGATTCGGTTGACCGGAGAGATCTAAGAGCGTATCGAACATCTGTTCGAAGTCGGTCTGGGATGTGCTCATCTCGGCGATCGGTCCCTCGAAGCGGTCCATGACGCAATCAACCATCGTCTCCGTGACCTCGGGAATGGCGGTATTGTAGGAGCGCATGATATGCCAGGTCAACGTGCTGGCTACGAGCAGGAGCGTGCGTTCGTTGTCGTTCAGGCTTTTCTCGTCGACCGCGGCAAACGCATGGAACAGGTACGGCTGTTTCTCCTCGAATTCCTCGACGATCTGGTCGGTAATAACGGATGGGTCATCGTCGATTCCATCCAATACTTTTTCGATTTGCTTTTTTGTGATCCGTTTCATCGTGCCTGGGCCCCCGCGTGAATTGGACGCCATTTGACGACGCCAACCGGCGAAATCAAACACTTTTCCGCGACGGTCGCCTGCGAGGTTCCGCGTATGTCTTGACATGGATAATCCATCCGGTATGATCCGTACCGGTGATACGGACTGCGGACGCCCATGAGAGAATCAACAAAAACGCTGATGCGCAAACACGGCCGGCGGATCGACCGCGCCCTGCACAACTACCTTTATTTCCGCTGGTACTATCCCTACGTGAAGGCGGCGAGCCTGGCGGTAGGCGCGCTCAAGTTTGTTTCGTGGATTGCGCCCCTGAAGCATGTCGGGCGCGCGGTCTTTAACCGCTACCACAGCAAGGTCCTCTCCGGCGAGGACGCGCGCAGGATCCTCACGCTGAACGAGGACGTCCGCGTGGTCTCCGACGCGAACCGGCGCATCGTGCCCTATCCCTACGCGCACAGCATCATCTTCCAGGACCCCGAGTTCGTCGCGGTGATGGACTGTCCGTGCAAGAAGTCGTACCGCGCGCCGGCTGACACGATCAACTCGTGCATCGTGGTCGGGAGCGGCACCGGGCGGTTCTGGCTGGATACGTGCGCGAAATACAATGCGCGGCGCATCTCGCAGGAGGAGGCGCTCGCGATCGTGCGCCGGTTCCGCGGGATGGGTTACGTGACCCAGGCCTTCTTCAAGGTGGCGACGGGCGGCAGCACGGGCGTTATTTGCAACTGCCACCCGGATTCCTGCGTGAGCCTCAAGGCGACGGCGGAAGCGCGGCGGCTTGATCCGTCCCTCTCGATGAATGCCGAATCCGGCTATGCCGTGCGGCGTGATACATCGACGTGCGTCGCGTGCGGCGCCTGCGCGTCCGCGTGCCATTTCGGGGCTATGGCGATGACGAACGGCGCGCCCGAATATGCCATGGGGCGTTGCATGGGCTGCGGCCTCTGCGTGGAGCGATGTCGGCACGGGGCGATAACGCTCCATCGCGATCCGGGGAAGACGATGCCGCTGGATCTGGATTTGGTGCGTGAGGGGATAGGGCGTTAGGCGCGAGTCACCGTAGGCTCTCTTTCACCCCTTCGCCGGCCTTTTCACCAAATGCTGTAGATGCTCCGGAATGTCCCATCCCTCCGGATTGTCCTGAACCTTCCAGCGCTTGTGGAGCCACAGCCACTGCTCGGGGAACTCGCGGATCCATCCCTCGATGATGCGGTTGATCCGCTCGGTGTTGTGCCGGATGTTTTTGTCCAGGTCGTCGTAGGGCGTTTCCATCTCCATCGGCGGGCCCAGGCGGATGCCGTGGCCTCCCTTGTTGTCCGTGCGGTACATGAGGCCGGGGATGATCGGCGCACCCGTTTCGAACGCGAAGCGCGCGGGCGCCGGCGAGGTCGCGGCGAGCTGCCCGAAGAACTCGCACACGATGGCGCGATGTTTGGCCATGTGCTGGTCCACCACGAGCGTGACCACCACGTTCTTTTTCAGGAGGTCGATGATCTGCTCCTTCGACTTGCGCGGGGGGATGAGGATCACGCCGGTGCGCTCCCGGACCGCGCTTAAGAAATCCTGCAGCGATTTCGACTTGAACTCCTTCACGGCGACGCTTAAGGGAAGACCGCGGATGGCCATGCTGCACCCGGCGAGGTCCACGTTGTCCATGTGCGAGGCGACGAGGATCGCGCCCTTCCCGCGCGCCAGCGCCTGCTCCATATATTCATAGCCCTCGCGGGTGACCGTCTGCTCGCTCACCTCGGGCGTGAGGTGCGGCATGCGCATCACCTCCATGCCCCACATGCACATCGACTCGTAGCACTTGCGTACGATGCGTCGCTGTTCGCGCGGCGAGAGCTCGGCGCCGAAGACGCGCCGCACGTTCTCGCGCGCGATGCCGCGCTTCACCGGAATGAGATAGTAGGCCAGGCGGCCCAGGAAACGCCCGATGGCGAGCGCCGTCGGGAGCGACAGTTTGGAAAACAATCGGCTGAGTAGGAGTACGATGACGCTAACCCTCGTAATGGATGTGCGCGCCGTTTCCTCGCTGCGGCGAGTGGGTGGCGCGCGAAGCCCGATATACGGCACTCCGCCGCGATTTCGTCAAATTAAAAAACGAAATTTCGATAAAACCGTCGTCATCGCGATGAACGGCGTACGGTGCGGCGAACGGTTTTTTTCTTTTCATTTTCCGCATGATCCGCCACTCCTACCTCATGGGTGCTGATATCGGCGACATCGTGTTCGAGCGCGTCCGCGCCTTCATCGAGGCGCATCGCCTCATTGCGCCCGGCGAGCGCGTGCTTCTCGCGCTCTCGGCGGGGAAGGACTCCATGACGCTGTTCGATCTGTTCCTCCGGCTGCGCGATGAGATCGGGTTTTCGTTCAACGTGTTCCATCTCAACCACATGGTACGCGGGGCCGACGCCGACGCGGACGAGGCGTTCGTGCGCGAACTCGCGCAGCGCAATGGCATCGCGTTTCACGGCGCGCGGTTCGACTTCGCGAACGAGCTCTCGCGCGGCGAGTCCTTCGAGGAGCAGGCGCGCCGGGTGCGCTATGCGCTGCTGGACGAGCGCGCCCGCGCGAACGGCTGCGCGCGGATCGCGACCGCGCACAACCGCGACGACCAGGCAGAGACCGTCCTCATGCGCATCCTCGCCGGGACGGGCGTGCACGGGCTGGCGGGGATGGCGCCCGCGCGGGGCGCGATCATCCGGCCGCTGCTGGACGTGGACGCGCGCGAGGCGTACGAGTACCTCCGGGCGCGCGGTATCGAATGGCGCGAGGACGAAAGCAATCGGGACCTGCGGTATCGGCGCAACTATATCCGCCATGCGCTCCTCCCGGAGATCCGTTCGCGCTTCCCGGACGCGGACGCGGCGCTCCTGTCGCTTGCGGCCGTCGCGCGCGAGTACCGCGACATGGCCGACGAGCTCGCCGCGGGGCGTTACGGCGCCGCCGCTCGGCGGGAGGGCGACGCGACGGTCCTTCCCTGCGGGGCGTGGTGCGGGAACCCCGCGCTCTTCCGGCACGTGATCGCCTCCGCGCTGCGCGCGGCCGGGAAGCCCTATGTCACGGCGGGCATCATCGGCGAGATCGAGCGTCGTTTCCGCGCGCCGCGGGCCAACCAGGTCCTCTACCGGGACGCGCGTATCGCGATGGTGAAGCGCCTGCGCGATGGGGCCGCGGCCGTCATCATCACCCCACAAAAAAAAGAGGACGATTGTGCGGCGGCGGGCTATTCCGTTGTCATTGATGCCGCGCGTCTTCCCGCGCGGATCGCGCTCCCCGCGGCCGGCTGCGAGGTCCTGCTTCGGGATGCCTCGTACGAGGAATTCGCGGCCGCAGGCGCGTCGAGCGAGCGGGCATACGTCGCGATCGACGATGCGCACGCCGAGCTTGTACTGCGCAGCCGGCGTCCCGGCGACCGCATCGCGCTGGAGCGTGGATCGAAAAAGATTAAGGATCTGATGATCGAAAATAAACTTGACAATGACGCCAAACGCGTCATACCGCTTCTCGTCGTCGACGGCCATATCGCCGCGTATCTTCCCGGTTTTACGGGTCGCGGGACGAACCGCGTGGCTGCCGGGTTCCGCGTTTCGCCGACGAGCGCCCGCGTCATGGCGCTGGAACGGGAGGGTCCGTCCCGTTTTTTTTGATTGCGTCCCGCGTGGGCGTTATACTATTGCCACGGGCCCACCGGATTCCGCCGAGCGCCAGGCCCGCCCCGTACCACATGTATCAAGGAGCTGTAGATGAATAAGACCGCGAAACAGATCGCCCTGGTCCTTTTGATCGGCGTGCTGGGGATCGCCATCTTTCGTATGGGGAGCATGCCCCGGCAAAACATCGAGAACCTGCAATACAGCGATTTCTACAAGAAGGTGCTCGATAAAAAGATCAAGGGCGTGACCATCATAAACGGCAAGACCATCCAGGGGACCTACCTCAAGGGCGAAACGCCGGTGCATTTCAAGACGCTGGTGCCCTACGAGGACCCCACGCTCCTGAAGCTGCTCATCGACAATAAAATCGAGGTGAAGGGCCAGGAGGAGGAGGACAGCTATATCCTCAAGGGGATCCTCCAGTTTCTGCCGTGGCTCATCTTCTTCGGGCTCATCTGGTTCCTTATCATGCGGCAGATCCAGACGACCGGCAACAAGGCGATGTCCTTCGGCAAAAGCCGCGCCAAGCTCAATCCCGAGACCAAAACGAAGATCACCTTCGCCGACGTGGCGGGCGTGGACGAGGCGAAGGAGGAGCTCAAGGAGATCATCGACTTCCTCAAGGACCCGAAGAAATTCGTGAACATCGGCGCGAAGATCCCCACGGGCGTCCTGCTGATGGGCCCTCCCGGCACGGGGAAAACGCTCCTCGCGCGCGCGATCGCGGGCGAGGCGGGCGTGCCGTTTTTCTCCATCAGCGGCTCCGATTTCGTGGAGATGTTCGTGGGCGTGGGCGCCTCGCGCGTGCGCGACCTGTTCGACCAGGGCAAGAAGAGCGCGCCGTGCATCATCTTCATCGACGAGATCGACGCCGTGGGGCGCCTGCGCGGCGCGGGCCTGGGCGGCGGGCACGACGAGCGCGAGCAGACGCTCAATCAGCTGCTGGTGGAGATGGACGGCTTCGACACCAACGAGGGCGTGATCATCGTGGCCGCGACCAACCGGCCCGATGTGCTGGACCCCGCGCTCCTGCGGCCCGGCCGCTTCGACCGGCAGGTGGTGGTGGACACGCCGGACATCAAGGGGCGCGAGAAGATCCTGGCCGTGCACTCCAAGAAGGTGCCGCTCTCGCGCGAGGTGGACCTTAAGGTGATCGCGCGCGGAACGCCCGGCTTCACCGGCGCCGACCTCGCCAACCTGGTGAACGAGGCCGCGCTCCTGGCGGCGCGGCGCAACAAGAAGCGCGTCTCCATGCTCGAGATGGAGGACGCGAAGGACAAGGTCATGATGGGCCCCGAGCGCCGCTCCATGATCATATCCGACGACGAAAAGCGCGTGATCGCCTACCACGAGGCCGGGCACACCATCCTGGGGATCCTTGCCGGCAATGACCCGGTCCACAAGGTCACGGTGATCCCGCGCGGCCGCGCGCTGGGCCTCACCATGCAGCTTCCCCGGGAGGAGAAGCACATCCATCCCAAGAGCTACTGGCTCAACCAGATCACGATGCTCTTCGGCGGCCACGTGGCCGAATCGATCCAGTTCCAGGACCTCTCCACCGGCTCGAGCAACGACCTCGAGCGCGCCACCGACATCGCGCGCAAGATGGTCTGTGAATGGGGCATGAGCGACCGGATCGGGCCGCTCTCCTTCGGGAAGCGCAACGAGCAGATTTTCCTGGGGCGCGAGATCGCGCAGCACCGCGACTACAGCGAGGAGACCGCGCGTCTCATCGACGACGAGGTGAAGTCGGTCATCACGACCTGCGAGGCGCGGGCGCGCGGCATCATCATGGACAACCGCGACAAGTTCGACGCGATCGCGAAGGGCCTCATCGAGCGGGAGACGCTCAACGCCGACGAGGTGGACGCCATCATGCGCGGCGAGGCGCTCCCGCCGATGGCGGCCAACGGCGCGTCCGAGGAGCCCGCCCCCGCGGAGAGCCCCGCGACCTAGGATCGGGACCGGCCCATGGGAACGCACGACGACCTCGAACGGCTCCTCGCCGATGTCGATGAAAAGACCGACTACGAGATCAGCCGAGACCAGTCGCTCCGGGACAGCGAGCGCCGGGCGCGCCGCGCCGACAGCGCCGTCGAGGGCGGCGAGGGCGACGCCGCCGGCGCGGTGACGGTCGAGGAGTTCGTCGCCCGCTACGGCGAGGACATCGAGTTTTTCAGAAGCGGCATGACGGCCGTCCTGGGCGAGCACCAGCGGATCGACGCCGAGTTCAAGAAGCTCTTCAGCGACAGCCAGATCCCCCGCGATGTCGACGACATCATCAAGAAATACCGCTATACCTACCTGAAGTACCTCGAGAACATCGAGGATCTCGTCAACGAGCATACGCGCTACCTGTCGCCGGACGCGCTCCTGCGCGAGTCAAAGAAAAATTTCCACAAGAAATTCCAGGGATACGAGGACGAGAACCGCCTCGCCTTTCTCTCGCTCAAAGAGATTTTCCTGCGCCTTCGGGAGTTCAACAGCCGCGTCAAGAAGGAGTGGGACGAGCTGGCCAGGAGCATCGAGGTGATCAACCTGTCCTCGTCGGGCCGCGCGTATTACGCGGAGCTGTCGTCCCGGTGCGCCGCCGCCGCCGAGTTCTGCCGGCGCACCGAGACCTTCCTCCACTTCGTGGCCACGGTCCTGTCGCTTGGCCCGGACGACTACTACGCCATCGAAAAGGACATTTACGGAAAGATCCGCTACTTCGAGAATTTCTCGTACCAATACGAGAACCTGTTCCGCCGATCGGCCGATGCGGAGCGCGAGGTCATGCGGAGCCACGATGACGCGCTCCAGCTCGACGATGGACGATACGCCGTGGGCGCCGCCGAAGACGACGAGCCGGCGCCCGTCGAAACGGAGCCGCCCCGTCACGCGCAGATTGAGCGGACGGTCGAGCCGGAACCGGCGCCGTCCCCCGGTCCGCCGGCGCCGCCGCGCTCCAGCTTCGCGCCGGCCGTGGCCTTCACCGTGACGGGCACGCGGACCTGGAACACGCGGGAGCCCTATGTGCTCGCGCTGCGGGTGGACGCGCTCGAGCGCGACTATGTCGATCTGGGATCGTCGTTCTTTTACATCGACTCGCCCGCGGACGAGGCCGCGCTCAAGGCCGCCATCAAGATCGCGATGATCAAGTTCCTGCGCGACCGCTCGCAGAACATCGTCGAGTCGTATCGCGGGTTCGTGCACCACGTTATCCGCGATGCGATCGGCGAGGCGGGGTCGTTCTTCGACCTCTCCGCCGACCGATTGCAGCTCTTTACCTATCATCTGGGGCCCCTCACCACGAGCCGGATCGTGACGGCGGTCTTCCAGGCGCGCGGCATCGGAAGCTGCTACAAGTACGTCGAGGGGTCGGTGGTGAAGCGCTTCCTGCCGGCGGAGTTCATCCGCGAGGCGTCGCTCATGTGGCACGAGCAGTACATCAACACGCTGGAGCTTCCCTTCGACCGGATCCAGGAGTTCGATGAGTTGCGCAAGCTCGTATCGCGCACGTATCACGCCGAGATCCAGCGCGTGCTGGGCATCATCCGGAAGGTCGACGTGGAGTCGAAGCTCGCGAAAAAGACCGACGCCGAGAAGCTCGAGATCTTCCGCGACCGCTGGATGCAGTGGTTCGGCGCCGTCCCCATGGCGGTCTACCGCCGGTTCGTGGAAAAATCCCTCTTACGATAACAGCGAGATCACGCGCTTGCTGCGGATGCCGCGAGCGATCCCGCCAATCTGCGCCGGCTCGCGCACGCGCGCCGCGAGCGTCTCCGCGTCGGCGACCTCCGCCGCGCGCGCCTCGGCCTCCGCGCGCGCGGAGAGGATGAGCTCCATGTCGCGCGCGAGGTCCGTGAACTCGAGGCCCGCGTCGTGGCCGTGCTGACGCAGGCCGATCACCTCGCCGGCGCCGCGCTGGCGGAGGTCCTCCTCGGCGATCGCGAAGCCGTCGTCGGTGCCCACGATGGCGTCGATGCGGCGGCGGCTCTCGTCCGGGATGTCGGCCGGATGCACCAGGATGCAGAAGGACTGGTGCGCGCCCCGTCCCACGCGGCCGCGCAGCTGATGGAGCTGGGCCAGCCCGAACCGCTCCGGGTGCATGATCACCATCACCGTGGCGTTGGGGACGTCTACGCCCACCTCGACCACCGTCGTGGTCACCAGAATGTCGACGGCGCCGGCCGCGAAGTCGCGCATAACGGCGTCCTTCTCGGCGGCCGGGAGGCGTCCGTGCAGGAGCCCGACGCGGCGCGCGGGGAACACCGTGTCGCGCAGCCGGGCGTAGGTATCCTCCGCCGAGGCGAGGTCCATCTTCTCCGACTCGGCGATGAGCGGCAGGACGATGAAGACCTGCCGGCCCTGCGAGACGTACTTCTCCACCGAGCGGTAGATGTCGGCCACGCGCTCCTCGGGGAAGGCGAGGGTGGTCACGGGAACGCGCTCGGCGGGCTTCTCGCGCAGCGACGAGACCTCCAGGTCCCCGTAGAGGGTGAGGGCGAGCGAGCGGGGGATCGGCGTCGCCGTCATCACCAGCAGGTCGGGAAGCGCGCCCTTGTCGCGCAGCGCCGCGCGTTGGTTCACGCCGAAGCGGTGCTGCTCGTCGATGACGATGAGGCCGAGCCGAGCGAAGGAGACGCCATTCTGGATCACGGCGTGCGTGCCGATGACGATGTCGAGTTCGTGCGCGGCGGCAGCGGAGGCGATGGCGCGCTTTTCGGCGCGCGGAAGGCTCCCCGTGAGGAGGGCCGTGCGCACGCCCGGGGGAAGGAGCGCGCGGAAGGTGCGATCGTGCTGCGCGGCCAGCACCTCGGTGGGCGCCATCACGGCCGTCTGCTCGCCGCGTCCCAGCGCGAAAAGCGCGGCGGCGAGCGAGACCACCGTTTTCCCCGATCCCACGTCGCCCTGCAAGAGCCGGTTCATGGGGACGGACCGCTCCATGTCGCGCCTGATCTCGTCGATGGCGGCGGCCTGCGCGTCGGTGAGCGCAAACGGAAGGCCGCGCGCGAACGCGTCGAAGGCGGCGGTGTCGATGGCGCGCGCGGACGCGCCGCGCTCCTCGCGGAGCAGCCGTCGTGAAAGCGCGAGATAGTACTGCAGCAGGAAGAGCTCGTTGAACGAGAGGCGCCGCCGGGCGCGATCGGCGTCCTGGGCCGTGTCGGGGAAGTGCAGAAAGCGGATCGCCTCGGGCAGCGAGATGAGCCCCAGCCGCTCGAGGAGGCCCGCGTCCAGCGGATCGGCGATCTCCCCGATGCAGGCGTCGAGCGCGTTTCGAATGATGCGGCGGAACCCGCGCGAGTCGAGCCCGGCCCCGCGCAGCTTCTCGCTCGAGCGGTATAGCGGCACCACGCGCCCGGTGTTGATGTTCGCGATCGAGCTCTCGTCGTCGAGGAAATCGAACTCCGGGTGGACGATCTGCATGGTCCGGAAGAAATCGATTTTTCCGGAGAAGAGGACGTACTCGCCGGGGCGGAATATCTTTTTGAAATACGGGATGCCGCCGAAGAAGACGCCGGCGAGGCTGCCGGACTCGTCCTCGATGGTCACCGAGAGAAATTTCCGGCCGCGGCCCATGATCGCCGCGTCGGCGATGCGGCCGCCCACCGTCACGGTTTCCCCCGTCCGGCAGTCGGCGATGCGCTTAAATGTCGATCGATCGAGGTAGCGGCGCGGCGAGTGATACAGCAGGTCTTCGACGGTCTCGATCCCCGCCTGGGAGGCGAGCAACGCCGCCTTCGTGGGTCCGATTCCCTTGACGAACTGGACGCTCTGCTCCAGCACGCACCCTTACTCCTCTTCTGCGATAAACCACACCGCGGGCCCGATCTGCACCGACTTTCCCTCGCGGGTCGTAAAGAGGTTCGTCGTGGCGGCGTCCCGCGCGGCGGCGCGCTTCATGCCGGTCCAGCGCTTGATGATCTTGCCGTCATTGCCGAAGACCGTCACCGTGAGGTTCCCGCGCATGCCCGCTCCCGGGAGCACGGCGTCTTTCCGCGGCGCGTTGAAAAAATACGAGAAATAGACCACCAGCCCGATGATCATAAGGATTAAGACGAGGAACATGATGATTTTCGCTTTGATGCTCATGGAGCGCCCCCGGCGTTTCATTTCGAACAACCGGTGCTTTGCTATGGAAGAATCGCGCATCTGTCCATCATTTTATTGGCTGGACGGGAATCGGCGCCGGCGCGTCCGCACGGGGGCCGTGCGACCCTGACTCGAAGACCCGCAGCTGCGGAACGACAGGCCCGTGGCGTCCCGCCCGCCAGTGCAGTGCGGCCGGGAAACCGCTCGGAGCGGCCGTGAACGCACTGTCGATGTCGCGCTCTTCGAATTGGGCCGATCCGCCTACGCGCTCCCGGCAATCGCCCGGCCCATCGCGCCCGCAAGCGGGGCCAGCGCGCTCATGAGCTCGTCGAAGCGATAGGGCCTGAGGGACTGGCCGCCGTCGCACAGGGCCGTCTCCGGGCTGCTGTGCACCTCGATCATGAGGCCGTCGGCCCCCGCGGCCACGGCGGCCAGCGCGAGCGGGCGGATGAGCGTCCACGTCCCCGCCGCGTGCGACGGGTCCACGATCACCGGCAGGTGCGTCTTGGCCTTGAGGATCGGCACCGCCGAGATGTCCAGCGTGTTCCGCGTCTCCGTCTCGAAGGTGCGGATGCCGCGCTCGCAGAGGATCACGTTCATGTTTCCCTCGGAGAGCAGGTACTCGGCCGACATGAGAAATTCCTCGATCGTGACCATCATCCCCCGTTTGAGGAGGACCGGGCGGCCGACGCGTCCAATTTTCCTGAGCAGGGAGAAGTTCTGGCAGTTGCGCGCGCCAATTTGTATGATATCGGCGAGCTCCGCGACGGGGCCGATGTCGTCCGCGTCCAGCACCTCGGTGATGATGGGAAGTCCCACGGCGTCCCCCGCGCGGCGCAGGAGCCGCAGGCCCTCGAGGCCCATTCCCTGGAAGGCATAGGGCGATGTGCGGGGCTTGAAGGCGCCCCCGCGCAGAATGGCGGCGCCCGCGGCGCGGACGCGCTCGGCGGTTTCCATGATCTGCGCCTCGCTCTCGATGGAGCAGGGCCCTGCGATCACCGCCAGCGGTCCGCCGCCGATCTGCGCGCGCTCGCGGATCGTCACGACCGTGTCCGTGTCCTTGATGGCGCGCCCGGCCAGGATATAGGGCGATTTCGGCGTTACGACGGACAGCGAGGTCGATTCGCCCGCCATCCGTTCGAGATCGACCGATCCCAGCCCCAGAACGGCGCTTACCGTCCCGCGGCTGGTGGCCAGATCGTAGGCGCGGCACCCCCGCGTGGCGCAATCGGCCTTCGCCTTGAGCGCGTGGGGACTCTCGGGTTCGTTGAGTACGAGTACCATGGTGTACCTCCGGTCGTTTGGGTTTGCGGGGCTTTGGGGAGGTTGGCGACCGGGGTGGGTCCTGAAACGAAGAAGGCCGCCGACTTGTCGTCCGCGGCCTTCGCGCAATGCGTCATCAGCAAAAGCTACGGACAGCTTTTAAAATAAAAGTACCAAAAATAAAAGCAGCTGCTGATGGCGGCAATCTTCGAATTCATGATGGTGCCATCTTTCATGACCCCGGGTGTCTGTCAACTGAATAATGCATGATCCGGGGCATTAAGGACAAAAAGACGGTTTTTTTGGAAAATTGTTCCGCGGCGGTTGACGCTTGGGCGCGGTATGTATATATTCTCAATATATACAAATGGTTAAAACTATAAGGAATATTTTTTCTATTAAAAACAGGGTGCTATTGCCGCTATGATGAACAAACCTGCCGCGACCCTCGAGCCCGAAATGGCTGTTATCGCCGATTCAGTGTGCCTCGAAAATTCCCTCATTGACGATGTCTGCCGCCGCGAACTCATGGCCATGGACCGACACGAGATCATCGTGAAACTGTGCGATGTCATCGGCCCGTGCCCCTCGAACCTGTCGAAGGCCGAGGAGCTGTTCGAAACGCTGCGATACGAGATCGCGAATTACGTGCTCCATCACGACTACAAATCGTCGCGCGGGGTGAGCGCGGACCTTCTGCTGTGGCTCGATGGCCAGTGCAACCCCGATCAGGCACAGGCCTTCCGCGCGCTGATGGGTCGCTTCATCAAGTAGGCCTTGACCGTCCACAGACTCCTATTGCACGCCTGCTGCGCTCCATGCGCGGCCCATGTCTGCTCGCTCCTCGCGCGGGAGCACGACGTGGTCGTCTATTACTACAATCCCAACATCGCTCCCCGTTCCGAGTACGACCGGCGGCTGGATGAGCTCGACCGGTACGCCCGTTCCGAGGCCTTCCCGCTCGTCGTGGGGGGATACGATGCGCGCGAGTGGACGCGCGCGGTGCGCGGGCTGCGCCATCAGGGTGAGCGCTCGGCCCGGTGCGGGGCCTGCTTTCGATTTCGCCTTGCCGGGGTTTTCCGCTATGCGCGCGAGAACGGCTTCGCGGCCGTCGCCACCGTCCTGTCGGTGAGCCCGCACAAGGACGCCGCGCTCATCAACGAGGTCGGCCGTTCGCTCGCGGCGGAGAGCGGCATCGGCTTCATCGAGGCGGACTTCAAGAAGCATGACGGATTTCGCCGCGCGACGGCGCTCTCGCGTGAGCGGGGGTTTTACCGGCAGAATTACTGCGGATGCATCTACTCGAAGCTCGAACGCGATCGAAGCTCGACCTGGTTCCGGAAGTATTGTGCGGACCGGGGCGCGACGCGGATCGTCCCGCGATGAAGTGCAAATGATCTTGACTTTTTCCCGTTCCGGTGACTTCTGAGGCGCAGAAACACAGAAAGAGCGCGTCGCGATGCCAATGACCCCCGAATCCGAATACGACCAGGACGGACTGCTGCGAGCCGCACGCCGATTGCGCTTTCCGTCGTTCCTCGAGTCGTCGTTCCTCGACTATTATCACAACAAGACCATTCTGTTCATCCGATGGGCCAGCGTGTTCGGCATCCTGCTGTATCTGGCGAACCTCAATACCGATTTCATCTCGTTCCCGGGCCTGGAGCGCCTCGCGATCGGGGTGCGCGTCGGGTTCGTCGTCTACGGCGTGATTATCCTGGCGCTCTCGTTCGTCGACGCGGTCAGGCGGCGGCTCCACTTCCTCCTCTTTCTGATCTCGGTGATCGGCAGCGGATGCGTGGTCGTGTTCACGCTGGTCGGGTCCGGCCCCTTCGCGAGCCTCTATCACAGCGGGGTGATGCTGTGCCTCGTATTCACCTTCGCCTTCGTGCGGCTGCGCTTCCGCCACGCGACGGCCTCCGGCGTCCTGGTCGGCGCCGGCTACATCATCCCCCATGCGCTTATCGGGGACCTTCCCGGGGACCAGCTGGCGCATAACGCCATGAACCTCCTGGGGACGATCGGGGTGGGCATGTGCATCGCCTACCTCAACGAGTACCATCTCCGCTACTCGTTCGTCCAGGAGCTCGTCATCGGCGAAAAGAGCCGGACGCTCGAGGCGCAGAACGCCCTCATCGATCACGAGCTCGAGATCGCGAAAACGATCCAGGAGCAGTACCTGCCTGCCTCCGGCGTCCACGGTCGCATCGGCGCCCTGTACCGCCCGATGGACCGCGTGGGCGGCGATTTTTTCGACATCATCACCTTCGCCGATCCCGACGAGATCGGCGTGTTCATCAGCGATGTGTCCGGCCACGGCGTCCCCGCGGCCCTCTATACCTCCATGCTCCGCGTGGCCCTGACCCAGGCCGGCGACCTGCAGCGCGATCCGCAGGGGCTCCTGGGGCACCTGGACCGCGCCCTTCTCCCGCACCTGAAGAGCGCCTTCATTACCTGCTTCTATGGTGTGCTGAACATGCGCTCGGGCGACTTCCGGTACGCCAATGCGGGGCACCTGGCCCCGCTGATCGTGAGCGCCGATTCGATAGAACCGTTGCCCTGCCCGCCCAGCGTGCCGCTTGCGGCATTCTCCGAATCGACCGTCCGCCGGCACGAACGGGACTTTTCGAACCGCGCGGTCACGCTGCCGACCGGTTCGCGGTTGCTCCTGTTCACCGACGGGCTCACCGAGGCGCGCAACCGCTTCCGTCCCGCCGAGATGTTCGAGTATGCGGGGATGCATGATGCGCTCCGGAGCGCGGGCGCCATGCCGGTGGGCGCGTTCATCGACCGCCTGTTCGAGGCGCTGGTCGGGTTTCGGGGCGGCGACTCCTTCGAGGATGATATCTGCATCCTCTGCCTCGAGGTGGGCTGATCATGCCCAACGGGATGAACACGGGGCTCTATGTCGGCCGCTATTACACCGAAGGCGAGCTCGCGCGCGCCGTGCGGCGGCTCTCGTTTCCCGCGCCGCTCGAGGAGGCCTTTCTTGCTTACTATCATGAGAAAACCGTGCTGTTCATACGCATCGCGGGCCTGTTCGGCGTGCTGCTGTACCTGGCGAACATCACCACCGATTTCAATTCCTTCCCCGGCCTGGAGGGCGTCTCCCTCGCCATCCGGATCGGGTACAGCCTGTTCGCCTCGATGGCGGTGGTGATCACGTTTTTCCCGGCGCTCAGATCGATTCTTCAGTTCTATCTCTTCCTTGTCATGGTGACCGGCAGCGCCGGCATCGCGGCCTTCACCTACCTGGGCACGGGGATCTACGCAAGCCTGTATCACAGCGGCATCATGCTGGTGCTGGTGTTCACCTTCGCCTTCGTGCGGCTGCGCTTCCGCCCGGCGTCGCTGGCCGGGCTCGTCATCGGCGTGGGGTACGTCGTTCCGCACGCCGTCATCGGCGATCTGCCGGCGAACCAGCTTTCGCACAACGCCATGAACCTCGTGGGGACGATCGCGGTGGGCATGTGCATCGCCTACCTGAACGAGTATCACCTGCGGGACTCGTTCGTCAAGGGGCTCATCATCGACGAGAAGAGCCGGTCGCTGGAGAGCCGCACGCGTCAGATCGACCGCGAGATGGAGATCGCGAAAACGATCCAGGAGCACTTCCTGCCGGCCCCCCGCCCGGGGCTGCCGATCGGCAGCCGGTATCGCCCGGTGGAGCGCATCGGCGGGGATTTTTTCGATTTCATCGGGCAGCCCGATCCCGACGAGATCGGGCTGTTCATCAGCGATGTCTCGGGGCATGGGATCCCGGCCGCGCTGTATACCGCCATGCTTCGGGTGGCCCTGAGCCAGGCGTCGGCGCACCACCATGATCCGCAGGGACTGCTGGAGCGCCTCGACCGCGGGCTGGGGAGGCATGTTGGAGACGCCTTCATCACCTGCTTTTACGGGATCCTGAACATCAGGACCGGGGAGCTGCGCTATGCCAATGGCGGGCACCTGCCGCCACTCGTCGTGGCCCGCGATTCGATACAATCCCTGCCGTGCCCGCCGAGCGTGCCGCTCGGGATGTTCTCACGACAAGCCGCGATTGCGTCGTCCAGGAGCTTCACGACGGAGGTCGCGACGCTTCCCGCCGGCGGCAAGCTGCTCCTGTTTACCGACGGGCTCACCGAGGCGCGCCAGCCGGCGCAACAGGACCGGCTCTTCGACGAAATCGGCCTCGTCGAATCGATCGTGCGCGCGCGCGACCTTCCGGCGCAGGATTTCACCGACGCGCTCTTTGCGGACCTGGTGCGGTTTCGCGGCGGCGAGTCGTTTGAGGACGATGTGTGCATCATTTGTGTTGACGTGGCCTGATGCGATCACGGGGCCCGGCGTTAGCTGAAGCGCGATAGCCCATCAGTCGTCTGTCTCATAACGCAGTCGCGTCAATACTCTCTCTGGAGGGTTTCGCATGGAAGCGGAAAAAACGGGAGGCGTCGTCGGAATGTTGCTGCAGGCGGCGCTGCTTGTCGCGGGCATCGCCCTTATCGTGTTCGCCCGGTACTGGAGCAGGGGCCCCGCGGTGGTCGCCTCGGGGGTGTTCTTCATCAACCTCTTCTGGATAACGATGGTCCTGTCGCATGACGTCAAACTCTGGTCCGTGTTGCGCAACACGAAGGCGGGGAATGTCGCGCTGTTGGCCATCGTCCTGGTCAATCTGCTCGCGATCGCGCTTCTCGCCCTGTTCGGGGATTTTTTTAAAAGGTAGGATTCGCTCCGCGTCAGGGCCGTCGCCCGATCCGCGAATCGGTTGACAGACGCGGGGCCATTCGGTCCGCTCCGCCGAAAAGCCCGGTATGGCGCGGCCGGATTCGATGGCGTATAACGCGCGCATGCGCGCTATCATACACGCACAAGGAGCAGCCATGGGAACGATAGGCATTATGCCGTGCCTGGACATGAAGAACGGACGCGTGGTCAAGGGCGTGCACTTCGTGGATATCAAGGACGCGGGCGATCCGGTCGAGAACGCGAAATTCTACCAGGCCGAGGGGGCCGACGAGCTCGCCATGCTGGATATCGCCGCCACGCTGGAGAACCGCTCCACGCGCCTGGAATGGGTGCGCGCTGTCGCCTCGGTCATTGGCATTCCGCTTACGGTGGGGGGCGGCATCGGCAGCCTCGAGGACATCGAGCTGGTGCTAGACGCCGGCGCGAGCAAGGTGTCCATGAACAGTGCGGCTGTGGGCAATCCGGCGCTCGTGGAGCAGGCGGCGAAGAAGATCGGCCCGGCGCGCGTCACCGTCGCGATCGACGCGCGGCGTAATAGCGCGATGCCGTCGGGGTTCGAGCTGGTGGTGTCCGGCGGGACGAAGCCCATCGGTAGGGACGCCATCGAATGGGCGCGGCGGTGCCAGGAGCTGGGCGCCGGGGTGATCTTGCCGACCAGCATGGACGGCGACGGGACCCTCGCGGGATACGATCTCGAATACACCCGCGCCATCGCCGACGCGGTGACGCTTCCCGTAGTCGCTTCGGGCGGCGCCGGGACGCTGGAGCATTTCTACGAGGGCGTGGTGAAGGGCGGCGCGAGCGTGCTTCTCGCGGCCTCGGTGTTTCACTTCAGGACCTTCAGCATCCGCCAGGTGAAGGAATATCTCAAAGGCCGCGGGATCGAGGTACGGCTGTAGGGCGACGAGTGCGCCCGACCGCGCGCCGTGGGTTACCGGGACGCGCGGTTCTTCTTCGCGTACTCCCGCAGATACTGGAATATCCTGTTGTTCGAACTGTCAGGAGTGATTCTATTCCGGAATCACCCCTGACAGCCCTGCGCAGCGTCGCTTACCGGTCCGAAAGAGTTTTCATGAAATCGACGATTGCGCCCACCTCGTCGTCGGTGAGTTTGAGGTCGCCGAGCTCCTCCGTGTTCACGTTGGCCGAAACCTCGGGCGGCCCCCAGCGCTTTTTGTCGCGGTCGCGCGTATTGTAGAAATCGACCACCTCCTTGAGGGAGGTGAACACGCCATTGTGAAGATAGGCCTTCACGAAACTTGCCGATTCGCGCAGGTCCACGTTGCGAAGCGTGGGCACCTTGTGCTTGCCCATGTTCGCGGCGGCGTGGCGCGCGAAGCGCGGATCACCCTTGAGAAAGCCGCCCAGGCCCGGATCGGCCCACTTTGTCCCGTCGGGGTTCCACTGTCGCTCCTGCGTGTAAAAGGGATTGCGCGGATTGCGCGGCGTGCCGAGGTTGTCGTAGGTGAAATCGGTAAGAAGCGGGGGATGCGCACCCGGCGTCGTGAGGACGTGGCACTCGGCGCATTTTCCCTTTTTGTTAAAGAGCATGAGGCCGCGCACCTCGCGGTCGCTGAGGCCCAGTCCCGTGTAGGCCGCCATGTTCTTTTCGTCGATCTTGTCGACCGCGCGCCTGGCGGCGACCGCCTTCCGCCAGAAATCGTCGAACCGGGAGTTGAACGGGTTCAATTCATGCGAGCGCTCGTAGGCGGCGATGGACTTCGCGATCTTGACGTACGCGGCGTCGGCGTCGCGCTCGGACAGGGAATCGGGCCCCCACACCTCGCGGAAGAGCGCAGCATAGTCCGCGGCCGCGACGCGGCGGACCGTTTCCTTTTTGTCGGGAAGGTTCTGCTCCAGCGGATTGAGGAACGGCCCCATGGCCTGCTCGGCCAGCGGGTCGCCCAAGTCATGGCCGTGGGCGCGCCCGTCCCAGAACATCCCGCCCACGAAATCGCCCTCTTTATTGATGTGCAGCTTCGGGCTGAATCCCGCATAGGAGGCCGTGGGGGGCTTTCGGTTGCCGAAGCGGGGCGTCTGCGCGCCCGGGTACACGGCGGTGGTGCGGTTGATCTCGGAGTCGGGCCCCGCCCAGCCCCCGGGACGGGCATGGCAGGTGGCGCACGATTGCCCGGTCGGTTGCGAGAGGTTCGCGTCGAAGAAGAGGCGTTTGCCTAAGGTTTCGATCGGCGATAGGGGTTGCTTCTTGGAACAGGCGGCGAGTGCCGCGATCAACGAGATGCACAGCATGGCGAGAACAAGCGATCGTTTCATCGGGTCCTCCGGTGCGGCGTGAATCGTAGTCGTTATACCTATAGCGCTCCGGGGAACTGCGGCAACCTTTTTTTGCCGTTCATACGCCCAGCCGTTCCTTGAGGGCCTGCGCGTATGCCTGCCCCACCGTGAGCGTGGTTTGCTCCTCGTCGTTCAGGTGCAGGATGTATTGTCCCCCGATGAAGTACTTGAAGTGCGATACGTGCCGCAGGTTCACGATATACTGTTTGTGGATGCGGATGAATCCCTCCGATGGGAGCCGCATGCCGACCTGCTTGAGCAGCAGGTTCGTGTCGAAGCTCTTGTTCTCGGTGTGAACGATGGTCGTCCGTCCATTCGATGAAACGTAGACGATGTCCTCGTATGGAATGATGCGATGGGTTCCCCGCTCCCTGAACGACAGTCCGATGCGCTGGGGGGCGGGCGTCGGGCGGCTTCCCTCTCGCAGCGTGGCGCAGGCGCGATCGACGGCCGTGCGAAAGCGTTCGAAGCTGAAGGGCTTGAGGAGATAATCGGCCGCGCCGAGCTCGAAGGCGCGGATGGCGTACTGGTCGTAGGCGGTGGTGAAGATGACGCGCGGCGGCGCGGCGAGGCGCTCGAGGACCTCGAGCCCGGACATGACCGGAAGGTCGATGTCCAGGAAGAGCAGGTCCGAGGGGTTCGCCGAGAGCTTCCGCAGGGCCTCGCGCCCGTTGGACGCGATACCTTCGAGCTTCAGTCCGGGATGCGCGCCGATGTACTCGACGAGGAGCTCGATCGCCGGCTGCTCGTCCTCGGCGACGAAAACGGAAATGACGGTCCGATCGCTCATCGTCGACCCCCCTCAATCGCGGTTGATGCGGCGGGGCGTCCGGACGCGGCCGCAAACCAGAGGACGGCCCGGCCGCCGCCCCCGGGGGCCGTGTTGAGAACGAGTCCTCCCGATCCGAAATGATAGAGCAGGCGGTCGCGGATAATGCCAAGCGTTCCCGTCATGTCGATAGGGCCCCGCGGGCCGGGGCCGTTGTCCGAAACGGATACGATGACCGTGCCGTTGATCTCCTCCGCGGAGATGTCGATTATTCCGCCGCGCTCTTTTTTCCGCAGGCCGTGCTTGATGGCGTTTTCGACGAGCGGTTGTATGGAAAGCGGCGGGATGCGCACCGACGAGAAGTCGCCCTGAAGGTTGAGGGTGAACGTGAGAAAGCGCGGGAAGCGCAGTTTTTCGAACTCGAGGTAGCTCTCGGTGAAGCCCCATGCCTCGCTGAACGGAACGAGCGGCTCAAAGGAAACGTCGGTGAGGTATCGGAAGAGGCCCGAAAGCGTCATGAGCGCTTCGTCGGCGCGGGCCGGGTCCGTGGCGATGAGCGAATGGACGGTGTTGATCGCGTTGTAGAGAAAATGCGGGCGCATGCGGTCCTGCAGGTTCTTCTGGCGCGATTCTTCGTATTGACGGAGCAGGCGATCGCGCACCGCGTCAAGCTCGCGCAGCCGCGCGTTCGACTCCTCGAGCGTGCGGTAGAGGCGCGCATTGTCCAGCGAGATGCCCACCTGTCGGGCGAGGAGGTTTACCACGCCCATGCGCTCGGGGGTGAAGGCGCCGATCGTGTCCGCGTTCTCCAGGTACCCGATGGTGGCGGTCTTTCCGTAACGGAGCTTGTTGCAGGCGACGGAGGCGATGCGGCCATCCCGGATGTAGGGGTCCGCGACGAACAGCCCCTCGGCCGCCGCGTTGTCCAGCCACACGGGTTCTCCCGTACGGGCCACGTAGCTGATTACCGATACCGGGAGTCCTGGATAGTCGGCGTACGGCACCGAGCGGACCAGCTTCGTCCGGACGCCGGACCGTTCGTCGTCGAAGCGTCCCTCCGCCTCGATGAAATACTCGCCATCGTGCTCGATGGCGAGGGCCATCCGACGCGCCCCGGAGTTCCGTAAGATGATGTCGACGACCCGCTCGAGCAACCGGTCGAGGTCGATCTCCTGGGAAAGCGCTGTCGAGGCGCGGAACACCGCCTCGAGGTCGACGTTGGCCGGCATGGGTTCGACGGGGATCGTCGGCGTGTCGGCGTGCGGGGCCCGGTCCCCGCCGACCGGGGCGAGGATATCGGGATACTGTGCGTTCATCTCCCACACCTTGCGGCGCGCGCCCCACCGGGCGTATCCCCGCCGCGCCCGCTCGAGATAGAGGGCGGCGAAGTCGTGCTTGCCCCGCGCGAGCCAGAAGCGCCCGGCGCACTCGTTCGCGATCGCCTCGTTCTGGACGAATCCGTTCGCGCCGGCCGACTCGATCGCCGCGTCGTAGAGGTCCGTGGCGACGGCATTGTTTCCATCGAGGCGCGCGAGCTCGGCCTCGACGAGGAGGTACTTGTGGAGGAAGTTCGACGGGCAGTTATCGGACCATTTCTTCATCGTTTGCTGGTTCTCGCGGATCTGCCCGAGAAAGCCGGCCGGCGGTCCCCGTCGGCGCTGTCGCATAACGCGGCGAGTATGAGCGAGTGCGAGCAGTTGAGCTCGGCGACGTGGAAACATCCCATCATGTGCTGCTGGTTTAACAGGGCGCGCTCGGCGAACGGGAGCGCCTGCTCGCATCTCCCGTACAGATGCAGCGCCTGCGCCCGCAGCATGTAGTACTGGCACAACGATGTCCGGGCGTTCTCCGTCGTCATGTTTCGCGCGTGCTGGTCGTCGGTGATGTATTCCGTGTCGAAACAATCTGCCGATCCGGTCTCCCCGGTGAGGTTTGCGAGGAAGCCGATGTAGTTTAGCGCTGGCTCCAGGGTAACGTACTGTCGCTGGGCGTGCATCTGGGCGAGGCACGCGATGAAGTCGTCCCGCAGCGCGTCGAGGGATTCGCCCGCGTGGTAGCGGCTTGCCATGGTGTGGTGCTTGTTTATATTGGCAAAGTATAATTCGCCGGACTCTATGCCCGCCTGGTAGGCATTCGCGTTATAGGGTACGGTCTCCCTGAGATGCTTGTTCCATGGCAGAATGTGGATGGTGAACTGGTGTAACGCTGAACATCGGATCTGTAGTTCCGGGAACCGTTCGACAAGTCGGACGCCCAGAAGTCCGTACTCGAATCCATTGACGAAATCAAAGAAAACATTTGTGAGGATGAGTCCATACCCGATAAAACCTGCGCACGAGTGCGCATTGTTGCCATGTTTTATGGAAAGTGAAATGATTTTCAACAGAATGAGACGGAAAAGAACGGGATCGCAATGAAACGCGCTATTGAGCATGATACTCATGATCTTGGTGCTGTTGCGATATGCCGGGTCGGACATCTCGGGATTGTCGAAGATCGAGGCGATCGATCGGCCTTTCATGTATGCCTCGACGGCTGCCAGTTCTCCGGCGACGGCCGCTCGGAAGTTTTCATTCGGAAACTCGATTCCCAGGGAATGCAATGCATTGATCCCATGTTGTATCGCCTCGGCGTGCCGCGCCGCCATGGCGAGCTGCTGGATGCGCAACATCTCCAGCTCCGTGCGGTCCAGCGGGTCCGACACTAAGTTGAGCGACGACTGCAGCACGGCGTCGAAGGCGTCGTGATCGCCGCACAGGTATTCCGTCTCGGCGCGATGTCGGCACAGGGCGAACGACAGGTCGTAACGGGTCCGCCATGCCTCGCCGGCCCCCGGGAGGCCGATCGCGTCCATTCCGCACCTGAAGAACGAGCGCGCCGACTCGAATGCCCCTGACGACATCGCGCGCTCTCCCGCCCGCAGATTGATCTCGGCCAGACGGACGGCCTCGTCGGCGCCGACGGGCGTCCCGGCGCGGTTGAGATGGTCCGCGACAGCGAACAGAAGATCGCCCGGATCGTCGCCGAGTTCCGCGAGCAGGGCACGCCCGATCGCCAGGTGCAGCCGCGCCGCGTCATCCGCATCGACAAGGGCCGACGCCGCCTCGAGAATGCGGTCGTGGGCGATCCGCCAGGCGCCGCCATCCGTCTCCCTGATGTAGCCTTCCTGGGCCAGTTCGCCGAGATTGCGCGATAGCTCTTCCTCGCTAAAGCCGGTGGCTCGGGAAAGGAGTCGTGCGTGAAAATCGCCGCCGATCATCGCCGCCGCGGCAAGCAGCCGGCTGGTCGGCGCCGGGAGGCTCGTGAGCCGTTCGCCGAGATGCCCCGCCAGGGTGTCCGAAACGGGAAGGGAGCGAAGCGCCGTCTCGTCGAGGCGCCAGCCGCCGGTTCCGAAGGCAAGCAGTCCCCTGTCGACGAGATCGCGGATGAGAATCAGTGAGTGGAGCGGATTTCCGCGCGTCCGGGAAAAAAGGATGTCGGCGAGACGGTCGGTCGTTTCTTCTCCGCAGTCGATCACGTCGGCGGCAAGCGCCCGCAGGTGCTCACGGGCCAGCGGCTTCAGGTGGAGCCGGTGGATCGACACGCCGGCGGCCGCGATCTCGTCGATCGTCCCCGAAAGGGGGTGCGCGGCGTCCACCTCGATGTCGCGATAGGCGCCGATGAGGTGGAGGTGCTTCATCGCGGGATCGGTCGCCAGCGAGAAGATCATCGCCAGGTTGGCCGGGTCCGCCCACTGGAGGTCGTCCAGGAACAGGACCAGGGGCCGGCAATCGTCGGCGCAGGCCGCGACGAAGCGCAGCAAGTAGGTGTTGAGGCGGTTTGCGGTCTCAATGGGTCCCGTGATGGGCACTTCCGGCTGTTCGCCCAGAACGTGCCCGAGCTCCGGGATGAGGTCCAGGATGATGCGGGCGTTGGGCTGCAGGGCATCCAGGAGCCGATCGCGCCAGCGCCCGACGACATCGTCCGATTTGATGAGCGTGCGGGTGACCAGCGAGCTCAGGGCTTGGACGAGGGCCCCGTGGGGCGCCTGGCCGGGAGTCAGTTCGAACTTGCCCGAAACGAACATGCCGCCGGACTCGCCCGCGTCGCGCGCCAGCGAGGCGGTCAGGGCGGTCTTCCCGACGCCGGGTTGTCCCGTCACGAGCGTGATGCACGATGCGCCGTCGCGGGCCCGCGCGAGGCGTTCCATAAGTTCGCCCCGCTCCCGGTCGCGTCCATGTAGCCTCGAAGGCCGGCGGAGGATGCCCGCGCCGTCCGCTGCACCGGCCGAGAAATGCGAGATCGTACCGGTCGCGCGAAGCTCGCTCCGGCAGCGGGCCAGGTCGAGCCGCAGGCCCTCGGCGGTCCGATAGCGGTCGGGGGAATTTTTCGCCAGCAGCTTCATGAGGATCGCCGCCACGGACGACGGGATCGATGCGTCGTGTTCGCGCGGATCGGTCGGGATCAGCGCGATGTGGCCGTAGATGACGTCCGCGGGACGGGGTGAGGCGAAGGGGCAGACGCCGGCCAGGAGTTCGTAGAGGACGACGCCGAGGGAATACAGGTCGCTCGTATAGTCGGGGACGCGGTTGATCCTGCCGGTGCTCTCCGGCGAGAAGTAGCGGGGATCGAGGTCCGGGTGCGGCGCCCGGCGCTCGGATCCGACGTCGTCCGCGTTCCGCGAAAGGCCCAGATCGCCGATCAGGACCGCTATCGGGCCGTCGCCGTCGGCCGGGAGGGCGCTCCCGATCAGAATGCTGTCCGGGTTGATGCCGGTATGGATCATGCGGGCCTTGTGGATCCGAGCGAGCGTCGCGGCGGCTTGTTCCCCGATCGCAAGCGCGTTCGCCAGGCCGGTAACGCGTTCGCGCCCGGCAAGCCGGAGCGGGATGACGTCGACAGACGCGACAAGGAGCGCCCGACCGTTCTCGACGCTCTCGGTGGCGGCGAGAATCCCGTCCCCGGCGAGCGCCCGCGACGCATCGAGCTCCCGAGCATACCGTCCCTGCGCCCGCGTGTCGGCGTTTTCCCGCACGGGCATCTTGGCCAGGAACAAGGCGCCCGTCGGATCGCTCGCCGAGTGATAGCGGTCGAGTCCCGTCCTGAAGCGCTCCTCGCCAATCGTTATGGCCGGGGTCTCGGGCGGGGCGCCCCGTTGTATCGCATGTACCGTTCCGGAATTCATGACCTGGGTGTGGCTCCCGAATGGTCGATCGGCGTCAAACGCCGCTTCTCATGTGCATGGCATGGCGCGTTCAGCGCAAGCGTTTTTCCGCATGCCGGTTTCATTGCATCGTACGTAGCGTTCATTACATGCCGGATAGCGTTCATTACATGCCGCTTCCCCGACGGCGGGATCCTCTGTATCTTTCCGATGAAGCGCGGGGTCCGTCCCCGCGGGCGGATACGAGGGGGGCGTCGCGCGGCATGGAACGCGTACCCGAAAACATACTGAACATCTGGCAGAATATCGTCACTATCGTCGCCGAAACATGCGGGGTCGACGTGTGCCTCATCACGAGGTTTGATCCTCCGGAGGAGGAGTGCGTCAACGTGAGCGGTTCGGCCGCCGGGCGCTTCGCGCCGGGAGAGCGCTGGAGCATGAGCGGCAGCTTCGCGGGGACCGTGTTCGAATCGAAGTCGCGCCTCCTTGTGGGGGACGCCGCCCGCGACGGCAGATGGGAGCGCTGCAGCGGCGTGCGCGGCGGGATGGTTTCGTACCTGGGGTACCCGCTGTTTCACGGCGACGGGCGCGTCTTTGGCACCATCTGCGTGCTCGACAGCGCCGTGATCCGCTCCGGGAACCGCTTCGACGCCATCATGAAGGAGTGCAAGTCCATGATCGAGGAGCATTTGCGGATGATGGATTCGGGGGAGTACGCGGCGGTCCGGGGCGAGGTCGTACGGAACCGCTAGTCGTTATACATTAAATACGAGGAGTAAGACCTATGAAAAAGCTTTTAATTATTCTGATGCTCGCGGCCGTGTCCCTTGGGACGGGCTGTGTCTACTATGTACGGGGCGATCTTGACTACTATAACATGGCCATGGACAAGAACAAGGAGCCCAAGAAGATCGCGTACCGGGTGAATACCAACTTTTATTCGAAAATGTATTCGATGCAGCAGTTTTTTTTAGCCTCTATCCTTCAGGATGAATCGAAACCATATAACCAGTATGATCCCATGAATATGTATACCGGCCTCAAGGGCGATTTGCCGGATGTGCAGGTACTGTCAGGTAATCGCACCTGGGTCATGGGACAAAAGGAGAAAAACATCATCAACAAGGTGGTGGGAGATCTTTTTAGCAGTAATGTTCTCTATACTGAAAAGACGCTCGGGAAAAAGCCGGAGAATCTTTTTTTTGATGTGTCCGTTATGTTCCACGAGGTGTCGGACAAGGGTGATCATCTTGCCGGGGCCATGATCTCGGGATTGACGCTTTGGTTGTTCCCCAATCGTTTTTCTCGGCATAATATTTATTACGCTGTGGATGTGTACGACAAAAGCCAGGTTTCCAGTCCCGAGGGGGCGAGCATAGCGCTCGGAGACATTCGGACAATCAAGCCCATCGCCCGTTATGAGTACCAGCATGTTATCTGTGGTCGCATGGCGGGATTGATCCTAGGGGCTCTTTTTATTCCATGGATGGCGGCAGACAACAGCAGGGCGCTCAACAGGGCGGTCACCGACATGACCAAGGAATTCATGTCCGATCTCAAGGACGGCCGCAAGAGCATCGTATCACACAATCATTGGCGCGGCGCGCGTGGGCTCACGCTAGCCCTTGAGCAGATTGGTGATGGTAAAGAAGAATACTATGCAGCGGCGATTGATACCGCTGCGGCGGGAATGATGGCCGCCTCGAGCGCCATGAACACCTATGCATCCATGCAGAAGGGTGCGCGCCCGGGGACGGGGATGCAGCCCGGCATGCAATATCTGGCGAATACCACCGCGGTGCTCCGCACAACGAAGGAGTTGAGTCTGGTTGCGAAGGCCGCGAAGGACATGCGAACCGAAAAGAAGAACCTCGCGAATAAGAAAGACAATATGGATGAACGACTCTTCGCCTCCGAGGGGAACGCCTTCCCGAACAAGGGCGGCGTAAAGCTGTGGTGGTACACCTATAAGATGAGCACGACCGGCGACCAACAGTACCTGGCGTATTTTACCGGTCCTGATGTGGTATCCAGCAACGCCAGCATGATGGTAAATTCGCCTAACGCGTATACGCTCACCTCGAAGATCGAGACGCAAACCTTCGGCAGCCCGTCCGCGGCGGTGCAGTTCATCCGCAACAAGGCGAAGCAGATCGGGGACAAGCGGTATATGGATATAAAGCTGTAGTAAAACCTCGGGTGTCGTCATTGCGCGCAACGTGGCGGCGCCCGATCGAGGTTTAATTGAGCGAGTCCGTTCGCGCCGTCAATGCGAGGAGCGATAGCGACGAAGCAATCTGGCAAAGCGGCACGAGATTACGTTCGTACTATTTTCAATTCAACTCGAAGAGCCGGCGTTGGATTGTTTCGCTCGCAATGACAACGTGAATCGAATCTATGCAATACTATCACGTGGGGTAATGTGCAAATGAAAAAACTTATGGTCCTTTTAACGCTCGCGGCCGTGTCCCTCGGGACCGGTTGCATCCACTATGTCCGGGGCGATCTGGGCTACATCAACGAGAAGCTGGATGCGAACAAGGAGCCTAGGCAGATTGCGTATAGAGTGAACACGAATTTCTATTCGAAGCTGCCTCCACTGGGAAACGGCGAGGCGTATTATTCTGGAATAGGAAGCACGCTAAATGATGTCTCGAAGCCAATTGGGGATTACAATCCTCTAAATATTTTTTCGGGCCAGAAGGGAGGGTTGGCAAAAGTTGAGGTGACGCTGAAATGCGGTCACGGGGATTGCCCCGGTAATCCTTGGAGGTTTAAGTATTATCAATGGGGGGCACAGGAAAAGAAGGAGATCAATAAAATCGTCGGTGACATTTTCAACGGAAACGTGCTGTATACAGAGAAAACATTGGGGAAAAAGCCCGAGAACCTCTTTTTCGACATATCAGTCATGTTCCACGAAGTGACCGATGCTGTTGAAGGGATGAAACAGGCAATGCTGGGCGGGTGTACGCTTACGTTGTGGCCGTTTCGTACTAATCGGTGGAATGTTTATTATTCCATCGACATTTACGATAAGAGCCAGGTTTCGACGCCGGAAGGAGCTGATGTCGCTCTGGGTGACAACCGCACCTTTAAGCCCATCGCCCGCTATGAATACCAGCATGTTGTTATGTCGCGCTATACGTTGCTGGCGTCGTTGGTTATTATCCCGCATCTTGTTGGCACAAGCGGCAGAGCCCTCAACCGTGCGATAACCGACATGACCAAGGAGTTCATGCTGGACCTCAAGGACGGCCGGAAAAGCATCGTCTCGCACAACCACTGGCGCGGAGCGCGCGGGCTCACGCTTTCCTTTGAGCAAGTGGGCGATGACAAGCGTGCAGAGGCGCGCGCCATGTCGCAAATGACGGCAGCGGGTTTGCAGGCCGCATCGGGTGCCCTGAATACGTACGCGTCCATGCAGCGGGGCTCTCAGCCGGGTATGTCGCCGGGTTCCCAGTACGTGGACGCCACGTCGGCGCTGATGCGAACCACGAAGGATCTCGGTTTGGTGGCGAAGGCGGCGACCGATTATCGCACGCAGAAGAAGATCCAGGCGAATAAGAACGATAATATGGACGAGCGTCTGTTTGCCACCGACGGCGATCCCTTCAAGTATAAGGGCGGCGTACGATTGTGGTGGTACACGTACAAGACTAGCACCACAGGAGACCAGCAATTTCTCGCGTATTTTGCCGGAGTGGACGTGGCCGCTAGCAACCTCAATATGATGATGCGTAATCCATCGGCGTATGCAATCACCTCGAAGATCGAGACGCAAACCTTCGGCAGCCCGTCCGCGGCGGTGCAATTCATTCGGAGCAAGGCGAAGCAGATCGGGGACAAGCGGTTTGTGGATATAAAGCTGTAGTAAAACCTCGGGTGTCGTCATTGCGCGCAACGTGGCGGCGCCCGATCGAGGTTTAATTGAGCGAGTCCGTTCGCGCCGTCATTGCGAGGAGCGATAGCGACGAAGCAATCCGGCAAAGCGGCACGAGATTACGTTTGTAATATTTTCAATTCAACTCGAAGAGCCGGCGTTGGATTGTTTCGCTCGCAATGAAAACGCTAATCGAGTCTATGTGATACTATCACGTGGGGTAATGTGCAAATGAAAAAACTTATGGTCCTTTTAACGCTCGCGGCCGTGTCCCTTGGTACCGGCTGCATTCACTATGTCCGGGGCGATCTGGGCTACATCAACGAGAAGCTGGATGCGAACAAGGAGCCCAAGAAAATCGCGTATAGAGTCAATACAAGTTATTATGGGGCTGGTTTGACCTACGGTGATTACGAGAAGGAGGAAAAGGTCATCGGGAAAGTCGTCGGGGACCTGTTCAACAAGAACGTCTTATACACCGAACAAACCCTGAAGAAGAAGCCCGAAAACCTTTTCTTCGATGTATCTGTAATGTTCCATCAGGTGTCGGACGAGGGCGATCTCATGGGTGGCGCCGTCTTGGCGGGTTTGACTTTCATGCTCTATCCCAACTGGTGGAGCCGGTACAACATCTATTTCGCCGTCGACGTGTACGATAAAAACCAGGTGTCCACTCCCGAGGGGGCGGGCATCGCGCTTGGGGACAACCGGACATTCAGGCCCCTCGCCCGCTATGAATATCAGCAAGCCATAGTGTCTCGTTGGGGCGGTGTTATCCTGTGGGCGCTGGTTCTTCCATGCATCATCGCGAACAAGGACCGTGCGCTCACCAGGGTGATCACCGACATGACCAAGGAATTCATGTGCGACCTCAAGGACGGTCGCAAGAACATCGTCTCGCATAATCACTGGCGAGGATCAAGGGGGCTGACCTTGGCGCCAGAGCAGGTCGGTGATTATCGTAAAGGGGGTAAATACCGCGATATGTTGCAAGCCGCCGCAGGGGGCATGATGGCCGCCTCAAGCGCAATGAATACCTATGCCTCAATGCAGCAGGGTGCGAAGCCGGGAATGTCGCCTGCGGCTTCAATGATGAACACTACGCAAGCGGTACTGCGTATAACGAAGGATCTGAGCCTTGTCGCAAAATCAGCCAGCGACATTCGCACCCAGAAGAAGATGCTCGCATACAAGAACGACAACCCCGACATGCGGTTCTTTGCGACCGACGGTGATCCCTTCAAGTACAAGGGCGGCGTAAAGCTATGGTGGGTCACCTACAAAACGAGCAAGACCGGTGATCAGCAGTTCCTGGATTACTTCTCCGGTATTGACGATGCAAAATGGAGTCACAATTTCATGAGTCGTTATCCAGATAAATACCAGATTACCTCCAATCTGGAATCGAAGACCTTCGGAAGCCCGTCCGCGGCGGTGCAATTTATCCGCAACAAGGCGAAGCAGATCGGGGACAAGCGGTATATAGATATCAAGCTTTAATAGAAGTTAACAGAGCGTGCGTCCCGCGGGCGGATGATCCGTACGCGGGACGATTTTTTATGCCAAAGGAGCGAACCCAAATGAACACTGCCGTCAGGAAAATCATCGCCGTCTGTCTCGCGGGGACCGCCTGCCTGTACGCCTCGTGCGGGACATCGTCATCGTCAAACGTCAAGGTGAAGATCATCAAGGAAGACCTGTTCGACGCCAATCGTCTCATCGGCGGCGCTTACCGCTATTACCAGGCCGGCGATACAAGGAAGGCGCGAGAGCTCCTCTCGCACTGCATCAACAACAAGATGGAGACCGGCGAGGCGTTTCTCCTGATGGGCAAGTGCTTTTTCGCCGAGCGCGATTACGTCAAGGCCTCCATCGCGTTCAAGTACGCGATCAACAACAGCCCCCGGCGGGCGGAGGGGTATACGTCCCTGGCGCTCATCGCGCTTCAGCAGGGAAATGTTCGCGACGGGCTGTATATTCTCCGCGAGGCGCGGCCATACGCGGCCGGAAGCGCGATGTATCACTACCTGAACGGCGCGCTCAACCTCGCCATGGGCAGCGGTTACCCGGCCATGTGTGCGTTCCTGAAGGCGATCAGCATCAATCCCGGATTCGTTCCCGCGTACAACGGCCTCGTGGAATGCTTTGAAAAAACCGGGAACAAGGCGCTCGTCGAAGCCGTCGGCCCGCTCTTCGCGGAGCTCGCCGGGGGCAAAGGATCGCTTTCCGCCATACTCGCCCTGGCGAAAAAGGAGTACGAGAAGAGCCTCGTTCTGTGCGCCAAGAGTCCCGACGGCGCGTTCCTCCCCTACGATGTTCGAAAAAAAACCCCGGTCCCGACCAAGAAGGACTGCCTGAGCGTTGGAATCGATGAGCTTCCCTCCACGCTCAAATCGCTCGCTAAAAAGGCGTATTTCAAAGCGGCCCCGGGCGTGGAGCTGCCGTCCCTGCGGGGCGACGCAATCGCCGAGGACAATCGGGGCAGCGAAAGCTTCCGCGCTCGAAGCAACAGGCCGCTGGGCGTCCCGAGCGAGGTGGATGTCGCTGGTAGGGATTTTCTCCGGAGCAGCGACGCGATCATCGACCAGCTCGAGCGAAGCCAGAAAGGCGCCGCGGCGCTCGCGGATCCGTTCTACAAAACGAAGGAGGAGCGCAAAAAGGAGCCGGACATGTGGCGTGAGTGGCAGGCGGACAACAAGGCCTTCGTCGCGTCGCTGGACCAGAAGGTCCTTAAAAGCCTCGCCAAGGACAACAGGCAGCTTTCGAATGATAGCTGGATAGACAAGATGCTCGACGTGGCCGTTGGGGTAGGACAAGCCGCCGAAGCGCTGCAATCGGGAATCGACAAGATGCAGCAGATTCAGGGGAAAACCGGCTCGGGAGCGGGCGCCCAGAATTGTTGCGGCGCTATGGCTCTCATCGACCAATTGGGTCGGCTTCCCGCGCAAGAAACTCCGGGACAGGCGGGAAAGGGCGGGAAATGGTGTCAAAAGATGAACGAGATCCAGCAGCGCGCCAGAGGGTGCGCCGACTGTCCGCAATCGTTCAAGGAGAGCTCGCAGCAAACGTTTGATGCAAATTGTCGCTAGCGCGACACGACGCGACGATTTTCAGATTTACGAGAAACTCTTCGATCCTCTGGCAATTTCGGTATCGGGTGAAACGATTTTAGCGCGGAAGGTCGGCCGGGACGGGACGTTCACTGACGCCTGGAGGTAATGATCGTGATGCGTGGCAATAAAGTGTTAAACACGGGATTCGCAATAGTGTTGGCCGTGTCGGTGGCCGCCTGCAACACGGCGGCGAAAAAGAAGATCGCGGAACAGTACGATTCGCCGGACAAGCTAAAAAAGCTCACGCCCGCGAAGATGCTGGATATCGGCTTTCAGTACTACAAGATCGGCGATACCGGCAAGGCGATCGATATCGCCAAATACTGCATCTATAAGAACTACAGCCGCTCGGATGCCTACGTGCTGCTGGGGAAATGCTATTACGTCAAGAAGGATTACAGGAAAGCCCGCGCGGCGCTCGAGATGGCGGGGAACAACGGCGAGGCGTATCTGACGCTCTCGTCGGTCGCGCTGGATGAGGGAAACGTTTCGCTCGCCCTCGCAAGCCTGAAACGGGTCCCGTGGGCGGGTCGAAACAACGCCGTGTATTACCTCAATTGGGGCGATATGTACAATGCCGTCGGCGAATATAAACGCGCTGCATTTTGTTATATTCAGGCGATCAACCTCAATCCGAAATTCGTGAACGCCTACAAGCGTTTATTGCACACCTGTAAACGATCACGCGATGACGCCCTGGCCAAACGGGCGGAGGAATTATACGCAGTACATAAAATCAAGTACGGCATATGATGCATGGATTGATATACTACGAAGAATTTTACATGGGCTCATGGTGATGACAATGATGTGGGTGAAGGGGATGGCATGGGCAGTAATCACTGGCTCTTTAGTGTTCACTCAAGTTTCGTCGTTACAGGCCGGTGTGTTGGACTCGTTGGCTGCGGGTATCAATAAATCTGCCGATTGGATGCAGCCGGATTTCGTCAAGGGTGCCTGTTCGAAAACGAAGTGGTCTGACATCGGGGGTCGTGTCGCCTGCGGATCGAAGGATATTGTCGCCAGGAATATGAAAAAATTCGGCAATTTTCTGGCGGGGTCGCGTTCGGCATCGGATGGAAACCCGATATTGCAGAACGACCTGAACAGGGACGGCGTAAATACGCGCCAGAATTCGCAGAATCTCTTGTCCGCCACTTCGGTCACCATGATGTCGGGTTATTTGCCTGGGTCCGGCACGAGGGATCTCGACGCCGTGGCTGACGCCCAAGAAGAGATGCGTGCGGATGAGGAACTCAAGCGACAGGAAGAGGCAAAGGACCGCCGTTACATCGAAGGGTGCATGGGCACGGTGCATGAGCCGATACAAAACCCGTTCGTGGTGACTCAAGAGGACAAGGCCAGGGCTGAAAAAGATTATGCCGCCCAGAGGGCGAAGTACGAAGAGCGGAAGTCCATCTGCATTGCCGCATTGCAAAACAACAAGGAAGGGGACAAGCGTCTGGCCGAATATCTCAAGCGGAAACCACAGCAGAATTATGATCCGTCCAAGGACGGGAAAAAGAGGCGATCGGATCTGGCCCGGGAAGAGGAGGAATCGCGAAACCAGGCCCGCGCGGAGAATCCTATCGAGAAGCCGACCGACGGCCGGGCGGACAGTTCGCCCCCTGCGGATTCCCCCGGCTTCGGGAACAAGGTTTCCTCGTGCATGGATATTGCGATTCCGGTGCTGCAGGTTATCGGGTACCTGATCCCCGCCGTCGCGAACCTGGCGGAATCGACGAAGAGACCGAGTGTTCCGCGCCAATCAAGCGCGCCGAAGGTCAGCAAAGCGCCTCAACAGGTCGCGCCGGCCCAAACGGCGCCGAAAAAGGCTGAATCTCCATGCGCGTGGGACCTGGGAAGCCTTTCCCAGGGAGGGCAAAACAAATGCGCTCCCAAAACAAAGACGACAGCCGCCAAAAAACCCGCTGCCCGCGGGGATGAAGAGGCCGGCGGCTACAATTTCGACACGCAGAATATGAAATGATCGGTGCGGAAAATGGGTTGTCAGCGGCATGCGTTATGTTGCGATGGGCTGCGACGGGCGCGTCTTCGGCACTCTCTGCGTCCTCGACGACGACGTGATCCGCCGCGGCAACCGCTTCGACGCGATCCTGAAAGAATGCAAGGCGATGATCGAGGAGCATTTGCGGATGATGGAGATGGCGTGAGTTTAACCGGTCCGCGAAGTACCGGCCCACATGAGGAATGCGTAACCTTCAATATGCATGATGCATTAACTAAACAATAATCGTGAGGATTGTTTTCATGAGCAATAAAATTTCAAAAAGCGTCCTGATTGCTGCAGTGGTGGTAATTGTATCATTTGGACTTTATACGGAGGCTTGGGCCTGGTCGGTAACATCGACACTCCCCGGGGCGCCGCGCTGTTTTCGGTTGCGATTTCGGCCACATGCAACCGCAAGTTGCAAGTATATAGAGGTAGTGAACAGTTGCTCGCGACCCGTATTGATTAATGGAATAACTGTTAAAGGGATAAGCAATGTAAAAAGCGTTAGCGAGAAATGGTGGGGATGGGGAAGCGCACAAACGGCGGGTCCCGGCAAGACGATCGATATCTCCATGGTCGCATGTAAGGAAAGTCCGTATGTCGAAACGTGGGATGCCGATGTAATACTCCATGCAGAGTATGATACAAAAGAAGAAGCGGAAATACAAAAACAGAAACAAAAAGAAGAAGAGGAAAAACGAGAAAGGGAAGCGGAGAAAAAACGGCAAAAGGAAAAAGAACGAGAAAAAGAAAGGGAAGTAGCTCAAGAGAAAGAGCGTCAGAAACAACAGGCGCTAGCCAAGCAACAGGAAGAACGGGCACGCAAGCAAAAAGAGCAGGAAGAACGGATCCGCATCCAGAACGAGGAGCGCAAAAAAAAGCAACAGGAACAGTTCGAGCGCGAAAAAGAACGTCGGAAGCAGGAGCAGCAGGCATTTGAAAAGCGCAAGCGCGATGAGGAGGAACGGCGCCGGAGGGATGCGGAGCTCCGCCAGCAACAACAGAAAGACCGCGAGCGCGCGCAGATGGAGCAGCGTGAGAAGCTGCGCCAACAGCAGGAAAAACGCAAGCAGGACCAGGCCGACGCACACCGAAAGCAGCAGGAAATGCGGAAAAAACAATGGGAAGATCAACAGCGGGCAAAACTTGAGCGTGAGCAAAAGTTGAAGGAGCAGCGCGACCGCCAGCAGAAAGAAAATTACGAGAAAACACTCGCGAAGCAGAAAGCTGCAAAGGAGCTTCGCGACAAGGCCGATCGGGACAGCGAGGCGCGGAACAAGAAGATCCGGGAAGACCTGGTAAAGAGCAAGCGGGCGGAAATGGACCGTAAAAGCGCCAATCGCAAGGAACAAGAGGAGGCCGAGCGGAAGCGCGAAGCCCAGGCTCGAGAGCGCGCCAGCAACGAAAAGAAGGCCGCCTCCAATGACAAGACGTCCGCCGGCGCGTCTTCGTGGCAGAAGTCCTGTTTAAATCCCCAGCGGTCCTGCATAGAGCCCGCCCAGAAATCATGCTGGATGATCTGGCGATTCGTGAGCGACTCCTGGGAGGTGATCAAGAAGCTCATGCGATTGTAGCGTGACGTGTCGCGTTGTGCCGCGTTGTGCCGCGTTGTGGCAGAATATATTATCATGAGTATTCATGGGGTTTGAGATGAACGGAATGAACGCACGCGTGCGAATGCTGTTGGCCGTGACGGTGTGCGCCGTCGCGGTTACCGCCTGCAATACGGCCGCGAAGAAAAAGGTCGCCGAGCAGTACGACTCCCCGGACGAGATACGAAGGCTCACGCCGGCGAAGATGCTGGATATCGGCTTCCAACATTACAAGATCGGCGATACGGGAAAGGCGATTGATATCGCGAAATACTGTAGTGCCGCACTGCGCATTTCCTATGGATTTCGAGACTGTTAAGGGCCCGTCTGAATGAGATGTTGTCGTGTTTGTGGTTGTATACTTGTAAAAAAAATAGAGGCAAAAGCATGAAAGTAAAAATGGTGTGTATTCCCTTGTTCTTGGGTGTCATTTTTGTTCCAATGCTCTCACATGGCGCATTTTTACCAGAATGGGCTCAGGTGGTGGCAGCCGTCGGGAAAAAAACCATCAATTCCGTTGAATGCTGGAATAGCAGGTATTCGGGCGGGAAAACCAACTATGATCGCTGCATGGACAAGGCCAGAAGCAATTATGCCAGTGAAGTGAAGCGTTTTTGCGGGTCGAGCGCGCCTGGTCCGGGTCTTCATTTGCCGCATAAAGCAACATCAGTCGCATTGCGCTGTGATTCAATAGCGGCGCAAAACGCTTCCCGTGGAAACTTTGATTCGTCCGATCAGGCACGGTATTCTGTGCCGTTGGGAAGAGTGAGTCCGTCCGTTCTGTATAATCCAAAACAGTATGATGTTCGGTCGGTGAAGGGCGGAAATGCCGCCATGCGCAAAACGAGGCCGCTTGAGATCACATCGGAAGAAACCGCCGAATATTTTTCTGCTGTCCAATCGGCGCGAAGTCCGTTTCACGATTACATGGTGGCGCAACAGAAAGCCGCATCGGCGGGCGACGATTCGAGTTCGATATTTACACTCGACAATCTGGCTCTGGGGCTTCAGGTGGCAAGCGCCCTTCTCCAAGGGGTTTCTGATATACAGGCGGCGCGTGAGCAGCGAAAGAGTAGCGTATCCGGAAAGTCGAGGTCTTCGAATCAGGCGTCAAGTGCTGGATCTGTTCCTCGGAGTATCGCGTCAAATCCCGGCACAAGAAAGAACTCCAAAGCGTATCAAGACTGGAGCAAGAGCAAGGGCGGGGTAATGAATCAGACGCCCAATGAAATAAAGGGTAAGGATAAGGCAGGTATATGCGGCTATGGGAGCAGTATCCGCTGTGAGGGCTGTAAATTACAGGCGGATTACGCAAAAGCCGAAAGGGAACTGTCCGCGTGCAATTGCGCGGGAACGCCGCGGCACCCGATCTTGTTCGAAAAAATGCGAAACATTGATAGAAGAAAAGCGGCAAAATGGGACGAATGGTTCCGGCACACCAGCTCGTGCGCGTCGTGTCGACTCGCGAATCTGCCAATATCCGACTTTTGCGACAGGGGACCGGGAAGGCATGCGCCATGCGGTTTTGGAAATTAGAATTTTATGATTTCACACTATAAGCGCCGACCACATGCACATTGCGTGGTTACTCATTTATCAAGGGGGCGACAATGAATAAAAACGGAATGAGAATGATATATGCGATACTGGTTGCCGTATTGGGGCTGCTTGTTTTGTCTTCGTGTGCATCGAAGCGCAGCAATATGCTGATCGATCCTGCAAATGGCGACAATCCTCAAAAGATGTTGCAAATCGCTTTCCGTTCGTACCAGGACGGGTATTATGGGACCGCCAGGGAGATCGCATCGTATTGTATTAGAAATAACATGCGTGTGGCGGATTCCTGCAACCTTCTTGGGAAATGCTACTTCGCGGAAGGTGATAGGAAACAGGCGGCCGTGGCATTCAAGATGGCGATTAAAAACAATCCCAGGCTCGGCGATGCGTATACCGGGCTTGCGATCATCGCCGCAGAAAATGGGGAGATTGAGGAATCGCTGTATCATCTGAAAGCCGGGGAGCCGTATTGCCAAAACAACGCCATGTTTCATCACCTGAGCGGGACGCTCCAATCGTCAATGGGCAATTATAAAAACGCCGCTGGCAGCTTCCTCATGGCGATAAGCTTAAATCCGTATTTCCGTCCGGCCTATAGCGGTTTGATCCACTGTTTTGCGAAATCGAACCAGGAAAAAGAGGCCGACACGGTCAGGAAGTTATGGGAAAAGAACTCGGCGCAATTCGCCAAGGAAATGAGTAGAAAGCGAAGGGATCCAAGCTGGAACAAACAGCTCGTAGAAGCGGTTATTGGCCTTGATGTGAAAACTGTGAGAGATACATTGCACTATGGCGCTGATCCGAACCAGAAATTCAATTCGTCTCCATTGATAGTATATGCTGCAGGAATGGGTTATGAAGATAAAAAAGGAAATCATTGGCATCAGCGAAATTACGATATTGCAAAATTGCTTCTCGAATATGGCGCTGATCCGAATAGTCGTTGTAATAGAGGCGGTTATGCCCTCGAATATGCAGCAACACCAAGTGGTGATAGCTCAAATCTGAAATTGGTACAATTGCTGCTCGACCATGGCGCAAATATTAATGCAAGAGATAAATGGGGGCGTACGATATTAACGTCCTTAAATACTAGTGATGAAGATATAGTAAAACTTTTAATAAAGAACGGCGCAAGAAAGTAATCTAACACTTGAAGAGTGCACAATCAATCGAGGTAATGAAAAATGAAAAAATCGCTGATCGTGTTGTGTGTAGTCGCGATCCTCGCCGCCTGGAGCTCGTGCGCGAAAAAGATCGAGGTTAAAGAGCGGGAAATCGGAGGAATGAAATTCGTATGGATCCCGTCCGGCACGTATACGATGGGTTCTCCCGAAAAGGAAGAATACCTGGCAGATGCGCGTCCGCAGCATGAAGTGACCGTGGACGGGTTCTGGATGGGGAAATACGAGGTTACGCAAAAACAGTACCACGAAGTGCTGGGCGCCAAACCGAGTTTATTCAAGGGTGACAGCAACCCGGTTGAAACGGTTTCATGGGGCGATGCCGTGAATTTTTGTAAACGATTCGGCACAAAGAATAAAGTTACCGCGCGCCTGCCAACGGAAGCGGAATGGGAATATGCCTGCCGCGCAGGCACAACTACTGGTTTTTACTGGGGAAATGATTATAATGATGCAAAGGATTACGCTTGGTATGGTAATCATTTCTCAGAGAGAAAAACGTATCCTGTTGGGCAGAAAAAGGCTAATGCGTATGGATTGCATGATATAATCGGAAATGTAATGGAGTGGTGTTTGGATTGGTATGCCGTTGATTACTACAAGAACAGCCCAAGGCAAAATCCGCAGGGTCCGTTCGTGGGGACGCAGCGCGTTATTCGCGGCAGTTCCTGTAAGGGTGGTGGTGGGTCGTCATATTGGCGATATAAAATAGTTCCCACGTTTCGTACTGAGGACATCGGCTTTCGTGTTGTGGTTGCGGGGCCATAGGCCGCGCTTCTCCATCTTCATGTCGGGACCCGTGTAAGTGGGCCCCGGGTCATACTTCCCCCGGTTACTTCATCCTTCCGTAATGAGCTTCCCGGGGATAAATATAAAAATCGTCCCACTATAAGACTATTCCTTAATTGCTGGTACAGTTTTATTCACCCGATCCGGTTTCCGGCCGATGAAACCGCCTGCCGGGTTCATCGGGATTCGAATCAGGCGAATATCCCGGAAGGAAAAACATCTCCATTCGATATGGCTTGAAGACACTTGAGATTCGCTCTGCTTCGATGAACAGGGTGAGAGTCGGCAATAAGAAATTTATTGACAAATGACCCGTTGTGGTATCGGATCAATTGGCAATCATTCCGGGAGCCGGCTAATGACGAAAGATGAACAGGTGCTGTACTGGCTAGAAAGTGCCCGCCATGATCTTGAAACGGCGGAAACACTGTATGCTAATAAAAATTCGACTGGTGCCTGTTTGTTGGGCATCTCGTTGTTGAAAAAGCTCTGAAGGCTCGGTACGTATTCGACAATGATAATGCCATCCCGCCTCGGGTGCATAAGCTGGTACGCCTGGCTGAACAGACAAGGCTTGTGATCACGGATGCGCAAAGAATTCTACTCGACGAGATCAACGATTTCAATCTTGAAGCACGGTATCCGGATTTTAAGCATTCATTTTACGGCAGATGTACTGAGGAATATACCGCGGGATATTTTATTCAAATCAAGGAATTCTTTTTATGGCTCGTATCCCCCATGCAATAGAGGCGCGTATTCAGCGTTACCTACTGGATTTGGCGGAAAACAACATACGGATCAGACGTGCGTATGTATTTGGCAGCTATGCCCGAGGCACGTACGATGAATGGAGCGATATAGATATTGCTCTGGTTTCGGACGGTTTTGACGGCGATCGAATCGCCGATAAAAATAAGATCAGACGGATCACCCTCAGGGCTGGGAGCGATATCGAACCATTGCCGTTTACACTCGATGAGTTTAATGAAAGTAATCCCCTCGTAAAAGAGATACTTACGCATGGAATCGAGATCCCGACCTGAGCACCATTACTTGGATGGTGCCTCATTCTTGTGTAATCAGCTTTGCAGAAAAAAATCAGAAAAAACGCCCCCGAAACTTGACGATTCCTCATACTATCAGTACATTCCCCTGATTTACTCGATACGGTTTCCTGTCGGGTGGACAATAAAAAGGCCTTAAGCGGTAACTTAAGGCCACGGGGCTTGGGTGCCCCGATTTGACATGTATTGAGTTTCTGTTAGTAGTAATATACGGTCGATCCCTCACGATGTCAATCAAAAAACCCAAAATAAAGCACAAAGAGGTTTTTATGGAAAGACATGCGGCGGATCATGGGAATGAGGTTTTCTTTCTAAAGACGAGGGCGGTGGTGTTCGATCGGGTGCGCGGCCATATCGAGCGGTGGATCAGGGAGCAGGGCATTTACTTTTTTGATGTGTTTTGCGAACGTGAGGAGTCCGGCGCGGGCGCGGACGGCTTCTGCTATACTGTGCGCGTGATTGACCGCTATCAGCGCCGGGCGCATCTGTTCCGGCTTCGGTTTCGCAACGGGAGCTTCGAGCTCGGCTACCTGCGGATGTCGCAGAACCCGGCGCTCCTCCGTCCCGCAGGTTTCCGGATGGAGCTTCAGCAGCACGCCGGATCATTCTGCTAGGGGGCGCTCTTGTCCGGTGTGCGATGGCGACGGTCGCTCGCGCCGGAACTGCAGCCGTCGCAACGACGGCAATCATCCCCCGCGTTCGCATGGTGCGGACTGCCGGGGTGCGGATGCGAAATCGAGCGTGGAGCGCATGTGTGCTCGGTTTTCATCAACATCTCGGCGGCCCGAGGCGCGTCACGAGAATGCTCGGGGCCAGGCCGCAGCCCTCGATTTTCCAATCGAGCTTTTTTTTCGGTGGTATGCGTGAATTGTATTGTGAGAGTGGGAAAACGGTGCGTCAGGACCGGGCCTTGATTTTCTCCATGGCCTGATCGTTGGTGTTCACGATGTCGACGAAGTCGGAAATCCCGACGATATCCATGACCTTTTGGAAGTGGTTGGACAGCCCGACGAAGGCGACCCGACCGTTCTTCTCGCCCATGTCCTGGATAATGTTGATGAGCGTCGCGATCCCCGCCGAGTTGATGTAGTTCGTTTTCTCGAAGTTTATGATAAGGTTGGCGGGATTGTGCTTTTCCTTGATGGATGCGTATGTTTTCATGATGTCGCTGTCCGATTCGGAGGTGATATCTCCTTCGACAACGAGAACGGGGGTATTTTCCTTCATGTCAGACGATACCCGGTAGTTGCTGTCCATGGTTCCTTCCCCGTCTATGATGTTTCCCGTTCGATGCATCTTTGCAGCACGCTAAAATCAATGATGAAAAAAATCAACATTTTTTGGCCCGGCTGGGCATTATTTTACCGTTGTATCTTCTCAAGAGGTGTATACTTCTGCAAAAATGTTTTTTTTCCACCCGATTTGAAGTCAATCACGAGACGGGTATTGTCGCCGGTGCCCTCGATCTTGAGGATCGTCCCGATTCCATAGCGGGGGTGCATCACGCGGTCCCGGGTGCGAAATGCGGGCTCGTCGTCAAAGGCGACCGGTTCATCGGGAACGACCGGAGCTTCGATGTCCATAACCCGCGAGGGTTGTGGCGCGCGTCCCGTGCCCCCGCGAAAGCTCCGTTGGGGGCCAAACGAATTGCCGGAAAAGGAGTCGCCCCCATAGCGGACCGGGACCAGGAGGTGTTCGGGGATCTCCCCGAGAAAGCGCGACGGCTGCTTGTATTCCACGCCGCTCCAGCCGCGTCGGACGTCGGCGCAGGTGAGGTGGAGCATCTCCATGGCGCGCGTGATGCCCACGTAGCAGAGGCGCCGCTCCTCCTCGATCCCCTCGTCGGTGTCGCTTGAATTGAAGTGCGGGAACAGTCCCTCCTCCATCCCGGTGAGGAAGACCACGCGGAACTCGAGCCCCTTCGCATTGTGCACCGTCATGAGCGTGACGGCGCCCGCCTGCGCGGCCGCGGCCTCCTGGGGGTTCTCCTCGGAGGTGAGGAGGGATATATCCTGTAGGAATTGGTCCGGCGTGGCGTCGGGATTGCGGATCTCGTACTCGTAAACGCCGTTGAGGAGCTCGTCCAGGTTCTCGAGGCGGCCGCGGGCCTCGATGGATTTTTCCGCCGCAAGATCGTCGCGATACCCCGAGCGCTCGATGATGTCGTTGACGAAATCGGAAAGCTTTCGCGATGTCGGGACCTCCTCGCGCGCGGCGATGGCGGCGAGGATGAGCTCGCGAAAGCGGGCCATGCCCTCGGGGGCCTTGCCGAGATAGTCTCCCGCCCGCAGGATGATCTCCCATTCGGAGACGTTGTTGGCGTACGCGGCGTCGCGCACGCGCTCGAGGGTGACCTTGCCGATCCCCCGCGCCGGCGTGTTGATGATGCGCCCCAGGGCCACCTCGTCGCGGGTGTTGCAGATGAAGCGCAGGTACGACATGATATCCTTGACCTCTTTGCGGTCGTAGAACTTGAGGCCGCCCACCACACGGTAGGGGATGTTCTCCTGGCGCAGGAAGTCCTCGAAGATCCGCGACTGCGCATTGGTCCGGTAGAAGATCGCGATGTCCGCGTTCACGACCCCCTCGGTCGACTTGTGGCGGCGTATGGCGTTCACCACGTATTCCGCCTCGCCGTACTCGTTGTTCGCGACGCACCAGACGGCGCTCTCGCCGTCGCCCCGCTGCGCGCTGAGCGCCTTGTGCTTGCGGTTCACGTTGTTCTGGATCACCGCGGCCGCGGCGGTGAGGATGGGGACGGTGGAGCGGTAGTTCTCGCCGAGCGTGATGACGCGGGCGTTCTCGTAGTCGCGCTCGAACTCGAGGATGTTGCGGATGTCGGCGCCCCGCCACGAGTAGATCGACTGGTCGTCGTCGCCCACCACGCAGAGGTTGCCTGTTGCGCGCGAGAGGGCGCGCGTGATGAGGTACTGCGCGTGATTGGTGTCCTGGTACTCGTCCACCATGAAGTAGCGCCAGCGCCGCTGGAGCGAGACGAGGGTCTCGGGGCTTTCGCGCAGCAGCGCGACCGTGCGGATGAGGAGGTCGTTGAAGTCGAGCGCGTTCTGCTTGGCCAGGCGCGCATGGTATTCGGCGTAGAGGTTCGGGAAGCTGAAGGGGTAGTGCTTGGGCATGATCGCGACGGGGTCCGCGCCGTCGTAGAGCTCGGCCTTGTCCTTGATCTCGGATATCTTCGAGGTGAGCGAGGCCGGCGTGAACTTCTTCGGGTCGATGCGCAGCTCGAGGAGGATCTCCTTGACCAGCGCGGCCTGGTCCTTCGCGTCGAAGATCGAGAAGTTCCCCGGCAGGCCGATTGCAGCGCCGTGACGGCGCAGGATGTACACCGCGGCCGCGTGGAAGGTGCGAATGAACACGCTCTCTCCCACCGGGCCCGCGATCGTCATGATGCGCTTTCGCATCTCCTCGGCCGCCTTGTTGGTGAAGGTCACGGCGAAGATCGCGTAGGGCGGCACCAGCTTGTTCTTGATGAGGTGCGCGATGCGGTAGGTGATCACGCGGGTCTTCCCGGAGCCCGCCCCCGCGAGGATGAGGAGCGGTCCCTCGGTGTGTAGTACGGCCTCGCGCTGGTTGGGATTGAGCTGGTCGATGAAGTCCATGCGGAACCTCTTAGTGTCATCGTTCCGCAGTGACAAGCAGTTTTTTCACGGCATGCGTCGCGCCGTGCGGAAGGCCCGACGGCGCGACGGCGCGATCATCCGACGGAGGAGATCTCCCGCTCCAGGCGCGCGCAGGCCTGCTGCGCCTGGAGCTTCACGAGCTCGGCGTTCGCGTGCATCGCGTCGCAGGCCTGGTCCACGTGATGGCGCGCGCGGCGGTAGGTCTCGGTCATCGACGAACGGTAGTGCGTGATCCGCTCCTGGGCCGAATCGGACAGGTCGTGCATGCGCTCGCGCACCTGCGCGATGCCCGCAAGCGCGCGCTCGCGAATCCGGCTGAAGTGCTCGTCCTTCGCGGCGCACGGCGAGGCCGAATCGACCTCCCGGAAATACTGCTCCTGGATCGCGGCAAGCTCCCGCATCGCCGTCTCGAGCTGCTCGCCCAGGCCCGCCTGGAAGGCCTCGAGCTGCTCGCGGCAGCGCTGGCCGATCCACGCGAGGTCGTACACCGGGTGCGGTATGCCGGCGGTTCGGCGTTTCGCCGGAGCCGGGTGCGCGCTCTCGAGCGCGATCGCGCGGGCGTTCTTCTCGTAAATGGCCGGGGGCTCGTAGGTCCAGCCGCTCCTGAGGCGGCGGTCCTCCCGAAAAAGGTTCACGAGCACAAACAGCCCCACGGCCGGCGCCATGATGCGCGCCGGAAGGCCGAACTCGGCGTAGAGGTCGCGCAGGAGGCCCGTGAGGCGCGCGACGAGAGGCCGGTTGCCGCGGTACCAGTGGCGCATGGCCCACACGGACCCCGCATAGATGCTCGCGAGGCCCCGGGCGCCCGCCTTGTATCGGCGAACGACGCGCGGGTCCGGATGGTTCTTGTGCGCCTGCCAGCCCTGGAGCGTCGTGCGGGCGATGCGCGCGAGGCTGGGGCCGTTCGTGTTCAGGTCGTCGGTGAATGCGTCGATGAGGTGCTCGCCCTCGCGCCCGTCGCGGATGTGCGGATGCCGGAAGTTGAAGCGCGTCTGGCCGTGCGCGTCGGCCGCGGGGCACTCGTCCTCAGTGAGCAGCGTGCCCGCCGCGCGGTGCTCATGATACAGCGGCGTGCCGGGGAGCGGGGTGTAGAGCATGAACTGGTGGAAGTCGGTGTCGTGGGCCACGGCGTGGGCGATGGCCTCGCGGATGTTCTCCGGGGTGTGCTCCTCGAGGCCGATGATGGTCGAGCCGAGCACGCGGATGCCGTTCGCCTGGAAGCGCTTCACCAGCTCCAGGGTGTCCACGCCATTGAGTTTCGAATAACGGCTGTCGCGGCCCTCGATGCCCATCCACACCCACGAGACACCGAGTCCCACGAGCTGCTCCATGGTGTACGATTCGAGCACGCGCGCGGAGGTGAAGACGTAGAAGGCCCAGCTCTTGTCGTGCCGCTGCATGAGCTCGAGCAGGCGCAGCGCGCGCTCGCGGTACAAGAGGAAGTTCTCGTCGAGCACGAAGAACGAGCCGACCCCGAGCTCCTGCTCGAGCTGGCAGAGCACGGCGAAGAGCTCGTCGCCGGTTTTATAGAAGACGACGGAGTTTCCCTTGCCGCCGAAGAGCGCCGAGGTGGAGCAGAAGTTGCAGCCCATGGGGCAGCCCACCGACGGGATCAGCACGGCCGCCGTACGCGTGCCGGGTATGCTGATGCCCATGATGCGCGTGCCGAACCCCGAGATGACCGCCGGGTGCTTCACGGGGGCGCTCGCGTCCTGGCCCAGAAACTCGCGGAACCAGCGGATCCCGTCGCCGCGGCAGATGTGGTCGGCGTCGATGCTCTCCTCGAGGTCCTCGCGGTTGGCGATATGGCCGCCGACCACGATGGTGGCCCCGGGCTGGAGGCGGCGGATCTCCGCGCACATCTTTTTCACTTTCAGCATATTGGGGATGATGGCGCTGATGCCCACGATGTCGTAGGCGTTGTCGCGCAGCTCTTCCATAAAGCGATCGAGCGTGGGGAACTCCAGCACCGTGCAGGCGGCCTCGATGTTCGCCTCGATCATGAGCAGCCCGAAGGTGCGGTGGAACATGCGCAGCGAGAAGGGGCCCTGTACGCGCGTCACCTGGTTGTGGTAGAGCTCCATGGGGTTCTCGGCGCGGCTGCCGTATTCGTCGTTCTGCGCGAAGGGGCCGAAGACGCCCGTGAGCAGGATGCGGGTGTCCTTCCCGGCGTTGCGGTGCGCTGTATGCGCGGTCGTTGTGGTGTCGTGGTGTGCGTGTCCCATGGTTCGTGCGTGTCCTTGAAGTTTTCAGCGGGCCGCGATGGGCCAATCACCCGCCCAGTATATCGGGCTCCATTCTCTCACCGCGCCCCATTTCTGTCAAGAGGCAAAGCGGGGAGGGAATCCGCCCGGACGGCCGCGCCGGGGAAAAGGTGATTGACAGCGCGGGTGAAACGTGCGAGCGATCGATGCGCTACCTGCGCGGGAGAGTGGAGGCACATGCATATCGGCGATATCCTCACGAACAACAAGATCACCTTTAGCTTCGAGTTTTTTCCGCCGCGAGACCCCACATCATCTGATGAGCTCTTTCGCTCGATCCGGGAGCTGGTGCCGCTCAAGCCCGGCTATGTGAGCGTCACCTACGGGGCGGGCGGATCGACGCGCGAGCTCACGCACGACCTCGTGCTGAAGATCCAGAAAGAGACCGAGTTGACCGTCGTGTCGCATCTTACCTGCGTGGGCTCGACGCGCGATGAGATACTGGAGGTCCTCACGCGCTATAAAAGCGAGGGAATCTGCAATATCATGGCGCTGCGCGGTGATCCGCCCCATGGGCAGGAGCGGTTCGTGATGACCGAGGGCGGCTTTCAGTTCGCGACGGAGCTTGTCGCATTTATTAAACAGCATTTCCCCGGCATGGGGATCGGCGTCGCGGGCTATCCGGAGGGGCACCCGGAGACGCCCAATCGGCTGCGCGAGATGGAGCACCTCAAGATGAAGGTCGATGCCGGCGCGGATTACATCTGCACCCAGCTCTTCTTCGATAATCGCGATTTCTACGATTTCCGCGACCGCTGCCGCGTCGCCGGGATCACCGTCCCCATCCTCGCCGGCATCATGCCGGTCACCTCCCGCAAGGGGATCCTCCGCATGGCCGACCTCGCGCTGGGCGCGCGCTTCCCCGCGCGCCTCATGAAGGACCTCGCGCGCGCCGAGAGCGACGAGTACGTCGAGAAGGTGGGCATCCATTGGGCCACCACCCAGGTGGACGACCTCATCGACAATGGCGCGCAGGGGGTCCACTTCTACACGCTCAACCGATCGCGCGCAACGCGCGAGATCTATGCGTCGTTGGGCGCGAGCTCGTCGGAGGTGTTCAACCGGTAGGTGCGGTCGTAAAAAACGCATCCCCGAAGGGATGCGTTTTTTATAGGCTGTGTGATGGTGCGGCATGTGCGTGTGATCAATAATTGATTCTTCCCCGAATGGAAGATGTGGCCGTGCATATATAAGTAAATGGGATGCAAACCGGATCGTATGAAAGTTCATACTGGATGGTGAAGCTCTCCTTCTGGTCAAGTTTTGTGCTGAACCCCTCGACTTTAATGTGAAATTCCCGATCCTCGGGTATCGAGCCGCTCAGCCATATCCGGTATTCCCGCGGCTTTCCGTTGCCGGTGTAGCGTTCAATCGGGTATGTCTGCATGGAGCCGGTGATATCGTGGGATGCCGTGAGAGTGCTCTCGACGATATGTTCCGCTAATTGAAAGTAGACATACGTGCCCATTCCGCTTGGCGGGGTCAGGGGGTGGAACTCTCCGCTTTTCCAGTCGATGAAGAAATTATCAATGATGAAACCCGGATCGGAGCTGTCATAGACACCCTCCGCATTTTTAATCGCCCTGATAATCGCATAGGCGACGATTCTTCTGCCCATGTTTGTCAGGTAAAATTTCCGGACGGGCGCGTCGATGTTCAAAAATTCATGAAGACGGTCGTAAACGTGGAGGAGCCCATACACGTCCACGAATGTGGCGTTGTATTCTCTCGCCGTCGCCTCCAGTATGGCATTGAGCGTCTCTACGCCTTTGTAGTATGAATCATACGTTTGCATGCCCCAGGAAAACCACGGCGGAATGGCGCCTACTATGTAAATCTTTGGGTGGTAGTCCGGGAATCGATTTTGATAGAGGTATATGTGGCTTCGTATCGTTGAGTGTATTTTTTTGAGAAGGTCGACGTTGTTGCTGCCATTGTAGAAATAGCGGTCGAACCACTCATTCCCCACCTGATATAGTATCCTCTTCGGTTTCCATTTGAGTATATCCTCGTTTAGTGGCGAATACCCGTTGTACTTGTAAAGCTCGAGATTCTCTTCGCCGAAACTGACAGCGAACCTTCCATACCAGCTTTTGATGTCGGTATAGCGAGTATTGATGTCCCCAATATGCGCTTGATAATGTTTAGTATACATTGCGTCTTCCTGGTCCTGGGGCAGCGGTTCGCCCTCGCGAAGACCGAGCTTTGCGCGAAGTTCTGCGATCACGTTCTTGTAGTTCGGCATGGGGCGGAACCGTTTTTCCTCGCAGCACGGGAACATCGGTTGGGGTTTCGACAGGCATGGGTGGTTGATGAAATCAATCAAGTTGCACCAGAGAACCGCTATCAGCTCATTTCTTTCGCTGGGCAGATGCGCATCTTGGGTGGGATCAGACGGGATGCTGAAGTTTGAGATCATTGACGACATACGCATGTTTGCGGAAAACGACGATGCGGTACGCGGTGATGGATTGGTGATGGCGGCGGACTGCGTCGTATGTAGCAATTCCGGGAATTTTTCCTCGAGTTGCCTGTCGAGATCCTCAAGTGAATCGTATTGGAGGTTGTATGGATCGATTCCCGCTTGAAGGAGCTGGTCGCGCGCCAGTTGGTAGTCAAGCTCGCTTTTTGCCTCATCGCAGTTTTCCTGGCTGTCGCAATCGAATCGCATGCCCTTCTCGTTGAGCTTCTTGTCGAATTCTTCGCATGCGCCCGCGGCGAATGAAGGATACCCCGTTTCCGGGTCCGTTACTATCTTTCCGCTGTCCTGGAAATCGGTCGCCAGATTGGCCACGTATGCCTTCTGCTCTTCGGTTAACTGATTTGTGACATCGCCGCCAGTCCGGGAACCTGTTGCCGCGTCCTTGTAGTCGAATAACCCGCCGCTGCAGCCGTGCAGCAACAGGACGCATGCGATGAACGTTGCGGCGTATAATCGGACGCCATGGTTTTTTTCGGATTTCATTGTGACCCCCCTGTGATATGGAGTTGCTTTTCTTGCTTGTTCCAGGTTATGCATTGGCATGCCGCAGAACGGGCGTGGTTTTGCAGTGTGATTCGCATGCCATGTTTCCCGTCATGCTTTCGGCGATGCCAAGACCGTTGGCCCCGATGCGTGTTGTCGGCTTTATGCCGATGGCCACGCCGGCCGGTGGGCATTCGACCAGCGACGACATGACGAGCGCGCGTGGCTCCCGCTTCCACGTCCGATGGCGCGCCTGGCCCATCAGCGATACGCTTGCGGCGGCGATTCCTTTGAAGCCTGCGAAGTGCGACAGATAGCGATAGATCCATTCCATGTCCGTTCTCTCCCCTGCGTTTTTCATGCATGCAGGTGCGTCAATGCGTGTATGGCGGGACAGTACCAGACATGGCGCGGGTGCGTCAATGCGGGAGACGACGCGCGCCCGGGAAGGAGAATGAACGTCAGGTCTTGCGGAATGAACGACATGCCGAAGGGGATCGCATGGCGGCTGGGTTGATGCGCGTCGTGATGGGAGCTAGGCGCGATTGGTGGTTCTCCGCGTGTTCGGAGAGCGACGTCAGCGCGTGAGGGACTTCTTCGCGTCGGCGACGAACGACCGTCCCACGGGCAGCGCCGTGTCGTCCGCGTCGCCGAGCCGGATGGTGTAGGCGCCCTCGGCGTCGCAGCCGAGCTCGCGCACATAACGGCAATTCACCAGGTGCTGTTTGTGGACGCGCACGAAGCGTTCGGTCGGGAGCCGGGCCTCGATGTCGCCCAGGAGCGCGGAGACCTCGTAATCGCGCGCGGTCGCGTGGATCGTCGTCTTCTTTCCGTGCGAGGCCAGGTAGACGATCTCGTCGAAGGGAAGGATGCACTGTCGCCGGCTCTCGAGGAACGAGAGGCAGTCCGCCGCCGGCGCGCGGTCCCGCTTCCCGGCCGCGCCTGCGATCGCGAGAAAGCGGTCGATCGCCGCGTTGAACCGCTCGCGGGAGATCGGTTTGAGCAGATAGTCGATCGCGCCGATCTCGAAGGCCTTGACCGCGTACTGCGCGTGCGCCGTGGTGAAGATGACGTAGGGGCGCCGCGCGGCCCGCTCGATCGCCTCGATCCCGGACATGAGGGGCATGCTGATGTCCAGCAGGGCCAGATCGAACTCCTCGGCGGTGAGGCGCTGCAACACCTCCCGGCCGTTGATGGCGACGGCCGCGCAGGTCAGCTCGGGACGCTCCTCGACGAAAGAGCGGATGAGGGATCGGGCCGGGGCCATGTCCTCGGCGATAAGCACGCGGTATGTCGCACCTGTGGCGGTCATGGGCGCCCCCTCAATGAATCTCTGCGGATGGTGATTCCGACGACGGTGCCGCCGTCGCGCGCGGGTCCAATGGTAACATCGGCATCCCCGTAATGGTGGTTGATCCTGTCGCGGATGTTCCCGAGCGACCGGTCGAACGACGGTTCGGTCCCCGGGCCGACGCCGTTGTCGGCGACCGTCACGCGGACGCGTCCGTCGCGCAGTTCGGCCGAAAGCGCGATGCGGCCGGTCCCCGCGAGCTCCCGGAAGCCGTGCTTGAAACAGTTTTCCACGATGGGCTGGATGATGAGGGGCGGGACCAGCATATCGCCGAATTCAACGGAGCGCTCGCGGGACACCGCGAGCATGTCGCCGTACTGGATGGCCTGGAAATCGAGATACGCGTTCGTGAAGTCCCATTCCTCGTCGAAGGTGACCAGCCGCTGCCTCGCCCCGTCGATCAGGAATCGATAGATGGTCGCGAGCGTCATGATCGCCTCGCTCGCGCCGGGCCCGCCGGACTCGACGAGCGCATGGATGGTATTGAGCGCGTTGAACAGGAAGTGCGGCTTCATGCGGTTCTGGAGCAGGAGGAGCCGCGCGTCACGGTGCTCCTGCACCTCGCGCTTGAGCGCGATGAGCGTTCGCGAGCGCGCCAGCAGCTCGTCGCGGCGCACCGGCTTCACGAGGTAGTCGTTGGCCCCGCTGTCGAAGGCGCGGACCAGGTCGCCCACGGAGCCTAGGGCCGTGAAGATGAGAATGGGCAGCTCGAAGGGCGCATACCGCGCGCGAATGTGCGAGCACACGGTGAGGCCGGAGATGTGCGGCATCATGACGTCGAGCACGATGAGGTCGAACCGGGCCCCGTCGCGCTCCATCGGGACGAAGATGCGGTCCATCGCTTCATCGGCGCGCGTGGCGATGGACACCGTGAAGCCCCCCTGTTCGAGAAAACCCCGCGCGACCTCGCAGTTGACGAGGTCGTCGTCCACCACCAGGATGTGGCCCGCGGCGGCGACGCGCGATTGCTCCGCGGGGTTCGGGCGCGGGGGTGTTGATGCGCCTGCGTGCTCGAGTTCCTGCGGTGAGACGACAGCGGTCCCGCGACCCGCGGGCCGCACAGCGTCCGTCGGTGCGGCGATCGGCAGCGTGAAATGGAAGCGCGATCCCGCGCCCGGTTTCGATTCCACGCCGATGGTCCCGCCATGCAGCTCGACTATCCGCTTGGCGATGGCCAGTCCCAGTCCCGCGCCCCCGTGCTCGCGCTCGATCCCGCCCGCCGCCTGTTCGAACATCTCGAAGATCCGCTCGCGGTCGCCGTCCGGTATGCCGATGCCGGTGTCGATGACCGAAAGCTCGACCAGCCCCTCGCCGCGCGCGCCGGTCATTTCGCGCGCGGTCACAGACACCGATCCGAACAGCGTGAACTTCATCGCGTTGCCGACAAGATTGTACAGGACCTGCTGCAATCGGTTCTCGTCGGCCGCGACGAGGGGGAGGCCGGCCGGGACGCGGTTCTCGAGCGCCAGGCGCTTGCCGGCGGCGATCGGGCGCATCAGCTCGATGACCGTGTCGCACGCTGCGCGGAGGTCCGTCGGCACGACCGCGAGCGTGATGTCGCGGTTCCGGATGCGTACGAAATCGAGAATGTCGCGTACGAGCGCATTGAGGCGCACGCCGCTCGAGACGATCATCGAGAGCGTGTTGCGCGATTTCTCGTCGAGGCCCTCCTTCGCGTGAAGGACCTCCGCAAGCCCGATGATCCCATTGAGCGGCGTCCGGAGCTCGTGGGAGGTCGCGGCCAGGAACTCGTCCTTGAGCCGGTCGAGCTCGAGGAGGCGTTCGTTTCTCTGCTCCAGGGTTTGCGCGAGACGCTCGGAGGTCTCGAAGGCCAGGGAAAACTTTTTCGCGATGAGATAGGTCTGGGAGCACAGGAAGCACAGGAGCCCCGCGGGAAACACGAACGGGGTCGAATACACGTCCTCGTAAACGAGGATGTCGTTCACGGTGCCCATGGCCAGAAAGATGAAACCGGCGATGAACACCCGTGTCCCGAACCGGCGCCGCCGGGACGCGCGGACGAGGGCGACGACGGCGTAGGCGATCAGCGCGACCGTCAGCGCCTGGTATGCCGTGAGCAGGTGCTGGACGATCGCGATGCCGCTCGCGATCGTGATCAGCATAAATGCGCCGCTGATCCCCAGCACGAACAGGTTGAGCGATGCGGGAAATTCGTCCGGGTAGAGCGAGCGCAGGTACGCGATGAACGCGGGCACCGTGACGAAGAACACGGCGTGGTAGGTCGTGTAAAAGTCGGAAAAACACAGGTGCGGGAAAAAGAAAAACAATATCGCGTGATTTATGATGAGCGTGTGCAGCGACGATGCGAAGCAGAACACCGAGAACAACAGGGGCGCGCGGTCCGATCGCCGCAGGAGAAACAGGGCGAGGTGGTACAACGCCATCCCGAGGATAATCGAGAACAGGAACACGTGTACGATGGATTCGATGGCAAGCCCGCGCTCGATGGTCTGTTGCGTGCCCACGGTGATCGGCTCGAGGAGCCCTCCGTAATAGTACCAGTGGTTCGAGACGTGCATCACGAGCTCGACGCGCGAGGCGTGCGGGCGCAACGTCGCGATGCGCGGCCGGATTTCGCGGCGCTCGCCGTCTTCGCTCGGGGACGGCTCCCCGCCCCGGACGATGAGATCGCCGTCGAGATAGAGCCGATGCGCCGAGTAGGCGAGCATATAGGACAAGGCGAGCGGCCCGGCGTGATCGGGCATGAGCAGCGTGAGCCGATAGGTCGCGAATCCATGCGGGCCCATCGGTTTTCCTTGGATGCGCTGGGTGTTCCATGATCCGGGCTGCCGGATGATATGCGCGTCAGATGCAGTCGATGGGGCCGCTCTTGCCTTTGGGTCGAGGAATGTGCCCGGAAACATCTCCCATTCGCCCCGAAGCTGCACGGACCCGTCGCGGGCGAAGTCCCAGTGGCGAAGGTCCATGACGCCCCGTTTTGCGACGGGGACATCGCGGACGCATCCGGCGCACCATGTCGTGATCAGGGCGAGGCATATCGCGGGAAAAAGGTTTCGGGAGCGCGCTGTCATGTCAATGGGTGCGTTTCAGGCGGCATGATATGCCATCGGAGCCTTGTGCGGCAACTTTTTTATGGTATTCTTCGGCGGGTTTCCGCCCGGGGGGGCCTTGTACGGCGCGTAAAAAAACCTTGCAGGAGTGCTCGTGATATGATTCCGTACCTTCAGCGATTCGAATGCCTGTTCGAGGAGGTGCTTCGCGATGATTCATAAGGTCATGTGTGCCGTCGTTCTGTCGTACATCTGTGTCGCATCGATGGGTTCGGTCGCCTCGACCGCGACTGCGCACACCGTGGTCGACTACTATCGTCAGCTGCCGGCGACCGCATTCGGTGGCGCCAGGTATTCGATACGGCAAAAGAAAAATTACTGGGTGACGACCTCGATGGCGGATTTCGAGATCGGGATCACCGTCGACATCCCCAATGGGTACCTGCGCATCCACGACGAGGGAACCGGCGGCGCCGACCTGACGCACGAGCTGGCCGTATTCAAACGGGCCGACGGATCGACGGTCGTCGCGCTTTCCGTCATCGATCTCCTCGCTTCGCCGAAAATGCACGTCACCCGCTTCTTCGATCCCGGGAAATTATGGAAAGACGTGAGCGCATCGGTGCTGCCGAAGCTCGATCCGTACGATCTCCCCGGCTCGCGCTGCATCATCAAGCAAGTGGAAGCCGTCTCCGCGATCATGCGCGCGAAGGGAAAGGGCGCCCTTTCCATTGCGTACGCCCTTCCGCGCAACGGCACGACCGTCTATGCCGGCGTTTTCGTCCCGGCCGTTTCGTCCCTGTTGTCCGTCGATGCGCTTGTCGACGAGGAGAAGACGTCGATCGACGAGTTTATCGACTGTATCGGTGATGTGCGCGTCCCGCTTCTCTGGGACCGTGCGAAGGGGATGTTTTCGATCGGCAGGCCCGTACGGGTGAAGGACCGCTGACGCTCCGCGCGTCAGGGTTCCCCGGGAACAAAATATTCAACCCCGTTTCCAGCCCCGGTGAGGAGCGGGCGGTAACCGTTTTCGGGGGAATAGATTGCGTGCAACGCGTTCTCCCTGCCCGCGCCGGCATTGTAAATCCATACGGGGGTTTCCGCCGCGACGTGGTTCCAGATCTGGAGATTGTCGATCCCGGCGGATCCGGCGTCGTCGTTGGCGCCCAGTGTCGCGTTCGCATCGCTTCCGAAGGTTTGCACCGTGCTCATGGCGTTCGCCGCGAGCATGATGCGCAGTGTCCCGCCGGACAGGTCCGGGAATTCGTTCGCATGGCTGGCGTGGAGGGCGCCGTTCACGAAAAGCATGAATGCCCTCGACGCATTGAGCGAGCGCGAGGCGTCCCAGACGATATAGACGTGTTGCCAATCGACGCGATGGGGCAGGGCCGAGGACATCGTCGCATCGCCGATGACGATACTCACCGTGCAGGCGCTTGCGCCGGTCTGCGAGAAGGTCACGCGAACCGGCGGCGCCGACGACAGCTGGATCGTCACGGACGCGTCGGCCCGGTTGGCGATGGACGCGTAGGGATTCGAGGAGGTGCTCTCCACCGTTCGAAGCCTGATCCAGCACGACAGCGTTCCGCGGCCGAGGTCACGTGCGGCGCCTCCGAATACGTCAATGGCGTCTTCGCGGCTCGCGCTCCATTGGTAGGTGCTGTAGCGCCTGAGCGATGCTAGCCCGGACTGCGCGACGATCTTCGCGCCGATCGCGTTTCCGAATGTTCCCGGCAGGACGCCCCGCTGTGAGATGAGCCAGTAAAAACCCGCGGCGGGGGACTGGCCTTCGGAGATGAGCGCGGTGGTTGGCGCGTTTTCGGGATACTCGTTAATCACCGGTGTCGAGAGGGAGTCCCATGACTCGAGCCGGTGCCACCATGCGGGACGGGGGAGCACGAACCAGCCCCGCGCCGCATTGATACCGCACTCGCCCGAACGGGTGCCGTCATCGCGCAATCGCGCGGATGGCGAGCGCGGCGTATCGGTGTCCGCCGAGACCGGCGAAAGATTGAGGCCGCTCGGATCGACGATATTACGGCCGTTTTCGATGATTCGCACATAGGTGCCGGCGGCGAAAGGGCCGTTGGCGCCCGTGTCGTAATCGGACGGGATCTGGACGGGGGTTTCATCGCATCGGACCGGCGATGCGGCCGGATCGCCAAATGTCGCGTACCCATGTGCGATCCCCCCCGGCGCATCGAGCCCTATCGGACGCGCCCGGCATGGCGCGGCTACGATCGCCTGACCCGCATCCCCTCCGTCGCCAACGTCGCCTTCGGAATAGCTCGACATCATATTCGAGCAGGCGGGGTGCATGCATGCGAGTACCACGAGCGGCAAGAGCGCTTTATGTATTGAGAATGAGATCATTCGCGTCCAGCGGGGCCTTTGCTGTCGAACAGGAAAAGCGAATTTATATTTCATGTGTCTCGTTATGATTCAATTAGTCAACAGTATTCCCATAGTGGCTAAATATCAAGCTTTTTTTAAGCGGTATGGTCGCAAGGTTCAAACCGAATGAGGCCAACTATTTGATTGTATTTTCCTCGATGTGCGCTATCATGTGAGGATTCTGCATGTGCCGGAGGTTCTCATGAAAAAGGTGTTCAGACGGGAATTCATTAGAAACGCGTTTCTTGCCCTTGGCGCAATCACCCTGGCCGATGTTATCGCTGCGATTGGCCCGCTGTTCGCGAAACCGACAACGACGAAACGCCCTTCGAACGCCGCGGGGGCCGCGAACACCGTCATTGTCGTGAAGGGCGGCGATCTTTCGAAGGCCACCATCGAGCGGATGGTGCGGACCGGCATGGCCGAGCTCGGCGGCATCCAGCGCTTCGTGAAGAAGGGCATGAACGTAGTCATCAAGCCCAATATCGGATGGGCCTCCAAGCCCGAACGCGCGCACAATACCAATCCCCATCTCGTCGAGGCCGTCGCGGCGATGTGCGTGAAGGCGGGCGCGCGCGTGACAATCATGGACCGCCCGGTGCATGCGGTGGACCGCTGCTATCGACTGAGCGGCATCCAGGACGCCGCGAAGCGTTGCGGCGCGAAGATGGTCGCAATGGACAAGCGGAAGTTCAAGGAGGTGCCCGTCAAGGGCGGCCTCAGCCTCTCGACGGTCGAGGTGTACGAGGACATTCTCAACGCCGATCTCGTCATCAACATCCCCATCGCCAAGCACCACGGCTCGGGGACGGTGACCCTCGCCATGAAGAACCTCATGGGCGCGATCGGCGGGAGTCGCGGCAAGTATCACATCGGCAACCTGCACGAGAACATCGTCGATTTCACCAAGGCGATCCCGACGGGCCTGGTGATCATCGACGCCCTGCGCGTGCTCCTGGACAACGGCCCCTCCGGCGGCTCCCCGAAGGACATCGCCGAGCCCCGGACGATCCTGTTTGGCACCAATCCCGTCACGATGGACGCCTACGCCACGCGCTTCCTCAACCGCCAGCCGTCGTCCGTTGAGCATATCCGGCTCGCGGGGCGCGAGGGCATGGGAGTAATCGATCCGGCCAAAATGCGCATTGTAAACAAGGCGGTGTAGCGGTATGATCCGCAGCGGCCGCTGGTCGCGCGTGCGGGCGGCGTTTCAGCTCGCTGCGTGGCTCTTCTTCGTCGCGCTCGTTATCGCACTGCGCGATCCGGTCGAGCGCGAGGCGCTCTTCGGGATCGTGCCCCTTTTGTCGGCGCACCTGGGTCTCGCGACCTCGCTTGCCGCGCGACAGCTCCTCTCGGCGTTCTGGCCCGCGCTTGTGGTCCTTGCCCTCACGCTTGCGTTCGGCCGGTTCTTCTGCGGATGGATCTGTCCCATGGGCGCGACGATAGACGCGACGGACCATGCCGTGCGGCCCGATAAAATCAACGAGTGGCGGCGAAACGGCCGCATGCTCTGGATCAAACCGGTCAAGTATGCGGTGCTCGCCGTATCGCTGATCCTCGCGATCGCCGGCGCGAACGCGGCCGGTATCATCGATCCGCTGTCGCTCGCCTTTCGGAGCTATTCGACCGTGCTGTTCGCCTACGCCGATCGGCTGGCCAAGCTCGTCTTCGAGGCGCTCGCCGCCGTTCCGGCGCTCTCGGCGGTTGCCGAGCCGATATACGGCCTTCTCAGGGAGCGCGCGCTCGATCCCAATCCCGTGGTATTTCACGGCCATCTCGCCGTGCTTGCAGTTTTCGTGGGCGTGCTCGCCGTCTCGCGCCTCGCGCGCCGGTTCTGGTGTCAGGCGCTGTGCCCCTTCGGCGCCGTGCTCGCGCTCACCGCGCGCATTGGCCTGCTTCGACGCGTCGTGGACACGGAGGCGTGCACGACATGCCGGCGCTGCGAGCGCTCCTGCCGCATGAACGCCATCACCGACTCGGGTCGCGGCACGCGCGAGGAGGAGTGCGTCAAATGCTTCGAGTGCCTGGACGCCTGTCGCGATGGGGCGATCTCCTTCCGGTTCTCGCGGCCGTTCGGGAAGGCGGCGCGGCCAGCGCCTGCGGCAGGCGGGGTTCGCACGCGTCGGCAGCTCCTGGCCGGGCTGGCCTCGTCGGCCCTCCTCGTTCCGCTGGTGAAGCACAATGCCGAGGCGCGAAAGGACTTCTCGGCCGTCATCCGCCCGCCGGGGGCGCTTCCGGAGCGCGAATTTCTCTCCCAGTGCCTTCGCTGCGGCGCTTGCATGAAGGCCTGCCCCACCAATGCGCTGCACCCGGCGGTCATGGAGGCCGGGCTCGAGGGCCTGTTCACCCCGCGTCTCATTCCGCGCATCGGGTATTGCGAGTATTCATGCGTGCTGTGCACGCGAATCTGCCCCACCGACGCGCTCCGGCCGCTGGCCGAGGCCGATAAGGAACGCGAGGTCATCGGTACGGCCGTGATCGACCGGAACCTGTGCATTCCCTGGGCCGAGGCGCGCGAGTGCCTGGTGTGCGAGGAGATGTGCCCCGTAGCCGACAAGGCGATCAAGCTCAGGCGGACGCGCATGCGGCGAAACGACGGAAAGGCAGTATCGGTGAGCCTGCCGTTCGTGGTGGAGGATCGATGCATCGGCTGCGGCGCCTGCGAGAACAAGTGCCCGGTTTCGGGGAGTTCGGCCATCACCGTGCGCGTCCCCAAGAAGGCGCCCGCGTCGCGGGAGTCCTCGGATTAGCGCGCGCAAAAAAACGCCCCCGGTTTCCCGGGGGCTGGTTAGCCGTATTATTCGTCGTCGGTTGCATGGATCCGAATTCTCCCCGGCTCTACAATCCAGATGGTGTTGATTCTCGTGTCAGCAGTAACCATGCCCAGAAAGTCCCGGATCAACTTCTCCAGCGCCGTGAGGCTCGTATTGTTCGGCGTTCGGATGATAACGATGCCGCCGCAGCGTTCGGTCGGGAATCTGAGAATGTTGGAGAAATCGAGATCGAGGGTTACGAGGCAGCGTTGCTCTTCGCAGCAGCGTTCGTATATGGTCTGGTCGTTGCATCCCTGAAGGCGTTCATCGTAGACGGTGTGCGCGTCATGGCCGGCACGAATGAAAACGTCAACCGCCCTTCGCCCGATGTTCTCGTCGAGTTTGAACTTCATTCGTTACGTGGGAATGATGACAAAGCGCTCCCGGGACATTTCCGCGCCATATGCAATGGCGGCGCGAATGTCTTCATCGGAGAGAACGGGATATTCATCCATGATTTGAGAGGCGCTCATGCCGCCGGCCAGTAAATCGAGAATGAGCGATACCCAGATACGCGTCCCCTTGATGCACGGTTTTCCGAAACAAACGGCGGGATCGACGGATATTCTATGTAGCAGGGTATTCATGATATTGTATTCCCTGATGGTAAAGTATGGACCTTCGCAGGGGGCGTCAAATGAAAAAGCGCGCGTCGTCAAAAAAACGCCCCCGGTTTCCCGGGGGCTGGTTAGCCGTTTGAGTGTCCTGTTAATAAAGAGGACGGTGTGCTATGCGCGGTGATTACCGCAATACCGACGCCGCTTTGGTGGCCACCGAAGACTCACGAACGACATCGTAGTGGTCGTAGCTCCAGAAGAATGCCAGCGTGTTCGCGTCGCCGTTGTGATTGTCTATACCGGAGAGCATGGCCGACTGGTGCGATACCAGGCCGTCATTGTCGCCCTCGAGGGTGCCCAGGATCGGCCACCCGGCGAAGAGCTCGCCGCCCCATCCCCAGCAGTCCCATCCGTCGGCGTCGCCCACGATGGTCCAGAGCTTCTGTCCGTCGGCCAGCGGCGTCGTCATGATGGGCGCGAGGGTCTTATTGAAGGTGTTCTTGACCCAATACGGTTTCAGGTGCTCCATCGCCTGCTGGGCGCCGAGGAACCAGTCGAGGAAGAGAAAATCCGCAGTGTTCGCAAGCGACGAACCGTGGTGCGGCGTGCCGAGCGTTACGAGCCCTGCGACCGTGTAGGGATATTGCCACGCATAGTAGCGGGTCACCAGTCCGCCCATGCTGTGGGCGATGACGTTGAACTTCGCGCTTAGGCCATAGTACTGCTGGAGCTTGACGATCTTAGTGCGCATGAGCGAGGCCTGCGTCCAGATATAGTCGTCGCCGGCGCTGAAGTCGTTCTCGCCGCAGAAATAGATGGTGCGGCCATTGATCGAGCGGGTCCATACCCGGGTCGATTCATTCGTGTAAATCACATATACATTGCCCGATCCCCACGTCGCGGCCACTGTGTTAAGGAAGGAATCGCTCCACGCATGCTTGTTGGTCAAACCATGCAGCAGCACCAGATCGAACGATTTCGCCATGACGGGAACCGAGGCGATGAAAACGAAACAAACCGCGAGAAGAAGAACTTTTTTAAGTGTCATACCCCTGACCTCCAGGTCGCTTCTTTTATTGTTGTCCTTAGCCATTTTTTATTCTGGAATCCCTTGTTTCTTCAACAATCCATCCAGACGGTTTCTTGAACCAGTCATAATATGCAGAATTAATGATCATACGTCTTGCCAATGCTAGAACGATCTGTTTTTGTCCAGGGGGTGTGGCGTTTGATTAGGCGGGTGGGCTCGGATTTGATCCAGAATCGATAGGATTATTACTGCCAAATCATGCTATCGGCACGCAAAAATAGACAAAATCCGTCTTTTGGTTATTAGAAAGACGAAAGTATACACTGCCTGTTCAGGTTGATCCAGACGCAGGCTTAATCGGTAAACTTGCTCCTCACCGAGGGGGCCGCAAGCCAGGCGATGATGGAGAGGGGGATCACAGTGAATACTGCGGATACGACGATAGCGCGAACGCTGTGCCCGTATGTCTTCGAGAGCATGCTGATGAGCATGACGACCTGAAGGGCGCAGAGGCACATCTCCGCGATCCGAAAACGGTTGCGCAGCCGCAGAAGGCCCCGGTCGAGGAAGATGATACCGGCGATCATCCCGACAATCAGGAGCACGACGATGATGACTGAGGGGTAACTGACGGCGTGGCGTTGCTGATCGATGGCCGAGCTGAAGGCCATCATGGACGAGACGGCGGCGAGCATGAGCAGCGGGAACAGCACGATGATACCCATGATAAAATTGTACGCAGCGATGAGTCGAAGAATGATGGTGCTGTTCATGTCGCGCCTCCTCTCCGGGCTAGAGCGCCCGTAATTCTTCCTGATACACGGCGATTTTTTCATCAAGCAATTTTAGGTTTTTTTCACTCTGTTCCCGGTCGCCGTCCGTTTCCTGCAGGCCCAGGTAGTGCCGGATAAGCCCGCGCTTTTCCTCCAGCATCTTGATCTTTATCTCGTAGTATCGGATCTTCTGTTGCGGGCTCGCGCTCCCCTTTCGGATGAGCTCCGCGTAGAGCACCATCTCGCGCAGGTTGCGCGAGTGCTCCTCGATATGCTCCTTCGATGTCCCCGACGGAAACAAAAGATTGCGCGGAAGGCTTTCGTTCTTCGATACCTGGTCGACGAGCGTGAAGATCTCGTTACGCGGCGGCTCATTGTCACCGGAGGGCTCCTCGTCGCCGGGACCGGGCGCGCGGCCGGGCTCGTCGGACGAGAACATGCGGCTGAAAAAACTCATGGCGGAACCGTCGTCCCGCGCGGAATCGCGCACGGCGGTATTGTCGCCACGGCGCGGTCCGTCAGGGGAATCGGGTGTGGGCGTTTTCCCGGTATTGAGGAAGGTGATGACGATGATCAGCCCGAGCAGGGCGCCGACGACGATGGTGCGGGGACGCTTCATTACGCAATCCAATACGGTAAAATGCGTGATGTCAAGTTATTAAAAAAACATCTACCATGGAATGACGAACCCGTGCACGCACCCTCTCGAACAATCGGACGATCCGTCGCTGTGAAAAAGTGACATGTTTCAATGCCGGAATCGTATATATCGTAGTACGTGATTCTATCGTTCGAATGAGGATGCGCATGAAGGCGAGTGTGGAAGTGCTGGACATCAAACACAGGATTATGCTGATTCGCGGCGAGCGGGTCATCATCGACGCCGACCTGGCTAAGGTCTATCAGGTGCCCACGAAACGATTAAACGAACAGGTCAAGAGGAATCGGGAGCGATTTCCCGAGGACTTCATGTTTCAGCTCACCAAGGAAGAAAAGGCCGAGGTGGTCGCAAATTGCGACCACCTCGGAACGCTCAGATTTTCTAAATCGCTTCCGTTCGCCTTTACCGAGCACGGGGCGCTCATGGCGGCCAGCGTCATCAACACTCCCCGTGCCGTGCAGATGAGCGTGTTTATCGTTCGTGCGTTCATTGCCGTTCGCGAGCTCCTTTCGTCGCGACGCGAGCTGGACAAAAAGCTCGCCGAGCTGGAGCGGCGGGTGGGCGGCCACGACGAGGCGATCGGGTCGCTGGTCGCTGCGATTCGCCGGCTTGCGGGCAGGGACGATGGGGGCGCGGGAAGGTCCGGCAGGAAGATCGGATTTGGCCGCGAATGACGTGCGGCCTTACGGTTTTTTTTCTGTCTCGCGGTATTCCGTGGGCGTGGTGCCCATCACCTTCTGGAAGGCGCGGTTGAAGGTGCGCAGGCTCTCGAAGCCCACGGCAAAGGCTATGTCGATGATGGTCTCGTCGCTCTCGACGAGGCGGCGCGCCGCGTCCCGGATGCGCAGCTCGTTTACGTGTTCGCTGATCTTCTTCCCGGTCCCTTTTTTGAACACCTTGCCCAGGTGGTCGGGGTGCACCTGGAGGTGCGCGGCGAGACCCTCGCGCGATATGTCCGATAGATAGTTATCCGCCAGATAGTCCAGCGCGCGCTTGAGGATTTCCTCGGAGAACTGGGAGATGGCGCCCGGCTTCTCCGCCGCGGGACCGGCCGGTCCGATGCGCTTGAGGAGCCGGGCGTTTTCGATTGCCGCGGCGCTTCGGGTCAGAAAGGCGATCAGGAGGTGCGCCTCCTTGTCGGTGAAGATGTCGCCGCTTGCGGGATTGTCGAGATGACAGGCGCCGAGGATCGCGCTCCCGGTTCGGATCGGCGCGCAGAGCACCGAGCTCGATCCGGAATCGGACGGGCCGATGTAATAGGTGCCGCGCGCGAGCACCTCGTCGACGATCGCGGGGGAATGGCGCGGTTGCCCGCCGTCGGGCCCGGCGTGGCCGGCGGCGACGGTGAGGCCGCTCCCGCCGTCGGAGAGAAGCAGCAGCCCGCGCTGGGCGCCGGTGATCTCGAGGGCGCGCGCGAGGACGGCCTGGTTGAGCTCATCGCTGTCGGCCATGCCGGCGATGTCCTGGCTCATGCGCATGACCGCCGCCAGGCGCTCGCGCTCGATAAAGCGCTCGAGCGAGGACGCCTCGCCCCCGTCGTCGCGAAATCCCAGCAGGGTCCGGATGCGCGCAATATATCGCGGGGCGCCGATGTCCATGAACTCCTGATAGGCAGCCTGGAGCAGTTCCCGCGCACGCGCCGTGTCGCCGTGCTGCATGAGGAAGATGCCGTAGTGGTACATCGCGCGCCCCAGCTCGTACTGTCGCCCCAGTTTCGCCAGCTCCGCGATTGCGGCCTTGAAGAGCGTATGCGCCGCCGTGGTCCGCCCGCACGCGGCGCGGTGTTGCGCGCAGGCCGCCAGCGCGGAGCCGTGATGCGACACCCAGCGCCGTGTCCTGCGCTCGGCCTCGCGGCAGGCGACGCCGATCGCGCGCAGGCGCGCCCGGCGTTGGCGCGGATCGAGCGTCCCCGCCGTTAGGTGAAACGATGCGAGGAGCGCCTCCGCCAGGTGCGTGAACAGGTAGACCGTGTACTGCTTGAGGAAGTTGTTGGCATGGTAGAGCGATGCGGCGCGCGAGAGATGCTCCAGCGCCGCGTCCACGGACGCGGGATCGCCCTGCTCGAGATGGGCGCGCCCGAGTTCAATGCACGCGCGGCAGTGCGTAAAGTACACCTGTTTCTCGAGGCTGGTCTCGTAGGCGCGCCGGCCGCTCTCGAGCGCGCCCTCGATGTCGCCGGTCTCCAGAAGATAGGGGGTGCGATACGTGTCGGCCTCGCTGATGCCGTAGACGTCGTTGGTGGACCGGGTGATGTCGCGATAGCGCTCGATGCAGTCCCCGAGCGACGCGTAGTCGGCGATGAGCGCGTAGTTGTGGATGAGGCCGGCCGTGGACATGCCGATCTCGCGGACGTCGCCCGTGCGGCGGAACAGCTCGATGGCGCGCTCGAAGGACTGGATGCTGCGGGAGTAGTCGCCCATCCAGTTTTGCGCAAAGCCCGTGAGCTGATGGGTCTGCGCGGCCCCCCAGGTGTCGCCCAGCGACATGCGCAATCGCAGCGCCCGCTCGTGCAGGCGCAGGCACCGGGAGAACAGGGGGATGGCGCCCAGGATGGTCGCGTAGCCGGTCATCATCATCGCGCGCTCCGCGGAGGGGCCGATGCGGCTCTCCGAGAGATTGTAGGCCCGCAGGATGGAATGAATGTACTTGCGCACGTCGCTGAGAATGAAGGACCAGCCGAGAGAGACGTAGAACCAGATGATGAGCTTGTCGCGCTCCGCGCCATCGCGCGCGCGCGAACGGACGAACACCGCGGGGAGCGCGTCGTGCAGGATGCGCAGGGCCGCCTCGCGGACGAGGCTTGCGATCACCGCCGCGCGGCGTACCGGCATGTTCTCGCCCAGAATGCGCATGCCCCGCCGGGCGTACCGCTCGCAGTTTCGCCAGTCGCCCTTTTTGAAGTAGGCCTGGCTGATCTGCTTGTACGCACGCACCCGCTCCGCATCCTCGTCGGTCTCGGAGAGGATCTGCTGGTAGAGCCCGATCGCCCGGTCATTGTTGCCAACCGTGAGATGCACCTCGCCGATCCGCTCGAGGCACCGGCGCCGGTCGGCCCGACGCTCGGGCGCGGGCTGTTCGCCCAGGATGTCCAATGCCATGGTGTAATAGCGTATGGCGTCTTCGTTGGCGTATTCCCCCTGCGCGCGGACGCCGGCGGGATAGGCGTATTCGAGCAGCTTGTCGGCGTTTCCGGCGGCGTGATAGTGGCGGACGATGTCGAAGAGCACGGGCCCCTCGCGATCGGGGCGCTCCTCCTCGAGGGCCTCGGCGATCCGCTGGTGAAGCGTTGCGCGCGTCTGGCCGTCGATGATGACCGAGAAGGCCTCGTGCACCCGGTCGTGGACGAAGTGCATCTCTCCGCGCACCTGCTGGCTCGGCTCGACCAGCTGCAGGGCGGCGGCGCGGTCCGTAATGGCCACCACGCCCGACCGGTCCAGCGCGCAGATCCGATAGAGGAGGTCCAGCGGGAAGCGCTTGCCGATCACCGCCGCGCGCGAGAGCACGTTCTTCTCGATGTCGTCCAGGAGCCCGATGCGCCGGAGGATGATATCGACGATGGACGGAGAGGCCGCAACGCCGACGAGCGCGTCGGGATCGGCCCCCCAGCCGTCCGCGCCGTAACGGAGCACGCCCTCCGCGACGAGCTGCTTGACGATCTCGATGGCGAAGAAGGGGTTCCCGCGGCTTCGAGCGTGTACGAAGTCCGCAAGCCGGTCCATGGGCTCCCCGGGGGAGGACAGCAGCGAGGCGACGAAGCGGGCCATGTCGGCGCGGTCGAGGTTCGCCAGCGTCATCTCCGCGAGCGGTCCGCCGGCCTCGCGCAGGCGCAGAAGAAATGCGGCCAGCGGATGGTCGTCGGCCACCTCGTCGTTGCGATAGGTGCCGATGACGAGCAGCGGATGGTCCCCGATCTCGCGGGCGATCTCGCCGAGTATGTCGAGCGTCCCGTCGTCGGCCCACTGGAGATCGTCGATGAGCACCGTCAGTCCGTTCTCGATCTCGCTCAGACGGAACAGGAATCGCGCGATGGTCATCAGATGGCGCTTGTATTCGCGGTTGGGCTTGAGCGCGACCGGCGCGGATGCGGCGCCGAGGAGATCGGTGAGGCCGGGGTTCAACTGGATGATGATGCCGCCCAGCTCGCCGAATTCGTCCCCGAGCCGCGCGGCGATCTCGCGCGCCCGCGCGTCCGGATAGCTTCGATAGGCGCGCAGATACGAGTCCATTGCCTCGCGAAAGGGGCCATAGGGACGGCCGCCGGCGCCGGCGGCGCAGGTGCCGTCGATCATCGCGCCGCCGCTTGCGTACACGAAATCGCGCAGCTCCTCCACCGTGCGCGTTTTCCCGGAACCGGACTCGCCGCCGATGAGGCAGACGCACCCGCTCCCCCGCTGCGCCTGGCTAAAGAGCCGCTTGAGCGCGGCGATCTCGCGCTCCCGCCCCACGATGCGCGTGCGGAAGCTCAGGCGCACGCTGCGGTCGTGCCGTCCCGGCGTGAAATCGGCCGCGCCGCCGGCGACGGCCTCGAAGTCGGACGCGGCGCCCGCGGCCGTCTGGTAGCGGTTCTCCGGCTCCTTCTCGATGAGCTTCAGGACGATGGCGTCGAGGATCGCGGGCACGGCGTGGTTGACGCGCGAGGGGGGCGGCGGAATTCGCGCAACGTGCTGGTGGATGAGCGCGCACACGTCGCCGCCGGAAAACGGGGGCGATCCGGCGAGCATCTCGTACGCGAGCACGCCCAGCGAATAGAGGTCGCTGCGCTCGTCGACCGGTCGCTTGAGGACGCCGGTCTGCTCAGGAGCGATGTAGCCGAAGGTCCGCTCGATCTCGTCGGGGGACAGGTCGCCGCCATACTCGCGCACGAGGGCCAGTCCCACGCCGTCGAGTTTTACGGTGATGAATCCGCCGGCGATCGCCCGCGCAATGTGCGGCGCGCCCGTCGCAAGCGCGTCGGACAGGCGGGCCTCCTCGGAGGCATCGGGCGCGGCCAGCAGGACGTTTTCCGGCCGCAGGTCGCGGTGGACGATGCCCGCGCGGTGCAGCTGCTCCAGCGCCCGGCACACATACGCCCCCACGCGCGCCCCGACCTCGGGCGCAAGGGCCCCCTGTCTGAGGAGCCGGTCGAGCGTGATGCCCGCGGCGAGCTCGGTCACCAGGTAGGTGAGGCCGATCACCTCGCCGGTTTCCCGCACCGCGACGAGGTTGGGGTGGTCGATGGCGGCGGCCGCTTCGACAACGTGGCGGAAGCGGATGCGGTCCTCGATGCGGTTCGAGAGGGCGGCGCCCTTGAGGATGGAAACGAGCACTGGCGTCCCGCCCGCGTCGTCGTAGGCCGCATAGCGGACGCACAGCGCGTTTTCGGAGCGCTGTGCGGTGATGCGGTAGCGGGTGTTGATGGTCAGGCCGATAAGGTTCATGGCGCGCCGGCGACGATGCCGGGATGCGCGCGATGGTCGCACGGCTCGTGGCCCCGTGTCAAATACAATCGCGGGAAAAAAAACTTGCATTTTCTCTCCGGGGGAATATTATGTCACGTATACACGGGTCAATCAAACCTGCGCGTTCGGAATACTTCATTATAAAAAACCAGGACCGGCGTCCGTTCCGGGAGCCGGTCGATGATGTGCGGGGTGGGGAATTGTTGTGAATGCCGGTGCCGTATCACACGATAGCGAGACGGAGCTCGACTTCGAGGGAGCGGCCCCGGAGATCGCGGCGGAGGCCGTCGACGGCGTCGATGCGGTGCTTCGCGCGATCGCGGACAACGGTTTCCCGCACGACGGACGCTTCGCGCTCATGCGCGATGCGCATCTGCTTCGGCTCGCCTATGCGAACGACAAGATCCTGTCGCTCTCGAACTCCCGCACGCAGATCCTCGCGCACCAGGTCGAGTCCACGCACCGCATCGTGAACGCGCTCAATCGGCGCTTCCTTCTCGCCGACGAGGTGGGCCTGGGCAAGACCATCGAGGGCGGGCTCGTCATCAAGGAGCTCATTTTCCGTCACGGCTACCGGCGCATCCTCATCGTGTGCCCGGCGTCGCTCCAGGTGCAGTGGCAAAGCGAGATGCGCACCAAGTTCAACGAGGAATTCTCCATTGTCGATGGCGCGCGGATGCGCCGATGCGCGCGGGATGCCGCCGCCGGCGGGCCCGGTCCCTGGAGCGCGCTCGAGAAGGCGATCGTCTCGGTCGATTTCATCAAGAACCGGTCGTTCGCCGACAGCCTCAAGCTCAATCGCTGGGACGCCGTGATCATCGACGAGGCGCACCGCCTGCGCCGCGATTCCCTGCAAACCACCCAGGCCTATGCGGTGGCCGAGATCCTCTCCGAGCGGACGGAGTGTCTGCTGCTGCTCACCGCGACCCCGTTCCGGGGAAAGCTCGAGGAGCTGTATTTCCTGGTGCGCCTCATCGATAAAAACTTGCTGGGGCCGTTCCAGTCGTTCTACAACGCCTACTGCCTGGGCGCCGCCGACCTTGCGGAGCTGCGCGAGAAGATCGGCACGGTGCTCATCCGGCGCACCAAGAAGGAGATCGGCGGCTTCACGAAGCGCCACGCGCGCACCATCCGCTTCGAGCTCTACCCGGAGGAGCGGGCGCTCTACGACGCCACCACGCGCTACATCGTCGAGGAGTTCAACCGCGCCGTGCAGGCGGAGAACCGCGCGGTGGGCTTCGTGATGACCGTCTTCCAGAAGCTGCTGGACTCCTCGTCGTTCGCGCTCATGTGCGCCCTGCGCAAGCGGCGCGCCTACCTGTCCGCGCTCGTGGAGAAGGGCGACCCGCGCGAGCTCTGCGCCGCCTTTCTGCGCCGGCCCGCGCCGGACGCGGGCGAGGAGGGCGAGGAGGTGCGCGATGACATCTTCGCGGCGGTGCTGGAGAAGACCGTCGCGGAGGTGCGCGCGGAGATCGCAACCATCGACGGCCTGATCGCGCTGGGCGCCGCCGTTACGCGAAACAAAAAGGGCGACAAGCTGCGCGACATGATCAAGCGCTCGCGGATGCTGCGCCGCAACAAGGTGCTCATCTTCACGCAGTTCCGCACCACGCAAGAGTATCTCCGTGAGCTGTTGGCCGACAGCGATGTCGTCGTGTTCCACGGCTCGCTGTCGCGCGACGAAAAGGAGGAGGCGATCCGCGACTTTCGCGAGCGCGCCGACATCCTGGTGTGCACGGAGGCGGGCGGCGAGGGCCGCAACATGCAGTTCTGCAACATTCTTATCAACTACGACCTGCCGTGGTCGCCCCTGAAGATCGAGCAGCGCATCGGCCGCATCCACCGCTTCGGCCAGAAGGACGACGTCTACATCTTCAACTTCTCCACGCGCGACACCGTGGCCGAGCGCGTGCTGGAGGTCCTCACGCGCAAGGTCAAGCTCTTCGAGGAGTCCATCGGCACGCCCGACGTGCTTCTGGGCGAGATCGAGGAGGAGCTCAATCTGGGGCGCCTCTTCATGGAACTGGTGAGCGGGCGCCTCACCCGGCGCACGGTGAACCGGGAGATCGACGTCCGCCTGGAGGCCGCGCGCCGGGGCTACGAGAAGCTCTCGGACCTGGTGGTGGCGCGCACCATGGACTTCAACTACGACGAGTACTACCGCATCACCCTCAAGGAGCGCAAGTTCTGCAATCGCCGCATCGAGGGGTTCGTGAACCGCGCGCAGGCGCTCGACGCGCGCGTCCGCGAGATCATCGGTGCGAAGGGGCGGCTCAACCGGCTCTATCCGGTGACCGTGGCCGGAGCCGACGGCGTCCCGGTGCGGCGGATGGGCACCTTCGACAGCGCCCGCGCGCTCGCGAACGAGGAAATCGAGTTTTTGGCCTTCGGCAATCCCGCGGTGGGGAGCATCGTCGATCACTGCGCGGGCGAATCATTCGGCGGCCGTTCGGGGACCGTGGTGGTGGAGCACCGCATCCCCTTCATCGCCTTTTACGCGAACTACGCGGTCACCTTCCGCGCGCGCAGCGAGTTTCAGGAGCTCATTCCCGTGTGCGTGGACGTCTTCGATCTGCTTGCGCGCTGCGATGTGGACGCACTGGCGCGAGAACTGCTCGAGGCGCCGGTTGCGGACGCGCGGGTGCCGGAGAAGTATCGGAAGTACATCGACCACATGCGCGCGCAGGCGGAGGAGCTCATCGATTGGGCCAATGGCCGGCTGCGAGATCTGGCCGGCGCGCGCGCCGCCGAGATCCGCGCCGGGATCGGCGGGACGATCGACGCCGAGATCGAAAAGATAGCCGGCGCGCACTCCCGCCGCATCAAGGAGCTCGAGGAACAGCTTGAGCGCCAGGTGGGCCAGGAGAAGTGGTTCGACCGCGACATGAAGAGCGCCATCACCCGCACCAAAAACAAGATCGCCGCCGAGCGGACCGAGATGCACGACGAGCTCGCGCGCTATCGCGCCTACGGCGCGGTGGGTTTCTCGGCGCGCCTCATCAACGCAGGGGCGGTCCTGTCCACGGCCGTGCGCTAGCCGCGCCTCCCGTTTTTATCTTGCCAAAACACATGGCCCCGTATACGGTTTGCCCGTGACAGGCCCGGCGGACGTTTCGTGCCGGGTTGTGCGGGGGGGATGATGATGCAACGATACCGACATGTGTGGAGCGCCCTTCTGTTCGCGCTCGCAATCGCGCTTGCCGCGGGCTGCTCCGGATCGACCGACGAACCGACGGCGAACACCGGCGCCACGCTCGCGAACCACATCGAGCCCGCCCACGCGAACGAGCCGGAGGACGCCGAGGACACCGTCGGCGACGCGCCCGCCGCCGCGCCCGCGATCGTACGGAAGGCGAAGGCGCCGGCCCGGCCCGACCACTATCGCTGGACCCTCACCTTCGGCGGACGGAAATTCGATTTCGGCCGGTCCGTCGCCGTCGATTCGGGCGATCACGTCTACCTGCTGGGAAGCTTCGAGGACGTGGTCGATTTCAATCCCGACGCCGAGATCGCCAGCCCGCGCCGCTCGCTCTTCGGCGACTCGGTCTTCATCGTAAAGATCACCGCGGAGGGGCGCTACCTCTGGTCCAAGGCGCTCGTCTCGACGACGCGCGGCTTCGTCAAGGGAAATCACATAACGGTCGATCCGAGCGACAACGTGTACATCACCGGGAGTTTCGGCGGCGGCATCTACTATGAGGGCATGGTGGACTTCGATCCCGATCCCGAGGCCGACGATCTCCACTTCGCCTCGGGGCGCGGGAGCGACGCGTACGTGACCCGGTTCAACGCCGACGGGAGCTACGGCTGGACGCGCACCTGGGGCGGCGCCGACGGCGGCGCCTGCGGCGGGACCTCGCTGGCGAGCGATCACCACAACAACGTGTACGTGGTGGGATTTTTCAGCGGCGCCGTCGATTTCGGCATCATCGACACGGACGGATGCGAGAAGGACAGCTGCGTGAACGTGAAGCGCTCCCAGGGCGCGTTCGACGTATTCGTGACGCGCATCGACAAGGACGGGCGCTACGCCTGGACGCGCACCTATGGCGGCGGCGCCACGGACGCCGCATATGCGATCGCCGTGGATTCGCGGGACAATGTCTATCTCGGCGGCTTCTTCCAGAGGACGGTCACCTTCAATCGGGATTGGATCGCCGAGGCGCGCGAGACGGGCGACGCGGACGGGGCCGGCGCGGTCACGCGGCAGGCGGACGCGAAGACCTCGCGCGGCGGTGCCGACGCATTCATCACCAAGATATACGCGAACGGGGACTATGCCTGGACGCGCCGGATCGGCGGGGAGTATCACGAGGCGGTCCACGCCATCGCGGTCGATTCGCGCGATGCCGTGATCGCCGTCGGCAACTTTTTCGGCGCGGTGAACTTCAACGTCGTGAATGATCCCCCCGACATGCATGAGGGAAAGAGCGTGCTCGACCTGTTCGTGACCGCGCTCTCCGCGCAGGGCGAGTATCGCTGGACGCGCGTCATCGGCGGCGAGAAGTCGGCGACGGACGATGCCGGAGTTCCGTTATACGATCCCGACGCCGATCCGGGCGACGGCTACTGGACGAATGGGTTCTACCCGCGCGCCTTCTACTCGGTGGCGGTGGACTCGCGCGACACGATCTACCTCGCCGGCGATTTCTGCGAGACGGTCGATTTCGATCCCGGTCCCGGGCGCGATCTGCGCGAGTCCGTGAACCGCGGCTTCGATTCGTTCGTGACCGCGCTCGCGCCCGACGGCGCCTACCGCTGGACGCGCGCCATCCAGGGTTACGACAACTCGTACTGCACGGGGCTGGCGGTCGACTCCCGCGACAATCTCTATCTTGCCGGGTATTTCTACGGGCGGCAGAATTTCAACACGGACGGGCGGCGCCCCGATTCACGGGAGTCGGCCGGGAAGAGCGACGCGTTCGTGACCTCGTTCCGGAAATAAAATCGGCGCGCCCGTACGCGGGCGACGGTGTGATTCATGGGAAACGATACGCATCCCATCACGGTGAAATTCTGGGGCACCCGCGGCTCCATCCCCACGCCGGGGAAATACTTCGTGAAATACGGCGGGAACACTCCCTGTGTCGAGGTGCGGTGCGGGGACACCATCCTCATCTTCGACGCCGGGACGGGCATGCGCGAGCTGGGCGCCTCGCTGTTGCATGAATTCGCCGGAAGCCCGCGCGAGTATCACATCCTCATCAGCCATACGCACTGGGACCACATCCAGGGCTTCCCGTTTTTTCACGTGGCCTATCTGCCGGGAAACAAGGTCACCTTTTACGGCGGCAACAGCGTCTCGGCGCTCGAGAACCTGATCTTCGGGCAGATGGACCGCGAGTACTTCCCCGTGACCCTCTTCGAGCTCTCCGCCGAGGTCACCTTCAAGACCCTTGTGGAGAGTCCCTTCGCCATCAACGACGTGAAGCTGTACTTTACGCACCAGATCCACCCGGCGCTGTCGCTCGGATTTCGGATCGAGTACCGCGGCCGGGTCGTGGTGTACGCGACCGACAGCGAGATATCCAACGATCCCGAGATCGAGCGCATCAACGAGCGGAACATCGGGAGCCTCATCAAGGACGCCGACATCCTCATCGCCGACTGCCAGTACACCGCGGAGGAGTACCAGGCGAAGGTCGGCTGGGGGCACACCTCGATCGACAAGGCCGTGGAGATGAGCAATCGCTATGGCGTAAGGAACCTCTTCGCCTTCCATCACGATCCGCTCCGCACCGACGAGCAGCTCGACATCATGATCGACAATGCGCGAAACCTCGTGAAGCCGCCGCTTCGGCTCCACTGCGCGCGGGAGAAAACGACTGTTCGTGTGTAAGATGCGGCGCGTGACCGCGCGTGATCGGCATGCGAGGCCGTGAAAAAATTTATACATTCCCCGGCGGCGCGCGTAATATCTATGTGAACGACACTAACGATGGGCGCGCGGCCGTTCTCGGGGCCACCGCGGATTGCCGCCGCGCCCCGTTCACTTTTTTCTCTTGATTCTCTCCCGCCGGTGTGCACAATTGCTTCACCGGGAGGAGACTCGTGATCCAGCTCTATCTTGCCATCTTCTTCGTGCTGATCCTCGCGCTTGGCGCGCTCGCGCGCCGTTCCGGAAGCTCCCGGGCGCGCGCCATCGTGGGGCCGCTCGCCGGCTGTGCGGTGTTTCTGATGTGCCTGGTGGGCTTCGAGCAATACTCCGGGGTGTTTCCCATCCTGGTGTCGGCGGGCATTCTCCTGCTCGCGATTGCCGATGTCTACCTTTCGATCGATGAGGCGGACCTGGGGCGGGCCGGGCGATTTTTCGCCCTCTTTGGCAGCATGGCGCTTCTTGCGGCCTTCGCGCCGCATGTCCCGTTCGGGTGGTGGTGCGCGCCGGCGGGCGCGGCGCTCGTCGCGCTGGGGGTGTGGCGCTATCGTGCGGGGGCGGGCGGTGTCGCGGCGCGGGCGCGCAGCGCTGCAGCCGTCATGGCGATGTCGCTGTGCGCGCTCGTCGTCGCCGGCACGGCCGCGTATTACTTCTCGTGGGGCGGGGAATCGGCCTTCCTTGCGTCGCTGGTCGCGTATTTCCTCACCGTCGCGTTCCGCGCGGCCGGCGGCGTTATCGGCGCGAAATAATCATCGAAATGAACTAGTACGGTATCGCGGGATCCCCTGTTTGCGCGGGTGGTGAACTTGCGTTATTTGCGTGTATTTCGCGAACGACAACTCGACGCATCCGCACACGGCGAAGCGATCATGATGCGCGCGCGGTGCGAGTCTCTACTGTCGATGCGTTAATCCTGCGGCTGACCGATGGTATTACGCCTTCTTTTTCGCCTTCCAGATGCTCTTGAAAAACGCCGAGGAAATATTGAAATACGCCGCCAGCGGGAACGAGGCGATGAACGAGAGCACCGCGAGATACGAGATGCTCACGATGTAGCGCAGGATGTCGAGATAGTGGAACAGGTCCATCCCGTAGCGCTTGAGCGCGTCGGCCGGGTCGGGCTGCGGGGTGATCTTGTAGATGAGGTCGGTGAAATACGACTTGAGCGTGAGCGCGTTCATGAGCTTGGGGTAGGCCGCGTTGATCTTCCACTGCACCGCCTTGGTGACGCCCGTCGCGTAGCGGACCAGGAAATAGATCACGACCATGCTCAGGAATAATATCGAGAGCGAGATGATGAGATAGATGATGACGTTGAGCCACCGGTGCCGGATGATGTGGCGCAGCTCCGTGAAGATCTCCTTGACGGAATCGAACTCGCCCACGAGCGGCGGAACGATGGCGAAGACGCAAATGGCCAGCAGGAGACAGGCGAAATTGATGATGAAGATGGGAATGGTGAATAGCGCGATGATCAACGGCCCCGCGTAGGGGATCATGGAGATCGACGAGATTCCCACCTCGATCATCACCACTGCGAAAAAAACGATAACCGTCGTGATGGAGGTCCCGACGATGATGTGCGCCTTCTTGGCCGTCTCCCTGATGGAGGTCCGGGTCACCTTGGTGGCGTCCTCGGGGAACTTGGTGATGCGGTACACGCCGGCATAGGCCATGAGCAAAAGCGTGAACATGAGGAACATGCCCGCATTCTGGAAGAAGTAATAGAAGAAGCTTCTGTCTTGAACCAGTCCCGAAAACGAGAGGAAGACAAGGAAGATGAGCAGGCCGATGCCGCTGTAGAGCCAGGTGAGCTTGAAGCTCTTCTTGAAGTTTTCGAGCTTGAAGCTCCTGCCGATCTCGAGACGCAATACCTTCATGGGCGACCCCTGCCGCGTGGAATGCACGCACACTGACGGCCGCCGACGAAAAAATCAACAAAAAAACGCCGTTACCGCCGGTCCGCGAACAACGATGCGATCTCGTGCTGGGTCTCGGCGAAACGGATGGCGACGAGCCGGCAGTGCTCGTCCGTGGTCACGGTTCCGTCATGTGCGGCCGGTTGGGGCTCGCTGCGGACCACCGTCCCGTTGGCGATCAAGAGGACGCGCCGTGCGCCGTCCCCGGACTCGTTGAGCATGGTGAAAAACAGCGATATGGGAAGGCCCGGAGGGACGGGCGATTCCGACAGCATGGACATGCCGCCGATGCTGATGTCGATGATGGTGCCAAAGCCGCGCGCGGGCGCCGGGCTTTCGTCGCCAATCCTGTCGGGATCCCCGCTGAAATAGTGGAACTCGACCTGCAGGGGGATGTCATGTCGCTGGTGCTGTCGCTGTTCTTGCATGGGCGTCCTCCGGTGTCCAGCGCCGGCCTGCCGGCCGATCACGCTACCATGGGCCGCGCGCGGTTTCAAGAAATAAAATATTTTTCATTGCATTTTACCCGGCCACATGCGGTGCTCTGTATGAGGATATCGAGAACGCCGTGTTTCCCAAGACCCTCGTACTGATCATCGGTGCCGCGATCATCTGCGCGGCGCGACCCGACGCAGCCGCCGGCTCGCCGGCGATCGTCATGGACGCGCGGACGGATCGTGCCGTCGTGGGCGCCCATCTCGAGATCCTCGAAGACCCCCACCGCGCCCTCTCGTTCGAAGACGTCCGCCGCCCCGAGCACGACCGCCGCTTCCGCCCCGCGCCCGGCGAGGCGGCGAATTTCGGATACGTGTCGTCGGCCTTCTGGGCGCGCTTTCGCGTTGAGGACGCCGCGCCAGTACCGGGCGAGCTCTACCTCGAGATGGTCTACACGCACCTCGACCGGGTCACGCTCCATCTGCCCCGCCCGGACGGGTCCGGCGCCGTCAAGCGGGGCGGCGATCTCGTACCCTACCGCGACCGCGAGGTGAAATATCGCAATACGGTGTTCATCCTTCCCCCCGAGCGGGGGCCGCGGACGCTGTACGTGCATGTCGACACCGAAAGCTCCATGCAGCTTGCGATGAACCTGTGGCGGCCCCGCGCCTTCGCGGAGTCCATCAAGCGCGAGCAGTACGTGTTCGGCCTGTTCTACGGGATAATGCTGGTCATGGCGGTGTACAACCTGTTCCTCTTCCTGTTCGTGCGCGACATCAACTATCTCTATTACGTGCTGTACGTCGTCGCCTACGCCTTGGTTCAGATATCGTACAACGGGATCGGCTACGAGTATCTCTGGCCCGACCAGGTCTGGTGGAACAACCGCACCAACCCGTTCTTCATCGGCTTCTCGTCGATGTGCATCATCCAGTTCGCCCGGAGCTTCCTGGGGACGCGGGCGAACGCGCCGCTGATCGACGTCGTGCTGCGGGTGTCGCTGGGCCTCGCCGCGGCGGTGTCGGTCCTGTCGCTCGCGGGAGGATACCAGGCGAGCATGAAGGCGGGGCTGGCGCTCATGCTCGTCGAGACCGTCATCATTTTCGTGGCGGCCCTCATGGGGGTGGCGAAGCGCTATCGCCCGGCGAGGTATTTCCTTGTCGCCTGGACCACCTTCCTGTTCGGGATCGCGGCGATGGCGCTCAAGACCCTGGGGGCGCTTCCCGACACCTTTATCACCAATTACTCGATCCAGATCGGCTCCGCGCTCGAGACGGTGCTCCTCTCGGTCGCGCTCGCGGACCGGATCAACACCCTGCGGGACGAAAACGAGAAGCTGAGCGTGCTGCACAAGGAACTGGAGATCGCGCGCCGCATCCAGCGCTCGATCCTTCCGGAGCATGCCCCGCAGATGCCGGAGCTGGACATCCAGGTGCGCTATCTCCCCATGGAGTCGGTGGGGGGCGATTTCTACGATTTCCACGTGATCGATCGCGAGCGCTTCGGGGTGATCATCGCCGATGTCTCGGGCCACGGGGTCCCCGCGGCGCTCATCGCCGCGATGCTCAAGGTCGCCTTTTCCATGCAACGGGACACGGCGGACGACCCGGCGGCGCTGCTGACTTCGCTCAACGCGACCCTGGCCGGGAAGTTCAGCCGGCAGTTCATCACCGCCAACTATTCGTACCTCGACCTCTCGCGCAACGTCCTCGCGAGCTCGAGCGCCGGGCACTTCCCGGTCCTCGTGATCCGCCGTCGCGACGGGCATGTCCACACGTTCGAACCCCGCGGGCGCATGATGGGGTTCGTGCCGGAGATCAACGCCGGGACCGCGGAGATCGCCGTGGGGCCCGGCGACCGGATCATGCTGTACACCGACGGCGTCATCGAGCTGCGCAATCGCGCGGGCGAGCTCTTCGGGAGCGAGCGCCTCGTCGCGCTGACCCGCGAGCTGTCGTCGGCCGACGCGGCCGGGTTCGCCGACGCCGTCATCGACCGACTGACCCGGTGGCGGCCGGCGGGGGGGAGTTTCGAGGACGATATCACCCTCATTGTTATTGACATCCTGGACGGCTCCCGGAAGCGTGAGTAGGGGCGGCCGTCCGCCTGGCGCGTCATGGAAAGCATCGGCGAATACACCATCATCGAACGGCTGGACGAGACGAGGGGATCGGTCGTCTACCGCGCCCAGGCGCCCGATGGGGCGGGGAGCGTCGTGGTCAAGGCGCTCAAGACGCGGTATCCCGCCCCAGCCGAGATCGCGCGCTTCCGGCAGGAGTACGACATCATCCGCGGCATCGAGAGCGACGGCATCGTCCGGGCGTTGGACATCGTCGAGCGCGACGACGCGATCGCCATCGTCCTGGAGGACTTCTCGGGGATATCGCTCCGGCGGATCCTCGCCGAGAAGCGGCTCCCCCTGCGCTCGGCGCTGCTCGTCGCGGCGAAGGCCGCAAACGCGTTGGGCGACATCCATCGACAGAACATCGTCCACAAGGACATCAAACCGCACAATATCCTGGTGAACGCGGCGACGGGCGCGGTGAAGATCACCGATTTCGGCGTGGCCGCGCTGCTCACGCGCGAGAACGAGGAGATCTACAACCCGCTGGTGGTGCAGGGGACGCTCGCCTATCTCTCTCCCGAGCAGACCGGCCGCATGAACCGGACGGTGGACTACCGCAGCGACCTCTATTCGCTGGGAATAACGTTGTACGAAATGATGATCGGGCGCGTGCCCTTCCCCTCGGCGGACCCCATGGAGGTGATCCACGCGCACATTGCGCGCCGTCCCGCGTCCCCGGCGGAGCTCCGGCCCGATGTGCCGCGGACGGTGAGCGACATCGTGATGAAGCTCCTGGCCAAAACGGCCGAGGAGCGCTACCAGAACGGCTACGGCCTTGCGGCCGACCTGCGTGAGTGCCTCGCGCGGCTCAAAGGCACCGGGAGAATCGCGCCCTTTGCGCTGGGGCATAAGGACATCTCGCCGCGCTTCATCATCCCCCAGAGCCTGCACGGGCGCGAAGAGGAGGTCGCCTCGCTCCTGGACGCCTTCGGGCGCGTGGCCGGCGGCGCGCGCGAGGTGATGCTGGTGACCGGCGATCCGGGGATCGGCAAGTCGGCGCTGGTGCATGAGGTCCACAAGCCCATCGTGGAGCGCCGCGGGTATTTCATCTCCGGGAAGTACGACCAGTTCCGCCGTGACGTGCCCTACAGCGCGCTGATCCAGTCCTTTCAGGGGCTCGTGCGGCAGATCCTCACCGAGAGCGAGGAGCGGATCGGGCGGTGGCGCGACCGGCTGGGCGCGGCCCTTGGCGCGAACGGGCGGGTGATCACCGATATCATCCCCGACGTAGAGCTCATCATCGGGCCGCAGCCGGAGCTTCCCGCGCTGGGTCCGGACGAATCGCAGAACCGCTTCAACGCGGTGTTCAAATCCTTCGTGAAGGCCTTCGCGACCGAGGAGCACCCGGTGGCGCTCTTTCTGGACGACCTGCAATGGTCCGATGCCGCGAGCCTCGGCCTGGTCGCGACGGTTTTCGCCGATCCGACCCTGCGCCACTTTTTCTTCATCGGCGCCTACCGCGGCGGCGAGGCCGCGGAATCACACCTGCTGTCGCTCGCGATCGAGACCGTCCGCTCCTCGGGCGTGGCGATCTCGTCGGTGAGCCTGGGGCCCCTGGGCGTGGACGCCATCAACGAACTCATCGCGCATTTTCTGCGCAGCGACATCGAGCACACGCGTTCGCTCGCCGCGCTGGTCGAGCGCAAGACCGGCGGAAATCCCTTCTTCGTGAACCAGTTCCTGAAGAACCTCTACGACGAGGGGCAGCTCCTCCTCGACCCGGCGGCGGGATGGCGCTGGGACACGGACCGCATCGAGGAGATGCAGGTGACCGAGAACGTGGTCGACCTCATGAGCCGCAAGATCGTGACCCTCCCGGAGGAGACGCAGGAGCTGCTCAAGATCTGCGCCTGCGTGGGCAACCGGTTCGATCTCGAGACGCTCGCCCACATCGCCGGCGTGACGATCGACCGGGCCCTCGCCGACCTGACGGTGGCGCTCAACGAGGGACTGGTGAGCCTGCATGGCGACCTGTACCGCTTCCATCATGATCGCATTCAGGAGGCCGCGCAGGCCCTCATTCCCGAGGACGATCAGGCGCGCTGGCACCACGCCATCGGCGCCTATTTCCTCGAGCGCACCGCGCCGGCCGAGCTCCCCGAAAAGATCTTCTACGTGGTCAATCAGCTCAATGCGGCGCTTCCGCGCATTGTCGATCCGGCCGAGCGCGCAAATCTCGCGCGGCTCAACATCATCGCGGGCTCGCGCGCGAAATCGTCCACCGCCTACGCCGAGGCGGCCGGCTGCTTCCGCATGGCGCTTCGTCTCCTGCCCGAGGACGCGTGGGAACGCGACTACGACACGATGCTGCACGTCCACCGCGAGCTCGCCGCGAGCGAGCACCTGAACCGGAACTTCGAGGCCGCCGGGGCGCTCTTCGACACCGCGCTGCGCCGCGCCCGTTCGCGCGAAGACCGCGCGGGTCTGTACAATCTCAAGATGATCATGGTGGCGAACCTCGGCCGACACGAGGAGGCGGTCGACATCGGCCTCACCGGCCTTCGGTTGCTCGGGTTGCGGCTTCCCAAACGCCCGGGACAGCTTTCGCTGCTGATGACGGTCGCGCGTCTCTCGTGTGCGCTCCGCTCGCACAATGCGGAATCGCTCATATCGCTGCCCCCGATGAAGGACCCGCGCGTCCTGCTCATGATGAGCGTTCTGATGAACATGTCCAGCTCGGCATATTTCTTCAGCAAGAATCTCACCATCCTCATCGCGCTCAGGATGGTGCAGCAGACACTCCGCTACGGGTCGTCGCCGCTCTCGGCCTACGCCTTCGTCATGTACGGCGGCGTTCTCATCGCGGGCTTCCAGCGGATCGATGCGGGGCACATGTTCGGGGAGCTCGCCCTCGCGATAAGCCGCGCCGGGGGCGCGCCGGAACAAAAGGCGAAAATCCTCACCATTTTCGGCCTGCTGATCGAGCACTGGCGGCGCCCGCTGGACCGCAACATCGATGTGCTCCGCGAATCGCTCGCCGTGGCGCTCCAGACCGGCGACCACAACTACGCATGCTACGACATGCAGACGATCGTCTTCACGATGATCGCGCGGGGCGCGCCCCTCCGGGAGATCGAGGAGGAGAACGAGCGCTTTTTCGACTTCATCCGGCAGCTCAGGGACCCCGGCGCGCTCAACTACCTGATCTCGGTGCGGCAGTTCGTCAAGTGCCTGCGCGGCGAGACCAGAGGGCCGGCGTCGCTTGCCGACGACGCCTTCCGCGAGGACGAGCACCTGTTCGCCATGCTCAAGGACAATATCCCCATCATCCTGCAGCGGCACTACCTGCTGAAGCTGCGGTTGCAGTATTTCGCGGGGGATTACGCGAGCGCCCTCGCGATGGCGCGCGCCTCCGAACGGCTGCTGGACTACTCGATCGGCCAGATCGTGACGGTGGAGCACGTCGCCTTCGCGGGTCTTACGGCGGCGGCCCTGGCCGACGCCTCGCGCGGGCTGGCGCGCATTCGATATCGCATAACGCTTTGGCGCCGGCGGCGCCTACTTGCGCGCTGGGCGGCGGGCTGCCCGGAAAACTTCCGCCACAAACACGCGCTCCTTGAGGCTGAGGCGGCGCGGCTCGCGGGAAACAGCGAGCTGGCCCTCGCGGCCTACCGGAAGGCCATCCGGGAGGCCCGCGAGAACGGCTTCACGCAGTACGAGGCCATCGCGAGCGAGCGCGCCGCGCGGTTTTTCATCGGCCGTCGCAACGAAGAGCTCGCGCGGGTCTACCTGGCCGAGTCGATCCGCGCCTACGAGGCCTGGGGCGCCACCGCGAAGGCGCGGGCCCTGGAGGTCGAGTTCGCGGCGGAGCTGGAGCGAATGTCGCGCGCGCAGCGTGATTTCGGCTTCGACGGCACCTCGACGGGGACCTCGTCCGGGGGCAGTCTGCGCGCGCTCGATCTTCAGGCCGTCATGAAGGCCTCGCAGGCCATCTCGAGCCAGCTCGAACTCGCGCGCATCCTCGAGGTCATCATGAAGATCTCGATCGAAAACGCCGGAGCGGAGCGGGGGCTGCTCATTCTCCAGAAGGAGAGCGACGGACGGTTGTATGTGGAGGCCGAGGGGAGCGTCGAGGGCGGTATCGTGGTCCTGCAGTCGGTGCCGATCGATCTGGAGCACGCGACAACCGACACGTCGGCGGCCGAAGGGGGCGCGTCAATACTGCCCTCGGGGATCATCAACTATGTGAACAAGACGCACGAGAGCGTCGTACTCAACAATGCCTCGACCGACGGAATGTTTATCGGCGATCCGTATGTCGTCTCACGGAACACCCGGTCGGTGCTCTGCGGACCCGTTGTCCACCAGGGGAAGCTCTCCGGGATTCTCTACCTGGAGAACAATCTCACCGACGGGGCCTTCACGCCGGACCGGCTGGAACTCCTGCGGATCCTCTCCGGGCAGGCGGCCATCTCCATCGAGAACGCGCGGCTCCTGGAGCACCGCGAGAACGCCGCGAAGCTGGGGCGCGACATGGAGATCGCGGCCAATATCCAGACGGCGCTGTTGCCCGCGGCGCCCGCCATTCCCGGCTACGACCTGTGCGCCTATCTCAAGCCGGCCGAGGCCGTGGGGGGCGATTACTACGACGTTATCTGCGAGGGAGGGCGGCACTGGATGGTCATCGGCGACGTCTCGGGGCACGGGGTGCACGCCGGACTCATCATGATGATGGCGCAGACCGCGATACACGTCGCGCTCAACGAGCGTCCCGAGCTCACGCCGGCGGAGCTTCTGTCGACGGTGAACACGACGCTGACCAGGAACATCCAGCGTCTCGGCGAGTATAAATACATGACCGCAAGCGCCTTCGCCGTGGGCGCGGACGGGACGGTCGACTATGCCGGGCTCCACCAGGACATCCTGATATACCGCGCCCGGGACGGGTCGGTGGAGACCATCCAGACGAAGGGCATCTTCGTGGGTATCACCGAGGAGATCGCGGACAAGCTCGAGGACGAGCGCTTCACGCTCGAACCGGGCGATACCATGCTCGTCTTCACCGACGGGATCACCGAGATGTGGCGAAAGGGGAGCGTGCGCGGCAAGCGAACGCCCGAGAGGGACATGTTCGGGATCGAGCGCCTGCGGAACCTCTTCCAGTCGCTGGCCGGGAGCGCCGCGGTCGAGGACATCGAGGCGGGAATCCTCGGCTCGCTCGATGAATACGAGCCCCGCGACGATATCACCATGATGATCGTGCGGAGGCGCTAGGGCGCGCCATCATTCACCTTTCCGGAAAATATTCTTTCAATCTCATCCATGCGTTGACAGCGAAGGATTATTATCCTTCAGCAGGCGGCATGAACACGGGCCGCTTTCTTTCTTCGCAGAAAGAAAGCGGCCAAAGAAATGCGCCACTCAGGCGCCGTGGCGGCATGACTTTCGGAGCGTGGGGCCATCCGGAGCGCGCAGCCCATGTAACCCGACATCCTGAAGGGCTCCCTGGTGCAATGTTCAGAAGGCGAACTCGTAAAATGTCAATAGCATACGCAACAGGCCCTCGAGCGGAAGTATAAGCGCAGTGGGGCTCGAGGGAGGCGAAGCAAATAGATTCGGGAAATATCTGTAGTTTAACCGGGCGGAGCCACTAAGCCGCTCGCGGCGGTGAGCGAGCGCGGAAGAGGAGAGCGCGAGAGGAGAAGGCCGCGAAGGCCTTTTCCTCTCGCGGATTTGGATTTGACTGCGAACGAGGTGCTGATCGCCTGGCGAGTGCACCAGAAAAAGGCCAATCCGTCATCGGCCTCGAGTGAAACATCCCCACGCGGCATAAAATTCTTGACGCATGGCGTCTATACGGCGGAATTATTGGCCAAATAAAATGAAATATTTTGTCACAATGCGGGCGATTATGACGTTACTATTCCAGACGGCGCAGGATGCGCCATGTTCCTGAAGAACCGGGAATTCGCGGAGGCGTATAACGACCTCTATCCGGTCGTGTTCGGCGCGGTGTACTCGAAGGTGGGGAATCCCGAGGACGCGCAGGACATCTGCCAGGAGCTGTTCGTGAAGCTCTACGAGAAGCTTGAGACGATCGAGAACCGGCGGAAGTGGCTCTATGGGGCGCTGCGGCTCGAGGTGATGGCTTACTATCGGAAGAAGAAGCCCGACGGCGTCGACATCGACGAGGTCTTCGCCGACGTGGGGCTCACCTTCGTGAACGGGTTTCGCGATGCGCGCATCGTCATCAGCGGGGCGATCGAACACGACGAGAACTTCGAGGACGAGCGCGAGCGCGCGCTCTTCGATCTTGTCGCGGTGCAGAACTACTCCTACGAGCAGGCGGGGATGCAGCTGGGCATGTCCAAGCGCCAGGTGCGCTACCGCTACGGGCTCATCGTGGAGCGTATCCTGGCGTATTTGCAGAAACAGGGCATTAAGAGCCTGGAGGACTTGCTATGAATGGAAGCGTTTCGGTTTTCGGCAGGGCGATGGAGCGCTTCCGTTTCGTGGAGCCCGTCCCGCCCGAGGTGCAGCGTCATATCCGCCGAGTGAAGCGGCGCGAGTTCCTGAAGATTCTCAGGCGCGCGGGGGCCTATAGCACGCTCTTTGCGATCGTCAGCTCGGTTTTTTTCACGCTAAAAAAACTGGGAGTATCGATCACCATCGCGAAGGCGGCCATGCTCATCGGCGTCTCGGCGCTCTTCCTGTTTGGCGGGGCCGCGTCGAGCGTGTATTATGCCGTCCGCGCGCTCACGGCGCCGGATTCGGAGATCCGGGTCCAATCGGAAGAATCCGGGCAATCCGTCGCGAGCAGTCAGGCGCTCGTCTCAAACACGACCGCTCCCACGGCTGCGGCCGATCCGCCCGAGCTCGTTGAGCGACGCTTCGGCGTGCAGGGCTTCACGGCGGCCAATGTCGATCCGGCCACGGCCGCGCGCGTGAGCGGCATGGTCGCCTCGGAGCTCGCGAAACTCAAGGGCGGCGAGCGCGTCATTAGGGGCGCGTCGAAGGACCGAAAGGCGGGCATGCTGGTGCTGGGCTCGGTGGAGGAGCTCGGCGGCGCCTACGACGTAACCGCGCGCGTGGTGAGCGTGAAGGACGGCCGCATCCTGTTCTACTCGTCGGAAACGGCCGGGAGCGCGGCCGAGCTTGATGGCGCGGCGGTGCGCCTGTCGCGCAAGATCGCCGCCGGTATCCGTTAGGCGATATTCATGTCCCGCAGGGCGGATCGCTACTCCGGAATGGGCGCCGTGCTGGCGGGAGTTAGTATCATACTTTTTTGTGTGGTGATGATGGTTCCCGCCCGTAGCCTGGCCCGCGAGGCCGCGAAGGGCAAGAAGCGCATCGCCCTGCTCGAATTCGAGGCGAACAACACCACGCCGGGCGTCGCGCGCATCGTCCGCAACACCGTGGAGATGAACCTCTTTCAGTCCGGCCACTTCGACGTCCTTGAGCGCAGTCAGATGGACCTCATCCTCGAGGAGCGCAAGACGCAGATGCGCGCCTGCCGGGACGAGTCGTGCGCCGGGGAGCTGGGCGAGATCCTCGCGACCGATTTCGTGATCGTGGGGAGTGTGGACGTTCTGGAGACCACCAAGGTGAGCGTGAAGGTGATCGACGTGAAGACCAAGCGCGTGGTGCTGGCCGAGACGCGCGAGACCGACAAGGTGACGGAGGTGCGCGGCGTCCTTAAAGCGGTCTCGGAAAAGATCGCCGATCGGCTCCGGCGCGGCGACCTCGACGGCGCGGGGTGGCTGGGTAACGCCGTTCCCGCGATCGATGTGCGGGTCCTCTACGCGCAATCCTATGGGTACCTCAAGGACGTGCTTGGGGCCGGGTACGGGCTCTCGGTGACGGGCGCGCTCGAGAATATTTTTATCACCGATTTCGTCCTCCGCGTTTCGTTGTCCTACTTTCACTTCGCCGGTCTGGAGAACAAGGCCCATCATGCGCGCTTCATTCCGCTTTCGATTGGCGCGGGATATGTCCTGCGCCTGGGCCCCGTTGAGTTTCTGCCGTCGGTTGGCGTGGGGTTGAGCCAGAACAGCCTGTACTATTACACCGACGCGGCCGGCACCGCCTATGCCGAAAAGACCCGCTCCCAGCCGATAGTTATCGGTGACGCCCGAGTGCGCTACTTCTTCAAGGATTCCTTCTTCGCGCAGGCGGGTTTTGAATATGCCAACGTATTCGAGAAATCCGGCGACGTGACCTTCATTTCCATTTTCGGAGGGGCGGGGATGCGGTTTTAGGGCGAGTTGTTATCGGTTTTTTCGGAAGGTTTTTTTATGAGGCTCTGACCCTTTGATGGGCATTTAAATAAACATTTTTCGGAATACGTCTTTTTTGTTCCGTGAGAATTATCACTTTCCTTCCCTGGCGAACGTCATTTCTTCCCCCGGAAATTTTTTGAAAAATTTTGTCACTCCACTCGTACTTCCGACGCTTCTCCGGCAAAGCAGCATATTTCATAGATACGTCAGAGGAGCAACAGATGAAGCGGTTTATGGCAGTGATGATGGCCGTGATGATGGTGGGCGGCCTGTTTGCGTGTACCGGCAAGAAGGGCAGTAAGGGTATTCCGGGCGGAAGCGGTAGTTCGATTGATCGCTCGGGCAGCGCGTTCGTGTCGGCGCAGGATGGCGGAACTGTCGTGTATAACGATGAAGTTGCGCTCACGGTGCCGGAGAACTCGATCCAACAGGATGCCACGATCACCGTGGAGAAAACATCCGAGATCCCCGCGGGGCAATCGGACAGTCTGGTTCACGCGGGAACTGCTTATAAGTTTGGCCCGGAAGGAACGTCGTTTGATCCGAGCAAGCCGGCCGTTCTCGAGATCAGCTATAATGAACAGGCGCTTGTAGCGAAGGGTCTCTCGCCGCAGACGCTTCAGATTTACTATTTCAATACAGAGCTGCAGCAATACGTGGCCGTTCCCAGCTATGTGGATGACGCAGCGAAGAAGGTTGTCGCGATCGTGGAGCATTTCACGGTGTATTTGCCGTTCGCGAAATCGCTGGTTCCGGGCAATAATGCCCCGCATGCGGCGATAATGGACCCGGTGCCAAATCCCATCCGGGCCAATTCACCCATTTATATTCGTGCCCAGGCCTATGACTGGGACGGCGGCGGATCCATCGCCGGCGTGAAGCTTTCCTATCGCAAGCTGCGCCCCAACGGCAGTGCGATCCCCGGTCCGTGGCAGACGGTGTTCATGAATAAGGAGGTCCGCCCCAACGAGCTTTCAATTTACGGATTTCTCATTCCAGCGTCGTTCCTGACGTCCGCGGACCTCGCGGCGGGTAATGATATCGAATTCAGGGTGGAGGCAATTGACAATCTGGGCGCCGTAACGACGGCCTCCCGATCCATTGACGTAACCCGTCGCTACCAGGCGGGGACGCTGTCGTTCAATCCTGCCTCTCAGACGATCGCCGCGGGTTTCGAGCGTAATTTCGTGCTTCGCGGTCGCGATACTAACGGGACAATGTACAATCTCATCCCGGAAATCTTCGCTCTGGCAAACAATTACGGGACGATAAAGCAGCAGTTCGCTGCGGGCGTCCTGTTCCACGCGAAGAACACCGGCATCGAAACACTGAGCGCGGGATTTGGCGCCGAAAGCGCGTCGTCGGCCATATCGGTTCGTAACGGATCGCTCGAGCGCATTTCAATCTTGAATGAATCGGGCCTTCTCCTCGATGGCGATGTCGTACTCTCCGAGGGCGTTCCGTGCAACTTCGACGTTCTCGGGTACGATGAATACGGCAACAGAATACTCGTTGTCCCTGCATGGACGGCGGATGCCGCCATTGGCACCATTAACCAGGATGGCGTGCTGAATACGAACGGTGCGCGGGGTACGGGCACGGTATCGGCGACACTCGGCGCGAAATCGGCGTCGCATTCGGTCACGGTGTATAGCCGCGCGAAGGACATCACGGCATTTTCGGTTCTGGGGATCGATGGGAGTATTGACGGCACGAATATCAGCGTGACCGTTCCGGCCGGTACGCTTCGCCATAGCATCGTCTCCACGTTCACGACAACCGGCGTAAGTGTGTATTGCGGCGCCACGCAGCTCCAGAGCGGGGTCACACAGCTCGACATGACCAATCCCGTTATCTTCAAGGTCTTTGCGGAGGATGGGTCGTGGAAGGAGTATACGGTAACGCTGGTTAATAATCCTGCGGATCCGATTTATTGGAGTCGATGTGAGAGTATTGGGAATTTGACCAATGCTGAGATTGGTGTATTTGGTCCTTATGTGACTGGTTCATTTATGGGGGCTTCGGGTGTGAAATTTGGCAATGGTGTTTATAATTTTGGGCCAGGC
>JAKQUI010000013.1 GCA_029562645.1 Spirochaetota bacterium
TCCGCTGCTCTTCCATAGCCCCAAGGCATCCATCTTGAATTGTCGGTCGTATCGTCGTCTTGTTCCCATTAAGACCTCCGTTAAGCTTAATATCGTACTTTGTGCTTAACTTCGTGTCCGCTTTTCCGGGGCAAGCCCACCCTTCGTTAGGAGAAAGGGGGATACGGAAGATCACTCGTAACACCCCTCCCCCGAGCGAAGGGGGAGGTCGGGAAGGGGTCATATCCAGGAGGCATACGATGAAAATATCATTCGCGAAGATGGGCGCGGCGCGCCTGATGGGGATTGGAATTTCGCTTCTGGCGATTGCCGGCGTTTTGTCCTGCACGGGCGCGCCCGTCGATCACGCCATTGTCGTTTTTTCCGTCGGCTCGGTGACGGTGGAGCGTCCCGGGGCGGCCCCGCGCTCCGTTGAGATCAAGGACCGGATTGCACGGGGCGACACCGTCCGCACCGGCGACGTTTCGCAGCTCACGCTCCAGATCGGCGACGCGACCGTAATCAAGATCGAGCCAAACTCGACGGTGCTGGTGCGCGATCTCCTGGACCCCGGGAAAACGACGCTGGAGCTCACCGCGGGAACGGCCCTCTCGCGCGTGCAGAAGCTGCGCCGGGGCGCCGAGTATGAGGTCAAAACGCCCAACATGGTGGCCGCCTGCCGGGGAACGGAATTCAGCGTATCGTATGATCCGGGAAAGAGCGTCACGGCGGTCAAGGACGGGACGGTGGTCGTCCGGCGGATCGCCGCGGGCGGCCCCCCGGAGGAGCGCGCGGTGACGGCCGGGAAGGCGGCCGATGTGGCGGACGGCATCATCATACGGGAGATGACCGAGATCGAATCGCTCCGTATAGATAAAATCTCCAGCGCGCCGCGCATTGAAAACGCGGCCGGCAAGAGCATACCGGAGCTCGTGGACGCGGGAACAAAGCACCGCGAGCGTGAGGCGAGGATCGACGAAAAGATCCGGGAGCTCGCGTATTCGGGAACGGACAAGCCCATGAGCCTCGACCAGATGCGGGCGAAGTACCAGCGCATCGACGAGGTGACGCTGTACGATGGGAAGACCTATCGCGGGGTGATCCTGTCGCGCGGCGAGACGTACCGGATGCTCACCACCGCCGGGACCGTTACCATTCCCGCCAGTAAGATTCGATCGACCAAAACGGTGCGGTAGCGCCACCGTGCGAGCGCGAATGGTGAGCCGTTGAAACATAGCACTATCATCGCCGTCGCGGCCGGCATCGTCTGCTCGCTGATGATCGCCGCGCCCAGCCGGACGGAGTACGTCTTCCTCAAGGACGGCGCGATCGTGGATTGCGTGATCCAGCGGGACATGGCCGAGAGCATCGTGGTGAAGCAGAAGGACGGCGCGGTGCGCACGATTTCGCGCGACGCCATCCTGCGCATCCAGTACACGGAGCTGTACATGGGCAGGGTGATGATCGAGCAGACCGACGGCTTGTCGTTCGAGGGGCATATCGTGAACGACGACGGCGACGCCTACCTGGTCCGCACGGACATCGCCCGCCCCGAGGAGCGGAGCATCCGCAAACGGGACGTTGCCCGAATCTCGCGCGAAAACCCGGACGGGCTTCGTGGCAGCTACGGCGATGGCAAGATCCGGCTGGAGTGGAACCGGCCGTTCACCAGGCCCGCGCGCTATCACGTGTACGTGCGCGGCCCCGGCGAGGACGGGTTTCGCCGCATCGACACGACGGGCCGGACCCGGTTCACCGTCGATGATGTCCGCGCGGACGCCTCGTACGCGTTTCGCGTCACGGCGGAGAAGAACGACGTGGAATCCATTCCCTCCAACGAGATATCGGTGTTCACCGGGAAGTTGAGCGTGGACGAGGCCTCGAGCGCCGCGCCGCTGCGCCTCTCGATGGACGAGCTCACGCGGCGGGGCGCCGCCGAAGCGCATATTTTTTTGCGGGACGGGCAGATCGAAAACGGTACGCTGACCGCCGAGACGCCCGCCGTGTACCGCATGACGCGCTTCGACGGGAAGCCCGTGACCGTCCCGAAGCGGAGCGTGCTGCGCGTCATCTATCGCAAGATGTACCTGGGCATGGCGTACATACGCCTCACCACGGGGAAGGTCCTTGGCGGATTTATCGTGGACGAGGACCGCAATACCGTCACCTATCGCCGGGACCTCTTCAGGCCGGAGGAGAAAAAGATACCGCGGAAGGACATCGTCTTCATATCGCAGAGCGGCCCCACGAACCTGAAGGGCGAGGCGGGGCAAACCGAGATCGCGCTCACGTGGGACGCGCCGTACACGCCAGTAAAGCACTACCGGATATTCACGCGGACGCCCGAGGCTCCCGAGTACGCCTTTGCGGCGCGAAGCGGGGACAACCGGTTCACCCTGCGGAAGATGAAGAGCAACACAGAATACGCCGTGATCGTGACCGCCGTTGGGCTGGACGACAACGAATCGTTCCCCACGAACGCGGTGCGCGTTACCACAAAGAACATCCCGCCCGAGGCCCCGACTGGCCTTACCAAAGAGAAAACGCCCGACCCGGGTTCGAGCGCGTTTTCCCTGCGCATCACGTGGAACCCGTCGCGCGACCCGGACGGCGCGGTGGTCCGCTATCACGTGTATCGGGACAGCGGGAAGGGCTATGCGCGGATCGCCTCGCCCACGGTCCCGGAATACATCGTTTCGGGACTGGACCCCGGCGAGCTCCATTCCTTTTACGTACTTGCAGAGGACGATCGCGGCGCACTCTCGGAAAAAAGCGCCACCGCGGACACGGGGACCGACATCGAAATCATCGTGCGCGCCGAGTACCTCCAACCGCTGGGGGATTTCGCGAACCTCTTCGGCGGCGGCTACGGCGGGACCGTGACCGTCGCGGTGCGCGAGCCGTTTGTCGACAACCTGGACATCGGGCTCACGACGGGCTACTGGCTCTTTACCCGCAAGCGCGAGAGCGTGAAGAGCGCGTTCGCGGTCCCCGCGCTCCTCTCCGCGCGATACCGGTTCCGCCTCGCCCCGTGGCTGTCGCTCGCGCCGTCGATCTCGGCGGGGGTGTCGTATTTTTCCGTGACCTACGAGGACGCCGTGGTGAACGAGAGCTATGAGAACATCGCCGGCGGCGGCGCGGTAAACGCGCTCGTGACCGGCGGCTGCACGGCGTATTTTCATCTGGGCGGCTCCGTGTCGCTGCAGGTGGGCGTCGAGGCGGGGGCGTTCATCGAAACCAACCTGTATCCCTTCGCCATGGGAACCATCGGCATAGGGATCGTGTTTTAAAAAAGGGGATGATGATATGATCGCACGAAACAATCATATGGTACATCACATAACGGCTTGCTTCCTCGCGGCCCTCCTTGCGCTACCCTGCTTCACGTCCTGCAAGGGCAAGCTCGACGAGGCCGCGGAATCGTTCCTCGACCGCCGCCCCACGCTGTTTCGCATTGTGTCCGACCGCGCGCTGGTGCGCAGCGATACCGACGAAACCGCGCCAATCACCGCGATTTCGGGGACGGTCCCGACGCATACCTTCGGGGGGACCTATCCGGCAGATGGGGGTATCGTTCCCACCGGTACCGGTATTGTCGCGACCGGAAGCGGCATCGTGCCCACTGGCTCCGGGATAACGCCGCCGCTCGGTGGCCTGACTGGCGACAATGCGACGGTGCCGTTTGTCGCGAACATTAGTGTCTCGTTCTCGTTTCCGGAGATCGCGGAAAAGGCCGCGAAGATACTCGCGCCCTTCGCAGCCATCCCCTTCTTGTTTACGGGGTTCACGGTGGATCGCTCGCAGATCACGGCGACGGCGGACTTCATCGCGCGCGCCGTGGCGGGAAACGGCCGCGAGACCGACTACCTGGACAGCAATGCCATCCCCGCGGCCTATTATCGCGTGCGGCAGGTGTCGAATATATCTGGTGCTTCCGACATCAACAAGACCGTGGACTATGTCGAATGCAACGGCAAGCTGTATTTTTCCGGTTATCTGAGCGGCAACACCAAGCTGTGCTGTTATGATCCTTCCGCGAACACGATTACGCAAATATCGAACATAAGAGCGGGCGCACATGACGATCCGATGGGATTTGGGACCGACAATCGCCTCATGGCGGTGAACAACCGCGTCGTGTTCGTCGCGAACAATACGAACGGTGTGGCAAAGTTATTTAGCTACAATACGCTCACGAATACGGTAACCCAGGTGAGCGATACCAGAAACAGCAGCACAATCAGCGACAGCATTGCCGCCGGGTTGGTGCATGGAACACGGGTCTATTTCAGTGCGAACAATTCAAGTGCGCGATCTAAACTGTATTGTTATGATACTGCGAACGACACACTGGTTCAGGTTTCGAATACAAGAAATAACAATGCAGAACACGATAGTCCGGTCCCGCAGGCGATGTATAATGGCAAGTTGATGTTCACTGCAGCCAATTCAAGCGGAACCGGCTACACGAAACTCTATGCGTATGATCCGTCCGTTGGCACGGTTACGCTCATCAGCAATATCAGAAACAACCAATCTGTTGAGGATGTCAATAGCATGGTGCCGCATGTGGTTTACAGTGGAAAACTGTACTTTTCGGGCATTAATGCGAATGGGGAAAAGCTCTACTGTTACGATGATACGGCGCAAACGATCACGCAGATATCGGATACGCGAAATGGCTTATCTGATTTTTGCAAAAACTTGATTGTCGTTGGCGAAGAACTGTTTTTTAAATCAACTACAGTATCGAGCGGAGAAAAGCTGTTTTCCTATAACGCCACATCGGGTCGATTGATGCAAGTGTCGAATTGCCGGAACAGTGAAAGCATTACGGATAATATATCACAGCTGACCGTATACAATGGTCGATTGTATTTCAGCGCATGGAATCCATCTGAATCAAGCAAGCTGTTTTGCTATGATCCATCATCAGGGTCGTTGACGGTTCTTTCCAACACTCGCACCGACCCGGCCATGAATGATTCTCCGGAGAACCTTTTTGTTCATACCAATCGACTCTTTTTTGGATCGAGCAATGTCTCCAATTGGAGGAAGCTGTATTGTTATGACGACCGGGACGGAAAGCTGTCTCAGGTTGTCGATGTGAACAGCACAGCCAGCGATGATCCGGATGGCATGTGTATGCTTAATGGAAAATTGTATTTCAGGGCTTTGAAGGACGGCTTCACCAAGCTGTACGTGCTGTATTGATGCGTGACATTCTCGCGGGCGGCGCTCTGCTACCACGTCTCGTGCTCTACTGAGCTCATGCTTACCGGGGGCCAGGGTTGCTAGAACTTTGATGGTTTTAATGGACAGGGAAAAAATATCGCAAATAAGTGCTATATGTCCGTATAGTATATGTGCATCTACGTTCTACAACCCCAAAAAATCTGTTGTACACGCCCGGTCTCGACCGCTGGTCGCTTTATAAAAGCATATGGCAGCGTCACTGGAAAGGGTTTTGTGAACTATACCCGGAGCGCCTTGAACCGGAATACGGCCCGCTTCCATCAAGGAAAAAAGCATAACTGTAGAGCCAAGGCAATGCCTTGGCTCTACAGTTATGCTGCGGGGACTTCAATAACGGCTTTCGCAAACACACCTGTCCCGACTGTGGCACTGTCCTCGTGGTCCCGTTCACATGCAAGTCGCGACTCTGTCTTTCATGCTACCGGAAGAAACTCTATGGGTGGTCCATTAATCTTTCGCAAATCATGGATACCTCGTTCACGCATGTCCATGTGACCTTTACGGTTCCCGGTATGGTCACAAAGAAGCTCTTTGAAAAGGGCTTTAAAGCGGAGGAAATGATACCCCGCGCCGCAACCGTGTACTGGAAAGCGCTTCGCCGCAACGCCGGCAGCCTGGACAGCCAGTGGCGCGTCGGGATCATAGCCACGGTACACCGATGCGGGAACGGGCTCAATTACAATCCGCATGTGCACCTCATTGGCACGCGCGAGCTGGTGAACACCGAAACGGGGGAGATCGCTTTTCCCGGCCTCATCAACTACCGGCGTGTCCGGTTTGAATGGATGAACGCGGTTTGCGCATTGATGCGCACTCAGCGTATCGCAACACGCGCAGAGATCCAGGA
>JAKQUI010000072.1 GCA_029562645.1 Spirochaetota bacterium
AGCTGGGTGGACCGAAACACTAAGGAAAAGAGCTACTCCACGGTAACGATGGACATCTACGAATTTATGGCACGGATGCTTTATTACTTACCCGACCGCCATCGAAAAATGATCCGTTACTACGGATTGTATGCTCACAAGGTCGGAGAGAAGTTGAAGATCATTGATCGAAAGACCTGGGCAGCGGCCATTGAGAATTCATTCAATAAAAACCCTGAACTCTGTCCCGACTGCGGGAGTACAATGAGGCCGTCGCTTGTCTTTTCGTTCTTCGCAGAAGAGGAAATGAAAAAGCTGTGGCGGTCTCATGTTCTGTGCAAAGGGTATTTTCGGATGAAGCGAGGGCCGTGATGAGTTACGCTTGGACTGAACCCTGTTTCAGGGGTTAAAAACATGTTGACTTTTCCCAAGCTGCATGATTTGAACGGTCGAGGCGGCATGGGACCGCACGCGCATCGCTCGCAAAATTTTTCAATTTTTCCCGTCCGCGCAAATTTAAAGACCAAATTTAAAGACCGATGTCACACGCTTTTTGGCTGTAAGAGGACAGTCTGACGGCTGATCCAGTTCTCATAACCGGCAGTATGTCTCTTGACGCATTACGGAAAGGGGCGGAGTTTCCTTGATGGTCAAGTATTATACCTAATTTCATTGTCGCGCTCCTATTGAATAATATTTTGAAGCCTTTCCATTAAGGCGTCAATTTCGTCTTTCGTGGTGTACCGTCCAAGGCTGAACCGCACCGCGCCGCGGGCAATCTCTTCATTCACGTTCATAGCCTTGAGTACCGGCGATATCGCAGTGAGCCCCGTATGACATGCCGATCCCGTAGATACCGCCGTGTCCACCATTTTGTCCATGATCACATGACCCTCAAATCCCACAAAGCTGATGTTCAAAGTATTCGGCAGTCTCTCCGAAGGGTGGCCGTTTAAACGGATCCTTGGGCCAAAGGCTTCCATGAGTCGCCCGTGCAGATATCCGGTGAGCTCTTTGATTTGATTGTTGGTCAGATGCCTTCCGGCAATTTCACACGCCTTCCCCAGGGCGACATCGAATATCACGTTTTCCGTTCCCGCACGTCGTCCGCTTTCATGTCCCGCACCGTGAATCAATGGTTCAATATGTATACCCCTGCGTATATACGTCGCTCCAATACCCTTTGGCGCATAGAGTTTATGGCCCGCAACTGTAAGAAAATCCACGCCGAGTTCACGAACATTCGCGGGAATTTTACCGAGCGACTGTGCCGCGTCGGTATGCAGAAAAATGTTCTTATTCCTGCATAATTTGGCTATTTCTTTTACCGGCTGTATCGTGCCGGTTTCATTATTCGCGTGCATTACTGAAACGAGGATGGTCTTCCCGGTAATGAGCTTTCCAATCTCCTCGGCGGCCACTCTGCCGTATTCATCCACCGGGGCGTATGAAACCCGATACCCCATCTGCTCAAGAAAGGAGCAGGGATTGAGCACGGAAGGATGTTCTATCTTGGTAGTGATGATGTGATCGCCTTTATTTCGAAAGGAATGCGCCACACCTTTGATGACGTAATTATTCGATTCGCTTCCGCCGCTGGTAAAGAGTACCTCATCCGCATCGCATCCGAGAAACGCGGCAATCTGTTCCCTTGCCTCTTCGACGGCCCTTCTGGCTTCCCTGCCCATCGCGTGTCCGCTCGATGGGTTTCCGAAACGGCCGTCAATGAAGGGTTTCATCGCATCTGAGACTTCAGGATCGACGGGAGTCGTCGCATTGTAATCAAAATATATCATTGTATTACTCCTCCTCTGTAGCTTCGATTATATTCCGGGATAATCTTACCGTTCACTCATGCCCGGCATGAACTTCACCAGGGTGCGCACATGCCTCAAAAGGTCGTTGCCAGCCGCAAACAGAAGCGGAATCATGAAAAGCGTGATGCCCGTACCGAAGAGTAGGCCGTATGCCATCACCAGGGACATATGGGAAAGAAATGGGTCGGAACCGCCTATACCGTATCCCGTGGGTAACACTCCGAGTACCGTGGTAATGGTCGTAAGCAGGACCGGCCTCAGGCGCGATACGGACCCATGCAGTATATGTTCTTCTGTTACCGGTTTATCTTCCGCGAGACTTCGTATCGTATGGACCATCACTATCGCATTGTTGACTATGACGCCCATCAGGCCCACCATGGCTATCCCTCCCATCATCGAAGCGGGAATCCCGTGAGTTATCAGGACGAAGGCGAAACCTATCACCAGGAACGGGATGGATGTCATGATGATCATCGGCTTTGAAAACGAGTTTAATATGAGCGAAATGAGAAGATAGATGCCTATTAAGGCGGCAAGCGACGCCGCGGCGAGGCCGGAAAAAATGAGGTTCGTTTCCACTGGCTGTCCCGAGTATTCAACCGACACTGAATTATCCAAAGGGAACCGTGAGCGTACCCTTTCCATCACCTCAACCGGCGTTATTTTCTTCAGATCGGTATTGCCGAAAACCGTCACCGCTCTCTCCCCGTTCACATGATGTATGCCTGCCCTGGAAGGCTGTTCCTCCAGCGACGTAAACAGTGAAAGATTGATGATGTTTCCCTGTTTATTGGCAATAGGCAGGGTGTCGATGAACTGCTTGCTGGCCCTGCCGCGGTTGTTGAGGCGGAGCCGGAAATCGAGTGTGGAATCTACCGTGGAAAGACTGCTGACAATCATGCCGTCAAAGGCTATGCGTAAAGTAGTGAGTACGTCCTCCACCGTGAGGCCTGTTCTTGTGAGCAGGTCGTGGTCCAGTTTAAGGTTAAGCTCGTTTTTCCCCTCAATGTCATCGTTCTCAATATCATACACTCCCGGCAGCGTCGCGAGGTACTCGCGGATTTCCTTCTCCTTTTTATTGCGGAGGTCGTCGTTGTTGGATACCACCCGTATTTCAAACGGACGGCCCATGGGAGGCCCCAGCCTGCTGAGGTTCGTTACATACACCGCCTTATTGTCTTTTTTCTTCGCAATCTCCTTTTTAAGCGAATCCATTATCTGTTCTGCCGTACGGCTCCTCTGGGAAAACGGTTTCAAATAGGCGAAAATCACCCCAATATTGTTCTGCGTCCCCATCGTTGTTGCGCTCAGAAGGCTGTTGGTGCCTATTCTCGTGCTGAAACCAATAAGTTCGTTTTCCGGAAGCTTCAGCATCAGTTTTTCAAAATCGTTAACGGCTTTCTCGGTTTCTTCTGCGGTTGTTCCCTTCGGGAGCGTTACGGATACGGTGAATCCTTCTGCGGCATCCTGGGGAAAAGGATCCTTATCCACATATCGCGCGAAAAGGATTGTTGAGGCGACAAGCACCGTTATCATGGCGGCAATGACCTTATACCTGTGCCGCATGGCGAAGTCAAGGGAGGAATGATAGGCGTTCTCCATCCGCACCACAAAGCGTTTTTTAGACGTTTTCGCCGCCTTGCCGTGGCTTAGATGTGATGGGAGCATGAAATAGCTTTCAAACAGGGAAATTGAAAGTCCCACAACCACCATGAGGGGAATCGCCCAGATGAATTTGCCGGGAAAACCGCCGAGAGAGAAAAGGGGCGTAAACGCCACCATGGTGGTGAGACTTGAGGCCGCCACCGGGACCCACATGGTTTTTACCGCCGCCACCGCGGCTTCCTTCGGTTCCATGCCGAGTTCCCTGTTGCTGTTTATCTCCTCGGCAATGACGATTGCGTCGTCCACAAGCATACCTATTATGATTATGAAACCGCCAAGTGATATCAGGTTGAGCGAAATGCCGTAATTTTTAATGAAGATGAACATCCCGAAAAGGGTGAAAGGGATGCCGAAGGCGGTCCAGACGGCGGTTTTTGCGTCGAAAATCATGAAAAGCACGGCGATGACCAGGATGAAGCCGATGACCGCGTTGCCCGCCAGCAGGCTTATCCTGTCCCGCGTAAGGCGTGACTGGTCAAGGAGCACCTTCATGGTTGTTCCTGCCGGAAACGATTCACTTTCCAGGAGGCGGTGTATGCCGTCGACGGTTCTGATGAGGTCGCTGGTCCCGGTTTTTTTTATTGAAAGGGTTGCCCCCCTTTTGCCGTTGTTGCGCACTATCAGATTGGTTTCCCTCGGTGTCAAAACGACGGTTGCCACCTGTTTTAACCTCACGCCGTACCCGGCGTCGTTCATAATAAGGTTCGTTTCCAGCACGTCCTTGTAGTCGTCAAACTTGCTCAGAAAGACGATTTTCTTTTCGTCGACGAACGATTTGATCGTTCCCCCGGATCCCTCAAGGTTCCTCTTCTGAATTGCCTGCTGGATCATTTTAAGATCCACGCGGTATTCCCTGGCCCTTCCCGGGTCCACGAGAATATGCGCTTCTTCGTCCGGCAGGCCTATCACGGTAACGTTGGAAACGCCGGAAACCTTTCTTATTTTCTTCTCGAGCCTGTCGATGTACGGCTTAAGGATTTTATAGTCGCCCGTGAAGGCCACCTCCATCACGGGAACGTCCGATGAAGTATACTCGCTGATGGAGGGCCTCCCTTCAATTTCCCTCGGGAGGTCCCCGATCGCCGCAATGGCGCTTTCGGCGTCGTTATACAGTTTCCTGAAGTCGTCCGGGGTCGCGTTGTCATCGGCCTGTACCTCAATTCTTGAAACTCCTTCCTCCGAAACCGATAGGACCTCTTTGATGCCCTCAAGTTCTTCAAGCGCGTCCTCAATCGGGACAGTTACATTGAGCTCCACGTCCCTCGCCGATGCCCCGGGATATATCGTTTGAATGATTATTTTATTCATCGATATTTCGGGGAACCCTTCCTTGCGGGCCTCCATGACGCTTTTCACGCCCAGTCCGATCACCGCCAGAATGATGATGTTGATCAGCATGGGTCTGTTGATGAAAAACCGGACAAGTGTGTTCATTATAATAAATCCTTATGCTCTGGACGCAAATCCGTCGCTATCCGTGTTATTTCACTGCAAGTAACGCCCTCATCGTTTTCCATAATTTTCTGCCGTCCGCAATAATGTCGAAAGACCTCTTCATCAATCGCCACCGTGTCACGAGCAGCCTGAAAGCTCCCATGACTATCAGGGACAACTGCTCATCCGGCTGGTCATTTCTAATGCATCCTTCGGACTGTCCGCGTCGAATCATGTCCCGCAAACCCGACTGAGAGAGCTCCATAATGGACCTCACTTCGGAAGAAAGGCGGTCATTGTTCTGGAATATCTCCTCTGAAAAAATCGCTGCGGCGATGGAAGGATACTCGTTGAACATTCGCAGCGAGCCTTCATAAAGTGCTCCTATCTGATCCAGGGGATTCGTCGCCCTTTCCTTTGCGATTATCATCCTCTCCCCTATTCCGTTTTTAAACCGCCTTAAAATCTCCGTAAGGATCTCCTGCTTGTTTTTAAAATGCCGGTAAATCCCCGGTTCCGTTATGCCCACTTCCCGTGAAATATTTTTAGTGGTGAGATTCTGAATCCCCTTTCTTTCTATAAGGGCAAGCGATGCCGCAATGATTTCGTCTTTACGTTCCGGCCGTGTGTTCATCTGTGCCTCTTTCAAAAGTTAGTAAACACTAATATATCAAAAAATTCCACCGTCGTCAATATTTCTCAAAAAAAAATGGCATAAAAGCAGTCCGACAGGACTGAATATTGAGTTTATACAAAAATATCATGCTAAAGGGTTTCTGATGTAAGGGAAACCCGTGCCTTTACACGTCGGGAGAGCACAAATCGTGTTACCACGCACCAGCTGGGAAGCCGGGCCGTGGGACCTGGAGAAGTATCTGGGGATTCGTGGTTGTTTTCATGACACTGCAGGCTTTCGGAGCTCACACGGGGATTCTCGCACATCCCGGTGAATCGGCAAAATTTAAAGACCGATGTCACACGCTTTTTGGCTGTAAGAGGACAGTCTGACGGCTGATCCAGTTCTCATAACCGGCAGTATGTCTCTTGACGCATTACGGAAAGGGGCGGAGTTTCCTTGATGGTAGATTTTAACAACTCCAGGAGCGAGCCGCATGGGTCTGGTCTATTACTTAGTATCACTGGGGAGGGTCTCCGTAGAGTCTGAGGGGCCATGGGGCCGGCCGGGGCTTTTCAGCTAGAAAAAAATGGACACAAAATCAGAGGCTCAGAGCGGCCTCGGGAATATGTTGGGTTGTTGGGTTGAAACATAAATGCTCTAAACCAACGCCAAAAAGTTTTAGGTTTCAACATAACATAACGGAAAAAAACACCTGGTGGGATAAATTTAAAGACCGATGTCACACGCTTTTTGGCTGTAAGAGGACTGTCTGACGGGCTGATCCAGTTCTCATAACCGGCAGTATGTTTCTTGACGCATTGCGGAAAGGGGCGGAGTTTCCTTGATGGTAATGATCGGCACTCCCCTACCGCCCCACGATCGTCAGGAGCAATTCCACCACCTCGCCGGCAATGGTCGCGGTGATGAGCTTGTTGAGGACCTCGTCGTTGTTGGCGATGTATTTGAGGACCTCGCCTCGCTCGGCCGACGTGAGATGCGACAATCGCGGGTTCTCACGGAGGGCCTTCCGCGCGGCGGCGAGCGCCTCGAGCTTCACCTCGATGTCCTCGGGGACATGGCGCTCGAGCTCCCGGCGCAACCGCGCGGCCATCGAGGGCGAAAGGCCGCCCGTCGAGACGGCGATGAGGAGGTCCCCCCGGCGGATCGTCGAGGGGACGATAAAGGAGCAGTTCTCGGGATCGTCCACGGCATTGATGAAGAGATTCCGCTCCTCGGCCTCGCGGAAGACCGCGCGGTTTACTTCTCCGTCGTCGGTCGCCGAGATGACGAGCGCGGCGCCCGCACAGTCGCCGGGCTCGTAGGCGCGTTCGCGGATGGCGACGCGCGCCGGTTCCGCGGCCGCGATCGCCGCGATCTCCGGCAGCACCGACGGCGCGACAAGCGTAATGCGCGCCCCGGCGTCGAGCAGGTCCTTCACCTTGCGCAGCGCGACGCCGCCCCCACCCACGATGACGACGCTGCGCCCTTCGAGATTGAGAAATGCGGGATATGGCTTCATCGGCGCGCTCCGTCGCGGATAGTTGAATGGAACATCACTGATCGTCTCGCATGCTCACCCAGCCGCCGAATTTGTAGCGCCGGGTGCAGCGGATTCCGTCGATGAAAACCGGATTGTCGCCGTCGTCGGTGAAGGCGTATCGGTGCGCCTCCTCGGCAGGCACTGTCTGGGTGATGTGGCGGGCGGGCTCGCCCTGGGCATTCAGGGCGCGCGCGTCGCAGGCGGGGCATACGGCGCGCGGGTAATTGGAATGGGGTTCCGTGAGCGCGGCCCCGCAAATTGCGCACTGTTCGGATACGGCCATCGCCTACCTCGCGAGCTCCGGCGGCATGGGGAATGATTCGCCGCGGGCGGCAAGCTCCCGCTTCATCTCGTCGGTGAGGCCGATCTCCTCGTCGGTAAGGTAGCACTGCGGATCCGGCGCCCACGGGTCGTGGTATACGCGATACGCGCGCACCCGCATGGCCCCGGTGCACAGGGCACGGTGCGCGCACAGGCGGCATCGGCCCTTGATGTAGTCGGCCTTGTTCTTGAGGCCCTTCATGAGCGACTCGCTCTCGTCGGTCCAGATGTCGCCGAAGCTGCGCTCGCGAATGTTGCCGAAGGAATAATCCTGCCAGAACTGGTCGGGGTGCACGTTCCCGACGAAGTCGATGTTCCCGATCCCCACGCCCGTGGAGTGCGCGCCGCCGCCGTTCCAGGCGAGAAGCTCGCGCACCTCCTCCGCGCGGTGCGGATCGGACTCGCGAAGCTTCAGGTACAGATACACCCCGTCCGCGTGATTGTCCACCGTGAGAATGTTGATGTCGCGCTTTCGCTCGAAGAAGTCCTTCGTGCGCGCCAGGATGATGTCCATCGCGTCGCGCGACTGGCCATGCGTGAGGTCGTCGGCGAAGATGCCGCTCCCGCGCCCCGAGTACACCAGATGATAGAAGCAGGCGCGGTTGATGCCCTCGCGCTCGATGAAATCGAAGATGCGGTGCAGGTCCGCGTAGGTGTGCCGCGTGAGCGTGAGGCGCAGGCCCACGCGCTGGCCCACGGCCACGCAGTTCTCGAAGCCCTTCATGGCTTTCGAAAAGGCCCCCTTCTGGCCGCGAAACTCGTCGTTCACATCCTCCATGCCGTCCAGGCTGATCCCCACGTACACGATGCCGGAGTCCTTGATGGCGCGCGCGGCGTCGCGGTCGATGAGCGTCCCGTTGGTGGAGATCACCGGGCGGATGTCGCGCGCGCTGGCGCGCTCGATGAGCGTGAAGAGGTCCCTGCGCATGAGCGGCTCGCCGCCGGAGAAGAGGAGCGACGGGATGCCGAAGGCCGCGAGATCGTCGATGAGGCGCAGGCCCTCGTCGGTGGACAGCTCGTCCGCGTACCGCCGGTTCGCGGAGTCCGTATAACAGTGGACGCAGTTGAGATTGCAGGTGCGCGTGACGCTCCACACCACGATGGGCCGCCGCTCGCGCGCGCTCACGACCACGCGGTGCGGCCGGTTGCCGTGGCAATCCGCGCCGCTTTCTGTTCCGTAGCGGAGGCCGTCGCCGGTCGAGGCGCCCCCGCAGTAGAGTTTTCCGATGTCGATCATGCGCGTGTTCGCTCCCGGAACAAGCAGGCGCATCGATGCGATTATCCGCAAGCATTTATTGGTGATGCGGCTGTCGCGCGTTCGCCGACGCACCGCGCATTAACGGCTTGACGGGACCGGCGCGCTCGCGCAGTGCTTTTCCGTCGAACCTGAGTCACGACGCACGGCGGCGCGCGCATGTCGTCGATTTTTACGCACGAGCATGCCGCCGCCGGGCGAACGTCACGTAGTGGAGAGCGCACATATGCGACACATGCGCGCAGTGTCGGCCATGCGGTTCTGGGCCGCATGGACGGCCGGCCTCGCCGTCTGGGCGATCGGGCTTATCATGATAGCGCCCCATGACCTCACGATTGCGCAGGCCGTGTACAATCCGCAGTCGATACCCGCGCGGGCCGTTGCGCTCGCGGGGGAATGGCCGCTGTGGATCGTCTTTCTCGGCTCCCTGGGTGCGCTCGCGTTCCACGCGCGGCTTTTCACGGACCGACCGCGATATCGGGACGTCGCGACGCTCATCGTGCTTCAGGCGATCGTCCATCCGTTTCTCATAACGCAGGCGCTCAAGCGCCTCTGGGGGAGGGTGCGTTTCCGCGACCTGTCGCCCGGCCTTCTCGACTACACCCATTTTTACGAGCCGGCGGGCCCCGGCGCGGGGCAGTCCTTCCCGTCCGGCCACGTCGCGATGTCGCTGATCCTCGCGCCGCTCGTATTCTACGTGTTCGCGTCGCAGAAGCGTGCGGCGGCGCTCGCGCTTCTTGGCGCGGTTTCCGCCTATGGTCTCTTTGTTTCGTACTGCCGCATGGTGACGGGCGCGCATTATCCGACCGATGTCGCGTTCTCGTTCGGCTGCTCGTTCCTGGTCGCCGCGCTTATCGTGCGATACGCGCCGATGGGTCCCGATCGTTAGAGTTGTCGTATAACGCGATTATATTGCGCTCGCTCTATCGCACACATTCCCGCCCTTCCTTTCCCTTCACAAGGAGGAGGTGCCCGGAGGACGGAAGGTGTCCGTCCCCGCACGAATTTTTGGCATGATGCGCTCCTCAGGCGCCCGGCTCTCTCTGCAGGTCCACCCGGGTGAGGCCGGCCTCGCGGGCCCAGCGCACGGCCTCGGCGTATTCGGCGCGGGTGATGCCGCGCGCGATCTCGTGGAATTCCCGCGCGCGGTGCACGGGCCGGTACTGCGACATGAGGTTCACGTAGGTGTCCTTCGGCAGGGTGCGGGCGATCCACGCGAGGATCTCGCGCGTGCCGCCGACCCGGTTGGGCATCACCAGATGGCGGATGATGAGGCCGCGATAGAGCGAGCCGTCGGCCGCCGGGCGCGCGACGCCCACCTGGCGGTGCATCTCGGCGATGGCCGCGCGCGAGAGCTCCGGATAGCTTCGCGCGCCGGCTGAGTAGCGCGCGGCGCGCTCGGGGTCCCAGTACTTCATGTCGGGCAGATAGATGTCCACGACGCCGTCCAGAAGCGCGAGCACCTCCGGCCGCTCCCAGCCGCAGGTATTGTACACCAGCGGGATGCGCAGGCCGCGTCGCGCCGCCGCGTCGAGCGCCAGCAGGATGTGCGCGGAGTAATGCGTGGGCGTGACCACGTTGATGTTGCGGCAGCCCTTCGACTGGAGCTCCAGCATCATCGAGGCGAGACGCGCGACGGTGACGGTGTCGCCCGCGCCCCCCTGGCTGATGTCCGCGTTGATGCAGAAGACGCAGCGCAGCGAGCAGTTCGAGAGGAAGACGGCGCCCGATCCGTGCCGCCCCACGAGCGGCCGCTCCTCGCCGAAATGCGGGTAGTGCGCGGCGACCATGGGTTCCGCCGTCGCGCCGCAGAAGCCGCGTGCGCCCGCGAGCCGGTTCGCGCCGCACTCGCGCGGACACAGGCGGCAGCGCGCCATCATCCCCCTGAGCCGTTCCCCCCGCTGTTTCAATTCGCCGGAGCGATACAGCCGCAGGTACGAGGCCTCGGGGATCGTGTCCGCGCCGCTGGACTGTCGCACGGCGGATAGCACGACGGGGGGCGCGAGGCCCGCGATCGCGGCGAAGGCGCCGGCGATGAGGGATCGTCTCGTCATCATCATGCGGGTAAGATACACCCCGACGCGCGTCGGGTCAAGCCGCGGCCCGGGTGCGGATAAATTTTTTTATTGCCGATACGCGATGCGCTATTGTAGAGTGATACATCAGCGGTCCTTGGAGGCGTGGATGAACCCGATCAAGATCCTCGACGATGTCTACTGGGTGGGCGGTATCGACTGGAACCTGCGCAATTTCCACGGCTATCTCACCCAGCGCGGCTCCACCTACAACGCCTATCTCATCGTCGACGACGCGGTGACCCTGATCGACACCGTGAAGCATTACCTCACCGACGAGATGCTCGACCGCATCGCATGGATCGTGGACCCCTCCGAGATCAAGTACATCGTCGCCAACCACGTGGAGATGGACCACAGCGGCGCGCTGCCGCGGCTCATGGAGATCTGCCCCGACGCGACCATCATCACCTCGCCGCAGGGCGAGAAGGGGCTGCGCGCGCACTATCGGAAGGACTGGAACTTCAAGGTGGTGCAGTCCGGCGAGGAGGTGTCCATCGGCGCGCGGACGCTGAAGTTCGTCCTCACGCCCATGGTGCACTGGCCCGACAACATGGTCTGCTATTCGCCGTCGGACAAGATCCTCTTTTCGAACGACGCCTTCGGACAGCACATCGCAACCTCGGAGCGCTTCGACGACCAGTTCTACGTCGATATCATCCACGAGGAGGCGATGAAGTACTACGCCAATATCGTGCTGCCGTACTCGCAGCAGGTGCGCAAGGTGCTGGAGGACGCCGCGACGCTCGACATCGAGTACATCGCGCCCAGCCACGGCATCATCTGGCGCAGCTACGTGAGCTGGATCCTCGAGTTCTACCAGCGCTGGGCCATGAACGAAACCGACAACAAGGCGCTCATCATCTACGACACCATGTGGGGATCGACCGAAAAGATCGCCTACGCGATCCAGAAGGCGTTCGAGATCCGCGAGATCGACACGAGCATGCTGCTGCTCAAGAACAACCATATGTCCGACATCATGACCGAGGTGCTCACCGCGCGCTATATCTGCGTGGGGTCGCCCACGCTCAACAAGAACATGCTGCCCGACGTGGCGGCGTTTCTCACCTACCTCAAGGGGCTCGCGCCCCGCAACAAGGTGGGCCTTGCCTTCGGCTCCTACGGCTGGGGGGCGCAGGGGGTCAATGACGTCGACGCGGTCCTGCGCGCCTGCGATTTCGACATGATAGACAAGATCTCGACGCAATACGTCCCCGACGCGAAGGCGCTCGACGAGATTACGAAGAAGGTGATGGAGGCGCTGTGAGATACGTTATCATTGGCAACGGCGTCGCCGGGGTGGAGGCGGCGCTCGCGATCCGAAAGGCCGACGCGGACGGGACCATCACCATCATCACCAAGTCCCCCAACCTTCATTACTATCGTCCGCGCCTCATCGAGTTCCTCTCCGGCGAGGTGTCGTTGGACAAGATGACCACGTACAAGGACGACGCCTACGAGAAGAAGGGCATCGCGAATCTCCTCGGGACGCGCATCACGGCGATCCGCCCCGACGAGCGCAGTGCGATCGACGCGAACGGCAGGGCCCATGAATACGACCGGTTGCTCATCGCGACCGGCGGGCGGCCGTTCGTGCCGCCCATCGCGGGGGCCGACCTTCCCGGCGTATTCACCTTCCGCGGGGTGCGCGACGCCGAGCGCATTCGCGACTACGCCGCGGGCGTGCGCGACGTGGCGGTGATCGGCGGGGGTCTGCTGGGGCTGGAAACCGCGCACAGCCTCGCGCGGATGGGAAAGCGCCCGACGGTCGTGGAGTTTTGCGAATGGCTCATGCCGCGGCAGCTCGACCGGGACGGCGGGGGCATCCTCCGGCGCATTCTCGAGGAGAAGGGCGTGCGCTTCGTCCTGGGCGAGAGCGTCGCATCAATAGAAGGCGGCGGGCGCGCGGAGCGGATCGTCATGCAGTCCGGCGCGACCGTCGACGCCGGTTTGATCGTGATATCGGCGGGCATCCGGAGCGACCTCGACCTCGCGCGCGAGGTGGGCATCGCGACGGACAAGGGCATTATCGTCGACGACACGATGCGCACCAGCGCCGAAGGGATCTATGCGGCCGGCGACGTCGCGCAGCACAAAGACTGCGTGTACGGGATCTGGCCCGCGGCCCGCGAGCAGGGGATCGCCGCCGGCGCCGCCATGGCGGGTCAGCCGGTCGCCTACCGCGGGACCGTCATGTCCAGCTCGCTCAAGATCACCGGCGTCGATCTGTATTCGGCTGGCGACATCAACCGGGACGATTGCGACGCCATCGTCTCGAGCGGCGGATCATCCTATAAAAAGCTCCTCATGAAGGACCGGAAGGCGACGGGGGCCATCGTGCTCGGTGACGCCGCCGCCCTGAAGATCGCGCAGCGGGTCATCGCCGGCACGGCGGACCCCGAGGAATTTAAGAAATTATTTTGAAAGCGTGCCGATCCGTGATACGGTTTTTGCAATCAACATACAATCGCGCGTCCGGCGCGCCGTTCGGTCCCTCGGGCCCCCGGCCGGGCGAACGCTCCGTGCATCGGTGACGCCATGATGAAGAATGACGTGGTACAGCTCCTCGAAGAGAAACACATCAAGCCCTCGCTCCATCGCATCAAGATACTGGAGTATCTGATGGTGCACCGCAATCATCCCAACGTGGATATGATCTACAAGGCGATCGGGAAGGAGATCCCCACCCTGTCCAAGACGACCATCTACAACACCCTGAAGATCTTTCAGGAGAGCGGGATCGTCCAGTTCCTCACGGTGGAGGAAAACGAGGTGCGCTTCGATGCGACCATGCAGCACCATGCGCATTTCCGGTGCGTTACGTGCGGCGCGGTGCACGACATTGAACTCTCCTCGAAGGTGTTCGAGATGGAATCGGTGGACGGGCATCGGATAACCGGCAGCCAGATATATTTTTTTGGGCACTGCCGGGACTGTTCCCAGTTGCGAGTCATCTCGTAACTGCGTAAAAGTATCGAGAAAGAGAAAAAATAGTTGATAAATCTGTATTCATTTCACTTGTGTATCTAATACATTTAAGGAGATTCCAATGAAGAAATACAAATGCTCGGTGTGCGGTTATGTGTATGATCCCAGCGAGGGCGATCCCGACAACGGGATCAAGCCCGGAACCAAATTTGAAGACCTTCCCGACAGCTGGGTCTGCCCGGTGTGCGGTGTGGGGAAGGACCAGTTCGAAGAGGCCTAGACCCGACGTTCGGGCCGACATACAGGAGTAGCGTATGGATGCCGTATTGCTGTCCAGGATCCAGTTTGCTCTCGCCGCGGGATTTCACTTTCTCTTCCCGCCGATCACGCTCGGGCTCGCCCTGATCATCGTCATTCTGGAAACGAAGTATCTGCGGGGGGGCGACGAGCTCGTGAAGCGGATGTCCGCGTTTCTGGTGAAGATCCTCGCGCTGGTGTTCACCGTGGGCGTGGCCACGGGCATCGTGCTGGAGTTTTCCTTCGGGACCAACTGGTCCAACTACTCGCGCTTCGTGGGCGATATCTTCGGCGCGCCGCTGGCGGCCGAGGGCATCCTTTCCTTTTTCCTGGAGTCGGTGTTCCTGGGCGTGCTCGTCTTCGGGCGCACTCGCGTGTCGAAGCGCGCCTACTGGCTCTCGGCGGTGCTGGTGTGTTTCGCCTCGCACCTCTCGGGCCTCTGGATCATCATCGCCAATTCGTGGATGCAGACCCCTGCGGGCTTTCGCATCGAGAACGGCCGGGCGGTCATGACGAATTTTCTCGAGGTCGTGATCAATCACTCGTCGCTGGTGCGCTACCTGCATGTGGTGATCGCCAGCTGGATCACCGGATCGCTCTTCGTGGCGGGCATCGCCGCCTGGAACATCGTCACGGCGCGCCATGAGGAGGTGTTCCGGCCGCTGCTGAAGCTGTCGCTCGCCGTCTTCGCCGCCGCGGTGATCATTCAGCTCGGTTCCGGCCATTCGCACTCGGTGCAGGTCGCAAAAACGCAACCGGAGAAGATGGCCGCCTTCGAGGCCCTGTGGGAGACCACGGCGGGCGCGCCCCTGTCGCTCTTCGGCATTCCCGTCGAGAAGGAGCGGAAGACCTATCTCGAGGTGAGCGTTCCGAAGCTGCTCTCCCTGCTGGTGCACTTCAACCCGAACGAGAAGATCGCGGGACTCAGTGAATTTCCCGACAATGAAAAACCGCCGGTGCTCCTCACCTACGCCTCCTATCATGTGATGATATCGCTGGGCTTCCTCTTTCCGGCGATCGCGGGCGTGGGATTTCTGCTGTTCGTGCGAAAGCGGCTCTTCGATACGCCCTGGTATCTGTGGGCGCTCGTGTTCGCCGTCCCGCTCCCGCACGTCGCGAACCTCTTCGGCTGGATGGCCGCCGAGGTGGGACGGCAGCCCTGGGTCGTCTACCGGGTGCTGCGCACCGCCGACGCCGCGTCGGTCGTGGTCCCGGCCGGCCAGGTCCTCTTCACGCTGATCATGTTCGGCCTCATCTACGCGCTGCTGTTCGTGGTGTTTCTCGTCATCCTCGCGAAGATCATACGCACCGGGCCCGATGGCGCGGCGCATGAGGCGCACTGACGGATTATCCATGCGGCCGGGGGAACGATAAATGGAAACAATCGACATACTGCGACACGCGTGGTTCGTGCTCATTGGCGTGCTCTTTGTGGGCTACTCGATCCTCGACGGCTTCGACCTGGGCATCGGCGCGCTGTTCCCGTTTCTCGCCCGTGACGATTCGGACAAACGGGCGCTCGTCAATTCCATCTGGCCCGTCTGGGACGGTAACGAGGTGTGGCTCCTCACGGCGGGCGGGGCGATGTTCGCGGTATTCCCGCAGGCCTACGCGACCGTGTTCAGCGGGTTTTACCTGGCGCTCATGCTGGTGCTCTTCGCGCTCATCTTTCGCGCGGTCTCGCTCGAGTTCTGGTATTACGACGAGGCGCGCCGAACGCTCTGGCAGTGGGCCTTCACGATCGGGAGCCTCCTCCCCGCGCTCCTGTTCGGCGTGGCGCTCGGCAATGTGGTGATCGGCGTCCCGCTCGACGCGGCCATGGAGTATGCGGGCGATTTCTTCACGCTGCTGCGCCCCTATCCGCTCCTGATCGGGCTCCTGGGGCTTTCGGCCATCCTGCTGCAGGGCGCGACCTATGCCGTGCTCAAGACCGATGGCGCGCTGCGGGAGCGCGCGCGCGCCGCGACGCGGGCGACCTGGATCGGGTTCATCGTGATGTTCAACGCGGCGCTGATCGCGACGATCGTATATCAGCCGCTCTTTTTCCGCAAGACGCTCGCACTCCTCTTTGTATTCGCGGTCGTCGCGGCGTGGCTCGCCCTCGCCGTCGCGCAGCGGCGACGTCGCGACGGATGGGCCTTTCTGTTCTCGTCGCTCGTCTTCGCCGGCCTGTGGGGCGTCGCCGGCGCGTCGCATCACCCGTTTCTCGTCAAGGGCGGCGGTGATGCGCTCACCAGCATTACCATCGCGAACGGATCGTCGAGCGAGCTCACGCTCACGGTGACGCTGGTCATCGCGCTCATCGGCATGCCGGTGGTGATCGGGTATACGGCGTACGTGTACCGGGTCTTCCGGGGAACGGCGCGGGGCTGATGATGCCGCCGCCGGACGCGGTCGGGCGATCGCGTGTTGGCGGCGTTATGCATATATAAAACCAAACGGAGGAATGTATGACCAAGAAACTCGAAGTGTATAAATGCGAGGTGTGCGGCAACATGGTCGAGGTTGTCCACGAGGGCGCGGGGCAGCTGGTGTGCTGCGGGCAGCCCATGAAGAACCTGGTGGAGAACACCACCGACGCCGCGAAGGAAAAGCACGTTCCCGCAATCGAGAAGGCCGCGCACGGGATCGTCGTGAAGGTGGGGTCGGTCGCCCATCCGATGACGCCCGAGCACTTTATCGAATGGATCCAGGTGATCTTCAAGAGCGGGCGGACTACGCGCGTGTTCCTCAATCCGGGACAGGCGCCCGAGGCGGCCTTCCCGGTCGACGAGGACTACGAATCCGTGCGCGAGTATTGCAATCTGCACGGGCTGTGGAAGGCGTAAACGCCCACGGATCGCGCGGTGATGGCGCCCGCGCGATCTGCGCGATGAACGACGGTTGCTGATCGTGCGCGACTGACGAAGACCGGCGGATGTCATCGCGCGTTCGCCGCCGGTTGTGTGCGGCACACAGCCCCCAGGGATCGGACGCATCGCTATCGCACAGCGGCCGTGGGGCACTAGGAATACGTATAACCCATTTAGGAGAAATGAATGAAAAGCGTAAAAGGAACCAGAACCGAAAAGAACCTGCTCGCCTCGTTCGCGGGCGAGTCGCAGGCGCGCAATCGCTACACCTATTTCGCGTCGGTCGCGAAAAAGGAGGGCTACGAGCAGATTTCCGCCATCTTCCTCGAAACGGCCGAGAACGAGAAGGAGCACGCCAAGAAATTCTTCAAGTTCCTCGAGGGGGGCATGGTGGAGATCACCGCGGCCTACCCCGCGGGAGTCATCGGCACCACGGTCGAGAACCTGAAGGCGTCCGCCGACGGCGAGAACGAGGAGCACACGATGCTCTATCCGGAGTTCGCGAAGATCGCCGAGGAGGAGGGCTTCAAGGAGATCGCGCTCCTGTGGCGCAATATCGCCTCCGTGGAGAAACACCACGAGGAGCGCTATCGCGCGCTCGCGAAGAACATTCAGGACCAGAAGGTCTTCAAGAAGGACGCGCCGGTGGCGTGGAAATGCCGGAACTGCGGGTTCGTCATCGAGGGGAAGGACGCGCCGGAGAAGTGCCCCACGTGCGATCACCCGAAGGCGTACTTCGAGATGCTGGACGATAATTTCTGATTTTTTCTTGCATTTTTTCAGCCAACGGAAGTGAGTGAGAAACCCTCTGGATCGCCAGGGGGTTACTCTTTTTATCGGACCAACGGATTCCATACTATGCCGCGCGGTGTTCACAATAAAAAAACGGTGTTGATGGTGAACGGGCACTACCCGCCCGCCAAGTGCGGCATGGGCGACTACACCAAGCGTCTCGCCGACGAAGTCCGCGCCACCGGCGCATACGACGTCGATGTGTTGACCGCGGCGTATCCGGGCATCGCGAAGATCCGCACCGAGCGCGGGGTGCGCCTCCTGCGGATTCCGCGCCGATGGGACGCGGCGGAATACGGGAAGCTCCGCGAGCACCTCCGCGGCCGGTACGATGTCCTGCATATCCAGTACCACGACGGGGACTATCCCTCGCTCGAGCTCCTGCGCCGCCTGCCGCGGCTCATGAAGGACGACGGACGCGTCGGGTCCGTCATGATATCGATGGCCGGATTCAAGGACTCCGACCGCTCGCTGGAAAAGCTCTTCGCCGAATCCGACCTCGTGAACGTGACCACGGACGAGGACGGCGCGCGCATCAGGCGGATCACCGGGATTGCCGAATCGAAGCTGCGCACCATCTACGACGGCCCGAACATGCTGCCGATGAACGAGCGCTACATCCATACGCCGCGAACGCAGGTCGGCGCGAAGAAAAAACCGGCGCGACTCCTGCACTTCGGTTTCCTCTCGCCGCAGAAGGGCTTCGAGGAGATCGTCGAGGCGCTGCGGATCGTGAGCGATTCGGGGGTGGAGTTTAGCCTCGACGTCATCGGGTCCGATCACGAAGCGCGGGAGACCGACTACTTCAAGCGAATCAAGACGCTCATCAAAAAGAAGGGCATGGGCGAGCGGATCACGTTTCACGGCTTCATCGGCGGCGCGAAGATGAACCGCATCTTCTCACAGGCCGACCTCGCCATCTTCCCCTTCCGCGACGGGATTTCCGGGAAGCGGAGCAGCCTGTGGTCCGTCATGTCGTTCGGTGTGCCCTGCATCAGCACGGAGAGCGCGATGGTCCCCGCCGGCATCCGCCACGGAGAAAACATTCTGCTGACGCCCGCGCGCGAACCGCGGGTACTCGCGAGCGCCGTTATTGCCGCCGTGTCCGATGACGCGCTTCGCGCGCGGCTGTCCCGGGGCGCGCTCGAGGTGGTGCGACGGCAGTACTCCTGGGAACGCATCCGCACCGAGGTCGTGGACGCCTACGAGGCCATGCTGCACGGCCGCCTATAAACGGATAACGGAACAATCAATGGACATCAAATACCCGGTCATGCGGCCCTATATCGACGAGGCGGAAAAGCGCCTGGTCGCCCAGAGCATCGACGACGGATGGATTTCGTCCATCGGCCCCTACGTCGAGCGCTTCGAGCGGCTCTTCGCCGAGTACGCGGGCGCGCCCTATGCGCTCTCCTGCTCCAACGGCACCACGGCGCTGCACCTGGCGCTCATGGCCATCGACCTCGCGCCGGGCGACGAGGTGATCGTCCCCGACATCACCTTCATCGCCACCGCGAACGCCGTCACCTATGCCGGCGCGACCTCGGTGCTCGTGGACGTGGAGCCCGACACCTGGGCCATGGACCCGAAGGAAATCGAAAAGAAGATCACGAAGCGGACAAAGGCCATCATCCCCGTGCACCTGTACGGGCATCCGGCCGACATGGACCCGATCATGGCGATCGCGAAGGCCAACGGGATCGCCGTGGTCGAGGACGCGGCGGAGTCGCTCGGGGCGCGCTACAAGGGCCGCTTCAGCGGCTGCATCGGCGACATCGGCTGCTTCAGCTTCTACGGCAACAAGATCATCACCACCGGCGAGGGCGGGATGGTGGTGACCGCGTCGGAGGAGCTCTACAAGAAGATGCAGCTGTTACGCAATCACGGCATGACCAAGGAGCGGCGCTACTGGCACCCGGTGATCGGCTACAACTACCGCATGACGAGCCTGCAGGCCGCCTTCGGCTGCGGGCAGATGGAGAAGGTGGACGCCATCGTGAAGAAGCGCGTGGCCGACGCGGCGGTCTACCATCGAGAGCTCGCCGGCGTTCCCGGCATCGTCCCGCATCCCTGCCGGGAGTGGGCGTATAACGTCTACTGGATGTATTCGATCCTCGTGGAGGACCCGACGCGGCGCGACGGGCTCATGCAGGCGCTGCTCGAGGACGGCATCGAGACGCGACCGTTCTTTTACCCGGTCCACGAGATGCCGCGCTATGAGCGCCCGAACGAATACCCGGTGTCCACGCGGCTCGCGCGAGCCGGGATCAACCTCCCGACCTATTTCGCTATGACGGAAGAGGACATCGTATACATCTGCGGCCGCATCAAGACCCATGTGCAGCGAGCATGATACGGAGAGCGTGTCGATGACGCCAGCGGCCTGGAAGAAGATCCTCGCGATCCAGATCAAGCAGATGGGCGACGTGCTCCTCACCACGCCGGCGGTGCGCTGCCTGCGCCGCGCCTTCCCCGACGCGCAGATCGATTTCGCCGTGCAGTCGAACATCGCCGTGATCGTGGAGGACAATCCGGATATTAATAATCTCGTCATCGTCAATCCGAAATCGGGGTTCTTCGACTATGTTTCGTTCCTGCGATCTGTTCGCCGGACCGGGTACGACGCCGTGTTCGATTTTATCGGCACGCCGCGCTCGGCGGTGATCGCGCGCGTGAGCGGCGCGCCCGTGCGCTACGGTTTCGATTTCGACGGGCGCAAGTTCGCCTATACGCACGTGGTCCAGCGCGACCGCAGCCCCAAGTACGAGGTCGACTACAAGTTCGACCTCCTCCGGGGCGCCGGGATCGCGTGCGCGGAGCTCGACCTGGTCCTCGGCGTGAACGACGCCGCGCGCGCGCGGGCGGCGGAGATCTTCCGTGAACTCGGGCTGGACGCGCCGGGGGCGCGGGGGAAGGGGGTGATCCTCCTGTCGCCCATCAGCCGGCGTCAGGCGAGAAGATGGCACATAACGTCGTATGCGCGCCTCGCCTCGCTGGCCGCCGACGCGGGCTTCGTGTGCGTGGCCGTGACGGGCCCGGGTGAAGAGCAGATGGGCGAGGAGATCGTGCGCGGTTCGGGGGGCCGGGCGCTGATGCTGCCGCCCACCTCGGTCAAGGAGATGGCGGCCTGCTTCGCCCTGGCCGACGCGACCGTCGCCAACGACAACGGTCCCATGCACATCAGCATGGCCGTGGGCACGCCCACGATCGCCATCTTTGGCCCCACCAAGCCGGAATCGTGGATGGAGCCGGGCGGTCGACACCGCTGGCTCAAGGGAAACGTGCCCTGCATCGGCTGCGAGAAGCAGGAATGCAATGAGATGATCTGCATGACCGACGTGACACCCGAGGCGGTGCTGGCGGTGGTGCGTGAGGTCTGTGCCGGGCAAACGGAAACGACCGCGCCGGAATCCAATCGTACTCGCTGAATATGAACGACACGACATCATTACCGCGAATCCTCAGAAACGCCGCCGACATCTTCGCGTTGATCGGCGCGCTGGTGCTGTTTTCCGGGGGCCTGTATTTTCACGATGCCATCTTCGGCTCCGTGGTCGTCGCCCGCATCAGCGAGTTCGGCATTTTCTTCATCCCGTTACTCCTGCTGGGCATCTTCGCGCCGGATATCGCGCGGCAGACTCGCGCCGCGGTTGCGTTGCGCTCGGTCCACCGCTGGATGCTCGCGCTCCCGGCACGCCGCCAGACGGCGCTCTACGGTGCGATCATCGGCATAACTGGCGCGCTCCATATCGCCGGAATCATCCGCAAGTATCTCTCCTTCCGGATGGACCGCGATCTCGCCATCCAGGCGAACGCCTGCGCCAATTATCTCATGGCGTCACACAAGGGCGACACGCACCTCCTGGCCGACCACTTCGAGCCGTTCCTGATGCTCTTCTCGCCGCTGTGCGCGCGCTTCGATCCGTCGGTGGTCGTCCTCGTCGGGTGCACGCTGTTCTGGATCGCGGGCGCCCTCGGGATTTACCGCATCGCGCGCTCCGAGCGCTGCAGCTTTCCCGTGTCGCTCGCCTTCTCGTGGCTCTATCTCGTCTTCTGGGGCCATGTGAATGTGGTGTATTTCGATTCGCATTTGCTCGCGCTGGCCGTGGGGTTTTTGCCGTGGATCGTCTGGTCGGTGCGGACGGACCGCTTCGTTCTTTTTTGCATTCTGGCTATCCTGTACATGGGATTGAAGGAAAACGCCGCCCTGACCATCGCCGGGTTCGGCATGCTGATGATCCTGACGCGCCGTTACGTGAAGGGCGCGATCGTCGTCGCGGCGGGCTTCGCGGCATTTGTCGTCATCATGACGGTGGTGTATCCGCACTTTACCAAGGGAGAGGGGACTGTGTATTTCGCCAAGTACTACGGCCACATCGGCGGCACGATGAAGGAGTTTCTGCTCTCCTGCCTCACGCGCCCGCTCTATGTCCTCTCGACCGTGATAACGGTCCCCAAGATGATTTACCTGCTTCGCCTGTTCGCTCCGTTCGCTTTCATACACGTGCTACGCCCGGTCTATCTGGTCCCGATCATCCCCTCGATCATGATCAACATCCTGTCCAATTGGGACCGGCTCATCAGCATGGACTTCAATTACGAGTCGGAGATATTCCCATACCTGTTCGCGACCTCCGTCATTCTCGCGTATGATCCGGCGGTGCGCGCGCGACTGTATGCGCTATCGCGGTTGCCGGCGCGATGGCTCCGCATGCCGTTCGTTCGGCCGGGGCTATCGGCGCGTGTCGTCGTCATCACCGTCGTGTTCGTTTTCTTCAGCGGCTCGTCGCCGGCCTTCCATTACTCGTTCAACCGGCCCGAACAGTTTCAGATCCATCTGAGGATGATGTTACCGAAGCTTATCGATCGCGCCGACCGGGTCGCGGCCATCGAGAAGGTGGCGCCGCACCTGAGCCATCTGCGGCATATCTATTATCTTAACGAGTGGGAGAAGTCCGACACAATCGTCATCGCCTATCCGGACTTTCAGCGCCTGTGGCAGTACGGCTTCGAGGAGATCGAGACGAAGATCGTCCCGCAGTTCGACGAGAAGTACGAGCTCTGGTACCGCGATGCGCGCTATCCGCTCTTTCGCGTGTGGAAACGGAAGGCCTCCGCTCCGCTCGAGATACCACCGGCTTCGAGGTAGCGAACTATGACCGTCGATTTCATGCGGACCGTTGACCGATACGTCGGCATCCCGGCGTGCCTGCTTCTTTCATTCGTGCATCGCCTGAACCCGTTCACGGCGCGGACGAAACCGTCGTCGGTGAAAAAAATCCTGTTCCTGCAGATCTCCGAGATGGGATCGGCGATCTCCGCCTACAGCGCGCTGCGAAAGGCGCAGGCGATGTTCCCCGACGCCGAACTGTATTACTTCATTTTCAGCGAGATGCAGGAGAGCGTGCACCTGCTGAACATCATACCGCGGGAGCGGGTCCTCACGGTCACCTCGAAATCGTTTTTCGGCTTCATCGGCGGGCTCCTGCGCATGATCGTGACGATTCGGCGGATGCGCTTCGACGCGATCCTCGACCTGGAACTCTTTTCGCGGCTCAGCAGCCTGCTGAGCTTCCTGTTCGGTGCGCGGTACCGGGCGGGGTTCTACCGGTTCCACATGGAGGGCCTGTACCGCGGGACGATGCAGACGCACCGAGTGGTGTACAATCATACCCGGCATATCAGCGAAAACTTTCTCGCCTTGGTCTATGCGCTCGCGGAGGCGCCGGGCAGGGAGCCGCTGTCGAAGGTCTGCATCGATGAAAATGACATCGTCCGGCCGAGGATTCCCATCACGCCCGCGGGGCGTAGGCACATCGGGGATCTGCTGCGCCGGGTGTGCCCGTCGATAACGCCGCGGCACCGAATCGTACTGTTCAATCCGAACGCGAGCGAGCTTCTGCCCCTTCGCCGCTGGCCCATGGAGAACTATATCGCGCTGGCGAAACGGCTCGTCCGGGACGCACGGGTGATTGTTGCGGTGACGGGCGCGCCGTCGGAGGCGAGGGACGCCGATGCCATCGTCGCCGGCGTCGCGAGCGAGCGCTGCGTTTCGCTGGCGGGCAAGACGACGCTGCGCGAGCTCGTGGACCTCTACCACTGCAGCCACGTGCTGCTCAGCAATGACTCGGGCCCGCCGAATTTCGCGTCGCTCACGCCGATCCGCGTTTTGGTGTTTTTCGGGCCGGAGACCCCGTTGTGCTACAAGCCGCTGGGGAACCAGATCGAGGCGCTCTATTCTAGTTTCGCCTGCAGCCCCTGCGTGTCGGCCTACAATCATCGGAAGTCGGCCTGCACCGAAAACCGCTGCCTTCAGGCCATCACGGTCGACGAGGTCTACCGGCGCGTCACGGGCGCGCTCAAGCGCTCGTAGTCCCCTTCCGAAAGACGAGGAGCTTGCTCCCGGTGAAGTTGATCGTCATCCCCCCCAGGATGCCCAGGAAGGTCGCGAGCAGGTAATGTTCATGGAAGAAGGGATTGTTCTCGTACAGATACACGGCGATGAACCAGTTGACCGCGAACCCCGCCCCGCCGACGACGATAAAGAGCGCATACTGCACCGCCGAATGGAGCTGCCGCGACTTCGGGAAGGTGAAGGTGCGATTTAAAATAAAGTTCGATGTCGCCGACACCAGAAACCCGATCGCGACGGCGATGCGATAGGAGATCGACAGGATATCGTAGGATAAAAACACGAACGCCATGTTCACGACGGTGCCGGTGCCGCCCACGAACCCGAACTTGATCATCTCGGCGAGGCTCTCGTACTTGTACTCGAACAGGCGTATGATATGCCGGAGATAGTTCACCTGCTCCTTGATGGAAAGCTTGCTCTCGCCGTACAGGCGCTCCTTGAACTGGATGGGGATCTCCATCGTTGTCCGGGGATTCCCCTTGACTATAACCTCCAGGCCGATCTTGAATCCCAGGGGATTGAGGAGCGTGAGGTCCGGGAGGATCGATTTCGGGAAGGCGAAGAAGCCCGCCATGGGGTCGCGCACGGTGGTGAAGGGCCGCGCGAGCGTTTTGGACACCCAGGCGTTGAGGCGGCGAAACCAGTTGAAGTGCTCCGCCGAGCCGCCCGGCACGAAACGGCTCCCGACCACGAACTCGGCGCTGCCGCCCATGATGGGCGCGACCAGCTCCGGGATCTTCTCCGGCGGATGGCTGAGGTCGGCGTCCATGACGGCGAACACCGTCCCCTTGGCGAGCCGGAACCCCTCGATGACCGCCGACGAGAGCCCGCGCTCGGTGAGGCGCACCTTGATGCTGATGGGGAATTTCTTTCGTAACGCGTCCACCGCCTCCGCGATGCCGTCCTGTGAGTTGTCGTCGACGACGATTATCTCATAGGCGATCCGGGCCGCTTTCATGGCCTCATGGATGCGCTCGGTGAGGACGGGGATGTTTTTCGCTTCGCGGAAGGTCGGGACGATAATCGACACGAGGTCTTTTGTGCTCATGGATGGCCGCCTGTGATCGTTTACCGCCAGAGAAACAGAGGGTCTGTTTTTAATCAAGTATTATCCATCGGCGGGCCGCGGGTCCGTTCGAGATCATGAAAAGGCCCTGCTCGCGCCGTCGGTCTTTACGGCAGCAGGTGGCGATAGGTCTTCGGGAGCTCGCCGATCGCGTCCTTGACGGCCTTCGCGTTTTCGATGTCGCCGTAGCGGTAGAGGAAGCGCAGCTGGATGAAATGGATCTTCCTCTCGACCTCGAAGAAGGAGAGGCCGCGAATCTCCTCGACCGTGATGAACGGATCATATCGCCGCAGGATGGCGATGAGGCGTTCGTTCTCCACGGGATGTTCGGGCTCCAGGCGGATGCGTATGAACATGAGATGGCACAGCTCGTGAAAGAGCAGCGACGCGAGATACACCCTCCCGCGCGTGAAGGTATAGGTCGATATCTCGATGGTGTCCGGGTAGCGGATGCGGCTCCAGTAGGGATGGCTTCCCGGCATGATGTTACGGATATAGTCGAAGAGGGCGTTGTAGGTGTCGGGTTCCTTTTCCTGCAAAAAGCGCAGCGCCTCCAGCACCTTGACGTTGTCGTCCCCCAGGGCGATGATGAGCTCGCTCCGGTCGTGTTGCGCGGCAGCGAGGTCGGGCTTGGGAAGGCGCGTGGTTGCGGGCGCGGCGGCGCACCCCGCGATGAAAACAACCGCGGACGCGATCGCAAGCCCCCGGCGGCAGGCGGCTGTAAACGGCGGCGGGATGATGATGGCGCATCGCATGGAAGAACCGTATCCCGATTGCAAAAAAAAGCAAGCACGATATGCTGTCCCCATTGATCGTTGATTCCGCCCCGCTCGGAGATGCGCGTATGCCGGACGAACCCACCCCCTTCTCACGGCCCATGCGGACGGTCCTCTGGATCGTCATGAGTCTCGCATTCGCACTCGGCTTTCTGGCGGCCAACCGCGAAGACATGTTCGAGCGGCTGCACATCTTCCTCTTTAATCTCTGCTGCTGCGGCTTCGTCATACTGCGCGATGTCGCCCGTCACGCCGCTACCGCGGATCATTCGGTGCCGTTTCTCGCGCTCAGCCTCGCGTACGCGGGGTGCGCCGCGTTGGGGTTCTATCTTCCCGCGGCGGTCCTGGCGCTGGCGCTCGCGGCCCTCGTCGAGTCGGTGCGGGCGCGCGCGTTTTCGCCGCTCCCCCTGGACATCTTCTCGCTTCGGACGGACGTCGCGGAGAAGTTCCGGCACGCGGCGGTGCTGTGCCTCTCCATAGCCCTTGCGCTCTCGGCGCTGGTCATCATCAACAACGAATACGGGCGCTGGATCGCCATGCGGAAGCTCACGCTCACCATGTTTTTTCTTGGTTTCTCATTCCCCATGTCGCTCATGACGATGGCGCTGGTCGTGGACGGCCTGCGTCCGTCGTTTCGCGGATCGACGCGACGGATCCTCGAGGCCGTATTCTGGATCATCACGGTGGGCGTGATCCTGTTTCTCGCCGCCATCCTGTTGGAGTTCGCGCCCGCGGAGATCGCGCTCGCGACAATGCTCTTCACGGCGGTGATTGCGCTCCTCGCGCTCTTTGCGCATGGGGCGGAGCGATCGCCGCGCGCGGCGTATTGCGCCTCCGGCATTGCGTTTCTGGTGTCCACCGGGATCAGCGGCATCACCTACATTTTCGTCAATCGCTACGGCTCGTGCGCGACATGCGGCGATGTCGTTCTGTGGTCGCATGCGTATCTGTCGCTGTATGGATGGAATCTCTGCGGTCTCGCGCTCATCGTGCACGCCCCTTCTGATGCGCCGCGCGCGCTTCCCGCACGGGTCCTGATCCCCCTGCACTGGCTGTCCGTTGCGCTCGCCCCGTTCGGGAAGCTGTATCCGCAGGCCGCCGTCGTTGCGGTGATCGTGTTCGCAGTGATCGTGTTCGCGCTTGTGAAAAAATGAAAACCGCGTCGCAGTGCGGTATAATTATCTCTACGGGAGCACGATCTGTGCGGGAAACGGAAAGAATGGAAAAGAACTATCTTCGCATCGTATGGATTCTTTGCATCATTACCATTGCGTATAATATCGTCGAGGGTATCGTCTCCACCTTCTTTGGCGCCGGGGACGATACCATTGCGCTGTTCGGATTCGGCCTCGACAGTTTCGTCGAGGTGATTTCGGGCGTGGGCGTGGCGCACATGGTATGGCGGATACGTCGCGCGGGCGACCTGGCGCAGCGCGACGGTTTTGAGCGCCGAGCGTTGCGCATCACCGGAGCGGCCTTTTATCTGTTGGCGGGAGGACTTGTTTGTGGAAGCGCGCTGACCATCTATCGGGGAGGACGGCCGGAAACGACGGTCGTCGGGATCGTCATCGCCCTGATATCGATCGCGACGATGTGGGCGCTGTACGCTTTCAAGGTCCGGTATGGCCGGCTTCTGGGATCGGAGGCGGTCCTTGCGGACGCGGGCTGCACAAAGACCTGCCTGTATCTCTCGTTCATCCTGCTGGCATCGAGCCTTTTATACGAGATGTTCAAGATCGGCTATTTCGATGTCGCGGGAGGGCTGGGAATCGCCTGGTATTCGATTCGTGAAGGTCGCGAGGCGTTTCAGAAATCACGAAACGACACGCGTACCTGTGGTTGCGCCGACTGCCATTGACAGGGATCGCCTGTTTTTTTCTTGCATTATTTTTCCCGTGATCGCCTACAATCCGTTATGCGTTCGGGCGTGACGCTATCATTTCAACAAAGGAGCCGTATGATGATTACACCCAGTAGAAATATTTTTATTAGTGCGTTCGTTCTCGTTCTCGCGTGCGCCGGATGCGCCGGAAAGCCCGCGCCGATGACGGCTCCCGGAGTCCCGTCCTCGGGCAATCCGCTGGTCGACGGCGTGAACGCGCAGCTCGCGCTGGTCACCGTCGAGGAGTACAAGCTGGGCGCGCCGGTGAGCGCGCAGGAGCGGGCCGATATGATCGATCGCGCCGTCGCCGTCATCAAGGCGATGCTGCCCCGCCTCCCCGAGGGATACGTGATCCAGGTCACCGGCCACACCGATACGCAGGGCGGCGCGCAATCCAAGGCGAATCTCGCGGTGAGCGCGAGGAAGGCGCAGCTGGTGTTCGGCGAGCTCGGCAAGAAGGGCGTCGCGGGTGCGCGGCTCGTCACCAAGGGCGCGGGCGGTACGCTGCTGTCGACCGCTTGCGGCGAGAAGGAGCCCTGCCAGCGGCGCGTCACGTTCATCGTGGTGAAAAAATAGCGATGGGCGAATCCGTCACCTACAAGATCCTCCGCGAGCACCTCGTGGACGGGACGCTCGATCCCGGCAGCGAGATCGGCATTCGCATCGACCAGACGCTTACGCAGGACGCGACCGGCACCATGGCCTACCTTCAGTTCGAGGCGATGGGGATCCCCCGCGTGAAGACGGAGCTGTCCGTCTCCTATGTCGATCACAACACCCTGCAGATGGGCTTCGAGAACGCCGACGATCACCGCTACCTGCAGACCATGAACGCAAATTTCGGGATCCATTACTCGCGCGCCGGCAACGGGATCTGCCACCAGGTGCATCTGGAGCGCTTCGGTCGCCCCGGCGCCACGCTGCTGGGATCCGACAGCCACACGCCCACCGGCGGCGGCATCGGCATGATCGCGATCGGTGCGGGCGGGTTGGACGTCGCGGTCGCCATGGGCGGCGGGCCGTTCTATCTCGCCTGTCACCGCGTGGTGAACATCATGCTTACGGGTTCGCTTCGCCCGTGGGTATCGGCCAAGGACGTCATCCTTACCGTGCTCGGCATCCTCACCACCAAGGGAAATGTGGGGACGGTCGTGGAATACACCGGGCCGGGCGTCGCAACGCTCTCCGTACCCGAGCGCGCTACTATCACTAATATGGGCGCGGAGCTGGGCGTTACCACGTCCGTGTTTCCCAGCGACGAGGTGACGCGCGCATTTCTGAAGGCACAAGGCCGCGAAGCAGCCTGGATCGAGCTCGTGCCCGATTCGGACGCGGTCTATCATCGCACCATCGAGATCGATCTTGCTTCGGTGGAGCCGATGGTGGCATGCCCGCACTCGCCGGACGCGATCAAGCGCGCCGCTGAGCTGCGAGGCATGAAGATCACCCAGGTCGCGATTGGGAGTTGCACCAACGCATCCTATAAGGACCTCGCGACCGTCGCGAAGATCCTCGCCGGGAAAAAGGCGCACCCGGACGTGAGCCTCATCGTCGCGCCGGGATCGCGGCAGGTCTTCGAGATGATCGCCCGCGACGGGTCGCTCGCGGACCTCATCGCGAGCGGCGCGCGCATCATGGAGTCCGCCTGCGGCTTCTGCATCGGCTCCGGGCAGGCGCCGGTCACTGAGGGCGTGTCGCTGCGTACCAATAACCGGAACTTCGAGGGGCGATCGGGAACGGAATCGGCGCAGGTGTACCTGGTGAGTCCCGAGCTTGCGGCGCTTTCGGCCATCGCCGGAGAGCTCGTCAATCCGCTGGAACGCCCCGTCGCGGAGTATCCCTCTGTTGCCGTGCCCGATCGCTTCATCGTCGATGACTCCATGATCGTTCCGCCATCGCCGACGCCCGTGGATATTTTCCGCGGGCCCAATATCGGGGAGCCGCCCTACACCGAGCCGCTCTTGGATTCCATCGCAGGCGTCGTGGGCGCGCGCCTGGGCGACAAGATCACCACCGACCATATCATGCCGGCCGGCGCGCGGCTCAAGTACCGGTCGAATATCCCGAAATACGCGCAATTCGTCTTTGAGGGGGTCGATCCCGCCTTCGCGGCGGCGGCGCTCGCGAACAAGCAGAAGGGCGTGTACACCGCCGTCGTGGCGGGACAGAGCTATGGGCAGGGATCCAGCCGCGAGCACGCGGCCATCTGCCCCATGCACCTCGGCGTGCGCCTGGTGATTGCGAAATCGTTCGAGCGCATCCACTCGGCCAACCTGGTGAACTTCGGGATCGTGCCGCTGGTCTTCGCCAATCCTACGGACTATGATGCGATCGTGAAGGGCGATGCATTCACCGTCTCGAACCTCCGGGAGGCCGTGAAAAGCATGAAGACGGTCACCGTGAAAATCGGCGGGAAAAATTGCGAGCTCGAGATCGTCGCCAGCGAACGCCAGCGCGAGATCCTGCTGGCGGGGGGACTGCTCAACTATACGAAGCAGGCCCGGTAGCCTACGGCCGACAATGACGCAATCCCGAGGGCGGCGCGCGGGTGCATAACTGAATGAAGCGATTCAGCGGCATGGTATGGGGAGCTGCCATTGTCACCACGATGGCGGTTTTTTTCCGATTGCGAGCGTATCGATCGCGCGCGACCTGCCATCGCGGGCATGGGGATGTCACCGGCAGGCCTTCTTCTCAGGGACGGGCCCTTCCCGAAGGAACGCGTCGATCCTCGTGATTCCGTTTCTTGCGGAGATCACGGTTATTGCAGACGTCGGGGCACGGGAAACGATTGATGGCATCGATGCCGGTTGGCATAGGGCGTCGTTCTCGGGTAAAACCGGATATATATTTGGCGGATTTCTCACGTATGAAAGGCCAAAGAGATCGGTTCCGGAGCATGTCCCGATTATCCAGGCGTATTTCAAATCGGCACGAAACGGCTACTGCCATCATCGTCCCGAAATCACGCTGGGAATGCCAGAGTCTACGGTGATCGCCATCCTGGGAGCGCCGAGAATATCCGACGCATGGATGGGCGCCAATGCGATCTCGCATTCGCGCTTTACCCTGATCATCGTGCTGCCGCATAATAATCCCGCACAACCCGTATCGGGTTTCATGTATGATCTGAAGACGGAACGTATCATACTCGAAGAGCTCGTCATCGCCCTTGGAAAACCGAAAGAGATCAGCTTTAACGGTCACGATCAGTGTTGGGATATTCTTTATGGCCGCATACGTTTTTCGGCAGAAGAACTGAACGGTTTTATCACCGGGATGATAGTGCATTAAGAGCTTCCCTCTCATGTAAGTCAAAAGAGCCGATGGGCAGTCACGCTCATTCGGTCGCGCATAATTCCAGGTCCCTTCTATCCCCAGCATTGCACTATTTGCATATAATCGTTTAATGTATCCCTGCAGTTCTGGCGGCTAATGCGTGCTGCCTACTCGTGCAGCAACCGATTACGTCGTCTGAATCAATTCCGAGAAAAATGAAATGGAATAAGTACTTTATAGGGCTTAAAGTATATAATAATTAGGAAATCGTCACTTTTTTATTTTATACCGACCGTACGGTTTAACTTTTTTATTGACATTAAGCCGACAGTTAAATATGGTTCTGTCATAAATAATCGAAGGGTGAGTATTCAATAGGAGGATTCATGAAACGGGTAGTAATCGCTTTTTGCATTATCGCTTTGTTGGTTCCGGTCATTGCGTTCGCTGGCGGATCGAGCAGCAAATGCTCGACGAAATATCCGATCGTGCTCTCGCATGGGATGGGCGCACGGGCGAACAATCTCGGGATCGGGTACTGGTACAATATCCCCGGCGAACTCCGCGATGAGGGAGCGCAGGTGTTCATATCGGATCAGCAGGCCTATGACAGGACCGCCGATCGCGCCGCCGAGTTGAAGAAGTATGTCCTCTATGTACTGGCCGTAACGGGCAAATCCAAGGTGAATATCATCGGTCACTCCCACGGGACCCTCGATTCGCGCTATATGATCGCGAACCTTGGCATGAAGGACAAGGTCGCCAGCTATACCAGCATCGCGGGTCCCCACCGGGGGAGCGCCGTCGCCGACGTTCTCATCGGCGTGCTTCCCGACTGGGGCGAATGGCTCGTCACCGGCATCAACAATACCATCGCGATGTGGCTGCTCGGCGACACCAACCCCGACATGAAGGGCGGCGCGTACGATCTTCGCATGTCGTACATGAACGGCGTCTTCAATCCCAACACGCCGAACCAGGCGGGGATCTACTACCAGAGCTGGGCGGCGAAGATCAAGCTGGTCACCGCCGATTTCCTGCTGACCGGGGCGACCTACCTTCTCCTTAAGTACTATGAGGGGGACAATGACTGCCTGGTGTCGGTCAATTCGGCCAAGTGGGGCAACTTCCGCGGCATCGAGAGCGGCGCCTGGTGGTGCGGCGGCGTATCGCACTTCAACATCGTCGACCAGTTCCTCGGCATTACGCCCGGTTTCGACGCCCCCGCGTTCTTCGTGAATATCGTGGGCGAGTTGAAGTCGAAGGGGTACTGACGGCAGGATCGTCATCATCGTTCGATGCATCGAACGGGCACCCGGCGGGTGCCCGTTCTGTTTTTCACCGACCCTCAACCTGTTTCTTCGCAGTCGAGAATTCATTCGATGAAAAACCTCGAGGTCTGTCCCTACTGCGGGAGCACAATGCGGCCAGTCCGTATTCTGCCTTATGTATCGGGTGCGGTTCGCCATGCTAATCGCCTCGTACGCAAGCATATTTTCTCCATCGCGATGACAGAGACTATCGTAGCTCGTGCACACGATCTTTCTGGCGGGATATGCTCGGAAGGAACATTTTCTACTGAAAATATTTTATGCCTGCTCCTCAGCTCATGACACAGCCATGTAGTTGCGCAATTGATGTAAAGCCGGTGTACGAAAACTTTTCGGCCTGGAAGGGGCTGGTTGCGGGATGTGACCGCTGCCGATATCGGAGCCTCAGTCCCGTAACGGGCTTCAGAATGGCCCGGTGGCTTCGATACGCCTACGGCTACTCAACCACCGTGCCATTCTGGTATGTTGTTGGCTATTCAGCCATCATGCTATTCAGGTGTCCCTGCAGGTATTCAGCTTGCGGAATAATTTAGTAACGAACTACCGTGGAAGCAGCCCCCCCGCTGGCTGAGTAGCCGCAGGCGTATCGAAGCCAGCGGGGGGGCTGTCTATAGGGGTGATCCAGTTCCCATAAACCCGCAGCATGTCTCTTGATTCCTCTAGGAAACGGTCGTAATTCCTTGATGGTTAAGACTACTACTCCTTTCTCCCCCCTCGCAAATATTGTGCTGAATAGTTGCAGATGATCAAGAAAACTCCATGATCGCAGGCGCGCGATCCCGTCCACGCAATGCTTTGGATTATTTCACTTGTCTCTTAACACATTGCGGAAAGGGGCGGGGTCTCTTTGATGGTAAAATGAAGCCCCGCGATTTTACGCAGGGCCTCGTAAAAAAAATGCAGTATATTTTTTTCGATCGAAGCAGTAATCGCCCCTTCACATCGATTTGCGAGCGGCTACTTTATAATGTCCCATGAACCCAATACTGAACACTTGATCGGGATTCAGCGGCTTCAGGATCTTGATTTCGTATATCGTGGTGCCATTGGGACCGCTCCTTTTGCTAATGATGCCGTAATTATTAAAGTCCTTTACTCCTAGTGAATACCCATAAAGCCCGCTCCCATCGACGAAACCTATGCTCTCCACAACAAAGCGCGCAGGGATCGTCTCTATGACCATCAGATTTTTCGCAATACCGTCTCCTTGATTTTGGACAGAAGTGATTAAAGTTCTGGAATAAGAATCATCTTTAGTACCTGCTCTGAATTCCTCCGCTTTCATAACCGACATGCCTGTCCAGGTAGCAACCCATTTTTTTACACGTAAAATTGGAATTTTTTGTCCTTTTTCGTAACGGACAACCTCAAGAGGTACTGTTTCGGCATTCTTCTTACGCTGAACACCTTCCTCCGTATAAAAAACGATGGCGCTCGATTCGTCCAAGATGTCGACAATCCTGACATAAGAACAAGAGGACAGCAGCAGAACCATGCCTGCAATGAATAACTTCAAGTACACCTTCATAACTTCAAGCCTCCCGGAAAAATTATTTTACCCCGCAGATCTTCCATAAAACGAAGTTTGTAAAGAAAAAAATTTGTTCCTTGTCCCCGGGTAGGGGAACATAGCCAACAAAAATTATGCGCGATAAAAAGTAAGTTTAAGGCCGATGTATAGAATTTTTTGGCCGGAAGGGGACTGTCTGCAGGGGTGACCCATTTCTCATAACCGGCAGGATGTCTCTTAACACATTGCGGAAAGGGGCGGATTTCCTTGATGGTCATCGGATCGTTCAGAGGCGCTTGACATGGATAATGAACATATGGGCGGCAAACGTAAAGAAAAAATACTTGCCAGTGGGCGCTTTGAAAATAGTGTTGCGGGAAAGGTATGCAAGCGTGCAATCGCCGCATTATATATGCGACACCGATAGAGGTAGGGATATGGATTTCTTCAAGGGCTCTGACGACTACGTTCTCTCCCCGGAGCTGCGCGACAACGTGAACGTCTCCATCGTTCTCGGACGGCCGCTTTTGGTCAAGGGCGAGCCGGGAACCGGAAAAACGCTCCTGGCGCATTCAATCGCGAAGGGGATCGGCAAAAAGCTCATCATCTGGAACGTGAAATCGACCACGAAGGCGAAAGAGGGGCTGTACGTGTACGATACCGTCCAACGGCTCAACGACGCGCGCTTCGGCGACCGCGACGTCTCGGACATCAAACAGTACATCAAGCTCGGCAAGCTGGGCGAGGCGTTCGCTGCGGAGGAGCAGGTGGTCCTGCTCATCGACGAGATCGACAAGGCCGAGATCGAGTTCCCGAACGACCTCCTCAACGAGATCGACGAGATGAGCTTCTACATCCCCGAAACGGGCGTGACCGTCAAGGCCAAGCACCGTCCCATCTGCATCATCACCTCCAACAGCGAAAAGGAGCTGCCCGACCCGTTTTTGCGCCGCTGCGTGTTCCATTACATCGAATTTCCCGGTCAGGAACTCATGACCGACATCGTGAACGTTCACTTTCCGGACCTGGACAAGAAGCTCCTGAAGGAGTGCCTCAAGAAGTTCTACTGGATCCGCGAGTTCGACATGCTGCGCAAGAAGCCGTCCACCAGCGAGCTCATCGACTGGATACAGGCGCTGCTCGCGGGCGGGATCTCCCCGAAGAAGGTGGAGAGCGAACTCCCGTTCCTGGGCGCGCTCATCAAAAAGAAGGAAGATATGGACGTGATTGCGGGCTCGGACAAGTCGCACTACGCCTACAGCTCGAGCGCCCGGAGCCGCGGTGTTTATTAATTTCTTCTACAACCTCAAGGCCCATGGCGTGCCGGTCTCGCTACACGAGTGGATCACGCTGCACCACGCGCTCGTTGCGAACCTCAACGACTGCAGCCTCACGAAGTTTTACCACATCGCGCGCGCGATCCTCGTGAAAAACGAGATCCACTTCGACCGATACGACCTGGCCTTCCTGGACACCTTCAAGGACATCGAGACCACCGACGAGATGCTCGACAAGATCCTCGAGGGCCTCAAGAAAGTCAAGGAGCTGCACCTGAGCGAGGAGGAAAAGCGGCAGATGGAGCAGCTGGACCTGGACCAGGTCCTGAAGAACTTCGAGGAGCAGCTCAAGCAGGGGCACTACAAGGGGCATGTGGGCGGCAACAAGGCCATCGGAACCGGCGGCCGCTCCACCCAGGGCGCGTGGGGCTACAATCCCGCGGGCATCCGCATCGGCCAGGGCGAGTCGCGCCACAAGCGCGCCGTGCAAATCGCCGAGAAGCGGACCTTCCGGAACTACTCCAGCAACATTACCCTCGACACGCGTCAGATGAAGGTGGCGCTTTCGCACCTGCGCTCGCTGTTGCCCATCGGGCCCGAGGAGCGCCTCAACCTGGGCGAGACCATTGACGCGACCTGCAAGAACGCGGGCGAGCTCGAGTTCGTCTGGGAAACGAAGGAGAAGAAGGCCGCCAAGGTGATCCTGCTCATGGACGCGGGCGGTTCCATGACGCCCTATTCGCAGCTGGTGGAGTTGTTGTTCTCGGCGGCCAGCGGGCAGATCAGCCGGTTCAAGCATTTCTATTTCCACAACTGCGTGTACCAAGACCTCTGGCGCGACATCGAGCGCGGCGACGCGACGATCTCCACCGCCGATCTCCTCAAGAGCGAGGACCCCGACTACAAGCTCATTCTGGTGGGCGACGCCGAGATGGCCCCCTCGGAGCTCACCTGGCGGAACGGCGCCATCGACTACTGGTACCACAACGACACCCCCGGCATCGTGTGGCTCCAGCGACTGCGCGACAAGTTCCGCGACTCCATCTGGCTCAATCCGCTGCCCCGCCGCTCGTGGGACTACGTGCAGACCATCCGCATGGTTCGCGACATCTTCCCCATGTTCGAGCTCACCCTCGAGGGGCTCGACGAGGGCGTGAAATTCCTCATGCAGGGAAAGAGCCGGATTGTGGGACGCGCCTCCTAGGCGATCCGCTTGACCATCCGCAGCCGGTTGACGCCCTTCGCGAACGAATACTCCATCGTATCCATTAGCGTCCGGATAATGTAGATCCCGAGCCCACGCCGCCGGCCCTTCTTGAAATGCTCGGCGAGGTCCGGCATGGGCGCCGTCGTGGGATCGAAATGCACGCCGGTATTGGCGATGGTCAGCGTGATGCGCGCGGGGGCGATGGTGCAGCGCATGGATATTTTCGCGCCGGCGCGGGGATGAGGATTGTGCTCGATGATGTTGACCAGCGCCTCGTAGGCCGCCAACTCGATCTGCGAGACGACGTCCACGGGCAGCGCAGCGTCCATCAGAAATGCGATGAGGTCCTTTCGCGTGCCGTGAAGGGAGGCGACCTGATAGGTCAAGGAGAAGGTTTTTTGTTTCGATAGTGCCATCGGAAGCGACGATGCGTCCCCGGCAGGGCGCGGCCGCGGGCGGATCACACCGATGCTGAGCCTGCGCGGTAAAATCCGCAATTATTTTTTTCTTGCGCTCGCGCCCGCCCCGGCCCCATCATGCGGCCAGTCGCAGGGAGGATGGGCCGATGGTACGCGTCGCGGGACTCACGAAGCATTTCAGCGCTCGCAAGAGCGGTTTTTTCGAACGGCCGGGCGTGGTGCGCGCGGTCGACGATATCGGATTTACCATCGAGGCGGGAAAGACCCTGGGCATGGTGGGCGAGAGCGGCAGCGGCAAGACCACGGCGGCCCGTTCGATGCTTCGCCTCATCGAGCCCGACGCCGGCGAGGTCGTCATCAACGGGCGCGACGTCCTGCGCCTTCCGCCCGCCGAGCTGCGTTCGTTCCGGCGCAACATGCAAATCGTTTTCCAGGACCCGTACGGCTCGCTCAATCCGCGCATGACCGCGGGCAAGATCATCACCGAGCCGCTGCGCATCCACCGCTCGATGGAGAAATCCGAGCTCGCCTCGCGCCTGCGCGAGCTGCTCGAGCTGGTGGGCCTTTCCCCCGAGCATGCGGACCGATACCCGCACGAGTTCAGCGGCGGACAGCGCCAGCGCATCGGGATCGCCCGTGCGATCGCGCTCAATCCCGCCTTCATCATCCTCGACGAGCCGGTCTCGGCGCTCGACGTCTCCATCCAGGGGCAGATCCTCAATCTTCTCAGGGACCTGCAGGAGAAGCTGGGACTCACCTTTCTCTTCGTGGCGCACGATCTCGCGGTGGTGGAGCACATGAGCGACCGCATCGCGGTGATGTACCTCGGCAAGATCGTCGAGGAGAGCGCCCGGACCGAGCTCTATCGCGAACCGCTGCATCCCTACACGGCAAGCCTCCTCACGTCGATCCCGACGGCCGAGCCGTCGCGCAAGGGATTCGCGGTGCTGCCCGGCGAGATCCCCTCGCCGGAGGACCCGCCGGCGGGCTGCCACTTCCATCCCCGCTGCCCCAAGGTGATGGACACGTGCCGGAGCGTTCCGCCGCCCATGAAGGAGGTCGGCGGCCGCCGCGTGGCCTGCCATCTGTACTGATGGGCGACCGCGCTCCCCTGCGCCGGGTGCGGCTCACCGCCGCGCTTGCATGCGCCGCGCTCATTTCGGGAATCGCGACGCTCCCCACGCGCTCCCTGTTCGCCATCGACGTCGACACGCTCGATCCATCGAACCGCTTTCTGTTCCGCCAGATCGAAAAGCCGCCGGACGACCCGCAGGCCTACGAGCGCATCTTCTACAAGAACGAGCTCATCCACTGCACCGGAAGCAACGAGGCCGCAGCGGCGAACAACCGCGCGATCGCCCTCATGGAACAGGCGAATTATGCCGATGCGGAGAAGCTCCTCCGCGAGGCCCTCGCCCGCGCGCCGCTCTTCTTCCCGTTCGAATACAACCTCGGCATGTGCCTCATCCATCTCGACCGCCTGCGCGAGGCGCTCGTGCACCTCAGGCGCGCTGCCAATCTGGTGCCGGAATTCTCGAAGACCTATCTCCAGATCGGATATGTGTACCAGCGCATGGCCAAGCACGAAATCGCCATCGACCATTTCCGAAAGGCGCTCGCGATCAACGCGAAGGAGATCGACGGCTACGTGCAGATCGGCGATATCTACTTTTCACGCAAACAGTATTCGATGGCGAAAAAGTATTACGAGGGCGCGCTCAAGGTCGATACGCGCTTTCCCAACGGCCTTCTGGGCCTCGCGAAGATCCATTTTATCAAGGAGAAATACCGGCGGGCCATCATCCTCTTTCAGACCATCGACACCACGAAGAACTACGACAAGTCGCTGCACTACTACTACGCGGAGTGCCTGTACAAGATGCAGGAATACGAGGAGGCCTACAAGCAGTACGAGAGACTACTCACCTTCAAGACCGATAAGTTTTTTCTCACCAACTCCGTGGCGCTCATTCGGCACAAGCTGGAGCTTACCAAGCGTTTCATCGACCGCTAACGCCGGCCTCAGTGGTCCTTCATGGCAATGAACGCCTGATACGGACAGCCCTTCGTGCAAAGACCGCAGCGCGTACATAGCGCTTGATCCACCGTCGGTGCATTATGTCCCTTCTGCTCTATGGCGCCCATCGGACATCGCTTCACCATCGGGCAGGGATGGTTCTGCGGGCAGCGATGGCTATCGACGATAATGATCGGTTTTTCGGCCGTTATTGATGTCATAGTTTCACCAGTATGTATAATTAATATTTTAGAATATACTAAAATATAATCATTTCGTCAACTAAAAAAAATAATCCCGTGCGACGGGGCGACTGTGATACTCTTCCGCCTCTTTTATTTTTCTTTCGCCATGAGCCTACAGAGTTTGGCTCTACATACGCGTACGGCGGGTGTGTAATCACCCGCCGTACATTGTTGATGGAATGCGATTGGTAATTGGGGAACGCGCGGCGCTAGGCGTGCTTCTTCTCCGGCGCCTTCACAAGTGCGATGATGATCACCGATATCGCGACCACGACCGCACCCACCACAAACGGGGCCAGATAGGTCCCGGTTGAGTCCTTGAGCCAGCCGCCCACATACGGTCCCGCGAACCCCGCCAGCCCCCATGAGGTGAACAGCAGCCCGTAGTTGGTCCCCTGCGAGGTGATCCCGAAAAACTGGATGCAGGTGGCTGGGAAGAGCGTAAACATGGAGCCGTAGTTCCAGCCGATGAGCGCCGCGACCATCCAGAGCGCCCAGTAGGTGTACCCGGCGGGATACAGGAGCGCCATGGCCGCAACCTGCAGGGCGAAGATGCCCACGAAGCTCTTCTTGACGCCGATCTTGTCGCCGATGATGCCGATGAGGACGCGCGCCGCCGCATTGAAGATTGCAAGCCAGCTCGCCGCGCCGGCCGCCTTCATCGGTTCGATGCCCCGGTCGATCCCATGACCGGCGATATGACCGATCACCATGAGCCCCGCGAAGGAGCCGCAGAAGTAGGCGACATAGAGCATCCAGAACTGTGCGGTCTTGAAGGTCTCCTGATAGGTGAAATCTCTCGTCTCCCTTCCTCCCGACGTGGGGACAACGGGATTGAATCCCGCCGGCTTCCAGCCGGCCGGCGGCGTTTTCAGCGTGAACGAGGCGAGGATCGCCATGACCCCCATTGCGGCGCCCACATAGATGAACACCGAGCGCCAGCCGTAATTCTGGATGATGTAGGTCGCCAGCGGCGCCATGATGAACGATCCCAGGCCCAGGCCGACCACGGCGAACCCGGTCGCGAGCGCGCGGTGATCGGGCCACCACTTGGGCGCCGTCGCGATGGGCGGCAGATAGACCAGGCCGCCGCCGAAACCGGCGACGAGACCGTAGGTGATATAGAGCTGCGTTTTCGATTCGATGAAACCGGACAGCACGAACCCGGCGCAGAGGATCGCGCCGCCGATGAAGACGACGATGCGCGCGCCGTACTTGTCGCTCAAGCGCCCGGCCGGATAGGTCATGAGGCCGAAGACCAGGCAGCAGATGGCGAAGGCCAGCGCGATGTCGGCGCGGCTCCATCCGAAGTCGGCGTTGAGCGGCTTGATGAAAACGCTCCATGCGTACAGGAGCGCCCCGCAGGTGGTGCTGCTGAAGACCCCGCCCACCAGCGGCAGCCAGCGCGGTATTGTCGCTGCGTTTTGCGAAGCGTGTGACATGATGTTACCCCCATAGTCTCTATTTCGAGTGCATACCATTCCCATTCCGTTGACGACGGTACTGATACTGTATGCACTGGATATTCTGTAATGACGCGGTGTTTAGCACGGTCGGGCAGCATACCAATTAGGTGCAAGGCCATCGGAAAAGCAATATTTTTTCTCTTTTTGATCGATTTGCCGGAAAGAAAATTGACAGACAACGACCTGAATTTTTGGGTACTCACACGATTGGTATTTTCAGGCATCAGGAAACTCCTGCCAGCGCCTTGAATCTGCCCGAATACGACAGAGGGAGGTGCCTCACATGAACGACAGCAGCTTGACGAAACACAATGGACTCATCCAATGGGTCGATGCGATGGCCGCGATGTGCCAGCCCGACCGCGTCTATTGGTGCGACGGGTCCCAGAGGGAGTACGACGCCATGATCAAGATCATGGTGGATTGCGGCCTCGCGACCCCGCTCAATGAGAAAACGCGAACGAAATCATATCTCTTTCGCTCGGACCCCTCGGACGTCGCGCGCGTCGAGGACCGCACCTACATCGCATCGAAATCCAAGGACGAGGCCGGTCCCACGAACAACTGGATCGACCCCGATGAATTAAAAAAGACCATGAAGGGACTCTATACCGGCTGCATGAAGGGCCGGACTATGTACGTGATCCCCTTCAGCATGGGCCCGGTCGGCTCGCCCATCGCGCAGATCGGCATCGAGCTCACGGACTCGCCCTATGTTGTGGTGAACATGCACATCATGACGCGCGTCGGGAGCGCGGTGCTCGATGCGCTCGGCGAGAACGGCACGTTCATCCCCTGTCTGCACTCGGTGGGCAAACCGCTCGGTCCCGGCGAATCGGATGGGCACCTGTGGCCCTGCGCGCCCATCGAAAAGAAATACATCTCGCATTTCCCCGAGGAGAAGACGATCTGGTCGTTTGGATCCGGCTATGGCGGGAATGCGCTGTTGGGCAAAAAGTGCTTCGCGCTGCGCATCGCCTCGGTGATGGCCCGCGAGCAGGGCTGGTTGGCCGAGCACATGCTCATCCTGGGCATCACCAATCCGCAGGGCGTGAAGAAATACATCGCCGCGGCCTTCCCCTCCGCCTGCGGGAAGACCAATCTCGCCATGCTCATTCCCTCCATCCCCGGCTGGAAGGTGGAATGCGTGGGCGACGATATCGCCTGGATGAAGTTCGGCGAGGACGGGCGGCTTTACGCCATCAACCCCGAGGCCGGATTCTTCGGCGTGGCGCCGGGGACCTCGATGGATTCGAACCCGAACGCGATGAAGTCGATCGACCGCAATACCATCTTCACCAATGTGGCCCTCACGGAGAACAACGATGTCTGGTGGGAAGGCATCGGGTATGATCCGCCCGCAGGGCGCATTATCGACTGGACGGGCGCAGAGTGGACCAAGGACTCCGGAAAGCTCGCCGCGCACGCGAATGCGCGCTTCACGGCACCGGCGCGGCAGTGCCCCGCGATCGACCCGAACTGGGAGGACCCGAAGGGCGTGCCGATCAGCGCCTTCCTCTTCGGCGGGCGGCGCCCCACCACCATCCCGCTGGTGCATCAGGCATTCAATTGGAACCACGGCGTGTTCCTCGGTTCCATCGTCGGCTCCGAGGTGACGGCGGCGGCGATATCGGCGAACATCGGCCAGGTGCGACGCGACCCCATGGCCATGCTCCCCTTCTGCGGCTATCACATGGGGGATTATCTCAAGCACTGGATAACCATCGGCTCGAGGACGAGCGCCGAAAAACTGCCGAAGATATTCTACGTGAACTGGTTCCGCAAGACCGCCGACGGGAAATGGCTCTGGCCCGGCTACGGAGAAAACAGCCGCGTGCTCAAGTGGGTCTTCGAGCGGGTCAACGGCGAGGGCAAGGCGCAGGACACGGCCATCGGCCACATGCCAACGGTTGACGCCATCGACCGCTCCGGCCTCGACGTCAGCGACGCCGACATGCGGGAGCTCCTCGCGGTGGACCACGACGAATGGAAGCGCGAGATCGCAAGCATTCGCGAGCATTATGCGCGGTTCGGCGACCGTCTGCCCCGCGAGCTCGCTGATGAGTTGGCGGCGCTCGAACGGCGTCTCGGCTAGGTACTGCAATTCCCTGCTTTCGAACGTCCGGTCGCATCCAGCGGCCGGGCGTTCGGATGCATTATCACACTCCACCACATAATTCACTCACTGCGGATAGCGCGCGACTGCGGCATTGCATAAAAAACACAAACATATGTTTAGCCTGGCTTGATTTTTCCGCCAGAAATGACGATACATATGGTGATCGGGCGAAGCGAGGAGGATGTCATGAAGCTGGCACCGTTTTCACATCGACCGGAAATGCTCATCGACACGGAGCAGAATTCGCGCATGAACCGTGTCAATCGCTGGGACGCGACCGGCGCGAGAACCGTTACCATTAATCCGGACCGCGAACGGCGCCGAGGGCGCGATCATGCGCGTACGGACGATACGCCCGACGAGGCGGGCGCGCACCTCGAGAGCCTGCGGAACATGGCGGCGCAGGTGAATGAGGATTTGGCCTCACGAAATTCGCCGCACCGGTTCTATGTATTCGAGGAGGGCGGCGAGGTGTTCATCAATCTCGTGCTCCTCGACGCGGCGGGCTCCGTCGTGCGCATTATCCGCAAGGACATCACCCACTCCGAGTTTTCGGACCTCGTCCGCCAGCTGGAGCGCGGCGAAGGGCTTTTCCTCGAGCTCGTCGGCTGATGATCGATCGGGAATTGACGGCGGCCATGATTTTTTGCGCAGCACAACAATCAGCAGGAACAAAGCCGTAACCCGCACCAACGCGATGTAACAATGCGCCGCCCGCCGGGTCTAAGAACGGTATTCCCTGTATCATTGCGCGGTTTTTTTACCGCCAACCGCTTCTTTATTATATGATATCGTCACACACAACAAATCTATTGCTATGAGGTGCGTATGGATTCCATAGGAAAGAAAATACTATCGGCGCCCGCGATTGCGATTGCCGTGATTGTCGCCATCGCATGTGTCGTGGTGCTATCCGCGTCGCGGCTCACGGGCGCCGGCGGCGGGTTCGGCGCCGACGGGAAATCGCCGATCTCGTCGAGTTCCTCGCGGGCGTGGGACATGCAGAAGACCTTTCGCGAGATCTACGATCTCAACAACGACCGGGTGGTCTTCATCAGCACCGAGCAAACGGTGCAGATGCCGCAGAACCCGTTCTTCAACGATCCGTTTTTCCGCGATTTCTTCGGGATGCCGCGGGGACAGCAGCAGCCGCGCACGCAGAAGCGAACGGGACTGGGGACCGGGTTTGTCCTCACGGACGACGGCTACATCTGCACCAACGCCCACGTGGTGAGCCGCATGGACCGCACGGGGAACATCATCGGGCCGCTGGAACGGGTGAAGGTGAAGGTGGGCGACACGACCTATGACGCGATCGTGGTGGGCGCGGACGGGCGGACGGACATCGCGCTCCTGAAGATCAATCCCAAAACGAAACTCAATCCCGTGTATCTGGGCGATTCCGACACCGTGCGGGTCGGTGACTGGGCGGTCGCGATCGGGAACCCCTTCGGATTGGACAAGACCTTCACCGTCGGCGTCATCAGCGCCGTGGCGCGCAAGGACGTGGGCATGATGGGCGGCTCCCAGACGCATATCCAGACCGACGCCTCCATCAACCCCGGCAACTCAGGCGGGCCGCTCATCAACATCAACGGCGAGGTGATCGGCATCAATCGCATGATCTACTCGAACAGCGGCGGGTCGCTGGGGATCGGCTTCGCCATTCCCATCAACCAGGCGAAGGCGGTATTGGAGGACCTCAAGAAATTCAAGAAGGTGAAGCGCGGGTATATCGGGGTTCATATCGCACCGCTGACCGACGAGCATGTAAAAGAGCTTGGCTTAAAGAACACGGAGGGAGCGCGTGTGGATGCCGTACTAAATGGAGGCCCATCCGCGAAGGCCGGCATGAGGATTGGCGACGTGATACTTTCCGTTGACGGCACAAAGGTGAATTCACCCGGCGCACTGATCGAGATTGTCGAAAAAATGCCGATTGGAAAGACCCTTAAAATCGAGGTATGGCGCGAAAGGGGGACTGTCACTCTTTATATCACCATACAAGAACGATCGTAAAAAATCCAAAAAATTCAAATTCACCCCTTGACGTTTCTGACGAGGGGTATTATTTTATTAGTGTTATTAGCACTCAATTATTTAAAGTGCTAACAATAAAATGAACAATATTGGAGGAATGACATGATAACTGCAAGTGATCTCTTTACCGATATGCTTGGACTGAGAAGCATTTTTGATGATTTTTTTACTGCGACAACTCATCGGTACACTAACGCTGGAAACTATCCCGTTGTGAACGTGTACCATGCGGGCGATGCGGTTGAAGTGCGCGCGCTTGTTCCCGGAGTCACGGCCGATACGATCACCCTGGAGTTGGTCGATCGCGATCTGGTGATCAAGGGAGCGCGAACCGCCGCGAACGAGCAGCATGCCTATATCCGGCGCGAACGCGAGTTCGGCGAGTTTACCCGGAGCGTTCGCCTGCCCATCGCGGTCGATCGCGACAGCATCACCGCGACCCTGAAGGACGGCGTATTGCGCGTGACACTCGCCGCCAGCGAGGCGGCCAAGCCGAAACGTATTGCGATCCAGTAAGGAGGTGGACCATGAACAGCACGAATACCCATGTTGCGGAACAGAACAGATACGAACGCGAGATTGTCCCGGCCGTTGACATCTACGAAAATGAAACCGGCTTCGTGGTGACGGTCGATATGCCGGCGGTCTCGAAGGAAAACGTCGCGGTGACGCTCCATGAAAACACGCTGGACATCCGCGGCACGGTCACGGCCGACGAGAAGGAGCGCGAGTCGCTGCGCTACGGTGAATACGCATTGTACAACTATCATCGCACCTTCACGGTTGGTGACGATATCGATCCCAACGGCGTGAGCGCGAAGATCGAAAACGGCGTGCTCACCCTGACGCTGGCGAAGCGCGAAGAGGTGAAACCGAAGAAGATCGAAATCGCGGTTCACTGACCGATCTCACCCTCCTCCCGCCCGTATCGCTATTCGGGCGGGTTCTCATATACCCATCAATGGGCATGGGCAGATTCCATGCCCATTGTCGTTTCTCACGATAAAAAGATTGGCCCCATGCGGGGCCATACCAGCGCGGTCCGTGAGAGGTCCTGGAGAGGACTTCGGATATATCTTCAGTACCCCCGTTTCTTCAGGTCGTTGACGATATCGACATAAAATGCGGGCGCGTCGAAACCGGGCGTAACGCCGAAGAACTGGTCGACGATATTGAAGTGGGACACGCCCCCGCACCACCAGGCGCCGGAAACGACGCCCCGAAAGTTGCCCCATTTCGCCGAGCTCACCGATACCAGCCCGTCATTGTCACCTTCGTAAAATTTCAGGATCAAATGGGTCGGTTCGATCAGCACGCAATCGGCCGTGAGCGTTTTTATCTTCGCCGCCCAGCTCTGGTAATAGACGCCCGGCTGGTCCGGATAGGCCTTGTTGAAGACATTGCACATGTAGTCGCGGGTGAGATTTCGCGCCGCGCCCAGGCTGTCGGGTTTCACGTCGCCCATGAGCCATCCGGCGGCGTTGATGATTGCGCCGACCGTCGTATGCGTCCCGTTCGGCAGCGCACCCAGAATGACATCGGCGACGGCGCTCCCGCGGTTGGGGCCCGCGATGCCGGTCCAACTCGCGATAAAATCGCTCATCTTGCGCGTGTAGGTCTTCCCGCCGACGGTGTAGGTGATGGGGGTCGCGATCACGTAGCGCGAATCGAGCGTGCCCTGCGAGTGCCCGATGATGTTCACCTTCGTGTTGTAATTGTACAGCGCCAGCACGCCCATGATGTACGCGCGCAGTTGCTCGCCCCGCTGGGCATGCGATCCGAAGGCGTTCTGGTTGGAGATGTACACCCGCGCGCCCTCGTCACGGAGCGCGTCCGGGATGCCGTACCAGTAATTGACGCCCAGTATGCTGTCGCGCACGCCCATGCCGTGGGACAGGATGATGGGGTATTTGGTGTTGCATTTCTTCTCGGCGGACCCGCCCGCAAATGCCGCAAGGGGCACGAGCAACGCGCAGGCGCAGAGAAGCCGTGGAATGAAAGTGTTCATTGAGACCTCCTGAAAATGATGTGTGTGTACAGATAGTACCACATCGGGAGGGAGGCCGTCTTGCACTGGATTGATGTGTGCGGGATTATCTCAACCGGGTGTACGATAATCCCGTCCCGCCGGAGGCGTAAGGAGGCCGGGAGGCCGGCTCAGGTTATCTTTTTCAGGGCGATGCCCTCGGCGATATTGAATGCGTGGTCGCCGATTTTTTCGAAGCTGGTGAGCATGTCGATGAACACCAGGCCCGACGACACGTCGCAGGCCCCCTCGTTGAGCCTGCTGATATGGGTGGAACGAAGCTCTTTCCTGAGCTCGTTGATCCTGTTTTCGAGGACGCTGGCGGTCGTCATGATGCTCACGCTCGCCTTCATCAGTCCGTCATGGATCAACACGAGCAGGTCGCGCACCTTTGCGGATATGCTCGTGATTTCCTGCACGGCGCGGTCGGAAAACTCGAGCTTGCCGTCGTACTTGCGCCGCACGAGCTTCAGGAGGTTCTCGCAGTGGTCTCCGATCCGCTCGCAGTCGTTCACCGCGTGCAGGAGCATCGATATCTCGTAGCTCTGGTCCTGGGATATTGACTCCTGCGATATCTTGACCAAGTACTCCGAGATCTCCATTTCCAGCTTGTCGATGGTGCGCTCACGCACCTGGATCTTTTCCACGAGCTCGCCCAGCTTTTCGCCGGGCTTCCCGAACACCTCCATCACCATGTCGAACATTTCGATCGAGATCCCCACCATGCGTTGCGTCTCCATGCGCGCCTGGTTTATGTTGATGGCGGGGGTCGACAGGAGCGGGCTCGCGATATATTTCAAATTAAACTCGTCATACTCGGCGGTGCCCGCCTTGTCCGGAACAAGGCGCGTGGCGATATTCGCAAGGACCGTCGTGAAAGGAAGGAACAGCATCGCGTTGATCACGTTAAACAGCGTATGAAACGCCGCCATGTGGTCGGCGATGACCTTCGAGCGTTCGCTTGCTACCGTTGAGAAGGGATCGCCCGGAACCACCCAGTTGATGAAGGGAATGAACAACCAGTGAAAACAGGACAGGACCCAGATGACCCCGAATATATTGAAGAGCATATGGACCCGCGCGGTCCGCCGTGCGGTCGTCGATGCGCCAAGGGACGCGAGAAAAGCGGTGAAGGTGGTGCCGATGTTCTCGCCGAGGATGAGCGCGCAGCAGGTGTAAAAATCGACGATCCCGTTGACGGCGAGCGCCATCGTCATGGCCATCGTGGCGCTCGACGACTGGACGACCATGGTCACGAGAGTGCCGATAACCACCACCAGGATTGCCGTGGGAATGGTGTCCGCGCGGACCATGGACATCAGGTGCATCACCGCGCTTGAGCCGCGGAGGTCCTTGACGGCCGAATTCATGATGTCGAGGCCCAGGAAAAGAATCCCGAAACCGAGGATGACCTCGCCCCAGTCCTCGAATTTCTCGTTCTTGAAGAAGCGCAGGAAGAAGCCGATTGCGATGGCGGGCAGGGCGAACATGGTGATCTGAACCTTGAAGCCGAGGAGCGCGACAATCCAGCCCGTAACGGTTGTACCGATGTTTGCGCCGAGAATGATTCCGACCGACTGGGAGAGGTTGATGAGGCCGGCGTTTACGAAACTGACGAGCATCACCGTCGTCGCGCTGGAAGACTGAATGAGGGCCGTGATGCCCAGTCCCGTCAGGAGCCCGAAAAATCGATTGCTGGTGACCCGGGTGAGGATGTTCCTGAGCTTGTCCCCGGTCGCCTTCTGAAGGGCCTCGCTCATGATCTTCATGCCGAAGAGGAACAGGCCAAGTCCCCCGAGAACCGTTATTGCGATGATAAATCCGTTCATGTAGTCCTCAGCGATTTCCGGCAACGCACGAAGCCGCCGCCAATCCCATGTGAACAATGAAAAATAATGAGCGCATATTTACAAGAAAAATTACCACAATTCGCCAGCGGGTCAATGTACACGTTTTTATGGTTCTGTCGTAACAATCGTTACCGGACGCCCGGACCCGTCAGCGCGGTAAGGATCGTCATGACCAGCTGAACCGGCGAGGTCACCACATCGGCGATCACGGTGCCGACGTATCCAGCCATGCGCGCGGCGTATACGATCCTGCTTCGCTCTTTCCATGCTATGTCGAAATGCGGATCGGTGTAGGGACCCACGGCGATGCCGGTGCAGATGACCAGCGACGACCCGTCAGCAGGCGCACCCCAGATGACCGCCCGGGCGCTATAGCTGTAGTTGAGCGAAAAATCGAGATGAATAATGGCGAGGGGATACTCAGCCCTGACGACCGCAAACGAGAAGTGTTCATTGAGGAATGAGATCGGATCCGATGGTTTTCCAACCTCCTGGTTCATCAGCGCGGTGAACGTCTTCATGGTCATGGTCGACATCGTCGTAAATGCGAGATAGGCGGGAGGGCCCGGCGGGGCGGGGGTTGCGCTTTCGCGGATCCGAATCAGCCCGGATCGTTTGATGAGGCGTTTCGACTCCCGTAGAATTCCGTCGGGTCCCGTTTCATATGCCGGCGTCATTCGTTCCCGCTCCGGCACCAGCACATCGAGATAGCGCCCCGCGCCTTTCAGGATTCCGGCAAACTGGAAGCGGTGGAAGCCCTCGCCATTGATATCGCACCTGCCCGCCATAGTCCCGGTGTACATCCGCGTCGCGGCGCGGTGGTCCCGATCGAATTCGCGGTAGGCGTGACCGAATTCGACGGTGGCCGTATGATAGGACGCGGTGATGCACCCGGACAGGGCGAACGCGATCAGAATGACGAACGGCTTCACGACTGCGCCTCGAGCGATTCCCAGTGGATCGCGCGCCCGTCGAAGACGGGACCGTCCACGCAGGCGCGGCGCAGGCCGTCCGTCGTGCCGATGGAGCAGCCGGAGCATACGCCGATCCCGCAGCCGAAATAATTCTCCACCGACAGCTCGAAGGCGATGTCGCGGGGCGCGAGGAGGGCCGCGGCCGCGCGCATCATCGGGGTCGGTCCGCACACGTACGCGATGTCGAAGGCGCGCTCCGCGAGGACCTCCGCGAGCGCGTCGGTGATACGCCCGCGGCGCCCCGCGCTCCCGTCGTCGGTTGTGAGAAGAAAATCGTCGCTTGCCGCGCGGAAGGCGTCTTCGCAATACACGAATTCGCCGCTCGCCGCGCCGTACAGGTACGTGACGCGGCATGCGCGCGCGCGAAGCTCCCGCGCCAGATATTGCAGCGGCGCGTTCCCCACGCCGCCGCCGACGATGAGCGCCCGCTTGTCCTCGGCGAGCGTAAACCCGCGCCCCAGCGGCGCGAGGACGTCGATGTCCGCGCCCGCACGGCATCCGGAGAGCCACGCGGTACCGCGCCCCACGACGCGGACCACGATCTCGAGCACGGAGCCCGCGCGGTCATAGATGGAGAATGGGCGGCGCAGGAGCGGATCGGCATTCGATCCTGCCTTGATGTTCACGAACTGCCCCGGAGCGGCGTCGATGGCATCGAAGGCGATGGAGAGCAGATAATGATCGCGGGCGACCGCGCGCGCGTCTTCGGTGAGTACGGGCATAATGACTCCGTCGCAGGTGTGGCGGGCGCGCTGCCCGCCGGATGAACGCACGCTATGCGACGGGTCGTTTTTTATCAACATAAATTGTTATTGAAAAAAATGCGCGCGCCCATATGATACGCATTCGCATTTTGTATATACGAATAGGGGGTGTTCGGTGGCAAAGGAAAAGAGGGGTGACTGCATTCTCGCGATAGACGCCGGTACGCAATCCATACGGGCGATCGCGGTGGACCTGAAGGGGAATTTGTACGATTCGGTGAAAACCCCGCTCGATCCGTATTTTTCCACGAACCCGGGATGGGCCGAGCAGGACCCCGAGTATTACTGGAAAATCCTGTGCCAGACCACGAAGAAGTTTTTCGCGAAAACGAAGGTCCCGCGCGACGCCTTCACGGGCGTGACGCTCACCACGCAGCGGAACACGGTCATCAACCTTGACAAGAACGGGAAGCCCCTGCGGCCGGCCATCGTGTGGCTGGACCAGCGCAAGGCGCGCAACGAGAGCTGGCCGTCCCTTCCCCTGCGGACGGCGCTGCGCGCGATCAACATGCTGGAGACGGTGGAGCATTCCTACCGCGAGTGCGAAGCCAACTGGATCCGGCAGAACCAGGCGGAGATCTGGGGAAAAACCGACAAGTTCGTGTTCCTCTCCGGGTATTTCATCAACCGGCTCATCGGCGAGTTCGTCGATTCGACAGCAAGCCAGGTGGGCTACATCCCCTTCGATTATAAGACCCACGCCTGGGCCGCGCCCTCGGACATGAAATGGAAGATGTTCCCCATCGAACCGGAGAAGCTCGTCCGGATCGTCGAGCCCGCCGAGCTCATGGGCGCCATCACCAAAAAGGCCTCGCAGGAGACCGGGATCCCGGCGGGGCTGCCGCTGGTCTCCGCGGGCGCCGACAAGGCCTGCGAGGTCCTGGGGGCCGGCTGCCTATCGCCGGAGATCGCGTGCCTGAGTTACGGGACCACCGCGACCGTGGAGACGACCAACGAGAAATACGTCGAGGTGATCCCCTTCCTGCCGCCCTATCCGAGCGCCGTCCCCGGATCGTACAACACGGAGATCATGATCTACCGCGGCTTCTGGATGGTGAGCTGGTTCAAGAAGGAGTTTGGCCTGCGCGAGCAACAGATCGCCCAGAAGCGGAAGATCCCGCCGGAGGCGCTCTTCGACGAGCTCATTCGCGACATCCCGCCGGGCTCGATGGGGCTCACCCTGCAGCCGTACTGGACGCCCGGCGTGAAGGTGCCCGGCCCGGAGGCGAAGGGCGCCATCATCGGTTTCGGCGACGTGCACACGCGCGCGCACATCTACCGCGCCATCCTCGAGGGGCTCGCCTATGCGCTCAAGGAGGGGGCCCTGCGCACCGAGAAGCGGAACAAGGTGAAAATCGAAAAGATCCGCGTGGCCGGCGGCGGATCGCAGAGCCGCGTCGCGATGCAGCTCACGGCCGACATCTTCAACATGCCGGCCGAGAAGCCGCATACGCCCGAGACCTCGGCGCTCGGCGCGGCGATCGACGCCGCGGTGGGCCTCAAGTATTTCACGGATTTCTCCGGGGCGATCCGGTCGATGACGCGCGTGGGCGAGGTCTACGAGCCCGCCGGCGAGAGCGCGCGCGTGTATCAAGAGCTGTTCGAAAAGGTGTACCTGCGGATGTACGCGAAACTTCAACCGCTGTACGACGACATCAGGTCCATCACCGGCTATCCCGCGCGTCACTAAAAACAGGATTCGCGCACGGCCGATGAGCGCTTGTAACACAACATTTTCCGTCATCACCCTAGGCAGCGCGCGCAACGACGCCATCGACTACCGTGCGCTCGTCTTTCGCGTCGGCCCGGGGGCGGTGCTGGACGCCGACACTGCCCCCAGCGTCTGGGTGCTCGTGAAAACCCTCATCGAGGGCGGCGCGCGCAAGTTCGTGGTGAACATGAACGGGCTCGAGTTTATCGACAGTTACGGGATCGGCATTTTTGTGAACGCGGCGAAGACGGTGCGCGGGCGCGGGGGCGACCTCGCGCTCGCCGAGGTGCCGCCGTCGATCGCGCGGATCCTCGAGCCGATCAACGTCGCGCGTTTTATACAGATATTCGCGGCCGAGCAGGACGCGCTCGACTACCTGGGCGGTCTGTAACCGCCGCCGCATGCCGCGCACGATCCGGGTACGGAATGAAGATCGCGTTTGAAATCATCAAGACAACGAAGCGCACCGACGAGTCAATCGATTACAAAACGATCGTCTTCAAGCTCGTGCTCGAGAAGATCATCGACCTGGATTCGTCGCGCGACCTCGGCGCGCTCTTCGAGGCGCTGGTCGACGGCGGCGCGGTGAAGATCCTCCTGGACATGACCGGCCTGGAATACATCGACAGCATGGGGATCGGCACCGTGATCAGCTCGGCGAAACTGGTGCGCAAAAAGCGCGGCGACGTGGTGATGATCGGCGTCACGCCCGATCTCGACAAGATTTTCCGCGTGGTGAACCTGCATCGCGTCATCAAGATGTTCGACACGGAAGACGAGGCGCTCAATTTTTTCCGATACGTCTGACAGGGGGGTCCCATGAGGATCGCATTCGAAATCATCAGGATCACGCAACGACTCGACGAGGTCATCGACTTCAACGCGCTGATATTCCGGATCGACGCCCCGAAACGGGTGGATATCGATTCCTCGCGCTACCTGTGGATCTTCCTGAAAACGGTCATCGATGGCGGGGTGCGCAAGATCATCATCGACATGAAAAACCTGGAGATGATCGACAGCTCGGGGATGGGCGTGCTGATCAACGCGGCCAAGCTCGTTCGCGGAAAGAAGGGCGACATCATCCTGTCGAACGTCTCCGCCGACGTGCGCAAGATCTTCAAGATCATCAACCTGCAGGAATTCATCAAGATGTTCAACACCGACGGCGAGGCGCAAAACCACTTCCGGTTCCTCTGAACGACGCATGGACGCGGGGACGAGGCTCACGAAGCGAATCGGTGAGGCCGCGGGCGCGGCGCGGGAGATCTTCGAACTCATCCGCCGGCATAAAACGGAGGTGATGGCGCGATTCCTGGGAACGTCGCCGGATGTGACCGATCCCGCACATGCGCCCGCCCGGGACGGAAAATGGCCCGTTTTTCCGTTGCGCGAAATATCTCTGATCGTGCACGGCGATCTGCGCGCCGAAGACGATCGCCGCGGACCCGCACCCGGGTCCGTTCTCATCGCCGTTCCTTCTTGCGTTTCCTCGCTGCGCTTTTCCGACGACGCCTGCGCGACGGTCGATCCCTCGCACATCGCTCCCGGAACGCCGCGCGCCGAGGCCGGTGACATCGTGGTCGCCTGCGCGGGGGATCATCCCGGCGCCTCCGCGATACTCCCTCTCGACCACGCCCCGATCGCGCTGGGCAGCGGTTGCGCGGCCGTGCGCGCCGATGGCGGTCGCTGCGACCAGTTCTACCTGCTCAATGTTTTGCATTTTTTCCACACGACCGGCCGGATGCCGTCCACGCGCGATGATCTTGCGTCGCTTCGCGTCCCGCTCCCGCCGCACGACGAGCAGCGGCGCATCACGCATTATTTGCTGGAGCTCTCCGGCGGGATGGTGGCGCAGGAGCGGCATGAGGATTCGCTCGCGCGCCTGGCGGCGCTGGTTCGGGACGCCGAGGCGGTCCTGCGCGGCTGATTCGGGCGCGGTCGGCCGCGTCAGGCGCGCTGTTCCACCGACTCGAGCATCCAGTCGTTCACGGCGGACGGAAGATCCGCGCCGCAATAGGCGCACGTGAGCGCGTCGAGCTCGGGCAGCGGCGCGCCGCAATTCGGGCAGCTGTGCTCGGCCAATCCGTATTCGTTCGTTGTCGCCACCGGCAGCATGAGCGTGAATGCGTGCTCGCGGTATTCCGGCTCGGCGTCGCGCGCACGCGCCGCGCTCCACTTGACGGCGACGACCGCGCGGACCGTATCGCCGTCCTGCGAAACCCGTTCGAGATCGACCGCGCCCACGGCGATCTCGGAGATGGCGCTTCGCTGCGCGGAAAACGCCTGGAGAAATTCCTTCGTCGCGTCGCGCGCGATCGCCGAGGGCATCCCCTTCGCCCGCGCGTAGACCCAGCGCCAGAACAGATACGATGCGCGGTCCTCGATCACCTCTCGGTTGATGGAGAGATTTTTCTCCTCGAGTGCGGCAAGCCCCGGAATGTCCTGACAGGAGGTGGGACGCCATTCCTCGAGCTGCGTGATCTCCGAAAGGACCCATTCGAACTCGCCGGAGTTGTAGATGGTGGCGCAGTTGGGGCACTTGTTCACCTCGCTGAAATTCTCCGGCACGAACCCGCAGTTGGGGCATTGCCCCTTCAGCCAGTCCTTGGTCGTATCGGTCTTCGCGCCCGTGCGGCGGGTGAACGAATAGATTTCCGTGAAGGTCTCGAGCGGCTCTTCCGCAAGGAGCTTCCGCTTATCATCATCGCTGAGCGAGGCGTCGATGGTGAGATCTCGGATCTGCGCGGTGATGCGCACGTGGAGCGTCTGGTAGTTCCGCGCGCTCGATATCCCGGTCACGCGCGCGTCGGTGATGGCGAAATCCGACGTACAATCGATCACCCCCTCCTCGTGTATCATCAGATCGAGCTGGAGGCGGAAACGGTTGTACACGCCCTGCGACACGTAATTGCGCACCGGGTGCATGTCGCCGCGCCCCCACGCCTCCTGCAGGCGCGTGGAGATCGCCGTTACGCGCGACAGGAAATGTGCGGCCGTGAAGGCGGGGTCGTGTTCCCGTATCTGTGCCTCGATCGCGGGCGGTATCGCGATAGAGGCGGCGGGCGCCTTCTTCTTTTCGCGCTTCGCGATCTTCGGCAGCGAGGGCAACGGCCGGCCGGAGCGCACCGCCATGATGCTGATGACGATGATCGCGCCGATGACCAGTACGACGACGATGACGGCGATGAGCAGCCCGGTGTTGAAGTTCCACATTGTTCGGACATACATGATCGCACGGGCCGCGATGAACGGCCTCGTGAACGCATCTGCGGGCAGGAAGAGCCGAACCATGATCGTCTGGTCCTCCAACAGGCCGCCAATCGTTGCGGTTAGGCGGTTTTTCTCCCAGGTGAAGGGGACGGCAAGAGGGCGCAGCAAGAGTTCGTTATTCGCCGTTCGCTTCAGGAGAAACTGCGGGCGCACGAGATCGGTCGACACTCCATCGGGCACATCGATGGACACGGTGATGACGCCGGTTCTTTTCGCATCCAGGCCCGGAAGTTCGAGATCGACAAAGAGGGTCCCGGTATCGTAGAAATTTCCGTATATCGTATAGCCCGTCTTCAATTGTGCGCTGGTACCCGACGCAAGCGTATAGCATATATCCCGTTCGGACAGGGTGCGGTCGGTGTAGCCGGAACCGGAAAGATTGTACAGGTAGAGGTCGCGACGCCACGAGTCCTTGTCCGGTTTGGATTGTTCCGCGTATGGAATACCGACGGAATACGTCTCCCGGCGGGCCTGGCACGGACGGGCATATTTGTTGGGAATCGAGAGATCGTATGCGGCGTCGACGTCCACCGAGAGGTTCCGCCGCACCGTTGCCCGATACGCAAGTCGTGCGATCGAATAGATCGTGTTTTTCCCGAATCGTTTGTCGAAGGCTGCGGCAAGCGCGACAGGATCGACACTGCCCGCGGGGAATTCGGCGTAGGCCTCGACGGTCTCCCAGTCCTTCAGCGGGCGCTCGATGGCGGCGCTCACCTCTGCGCCGCGGACCTCGGTTTTAAGCTTCGTCGCCGTATAGAAACGGTGCGGTTTCGCGGGAACGATGACGACCTCGCAGCGCGCGGCCGAGGCGGCGTCCGGGAAGCGAATGGTTATCGCGCCCTGCGGCAGCGGGCGGCCAAGGTTCATCCGCCAGGCGAGCACGGGCCCCGCGGCGTAGGGGAGCACAATCCCATCGAGCCGATACGACAGGGTGAAGGTCTGCTCCTTCTGGAGTTTTGTGTTCGGGTTGCCGACCTGGAAGTATCGCGCATTTGAATAGGTCACGCTTCCGGTGGTGGTGCTCACAGTGTCGGCGGCGATGAGGCCGGTATACTGCTCGTCCGGCACCAGCGACCGGGTTATTCCGTTCGCCGGTGAGGCAAGCATCACACTGAGCGTCTCCGATACGGTCACGGATCCGTCACGCGCGATAGCGAGAACGGCCGTATAGGACTTCATTGAATAATCGAGCGAATAGGTCGTTGTGGGCAGCGACACGGGTCTCGCGGTGGGGGTCGATGAGCGTCGGGCGCCGGAGCTGTACGGCACGTACGGCGTTGTGCTGCGCGTGCTCGGTGATGACGATCGATACGTGGAGCTGCTGCTCGAGGAGCGCGAGCTGGAAGACCGTGAGGAGCTCGATGAACGCGAGCTTGACGAGCTCGAGCGATAGCTTCCCCCGCGTCCGGCGCGCGCGTCGGCGTCATCGGAGAAGATGGTAAAATCCGCCACGAGGCACAGGGCGCAAATGGCGGCAACGATGGATCGTCGTGACAAGCTGCTAATCGACATGATCCGCTCCTTTTCGTTGGCGATGGCAAATCATACCGATTATATCGGCGATATGTCAATTAGGAAAAAATGGGGACCCGTGGGCCGGACGCGCCGATCAGCGGTCCGGGAGGAGTTTGATGGCGTCTTCGAGCCTCCGGAGCGTCTCGGGCGTTTCGCCCACGGCCTCGAACACAATCATCCCCTTTTCGTTGACCAGAAATACCGCGGGCACCTTGAGGGACGGAATGTATCGCTTCGCGGTTTCCTGATAGATGTCGAACACGCACTCGTCGGCGATGTTCAACGCGTCGAGGAACGGCTGCGCCACGCTTTTGCCCTCCTTGTCGATGCTCACGAAGAGCACGCCCACCCTCTTCCGGTCGCGATAGGCGGCGGCGAGTTTGGAGAGCTCGGGCATCTCCCGCTTGCAGGGAACGCAATAGGTGGCCCAGAACGAGACGATGACATTCCCCTTCTTCATCAGCGCGCTGAGCGTGACGAGCTGGTTGTTGCGGTTGAGGAGCGCGAAGCCCTGCGCCCTGCGCGGAGAGGCGGCGAGCGGCAGCGCGATCAGAATGATACATATAAAGAGAATACCGACGATGCGCGTTTTCATGTCACGTTCCTCCGCTGTTCGCCGATATTTCCCTGTCCCGATGAATTTTTTGCAAGAAAGAAAATATGGTTGAGTTTATTCGCTATCGACGTATGCTTTTTATAAGCGTTGATGATGCCGCATACGCGGTGTGTTCCAGGGGCGCGGCATGAACGGACGTGTCTATTCATCGTAAGAAAGAGGAGCGCATATGGACCTTCACGAGGCGCAACAGACCGCGAATTGGACGCGCTACGTTCCCGGCCAGCGGCAGGGACATTACGAAAGTTTTTTTCTCAGGGCGAACCATCCCTCTCGACCGCTCGCCTTCTGGATCCGGTACACGATCTTCAGCCCGCACGAACATCCTGAGCGGGCGATGGGCGAGCTCTGGTCGGTCTTCTTCAATGGTGAGACCGGCGAGCATGTCGCGGCAAAGAAGGAGGTGCCGTTTTCCGAATGCTCATTTGCGCGGGACCGGCTGGAAGCGCGCGTGGGCGACGCTACTCTTGCCTCCGGACGTCTTCGGGGCGCCATCACTAACGCAAAGACGGGCGGGACCATCGAATGGGACCTGTCCTATGCCGGCGATCACACGCCCATCTTTTGGTTTCCGCTCAAGTTCTACACCGGCGGTTTTCCCAAGGCGAAGGGGCTGGTGAGCCTCCCGCTGGCGTCATTTATGGGCAGCATCGTTATCAATGGCGCGACGGTCGCCATCGACTCTTGGGTGGGGAGCGAGAACCACAACTGGGGAATCAAGCACACGGACTACTATGCCTGGGGGCAGGTTGCCGGGTTCGACAATGCGCCCGGGAGCTTCCTCGAGCTCGCCACGGCGAAGATCAAGATCGGGCCGATATGGTCGCCGTTTTTCACGCCGATCGTGCTTCGACACGACGGACGCGAGTACGCGCTCAACGAACTGCATACGCTGCTGTTTCGCGCGAGCTTCTCGTATTTCCATTGGAACGTTGCGACGCGCTCGACGGAAATCGATGTGCGCGGCGTGATCCGCGCGGAGGCGCGGGACTTCGTGTGCCTGCCGTACTACAATCCGCCCGGGGGCGTGAAGATGTGCCTCAACAGCAAGATCGCTTCGTGCGAGCTCGACGTAACGTTCAGGAGAACGGGCGAACGGGTGCGGCTTGTGACGGCGCATCGGGCCGCCTTCGAGATCCTCACCGACAAGACCGATCACGGCCTGCTGCCGGCGGTGTAGTCCGCTAGACCGCGAACATTCCGTTCTCGTAAATGACGGTCTTCCCGCCGCCCCGAAGCGCGGCCGTGACGCGCTTCTTCTCGGTATTCACCAGGTCCCAGTGGAGCGCGGAATCGTTAAAGCCCAGCGATGCCTTCGACGATTTCGTGAGCGTCGCCGGATCGCCGGCAAAGGCGTCCGCGTAGGAGCTGCCCAGCGCGATGTGGCAGTTCCCGTGGCGGCCGCCGAAGTTCTCGTCGAAAAGCGTGTCGGCCATAAAGCGGTCGATCTTCGAGAAGCGGCGGTCCGTGAGGGAAAACTCGCCGATCTGCGACGCGCCGCGGTCCATCGACAGCGTTTTTTTCACGAACGCCCCGCCCTTTTTCGCCGACACCCGCACCACGCGCCCCTTCTGGAACTCGAGGCGCACGCCCTCCACGTAATTGCCGTTGCGGAAGGAGGCCTGGTCGGCGAAGTAGACGCCGCGCGCCTCGCGCCAGTCGGGCGAGGTGAATATCTCGAACGAAGGGATGTTGCGCCCGCTCACGCCGATGAACCGCCGCTTCTCGCCGAACCGGATGGTCAAATCGCACGAGGCGCTCTCCACGGTGACACTCTCGATCGGGAGCGCGTTCAGGCGCTTTTTGATGCCGTTCACGTCGGCGTAGATGCGGTTCCATCGCCCGACGGGGTCCCGGTCGCCGAGGAAGCAGGCCTTCGCGACCTGCGCGGCGTATTCCCGGAGGGACAGCTGCGCCTGGTCCGCGAGCGCCCGCGTGGGATAGGTGCACAGCGTCCAGGTGAACGCTCCGGCGTCCTCCCGCGTGTTCGCGATGTCGCGCAACGGCTTGCGGGAGATGGTGAACTCGTTGATTCGCTGTGTGTCGATGCTCTTGAGATGCGTCAGCGACGACGGCGCGTGGAGGTAGATGTTGCCGCTGATCCGCGCGTAGAGGTCCATGTCGAAGGGGGCCAGGAAGCGCCGCTGCGCCGCATCGGAGAGCGAGAAGAAGCTCTTCTCCATGGACGGGCCCGGCATGGCGCGAACGACCACGTTGCGGCGCTGTGCGATCAGTCGGGCGTACAACGTCTCGAGAAGGGGCAGCGCCTCGAGATCGTACCGGACCAGGATGAGGTCGTACGGCTTGAATGGCTTCTTCCGCGCGACGGTGAGGCCCCAGATGAGCACGTCGGCGTATCGTTCCAGTTGCGGTCGGGTAAAGGGCATGGTTCCTCCATGACGGCGGTATCGTGATGCCACACGGCGTCATCACCCTCGACGGCGCGCCGTCTTTTTTCAATTCTTTTTACGTCCCGTCGCTGCGCTCCCCGCCGGCGGGACCGCCCAAATGAAACGGCGGCCCGGTGGGGCCGCCGCATCGTACATCCGTCTTCGTGTTGATTGCGCCCGCGCTATTTGAGCGCTTTCGCGCCAAGCATCACCTTGTTGGGGAACTGCTCGTTCACGGTGATATCGAAGCCGATGGCCCTCGATTTCGCCTGGAGCTCCTGCACGAGCTGGTCGGTCTTCCCGGCGAAGATCACCTGGATCTTCGTCTGGATGCCGCTCTGGCCCTTGAGGTTCGCTTCCTTCACGCCGCGGATGCGCCCTTTCAGCTCGCTGCGGAACTTGGTGGCCGCGGTATTGTCCAGGCCGGTCACGGTCATGTTGATCTCGCGCTCGGTGGCGGCGCGGAGGAACTTCTTGGTGATCTGGTTCATGAACGGGCCGGACTTGAACTTGCCGTCATCGTCCTCGTCTTCCTTTCCGAGGATCTGCTGCAGGCAGCGCTGGATGGCGGTCTTGGACGCGGTCTCGGACTCGATGTGGAGGCCGGGGGCGTTCGCGCTGGTGCTGGCCAGGATGTTCCCGGTGTACACGTCGATCGCCTTCACGTTGATGATGGCCGACTTCGATTTCATGTTCTTGGAAACGCGGGCCATCGCATGTGACTGGTCCTTCGTCTCGGCGGTCCCGACGATCACGACCTCGGCGCCGATGTCCTTACGGTCGAGGAGGAGGTGCTGGACGCTGGGATCGATGCGCCCCGCCATCGCCTTGCTGATGGCCGAGCGGTCCTGGCGCATGAGCTGCTGGGTCATCGCGGCGTCGACGAACTCAAAGCCCGCCTTGCCCATGATCTCCATCATGGTCAGCTCGGTCACGGTGAAGCCCGGCTCGTTGGCCTTCCCCTCGAAGCGCTCGCGGATCAGCACCATGAACTTGGGACGGCCGTAATTGCGTATGGTGGAGGCGATGGTGTCGTTGACCGCCTGGGGATACACGCAGCCCTTGATGGTCATCACGAAGGCGCCCTGCTCGGGGCCCTCCTTGAGGACCTTCACGTCCTTGACCATGCCGCTGGAGCGGGCCTCGACGATGGAGGCGACCAGCGCGAAATCCTCGGCGACCGAGGTCCCGGAAACGACCTGGCCGAGCTTCGCCTTGACGAGAAAGTTCATCGCCTCATCGAGGGCGCGGTCGCGCGCCATGGAGACGTCGTTATCGTAAATCTGCGCATAGCCGGTCCCTTCGCCGCAGAGCTCGTCACGCGTGCTCCCGGCGTCCTTCCCGCCGTCCTTTTTCTGCCCGGTGCCGCACGAGAGCAGGGCTACCGTCGCAAAAAGAACGACGTACAGTGTCCATTTCTTCGCTTTCATGGGAAAACTCCTTGTCGATGATAATCAGCCGGCGCCCAGCGGGCCCGGCCGGTATGTGCTGATCCGCTCTTGGGAGCTTAAGTAGAATACAAAGAGTTCAAAAAACGTCAATTCATTTTTTGATTGCGCTCGTGGTCCAAATCGGCGGATATGTATATACCATACGCGCCTGATCGGTACACGTTCGCCCATGGAAAAGAACATCCTGCAAACCATCAAGCTCGAGATCAGCAAGAACTTCAAGCTGATCCCCTACGAGCGGATCGCCTTCCACAAGATCCTGGCCATCCTGAGGACCGAAAACGGGATGAACGTGCTCGTGCGCGATCTCGCGGGCGATCCGCTGGTGCGCGAAAGCGCCATCGCCGCGCTCCGCGACTTCGAGAATCCCGCCGTCGCCGCCGCGCTTGCGCCGCTTCTGGACGCCGACACCAGCATGGCGGAAAAGATCACCATCCTCGACCACATCGAGCGCCGGGGCTCCGTCGGGCACGCCGGCGAGATGATCGCATTCATCGAGGCGCACCGGGCGGACCAAAAGCTGGCGCCGGCCGTGCTCAAGGCCTTTGATGTCCTGCGCGCCGTCGGGGGCGATGATGACGGGGTGTACGACTTCTTTCTGCGCACGGCCCGCGACGCCGAGGGGGACATCGCCCTGCGCCGCGCCGCCGTTCTAGGGCTTTCCTCATTCCGAAGAGCGCTCGTCTACGAGGAGCTCCTCAAGGAGAACGCGCCCGGCGTCGCCCAGGCGGTATACCAGTCCATCGCGCGCTATTGCGAAAACTTCGCGCGGTCGGCCGCCGAGGATTCCGAGGACGAGCAGCTGTTCACCTACTCGTCCGAGAAGGAGGACGGGTCGATCCTGAACATACGGGTGCTCTTAAGCAAGATGACGCCGCAGTTCGACGAGTATTCCGACGAGACCAAGGTCGCCTTCCTGGACGCGATGATCGCCTGCGCGCACCGCGAATTCCTCATCTACATCATGAAGGCGCTCACCTCGCGCAACCGCGCGCTCGTGATCATGGCGCTCCACCTGGTGCGCGCGCGGGTGCACCGCCTCGCCGATCCCGACAAGCTGTTCCGCAACCTGATCGCGCTCTCGGTCGAAAGCGCGATCGAGAACGCCGTCATCGTGGAGATCTTCCAGCGCTTCTTCACCGGCATGCAGGAGAACCGGAAGAACCTGCTCCTGCGCGACAAGCTCTTCAATTACATCGTGGTGACCCTGGAGACCTACTTCGAGACCTACCGCAAGGAGTTCATGGTGGCCGAGGTGGCGGAGAAGGACTTTCCCGAAAACTTCCGGCGCATCCGCCACTTCATCCTCGAGCGATTCACCCCCGAGCTCCGCCGCGCCCTCATCGCGTACCTCAAGAACGAGGACCGCACCGGCATCCATAAAATCATCGTGGCCATCGCGGGGTCGCTGCCGCATGTCTCGACCGAGGAGGGCGAGACCGTCGAGTTCCTCGTCGAGGTGCTCTTCGACAACGACCCGAAGGCGCGCGAGGTGTCGGCCGGACGCATCGAGTCGGTCAATTTCGAAAAGAAGTTTTTGCGCGACCGCATCGTCCGGCTGCTGCGCATCATCGGGATCCTAGACATCGAGAACGCCGCGACCGCGCTGGTGAAGATGTTCAACTACGTGAAGAAGTATCCCGATCCCGAGATCCTGAACGAGGTCGGCGAGACGCTCTCGTACCTGAAGTACTCCTATATGCTAGGCGAGCTCGAGGTCGCGCTGGCCACCGAGAACACGGTCGAGCAGCGGCGCAGCATCCAGCTGCTGGCGCAGTTCTCCGACCAGCGCTCGCTCAACATCATGACCGACTTCATCAAGGACAAGATCGCGCAGAGCTCGCCGCTGACGGCGTCGATCCTGAACATTTTGCTCACGCGCGACCTGCGGGGCAATGTGGCCGCGGGACACATCTTCAGAAAAATCATCGAAGAAAACACCGATGCGGAGATCCGCCGGCTGGCCATCCAGTGCCTGGGCAAGTGCGGCAACGAGAGCGATATCGACTTTCTCAACGGGATCTTCTACACCCTGGGGCCGGGCGACCCGAAGGAGGCCATCGTCCAGGCGATCGGCGCCATCACGGAGCTCACCGCGAACTTCAACCGCCGGCAGGTGATCAACTACCTGCAGGAATACCTCAAGGACCCGGGGATCAAGGTGCGGATCTACTCCTGCGCCGTGCTCATCCTGATGGGAAACAAGGGCGCCATCAAGATCATCCAGGACATGATGATCATCAAGAACAAGCAGATCCAGCGGGAGATCCTGTCCATCGTGGGAAGCCTCCGCTCGGTCGAGTTCGCGTACTTCCTCATCTCGCTCATGAAGGAGGATTACGCGATCAGCGACGACATCGTGCCCATCCTGAGTCTCCTGCCGCCTGAGGAGCTGCTCGAGATCGACCACTTCATCGTGAACCTGTTCAAGAAGTACGAGGTCCCCGACTCGCTCATCACCGACCGCTCGCACGCGGCCGGCACGGCGGAGGAGAAGGCGCTCTTCAAGCGGGTCGAATCCCAGGCGGTGACGATCCTGCGCGTCTCGATCCGCGGGTTCTCCGAACTGGCCGGCCGCCTCAAGCTCGCCGACCTCATCATGCTGCACACCGTGCTCAACGCGTACGCGATCGCCCCCATCCAGGCGGGGCGGGGCGTGGTGAGCCGCATGTGCGAGGGGATCGTCGTCGCTTATTTCCCCGACCCGCTTGCGGCGTCGAGTGCGGCCATGACAATCCTCTCGAACCTGCGCGAGTTCAACCGCAACCAGTCGCTTCACAACGCCATCGCCATCGAGGCGCAGCTGATGACCGACACCGCGAAGATCATCCAGGGCGAGGTGCTCAGCGCATCGGCGTACCGCATCGAGTCGATGACCACGGCGGGACTGGCCAACCGCATTCTCTTCGACGAGGCGACCGGACGCGCGATCGAGAACGCCTTCCACGCCGAGCGCATGCCGGGCGACATCTTCTCGGCCCGCGGGTCGATCGGCGCGTTTTATGAGCTCGTGTCGCCGAGAAACTTTCTTGACGCGGCCGAGTCGATGATTCAGAAGTTGCAGAAGATCGAGCAGTCCCGCCAGGAACTGCAGATGCAGATCGACCTGGAGCTGAAGAAGCACAAGCAGGAGCAGCGCTCGCCCACCGCGATCGCCTACGCGCAGATGCTCGACGGCTTCGGGAAGATACTCAAATCGGAACTCGAGGAGGTGAACAAATACGTCCAGAAGCGTTCTCTCGACCGCGATCTTATCGGCACCGTCGGAAAGATGCTCCAGAACATCCACAAGCGCTATATTGTCGAAACCTCGAAGATCGTCATAAAATAACCGCGTTCCCGTTTCGCCGCATCCTGATCGTCGCTGCATGCGCCGCCGCGCTCGCGTTCGCCCGTCCCGCCGCCGCGCAAGACACGACCGACCACGTGATCGCCGCCTATCTTGCGGGCACGACGCCGCCCGCGACGGCGTTTGCCTGGACCGATATCTTCGCCTTCGTTACGCCGGTCAAGGCGGGGCCCGACGACACGACGCTCTTCTTCACGCTCGGGGGACTTTATATCAAAAAAATCGGCAACACCGACTTTCTCACCTCGAACGTGAAGGCCGACTTCCGGTTCGACGACAACATCACCGAGCTCCAGCTGTACTACGACGCGTTCTATACCGAGGTGCGGGAAAAGATCACCGAAAAGAAGCAGTCGGGAACGTTCCGGTTCGACCGGCGCGTGTTTTCGCGCTTCGAGGGTTTCGTGTATTCGCGCTCGGAATCAAACGAGATCACGAAGATACTGCACCGCAACAATACCGGCGCGGGGATCAAGTTCGACGTTATCCGCAACCGCTACTGGCGTCTCGATTTGAGCGGCGCGCCGGTGCATCAGCACGAGCACATCCGCGACCGGGATCCGACGGACCAGTGGCGATGGTCGCTTCGCTTTAAAAGCATCATCGTCCCGGTGCGTCCGGTGTCGCTCCGCTACGTGTTCTTCTACATCCCGAAGATCGACGAGAGCGCGGTGTATCGCTACACGCACGACGTGAGCCTCTCGGTCGCGATCAACAAATACCTGAGCCTGTCGGTGGGCTACCTGCACGAGTTTAACAACAATCCCGCGCCCGGCGTGAAGAACATCGACGAGACGGTTAACGCGCAGGTGTCGATCAATCTTTAGTTGGGCAACAACTCAGTACGGCGCGTGGACCACATTCTGAGCAGTCCTGTATAAGTCAGGAAATTTCTGATGTGATCATAACCTCTATTGAACCTTGATCAATAATCTTTCCAGAATTTGTATCACAAAAAACAATCACTATACGCAAATATAGCTAATTTGTTATTTAAACTTAAAAATAAATCGATAATTATTCTTGAAAAATAATTATTTTCAGTGATTTATCGATCTTACAAAATTTAATATTCTTGATCCAATGGTTTTCGGAAACAAGAAAACATTCCGACTATGAGCTTGAGTACCGCTTTAGGCACAAGGACGGCACTTACCGCTGGTTTCTCGCAAAAGCCGCATTGATTTTCGATGAAGACAGCAAACCGATCCGTCTGCTCGGAAGCCACATTGACATCACTCACCTCAAAAAAACCGAGGAGTCGGTTCGAGAGCTCGAGAGACAGCTGATTGATATATCCGAGCAGGAGCGGCGCCTGATTGGCTCAGAAATCCACGACGATCTGGGTCAGAAGCTTACCTATGCCAATCTCCTTTTCGATATAATCAAGAAGGAGATAATCCCTCCTCGGTTTAAACAACACAAGGACGTAATAACCATGAAAAGGTTGCTCGGCGAGATCATCGACCAGACGCGCGCTCTCGCGTATGGCCTCAATCCGGTTCGGCTCGAGCAGGGGGGATTTCTCGCAGCCCTCGAAGATTTAGCCGTTGAGACCGCCCGGATAACGGGCATCGACGTGCCGCTAGCGGTCACCGGTACGATTTCTATCGGCGACAACACCGTCGCCACCAATCTTTACTATATCATCAAGGAAGCGGTTACCAACGCCATCAAGCATGCGAAAGGAAATGGTCTCGCCATCGAAATCGCGGGAGATACAACTTGGATTACCACTCGCGTAATCAACCGTATCGCCTCCGACGCAAAACGTTCAGTAGGTGCAAAATCCGGTCTTGGATTATCACATATGCAGTATCGAGCGCATACTATCGGTGCGTATCTAAACATCCTGCAGGCCGCGGACAGATTCGAGGTTATTGTCGAATTAAGGAACAATAACTAGAATCCATCATTGACGCATCGCGATTATTGTGGTAAGCATAGAGCGATAGCGCACACGATCGTAATAGCCGATACAGCAATGAAAAATGCACCCATCAGTATCTACCTCGTCGAAGATCATCCGCTTGTCCGGCAGGGTGTTCTACGTATTCTTGAAAGAGAGAAGGATTTTGAAATATGCGGCGAAGCCGACAATGCGAATGTGGCGATAGTACAAATAGCGCAACGAGAGCCTGATATCGTCATTCTCGATATTACCCTTGAAGGGGAAGCGAACGGGATCGACCTTATAAAGAGCATTCGAGCCCGCGGCCTGAAGACCCTGCCGATCGTGCTTTCCATGCACGCTGAGGCCCTGTTTATTGAGCGAGCCTTACGCGCCGGAGCCCGGGCGTATATAAACAAGAAAGAGCTGGGCGAAGCCGTCGTAGTTGCGATCCGCGAGGTGCTGAAGGGTGAGCTTTACTTAAGCGCAAGCGCTTCCTCGCGTATTATCAATCGGTTCTTGTCCTCGGGAGAATCGCATATTGCCAGGGACGAGGTGCACTCTATGGGCGATCTCACGGACCGTGAGCTACAGGTCTTCGAGCTCATCGGCCAAGGAATGAAGACCGGCGATATCGCTCGCACGCTCAACATCAGCACGAACACCATCGAAGCGCACCGCCGCAACATCAAACATAAGCTGGGCCTTTCCAGCGGCAGCGAGCTGGCCAGAAACGCAACCCAGTGGGTGATACAGAACCGATAGCCCCTCTCCGGAATTCATTAATGGATTCCTTTACGCTGTAGTAGCTAAAATCCGCGATTACCACAAACCATGATTATTGTTATTATCACAATGGCATGCTGATTGCCGCATGTGTAACTTCGCAAGGATTTCGGCACGATTTGACGAGACCCATGTCGATTAAAAGTTTTCATCATCGATATTTGCGATCTTAACCGTGCTGGACACAATGCCGGGAGCCGTATTTCACCGACACGAGGGCAGTGTCTGGCTATTGGCATGCGATTACAACACTGGCAATAACAGTATAATTAGCGGAGGCGCACCATGGCATGGTATAACAACATCAAAATAATGACAAAGCTTCTAAGCGGTTTTGTTTTCGTGGCCATTATCGCCGGCATTGTCGGCGTGGTCGGGATTTTAGAGATGCGTGCAATCGACAAGGCCGACACATTCATGTACGAGAAGATGACCCTGGGCCTCAATTACGTCGGCAAACTTGGCATTTCGTACAACCGGATGCGCGCCGAACTGCGCGCGCTCCCGTTGGCGAGCACCGCAGACGTGCGTCGCGAATCGTTCGAGACGATCGGGAAGCTTCGCGCCGAGTTCGAGGAGGTTATGAAACTCTACACTAACACCTTCATCGATGAGAACGACAAGAAACAGTATGACGAACTGGTCAAGCGATACAATGATTACATACCTCTCGCCGAAAAGGTGATCCGTTTGACGGAAACCGGCAAAATGGCGGAAGCGGAGTCGATATTGCTTGGCGAAGGCCTCAAGGTCGCTCGCGATTTACAGGACAAGCTCCAAGCCATGCTGGCCGCAAATGAGAAGGCGGCACGCGAAACATCGGAAAAAAATACAGCGCTTGCGAACAGAGCGACGGTTATCATGATTGCCACAATTCTCATCGCCATGGCGGTGGCCATATTATTGGGCTTCTCGATCTCTCTTTCTATCAAGCGTCCGGTTGAGAAGGCAATGCAGTTCTCTCGGATGATCTCACAGGGGGATTTTACCGGAAGGATCGATCTTGACCAGAAGGACGAGCTGGGCCAGCTCGGCGCATCGCTCAACAAGGCGGCTGATAGCCTCGAGGATCTCGTCGCCAACCTGGTAACCGCATCCCAAAACCTCGCCCAGGCAGTCGAGCAGATTTCAAGCGGAAACCAGAACCTCTCGCAGCGAACGAGCGAACAAGCCTCATCTCTGGAGGAGGTGGCGTCCACCATCGAGGAGGCGACGGCCAACATCAAGCAGAACGCCGAGAATGCGATTGAAGCGAACAAACTCGCTGGAAATTCAACAAAACTTGCCGAAGACGGGGGGCGGATAACCGACGAAGCGGTCGCTTCGATCAACGAGATTAACCTGGCTAGCAAAAAAATCGGCGAGATCACGGCAGTAATTAATGAGATATCATTTCAGACGAATCTTCTCGCGCTCAATGCCGCGGTTGAGGCTGCGCGCGCCGGTGAGCAGGGGCGCGGTTTCGCGGTTGTCGCGAGCGAAATCCGCAATCTCGCGCAGCGGTCTGGTAACGCCGCAAAGGAGATTGCCGACATGATCAAGGATACTGTCGAGAAGGTCGCTAACGGCACCTTGCTGGTTAATAATAGCGGCGAATCTTTAAAAGAAATAATCAAAGGTGTCCGCGATTTGAATCGCTTTATCACGGAGATAGCGGCTGCAAGCGACGAACAGATGCGCGGCATGGACCAGATAAACGTGGCGATATCAGAGATGGATACGATGACGCAACAGAATGCGGCGCTTGTGGAGGAAACCGCTTCGGCAAGCGAGGAGATGTCGAACCAGGCGCAGGAGCTTCTCATGATGACCGAAAAGTTCACTATCCGGAATGAAACCGGACGGAATAAGCATCATGAATTGCATCTACGCGCGGCTAACGAATCACTACCAGGTAAATCGATCGGGAAACTGTCTCATAATAAGGGGAACGGAAATTCAGGTACGGAACGCACGGTTGACACAATCAAAAAAGCCCTTGAACGGGACGGATTCGAAGAATTCTGAACGATGACGATTCTCCACGAGATCGTAAATAAAGGACGAGATGGGAGGATTTTCAGTGAATAGACCGGGTAGTATAGAACGAATGAAAACCATTGCGAGAAGCCTCACAGCGATTAATGGGCGTACGTTTCGGGGTTGTGTTCATAGCCCTGAGATAAAAGACAATGCAAGTAAAGAGGCTATCATCGAATCGTTACTTGTTCTACAGAAGTCGTTCGACGAGATATCGAAGGAATGCGAAGGAATTGCTGCCTTCATTGATCGTGAATTTATCAATACTTCGAATATTATGCATTAGCGCATACATCGACAGTTGTGATGCAGCATTCAATGATGTGCGCAATACACTCTTGATGTCGATACTTTGCTTCAGTTCTCCGGTCTGATTGCCGTTATGTTCAATCTACGATGACATATCCGCATAGTTAAAGGAGCAGCCGTATATACCGGACGCACCATGAAGAAACCCCGGCCGAAGGCCGGGGTTTCTGTGTTAAAGTGTCAATGATTGGTCGATAGAAACCAGTATTTGAATTCTCCAAAGACACCGACATGGCCAATGTCGCCCAGCCCCAGCACCGCTTGTATCTGATTCGCCAAACATTGAGAAGCTTGATTGAGCCATGGGATTGAATTAACTGGTGTAGCCGTATAGTTTCGGCACTACCGCCGCCTATCGTGCTGGCGTGACGCCGCCCGCATCGTCGTTTACCTGGACCGATATCTTCGCCTTCGTTACGCCGGTCAAGGCGGGACGCGACGGACCAGTGGCGATGGTCGCTCCGCTACGTGTTCTTCTACATTCCGAAGATCGACGAGAGCGCGGTGTATCGCTACACGCACGACGTGAGCCTCTCGGTCGCGATCAACACATACCTGAGCCTGTCGGTGGGCTACCTGCACGAGTTTAACAACAACCCGGCGCCCGGCGTGAAGAACATCGACGAGACGATTAACGCGCAGGTGTCGATCAATCTATAATGCGGCCGTTCGCGGCGCCCTGTCAGGAAACGTCAAGGCATATCAGGCATACGTCATCGTCGAACGTTTCTTCGCCCCGGTACTCGATGAGACGGTTGAACACCTGTTCAAGGAACTCGCGGCTCGGCAGGTGCGCATGGGTAGTAAGCGCCTCCGCCATTCCGTTGTATTCGAAAAATCGTCCGGGGGCTTCGACCGGCTGGGCCTCGGTGAAACCGTCGGTATACAGAAGGACCTTGCCGGCGTCGGGGAGCTGCACCACATTGTTCACGTACGATTTCCCCGCATCCTCCAGGTACTTGTTGTGCAGGGTCGCAAGCGGTACGCTCGAGCGTCCCATCAGTGTCGATATCGCGCCGCCGGCGATGATGAATGGCGGGAAGTGGCCGGCATTCGCATAGAGGATCGTCCGGTCCCCCCGGTCGTAGATGCCATAATACGCGGTGATGAAGTTCCCGCCCGTCTGCCGAAAGAGTATGGCGTTGATGTACGACAGGAGCGCGGCCGGATTTTCGTTCCGCGGGCCGGCCTCGAGGATGATCGTTTTCACCATTGAGGTGATGAAAGCGGCCGGTACGCCGTGTCCCGAGACGTCGCTCAGGAAGATGCCGATGCGGTCGGAATCGTCGAACATGATGAAATCGAAGAAATCGCCGCCGACCTGCTCCATCGGGCGATACAGCGATGCGATGTATCCCGTCGGGTTATGCGAGGGAATGAGCTGCTCCTGGATCCGCCGCGCGAGATTGACCTCCCGCTCCATCATCTCGTTGCGCCGTTTCAGCCGGTTCCGCTCCGACTCGAGCTCCCGCGTCTTCAGTTCCAGCTCGCTGGTGCGTTCCTGTACGGTCTTCTCCAGCGATTGGCTGTAGGATTTCTGCATGCCGATCAGCTCGTCCTGCACCTCCTCCTTCTCTTTTTTCAGAATGTTGATACGGTCGGCGAGCGCGAGCGCAAGCAGGACCACCTCGGCGGCCGAACCGACCTGGTTGCTGTACTTGGTGATGAAATTATACGGCAGGATCCCGACCGCCTGACAGAACCAGAGCGCCATCCCAATCGTGAGCACCGTCCAGGCGATGACATAGAAGCGCGCGGCGCGGTATCCCCGGACGAGGCAGACGATCCCCCCGATGAACGAGATGGTGATCGAGATGACCGCGAGCACCGAGGTGAGCGGCATGATGATCGAATAGCGGACGAAGAACGTCGCGACCATCATCCCGACGCCGATGGCGATCTGGCCGATCAGGACCCGGTCGATCCACGGCGCGTATGTGCTCATCTTGAGGAACGAGCGGCTAAACTGCGGAATCGCCAGCATCGTCACGAACAGGATGAAGAAGGGGACGCAGATCCGCGCCCAGAACAGCGAGTCCGGCCACAGGTACTGGAAGGCCAGCCCGTTATGCGACAGCACCGCGAGCAGGTACCCGAGGATATACACGATGTAATACACGTAATTGACGTCCCTGACCGACAGGAACACGAACAGATTGTAGATGATCATGACCAGCAGGATGCCGTAGTACAACCCGAACACGATGTATTCGTTCAGGACGGTTTCCGAGAACGAGGTGGGGCTTTGCAGGATGAGCGGAAAACACATGGACGACTGGGTCTTGATCCTCAGATACAAGACCTGGTCCCCCGGGCGGATATCTATCTTAAACACCAGGTTTCGGTACTGCAGGTCGCGCTTCCCGAACGGGTAGCTGTTCCCTCCGATACGGACGGTGTACCCGCCCCCGGGCTCCGGAACATGCAGCTCCGCATGATTGAGGATCGGGTATGCGATCTCGAGGAACCGCTCCATCGGAACGTCACGCACGTTTCGGATCTGGAATCGCGCCCAGTACACGGATGTGGTGAAGCCGTAGTTGGGAGCGTCGGATGCGCTCGGTACGAATCGCGCATCATGGTCCCCTCGAAGGATGCTCTCCAGCGTGACGGTCCCCTTCGGGTCCTCGAGAACATCGGCGTACAAACCCAGCGTGTGGACCGTAGCGTCATCATCGAGCACCACGGGCTTCATCGCATATGCGGGCTCCCACACGACGACAGCGATGACCATCGCAATCAACACTGCCGTTGTCGGTATCAATTTCACGTGTTTCCAGGTCCGTGTCGCGCGCACACAGGAGTACCACATGCGATACCGCACCGTCAAGGAGTTTTCTCTGATGGGGGTGATGGGTGATGCGCGCGGCGGCGGAATGACTCCCCGACGCTGCGATCCTACTTCTGGGTGGGCGGGACGCTCTTCGAAGGACGCTGTGACGATGTGCGCCGCCGGTCGCGCATGCGGCGGTCCTTCATCTTGCGCTTGTCCACGATGGCCTTCTCCCCGAACAGATCGTCCGTGAAGATGTTGGTCTTGTAGAGCCGTCGGCTGAACCGCCGGCGGCCGGCGCACGATCTCCGATCGACCGTTCGTCGTTCATTCATCTCGTCACCGTCCTTCGGGGTGTTGTCTTCGGTCGCAATGCGTTTTTCTTCGTTCATGGCGCGCACCGGATACGGGAAATGCCATGAGCATACTCGCCCGTGCGAATACGCAATAAAAAAATGAAACAATGTTTGCGAACGGGAAATGACCAGCGCCCGTGGGATTATCGGTTCATCCGCTCCAGCGGTATTCTCCGCTCGCCGCCCGGGCGACCGCCCGGGAAATCGCGCAAGAGCTCCTCAACCGCACGGCGCGTAACGTCATCGAGCCGATCCGCCGCCGGGGGCGTCTGCGCAACGCCCTCCCACACGACCGCCGCTGCGCCGCCGGCGGGACGTCGGTTGTCGGCGATCGACAGTACGATCGTTCGGAACGCCGCGTTATCCGATCCGGACTCGGCGTCCGGCTTTGGCCCGGCGGACCGTATGATGAGGGGCTCCGGACCGACGGGTTTGCCCGTCTCGTCGACCGACGGGAGCGTCTTGATCTTGATCGCGCCCGGCGGCGTGTAATCGGCCGTGAGCAGGTCCATGGCGATCAGGAAGTCCGGCTTCACCGGGTTGTACTTGTAGCCCCGGTTGACCATGGTGATCTTCACCTGGAAGAGCAGCTCCCGCTGCAGCGAGGGATTGCCCTTAGTCATAGGCAGCACCGCGAAGGTGCGAAACTTCCCGAAATCGGTCTCGGGATCGTGGTACGATTTCACCATCATCTCGTAGTTGGACGAGCAGGACGCCCCGAGAAAAACAAGCAGTATCAGCAACCGTCGAACACGGATCATAACCGCACCTCGCCTGTGATCGTTTATAATAGAGACGATGTTCACTTGACCCGGGCAAGAAAAATATCATATCTAGAAATGAAAAAAATCCACCCGAGCCTCGTGAGATATCGATTCACAGAAACAACCTGATCTTTCACGATGCCCCGGTGATTTCACGCAATAATCAGGAGATACCCATAACACCGGAAGAAAAGCTTCAGAAAAGCGCTGATTTCTGCAAGGACAAATGCCCCGTCTGTACGCGGGCACGGAAAAAGGGGCGGGGGTTCCTGTACGCCATGGTCAAGTTCGAAAGCAAGTTCTGCCCGCACTGCAAGGCCAACGCGAAGGTGTACGGGAAGCCGGCGTATAAGTAGGGTGGGGCGAAGGGCGGAAACGACAGGGCGCGCATGTGCTCACGATCCGATCCGCGCTCTTCCTTTTCCTGTGATGACGAGCTCATAGACGTCGGCGGGAGAGAAGACGTTCTCCTCCTCCCATCGCTCCGGCTCCTTCAGAATGAGGTCGGTTTCTTCAGGCGTGAGATCGCGCTCGGACTCGTAGGAATACACATCCTCATCTTCCTGCATGTAAGTGGTCTTCACGAGCCGCACGAGCCCTTCGGTCACCATCGAGCCAATTACGTTACACGTGAACCGGCGCACTTCCTCATCCGAGAGGTTCGTTCCGCCGACCTTGATGTCGTTGTACAGATTCTGAATACACATGTTGAAGTCCCTTGTCTCGATCAGCACGCCCTCTTCGATTCCCTTGATGTCGATCATTTTTTCGCTCCTTGAGATACCATTGTCGCTCCCATCGCAATGCGGGAATGCGATACTACCCTATATCCATAATCAGTTCTCTGTCGATGGATATATTAGGTATACGAAGGAGCGTGAATACAGTTAAACGGTTTTTCTCCTAGAAGCCAATTCCCAACGGTAAGCCGCGATGATGCGCATAACGGAAGCACTCTTACCATAACCAGCATCTGTTTTATTGCTCTCATTTCCTGGCTTGCATATCCATTTGTTGTGCGTTTAGAGTACACTGAAGATTCAACCAGCGGGTAGTGATGAAGCGCCGGTTGAATCTTCTGATTACACAACGTACCTATTCGCATGAAACTCCACTACAGCGGCACGAAGCTGTAGCTGATGGTGTACTGATACCACCACAACCAGTAGTAGACTTTAAGTACGCCGGTCAACTGATTGTCATATCGAAACACATACTGGGTCCTTTTTCCGCACATGTCGGTTGCCGTTATTCTTTTCTCGTAACTTCCAGCCCCGGACACTGCTTGTATCGAATGCAAGTCAATGCGATATGTACGCGTATTACCATTTACCTCCACCAGATTGGCTCCGGTGACCTCGAGGAGCTGCCCATCGTCTCGTACCTGGAAATCAACGGCAAGCGGTATATCAACCGGGAAAACCGTCCACCCTTGCAAAATGCCGTTTTCCGGTACGCGTATAACGGGCGGCGCCGTATCCTCCGCCGAGCACATACCGCCATTCAGCTGATACCAACCGAGAGCACCGAGCCGGATCGCGACCATTTTCCCCCACGCCTCGACACCCTGCGGTCCGAAATGGACAAAATCGGTCAGAGCGCCGATGTCATAATATGACGCACCTCCATTAAGTATGTTATCAAGGAACTCCTGGTATGTCGCAAGCATCTGAACCCTGTCGCCGTATTGGGTCTGGAGACTGTCCACAATCATGTTCTGATACTTTCTTCCCAGGATGCTGAGCATGTAGTTCGCGGTATAGAAAAACTGCCACCGCCATTCTTTCGTCTTGTAGTCGATGACGGGCGCGACGTCGTTCAGCAGCACCTTGTTATTCGGATCCGCATTCAGGATTGTTTGGACGATCCTCCGGGTCCTGGACGCAATAAAATCAGTTTGAACTTCAACCACCCACATGAAATACAGCCCTTGCTGCACCGTATGGATATGCTTGTAATACTCGAGAAACCCGTACAGATCGCGAACATCGTTTCCGCCGATCGAGATGAATGTCGCATGCGATTTATTCTGCGCGAGAATGGGCAGGATGGACAGCCAGTTTTCCGATGTCGATCCGGGAACGCTGCTATTCCGGATATTCCCTTCCACGTCGGCCTGATCCAGAACAGTCACTCCGTTGGCTGTTGCGCTCTTAATTGACGATCCGTCCCCGAGCTCGGTGGCCCTGCTGTCCCCGATTATCGTGAGTATCTTTTCTTCGGCGTACAGCCGTACCGGCGAAAGCGCCGCAAGTAACAATACAATGCATAGAATACGTTTCATTTCAGTACTCCTTGATTTTATTATTTTATTCGTTTAATTCAGAACACTCGAGCCTTATCGCTTTTCGAGCTCATCGATGACCGACTTGCGCACCTGTATGAGCACCTTGAGCTCGGCACGCATGAACTCAAAGAACACCGGGTCCAGCTCGTTCTGGAAATCGACCAGAAGCGAGCTCACCTCGTCGATGTTCGCCACGAGGACCTTCCGCATGTCCTCGAGTCCCTGGGTGGGAATCTTCTCGTTGTGCTCTCCCTTTTTTTCGAGCGCGTTCATGAGATACTGTTCGGCGGGCTTTCCTGTCTCGGATCGCGCCTTCAGGAACATCTCCTGATACTTCATCACCTGCGCCCGACGCTTTTCCATCGTGTCCAGCCCTTGCTCCTCGATCCTGGCCGTGTACTCGTCCCGTGAAGTCTCCTCGGCGTCGCTTACCATGTACTTCTCATCGTCTTCATAGTCCGGCATCGTGCACGGGCAACCGGCATCGGCCTTCTGGATGAGCGCGGACGTTTCTTCGGGAAGACTCGCCGCGTTGCTTGCTCCCGGCTGAAGGAGATCGCTTTCCGATTTCTCCTGCTTGCCCATCATGTTCGAACATCCGGCCAAGAGGCCGATGATAACCGCGCACACGACTGCAGACTTCATGTGTAAAAACCTGATTTTCATGATCCATTCCCCTTTCTATGGTGATTTTCGCAATATGACTATTGCCTGCGGAAATGCCAGGCGGCGAACGCCGCATTTCTGCTCTTGTTGTCAGGAAGAAAACGAGGGTCCCCCAAAGGAAAAAAAATGGTGCTTATTTATTTTTTTTCACACGATGCAGGGAAGGAGCGAGACATACCGGATTCATCCAGCACCGAGTCGGGTCAGCTCAGGAAAAAGGATTATGTCTCTTAGAGGATGGGGTGCACATGCCCAAAGTGATGTCGTGGATATCGTGCACGGGCATGGGAAAATCGAGCGATTTGTCCCAATCTATCGGACACGCATCGCTCAATCCAGCCATAAAACGGTTCCTATCTACGTGGACGCTGCAATATGCGCCCTGAGCTGGGCCTCCCAGTCGAGTACGACTGCGTACATTGCCAGCTGGTAGCGCTTGTATGCATCCTGGGTTCCCACATATGCACTCATCAGGGCGTGCAGGGTCGGATCAGTCGCCTCGGTCTCCTGATTCATTGAATCGTAAAGTCGATACGCATCGGCGCCGGTGGTATCAAGGGTGCTGTTCGCGATATAGGTATCGATGTTTCCCCAATAACCCCGGATGCCCTCCTTAATGACCAGGAGGCGCTGCAGATCTTTTCTCGCGACATCGGCTCTGACTGTGAGCAGATCGCTTCCACGGATGGCATACGGAAGAAGAGCAAGTCGCTCGAGACTGAGCCGTCGTAACAGGGCGATATCCTCAAGAGCAATCTGGGCATATTGAAGCGGCTCCTTGAAGTAGTACTGAACGGATCCGACAACCGCCTGCGGAGGATTTGCAATGCACTCCTGCTGTTTCGCAGCACAGATTAATGTTGCGTATTCCCCGCAATTGGGCAATCCCAACCCAGCACAGAGCGCAAAGCTGATGGCCATACACTGCGCTGTCTGGTTGTCGCAGGCTGCGCTATCATCCTTCAACTTGTCCAATCGGGCTATGACGTCGAGGTTTGCAGCGCTGCGGGATATGGCGATCCGTTCACCTGACGCCAACGCCGCATGATATGCACGGGTCACGACATCCTCATATACGCCGCCCGAGAGCATCTGACTGCGAACGATGGCGGCGATATCACTGCCATGTACGCAGGCACCGAGCTGTGTATGGAGCTGTTCGAGAAAATACCTGGCCCCGTTCACATCGGTTCTTGTGTCTGGCGAAGCAACAGCATCGGCCTGGTCGACGCTTTTTTCAATTGATTTCAATCCCTTCTGTATGGTCACCCGTCGAAAGGAGATCTGGTTCAATCGATCGATCACCTCGGGATTGGCACCCACACCCCCCTGTTGGAAAAACACATTTGCGATCATCAACATGCACTGCTGTATCTGCATACCCGCGTTCGTTGCCGCGATCATGCCGGCGTTGTCCCCGAGGTCAATTCCCGACAGATCGAGCGATGTCTTGTCCGGATCGACGAAGTCATCAGCCACCAGGGTGCGCGAGTAGGTCTCAAGGTTCGAAATGCGGCCGCTGGCCGCGGCACAGAAGCCGTTCGCCCCGTCAATCCCCTCCATCGACAGGAACCAGTCGAAAAGCATCTCGGCGATCTCTTCGGGATTGGCAGCATCCGCGAACGACGCCGGTCGCGTTCGATGCCAGTTCGTACCGGGAATGAAGGCGGCGGGCAGCCCGCTTGCAGGGTCGTCAACCGGCAACGGAAACCGCAACGACGCATCGAGCGCCTTCTGCAGTTCGGACTGGTCGGCGGGATCAAGACCGTCCAGAACCTGGTTGTGTATCGCCAGTCCCGTCGAATCGCCGTACAGATACCCCAAATACAGGAATTGCGCCGAATCGACGCCCGGATCCACGGTCGAGGATGATGCCGCTCCTTTAGAGCCAAACAGATCGTTGATGCTGTTCGTGCACGAAATCCCGTGAACCATCAACAATAGGATAGCGATAACAAGATATTTCTTCATGGTCTACACCTCACCTACTATTCACCGGCGCCAGCCGGCGACATCCGCGTATGATAGTTTTGCATTCTGCCGGATGTCAAACAACGTGGATTTCCTGATTCATTGCGTGGTAACTCCTTTCAACATAGAAGTATCACCATTTCAAAACGAAAAAAACACGCCCAGGCAGTACATGTAGAATTGGAACACACCCTCCCGTTCGTAGATGAATCCATACTGTGCGGAAAATTGTACCGTCAGATGGTCAGTCGGCAGAACGCCGATGACGCCGCCGCCCGCGCATATCGGCTCGATAAAGTTGTCGGTATAGTTATCCCGCATGTTGAAGCCGGCGCCCTCGCCATGTGCAATCGTCAGGAAGGCCAGGCCGGGCGATATAATCGGCCCAAGAAAAAAACGCTTCTGCGGATAAAACCGGTAGGACACCGGGAAGGACAGTGACATGATCGTGATCGAATCGTTGGCGTTCTCCTTCCCCGACAGGCGGGAATACGACGCGCCCACACCCATGACGAGGTTGTCAATAAACACGTGTTCGATCACTCCTTGAAGCGCGATTCCCGGACCGGCATTCACCAGATCGTAAAACCGTCCCGCGGGATACAGGTAGTTCGCCTCGACACCGAGGAGAATCCGGTGGTGGTCGTAAAACCGTCCCTCGATGCTGCCGGTACGGATGTATTTCTGCAAGTCGCGCGCAGTGTCACGCGCCATCTTCTCCACGACCGCTTCGGTCCCCGTTTCCGAACCGTATGCCCGTGAATAGGCGATGATGATCTTTTTTTCCCGGATGGAGACCACCCGAATGGTAACGCGGTATTCGTCAATCTTGTCGACGCTGCCGACCACGAGGTAGTCGGTGGCCAGGAGCCTGCCCAGCTCGAGCGAACTCTTCATATCGGTGTTCGCGATCGTGTCCCGACCGTAGCTTTTCATGACCTTCTGCACTTGTTCCCATTCGACCAGGTTGAACGCGTTTGAGCTGTACAGCGCGACCTCGACGAGATTCCGCACGATGTTCGCGTGAGCGGTCGGGACGTTGTTCGCGTTGAAGCTGATGATGGCCACCCGCTTCCGTTCCGCCGTCGGGTCGACTGAGGCCTCGGATGCGCCGAGCCGAACGGGGATCACCACACACGACAAAACGATACATGCACCGATCGCCCTGCGATATGCCATACTCAATTTGTGTGAGATTCGAACTCCCCCGTCCATGTGTTTGCACCGTGCGCGGTCACACGACTCGCTCAACGCACGCGTTCGGCCACGCCCTGCGACACGCGCCGGCACGCGTCCGGGATGCCGTCAAGGGAATCGGCCTTTTCCTTCGCGACATACACGATTGAAGAGGTCCGCAAGTCGACCACTTTCACGAACAGGAACATCTCGTCTCCCGACTTCTCCACGGATCCGGTCATGCGGTATTTCATGCCCTCGGTGTTTCGGTTCCACACGATCGTCGAGAAGGAGCCTCCCCTGAGCGCGCCCAGCTGACCGGCGATTGCTTTCATCGCCGCTGTCCGAACGCCTCGATCGACACCCTCACCGGTGAACGGTTCTATGGCCAAGGCATATACTGGGCGGGGCGGTTGCACGGGGGCACTGTCCAGGTCGACCCGAATGTCAACGACGCCCCCTTTCCGGTTCACCGCGCTGTCGGGCCGATGCTGCAGCATGAAAAAAGCCAGGATGCCGCCCAGCGAGAAAACCAAGAGCACAATCGTGACGATGATCGCCTTGCCCGTTGTGATGACGATGCCGTATCGCCGGAGCAGAAAGTATATCCACAGCACGATCCCCGTGATAAGACTGTGCCGTCCGGTCCGTTTCAGGATTCGACGGTACATCGGGCCCATGTGCGCCATCATCCGTTTCTGCGAATCCGGCGCGACCGGGTGATCGAGCCGATATTTATGCAGCAGCTCTTTCATGTTGCCCTGGGGGCCCTGCTTTTCCATCATAACAAATCGAAGACCTCTTTGATGCCCATTTTCTTTAAGTAATCGACTATCCTTGCCTCGATCTGGCCATACCGATATTCAGCCTGCCACCTGGTCATGCCGAGATATTTCCCCGCCTCCTTGTAGGAAAATCCATACACGGCGATCAGGTCGAAGAGGGTCCTGTCCTCCTCCGAGTCGTAGTTTTCCATGTTCTCGATTGCCTCGTTGATAACGATGCGCGCATCGCGGAATCCGTTCTCAAAGGCGAGATTGATATCGTTCACGAATTCGGCGACATCGACCGCCTCGTCGTTCCGTGAGCTCTTTTTCCGGTAGTAATTCGAAATCTCGAATTCAATTGCCTTCAGCAGCCAGCCACGATGGCTCTCGATTGAATCGAAGTTGTCCAGAAACCGGATGAACACCTCCTGGCATATGTCTTCGGCATCATCGCCGTTCCGCAGGCGTGACAGGAGAACGCTGTACACGATGGGATAGTACTCGCAGTACGCTTTCCGGTAGGCTTTCATGCTGCCCGATGCCGCCATTTCTGTGTCTCTCGTCTGCAGACGCTGTATGTTAGAATGAAAACCGGCTTGCAAAAAGGAAAAAAATTACCGAACGACGCGAAAAAAGTACCCTCGGCCCGATCTGTCAACCAGGAAGAGGGAAGCCATCGCGCCCGCGCGTGCGGACACAATGGGACCGTATCCGGCTCACGCGATCGTGAACTGGTGCACCTTGTTTTTCAGCTCGTCGGCGATGTCGGCGTTCTCCTTCGTGTTCGCGGCGATCTCCTCCGAGCCCGCGCTGATCGCCTGGGTGAGCTCGTTGATGCGCGTGATCGAATTGACCACGTCCCCGATTGCGGTCTTCTGCTCCTGGGTCGCGCCCTCGATCTCCTCGGACTTCTCGCGCACCCGCGCCACCTCCCGGTCGACGATCGCGTTGGTCTCGATCTGCGTTTTCATGAACGCGGCGATGCTCGTCACCGTTTCGTTCATCGCGCCGATACCGCCGGTGATCCGGCTGATGCGCTCCACCACGTCGCCCACGGTGGCCGTGCCGCTGGCGATCTCCCGCTCGGTCGCCTTGATGAGCGCGTCGATCTCCTTGACGCTCGTGGCCGTATTGTCGGCGAGCTTGGATATCTCATCGGCGACCACGGCGAACCCGCGCCCGGCCTCGCCTGCGCGCGCCGCCTCGATGGCGGCGTTCAGGCTCAGCAGGTTGATCTTGTCCGAGATGTCGTTGATGATGCCGATGATGCCGGTCATCTTCCGCGAGCTCTCGCCGATGTTCTCCATGCTCTCGTTCATCTTCGCCAGCGACTCCTCGCCGCGGCGCGCCTCCACCGTGATCTCGCCCGCCTGCGCGGAGGCGTCGGCGATCTTCCGCTCCATCTCCCGGATCACCGAGGTGAGGTCCCCCATCCGGTCGATGAGCGTGCGGAGGCTCTTCACCTGGTCCTGCGCGCCGGTGGCGATCTGGTCCATGCCCGCCGAGATCTGCTCGATGGTCGCGGTCACCTCCTCCATCGTGGCCGCCTGGTTTTGCGTCACCTCGGTGAAGCCGTCGGTCACCGTCGAGATGGCCGCGGTCGACTCGTCGAGCTGGTCGGAGATGCGCACGATATCGTAGATCATGTCGGTGATGTTCTTCTTCATCACGTAGATCGTCTGGTTGATCCGCGTGAGCTCGTCCACCACCGCGATGATCCCCTTCTTCGCGGACAGATCGCCCGCACCGATCTTCTTCAGGAAGTCGCTGATGATCGCGATCTTGTCGCGGATCGATTTGAAAAGAACGAACGAGATGACCAGCGACGTCGCGATCACGAGGAGAATGATGCCCGCCAGTTTTATCGAAAGGAACTGGTAGTCGGGCTTGATGCCCTCGATGATGATGGAAAAATAGCCGATGAGCCCGAAGATCGGCATCGACAGGATGATGGCGATGGACGCCGAGATCCTGCCCAGAAAACTGAAGCTCAGGGTGAACTCCTTCATCTCGATCTTCTCGAAAATCCCGCGGTTCAACAATCGCTGCACGAGCATCTCCGTGAGAAAGAAATACACCATCCCGCCCATCGGCGGCATCATGGCCAAAAGGATCCACATGTTGAACTTCTGCACCGCCGTGAGCTCGGCGAGGTTCACGAACGGCACAATCGCCAAGAGTAGGCCGGTAATCCAATGGATAACAGTGTTGATGCCGTGCCGGTAGGGGAGCGAAAAGAACCGCTGCTGGGCGCGTCCGTGCTCCTCCGGGGATATATCATCGCCGCGCAGGCGCTTCGCGAAATAACCGGTCACGGGCCGGATTGTCCACAGGTCGTGCGCAATGGCGAACGTCGAGTTCACGATCACCGCCGCTCCCGAGCACAGAAGCATGAGGACCACCTGGTCGAGGTTGAGGCTGAGGTTGGTGCAGACGTACAGCAACAGGATCGGCACCATGACGAAATACCCGACCCCTTCGGTCATCAGGATAAATCTCATCCTGAAGCTTTTCAGGTCGTTTGCGACAACCGTTGTTTCCATCGAAATCCCCTTCCGTTGTCTATTCGAGTTAATGCACGACCGATTATTCCACCTCGACGAGCTCGTAGGCCATCGATCCCATGCCGAGCTTCTCGGCATGCCGCACCTGCACCAGCGGATCGTATTGCGGATATGAAAGCCTCGACAGGTTCTCGCCCGCGAACCGCGCGGTGAGATCGAGCGTCGCCGTGTCGATCGCGACCGGATCGAACGAAGCGACGATGCCGATATCGTCGATGAGCTTCGTCTTGCTCGTCATGCAATCGCAGTCACGGGTCATGCTGGTGAGAAAGGTGACATAGGCAATGCGGTCCTTCTTTTCCCGGCAGATGGCGCAGGCGTGCTCCACCATCTTTTTTTGCAGCACCTCGCTCGTCTGATCCCACTCGAAGCCCACCGCGTCGAACGCGCACACGGCGATGCACTCGCCGCACCCGATGCACTTTTCCGTTAGGATGAACGCCTTTCCGTCCCGTTCGACGACGGCCTCGGCCGGGCACCAGCGGATGCACTTCCCGCACAGCGTGCAGGCCGTCGGCTTCACCGCGGGCGCGGCCTGCGAGTGCTGGTTGAGCTTGCCCTTGCGGCTCGAGAGTCCCATGCCCAGGTTCTTGAGCGCCGCGCCGAGCCCGGAGGCCAGGTGCCCCGTTGCGTGCGACACGATGAAGAGCTTGTCCGGGGCGAGGGCGTCCCCGGCGACCGACACGCTCGTGTAATACTCGCCGTTGATCTCGATCTCGCGCTCCCAGTTGCCCAGGAAGCCGTCGGCCATGATGATGGGCGCGCCCATCTTGTCGTAGCCGAATCCGTGCTCGATGGCCAGGAGGATGTGGTCGAGCGCGTTCGAGCGCTTGCTCTTGTAGAGGACGCTGGTCTCGGTGAGATAGGGCTTCCCGCCGGCCGCCTTGATCTTCTTGATGATCTGCCGGACGTGGTTCGCCCGGATGTGCGTGGTATTGCCCTTCTCGCCGAAGTGCGTTTTCATGGCGACGGTCTCGCCCTTCGCGACGAACGGGTCGAACCCCGCGGACGAGTACAGCCGGCCGATCTTCCGCTCGACGGCGCCATCGTCCTCGCCCTCGGCAACGCGAATGAAAAACACCTGTGGTTTCATGCACACCTTCCCGATTCGTTGATCCGCTTACGCCATCAGCACGCGCGCGAAAGGGAAAGCCTGCGCCGGTCATGGATACTTTTCAACAACAAATGTGCCGCGCGCGTTAAATTGTATGGGTCATGCGGGCCGGACGCGACGCCGCGAAAATCGGATTATTTTGCTTTACGCGTACCGCATTCCGGCGTATGCTATTGAACGGATCGCATACTCGAGGATATGGACACCTACGATATCATCATCGTCGGCGCAGGACCGGCCGGGATTTTCGCGGCGCGCGAGCTCACGAAGCGCTCGCCCGGAACGCGCGTGCTCCTCATCGAGAAGGGCAACCGGATCGAGGAACGGACGTGCCCCAAGCGCCAACACGACCGGTGCTGGTCCTGCCAGCCCTGCAACATCACCACCGGCTTCTCCGGCGCGGGCGCCTTTAGCGACGGGAAGCTCCTGCTCTCGGGGGACGTGGGCGGCGGGCTGGGCGAGTACGTGGACCGCGACACCCTCGCCGGGCTCATCACCTATGTGGACGCCGTCTACCTCGCCAACGGCGCCGACACCCGGGTGTACGGGCGCGGGAGCGACGACGTGATCACCCAGCTCCGGCAGAAGGCCATTGAAAGCAACCTGAAGATGATTGAGTGCCCGATCCGCCACATCGGCACCGAGAAGTGCGCGGAGATCTACGCCAACCTGCAGCGCGAGCTCATCGAGGACGGCGTGACCATCCTGTTCAAAAATCCGGTGAAGGACATCATCGTCGAAAACGGCGCCGTGGCCGGCGTGATTGCCGATCGCGAGTACCGCGCAAACCGCGTGATCCTCGCCGTGGGGCGGGAGGGCGCGAGCTGGCTCAAGGAGCTGTGCGCGCGGCACGGAATTCCCACGCGGGTGGGCGGCATCGACATCGGCGTCCGCGTCGAGGTGCGCAACGAGATCATGCAGGAGATCAACGACGCCGTCTACGAGAGCAAGCTCGTGTACTACTCAGCCACCTTCGACGACCGCGTGCGCACCTTCTGCCAAAACCCGGCCGGCATCGTCGCGACGGAATACTACGAGGACGGACTGGCCGTGGTGAACGGGCACAGCTACAAGTCCGACGAGTTCAAGACCGAAAACACGAACTTCGCCATCCTGGTGTCCAACTACTTCACCCAGCCGTTCAAGGAGCCCATCGAATACGGAAAGTACATCGCCCGGCTGGGAAATCTCCTTTCGGGCAACAAGATCATCGTGCAGCGGTATGGCGATTTCCGGCGCGGGCGCCGCACCACCGTCACGCGCCTGTCGCGTAACAACATCACCCCCACCCTCAAGGACGCCGTTCCCGGCGACCTGAGCCTAGTGCTGCCCTACCGCATCATGCTGGACATCAAGGAGATGATCGAGGCCCTCAATAACATCTTTCCCGGCCTCTCCAGCGACGAGACGCTGCTGTACGGCATCGAGGTGAAGTTCTACTCCAACATCGTCGAGACCGGGAGCGATTTCCGGACCGGCCTCGCGGGGCTCTTCGTCGCCGGCGACGGGGCGGGCATCACGCGCAGCCTCATGCAGGCGAGCATCAACGGGGTGCTCGCCGCGCGCGCGATCATCGCGTGACGGAATAAAAACAAAAAAATAATTGATGTTTTTACGCGCCTTTAGTATGTTATAAACACTACAGGACGCACGAGAAATCACGCAATCGTCGAGGCACCTACTGTCGCTTATAGCCGTAAACTATAAGGCGTGCCGCGTTTTCGCCAAAAACGGCCTCGGCATCCTAACATCAGAACCGGTGAGGTACCCGCATGGAAAACTCGATCGACGAGAAAAAGAAGCAACTCAAGGAAGAGCTCGAGACGCTTCGGGTCGAATACAAGGTTGAGCTTCCCAAGCGCATCGCCGAGGCGCGCGCCTACGGCGATTTGCGGGAAAACGCGGAGTACGACGCGGCGCGCGAGCGGCAGGCCTTCGTTAAGGCGCGCATCGACCAGATCAGCCATCAGATGAGCCAGCTCAACGACCTGAGCATGTCGTCCATCGAGGAGAGCAAGATCGGCTACGGCTCAATCATCACCGTGCTCGAGAAGGAAACGAACGCGCGCGTGGAGTTCACGTTCGTGCATCCCAACGAGGTGAATCCCTCCGAGGGCAAGATCTCGCTCAGCTCTCCCATCGGCATGGCGCTGCAGAACAAGACCGTCGGCGAAGAGGTGGTCGTGAACATCCCCGCGGGGAAAAAGCGGTATTACATCGAGAAGCTCACCACCCTCCATGGGAAAACGATGTCGGTGTAGGCGGCGAACCGGCGGGGCGGCTAAATCTTTCCGAGAATATCGTCTTCCTGCTTGCGATTGAGCCGGACGGCAAGCCGCAGGAGCAGGGCGACCACCCCGATGATCGCGCAAAGAAACAAGATCTGGTGCATTGAATCGCGCCTCCATTATGAGACATAACTCTAGCACCAAGATACTGCTTTTCCGATAAAACGTCAACCCGCAGGGGCTTTTTTTGGCATGATCCCCGCCTGTGCGCGGCCGGGTTTAATGGCGGGCGAAGCTGTGGGCGTGGTTCACCCAGTCGGCGCGTTTCAGCTTTTTCCTGAAATTCGTCGAGCTGTCGTCGATGATGCGGTGCAGGTAATCGATGTGCCGGTTGATGGCGACCAGGTAGAGGTTCTCGTCGATCCCGTTTCGCTTCTGGAAATGGCAGCGCGCGTACTTGTACAGGCCGCCATAGGACTCGTTCATCCGCTTCTTGGTCATCTCGTAGAAGTCCACCGTCTTGCGGATGATGTCGAACTCGGTGTTGAACCCGGCGATGCCCGCCTCGCGAAACTCCTGATACAGGAACAAAAGCTTCTCCAGATACTTGCGGTCCGACATCTGCCCCAGGAGATCGGCCGTCCCCAGGAGGGCGCCGGCGACCCGCTCCTCCGGCGACCGGAAGGGGATGTCGTCCATGTTCACCGAGAGGCCCGTGCTGCGAATGAGCGAGCCGATGACGGGCGCGTCCCCCGCGGCGATCCCGAAGGCCTCGTGGTTCTTCTCGACGAAGCGGACGCTGCGCTCCACGTGGCTGTCGGTGTGCTTCGCGCCCGTCCCCTCCGTGTCCCATGACTCCTGGATATACCCGCAATCGTGCAGCAGTGTCGCGATGAACAGGTTGATGACCAGCGGTTCGGAGAGCGTGCGTCCGCGGATGAGATAGCCGTCGAGGAGCCGCGCCACTCCCAGGAGCGCCGCCATGGTGTGCTCCAGGTCGTGATAGACCGTATTGCACGATTGATAGCCGGGAAAGCGCCCCTCGAAGAGGTTGATGGCGAGCGTGGCCGCCTTCGAGATGCGCGAGAAATGCCGTTCCGTGTAATGGAACGAGAATATCTTTTTAACCTCGGCGATGATGTTTTTCGGTTTGGATGAATCGACCAGATTGGACAATTGAACGATTTCTTTTTTCACGAGAACCCCCGCTACGGCACACCGCATGTATTTATATACGCCCACAGGATACGAAACAATGCGTCGAAGACCTATCTGTATTTAGGGTAGGTTGATGATGAGAAAAAACGCAAGAAAAAAAGAACGGACGGATTGTGAAATGTCGTATTTTATATTATATACGCGTAGTTTAGATTACGCCCCGCATCGCCGTTTCGATGCGAAAAAAAAGAGTCCCGCTCGATCAACGTACACCGACGCGCATTGAACACGTTCTCCGCGGGGACCCCCGACTCGACGATGCCGCGCTCGATGTTCGTCCAGAGGTTAAGAAACATCGAACCGCGCTTCCTGATTATGTCCCGTGGAAACAATCCGGCGACATCCTCCTGAACGGAGTATGAATCCGGGCCGATCGAGGGCAATATGTACGACGCCATACGCTCCGGGCGCGCGTCGAAGCGTTCGCGCATCGTGCGGACCAGCTTCGCGGCGATCCCCGCGCGGCATCCCCGCCAGCCGGCATGTGCGGCGCCGAGGACGCGGCTCGCGGGATCGTACGCGAACACCGGCACGCAGTCGGCGGTGCGGATCACCAGACATATCCCCGTCTCGCGCGTGATGAGCCCGTCGGCGTCGGCATGCCAGGGTCGATCGACGACCGGCGCATGGTCGATGATCACGATATCGTCTCCGTGGACCTGGTTGAGCATGATGATGTTCCGCGGTGCGATCCCGGTTATGGAGGCAAGGATCTCTTTTTCGGCATACCTGATCGCCTCGGCCGGGGCCGTATAGTCCACCGAACCCACGCCGCGCCCCACGGCGCCGATGCGCACCGGCCCCTGCGGCGTCACGACGAACGAGCCGTCCGGCCGCCGCTCAAACATGGGACCGCCCGCATCGATCGTCATCATCATCCCCCGCCGTGCCGTTATGTGACATAATTTAATTTGTACAAATAAATACTATTATACACAAAATTGAATATTCGAAAAAAGGATTGATAATTTCGGGGCGTAGTTTACTATACTCCCAACGGAGGTTCACTATCTCAAGGAGGGTATCGCCATGAAAGAAGCCATTGTCAAACTTCTCAAATACGGCTGGCCGGATCATATCATTGCCAACTATCTCTTGGTAAAACCCGCTGTCGTGAAATACTATCGCAAGAAGCTGAAAATCACGCGCAATGAGTATCAGGGGTTTTACTGATCCGCCGCGCCCGAAAGCGGCCTGCGTCCCGAACGAATATAAAAAAAAGGGGATGGTTAATCCCCTTTAAATGTGTTTTTTGGAGGTTCGCCAAAAAAATAGGAGGACACATTAAGACCATCCAAAAATTTAATCGTATTTTGTCAATGGAAAAAAGGCGTAAAGTTGAGTATTTTTTTACGTCTTTTTTTTACTCCCAACGTTCCGGTGGGGATCGGTGAACGCCATATATAAAAACGCCGTTGTTTTGCCCAACAACTGCAAGGACTTGTATTCCTTCGAGGAGGTCCTGTCCCGGACCGTATCGCTGGCCGATGTGCGCCCCGACGCGCTTGATTTGTCCCGCATCTCGTTCATCGAGCCGTATTCCATGCTCAACCTCCTGCTTATCGGCCGTAACTACCTGCGCGCGACCGGCGACCGGCTGGCCCTCATCAACATGCCGCTCACGGTGCACCAGTATCTCGCCCGGATGGATTTCCTGAAGAAAGGGGTGTTCACCGTGCCCGAGCCGTTGGACGAGGAGCTGTTTCTCAAACGCAGCTCCTTCAGCAAGACCGTCATCGAGATCACCGACATCCCCAACAAGGAGCGCGAGAGCCTGCAGGCCATCTCGGCGGTTGTGGCGCTGTTTCGGACGCGCGCCAACCACATCCTCAAGTACTGGATCGCCAACAGCATCGTCGATTATTTCGTGACGGTGATCTCCGAGATCTGCCAGAATATCTTCGAGCACAGCCTGGATTCGGGCTATTGCGCGATGCAAACCTACGCCTCCGGTTCGGAGCACATCGTCCGGCTGGCCATCGTCGATTCCGGCATCGGCATCCGCGAGAGCTTCGCGCGCAATAAGGAGATCGAGTTCGAGTCGACCGCCAAGCTCATCGAGCAGGCGCTGATGACGCCCATCTCCAGCAAGCGTCCCTTCGGCTACGGCCTCTGCCAGGTGAACACGCTGATGGAAAAGCTCAAGGGGAGCATCTTCATCCGTTCGGAGAACGCCTCGATCGCCGTCATGTACAACCGCAAGCACGAGCGGAAACCCTACACCTTTATGCGAAACGATCTAGCGGCCTTTCCCGGCACGCAGCTCTCGATATCGCTGTCCGGATAGCACACGCATGCGCCTGCGCATCAGCGACATCGCCCGCGAGCTCTCCTTCACCTCCCCGGACCTCATCACCCGGCGCATGGGCGAGGCGATGTACCATCTGCTGCGGGAAAAGATCGCCGGCCTCGCCCCCGACGAGGTGCTCACGCTCGATTTCGAGGGCATCCAGGTGATCGACACCTCGTTCATCGACGAGTTCATCGTGAAGCTGGCGTACGATTCGCGCGGCCGCACGCATCCCTTCTACGTGAAGCTGTCCAACATCACCGATATCATGCAGGTGAACATCGATTCCGTTTTTTCGTCGCACGCGCAATACACCGCCGGTTCCTTCGCCGTATTGACCGACCGGCTCATGCCCAACAACAGCTATTATCTGGGCCGCCTCACGCCCAACGAGCGGGACGTGATCAATTACCTCTCGGTGAACAAGTCCGCGCACGTGAGCGAGATCGCCGATTTCCTGTCCCGGTCCACGCTCGAGACCGCCGAAATCGTGGAGTCCCTGGCCGGCCTGCGTCTGATCCGCCAGTCGGGCGAGCCCGGCGCGGCCCTCATCACCCCGCTGTGACGGCGGCACCGCCGTTTTTTACTTGTATTCTGGCGCCATGTCGATACACTAACCATCGGGAGCGGCGCACTGGGCCGCTGACCGACGATGCCGATGGTTTCAGTAAAAAAAATATCCGAAGGGATCAAAACGACGGACGACAGCCTGTTCGGCCTCCTGTCCTCGTACAAGCCGCATACCGCCTACTTCCGGATACTGGCCTCCACGGAGGAAAAGCGCGCGGTGCTTCTGATTACGGACAATCCGCGGTGCTGGCTGCGCCTCCCGGCCGAGCGTTACGCCGCATACGCTCCGGTGCGGCGCCAGGAGCTGGGCGCCACGAAGCTCTCGGTGAAGTACCTGACGGCCGCGAACATCGTGCGGACCTTCGGCCCCACGCTGGGGGTCTCGCTGCCGAAAAAGAAAACCACGGTGGTGAACGAGCTCGACCAGGGCGGATGTTTCCTGCTCGAGTTCCCCATCGACGACCTGCCGCTGGTGCTGCAGGCCGTGCGCAAGATCATCACGCTCTCGCCGCAGCGGAAATACGAGATTATTGAAACATGCCTCACCGAAATTTGATGTAGGACGCCCGATATGGCCCCCGAACCCCAGAACCCCTCGCAGTTCGATTCGCTCGACAAGAAGACGCGGCTCATCAAATCCGCGCTGCAGTTCACCAACGGCGACATGGACAAGGCCAAGCAGATGGCCTCCGGGCAGTATAACGACGTGCGCGTGATCAAGGGGAAGCTCTCGATCGAGAGCTCGATGGTCTACGGCATCTTCATCATCTTCGTGAACGCGGCGAACCGCTACATCATGAACCTCAACGCCCTGCTGGTCGCCTCGAGCGGCGTGTTCGAGAAATCAAAGATCTTCGACGGCTGGAAGACCTTCTACGGCGACTACAAAAAGTACGTCGACCGCGAGGGGGACAATGCCCTGGGCTCGTACGACTTCACCACCCACCTGATCGGGGCCATCGAGGGATACAACCTCTACGACCATCTCGAGGTCGAGAACCTGGACGAGATCACCGAGGACCTGAAGGACATATTCAAAAAATATTTCAAGGTGGACCGCGTCCAGTGCCAGATCGCGATCGACCCGACGAACTCCCTGGTCATCGACGCCGAGGGCATCCCGATCGAGATGCCCGGGTCGCGCGAGGGCGGGGCGGACGCGCGCGAGGCCGCGGCCAGCGTCGACCAGCGCATGAACGAGATCGAGTCCCAGGCCGAGCACGTGATCGAGGGCAAGATCATCGTCTCGCCCATCAAGGGGAAGTACATCAACGACATCAAGGCGGGCGAGTCCCTCAAGGTGGTCCTGACGCGCGACGACGAGATCTCGATGAGCGTGGCCAAGATGACCAACGCCATCACCGAGGACGACGAGTTCCTGCCCATGAAGGCGCGCCTCAAGGCGAAGATCCCGCTGCCCGAGGGCGGCTTCGTCCTCTACGGCGTGGTCGCGAAAAACGTGCTCGTCAAGATCATCGAGGAGGAGGACGTCAAGATCGAGATGGACCAGCAGGCCGCCGAGAAGTCGTCTGAGAAGAGCGACGAGAGCCGCCTCTTCCTGTACGTGGCCCTCCTATGCGGCGCGATCATCATCATGATCATCCTGCTGATCCGCATCATCTAGCGCGCCCGCGCCGCCATGCTCGCGCGCATCGCCCTCATCGCCGCGCTCGCCGTATCGTCTCCCGCGATCGATTTCCCACGGCGCGTCCCGGCCGACGAGACCCTCGCCGTGCCGGGCGTGGGCGCCGAGCGCATCGTCGTCGGCGACGCCGCCCCGGTCGTGATCGGGCGGCTGGGCGTCCCCGAAGCGAAGGCGCAGTTTCCCGAACGGCGGGAGCTCTTCCGTGACGTCCTCCTGACGCCCGCGCCGATCACCCTTTTCTTTACCGCCGTATACGAGTACCGGACGCGCCGCGTCGCGGTGTTCATGGATCGCGACCGCGTGACGGCGATCGTCGCGCGCACCACGGGACGCGTAACGCCCGAATCGGTGTCGCTCGCGCGCGGTGTGGAGTACTTCATCTTCACCTACGGCAATGCGGGCATGCACCCCATCGCGAAGCCGCCCGCGAACACCCTGTTTCTCTACCCGCGCCTGGGGATCGGGATCGTCGACGACAAAAACGACGATACGATTGACATGTTCATCATCTTCGCGCCCACTGCCCCGTGAGGCGCGATATATCGAACCGGGGGACGGCATGCACGAACTGTCCGTCATGAGCAACATTCTCGACATCGTCGTCGAGCACGCGAAGCGGAACAACGCAACGCGGGTGACAAAGATCAACCTCACGGTGGGGGAGCTCTCCGACCTGGTCCCGGAGTGGATGCAGAATTACTTCGACTTCGTGAGCAAGGACACCATCGCCGACAAGGCCGTGCTCGTGATCGAGCGGCGGCCCGCGGTGCTCCGCTGCCGCGACTGCGCCTTCGAGTTCGCGCTCGACCGGGAGGCCTTCGACTTCTCGTGCCAGAAGTGCCGCTCGGCCAACATGGAGATCGTGTCCGGCCGCGAGTTCACCGTGAACAGCATCGAGATCGACGGAGGCGGAGAATGATCAGCGTGGGCGTCATCACCGTGAGCGACCGGTCGTCGCGCGGCGAGCGGGAGGACGCGTCCGGTCCCGCGATCCGGGAGTGGGCCGAGGCGCACGGGTATGCCGTCGCGCGTGAGACGATCGTGCCGGACGAGCGCGACGCCATCACACGGGCGCTCGTCGACTATTCCGACGCGGGCGTCGAGCTCATCCTCACCACCGGCGGCACGGGATTCGCGCCGCGCGACGTGACGCCCGAGGCGACATGCGCGGTCATCGACCGCCCCGCGCCCGGCTTCGCGGAGGCCATGCGCGCGAAGTCGCTCGCGATCACGCCGCACGCCATGCTCTCGCGCGCCGCGAGCGGCATCCGAAAACGCAGCCTCATCATCAACCTCCCGGGCAGCCCCAAGGCGGTGCGCGAGAACCTCGGCTTCATCGAGGCGGCGATCCCCCATGCCATCGAACTCCTGAGAGGCGAGGTGAAGGACTGCGGGACACCCCCTTCCGATCTCCCCCTTCGTTAGGGGGAGGAATGGTTATATCACAGCGCCTTCTAGTCCTTCGTCCGTCGTCGGCGGGTCATTTGCGTAGGGGATTCGGGGAGCGATTTCACCTTGGGAAGTGAAAGATCGAACCGCATGGCGAGGAGACGGCAGAGGATGGTGACGCCGATGCAGACGCCCAGGACGGCCACGCGGGGCGCGCCCGCGGCATTGACGGCCGCCATCGCCGCGCAGCCGATGATCACGGCCGTGGCGTAGAAATCGCTGCGGATCACCATCGGGATCTCGGACACCAGGATGTCGCGGATAACGCCTCCGCCGGTCGCGGTGAGCGTTCCCAGGAGGATGACGCCCATGAAACCGAAGCCCATATCGACGCCCTTGATGCCCCCGATGCCCGCGAACACCCCCAGCCCCACGGCGTCGGCGAACAGGACGATGTCCCAGCGGCGCGCGATGCGCGGCGCTAAAAAGTACACCGCGATCCCGCCGGCGATGCAGACGAAAAAGTATATCTCGTTTCTCAATGCGGCCGGCGGCAGCGAGCCGCACAGGATGTCGCGCACGATGCCGCCGCCGATCCCCGTCATGGTGGCCAGCACCATCAGCCCCAGGAGATCGAGCTCGTACTTGACGGCCTTGAACGCACCGGATATGGCGAAGGCCAGGGTGCCGAAGAGATCGAGCAGAACAAGCGCATTTTCCATCGTGGTGATGTGCCATGGCCGGACGAAAATGTCAAGGCAAAGCGAGCATCGTGTTGATTGCGCCAGCACCGTGCCAAGAGTCGGTTCGCGCGACCATCGTGCGTCAATAATCTCGGCGCTGTGCATCGTCCCGCGAAGCGCTGTTCGCACGATTCCTGCACCGGCGGGCGCCGCCGGATGAGAGGGCCCATGAGCGCGACGCTGATCATCCTGCTCGCCGTCCTCGCGATGGGCGCGCTTGCCGTCGCATGCGCGTCGCGTCGGGCGGTCGTCGTCCACCAGGCGCCCTGCGGCGACGCGACGCTTCGCGTGGAAAAGCGCCGGGAGATGGTGGAGCTTGCCTGGCAGGACCGCTTCGATCTCGCCCTCATGCGCCCGGGCGCGAACACGGCCGTCCGGCTCACCGGAAACGTCGGCGTCCTGCCGCGGGCGAAGCGCTACCGCGACATGATCGCGATCGCCGACTTCCGCGAGGGGTCCCGGCCCGCCATGGGCGAGCTCTTTACCACGCACTATATCAGCCCGCGCCGCATTACCCGAGAAGAATTCGACGAGGTGTGCCGCGTGTACCGCCACCGGCGGGCGGAGTGGTCCGTGATCGCGCCGTCGATCGGCCTGCTGGTGTACGGCGAGCAGCGCATGTTCCACGAGGTGTTCGACTGCGGGAGCGGGCTGTACCTCTATACCGACCTCGACGGGAACATCCTGATCACGGACGATCCCGCCTACGAGTCGCTTTCGCGCATCGCCGAGCGCCGCCACATGAACCACGTGGCGTTTTTTACCGACGACAACCGCCTGATATTCCGGACCGGCCGCATCGTCTCCGGCGTCGAGAACGACCTGTTCGGGCGACCGTCGAAACGGGTCGCCTACAGCGGTATCGCCGGCATCGCCGACTACGCGAACCATGTCGATGTCCGCTGGTGCGACCTGCTCTACGAAACGGACCGCACCGGCATCAACGCATCCCTGCTTCGCTCCGCGAAAAACCGCGACGGGAAGCGGCTGGATGAGATCTTCCGGGCGGCGGACTGAGGTGCGGGAGGATATCGCATTCGGGCGCGTCGCATGATCAGAAACCATGTCATCGGATTATTCTGTGTCGGTGCTGTTGCGCTTTGCGCCTTCGCCGTCATCGGCATCGCCGCCACGGACGATATCGCCATACCCACGCCGTTTCCCGGCAGATACATCGACATCGAAGGCGAAACGATTCGATTCCATCAGGCGGGCGCCGGACGCGACGTGTTGCTGGTGCACGGCCTCCCCGGCTCCATCGAGGAATGGGAGCCGGTCTTCGGCCTCCTGGCGACGCGCTACCGCGTGATCGCCTACGACCGTCCGGGCCAGGGTTTCAGCAGCGCGCGCAGCGACGATTTCAGCATCCAGCGAAACGCGACACTTGCGCTCGCTCTCATCACACGGCTTTCATTGCGCAATGTCATCGCGGTGGGGCACTCCTACGGAGGCGGGGTGATCCTGGCGCTCGCCGTCCATAACCCGCCGGAGATCGCGGCCTACCTGTCGATCGCCGGATCGAGCCGGCCCCGCGGCGGCGCGATGGCGTTTTCGCACATCACCGCGCTTCCCGTCATCGGGCGCGGCATCGCCGCCTGCGACGCGCGAGTGCGTGCGGGCGAAATGGTCGCGGAGGGTATCCGGTACGCCTTTCATCCCAACGACTCGTCCCTGCCCGCCGATTACATCGAAACCCGCCTGCGGATATGGCTGCAAACGAAGGTGCTGGTGTCGATGGCGAAGGAGGATGTGGCCTACGACGCAGGCATGGGGAAGCTTACGCCCTTGTATTCGAAGATTAGAAAGCCGCTGGTGATCCTTCACGGCGACAGGGACCGCAATGTCCCCGTCGCAGATTCGGTACGCCTTCATGAGGCCGTGCCGTCGTCGCGCCTCATCATCCTCCGGAATACCGGACACATGGCGCAGTATGCGAATCCGGCGGCCGTGGTGACGGCGGTTGATTCCCTCGGCCGCCGGTGAGAGAGACCGACTACTGCATCACCACATTCACGACGGCCGTCTTGGGCACGCTGATGATGCCGTTGACGGTGTGGATGCGCAGGTGCGTCCCGCTCTGCCCGATCACCGCACCGATGAGGACCGAGCCGTCTTCCATGTTCACCCGCTCGAGCTTGTTGTAGTACTCGCGGATTTGCTTCTCCGTCTTGAGGACCGGCGGTTTATTGTCGGCGGGCGCCGCCGATTTCTTCTCATCCGGTTTTTTCCCGGCATCGGCGACCGTCGCGGCCTTGTCGTCGCCTGCGGGCTTCTGGCTCGCGGCATCCGGCGCCGAGGCGACGCCGGCTTTCTTCTCGTACTCGGTCGTCTTCTCTCGGAGCGTTCCGGCGTCCTGCTTCAGCTTTTCGATGGCCGGCGCGTCAAGTTTCGCTTTCTCCTTCTCCTTCTTGTCGGGTGCGAGGGTGATGGTGTCGCCCTCCACGAGTGTGTCGGCGAGCTCGGGCTTCGTGGTTGATTTGATCTCGACCTTCCCCTCGACCACGTCGAGCTTGGTGAGCTGCCGGTCCTTCTCCGTAAATGTGTTGACCGAGAACTCCGTGCCCCGAACGGCGATCACGTAGGTCGGCGTCGATACGGATATCGCCCTGTCCATTGCCAGTTTTTTGATGATGACGAATATCCTCCCGCCCGTCAGGCCCATAGTGGCGTTGGTGATGTTCCCGCCGGGATCAACCGTGCGCGCGTTGACCGTGAACTTCGTATTCTCGTAAATCCGCACGGCGGACTGGTTCCCCGCGTACAGGTCCACGGTTGTCTGCTTCTCGGTAACGATGGTGTCCCCGGCGTTCACCGTTGCGTCCGGCTTGAGATCCGTGGTCACGGCCCCGGAAACGAGTGTAGCCTTCCCGTGCACCGCGAGTATACGCATGGAAAACTGGTCCTTCTTTACGCACGATATCAACATTCCGCCAATGACGACACTTGCGATTGCTGCGATGAACCAGGCTCTTTTTGACCATGATGATGAACTGGTGATGCGTTGCATGGCAACCTCCAAATGGTGTGTTTATTTATATTTGATTTCTTTGATGTTCTTTTTTTCGATCGTCATTGTCGTGTATTTCGTCTTCACGGTGATGTTTGTGCGGCTCTGATTGACTATCGCTCCACGGATTTCACTGCCATCGTTCAAGTGAATGGTGTTTTCGGATTCTTTTGGCTTTGACTTTGAAGCTTTTACATTTAATGATTTTAGCCTATTAAGACGTGTGATAGCTAATTGATATTTTGCTGTTTCATTTGGATGATTCACCATCTCCTGCTCCAATCTATCAATAGCATCAATTACATTTGCCCCTCTTGTAACAATAAATTCAGCATTTGACGTCTTATACTCTCCCTTAAACGCATATTGACTTATTAAAGGCATGCCATCAATATTTCGGTTTAAATCTGCACCCTTATCTAATAGCATCTGAATTACATTGATATTACTCTCATTGACCGCTTGATATATAGCACTGTCAGGATTGGTTCCTTTATCCAACAACAGCTTAATTATTTCATTATTTTTACCCCATACTGCATATACCAAAGGTCCTTTATTCAAATATTTGACATTTAAATCAGCGCCTTTATCCACCAACAGCTTTACTATTTCATAGTTTCCCTTCCACGCTGCTCGATGTACAGAATAACTCTCATTTGGATTCGTACCTTTTTCCAATAAGATTTTTACTTGATTGACATTATTATCCTCAACTGCGGTGTACAATGATACACAGCCCGTGATTAGGATGATTGTAGAAATTACTATTACAGCTATTATTGTACCCACTCTCATTGTCACCCTCCGTAAGAATTGTGAATATTTATTGATTCCCACTCAATGATTTCTCATCATAGCTAATACAACGCGGAGTGATTCACTTATACTTGATCTCTTTTATATTCTTCTTCTCGATCGTCATTGTCGTGTATTTCGTCTTCACGGTGATCGACGTTCGGTTCTGGTTCACGATCTCGCCACGGATTTCACTACCGTCGTTCATGAAGATGGTATTTTCGTTGGACCCAGCCGTTGATCCAGCCGGCCTGGTTTTTTTCCATTCATGCAATAGGGCACTGTTCTGTTTCCAGGCTCCCGTATTCCCGGAAGGATTCTTAATGATCAAATCGTCGAAGGCGGCAATCGCCACATCGATACTGGCGCCCCTGCTGATGAGATACTTAGCCGTATCATGGTTACCGCGATCTATAGCCCAAAAGAGCGGCGTCGCCGTCTGTTGCGTTAGTGAATTCGTGCTTTGTCGATCTATGCTTGCCCCCTTGTCCAGTAGGAGCTTCGCCAAGTCGGTCTTGCCGTAATATGCGGTGAAGGTTAAGGGGGACATGCCGAATGCCGCTTTATTCACATCTTCCCCTTGCTCTAAAAAGGTTTTCACCTTTTCAATATCTCCATCTTTCATGGCTTGCCACATTGGCGATACACAGCCATTGAATAACGATGCCATGGCTATTGAAAGCATCGCGTGTATCACGTGTTGCCTATAACTCATTTCATGCTCCAGAAATAATGACAATTAAGGGCTTCGTCTAATCACTGAAAGATTTTCTCGGTTTTCATCCTATTTATACTTTATCTCCCTTATATTCTTCTTCTCGATCGTCATCGTCGTGTATTTCGTCTTCACGGTGATCGCCGTGCGATTCTGGTTCACGATCTCGCCGCGTATTTCGCTGCCGTCGACCATGTAAATAATATTCCCCACATCACTATTCTTGAACGTTGACGGTGCTGCTTGATCAAACATAATTACATGATTTCCGGAATAACTTCTTTTTACCGGTGTACAAAAGGAAACAGATACAACGAGAATTATTACACCAATGAATGCTCTATGGTTCATATCAAATACCTCATTTTACGCTTTTCAGGTAATCCGCATCGCGGCGTATTTGCTCGCGAAGATCTGCACATGCATTATTAAGCGCCATGCAAAATGACGCACGCCCAATCCACATATACCCCCAGTAGAGTGCTCCATATGCGGTTTTTTCTGCTTTTGTCTTATATATCTTCAGTATGTTTCCATTCTGCTGTAAGACCGCTGCTTCCATTTCAATTATTAAGGTTTGACTGCAAACTGGAATTCCCAAAATTCCAAGAATGCCACCAAACGTAACGGGTTCCCACCACCAGTTTTGGGAAAAATCGATATTTCGCACTATAACGCTCAAGTACTTGTTCGAGTGATTATTTGATTGCATAATAAAATTATTCCTGATAACTGTCTCGACATACGATTCTAGATTATCGGACGTAAGCCCTTCTTCTTTCATTTGAGGGAAGCCAATGGGTCCTACTTCTGCTGTCACTATAGAATGCTGCCAATTCGCAAAGCACGCCTTGATGCTAGGTTTATTGACGACAAGCGTCATGTTCGGCACCTGCTGATCAATCGCATGTTTTTGTTTTTCATTTTCGACCATATCAAAAGACCTGCATCCATTCAAAATGAATGCGCAGAAAACGATAATGGTTATCCTTCTGATTCCCTTTCCGTTCATGACTTCTCCCCTGGGATGTCCGCTGGTCTTGTGCATATTGAATACACTGACTGTTCGTTGCATAATACGTGGATTCTTCATGAAATATCCCGAGTGCTTAATGTATAATGTACTTCTGCGCCGTTTTTCTTAAGTGAGCTTAACCAATTTGAATTCAATGGGCGAATTTTGCTTATGGTCTCGTTGTAGATCGCACTTCGATCGATCATGAAAGAGGAGGGAAATCATTATCCTCGGATACGTTCTCATACTACCGTTCACGCAAAAGACAAATGCGAAGCATTCATGGTCAGGAGAGGTCCATCTGCGGGGATTCCGCTTACCAGTCGTGACTATCATTGTGATAATCTCCACCCCGGGCTCTTTCTGTGTTATTCCGCCAGGGGATGGGCCTTTTTATATATTTCAACATTTCGATAGTAGTCGATGGCATTGACAAAGTCAAATGAATTTCGGTATTGCCGGACGGTTGTCATATAATTTGCGAATAATCATTCTGCGGCGCGAACGTATCGGTCAGTATATTGACTTCATTTCACGATATCACGAACGTCCCCGCATGGATAAACGATTCATTCACGCTGCAGACGAGGCGCATGTTGTGCGCCGGTTGCCCTGGTGGCTCTCGCCATTTCATCAGACCGTGATGGAAGTAATGGTTCACGTTCTCCCACGATTTGATTCCTAACCTGAATTCATTGTACGTAATTTATAAATAGAATTCGTAATTTGTTCAATTTGATAAGTTCAAGTACCAAACATCATAACTTACAACCGGCACATTTTCTGTTTTACAAAATCATTCAAACCGGCGCACCATATTCCCGATACTAGAAACAGCGCCGGATTCATACGACCATGCGGCTGCTCGAATAGTTCATGAGACAGAAACGCCATCGAACACCAATCGTACGCATACTCGCAGGCCTGTGCCTGCTCTTCGGCGTCGTCTCACCGGCGCACCGCGCCGCCGCGGGCCCCTTTATCAAGATCAATTCGATCGACTCATCCAATTTTCCCGCCGTGAAGGTGCACCTCACGGCGACCGACGGCGCGGTCGGCCACCTGAGCGACCTCGACGATGAGCACCTCTCGCTCATCGAGGACGGGTACCGGATCAACTACATGACGATGCTGGACCGGGAGGCGTCGCGCGACCTCATCTACCTGGTCTTCTCGCTGGACACCAGTAAAAGCATTCATGCGAAAAATTTCGCGAAGCTTAAAACGATCGCGCGCGACATCGTAAACGCGAGCACCGACCGCGACCGGATCGCCGTGTACAAGTTCAACAGCGAGGTCGCGCTCCTGTCGAACTTCACCGGCAACCGGGCCGATCTTTCGAAGCTCATCGGCCGCCTGGAGGCGCACGGGAAAAAGACCCTGCTGTACAATTCCCTCTACGATTCGCTGGACCTCCTGAGCCGCGCGAACGGACCCCGGAAGGCCGTGATCGTGTTCACCGACGGCAGGGACGAGGGGAGCAGCGTGTCCGCGGGCGATGTGATAAAATTCGCTCGGGACCTCCAGATACCGATCAGCTTCGTGGCGGTGGACGGCGACCGGTACGTGCGCGAGCTGTCGCGCATCGCCAAGCTCACCGGCGGACGGCTCTACCGCGCCCGGCAGGTGACGGACGTGGGCGAGATCTACCGTACGCTGGTGCGCGCCATCAAGAACCAGTACGTGGTCCAGTATAAATCCATGCTGCCCGCCGACGGGCGGGCGCACACGCTCGAGGTCCGCCTGAAGTACGGGACGCTCCGCGACCGCGACACCGCGCCCTTCACCGTGAAAAAGCGATTGTTCGATATCGCGATGCCCACGGCGCTCGAGATCGCCCTGGCGATCCTGATCGCCCTCCTGGTCCTCGGCATGATCGTCTTCATGGTTATCTTCCTGAGGAGAAACGGCCTTGTCCCGGCGCGAAAGACGGAACGGGCCGCCGCCCCGCGGGCCGAATCATCCGAGGCGGGCGACTACCATGTGGCCATCGACCTCGACGAGCAGGAGCGGAAATCGGGCGACCGCGTGATCACGGCCACCGATCCGGAGTACGTGTACGCGAAGGCGTGGCTCCTGGAGAAGGACGGCCCCGAGGTGGGCAAAAAGTTCCCTATCTTCTGGGACGAGGTGACGCTGGGCCGCGGCGACGACAACGCCATCGTGATCAAGGACGACGCGGTGTCGCTCAACCACGCGAAGATCAAGCGCGTGAAAAACGCCTACACCCTCTACGACCTCGTGTCGGACAACGGCACCTTCCTCAACGACAACAAGCTCCTGCGCCCCAAAACCCTCTACGATTGGGACGAGATCCGCATCGGTCGCACCGTGCTGCTCTTCCGCGGATCGAAGAACGCCTGAGCGCCGTCATGGACTTCGCGGCGGTGTGCGGTTTTCTATTTGAATCCTTTGAGAAGGAGCACATCCGTTTCGCCCTTATTGGCGGGCTCGCGTTGCATGCATCCGGGGTCACCAGGACAACAGAGGAAGTCGATTTCCTGATCGCTCGTCGACGCTACGCACTGGCAATGCTCGATCGCAGCATACCGCTGCCGGTTCTTGGCGGACGTTTCACTGCTCGGGTTGTCGCTCCTGAGGACCTCATCGGACTGAAAGTCCAATCCAGTATCAATGATCCATCCCGGGCCGACCACGATAGGGCGGATATACGCAACTTGATGCGAAATAACTTGAAAAACCTCGACCTTGATAGGATCAGGGAGTACTATGCCCTCTTCGGAAAGGAAGAAGAGTTTTCCCAACTGCTTGCCGAGATGAAACGTGCATCTAACACCTGAAGAAAAACGCGAGATGCTTGCCGATGGTCTCGACCAAAAACGGGGCGAGGATTTCCGCACCGCGCTTCGAATGCGTCCGAAAAAACGCATGACCTTCGACGAGTATCTCGCCTTTCTCAACGACGTGCAGGAAGTATTTGGCGCCTTTCACCGGTCGCGAAAACCAACAATAACGAAGCGTAACCGTCTATAGAATCAGCGATTCTCCTCACTCCATCCGCGCCCCGGCTTTTCGGAGCAGGTCCATGAGTTGCCGATGCTGCGCCTCGTCGATGCGCTCGAAGTTCTCGCTCGCGCACTTGAGGGGCGTGTAATCGACGTTCGTCGACTTGATATTGGGATCGGCCTTGGCGGCGAGCAGGATGCGCACCGTCTCCACATGTCCCTTGCAGGCCGCCGCGTAGAGCGCCGTCCGGCCGTTCTCCGAGTTCTGATTGTTCAGATCGGCCCCCTTCGCAACCAGCATGCGCACGATTGCCGCATGCCCCTTTTCGGCCGCGTATTCCAGCGCCTGCCGTTTTACCACGCTCTTCATGTTCACGTCCGCCTTCGCATCGAGCAGCAATTTTACGACATTCGCATGTCCCTTCTCCGCGGCGAGCATGAGGGCCGTGACATAGTGGCTCGACCCCGGAAGGTTCACATTCGCCTTTCCGGCGATGAGCGCTGTAACGGCGTCGCCATGGCCGTTCATGGACGCCGCGTGGATGGCCGCGCCGGCGTCATCCATCATGTTTACGTCCGCGCCGCCGGCGATGAGCGCCCTGATGTTGGCGGCCTTTCCCGAGTATGCGGCCCGGATGAGCGCGGACTGTTTGTAGGAGGTCGCCTCATTGACCTTCGCGCCCTTGGAGAGGAGATAGGCGATCACCTGCGGGGAGCCCGTATCGCCCGCCTCTATCAGCGCCGTTGAATAACTGCTCCCCTCCGAGACCTTGTTCACGTCGGCCCCGTTGTCCACCAGCACCTTAACCGCTTCCAGATGGCCGCCGCCCGCCGCAAGCATGAGCGCCGTGTTGTATTCATGATCATGCGCCTCGTTTATCTTCGCCCCGTCCTTGAGGGCCATGCGGATCCCCGGCACGGAGCCGTTTCGCGAATTTCCCAGAAGCCGTTCGTTCGCATCGTCGTCCGCAAACGCCGGGGTCATCATCATAAGCACGGCGACAAGAAACATCCTTCTCATGATTCCCTCCGATAGTATTACAAATCATGAAGGCCACGTTGAAATACATCCGTCACCGGGTGGAAAAAGTCAAGGGACATTGCGGCGGACAGCAGTGGATGTCGGAAAAAGGGGAACTGTCGGAGGGGAAGATGGCCAGCGGACCGGGCCGTGATACGATCGGCCCAATCCGCCGGAGACTCATGCAGGCGAAGGCGGAGAGCCGTGCGCCCGCTGGCGTCTTATTTGCACTCGTTATACGACTTCGTGCATTTTTCCCGTTCGGCCTTGATCGCCGTGTTGCGGGCGTCCCGTTCCATTCCCTTATACAGGGGATTGGAGGTCGTGTTCGCCAGTTTCATGCATTTGTCGAAAACGGGACGGCATCTCTTGATGCGCTCCGTTTCCGGAGACGAACTCACGCATACCGCGATCGAAAGAAACAGTAATAACGAAACCCCGGATACTGCAATTTTTCCCATGTGAAATTTCCTCCCTTGATGGTGATGATGTGTGCCGGTGAATACAGCAGGTCGGCGTGCGCATGTCAACATAAAAACACCCGTGCGACGGTCCCGCGCATGGTATCGGTGCTGGCGGCGCCGACTGTGCGCGAAAATAAAATTCTTGTCATCGAACGGCCCGCTACTATGGTTGCTCCAAATTCAAAGGACCCAAAACGATTATGATAGAACTCGATTTTTCCAAGCTCGGCGGGCTCGTGCCCGTAATCGCGCAGGACCACCGAACCGGCGAGGTCCTCATGATGGCGTTCATGAACGCGGAGGCGTGGGACCTCACGCGCTCCACCGGCATCGTCCACTACTACAGCCGCTCCCGGAACAAGCTCTGGAAGAAGGGCGAATCCTCCGGAAACATACAGGAGGTCAAAGAGATCCGCGTCGACTGCGACAACGACTGCGTGCTCGTGAAGGTGAACCAGATCGGCGAGGCGGCCTGCCACACCGGCTACGTGAGCTGCTTCTACCGGGTGTTGGAGGGCGACACGGTGCGGATCGACGGCACAAAGGTCTTCGATCCCGAGACGGTGTACGGAGAAAAGAAATGAGCGAAACGATACTCAAGCTGGGAATCCCCAAGGGGAGCCTCGAGAACGCGACCATCGATCTGTTTCAAAAGGCGGGATGGCGGATCACGTCATCCTCGCGAAATTATTTCCCGTCCATCGACGATCCCGAGATCTCGTGCTCGCTCGTCCGGGCGCAGGAGATGGCGCGCTACATCGAAAGCGGCGTGCTCGACGTGGGCCTTACCGGCCTCGACTGGATTTTGGAAAACAACGCGAGGGTCGAGATCATCTCCGACCTCATCTACTCCAAGGTGAGCATGCGCAAGGCCCGCTGGGTGCTCGCGGTCCCCGAACACTCCCCCATCTCCTCGGTGGAGGACTGCGCGAACAAGACCATCTCGACCGAGCTCGTGAATTTCACCAGCCGCTACTTCGCCGAGCGCGGGATCCCCGTAAAGGTGGAGTTCTCCTGGGGCGCCACCGAGGCCAAGGTGGTCGAGGGCCTCGTGGACGCCATCGTCGAGGTGACCGAGACCGGCTCCACCATCCGCGCGCACGGACTCAAGATCATCCACACCCTGCTGGAGACCAACACCAAGCTCGCCGCGAACGTCGAGAGCATGCAGGACTCGTGGAAGCGGAACAAGATCGGCCAGATCGCGCTGCTCCTGAAGGGAGCGCTCAATGCGGGAAATCTGGTGGGCATCAAGATGAACGTGCCCACGGCGAACCTGGACGCGGTCATCGCGCTGGTGCCCAGCCTCACGGCGCCCACGGTATCGCGGCTCCATAACACCGACTGGTTCTCCGTGGAGTCGGTGATCGACGAGAAAACCGTCCGCGGGCTCATCCCGCGGCTCATCAATGCCGGCGCGGATGGCATCATCGAGTACCCCCTGAACAAGGTCGTGAGCAAGGGGGATTGCTGATCCCGGCGGCCGCACCGTGACCGCGCCCACGATCGCCGAGGCGAAACGGACCGCGATCGCGCTCTCCCGCGCGACCCCCCGGCCGCTCTTCTACCGCGAGAAAACGCACGAACTCGATCGCGCCCGCGCCCTGTCCCGGAACGACCGCGCCGCGCATTTCGCCCGCGACAGCATCCGGACCGAGGGCAGCGTGCTGGGCCATGATTTCTATCATGCGCACCGTGTTGCGCACGACGCCGCCGCGATCGTCTACTGCGAGCGAGGCGATGATGATGACGGACTCGCGCGGCTCGCTCTGGTCGCGGGCTACCTGCACGACATCCGACGCAACATGCGCGACCACTCCGCCCGGGGGGCCGAGGCGGTCGTGCCCCTGCTTGCGAACATTCTTCCCGCGCGCGACATCGCCATGGTCGCCGTCGCCATTCGCGACCACGAGGCCTTTCGCGAACGCGTCGCAATCGACGACGACGATGCGCGCCTGCTCGCCGACGCCCTCTACGACGCCGACAAGTTCCGCTGGGGGCCGGACAATTTCACCTATACCATCTGGAGCATGGCGCGCAGCCTGGCGATCTCGGTGGACGATCTCGTGCGGCACTACCAGGCGGGGATCGCGGGCATCACGCGCATCCGGGACACCTTCCGGACCGACACCGGACGCCGCTACGGTCCCGACTTCATCGACCGGGGACTGGAGCTCGGCGGGGCGCTGTACGCGTATTTGACTGAGCGGCGCTGAATCAACGCCGCGAACCGCGCACCGACGATAAAAATTATTTGAAAATTATCCCCCTCGCCGTAAAGTTAGCTTTACGGTGCCTCAAGGAGACGAAGTGGCAGCAAACGGGACCAACGGCAACAGAGCGACGACGCGCGAGCGCATCCTGGTGGTGGACGACGAGCAGACGATCCGCGAGATCCTCTCGAAGTACATCACCCAGCTCGGCTACGAGGTGGTAACCGCCGAGGACGGCATGCACGCCCTGGAAAAGCTGGCGGCGCTTCCCTTCGACCTGGTGCTCACCGACCTTAAAATGCCCAAGATGGACGGCCGGGAGCTCCTGAAACGGCTGGCCGAGGCCTATCCCGACATCCCGAAGATCGTGCTGACGGGCCTGGGCACCGACGAGGACATCATCCTCGCGCTCAAGACCGGGGCGTACGACTTCCTCACCAAGCCCATCATCGATTTCGAGATCCTGCACCACGCCTTGAAGCGCGCGCTAGAGCGCAAGCGCCTCAACGACGAGCGCACCCGCTACGCCGACCAGCAGACGCACATCACCGAGATCGTCTCCATGCTCAACCGCGGCAGCGAGACCGAGGAGATATTCAAGACCTTAAGCACCACGCTCAAGCGCTTCATCCCGTTCAACCGGCTCACGCTCGCCCTCATCGACGAGACGACCGGCTCGGTGGTCACCAAGTACATCGAGTCGGACCAGCAGGTCCTGCTCGGGCGGGGCGAGGAGTTCCCCCTTGAGCGCTCCTCGCTCAATGACGCCGCCGAGCGGAAGGTCGTCATCATCATCAACGATCTTGAGCGCTATTATACCGAGCACGCCAGTTCCGTGAACGCAAAGCGGCTCCTCGAGGAGGGCATGCGCTCGTCGCTGGTGCTGCCGCTGATCATCAACGACCGCACGCGGGGCTTTCTCATCTTCGCCTCGGTCACTCCGCACTCGTTCAAGGAGGACCACATCTCCTTCCTGGAATCCATCGTGGGGCAGATCTCCTTCAGCATCCAGCGCGGCGAGCTCCTGTCCGAGCTCGAGACGCACACCGAGAAGCTGGAGCAGCTCGTGGAGACGCGCACCCGCGAGGTCCTCAAGACGCAGAAGGTGACCATCTTCGCGCTCAGCAAACTCGCCGACGCGCGCGACGTGGACACCGGCCAGCACCTCGAGCGCATCCGCCGCTTCTGCGCCCTCATCGCGCAGGTGCTCAAGTACTCCGAGCACGGGAAGCACATCACCAACCAGTATCTCCGCGACCTCTACGACTCGTCCATTCTGCACGACATCGGCAAGGTGGGGATCCCCGACGCGATCCTGTTGAAGCAGGGGCCGCTCACGGCCGAGGAGTTCGACATCATCAAGACCCACACCACCATCGGGTTCAACTCGCTGCGCTCGGCCTCCAAGGACCTGGGCGAGGACACCTTTCTCAATATGGCCATGGACATCACCCTGTACCACCACGAGCGCTGGGACGGCCTGGGGTACCCCTACGGGCTCAAGGGCGACGAGATCCCGCTCTCGTCGCGGATCGTCGCGATCAGCGACGTGTACGACGCGCTCACCAGCAAGCGCCCCTACAAGGCCCCCTACGAGCACGAGATGGCGGTCGAGATCATGAAGGACGAGCAGTCGCACTTCGATCCCCTGCTGTTCAAGATTTTTCTCGAAAATAACGAAGAGATCGACCGGATCCGCAGGGAATTCAAATGACGATTCCGAGGTGTGATGATGCACGGCCGTAATGTCCAGTTCCGAATCGGCGGGCCGCTCACGCCCACCGTGAAGGCCCTCATGATCGTCAACGGGGCCGTCTTCCTGCTGCAGACGATCGCCGGCTGGCTCTCGCCCGGCATGATCGAGGCGTACTTCGGCATCAACCACGTGGGGCTCATCCACCAGTTCATGCTGTGGCAGCCGTTCACCTACATGTTCCTGCACGGGGGCTTCTTCCATATCCTGTTCAACCTGCTCGCGCTGTGGATGTTCGGCGGCGACCTCGAGGAGCGCTGGGGGAAGGCGCTCTTCCTGCGCTACTACATCTTCTCCGGCATCGGGGCCGGGCTCTTCATCGCGCTCATGAACTACTTCGTCTTCATCACCTACAACGCCTCGCCGGTCACCATCGGCGCCTCGGGCGCCATCTACGCGATCCTGCTCGCCTATGGGCTCACCTGGCCGGACCGCGAGGTTCTGTTGTACTTCATCATCCCCATCAAGATGAAGTATCTGGTGCTCATCTTCGGCGGGATCGAGTTCTTCGGGACGCTCGCCAGCGCGCGGGGCGACGGCAGCGGCGTGAGCCACATCGGCCACCTGGGCGGGCTCATCTCGGGATTCATCTTCATCATGTGGAAGCTCCACGGGCCCCGATCCGCGACGACGAGTGCGCAGCGCTCCGAGGGCGTCATCGCCTCGTTTTTCAAGAAGGAACGCCTGAAGAAGAAGCAGAAGGAGATCGACACGCGCATCAAGGCGAAGGCCGTCATCGACCGCCTGCTCGAGAAGATCGCACGCGAGGGCATGGGCTCCCTCACCCCCGCCGAGCGCAAGGAGCTCGACTGGGCGCGCAAGAACTACTATCCCGACGACAGCGCCACCTATCACTAGACCGCGAAAGGGACCACTGCCATGTACTGGAACCAGGACCTTGAGACAATCGACCGCCCGGCGCTGGAGCGCCTCCAGCTCTCCCGGCTCCGCGCCGCGCTGGAGCGCTCCGTGCGCGCGCCCTTCTATCGGACCTTCTTCGAGACGCACCGCGTCGACATCGACACGATCACGACGCTCGAGCACCTGCGCGATCTGCCCTTCACCACGAAGGCCGACCTCCGTACGAGCTATCCCGACGGGATGATGGCCGTCCCCCGGCGCGACGTGGTGCGCCTCCACGCCTCGAGCGGCACGACGGGAAAATCGACGGTCATCTTCTACACGCAGAAGGACATCAGCGAGTGGGCCGATCTCATCGCGCGCTCCATGGTCGCCACCGGCGCCACCCCGGACGACGTGTTCCAGAACATGATGGGCTACGGCCTGTTCACCGGCGGCTTGGGCCTGCACTACGGCGCCGAGCGGCTGGGATGCCTGGTGATTCCCTCCTCGTCCGGCAACAGCCTCAAGCAGCTCCAGCTCATGCAGGATTTCCAGGCGACCATCATGCACATCACGCCGAGCTATGCGCTGCACCTGGTGGAGATCATCAAGGAAAACGGCGTGGACCCGCACGACCTCACCGTGAAGAAGGCCTATCTGGGCGCCGAGCCCTACACCGAGGCCACGCGGAAAAAGCTCGAGGAGCTCTGGGGGATGGACGCCTACAACTCCTACGGCCTCTCCGAGATGAACGGGCCCGGCGTCTCCTTCGAGTGCGTGCACAAGAACGGCATGCACGTCTGGGAGGATTTCTACATCATCGAGATCATCGATCCGGACACGGGCGCGGTGCTCCCCGACGGCGCGGAGGGCGAGCTCGTGCTCACCCATGTGAACCGCGAGGCCATGCCCATGTTCCGCTACCGTACGCGCGACCTCACGCGCATCATCCCCGAGCCGTGCCCCTGCGGCCGCACGCACCGGCGCATCGAGCGCATCAAGGGACGCACCGACGACATGTTCATCATCGGCGGCGTGAACATCTTTCCTTCACAGATCGAGGCCGTGCTCATGGCCATCCCCGAGGTGGGCAACAACTACCAGATCGTCCTGGAGCGGGACGGCTCGCTGGACAAGGTGCACGTGAAGGTCGAGCTGTACTCGAAGATGTTCCACGGAGACATGAAGGAGCTGCAGACGCTGCGCAAGAAGATCACCGAGATCGTGCGCTCCACCATCATCGTCAATCCGGTCATCGAGCTCATGGAGCCCGGATCGCTGCCGCCCAGCCAGGGCAAGGCCGTCCGGGTGATCGACAACAGGGAGCAACGCTAGGAGGGCGCCATGCCGCATCAGGTATCGGTTTTCGCGGAGAACAAGCCGGGCAAGATCGAGCGGATCACGAAGGTCCTCTCGGCCAACGGCGTCAACATCCGCGCCATCACCATCTCCGACTCGGGCGATTACGGGATCATCAAGCTCCTGCTGGACCGGCCGGCGGAGGGCTGCGAGCTCCTGGCGAAGGAGGGGATCGCCGCCACGCTCAAGGACATCGTGGCCGTGAAGATGAAGGACGCGCCCGGCGGCCTCCACGGCATCGCGTCAATCCTCTCGGCCAACAGCATCAATGTCGAGGACGCCTACGGTTTCATGGTGAAGAGCCACGAGGACGCGGTGTTCGTCTTCCAGGTCACGAGCCCCCAGAAGGCCGAAAAGATCCTCAAGGACGAGGGGCTCACCATCCTCACGGACAAGGAGCTGTATTTTCTGTAGTGACCTCACCCGCTCGAAAAGGGAGCGGGGACATCATCGAGCAGCAGAATGACGTATCACCCGAACACCGCGGTGATTCCGTATTCCCGAAAACGCTCAAGGATCCGTTTCTTTCCTTCGCCGTCGTAGAAGCCCCTGATTTTATCCGCGCCGCCGAAGGGATCGTCCCTCCCGAGCTTCTTCAGTTTGTCCAGCCAGATGGGGTTGTTGGCGAGAAGTCCGATACGCGTCACGCGTTGTTCCCGGTAGAACTCGCCAAGCGCGCGGATCCGCTCCTCGCCGTCGGTGATCCCCGGGATGAGCGGGGTGCGGGGAAGGAGCGTGATGCGGCCGCCCGACGCCAGCGTGTTCAGGGCGACGAAGTTGTCGATGATCACCCGATTGGAAATCCCGCAATGGCGCTCATGCTCGAGCGGATCGATGAGTTTGATGTCGAAGTAGATCTCGTCCAGCCAGGGGAGGACCAGCGCGCTGAATCGGTCGAGGGAAAACTGGCCGCAGGTTTCCAGCAGGGTGTGGATCCCCTCCTTCTTAAGCGCCCGGAGCAGCTCGCCGATGAACTCCATCCAGAGGGTGGGCTCGCCGCCGGAGAGCGTGACGCCGCCGCCCGACGATTCAAAGAAGTCCCGATAGCGGACCACCTGCCGGACGATCTCGTCGACGCTCATGGGCCGCCCCGCGCGGGCAAGCGCGCCCGTCGGGCATTCGTCGACGCACGCGAAGCACAGCGTGCATTTTTCGCGGTCGATGAAAGCTGTATTTGAATCAGCAATCGCTGCCGGATGGCAAAGATCAATGCAGGTGCCGCACCTGGTGCACTTCCCGGCGTCCCATAACAGTTCGGCCTTTGGACTCTTGCTCTCCGGGTTCTGGCACCAGCGGCAATTCAGGGGACAGCCCTTGAAGAAGACGACGGACCGGATTCCCGGCCCGTCGTCGAGCGAATTGCCCTTGATGTCGAGTATCAGCGGTTGCGCGGACATCCGACGGTCCCGTCAGTCGAGGCCGTACTCGCAGCGGCGGATGATCTCGAGCTGGAGGTCGCGGTGGAGCTTGGTGAAGTAGCCGCAGTAGCCGGACACCCGCACCAGGAGGTCCGGATAGGCCTCCGGGTGCGCCATCGCGTCCTTCAGGGTGTCGGTGTCCACCACGTTGAACTGGACCTGCATCCCGCCCTTCTTGATGAAGGTCTCCACGTAGTTCGTCATGCGCTCCACCGTCTGCTCGTGGGTGTCCTTGGAGGACGGCACGATGCGGACATTGAAGGCGATATTGTTGTCGATGGTTTTCGGATCCAGCTGCGCCACGTCCAGCAGATTGTCGAGCATGTTCGTCGATGCGGCGGGGTGCGGCGTGAGCCCCGGCGTAAAGGGCTCGCCGTCGAGCCGGCCCGAGGCCGAGGCCCCGGCGACCCTGCCGTATGCCGTGTGATAGTTCATGCTCCACCAGCCCGTGGTGTAGGCGCCGCCCCGGTAGTTCTTTTGGTTCCGGTAGTACCCGTTCACCATGCCCGTGACCCAGTTGGCCATGTCCAGTGCCTCCTGGTTCCCCGAGCCGAAGCGCGGCACGCGGCTCTTGATCATGGCATGCAGCTTCTCGTAACCGACAAAGTTGCTGTCCATCGCTTTCTTGAGTTCCGGGAACGTCACTCTCTTTTCATCATACACCAGTTTTTTGATGGCCATGAGCGAATCGACCACGTCGGTGAGCCCGGTGAGCGAGACGCCGCTGGAGTTGTACGTGGCGCCGCCGCGCGTATAGCCGCGGCCCTTCTCGATACAGCCGTCGAAGAGCGATGACATGAGGGGTGCCGGGAGGTGGTGCTGGTGAACCGCTCCCAGCTGGTTGTTGCCGATCACCGTCTGCTCGAAGAGGAATTCGCATTGCTTCGTGAAGGCGTTCTGGAAGTCCTCGAAATTTGAAAAATCGCCGTTCTCGATGCTGCCCGTCTTCGGTCCCAGGTCCCATTGCATGAGGGGATGCGTGCCGTTGTTGAGGGCCATCTCGAAGGGCGCGACCAGGTTCACCTCGAGGGACGAGGTCGCAGAGACGCTCTTGCCCGGCAGTGACGGCTCCACGCACCCGGTCGGCGTCCAGCCGCGGATGTCCTCGATGCGCCAGTCCTTCCCCGCGCTCACCGCCGAGATCACCGTTTCGTCGCCGTGGATGCAGGGCGTGGCCCCGGTGATGTAATCGACCTCGCAGACGCGCCGGAGGAAGGCGCGGCTGTTTACGCCGGGCTGGTAGCGCGCGTGCATGTTGGGATCGTTCAGGACCAGCATCTCGGTGACCTTGAGGATGAGATACGACAGGTCGTTCACGGCATCGCCTCCGTCCTCCGTCACGCCGCCCACGACGATCGTGGTGTTCAGCGGCGACCCGGAGTTCAGCAGCGTGCCGATGTCCGGCGTCTGCGGCCAATGGCTGTTAATCCGCAGGAAGAGACTGCCGAGAAGTTCGATGGCGTTACGGATGTATGTCTCCTTGGCGGAATCGCCCGAGCACTGCGCGATATCGGCCTCGAAATACGGCTGTAAAATTTGATCCAGGCGACCCAGCGAGGGACCGTCGTCGATGTTCTCCATTCCCACGGAGATGTGCATGATCCACAATGCCTGAATGGCCTCATGAAGGGTCCGGGCGGGTTGATCCGGAACCCGGTCCAGGATGCCGGCCATCGCCTCCAGCTCCTGTGCGCGCGCCGCATCCGTTTCCGCAGCCGCCTCGTCCCGGGCGCGTTGCGCGAGATTGCGCGCGTAGGCCGATACGCCGTCCATCGCGATCTTCATCGCCGCGAGCGTGTTCCGCTTCTCCTCGTCGGCGTTCGCGTCTTCGCGAAGCTCCCGGTCTATCTCCGCGCGCAGGCCCGCGAGGCCCTTCTTCAGCACCCGCTCGAAGCCCGGCGAGTTCTCCATGTTGGAGGTCGTCTTCCAGAAGAAGACCGCGAAAAAGCGGTCGTGGATCCGCGCGGTGAGCGGCGTGTCGAACTCCACGTTCCACCAGCGGGTGATGTTTCGGTCCACCCAGAAGGGGAACACATGCTTGTGAAGTATCTCGGCGGTTTCGGGGGTGATGGTGAACGGCTCCAGCTCGCGATGCCGGCAGGTGTTGAGCTCGCCCCACAGGAAGGTGCCCAGGCTGTTGGGATGTCCCACCGTGCCGAAGACGGGATTTGGCGTATAGGTCCCGGCCAGAAGGTCGCCCGTGCGGATGAGGGGCTTCCGGTTTTCCATGATGTACTTCAGGCACGTCGCGGTCCGGATATTGGGATCCCAAAGTGAGCCGTCGCGTTTCGTTTCGTATCCGTTCTCCACGAAGAAGTCGGTCACCAGCTTTCCGTATTCGGCCGTGATCTCCGGCGTGGCGTTGATGCGCTCGGCGCGCATCCGTTCCAGTCGCGGAAACGAACCGAGCGTGTAGGTCGATAGATACGGGTCCGCCAGATGCTTCACGCCCGGATCGACCTTCTCTCCCCGTAAGAGATTGCTGGTCCGCTGACGCCGTTCCTGCCGTCCGTTCGCGCTGCAGCCGCAGGCCAGCGTTTGATTGGCCTTTCGGTGTTGTTCGATCTGCTTCAGCACCGCCTTCTTCTGGCTGCCGCCGACGATCAGGTTGTTCAGATAGTCCCAGAAGCCCATGTACATCATGTTCCCCTCGACCCTTATCCGGCCGCGCAGGATCATCTTGTATCCCTCTTCCGGGCTCGATTGCAACTGCTTCAGGACGTCCTCCTCCTCCCGGAAGATGACGATCACGTTGGCGTTCTCGGGAATCCGGTCGGCGATCGTTATCCGACCGTCGCGGATGATGATGGCCTGCTCCACCAGCCCGTCGTCCGAGCGCAGGCCGATGATGGCGTTGATCCATCCCTGAGTGCCCATGAGCTGGTCCCGGAGCCTTGGGCTGGCGTTGAAGCGGTTGGCGATAAAACCCAGCGCGCCGCGCAGCGTGAGCTGCCGGCCCAGGTGCCCCCGCGTGTTGGCAGGGGACCCGTTTGTACCGGTCCTCGATGATCGCTTAAGCAGCGTGAACGGCGTATACATGGCCGTTCCGATGACGAACTTCGACATGCTGCCGATGAGCGCCAGGTAATCGCGGATAGGGCTTCTCGTGATCTCGGTGCGGGTGGTGTACATGATGTCGTCTCCTTACCGTGTGATGCGTTTATGTCAATCATTCCCGGGGCCCGATAGCGACCCAAAGTCTTTCTTCGCTACTGTGGCGTTATAACCAGCCCTCGTCGATCTGACGCAAAAGGTCTTGTTGGATGCGTTTCAGAACCTCGTCTGGATTGGGGTCGATCTCGAAAAGGATCCGGCTATTGTACAGCGTAACGATGCCGTGAAGCGCGCTCAAGAGCCTGATGGTCATGTATTTGGGGTCAGCACCCTTTAACTCGGGCCTTAAGGCGATGTAGTGTGCCGCGGTTTCGGTCGCGAAGTAGAACGCCTTAAGCGAGCTCTGGTACTCGTCGAAAGACATCGCCTCTTGAGGCGTGCCGATATAATCGGTGTACTGGGGTATGGGGCGGTTGAACATGATGTCGTAGACATGCACGTTCGTCGTACCGAACTCGACGAAGGCCCGGACGAGCTGGGCGATCTTTTCCCGAGGATCGTCCACGGCATCGACGTACTCCCGCATCCTGTCGTGAAGCATCCCGAAGGTTTTCTTGTGGATGGCGATGAACAGCTCGTTCTTGTTCTCGTAGTAGTTGTAGAGGTTGGCCGCGGTCATGTCCATCCGTTGGCCCACCTTGTTCATGGAAAGACTCTCATATCCCTCGGTCGCAAGGATTTCCATGGCACCGTCAAGAATCTGCTCCCTGACTTTATCGATCTCTTCATTGCTTCGAGTTATTTTTGGCATAGTAATTGATCATTATTCAATATCTATATTAATATCGTTAATTTAACGATATTAAATTAAAAAGTCAAGGGGTGATTTGAAAAAAACCAAAAAAATATTAATCGTTATGCGAAGTAATGGCTCTGGAATCGGGGAGCGGACGGACTTACCGATGCGGTTTCTTCCCTCGTGTGGCTACCTCCTAGATCGTCCTCCCCGTCAGCTCCTCGAAGAGGATCGCCGCAGTGGAGATCCCGCCGGCAATGCCCGGCGTATTCTTCGTGGCGGAGACATTGTAGAGATTGCGCGGAGAGTTCTCTTCCTCGATCTGGCCCTTGAGTATCTCCTTCACGTTCATCCGGCGCCCGTATGCGTTCCCGAGCTCGCCGCCCGTCTGCTCCATGATGTCGATGGAGCTCACGACCTCCGCAAAGAGGAGATGGTCCCGCAATCCCGGAAACACGTTCCGGTCGAGGATATCGACAATATCCGACGCGAGTTTCCTCTTGAAGGCGGCGACCGCCTCGGGGCCCCGGTCGTGGATCTCGCGCTCCTGATGGTAGTTCCCCGCGCAGAACACCACGAGCGCGTCGGCATCGTGCGTCTCGTTGTCCGCGGTCATGTTCGCCGTGGGCGAGTTCACGAACAGCATCCGCGGCGGCGCGGTGATGTCGGGCGCGTCGTAGTCGATCTCGGCGCCGTCCTGCCACCAGTAGTTTCGCCCCTTCATGAGCGCTATTGAGCCAAGGCCCTTTCTGAGGCCGATGCAGATCGTCGGGATGCAGTGCGACGGCGTGTAATCGAAATGCGCATTTTCCATGCCGAGGAGCGCATAGGTCAGCCGCGACGAGATGTCGCTGAAAACGAAATCGCACGGATATGCCGATCCGTCCGCGCACACCGCGCGCGTCACCAGGGCATTGCTCGTCTCCAGCCGCACCACGCGCTTTCCGGTCTCGACCGAACCGCCGTGCTCGCGTATGAGCGAAGCCATCGACGCAAAGAAATGGTGGAATCCTTTCAAAGGATAGCGCGCACCCCGGTGGTAGTTCCCGGTCCCGATGATATAGGCGATGGCCGACATCTCCGACTCCGACTCGGCGAAGATGCCGCCGTGCCCATACAGGATGCGCCGCGGCAGCGAGCTGATGCCGTATTGGTCGAACCATTCCCTCACCGACAGAAAGAGCGACTGGCCCAGCTTCAGCTTGTGCGACAGGGGCGCTTCGCCGGTCAGCAGGAACTTGGTCGCCAGGAAGATGCGGCCCTCCGGGCTCGAGTGCTCGTCGAAGAAACGCCGATAGGCCGAGAACATCCCGATCATATCGCGAAAGAGCGCGTCCAGCCGGTCGGCCTCCTCCGGGAACATCGCGATCAGGTCGCGCCGAAAGTGCTCGAGCCCCAGCGGCACCTTGAAGTTCACGAACAGCGAATTGGCCTCATCGTCGCGGTTCCCGATGAAGATCCGCTCGAAGCCGTCGCGCTCCATCAGAACAAACGGGTTGTCGTCCCTGAGGCCCAGGAACTCGAGGAATCGATCCCCCTGCTCCCCCGGACCGAACTCCCACACGTACTGCGGCCCCATCGAATAGCGCATCCCGCGGAACGTGAGCCAGCGCCCGTGCCCGCCGATGAGCTCCGGGTTCATCTCCAGCACCGTGACGCGATGCCCGATCTTCGCGAAGAGACTCCCGGCGGCGAGTCCCCCGATGCCGCTTCCGATCACCACGATATGTTTCCTCTCGCCCGTCCACAGCGGCGCGTCCTTCGCGCTAAACAGCCGGAAGGAAAACGGCACCGAGCCCTCGGCGCTCCGTTCCCCTTTTTTGTGTGATGCTGATGGCGCCGCGTCGCGCGGCGCGCGCTCCTTTTCTATCTTCATGATATGCTTCTCGCATCTCCCGTGTTTTCGTCGCCCGGCGTTGCAGTCGGCGCACGTTTCAAAACGGCCAACGCACTATCCCCCGCAGTGCCGACATGCAAGCAAAAAATCGCCGATATTTCGAGCGCAATGGGCGAAAAAAAATTTGCCATGCGCGCCCGTCGCTGCTTTCATATCATCCGATCGCGCCCCTGGCCAAACCCATGCACACCACCGACGCCATATATCGCCGATTGCAGCGGCACCTCGACGCGCAGCCCATCGGCTTCCCCCGCGACCCGAGCGGCTCCGACATCCGCCTGCTCACGCACCACTTCACCGTCGAGGAAGCGCGCGTCGCCCTGGGGATGAGCTATCGCTTCGAGACGGCCGCGGAGATCCATGCGCGCCTCCGGGACGGCGGCGATCCGGAGCAGACGCGCGCGGTCCTCGACGGCATGAGCGCGCGGACGTCAATCATGCGCGTGGAGCGCGACGGCGCGGTGCGCTACTGCCTGCTCCCGCTGGTGATCGGCATGTACGAGGGCAAGGTCTTCGGGCTGGACCGCGAGTACGCGCGCGACTTCAACGACTACGCGAACGCGCTCCAGCACGGCCTCACCTTCGCCAGCACCGAGGTGATGCAGATGCGCGTGATTCCGGTGGAAACGAGCCTCACGCCCGAACAGGCCATCCTCCACTACGACGACGTGGGGCGCCTCGTGCGCGAATCGGAGGGCCCCATCGTGGTCCTGGACTGCATCTGCCGGAAAAAGCGCGCCCTGCTGGATGAGCGCTGCGTGCGGACGGAGCGCCTCGAGACCTGCCTGGCCTTCGGCGACATCGCCGCGCTGCTTTCGAGAAACGGGCAGGGCAGGACCATCGGCGCCCCCGAGGCGCGCGATATCCTGGAGCTCAATCGACGCGACGGCCTGGTCCTGCAGGCCTATAACATGAAGCGGCCCGAGGTCATCTGCTCCTGCTGCGGCTGCTGCTGCGGCTTCCTCAGCGTCCACCGGACGCTCATCAACCCCCACCACTTCTGGCGCACAAATTTCCGCGCGCGCATCGATGAGAACGCCTGCACCCGCTGCCGGCGCTGCGTGAAGATCTGCCAGGTGGACGCGCTCTCGTATTCCCGCCGGAAGAAGCGCGTCATGCTCGATCCGTCCCGCTGCATCGGCTGCGGGAACTGCGTCACCGTGTGCGCGCCCGGGGCCGTCCGGCTCCATGCGCTGGAGACGCCGCATGTCCCGCCGGAGGATTACGAGGACCTTCAGGAGACGATCATGCGCCACAAACCCGCATCGCGGCTCGGCCGGATCATACTGCGCACGCTCTTTGGGCCACCGCGCCGGCAAACCGGTCCCTGAAACGGCCCCCTGAACTTTTTTCTTGAACGGTCGTTTTTTTGCACCCGTCCCGGCCCCATTCCCGTCGTTCTCAAGAAGCAAGAATTTTGATAGACCGTGGAGCGGGATGCAACTATGAAGACCACAGACACCGGACGCGTCGAAACACCACACGACGACAGGAGCGCCATGAACGAACCGGAATCCGGACTCGAACGAGCGCAGGGAGCGCCCATTGCGGCGAGCAGGCGTCATACCCTGCTGCCGTACTGGCTCGTGGGAACGCTGTCGAGCTTAATGTACATCATCAATGTCGTCGTGATGTTTCCCTTCTTTTTCCTGCTGGGCATCCTTAAATTCATCATTCCGATACCGGCGTGGCAAACCCTGTGCCGCATGATCACCAGCAAGTTGGGGACGCTTTGGGTTTCGGTGAACACCATGAATCTGCATATCACCAAGCGCATGCGCTGGGACGTCACGCTTCCGGACGACCTGCGCATCACCGAGTCGTACCTGGTGATCTCGAACCATCGCTCCTGGTCCGACATCCTCGTGCTCCAGAAGGTCTTCAACCGCCGCATCCCGTTCCTGACCTTTTTTCTCAAGAAGGAGCTCATCTGGGTGCCCCTCCTGGGCCTCGCCTGGTGGGCGCTCGATTTCCCCTTCATGCGGCGGTATTCGAAGCAGCAACTGGCCAAGCACCCGGAACTTGCCGGAAAGGACATCCTCGCTACACGGCGCGCCTGCGAAAAATTCAAGGGAATGCCGGTTTCGGTGATGAATTTCGTCGAAGGCACGCGTTTCACGACCCAAAAGCATGAGCAACAGTCCTCGCCGCATCGTCACCTGCTGCGGCCCAAGGCCGGCGGAGTCGCGTTCGTGCTCAACGCCATGGGCAGCGGCCTGCAGTCGATACTGGACGTGACCATCGTCTATCCG
>JAKQUI010000018.1 GCA_029562645.1 Spirochaetota bacterium
CCTGGAGCTGGTGGGCCAGAACGGCAATATGCTCTACTGGAAGAAGAACGGCATCTTTCTCTCGTTCCTCGAGACGGACCGGGGGCTCAGGGAGCGCTTAGACGCGGCCTGGAAGGCCGTGTCGGGCAGGTCCATGGACGATGGCGGCGCCATTACCGACGACGCGCTCAACTTCCTGCGCGCCGGAGTTCCGGCCATAACCGTGGGGCATACGGGGATTCCGGGACTCGGCGAGGGCGGCTTCCACGGCATTACCGACTGCATGGACCGAGTGAATCCGGAGAACCTGCGCCTGATGCGGACGACGTTAAAAAAATACATAGAAGGGTATTGATTCGTCTTCTTCTGCCGGTATACGCCGGTTATATGCCCTTTATCGACTCAAAAAGAGCGGCGTGCGGCGAATCCCGCCGGTAGAAGACCGGCGGCTTGCCGAGCTCTGCGCCCACCGTCACCCATCCGCCCGTATAGCTCGTCCCGCTCCACAGGTGCACCCATTCGTCGCGGGGAAGGTACACCCGCCATGATGTTTTCCCCTTTTTGATCACCGGCGCCACGAGCAGATCGCGACCGAAAAGATACTCGTACATAATGGAATGAAGCCCAGGGTCGTTTTCATAATGCACAAAGGGATGGCGCATCAGCGGCAGTCCCGTTTCAGCATACTCCCGCGCCGCGTCGCGAATATACGGCTTCAGCGCGACATGCACGCGGCCCATCCGGGCGAAGTGGCTCAACGTGGCCGCGTCCGAGTTAAACTGCCAGTTCGCCTCGGGCCTGTTGCCCTCGTGCGTGCGCATCACGGCCGTGAAGGCGGAATGCTCGGCCCATCGCATAAAAAGCTCCCTGCCGCGCTTTATCCATCCCACGGTGGTGTAGCCGCCGATATCCGAGTGATGCATACCGATGCCGCAGAATCCCGCCGAGATGCCCGCGGTAATCACCGTTGGTAAACCGTCATCTTTGCTCCAGTTGACGAGCTGGTCGCCGGCCCAGATGAGCGGCGCATAGCGCGACGTGCCCGTGTATCCCGCGCGGCTGAAAAAGGCGATATCGCCGGCCCTGCCGGCCTCGCGCACGGCCTCCATGTTCGTCCGCGACCAGTCGACGGGATATCGGTTGTGATACAGCTCCGCCGGCTCGCCGGAATGGAGCGAGGCGTCGACGGGCATGTATTCGCCAAAGTCGGACATCCATCCCGAAAGCCCGATTCCGATCATGTTGTCGCGGATAACGTTTTTTATCCAGCGGCGCGCTTCGGGATTCGTAAGGTCGAGGACCGCCGCCGGAAAGGTGGTGATTGTCACGTGGTACTCGCTTCCATCCGCCCGGCGCACGAGATAGCCTTTTTCCGAAGCCTCCCGATAGAGCTCTTTCTCGAGGGCGAGAAACGGGTTGATATACCCGAGGAAGCGGATTCCCTTTGCGTTAAGCTCCCTGATATAACCGGGAAGGTCCGGATAGAGCGTCTCATCATACCGCCAGTTCCACATCAATTGCTTCCCAAACGAGGTCACCCTGCGGCCTTCCCAATCCTGCGCCCACACGGCGGCCACGGGAACGCCGGCCTTCTGCGCGCCGGCAAGTTTTTTCGCGACGACGTCGCGGCCGCCCTGCACGCCGAGCCATACGCCGTCGTACGCCCACGACGGAAGGGCCGGCTGCCGCCCCATGAGCCCGCTCAGCTGCCGCAGAACGCCCGGCATGTTGTCGTCGACGCCGATAACGCACCGCTCGGGCAGCTCCCAGAAGTAAAGCTCGAAGCTGTCTTTCCGCGTAAAATCGAATTCACAGTACGCCGTGGTATCCGCGTGAAAGAACCAGCGTCCCGACGAGACGAACGTCGGTTGCGCGAAATACGTTGAAAACGCGTCGCCGCCCGCTCCGTAGCCGATGTCGGCAAGAATCGTAATCAGGTCGCGCCCGCGGCCGATGCCCTGTTCCCCGCACCATATCGGCACGCGCTCGCCGCGGAGGTTCAGACGCGAGAACTGCTCTCCGCACCCGTATACCGCTTCACCGCGCCCGCACCGCAGCCTCATCCTCAGGCGGTTAAGTTTTTTTCTATCGCCGATGAAGGCGATTTCGAGCGTTCCTTCCGCGTCACGGAATTCCACGGTGACGGCATCGTCGAAGCGCACGGCGATGCGCCCCCGCTCTTTTCCCATTATCGCGTGGCGTCGAAGCGGCGTTATGCGAAGATTTCTTTCCTTTATGGTAAAGCTTCCATGTTTCATCGTAAACGCCGGCTCGCCCCATCCGGCCTCGAAGGCGGGGTCCGCGGAGGTATGGCGCAGCACCGTTTTCTCCTTATACGTAACGGCAAACCCGCCATCGATCAGCGCCAGGTCAAGCGGTGCGCCGGAAACCGTACGGGCATGCGACACGCCGGCGGGCAGTAAAAAGAACAGTGTGGACAGCGATATGAGGTAATATCGCGGTTTTTGTTTTTTCATGATGTTATCCTTGCATGTAATGGAGACGCGCAAAAACACCCCCCTGAGCGTCGCACAGGCGATATTTGCCGTCAACGACAATACGCATGGGGAAATACATGGTAAGGATATCGATCCGTCCCGATCGGAAGGCGTGCCCGCTCCTTTTGCCGCTCGCGCGCCCTTCAGGCCTCGCCCCGGTGCTCTCGGTCAAGGCGCTCGAAGAATTCCACCATAAAGTCGTGACGACCTTCCGCCAGCTTCCGCCCCTCGGCCGTCAGCATGCGCTCTTTCAGATGTTTGAGCTTAACGCTGTACTCGCGGTAGGCGGTGTCCTCCTCGGAGTAGTCCTCGGTCAGGCGTATGTCGACATCGCCGTTATGCACTATGGCACCCACCTCCC
>JAKQUI010000029.1 GCA_029562645.1 Spirochaetota bacterium
AAAGCCCGGACAACGAGCGTAAAATCGGGGCTTACCATCCGCGACGCGGAAAAGGCACTGCGGGACGCAGGGTTTTCCAACTCGCAAGCAAAATGTATCGTAGCCGAGGGTTTTGATAGTCTCGTTCCGTGGGACGCGGAAGAGGATGTCGAATCAATCAAGGCGGCGATCAAGCGTAGTATGGAGGCGTTCCGCGCCGCGTAATCGGCGCAAGAAATGACAATTCGGGGTCCGCCCGATCACCCGGCCAGGTGAGACGGCGGCGCAAGAAACAAAACGGACGGCTGTGAGGAGCCTCACCTTCTGTTTTTGTTTGCCCCACACGACACGAAAGGGGCTGTAAAGTGGACGAAATCAAAAAGCTCATCGAGGAACAGGCGAATCTGTTTCATGAGTTCAAGGCCGCGAACGATGCGCGGCTCACCGCAATCGAAAAGAACGGTCACGCTCCCGCCGACTACGAGGCCAAACTCGCGGCCATGAATGAACGTCTGGAAGCCATCGACAACGAGATCAAGGCGGCGACAGCGAAAGCCCAGCGCCCTGCTCCCGGAACCGAACAGGCCGAAGCCGAACACAAGGCCGCGATTTTCGGCCCCGGCGGCTATATGCGGGCTGGTGATGGCGGCGAAAAGGCGCGCGAACTCAAAGCCATGCGCGCCGGGTCGGACCCCGATGGCGGGTACACGCTCCCGCAGGCGACGGTCGGCGCAATCTCCCGCATCGCGGAAGATCAGGTCGCCATGTACGACCTTGCTACCGTGACGCCCATCGGCGGCGGTGGCTGGGAAGAGCCGGTTGTGACGTCCGGAATGACCGCAGGGCATACCGGGGAAACAGGGACACGCTCCGAAACCACGGCTCCGAAGCTGGCGAAGATCAGCATCAACGCGGAAGAGTCGTATGTCATGCCCGCGATTTACAACAAGCTCCTCGAAGATTCGAGTATCGACCTCGAAGCCTGGCTCACGCAGGAGGCTGGTATCTCGTTTGCGGACCTCGACGACACCGATTTCATCACCGGAACGGGCGTTAACAGCGCGCGCGGCATCGCGGCGTACACGTTTATAGCAGATTCATCCTACGCGTGGGGTAAGGTCGGCTACATCACCACCGGCGTTTCCGGCGCGTTCAATACCACCGACGCCGCCGACGCCTTCATCGACCTCGAAGGCGCGCTCAAAACGAAGTACAAGGCCAACGCGACGTACCTCATGAACCGATCGACGCTCGCGTCCGTCCGCAAGCTCAAGGACGGCATGGGCCAGTACCTCTGGCAACCGGGCCTTCAGGCGGGCATCCCGAACAGCATCAACGGGATTCCGTATCGTATTTCCGATAACATGGCCGACATCGGGGCGAATTCCTATTCCATCGCACTCGCCGACTTCCGCGCGGC
>JAKQUI010000084.1 GCA_029562645.1 Spirochaetota bacterium
ATCAAGAAGGAGCTGGGGCTCGAGAAGGACGAGAAGTCCACCGAGATCGAGAAGTTCGAGGAGCGCATCAAGAACCTGAAGCTCACCGACGAGGCCGCCACGAAGGTCCGCGAGGAGATCGAGAAGATTAAAGTTCTCGAACCGCACTCGGCGGAGTACGGCGTGAGCCGCAACTACCTGGAATGGCTTACCACGTTGCCGTGGGGCGTGCACTCGGCGGACAACTACGACATCGCCAAGGCACGCTCGGTCCTCGACCGCGACCACTATGGGCTCAAGGACATCAAGGAGCGCATCCTGGAGTTCATCAGCACCGGGAAAATGAAGGGAAACATCACCGGCTCCATCATCTGCTTCGTGGGGCCTCCCGGCGTGGGTAAGACCTCCATCGGAAAATCGGTCGCGGAGGCGCTGGGACGCAAGTTCTTCCGCTTCTCGCTGGGCGGCATGCGCGACGAGGCCGAGATCAAGGGACACCGGCGCACCTACATCGGCGCGATGCCGGGAAAGATCATCCAGAGCCTCAAGACCGTTGGCACCGCCAACCCCGTCATCATGCTCGACGAGATCGACAAGATCGGCATCAGCTTCCAGGGCGATCCGGCCTCCGCGCTCCTTGAGGTGCTGGACCCCGAGCAGAATTCGCAGTTCCTGGACCACTACATCGACGTCCGCTTCGACCTGTCGAACATCCTCTTCATCGCGACCGCCAACCAGATGGACACCATCCCCCTGCCCCTCTTGGACCGCATGGAGATCATGAAGCTCTCCGGCTACATCCTCGAGGAGAAGATGCAAATCGCGAAGAAATACCTCATCCCCAAGCAGCTCAAGGAGCACGGCCTCACGAAGGCGATGGCGAGCATCGACATGGCCGCGCTCAAGCGGATCATCGAGGGCTATGCGCGCGAGGCCGGCGTCCGCAGCACCGAGAACAACATCAAGAAGATCATGCGGAAGGCCGCCAAGAAGATCGCCGAGGGAGAAGCGACGGCCGTCGCCATCACCGAGAAAAACCTGTCCGATTTTCTCGGCAAGCCCGTCTTTACCGACGAGGAGCTCTACGACAAGCGCATCCCCGGCGTGGTGATGGGGCTCGCGTGGACGAGCATGGGCGGCGCGACGCTGTACGTAGAGGCGACCGCGATCCCGTCGAAGTCGCGCGGCTTCAAGCAGACCGGGCAGCTGGGCGATGTGATGAAGGAATCCACCGAGATCGCCTACACCTACGTGAGTTCCAAGGTGAAGGAATTCGGGATTCCGGAAGATTTTTTCGATACGCGCGCGATCCATCTGCACGTCCCCGCCGGCGCGACGCCCAAGGACGGGCCCTCGGCCGGGATCACCATGGCCACGGCGCTCTACTCGCTGGCGAAGGGCAAGCCTATCAAGAAGAACATCGCGATGACGGGCGAGCTCACCGTGACCGGCAAGGTGCTGCCCATCGGCGGCGTGAAGGAAAAGACGCTCGCGGCCAAACGCGCCAAGGTGAAGACGATCATCTACCCGAAAGAGAACAAGCGGGACTTCGACGAGCTGCCCGACCACATCCGCAAGGGTGTCGATGCGCGCTTCGTGAACTACTTCGACGATGTGCTGAAAATCGTCTACTGAGAACCGATTCAAGAAGGGAACCGAAAGAGCCTGCTGGAATAAACGCTATGAGCCTATTCCATTGGGGAATTTAAAAATTCTAAAAAATACAAAAAAGAAGTTGACGATTCTATTGTATTTTAGTATTTTATTTAATATTAAATACTAATGGAGAGACTGCTATGAAAATATCAATCACAGATAGCGCCAGAGACAAGCTCAAGGAGATAATAGCGTCAAGCGAACTGCCCCATCCATCATTGCGACTTGTCGTCGCAGGAGTCGGTTGAGGCGGGCCCCGGCTGGGGCTGACTCTGGATGAGTCATCGAAGACCGACGAAACGCGGATCACGGACAATACGATCGATATAATCGTCGACACCGAGCTTACCCGCTATCTGCGCCAGGGTTCGGCCGTGAAGATCGACTTCATGGACACGCAGTACGGTTCCGGCTTCATGATCGACAGCGGATCGACCTGCTAGGAGGAAATGATGGACTCCTGGATCTGGATTATACTCGTACTTGTCGGCTGGTTTGTTCTCAACAGATGGGTGCTCCCGAAGCTCGGGGTGCCAACGTGAATGTCGCAAAGCTGCTCTCTGGACGAGAGAAAGAAGGGCAAGGAAACGGAATAGCCATATCAAAGCCAACCGGGGCCCCTCTACAGGGCCCTGGTTGGAATTACAACATCTATAGTATTTTATTGACAAACCTCCCCGTCGATTGTTGTTCTGTCATTTCTGGGTAATGACTCCGAATTGTAACATTTTTCATGTGTGAAATCCAAATAGTAACACCACCTATCGGGAAAACGGTAATGGAATGAAGATAGTAACTCTGATGGTAATTCTGCTGGTGGCGCTCGCCTCCTGCGACAGCAAGCCGAGCGACGATAAAAGCGGGGAGAATTTTATTTATTCTTCGCAATCGGTTACGGCGATGGGGCTGGTAAACATGCAAGTAATCAACGGCATGGGACATGTTGCCGGTTGCAACTCTTCAACACCACCATGCTATGCGATTGTTTTCTCGGGGACGGTAAATAATACGCAACAAACAGGAATCGCTTTTAGCGACGACATCGGGGATGTGAACACATATAAAATAACTCCCACCCAAAACATGGTAAAAATTTACTATCAGGGCGGGTTCTCAACAGGGGCTTTTCCAAACGCAACAATGGTAAGAATTTCTGGAGGGGGCAGAATGCCGCCATCAACTGGAACCTGCAATATTACATCCATCACTTCTACCGCTGATGGCGGTTATAACGTCCAAGGCGACTTTGATGGATCCGCATTCCAGGTAATTGCCGTGCTTACAACTCTGTAGAAAAACTGCCGCACGATTAATTACCACGTACGTGCGATAAGTGACACCATTAAAGCAGACCAACGAATTGAAGTCAACATGTCACCTTTCGTCAGTTTCATCAATGATCGCTTCGCATGATACGCAGTTAAGAACCGCCAAACAATATACTACGCGAATAATACCCACAACACTCATACAACTAAAACTGAAAAAATGATATTGAAAGAATCACCTCAACACCATGCGAAATATTATAATGGCCCTGCACTCGATTCGTGCGCACGATACCTCAGTTGACAAATCCCATTTCAGCAGCAAGTTTTTTACCAACTTTTTATTGTGTAAAAATTATAAAATCGCAATTATCGCATTTTTCATTCTACCAAGCGCAATCGGTTCCGCCCAAGTCAACAAGAAACACCATCCCGACGGAACTATCGAGTTCCACAACCGGCAGCATCGACACGAAAAACAGGCGGGCCCCGTTAATCTCGAGAGCCCGTATAGCCGGCGCATCGAAGAGCTTTCGGCGCGCGAGGGGCTGGACCCGCGACTCGTCAAGTGCATCATCAAGGTGGAGTCGAACTTCAAGCCGGATGCGATCTCGGTTGCCGGGGCGATGGGCCTCATGCAGATCATGCAGGACATCGCGCGCTACTACAACGTGAAGGACCCGCTGGACCCCGAGGAGAACCTGAACGCGGGCATCCGGCATTTCAAGTCGCTCATGAAAACCTTCAAGGACGACATCCCCCTGGCGCTCGCGGCCTATCATGCCGGCGCAGGACGGGTGCGCAAGCGGATGCAGGTTCCGCCCATCAAGTCGACCATCGCCTACGTGAAGCGCATCATGAACTACTACAACGGCACCGGCGACGCCTCCATCGAGCGGAAGGTGCGGGGGCTCTATCAACGGATCGCGAAGGACGGGACGATCGTCATATACAACTGACCCCCTCAGGCCTGCCGGCCAGCTCCCCCTTCGCTAGGGGGAGCAAGCAGCATAAACCTGTTGCACTGAAAATGAATTTTTCATACTCACTATCCCCTGCCGAAGGGGAAAGGGCCGAAGATAGGGGTAATTTATCTCTTGACATGCGTCCCCCTGCATGGCACATTCCGGCGTCATCTAAAACCAAATTTCCAATACCGGAGGATCGCATCCTCCGCTACCGCACACAGGAGGAACCATGAAGAAGCTGATCGCCTGCTCGCTTGCGATTGCGCTGGCATTCGCATTCGGCTGCAAGAAAAAAGAAGAGGAGAAGAAAGACGCGCCCGTCGCGAAGAAATACGCGCGCTACCGGGTGATCGTCCACAAGGAAAAGGAACTCAAGACCTGGCTCGCCACGCTGGAGAAGGCCGAGAGCGTCGACCTCCTGGGAGAGGAGAAGGTCACCGTTAAGGAGAAGCGCGGGGAGCTCACCTATGCGGTCCAGAAGGTGAAACTGGCCGACGACAAGGTCGGCTACATCGACAACAAGCACCTGGCCGACAAGCCGATCGTTTTCTCCGAGGACACCAAGGCGCTCGACCGGCCCACGACCGGCAGCCGCGTCCACGCGACACTGGAGAAGGGGTCGATCGCCTTCATTACCGGCGAAAAGGGCAACTGGGTCCAGGTGTACGCGGGCGAGGTGAAGCCCAAGCTCTGGGTGGTTGACAAATGGGTGAACGGCGGCTATACGGCCGACGAAAAGGTGATACAGGACGCGAAAGACTACGAGGTGATCCTGAGCCTGCTGCGCGAGAAGAAACCGGAGAAGGAAAAGGACGCAAAGGAAAAGCTGGAGCAGCTCTCGAAGACCAGCAGCTTTTTCGCGGAACTCGCCGGCAAGAAGCTTGCCGAGCTCTCGGCCCCCAAGGACGAGGACCAGCCGAAGGAAGGCGTCACGAAGGACCTCGGCGGCGACCTGTCCAAGGAAGCCCCGGGCGCGATGGACAGCGGAAAGTAACCGACGAAAAAAAACGAAACGCCAGCGGCGGGGAGGGAGACACCCTCCCCGCTTTCGTACCCTCACTCCACGTACTGGTCCATCTGCTTGCGAAGATCGATCACCCCGTTGTCGTTGAGGGCGCGCATGATCCCGACGATCTCGTCGCGCGCGCTCTGGATGTCCGAGAGGCGGGTGGGGCCCATGCGCTCCATGTCCTTGATGATGTCGCTCGCGCGATTCTGGCTCATATTGCGCAGCAGCTTGAAGCGGACCTCGTCGCCGGCCCCCTTGAGCGCGCGGGCGATGAGCTCGTCGTCGTTGATCTCGTCGATGAGGACGCGGATCTCCTGGTTGGTGAGATTGAGGACATTTTCGAAGACGAACAGCTTCTCGCGGATGTCGCGCGCGACCGACGGCATGGCCGAATCGAAAAACTCCATGAGCCCCTTCTCCTGGTCGCCGCTCATGTGATTCATGATCGACACCAGGGTATCGACGCCGCCGACGACCTCGTGCTGGCGTCCGGCCGCCTTCGACTCCTCATAGCGCTTGCGGATCACCCGCGCGATCTCCAGAACAGCCTCGGGCGACGTCTTTTCCATCTTGGCCAGGCGCTTGGCCACCTCTCGCGCGACCCCGGAATCCATGAGCTTCAGAATCTCGGCCGACTTCGCGGGCGGCAGATAGGCGAGCGTGACCGCGACCGTTTGCGGGTGCTCGTTCTGCAAAAACGAAACGAGCACGTCGGTCTCGATATCCTTGAGGAAATCGAACCCGCGCTCGAGGTCCTGTCGATTGAGCTTGGAGAGCACGTCATGCGCCTTCTCGTCACCCAACGCCCCCACGAGGATTTCCTTGGCGACATTTTCCCCGCCGTACAGGCTCCCGCGTCGTTTTTTCAGGTCCAGGAGGAACTCGCCGATGAGCTCCTCCTTGTCCCCGGAGGTGATCGAGTCGATCATCGCGATCTGTTCGCTGATACGCCGGATGCTCTCACCGTCGAGATGGCGCAGGATCTCGGAGGCGACATCGGGCCCCAGGGAGATAAGCAGGGCCGCCGCCTTCTCGATGCCGGTCATGGTGGTGATGGATTTCATGTGGGCACCCCTTTGCGAACGTATGCGCCAGGGTGCCACGGAAACGCAGGTCCGGCAACAAAATAATTAATATTTGCCCGCCGGGGTGCCGAAGTCATAAGAGAGCGGATTGTTCTTGCGCGCTCACGGCCCCGTGATAGCCGTGTACGATACACCAAAGGCAGGCCCCCGGATGCCCGATTCGACCATACGCAACGAAGCCTATCAGGCCGACATACTCCACGCCGTCGAGGCGGACAAAGAGATCGTCTTCGTCCTCTACTCCATCCTGGACGACACCGAGGAGAAAATCAAGTACGCCCTCGCGCAGATCCTCGACCGCCGCGCCCGGGCCGACCTGTTCACGCCGTTGTACTCCTGCACCAAGGAGCTCATCGCCAACGCCGTCAAGGCCAACGCGAAGCGCCTGCTCATCGACGAGGGCGTCATCACCGATCCCGACGACCCGATCGAGGTGGTCAAGATGATCCGCTCCGTCCTCAACGAGAAGTCGCTCCTCGAGTATGGCATCAAGGCGAAGGAGCACCGGCTCTCCACGCGGGTGTACTTCAAGGCCGAGCCCGAGCGCTTCGTCATCGAGGTCATCAACAACGTACCGCTGGACGGCAAAGACCTCAAGCGCATCCTGGAGCGCATCGAGAAGTCATCGAAGTACGACAGCATCGCTGAGTTTTACATGGAAAACCCGGACCCCATCGCCGAGGGGATGGGGCTGGGACTGTCGATGGTGGTCGTGCTCATCAAGAGCATCGACATCGACTGGCGGAACTTCACGGTTTCAACCAACGGGAAGGACAAGACCTACGCGCGCATCACCGTCCCGCTCGCCTGACCCGCACCCCTTTCACGGGCGCGTCAGATACGACATCACCATCCGGATGCACTGCCGCCCGACATGGTCGATATTGTATATGGCGCTGTTGAAGGTCCACTGCATGGCGGTGTTGATGAGCATCGCGGTGATCGCGTAGGCGATCCCCGAGGAATCGACCTTGCCGAAGAGGGCCTGCTCCTTCCCCATGTCGATCACCTTCTTGAATTCGTTGCTCATCTTCTCGAAGATCTTCGTGTTGATGTCGCGGATGCGCTCGTTGATGGTGATCTGCGCCCAGAAGTCGGCCATCACGCGGTAAAACGCGGGCTGCTTCTTCGCGATGGTCACATACCCGATGATGATGGCCTTGATCTTCCGCTCCGGGCTCTGGTACTTCTCCGCCCGCTTCCGGATCGTCTTCTCGATGATCATGTAGATCTGCTCGAGCAGATGGATGAGGATGTCTTCCTTGGTTTTAAAATAGTGCAGCACCCCGCCCTTCGACAGGCCGGCCTGGTTCGCGATGTCCTCGATGGTGAAGTTGTTGTAGCCCTTCGTCGCGATGACCTCGTATGCGGCCTGAACGATCTGGATCTTGCGGCGCTCCTCGCGCTCAAGGTTTTTCTTCGCCATCTGCCATTCCTTGTGTGTGTGGTGATTCCGCTACGCGCGTGCGGCCGGCACGCTGCGCCTTTGGTAGGTACAGGAGTCTTTTTTGTCAAGGAAATTACCGCCATCGATCGGCGGCGGCATGATTCGCGTCACGTCCGCTCGCGCAGGCAGTAGAAGTTCCCGCGACCCGACTGGCGTTTTTCCAGCACGCCGTCGTTCATGAGGCGCGTAACGGTGCGGTTCACGTCTGCGGCCGGGAGCCCCAGCGCGCTCGAGAGGTCCTCGAGGGTCGAGGGGCGACGGGCGACGGTTGCGACGATGGTGTTCGCGACATCGCCTCCCGCGGGCCGTACGGGACCGGCGTGGGCCGGCTTGCCGACGATCTCGACCGGGTACGGCGCGAGAAAGTCGGCCACGAAGCGGAGCCGGTCCATCGGGGCCGGCTGGATCCATTCGACCGCGCCGGGCCGGTCGAGCGTATTGAGATGCACGCGGTCCGGGCCGATCATCGCAATCGCCTCTTTGAGTTTTTTAAGCTCGTCCTCGGTGTCGTTGATGCCCGACACGATGAACAGTTCGAGAATCATCTCCCCGCGGTATTCGCGCCGAAGCTCGACGAGGCCGCGGATGATCCGCTTCGCGGTGATCCCGGGCGCCGGGCGCGCAATCTTCCGGAAGGCGTCCTCGCCGGCCGCATCGAGGGACGGGATGATGACGTCGATCGCGAGCACGGCGCGCCGCACGTCGGGATCGTCGAAGCGCGTCGCGTTGGTGAGCAGCGCCACGCGGTACTCAGGAAACTCGCGCCGCAGGAAGGCGACGATCTCGCCCAGACCGCTGTGGAGCGTGGGCTCGCCGAACCCCGAGAAGGTGATCACGTCGAGGAGCGGACACGCCTGCAGGCATTCACGCAGCTCGTCGACCACCTCCGCGGTGGGCACGTATTCCGCGATGGCGTCGGTGCAGTTCGTGGTTTCTCCGCACTCGCAATAGATGCAGTTGAGCGAGCAGGTCTTGATCGGGACCAGGTCCACGCCCAACGAGCGTCCCAGCCGCCGCGAATTCACCGGACCGAACAGGTATTTCATCGTTTCCCCTATACCTCGCCGGTGATCTGAAGGCGGTTGAGTTCGCTGATCTTGCCGATGAGGATCTCGTCGGTCTTCGCCAGGCGCTGCGCCAGGATGGTGACCATCTTCGCGGCGAAGCTGGGGTTTTTCAGCAGAAACGCCTTGAGCTGCGCAAGGTTGTCGATGTAGGCAAGCTGCACGTTGCCCACCGCGTGGGCGTTCGCGCTGCGCGGCGTGTTGGTAAACAGCGATATCTCGCCGAAGAAATCGCCCTTCTTGAGCGTTGCCACGGCAAAGCGGCTCTTGCCGTCCGTGAGGCTAATCTCCACCTCGCCCTCGAGGATGATGAACATCCGCTGCTCGGTCTTTCCGCTTTCGATGATCCGCTCGGTATTTGTATACTGCAGAACGCGGCCCGCCATGTCCCCTCCTCGCCGCGACGCACTTCGCCCCGACGGCATTGTCCCGCACAGTGGATGATTAGAAAAACGCGCGGGAAAAAAGCAATTGAAATTTTCCGACGCACATCGGATGCTTGCGCGCCGTCGAAGGCGACCCCCGAAGGAGATCATCACCCGACATGGAACGGTTCTTTCATCCCCGCTCGATCGTGCTCTTTGGCGCGAGCGAAAATCCCGGCAAGGGCGGGAACCAGGTGCTGCAGAACTTCCGGCAGTACATGGCCCGAAACGGCTACCCGGACCTCTTCATCGTACACCCGCGCGCCTCGTGCATCAATGGCGTTGCCTGCTATCGCTCCCTCGACGAGCTCCCGCGCAACGCGAACGGCGACACCCGCCTGGACCTCGCGGTGATCGTGCTCCCGGTCCCCGAGGTGATGGCGGCCGTCCGCGCCTGCGTCGCGCGCGAGGTCCGCGGCATCCTCATCGAATCCGGCAACCTCTCGAACGACGCCGACGAGGCCGCCCGCTTCGCCGCGGAGCTTCGCGCGCTCATTCGCGGACGCGACATCCGGATCGTGGGGCCCAACTCCATCGGCTTCAACGTGCCGGACCTTCGCTACTGCACGCCCATCAAGTACTACAGCCAGTTCCTGGAATCGCGCGAGCGCAATGTCTCCATCGTGGGCCAGTCGGGACTGTTCGTGACGGGCTTCGTGGAATGGTTCTTCGATGCGGCGGGCCACGGCCAGCCCTTCGGCGTGTCGAACATCGCGGCCATCGGAAACAAGCTGGACGTGAACGAGTGCGACCTGCTGGAATACTATCTCGCCGACGCGAAGACGCACGCCGTGGGCATGTACCTCGAAGACATCCGCGACGGCGCGCGCTTCGCGGACATCCTCCGGGATAACCGCGCCGGGAGACAAAAGCCCATCGTCCTCCTCAAGGCCGGCAAGAGCGAGAAAGGGAAGCAGGCCGTCTCGTCGCACACCGGATCGCTCGCGGGCAGCTACGCCGTGGTCGAGGCGATCGCGAAACAGTACGGCATGATGCTCGTGGAGACCTACGAGGAGCTCTTCGAGATGCTGTCCGTCGTGTGCCAGTTCCCGCGCATGCGGGGCGGGCGCGTCGGCGTGATCTCGGTCTCGGGATCGGGCTGCGTCCTCTCGTCCGATTTCGCCGAGAAGTACGGCATCGAGCTGCCGGAGCTCGACGGGGCGACCGTCGCGCGGTTGCGCCCGCTCTTCCCCGACTGGGCCCCCATCCACAACCCCATCGACACCTGGGCCTCGGTCGAGAAGGTGGGCCCCGAGGAAAGCTTCAGCCGCATCCTCGACATCTTCATCGAATCGGGCCGCTTCGACTGCATCCTGATGATGACCATCAGCTCGGCCTTCGCGGCGTTCGACTGGCAACACATCGGCGCCGTGCAGCGACAGCATCCCGGCATCCCCATCATCGCCCACTTCTTCGGCGGCCAGTCCATCAACGAGAACATGTCGTTCGCAATGAAACACAGCATCCCGGTGATTCCCAACTTCGAGCACATCTTCAAACTGCTGGGGATCCTGCGGGACTATTCGCGACGGATGGACAGGGCCGGGAAATTCCGGGACGGCGCGTCAGGGTCTCGCGGCGGATGATGCCGATGATCCAGCTTCGAAAATGAACCGGCGCATGTCCTCCGGCACCGGCGCCTCGAAGCACAGGCGCTCCCGCGTCACCGGATGATCGAAGGAAAGCCGCGCGGCATGCAGCAGATGGCGCGGCGCCTCGAGCCACGGCCGCGGATCATACTCGCCCGCCTTGACGGCATGCACGTAGGCAAGGAACTCCTCGTCGGTGCGCCCGTAGAGCTTGTCGCCCGCGATCGGGTATCCGGCGTGCGCGAGGTGCACGCGGATCTGGTTGGTGCGCCCGGTGAGCGGCACGCAGCGAAGAAGCGTGAAACGCTCCAGGCGCTCGATCACCTCGAAGCGCGTCACCGCGCGCTTCGCGCCTGGCTCCTCGTCATCAACCACCCTCTTCTTTATGCTGATGCCGCTCGCGCGGTCGGGGACGATATAGCCCCCCACCTCGAAGGCATCGGCCGCCACAACGCCGCGCACGATCGCGCGATACTCCTTTTCCACCGTCCCGGCGCCGAACTGCCGCATGAGCCCTCGATGGGCCGATTCAATTTTCGACACGAGCATGACGCCGCTCGTCTCGCGGTCCAACCGGTGCACCAGATTGAGCTTGCCCGCGAAACCCTGGGCGGCATATCGCTCGCGGATCATCCAGATGAAGGTGTTCTTGATGAAGCGTCCGTCGGCGTGCGCCGGGAGATTGCCGGGCTTGTCGGCGACGAGGAACGACTCCTCGTCGTGGAGGATCGCGATATTCCCGTCCACCGGCGGCTCCTCGAGGAGGATGGTATACGCGACGAGATCGCCCTTGGCCAGGGGACGGTCCGCGTCCGACGCGCTCCCGTTCACCACTACCTTTCCGGCGGCGATGAGCGCCGCCCACTCCTCGCGACCGCGGTAGCGGAACCGGCCGCTCAGGAAATCGATGAGCGATCGCCCGGCGTACTGCTGCGTTATGCGCGATGTCAGGGTGGTTTCATCGATCACGATGCGCGGCCGGCCCTCAGAAAATGGCGGATGGCGAGCGCGATGAGGAACGTGAACGCGCCCACGGCGAACAGGAGCACGACGAGCGCCTCGTCCCGGCCCGTTCCCGGCGCGAACCGGTCCGGCCGCGCCGATAGGACGGCCCGGCCCATCGCGAGCCCCATGACGCCGATGAACGTGATCCAGCCGGCACACACGGCGATCATGCCCCGACGCGCCCACGGACGCCCCATGACAAGACCGAGGGCCATCGCAATCCCGAATGCCGAGAGCGCGGGCATGGCGTAGCGAACGGCGGAAATACATCGTTCCATGGGCGCATCATTCGCCGCCTCACTGCCGACAAACAGGTTCACGAACAGGCCCTCGATCAACAAAATGATGAAGAGGACCAGAGAGACCTTTCCGGAGGTTTTCAGATCCATCGGAAGGCGTGCGGTTGTCATGGCGGGCAGGGCCTCATCCTCCAGGCGGGATTATTTCTTGGCGCGCGTGTCACGACGCGTCATGATAACCGCGACGGCAATACAGCCGCCGATGATGACGACAATAAGAATCAGTTCGGGCATTCCCGGAAACATGTCACCTCCCTTCACGCGCCGCGTACGATCCGTGAGACCGTCGCGGCCACGCTATGCCGCGACGCTGTTTTTTGCAAATACTATAAAATCAAATTGACGGAATACCGCCGATACATCTTCATCATCACACTTCCGTACGCCGTGTGCGGAGGGACGCAGCAGAGATTAGGGAGCGCGCCATGAGCGTCGAGATCAAGAAAAGCTACGAAGAGATAAACGCGAAGATCAGGCAGGGCACGGCCGTCGTTGTCACCGCCGACGAGATGGTGGGGATCGTGAAGCGCGACGGCGCGAAGAGCGCATTCAACACGGTGGACGTGGTCACCACCGGCACGTTCGGGACCATGTGCTCCTCCGGCGCCTTTCTCAACTTCGGGCACACCAAGCCGCGCATGAAGGCCTCGAAGGTGTGGCTCAACGAAGTGGAGGCGTACGGCGGCATCGCGGCGGTCGACTGCTACATCGGCGCGACCCAGGTGCAGGACGACGACCCGCTCAACAAGGTATATCCCGGCTCGTTTCACTATGGCGGCGGACACGTGATCGAGGACCTCATCGCCGGGCGAACGGTGAAGCTGCGGGCCAAGGGCTACGGAACGGACTGCTATCCGCTCAAGGAGTACGAGACCGCCATCACCATCGACGCCCTGCGCGACGCCATTCTGTACAATCCGCGCAACGCCTATCAGAACTACAACTGCGCCGTAAACCTCTCCCGGCGGACCATCTACACCTACATGGGAATCCTCCGTCCCAACATGGGAAACGCCACCTACTCGAGCGCCGGGGAGCTCTCGCCGCTGCTCAAGGACCCGTTCTACTGGACGCTGGGCACCGGGACCAAGATCTTCCTCGGCGGCGCCGTGGGCGCGATCGCCTGGCGGGGCACCCAGCACGCGCCGGACTGCCTGCGCGGGGACAACAGCGTCCCACGCGAGGGCGCGGGGACCATCGCCGTCACCGGCGACATGAAGGAGATGAACGCGGAATTCATTCGCGGGGCATCGCTCACCGGGTACGGCTGTTCGCTCATGGTGGGGCTCGGCGTGCCCATTCCGATTCTCAACGAGGACCTCGCGCGCTTCACCGGCGTGGGGGATGATGAGATCTTCTGCCAGGTGATCGACTACGGCGTAGATTATCCGTCTGGAAACCCGAAGAGCATCGCCGAGGTGAGCTACGCCGAGCTGAAGACCGGCCGCGTGACCGTACACGGCAAGGAAATCCCCGCGGCGCCGCTGTCGAGCTATCCGCTCGCGAAGCGCATCGCCGGAATCCTCCGCGACTGGATCAAGAGCGGCCAGTTCACCCTGGGCGTGCCGCAGATTCCCCTGCCGACCTGCCCGAACGACATGAAGTGATGCGCCACACCGAGCGCGCCTATCGGGACTTCTCCGATTCGGACCGCTGGAGGGCCTTTCACGTACGCGTGGAAACGACCGATCTCTACATCCGCGCGGCCGCCGATTACTCTTCGCGCGTACGCGATCTTGTCTCGCGTCTTCGCGGGGAGATACTCGCGCATATCGCGCAGCATCGCGACTTCCTGACCGCCCTTGCGCCGATCGCGCGCATCGACACCGCCTCTTATATTGTGAATTCAATGCTTGATGCGTCGGAGGCCGCCGGGGTGGGGCCGATGGCCGCCGTCGCGGGCGCCATCGCCGCCGCGGTGGGGAGCGATCTCGCGGCGGACTCGAACGAGGTGATCGTAGAAAACGGCGGCGATATCTGGCTTCGGCTCGCCTCGCCCGCGCTGGTTGATGTCTACGCCCCGGGAACCCCCTTCGCGGGGCGCCTCGCGCTTCGGATCGATCCTGCGAAAACGCCGCTTGGGATTTGCACCTCATCGGGGAGAGTGGGCCCCTCGCTCAGCTTCGGCCGCGCCGACGCCGCGACGGTCCTCGCGACTGACGCCGCACTGGCCGACGCCGTGGCGACCGAGACCGGCAACCGCGCGCGTCGACCCGAAGACGCCGGAGCCGCGCTGGAGTACGCGCTCGGCGTACCCGGCGTCATTGGCGCGCTCGTCGTCATCCGCGACACCCTCGCCGTGCGGGGCGACATCGAGCTCGTCGATCCGTCGGATGACGGCGCGCGCTAGCGCGCGATCGGCAATGCTATGGTGAAATTCACTTTGACGACCGGATCGCGCGTGATGTCGGTGTGGTCCATAATATTCGAAACGGTCACGGACCCATCATGCCGCTTCAGTATCTTTTCGACCAGCGTGAGGCCAAGCCCGTAATCCAGCGTATTGTACTGTTCATAGGTCGAGCTCACTAGACGGAAGAAGGGCTCGAACACGAGGTTCTCGTATTCCGCGGGGATGCCTTCGATACCCCGCTCGTTCGCTCCGGGACGGTTGATGATGGAGATGGTCACGGACTCCGTGCGGTGATAATCAAGAATAACGAAGATGTCCGATCGCGGCTCGGAGAACTTGAGCGCATTGACCAGCAGCTCGGCGATCGCCTTGTACAAATTGCCGCTGTCGATGAGCACCGTGTCGCTTCCCGACCACGATTTCATTTCGCTGAGCCGAATCGTGTGGCCCTTGATCGCGGCGGCCTCCCCGCGCTCTCTGATGACGAGCTGAATGAAGGCGTACAGATCCGCGAGCGAAACGGCCTCCCGTTTCAGCTCGTTGCAGATGATGTTGTTGATGTCGGAAAACACGTTGAGGGCGCGCTCCGCCATCTTCGCGTTTTCGTTGATGAGATTAAACAGGTTCGCGTCGATGCTGTAGGTGTCCCCCTCCCTCTTTGCCGATGTCGATATCAGGCTGATGAGCGTGAGGAGCGCGCCGAATCCCGCCCCCTGGTTGAAGCTCATGTGGAGGCTGGCGAAGAGGGTGCGGTCCACCCGGTCGTAATCGCGCTGGATGATCTTGTCGCTCCACTTGAACCACTCGAGCTGGTTCTCGAGCCGCACCACCTTCTCGCGCTCGATCGTGCGCCGCATACGCCTGCTTTCGGCCGCCTCGAAGGCCCGCTCCAGCTTGTAGAGCATCTCGGCGGATCGCGCCGGCTTGATGACGTAATCGTACACGCCCTTGCGCATAATGTCGATGATAACGTCGGGCTCGCTGTGAACGGTGAGCACGATCACGATCTGGTCCTCGTCGATCTTCTTGAGGCGGGTGACCAGCTCATTACCGTCCATCACCGGCATCTCGATATCGGTCACGACCACCGGGAAGGGACGCTCGCGATAGGCCTCGAGTGCGGCCGCCCCGTGTTCGCACAGGGTCACCGCATAGCCGCTGGCGGCGAGCATCTCGCGAATGAGGTCGGCGCTCGCCGTTTCGTCCTCGGCAACCAGAATTCGCTTTTCGATCATAACAACCCTCCATGCACATTACGGCGCAGTACTTCGAGTTCGTCGTCAACGCGGTCGCATAGCGACGCGTAATCGACATCGTCCGCCCGCCGGGCATGCTCGTCAATCGTGCGCAAAATTTCAACAAGAGTTCCAAATCGCAGATTGGCCGCCGACCCCTTGAACCGATGCGCGGCCCGGTGGATGCGATCATGGTCGCCGCGCGCCACAGCTTCGCGTAAATCGCGAAGATACTCGTCCGAGACCGAATCGAAAAACTTTTTCACGATACCCTTGAACACCGCGGTGTCGATGCCGATCTCACGCGCGACCGCACCGAAATCGTACCGCATGGGCGGTGCGCCGTCGACGCGCGCGACATCTTCCCGGGCTCCCTCACGGCGTAAAAACTGGTCAAGGACCGCAATGATCCCGGCGATCTCGATCGGTTTGGAGATATATCCATCCATGCCCTCCGCCAGGTATCGTTCACGGTCGCCCTTCATCGAGTAGGCCGTGAGCGCGACAATCGGCGGGCAGTCCGCGTCCTGTTCGCGCAAGCGGTGGGCCGCCTCTACGCCGCTCATGCCGGGAAGATCGATGTCCATGAACACTAAATCAACGCGATGTTCGGCGAGGAGCGATACGGCATCCTCGCCCGTTGGCACGCACTGGACGGAAATCCCGAACTCCTCAAGGAGCGTACGCATGAGGATGCTATTGAGTTCATTGTCCTCGACTACGAGCACCGATGCACCGGCAAATCGGTCCTGCGCGTCGTTGAGAGATCCCCGCACCGGCGACTCGGCGCTTCTCTCCTGCGCAGAGGGAACGTTGGGCATGATAATGGTGAAACGACTCCCCTGGCCTATCGCACTCTGGACTTTTATTGTGCCGCCATGAAGCTCCACGAGGCGCTTGGTGATGGAAAGACCCAGTCCCGTCCCCATGGGCTTCGATGCATTGAAATCGCGCACCTGTACGAACGGCTGGAAAATCGCATCATACACGTCGGCGGAAATACCGCGTCCCTCGTCCCACACCTCGATGACCACCCGGGCATTTTCCCGACGCACCGTAAGGCCAACACGCCGCCCCGGGTCGGTATACTTAATCGCATTCGAGAGAAGATTGTTCACGATCTGGCGCACGCGGACTGGATCGGCGAAAAAGCCGTTCAGGTCTCCGGCCACATCATCGAGAATGGGGATTCGCTTTTTCTCGGCAAGCAGCCGATGCTCGGGAAGCAGGTCGCGGATCAGCGCCCCGAGATCGAACGACCGTTGCACGAGCGCCAACCTGCCCGCTTCGATGGCGCTTACATCGAGGATGTCGTTTACCAGATGAAGCAAATAATGCCCGCTTTTAAGGATATGACGCAAATACTCACGCTGCGGCATCGAAAGCCTTCCCTCTTTCTGCATCTCCAATATCTGGCCAAATCCCAGGATGGCGTTGAGCGGCGTCCGCAGCTCATGGCTCACATTGGCGAGAAACTCGTTCTTCGCTCGATTCGCATACTCCGCCGCCTCCTTCGCCTCGATGAGGTCCTGCCGCAAAAAGTGATGGTTGACGGCGATGGCGTAAATCGAACCGAGCCGGGATACAAGATCGAGATCGCGTTGCGTGTAGGGATCTCTCGCGTTGGCGAGCGCGATCATGCCCACGAGCTTTTGGCCGAACAACGACGGCACGGACAGAAAGCGGTCGATGGGGATATGCCCCCGGGGGACCCCGGTCGAGCGCGGATCCGCAGACACGTCGTTGCAGAGCATCGGCTGGCTGTTTTCGAGCACCCACCCCCAGAGGCCGCAAAACTTCTCGAAGACGATCCGCTTATCGGGGATGTTGCACGTCTCCCAGACGTCTTTGGTCATGGTGCACGAAACGAGATTTCCGGAATAGGGGTCGATATATCCCACGAAACCGAACACACTGTCGGTGAGCCGCTTCGCGTGATCGAGAATGATGTCGGACAGCTCCTCAATCGACGAGGACTGGAGGATCATGCCGTAGAGCTCGGCGACGACCGCGTTCACCTCGGCGTTCCATTCGAGGTTGTCCAGCATGGCCACGGTGTCGGTATTGTCACGGGCCATGCATACCGCCCCGTTGTCTGAGCCTGCATCGCCGTCAAGCGGCGCGAAAATGAAACTGAACCAGCGCGCCCCGTCGGAGTATTCCATTTTACAATCGCTCACAGTGGTCCAGGCGCCCGTACGCATGGCCTCGCGCAAGGCGTCCGTGAGCCGGTTCGCTATGTCAACCGTATCGTGGGGAAACAAGTCATCGATCCCTTTTCCGGCAAGTTCCGCCACGTTCACTTGAAATAATTCTGATGATTTTCGGTTGGCATAAACGATTCGTTCGCCCGCATCGAATATAACTATTGGATACGGGGCCGATTCGGCAAGAGCCTGAAAACGACGCATCCCGTGCGAGGCCTCACGGGTAATCGCGCGCAGTAGGGCGTCCCGTACGGCCTCCCGATGATCGGATCCCCTGAAGGGGCGCAGGAGGCACACCGCTCGATCACGCTCACCAAGATCATCGTGCGAAATGCCGCTCTCGCGAGATATCGTCAGCACCGCCGAACGATCTTTGCGGGCCAGATCCCGGATTGCCGATGCGAGCGCGTCCCCATCGACACCCACCGACAGATTGAGTATAACGATATCGGGACGTTCCGCTTCCAATCGCGCGACGAAATCGTCCGTTGCAGCGGATGGCGCCATGATCCGATAGCCCAATCCGGCAAGCAGATCTGCAAGCTGCGAATCGACGGTTTCTCCGAATTCCGCAACCAGTATCGTGTGTTCGTTGTTCATATCAGCACTACCGTCCCAACCTGCCGCTACGCCTGCATGGGTATTCTAGCAAGACAGAAATCGATCGACGGAAAAAACCCTCCGGAACTGATTTTATTCTTGCGTTGACGCCCCGCGGCCAATTCCTGTACTCGAGGAGAAACCCATGGAATCGATCAACGTCCTGCTCATCTTCAAGCAGCAGATCATGTATAAACCGATCATCTTCCGGCTGGCCACCGAATACAATGTCGTGTTCAACGTCCTTGAGGCGAAGATCCTGCCGAAGCAGGAGGGCAGGCTTATCCTTGAGCTCTCCGGAGGACGACGCGAGCTCGACGACTGCATCGACTACCTGAAGCGCGAAGAGGTCCAGGTTGAGGTGCTCGCGGACAAGATCTACCGGGACGAGCGCGCGTGCGTACACTGCGGCGCATGTACGGCCGTCTGCCGCGTCGACGCGCTCACAATCGACCGCGTGACGATGGAGGTCCGATTTTATCCCGAGCGCTGCGTTGCCTGCGGCCTGTGCAAGACCGCCTGCCCCGTCAAGGCGATGTCGGGCATCTCGATAGATTTCGAGTTCGACGGAGACGTAAAAGCTACGCCGTAGTGTCGAGCACCGTACCCTTCCTGGTGAACTCGTTGGCCGTGCTAATCACGCTCTTCTGAACGGAGGCCTGCCCATTGCCCCCCTCCGATCCCAACGCCGATGAGGACTTCATGTACTCATTGGTCGTTTCGATGGACCCTTTCTGATAGAGTCGCTGACCGGATATGCTCTGTTGAATGCCGCTAATATCCATACACCCTCCATGGTTGCATTGCGCTGATAATAAAATAGTAACAATGGGTTTATAATTCAAGCAAAAATACTCCCAACATTTTTTTTCAAAAAACGAGCATCCCCCTATTGACGTTCAACTTTTTGATAGGTATATTTTAAGTGCAAAAAATAAGCACTCGTTTCACTAGAGTGCTAGCAGTTAAAATAACACAATCGGAGGTGTGTTATGAAATGGGGATTGTCAAAACGAGAAAATAAACAAAATCAAGGAATCGACAGCTTCAGGAGAGAAATTCAGAATCTATTCGATGATTTCTTTACTGTAGGGCCGTCATCCCTCTTTGACGCAGCCTGGGCCCCCTCGATTGACATCGAGGAAAGCGATACGGCGATACACATCAAGGCCGAGGTCCCCGGAATTGAGGAGAAGAACCTGTCGGTTTCCATCGAGAACAACATGCTGATCATCAGCGGCGAAAAAAACGAGGAGCGAAAGGAGGAAGGCACGGACAAGCGGTATGTCGTCTCCGAGCGGCGATTCGGCTCGTTCCACCGGAGCATTCAGCTTCCCGAGAACATCAAGAGCGACAAGATTTCCGCGAAATTCAAGAACGGCGTGCTCGCCATCGACATACCGAAGGACGAGACGGCGCAACCGAAGAAGATCACGATCGACGTCCATTGAACCTGAAACGCCTCTCCGCGCAATACGCGGAGAGGCGACATCACACGAAGGAGGAATCCCATGTATACCAACTACGACATCTTTGATGACATGCTCGGACTGCGAAACACCATCGACGGCTATTTCTCGAACCTCGCTCCGCGGGAACGCGCGATCGATTATCCGCACATCAACCTGTACGAGAAGGACAATGCCATCACGATCCACGCGCTCATGCCAGGGGTCGCGAACGATGCGATTTCTATCCAGCTCGTCGACAACAGCCTCATCATAGAAGGTGAGCGGAAGCCCGATTACGCCGACAAGCCGTATATCCGCCGCGAACGCAGCTTCGGGAAATTCAAGAAATCAATCCGGCTGCCCTACGCCGTGAACCGAGAAACCGTGACGGCAGCGCGCAGGGACGGGGTGCTTATCATAACGCTTCAGAAGAGCCCGGAGGCGCTGCCCCGCAAGATCGAGATCAAATAGCGAAGGGAGGAACCGTCATGACCACCGAGGTGAAAAAACTGAAAACCGACGCATACCACTGCAATGAATGCGTGATCGTCCCCGCCATCGACATCTACGAGGATGCGAACGAGTTCGTTCTCACAGCCGACATGCCGGGCGTCGCGCGGGAAGACCTGGAAATCACCATGAAGGACAACACCCTCACGGTCGATGGAAAGGTTTCCCCGGCCTATCTGAGCGCGGAGGACCTGAAATACCGCGAGTATACCCTCTACAACTTTCATCGCGTCTTCCAGGTCGATGACGCCGTGAACGCCGGCGGGATCACCGCGAAACTCGACAACGGTGTTCTCGTCATCACCCTACCCAAGAGCGAGAAGGCGAAACCGCGAAAAATCGAAATAACGGTTGAAAAGTAACCCCGCCCGTGCGAAAGGGGTCGTCATGCGACGGCCCCCGCCGGGCCGCCGGCGGGATTCCCCGGAAAGGAGCACGCCATGCCACAGATTCCCCATGAAACGCGCGCCGTCGACAAGCCCGTAACGCGGGACGGCGACGGAAAACATGTAACGGACGAATACACCACCGCCCGCAATCGATTCATACGCGCCCTCGTGGTGCTCATTTTGGCCATCGTCTACACCATCTCGCCCATCGACCTCATCCCCGAGGCCCTCGTGGGCCCGCTGGGACTCGCCGACGACCTGTTTCTCCTCCTGATCGGCTTTCTCTACGCCTGGTACAGCTATTCGAAACTCAAGCGCCAGCGCGCGCTGGTCCCCCGGCCCAAACCCCAGTAAGCGACCGGGCGAGCATCGTGAACGCACGACAGACCCCCCGGAAGCGGGACCGCCGGAAACGGCTCTTTAAAACGATCGCATGCAGCGGCTGCGGGACCTGCTGCAGCGAGCCCATCGTGCCCGTCACCGACAGCGACGTCCGCCGCATCGCGCGCGCCACGGGCCGTGCGCCCGAATCGTTCGTCCGCTTTTACTCCGACGACGACATGGATTTCGCCGCCGAGTCCGGCGTGTGGATCCGCTTCCCGGCCGGCGTGCGCGCCATGGGGCTCCGACGCCGAAAGAATCGCTGCCTGTTCCTGGGCGACGACATGCGTTGCACGATATATCAGCACCGCCCGCGCACCTGCCGCACCTTCCCCTACCAGACCGATCTCGACGAGAGCGGCGCGCTCCGGCGCGTGACGATGAACCCCATCGTGAAATGCCGCCGGCGCCGCGTGGACGATTCGCCCCTGACGAAACTCGTCCGCGACAGCCGCGCCGAGGACCGCGAAGACGACCGGTACTATGCGCGCGTCGAAATCTGGAACGAATCCGTCGGGGGGAAGAAACGCATGCGGGACTTCCTCGCGTTTGTCGAACGGCCGGCCGGCGCGCGAGGAAAAAAGAGTAAGCGATAACGTCGGAGAATTACGCGCCGTTCGGCTGGAGTACCACCGAGTCCCCCGTCCCGTCCGTCTGGGCGAGAAGCACCCGGACCTGGTCCGTTGGCCCCGTTTCGATCTTGTAGCCGCAGTAATCGGGCTGGATGGGAAGCTCACGGTTCCCGCGGTCGATGAGCACGAAAAACCTGATGGCCCGCGGGCGTCCGAAGCTCATCAGCGTCTCCAGCGCCGCCTTGGTGGTGCGCCCGGAGAAGATCACGTCGTCCACCAGCAGGATCGTCATATCGGTAATATCGAACTCGATGCGCGTCTCCTTGATGACCGGCAGCACCCCCCGCGTTGAGAGATCGTCGCGGTAAAAGGTGATATCGAGCGTGCCGCTCTTGATCCGCTTTCCGGAATCGCGTTCGATGAGCGCGCGGATGCGGTCGGCGAGCTCCACCCCGCGCGTCTGTATGCCGACGATCCCGAACGAGTCGGCATCCTCGCCGATATCGGCGCAAACGCGCGCGGCGGTGTCGGCGATGATCCGCTCGATGTCGCGTCCGGTTAAAATGATCTGTTCGCTCATGATTGTTGTCCGGCAAGCGCCCCGCCCCCGCGGAAACCGACAGTCCCCACCGGCCCCGTTCGGGCGCCGCTCGTATAGGTGTATTGTCGGCAGCGGTGCGGGGAACTATTGACTGTTTTTCACGTCCTCGTGGTACTCCTGGATCGAGCGCACCGACAGGACTCCCGTGCGCCCCACCACGATCATGCCGTGGATCGCCGCCCGGGCGGCGGATTCCGAGGTGACGATGGGGATGTGATACCGGACCGCCGACTGCCGGATGATATACGCGTCGCTCTTGGGCTCCTTGCCGGCCGGGATATTGATAATGAGATCGAGCTCCCCGTTTTTCACCAGATCCAGGATGTTCGGCCGCCCCTCGCTCACCTTGCGGACGCGCTCGCAGGTGATGCCGTGGTCCGCGTAATACTGCGCCGTCCCCTCGGTGGCCACGAGCCGGAAGCCGCTCTCGAACAGGAGGCGCACCTCGCTTAATATCTCGGGCTGGGATTTCCGGTTGATGGACAAAAGAACCGTCCCGGCCACCGGCAGCCGGTCGCCGGCGGCGAGCTCCGCCTTGTAGAAGGCCTCGCCGAAGAAGCGCGACACGCCCATCACCTCGCCGGTCGATTTCATCTCGGGCGAGAGGATCGTGTCCACCCCGGGGAACTTATTGAAGGGAAGCACCGCCTCCTTCACGCTGATGTATGGGATCGATTTGATCCTGCCCAGGCCGAAATCGCGAAGCTTCTCCCCCAGCATCACGCGCACCGCGATCTTCGCCAGCGGCACCCCCTTCGTCTTGGAGACGAATGGGACGGTGCGCGAGGCGCGCGGGTTCACCTCGAGAACGTAAAGATCGTCGTCCTTGATCGCGAACTGAATGTTGATGAGGCCCACCACGCCGAGCTCGAAGGCGAGCGCCTCGGTGGTTTCCGCGATGCGGTCTCGCATGGGCTTGTCGATGGTAAGCGGCGGGATCACGCAGGCGGAGTCGCCCGAGTGCACGCCGGCGAGCTCCACGTGCTCCATGATGGCCCCGACGTAGACGCTCTCGCCGTCGCAGATCGCGTCCACGTCGACCTCGGTCGCGTCGTCGAGGAAGCGGTCAACCAGGATGGGGTGCTCGGGCGAGAGCTGCACGGCGGTGTTGATGTATTCGATGAGGCTGGATTTATCGTAGATGATGGACATGGCGCGGCCGCCCAGCACGTACGACGGGCGCACGAGGACCGGATAGCCGATCCGCTCGGCGACCGCGATCGCCTCGTCCTGCGCGAAGGCGATACCGTTGTCGGGCTGCAGGAGGTCCAGCTTCCGGACCACGTCGGCGAAGCGCTCCCGGTCCTCCGCGCGGTCGATCGAATCGGGCGAGGTCCCCAGTATGCGCACGCCGTTCTCCATGAGGCTCTTCGCAAGGCGCAGCGGCGTCTGACCGCCGAACTGCACGATCACCCCCTCCGGCTTTTCGCGGCGGTAGATGTGCAGGATGTCCTCCAGGGTGAGCGGCTCGAAGTAGAGCCGGTCGGACGTGTCGTAGTCCGTGGACACCGTCTCGGGATTAGAGTTGACCATGATGGACTCGATTCCCATGTCACGCAACGCGAAGGAGGCGTGACAGCAGCAGTAATCGAATTCGATCCCCTGCCCGATCCGGTTGGGTCCGCCGCCCAGGATCATAACCGTCCGCCGGCCGGAGTCCCGGGCCTCGTCCTGATCGTCGTAGGACGAGTAGTAGTACGGCGTGCGGGCCTCGAACTCGCCGCCGCAGGTGTCCACGAGGCGATAGCCGGGAACGATGCCGTTTTCGAAGCGAAACGCGCGCACGTCCGACTCCCGGCGCTTGAGCGTGAGCGAATACTCTCGCTGGTGCGACGGCCCCTTCGCGTCGATCTCCGCAAGCGCGTCCGCGCTCGTCAGATAGCCGAGCTGGACATCGGAGAACCCCAGGCGCTTCATGGCCGTGACGTTCTCCCGCGAAAGGCCGTTTGCCCGGAAGTCGCCCACGAACGCCTCCTCGGCGAGAACGATCTCGCGCAGCTGCTCGAGGAACCAGGGGTCGATCCCCGTGAGCTCGTTGATCCGCGCCACGCTCCATCCGAGCGAAAGGGCGTACTTGATGTAGAAGATGCGCCCCTCCATGGGATTCACGAGGTTCTTTTCAATGACATCGCGCCGCTTGCCCTCGTCCATCCCGGCACATAGCGCGGCGAGGTCCTTTCGGCCGTCGGCGCCGAGACCGTACCGGTCGTTCTCGAGCGAACGCAGCGCCTTTTGCAGCGACTCCTTGAACGTGCGCCCGATCGCCATCGCCTCCCCCACGGACTTCATCTGGGGACCCAGGCGCGGATCGGCGCCCTCGAACTTCTCGAAGGCCCAGCGCGGGACCTTCACCACCACGTAGTCGATCGTCGGCTCGAACGACGCGGGCGTTTCGCGGGTGATGTCGTTGGGGATCTCGTCGAGCGTCAGGCCGATCGCGAGCTTCGCGGCGATCTTCGCGATCGGGAAGCCCGTCGCCTTGGAGGCGAGCGCGGAGCTGCGGCTCACCCGCGGGTTCATCTCGATGACCATCATCCGCCCGTCGGCGGGGTCCACGGCGAACTGGATATTGGAGCCGCCGGTGTCCACGCCGATCTCGCGGATGATCCGGATCGCGGCGTCGCGCATGGCCTGATACTCGCGGTCGGTGAGCGTCTGCTGGGGCGCCACGGTGATGGAATCGCCGGTATGCACCCCCATGGGATCGAAGTTCTCGATGGAGCAGATGATGACCACGTTGTCCTTCTTGTCGCGCATCACCTCGAGCTCGTATTCCTTCCAGCCGATCACCGACTCCTCGAGAAGCACCTGCGAGATGGGCGATTCATCCAGCCCCTTCCGCACGAGCTCCACGAACTCCTCGCGGTTGTACACGATATTGCCGCCGGTGCCGCCCAGCGTGAACGCAGGCCGTATGATGAGCGGCAGCTTGATGCGCTCGAGCACCGCGAGCGCCTCGTCCACCGTCGAGGCGAGTCCCGACTCCGGGACGTAGAGGTCCAGCTTCACCATCGCCTTCTTGAAGAGCTCGCGGTCCTCGGCCTTTTTGATCGATTCGATCCCCGCGCCGATCAGCCGGACGCCGTACTTCTCGAAGACGCCCGACTCCGCAAGCGCGAGCGCGACATTGAGCGCCGTTTGACCGCCCACCGTGGGCAGCACCGCATCGGGGCGCTCGCGCTCGATGATCTTCTCCACGACGTCGGGGGTAATGGGCTCAATATAGGTTCGGTCGGCGAGGTCCGGATCGGTCATGATGGTCGCGGGATTGGAGTTCACCAGGACCACCTCATAGCCCTCCTCGCGCAGCGCCTTGCATGCCTGCGATCCGGAATAATCGAACTCGCACGCCTGTCCAATCACGATGGGGCCGGAGCCGATGATGAGGATCTTACGGATGCTGGTGTCCTTGGGCATTCAAACCTCGCGGGGGAGCGGCAAATTGTGCGATGGTGACCATGCCTCGGAAAGCTGTCAATGACGAAACGGCGAATTATCGTATGTATAGTGCGACTAATGGGAAATGTTACATGCGCGTAACAAACCTAGAACGCGGTGAGCGCGGCGCGGATGAAGCTGGTGACCGGGGCCTGCTCGCGGCTGTCCTCGATCGTCTCGCGGATTTCCTTGATGAGGTCCTCGGCATTGTCATGCATGGTGTCGCGCGAGACGAGCTTGCCGAGCGTCCCCTGCCCGGTGTTGATCTTTTCGGTGATCATGCGGAGGTTGCTGATCGCCTCGCGGATATCGTGCCGGTTCTCCTCGACGAACTCCGAGATGAGCCCGAAGGGATCACCCAGCGCCGCCCCCTCGAGGCTCTCCCGTGTGGTCACGACCGCGTACTCGCGCCCCTTCTCGAAACCCACCCCGGGCGAGATCGCCACGTACTTGCCGCCGAGCGCGCTCTCGCTTTTTATCTTTATCTTGTAGTTCGAGTAGAGGGTGAAGGTGTTGAACATCTTGAGCTTCACCCACACCATGTTGGTGCTGCGCAGCTGGATGTCGTCCACCTTGCCGGACATCACCCCGTTGATCTTCACCTTGTCGTCGCGATTGAGCCCCTCCACGTCGGGAAAGAGCACCGTGATATAGTAGTAGTCCTTTCGGTTGTCGAAGATCTTCTCGCTCATGAGGATGGTGTAATACCCCAGCACCGCGAGCGCGACGAAGAAGATGAGCCCAACGGAGATTTCGGTTTTCAGGTTCATTGCCCGATTCGTCGCTCCTTTCCCGCCGCGCTACACCACCGGGATGGGCCCGGCGAGGCTCCCGGTTATGAATTGCCGCACTATCGGATTCTCCGTGTTGCGAATCTCGTCCGGCGTCCCGCACTGGATGATCTCGCCCTGGTAGAGCATCGCGATCCGGTCGGCGATCGCATAGGCGCTCCCCATGTCGTGCGTCACCACCACCGAGGTGATGTTGTACTCGCGCTGCATGCGCCGAATGAGCTGGTCGATCACGCTGGTCATCACCGGATCGAGCCCCGACGACGGCTCGTCGTACAGGATGATCTCCGGGTTGCGCACCAGCGACCGCGCGAGCCCGGCGCGCTTGCGCATGCCGCCGCTGATGTCGGCGGGCATCTTATCGCGGGCATCCGTCAATTGCAGCATGTGAAGCTTTTCAGCAACAATTTTTTCGATTTCGTCGGGCGGATGGAGCCGGTGCTCCACCAGGGGCAGCGCGATATTGTCGCCCACCGTCATCCAGTTGATGAGCGCGCCCGACTGGAAGAGCACCCCCATCTTCTCCCTGAGCGCGGTCTTGACCCGTCGCTTCGCGCCGTTCATCTTCACGCCGTCGATGATCACGTCCCCGCCGTCGGGGTCCACCAGGCCCGCGATGTGCCGCAGCGAAACCGTTTTCCCCGTCCCCGACTGGCCGATGATGACGAAGGTCTCGCCGCGCTCGATGCGCATCGACACGCCCTTGAGGACCGCGCGCGTATTGTAGTACTTGTAGACGTCGACAAACTCTATCATCACTCCTTTCCGTAGAACACCGCGGTGATAAAGTAGCCGATGATGAGCACCATGAGAAACGAGATGACCACCGCCTCGCGCGTCGCCTTGCCCACGCCCAACGCGCCGTTGGTCGCCCGCAGTCCCTGCGCGCAGCTCACTCCCGATATGATGAGCCCGAAGATGAAGGACTTGAGGAGCCCCGTGTAGACCGCCTTGAAATGCAGCGATTCGAGCACGTGCGAATAGTACACCTCCCAGGAGACCTGGAGCTGGTAGTTCGCCACCACCCCGCCGCCCAGGGTGCCCAGCGCATTGGTGTACACCGTCATGATCGGCACCATGATCGCCATGGCGACCACCCGCGGCATCACCAGAAATTTCACGGGGCTGATCGACATCATCTGCAGCGCGTCCACCTCCTCCGACACCGTCATGGTGCCGATCTCCGCCGCCATGGCCGATCCCACCGACGCCGTGAGGATGATCGCGGTCATGAAGGGCCCCATCTCGCGCGTCATGGTGGCGATGATCACGTTGCCGATGAGCGCCTCCTGCTTGAAGGCCTTCATCTCGATGCCGGTCTGCAGCGCCACGATCATCCCCGTGAAGAGGGCTACGACGGACACCACGAAGAACGTCTTCACGGCCGCGATATACATCTGCTTGAGTATCTCGCGGCGCTTGCTGAAGACGTTCTTCGTGTAAAATCCCGCCTGAAGCAGGAGGACGAGCGTGTAGCCCGTCAGCTCGATCGTATCGACGATCCGCTGCCCCACATAGCCGAATAGCCCGAAAAAGCTGTGTATAAACTTGATGCTCATTCCGCGTTACATTTCATCGACGCCGGGTGCATGTTGACATATCATAAAAGAAAGATGAATATTGTGTTCAAATGCGCATCCCATCCGCGTCCGGACGAACCGGTATGATATTCGTATCATCCGCACGGTTATTTGCAAGTTAAAAAACGGCATGCCGATAGCCGTACAGGTTCGCGCGGTCACGCGACAGCGCATCGAAACCTTCAACGCCGCGGTGGAAGACGATATCGTCATCGAAACCGCCGCCGGGCGCCCAGGCCGTCGCGCCGAGCGTCGGTGTATCCGCGGCCCCATCGACGGCGATCGCCGCGCCTCCCAGGCCCACGGGAATCCAAAACAGCCGCACGTACCGCCCGCGCTCGTCGTTTATATACGCGAACATCGACAGGAGAACGGACAGCTCGGTGATCCTCCCGTGTGCGCGGCCGTATGAGATCAGGAAGGGCACCTTGATGTAGAGGAAATCATCACCCCATCGCTGATAGTACAGACGCAACAGCAATCCCAGACGCTTCTCGCCGTCGGCGAGGCGACGGTATTCGAAGAGCGTCCAGAACGGCTGATAGAGCCGCTCGTAGCCGTCCGGGTCCCGAAATGGCAGGATGGAGAGCATGTTGAAGGCGACGTTGCCGCGATCGTCGTACTCGTACTGGAACAGCGGCCACAGCTTCCAGTATCGCCATGATTTGCCATACACCGGACTGGACGCGAGCTTGTAGTCCCGCTTGAAATGCCAGAAGATCAATGCGTAGAAGTTGTATTCGGACTCGAGCCGCCGATTGAATTTCTGAAGCGAAATGTAAAGCGGCGTGATGAAGCGCGTTCGCTGATGCTCCCGCTCATAGAGCCCATAGAAGGGGAAAAATATCCGCTTCTTCACGAAGGGACTCAGGGAGTCGTGGTATTGAACCAGGGGCCATGGGAAATTGACCTCGAAGGCGCCGCTGCCGCGATCGTACCCCCACGAGAAGAACGGCCACAGGAGCGTGCTCGAATTGACCTTGTCGGACTCGTTCCACCGCCGGCCATAAAACGGCAGCACGAAGAGGGTCTTCTGCACATCATCACGCAGGTACACCTTCGTATAGTTGAAAAGAAGGAGTACGTTGTACGCATCGTACCGGTCCTTTTTGTAGCTGTGCGCGTAAAACGGAAGAACGCGCACGTCGTCGCGCTTGGGATTTGCGCCCCGCTGGATGAGCGGCCACAGGATTCCCCAGGCCTGGTATTGCCGGTTCTCATAGTCGACGTACAGCGGGATAAACGACAGCACGAGTATCCCCAGCGTCGTCCACGACACCGGCCAGGTCGGCGGGTAGAGGAAAAAGAGCGCGAATCCCGGAAACAGCACCGTATCGATGCGGTCCTGCCCGAGCTTGTTGTACACCCGCCTGCCGAAGGGCCAGAACATGAAATAGTTCTCCTTCTGGTCCGAGGAATGCCCCCAGTACAGGAAGGGGAAGAAGGCGAAATCGTAATCGTGGAGACCGCTGCGATGTCGATGGTCCACCGAATCGACCAGCCCGAAAAGCGATTTCCACTCCGTGGTGCGGGGGGTCTTGTATTTCCAGTAGACGATCGGCATCAGCGACGCCTCGAACACCCGGTCCCCATAGGTGTTGCGCAGGAAAAACGGCCGCACGGTATCGCTCACGAAACGCTTCGTCGTTTCGTGCTCGTAGAAGACCCACCACCAGTCATAGGATTGCGCGCCGAACGCGCCGGAACGCAGCGACACGATGGCGACCGCTATGAAGATAAGGGACCTGATGAGCGTTACTGGCGTTCGTGACACCGGAGGCACCGTCGAGAATTATTCCGCATCGACGAGAGTAGGCGTGTGGAAAATTCACGCGTCAAGAATAATTTCCCGTGGAACGCATTCCCCCGGGCGGATTCGCCGCCGACATGGGACGATACTCCCAACGGCTTTTTTATGGTATTTTCATAATTATTTATATTTGACATGTCGATATATGCCCATTATACATGTATTGATTATCACAAACGGAGGTTGTTGTATGAAAAAGACGGCATTGATCGCGATCGCGCTTCTGTTGTGCGCCGGGCCCCTCTTCGCGCAGGACAAGAAGGCCCCCGACGCGAAAAAGGACGACAAGTCCGCAACCGACACCAAAGAGGCGAAGGATGTCGATCGCGGCGGCTATGCCGAGATGGTGCTTGAGGACTTCGAAACGACCTCCTACACCGATAAAAGCATCTCGTTCCGCGTGACCAAGGACCAGAAGGCGGGCGTGGCCGTTCGCGACCAGTTTCCCGCGCCGACCCCGGGCTCGAAGAAATACCTCGGCGTGAAATTCTACTCGAAGCGCGGCGATGTCCTCACCATCTATCCCGCGAAAAAGCTCATTATCGAAAAATACTGCCGGAGCCTGTCGGTATGGGTATACGGGAAGAACTTCTCCGGCGAGCTTTCCATGTTGCTCCGCGACGGCACCGGCCAGAACCACCGCCTGGTGTTCGGGAAGCTCAACTTCCAGGGCTGGAAAAAGATGAGCGTGAAAATTACCGACCGCATCCCGCAAGAGGACAAGTACCTCTCGCAGAAGCGCTTCCTGGAGATCACCCAGATCATCTACGCGCCCGGGAACACCACGTCGCTGCCGATCTGGAACTATTTCTATCTTGACGACATCAGCGCCAGCGTTCGCGAAAAGTACATCGACAAGCAAAGCGACGAGTGGTAGGCGAAACCGATCACCCGTGCCGCGAAAAACGGCGGGTCACCATGACCCGCCGTTCGTGTTTTCCAGGCCAGGCGCAATTCCCTCACATGGCCGTATTGCGCATCAACAAATACGACAACGACGCCTTCCCGAGAGCCAATACCACTCGTCACCCGGCTCATGGCGTCCGAATGAGGCGGCAATCGGGTGCGCGCCCGAATCGATCCCTAATTGCGCAGCTTGATATACTCCATCTCCGCGGCGCCGATGACGCCCGCTGGCGCGAAGAGGCAATAGATCCCGGTTGACCGGTACGCGGCGTTACGGACCGGATTGATACGGCTGGATATCACCTCGCCATCGACGATGAGGCGCGCGAATGCGCCGTCCTCGCTCTCGAGACGGTACTCGTGCCATTCCCCGGTGCGCAGCGGAATGCGCCGGCCGGACACCTCGACCTCCTCGTCGCCGATGACCACGGCGAAGACCTTCTCGCCCGGCATGCTGTTGGCGAACAGGGTGACCGGCGATCCGCCGGCGAACCGGGCCCGGGCGAGGATGACGAACGATCGCCCCGCCGGCGCCTTGCGGTACAGTCCCGCCGGCGCGCCGCCCGCGTGCGAGGCGTTGAAGACCAGCCGGTTGGCGCCCTCCCGGGAGGAAAAACTGACCGCGCCGGATCCGCGCTCGTCCACGTGCATCCAATTTTTCGGCGTATGCGAGTCGGTCCAATCGGCGAACCGCTCGTCGAGCGACCAGCGCTCCTCCGTCTCCACGTCCTTGAAGCGGGACATGTCGATGGGCGCGAGGAACTTCCCGAAGATCCATCCGGCGTGGCCGCGCAGCGTCGCGACGCGGTACCAGTAATCGCGCACGTCCCCGACCTGGAAGGTGTCCATCGATTTTTCAAGCTGGATGAGTATCTCCCCCTTGTCGATCTTCGCCACCAGCGCCCCCCGCGTGTCCGGCGAATTGCGCATGTTCACGCTCTCCGAGTTGCACACGAAGAGGCGGCTGAACTCGGAGCTCGTCGGATATTTCCGCCCGAACTGGATGATGAGGTTCGCGAGAAAATCGTCCTTTTCCTTGATCTGCACCTCGCCGCGCTTCAGGGCGTCGAAGAGCATCTTCACCACCTGCGCCAGATAGGTCGTGGAGGGATAGCGGGCGTGAAAGTTCGCGATCGAGCGAAGGAGACGATGCCCCTCGGTTCGTTCGATCTTCTGGAGCTCCTCGAAGTCGAGGTCCTCGAGAAAACGGCTGCCCTTGTACTTCGCCAGAAACTGGTTATAGAACTTTCCGCCGGAGACGATGCGCCCGCGCGAGCGACCGGCGGCAAGCGTGAGATCGCCGTCTATCGACTCGTTGATCGACGCCAGCTTGCGCGTGAGCTTCTCGCGGTAGTCCCTGATGCGCTCCGGCTTCGCGTCGCCCGCCTGCTCGCCCAGGACCGACAGTTCGTCATCGTATTTGCGCTCGAGCTTCTCGGCATAGCGGTTGATGGAGCGGCAGCGGTAATAGTACGCCTTCTCGGCCTGTTCGTAATCGAGGGTCCCGACGAGCCGGTTGAGCAGGCGGATGGCGTCGTCGTAATCGCCGTCCTCGTAATACCCGATGGCGGTATCGACGGACTTCCCCTTGAACAGTTTGATCCCTACGGCCACCAGCGCCAGCGCAATCACGACCGCGATGGCCGCCTTTACTGCGAGTTTCATGTCCGATCCTCCGTGTTACCCAATATGCCCCGCGATGAGATGCTCGATGAGCCGGTGCCCGTCCTCCACCACGATACCGGTGCGCGCCGCCTCAGGCTCGGAGAAGCCGCGCACACCGTCGCGTGATGCGCCATCGCGTTTCGCGTCGAAGATGCAAAACGGCACCGGCGCGGCCGAGTGCGTCCGGATGGCGATCGGCGTGGGATGGTCGGGCATCACCAGGACGGCGTAATCGTCATATCGCGCCATGCCCGCGAGGACGCGGCCCACCACGCGCGCGTCGAAATCCTCGATGGCGCGCAGCTTGTGCTCCAGATTGCCCTCGTGGCCGGACTCGTCAGGCGACTCCACGTGCAGGAACACGAAATCGTCCGTCTCAAACGCGGCGATGAGGGCATCGGCCTTCCCCTCGTAATTCGTGTCGATATAGCCGGTGGCCCCCGGCACGCGCAGCGGCGTAAGCCCGGCCGCGCGTCCCAGCCCGTGGATGAGGTCCACCGCCGATATGGTGCGACCCGTGATGCCGAAGCGCTCGGCGAGCGTGGGCATGGACGGCTTGCGCCCGCCGCCCCAGAGCCACACGGACGTGGGCGCGCCCCGCATGCGCGCGGCGGCATCGGCGATCCGTTTCGACGATGCGATCACTCCGCGCGAGAGGTCCATGATCTCCCGTAGGAGCCCCGCCCCGTCGCCGGCGGGAAGATACGGCGCGCTGTCCTTGCCCTGGATATCGTGCGGCGGCGTCGTCGCGGGCAGCGACGAATGCGGATAGCCGCGCCACACCAGCAGGTGCCGATACGAAACGCCCGAATAGAGCTCGATCCCGGGAAACGCACGCGCGGCGCGGAGCTCGTCAATCACCACCTTGCCGAAATCGGACTCGATGTGCCCGCCGCTGAAATCGACCATGGTCCCGCTCTCGTCGATCCGTACGATATTGCAGCGGAAGGCCACATCGTCGCGCCCGAGTTCGATGCCCATATTGAGCGCCTCGAGCGGCGCCCGCCCGGTAAAGTACACCCGCGGGTCGTAGCCCATGATGGACAGGTTCGCCGTGTCGCTCCCCGGGTCCATCCCCGGCGGTATGGTGCGCGCGAGGCCAAAGGTGCCCCGCCGCGCCAGCGAGTCCATGTTCGGCGTCCGGGCGGCCTCGAGCGGGGTTTTGCCGCCCAGCGCCGCGATGGGCTCATCGGCCATGCCGTCGCCGATGAGGACCGCGATCTTCCGGTTGCTACTCATAGCGTATCCGTATCCTGTCTTCAATGTTTACGCCAAATGTTTCGGCGAGGGACTCCTCGCGCATCGCAATCTCGACGAAACCCGAGCTCCCCGGGAGAATCCCGATCCCGTGTTCGGGAATGTCCGCATAGGTCCGCACCGGTTCCGCCGGAACGCCCTCGTCGCCGAGGATGATCTCCCACGCCGCGCCGTCGATTTCCGAAAGCACCGCGTTCGGTATCGCGAGCGCGACATTTCCAAAGCGATCGACATGCGCGACCGGCGCGTCGATCGCCTGTTCATGCCGATCGAAGTTCGGGAAGGGCAGGCGGACAAACGACGTCACGCGGTCCGCGAAGAGGGCCGGCGCGTGGCCGCGGGCGATATTTGCCGCCACCGGGCCGAACACGTCCCGTCCATGGAAGGTCGCCGCCGCATCGGGATACTGCTCCATGCGAATGGAGAAGACCTCGAGCTCGTCCGAAGCGACGGCGGAGAGAATGCCGTTGTCCGGAAGCACATACCAGTACGATCCGTCCCGCGCCACCAGGCCCCGGCGGCCGGTGCCCACCCCGGGATCCACCACGACCATGAACACGGTCCCCGCCGGGAAGTACCCATGAACGGAACGCAGGACAAATTGCGCATTGAGCACCGAGTACGGGGCCACCCCATGGGAGACGTCGATGATCTCGGCGGCGGGATGAATGGATTTTATCGCGCCCTTGACCGCACCGACAAAAAAATCACCGGCCCCGAAGTCCGTTATGAGCGCGATTACGCGATTGATGGCCACCCTCCCCCGTTCGATGCGGCGCCCTCGAAGCGATATATATCACGCGCAACCGACCGAATTATGTCAATAGCTTTTGCTGAAGCGCCGCCGAGCCCGCCGGCAAAATAACGAGCATGACGAAAAAAATGCTTGATGATATCGGTCTGAATGGGTATGTTATGTACGGTTCGGAGATCACTGATTGCGGGGTGCGCCGGACGGAACTCCTATGGAAGCCTCAACAGAAAAAACCATCCATTTCCGCCTGGAAAAAAGCCAGGAGAAGCTCGTGCAATCCGACCTCATGCTGCAAAAGGGCCTCTACAACGACGCCCTGCTCTATTCATACCTTTCGATGTTTTACGCGATTCGCGTTCTGCTCATCAATCACGAAACCGATTCGGACGACGAGGAGCGCATCATGAAGCTGGCAGAGCAATACTTCGAGCCGGCCGGGTGGGAATCGATTGACGTAATCGCGGTGCTCAAGGAATCGAAGAAATTCAAGGACTCCATAGAGAAAACCCCGGGAATCAAGATCGGCCGCGAGGAGGCCGATCGGCTGTACCGAAACGCCGAGCAGATCCTGGCGGAAGTGAAGCGAACGGTCGCTAGCCCCGCTCGCTAATCCACATCGAGCCGTCTTCGTAGTACTCTTTTTTCCAGATGGGAACCGTCTTTTTTATGGTGTCGATGATGAAGCGCGACGCCCGGTACGCATCGTCGCGGTGCGGCGAGGAGACCGCGATGCAGATGCTCGCATCGCCGATGACGACCCGCCCCACGCGATGGACGATGGCGCAGGCGCCCACGTCCCATCTGCCGCACGCATCCTGCGCAATCTTCTCGAGCTCGCGCACGGCCATGCTGCGATACGCCTCATAGTCCAGGTGCGTGACCGCCTTGCCGTTCGAATGATTGCGCGCGCGGCCCACGAACAGGAGCGCGGCGCCGTCGGCGTCCGTGCCCGCACGTTCACACAACGCGGCGATATCGATCGGCCCGTCCTGAATGTCGATGTGAATGCGGGGTTTTCGTTCGGACATCCTAGCCCCCGCTCACCATCGGGAATATCGCCACGACGTCGTTTTCCCGCACGATCCGGTCACCCGCGGCATACTCCTCGTTCACCGCGACCAGGAGCGATTCCGCGCGCTCCATGAGTCCGGGGGCGCCGCCAAGCACCTCGCGGAGAAGCTCCGCGACGCTGCTTCCGTCGCGAACAGATACGGTGCGCTCGTCATATCCGAGCGCATCACGCACCGACGCGAATGTCTTTATCGAAACGTTCATTTGATCTTCTCCGTACCGCGCCTCGTCGGTTTCTCGACCGGGGTATTCGGGCCCGGAATCGTCGAAAGAACCTGAAGCGCGTTTTCGAGCGCTCGCTTCACGGCGGGAGTCGTTTCATGTTCCAACTGGTCGACCAGGACCGGGACCGATGCCCGGTCGTTGAGCGCCGCAATCGCCTCGATGGCCGCGATGCGCACGGGCGTCGGGCGCCGACGATTGCGCACCGCGCGCAAGAGCGAGATGCGCGCGCGCATGACATCGGCCGGATCTTTGAGCGCGCCGGATGCGACGGTCCCGATGGCTTTAAGCGCGACCGACGATGATGCGCTATTGATGTTTGCAATGAGCCGCGTCGGATCGACGACAACCGGCTTGGCGGGCGCCACGGCGCCCGCGCGGGGCGCATGACCCGCATCGCTCCGTGCGGACGCTGATTTCCGGGTACACGACAACGGTATGAGGATAAAAAAACACGGGAACGAACAGATGATGGCGCGAATCAGCATTGCCGACGTCTCGCGGCGCACCGGCCGCTATGCCTTCCGTTTTCCGCGCTTGACCATGAACACATAGTGCTTCACGTAGGGCTGCAATCCCTCCGAGAAGGCGCTCAGCTCGATGCCTCCGGGGTCGCGCAACACGGCGGTGAGGCTCGACTTCGTGATGTCTTCCTCGGACGCGTCGGCGAGAATCTTCAGGCGTCGCACTACTTCGCGATCGACCGCGTCAATGACGTACTTGTTCATCTCCGAATACAGGCGGAGCAGGTTCGTTTTTTTCTTCGACGAACGTTTCGCTTTTTCGGTCGACTTTCCTCTGGAAGTCATTCAGCCATCTCCATCGTGCAATGATCGGCGATGGTAGTGACGCCCCCTCCTATTGTAAACATATTTTTTTTTGAGTGTGATTTTTTTAATCCGCGGCTATTGAATCGCCGATCTGGTTGAAGCACAGGATCACAATCATCAACACCACGGACGGCGGCACGATGATCCACGGCGCGTCGAAAAGAAACTTCGAGCCCTCCTGTATGAGCTGCCCCCACGTCGGTATCGCGGTGACGGACGCGCTTCCGCCGAGCCCGAGAAACGTGAGCGTCGCCTCCATCATGATGCTCGTCGCGATCCCGGTGGTGATCAGGGGAACCAGCGACGGGAGCAACGCGGGAACGAGATGGCGCGTCATGATCCGCACGCGCCCCGCGCCGAGCGCACGGGCCGCCGTCACGTAGTCGAGCGAGAGAATGTCGCCCACGCGCGCGGCGGTGAATCGCGCAACGGGCGCCCAGGTGCCTGCGACGATCGCGGTCATCACCGCCCACACTCCCTCGCCGAGAACGGCGGCGAGCGCCATCGCGAGCAGAAGCGCGGGGATCGCCAGGAACACCTCGACGGTCCCGTTGAGAAGCGATCGCGCCGCGCCGCCGCTCATTCCGATCAGCAGTCCGGCCGCAAGACCGATGATGACGCTCCCCAGCCGGGCGCCGACGCCGATGACCACGGAAATCCTCCCCGCGGCCAGCGTGCGGCTCATAACGTCTCGGCCGAGATAATCGGCGCCGAGCAGATGCCGCGACCCCGGCGCGCACGCGCCGGCATCATCCATCGAAAACGGTGAATGCCCCGACAGAAGCTGGGGAACGAACGACGCGAGTATCACACCGGCGATGATCGCCGCATACGCCCATCGCAGCCGGGACGCTGTGCGCGGGGCCAGACGCGTCACGACTTCCCCCGCATGGTCGCGCGCTGCAGAAGATCGATCACCACGCCGATCGCGAGAAAGAGGACGGTCCCGAACAGGATGATCCCCTGCATGACGGGTATGTCGCGCTTGGCGAGCGCCGTGACCAGCGCCCGCCCAACTCCCGGCCACGCGAACACCGATTCGGTGACAACCGCACCCCCGAGATAGGCGCCGAAATCGAGCAGCACGATTACGGCCACCGGCGTGATGATGTTACGAAACGCGAAAGCGGCGACCACGCGCAGCTCGGAGAACCCGAATGCGCGCGCGGTCCGAATGTAGTGCTGCCGCAGCACCCCGATGAGCTCATTGCGCACGACCCGCAGGATGAGCGCGATGGAGCGCGAGGCGAGCGCCAGCGCCGGCAGTATGAGGTACGAGGGATCGAGCCCCTCCTTGCCCGAGGGCGGGAGCAGCCGGAGCCAATAGGAGAACACAAGCGACAGGATGAAGCAGGTCACGAAGATGGGCGTGGAAACGCACAGGGACGAGAGCCACAGGGCAGCCCGATCGAAGATCGAGTCCCGGTAATAGGCCGCCCCCATACCGGCCGCGACGCCGACAAGGGTCGCGATGGCCATGGAGACGAGCGCGAGCATCAGCGTCGCCGGGAAGCGCTGCAGGATGATATCGGCCACCGGCGCGCCCGAATAGATGGAGTTCCCGAGGTCCAACTGCACCAGACGCTTCACATACACCGCATACCGGACCAGGAAGGGGTCGTCGAGGCGCAGCTCCTGCCTGATCCGCTCGATGTCGCGCGCATCGGCGTATTCCCCGGCGATCACGATCGCGGGATCGCCGGGGATGAGATAGACCAGGGTGTGCACCACCAGGACGGCGCCCAGGAACACGAGGACGAGCGCGGCGATGCGCCGTGCCATCGCCATCATCCTTACGCCGTTATTCGCTGATAACTGATTCGTTTTCACGGGATGTACCGACATGCGACCACGAGCGGAGGCCACCGGAAGAAAATCATGCCAACGCACACAATAGAGTAAAAAATACCGGGCGTTCTTCCGATACTATAACCAACGAAATCCGTATATACCCAGGAGTGCGCCATGAAATGCTCTCGTTGCGGAACCGAGATACACAAGCTCAACCACTACTATATCCCATCGGGGGAAAGCAGCCAGGGACTCCGGTATTGCATCAAGTGCGCGAAAGAAGAGAAAATTGTAACGCTGATATAGCCGTCGCCGCGGCGACATGCGGCGCGGGCGCTACTCGACCATCGCCGCGAAATGCGCGTACAAGCCCTCCGCCTGCGCCTTGGTGCGCCCCTCCGCGATGATCCTGAAGATCGGCTCGGTGTTCGATGCGCGCAGGTGCACCCACCCCCCGCGAAAGGCCTCGTCCCGCTCGAAATCGATCCGCACGCCGTCAATGTCCGTAATTCGCTCGCCCCGGTACCGCTCCGCGAGCTGATCGAAAAACGAAGCGCCAATCGCACCCGGCCGAAACTCCACCTTGCCCTTGATCATCGTGTAGCGGGGCAGGTCCGCGACCAGTTCCGATATCGTTTTCCCGCGCTCGGCCATCATCTCGAGGATATAGCCGATACCGACGAGGCTGTCCCGGCCCAGATGCACCTCCGGGGAAATGACGCCGCCGTTTCCCTCGCCGCCGATCCGCGCGCCGCCCCGACGCATCTCGTCCACCACGTTGATCTCGCCCACGCGCGTCCTGACGACCGGAGCGCCGTAGCGCGCGGCCACGTCATCGACCGCCTTGGTCGTCGAGAGATTGACCACCACCCGACCCTTCTTTCGCGCGAGGAGGTGCTCCACGACCAATGCGATGGTGTTCTCCTCCCCGATGGGACGGCCGCGCTCGTCGACGATCGCGAGTCGGTCGGCGTCGGGGTCCTGGGCGAACCCGATGTGCGCCTTCGTTCGCTTCACGGCGCGGGAAAGGTCCTTCAGGTTTTCAGGGAGCGGCTCGGCTCCGCGGGGAAAGGTCCCGGTGATCGTGCAATGGACCGGATGCACCGCGCACCCGAGTTTTTTCAGAAACGTTTGCGTGATGATCGACCCCGCACCGTTTACGGAATCGAGCGCGATCGAGAATTTTTTCCGTTTGATGATTCGCTCGTTGATCACCTCACGCACGCGCGCCATGTGGATATCGCCGGCGTCGTCACGACAGGTTATGGAGCCTACTGAGTCCCAGCGACGGTATGCCCCCGCCCGCTCCATGCGCTCAAAAAAGGAGGCGATCTCTTCAGCGTTCAAGAAGGTGCCCGTTTTATTGACCAGCTTAAAGGCGTTCCATTCAATTGGATTGTGCGACGCGGATATGATGATCCCCCCGGCCGCCTTGAGGTGCTCCACCATCACCTGTACCGTCGGCGTGGGAACAATGCCGATGTCCACCACGTCGCATCCGGCGAGCGCGAGCACGGAGGATACGCACTGTGCGATCGCGCCGCCCGTGCAGCGGCTGTCGCGACCGACGACGACCGTGCCGCCGTTCGCATAGGCCGCGAAGGCCGCGGCGACGCTGGTGACGAGCTCCGGGGTGAGCGACTCGCCAACGATCCCGCGGATCCCCGAAACGCTTTTCATCAAGGGCGCGCTCATGTTACCGCCTCCTGTTCCGCCTGGTCTTTTTCCGCTTCACGCCGCCCACGGTCTCGACCTCCTCGTGCCGCGCCAGATGGCGCTGCGCCGCGCGCGGGTCCTCGCCGCCAACCACGTCCATGATCCCGCCCCCGGCGCCGAATTGCTCGAGCTCGGGATGAAACTCCTGCCCGATCGACCGGAAGGCGCGCGGCTGCTCCTCGACGATGCGCTCCACCTGCACCTTGAAGAGAAACTCGATGATGTCCTGCTTGATCGAATTCATCGTCACGCCAAAGATCTGCGAGCCCTGGATCTTGTATTCCACCAGCGGATTGCGCTCGCCGTATCCCACTGTCCAGATCCCCTCGCGGAGCTCGTCCATTCCCAGCAGGTGCTCGCGCCATTTCGAGTCGATCACCTGCAGCGATATCATCCGTTCGAGCGTGCGCATGTTCTCGGGCTCAAGCTCGCGCTCCTTTTCTCGATAGCGCTCGACAAGCCGCTCCTCGACGATGCGTACGATCTCGTCCGCCGGCAGGCGTTGCGCGCCAAAGAGCCCGGGATCGAGCTCCAGCAGGAACTTCGACCGGAGCCAGGCCACGACGGTCTCTACGCCGTTGTCGTCCTTCTCCGCGTTCCCGACAATAAACTCGATCTCCTCGCGGCACACCTCCGCGATATATCCGAGGATCTTCGCCGAGATGTCCTCGCCCTCGAGGATCTCGTTTCGCTCCCGGTAGATATATTCCCGCTGCGTGTTCATCACGTCGTCGTATTCCAGCAGGTGTTTGCGGATCTCGAAGTTGCGCCCCTCGACCCGCTTCTGCGCGTTCTCGATCGCCCGGCTCACCATCCGGCTCTCGATCTCCTGGCCCTCCTCCATGCCCAGCCGCTGCATTACATTCGAGATGCGGTCGGAGCCGAACACGCGCATGAGGTCGTCCTCGAGCGAGAGGTAGAAGCGGGATGATCCGGGATCGCCCTGCCGGCCGGACCGGCCGCGGAGCTGATTGTCGATCCGGCGCGCCTCGTGCCGCTCCGTCCCCAGGATGTGCAGGCCGCCGGCCGACACCACCGTTTTATTGTTCTGCGTCCATTCGCGCCCCTTGCGCGCGATCTCCTGCGCCTTGTGCTTGTCCTGCCCCAGCATCGATTCGGCGTGCGCGGCGCTTCGGTCGAAATCGCCGCCCAGCACCGCGTTCCGAAACTCGCCCCACATCCCGGCGTCGTGCACCGCCGCGTGCGACTCGAGCTCGTCGAGGTAGGTCTTGCGTCCGCCCAGGACGATGTCGGTCCCCCGGCCGGCCATGTTGGTGGCGATGGTGACCGCGCCCGGCCGCCCCGCCTCCGCGACGATCGCGGCCTCCCGCTCGTGGAACTTCGCGTTGAGGACGTTATGCGGGACTCCCTTCGCCTTCAGGATCCGCGCGAGCTTCTCCGATCGTTCGATCGAGATGGTCCCCACCAGCACCGGCTGTCCCTTCCGGCTCAAGGTCTCGATCTCGTCCACGATCGCGTTGAACTTCTCCCGCTCGGTCCGGTAGATCCGGTCGGGGTAGTCCTTTCGGACCATCGGTTCGTTCGTGGGGACCACCACCACGTCGAGGCCGTAGATCTTCTTGAACTCCATCGCCTCGGTGTCGGCGGTCCCGGTCATCCCGGCGAGCTTTGTGTACATGCGGAAGAAGTTCTGGAAGGTGATGGTCGCCAGCGTCTGGCTCTCGCGCGCGATGGTCACGTTCTCCTTCGCCTCGAGCGCTTGGTGGAGCCCGTCGGAATAGCGACGCCCGGGCATGAGTCGCCCGGTGAATTCGTCAACGATCACCACCTCGCCCTCCTTCACGATGTAATCGACATCGCGCTTGAAGAGGGTGTGCGCCTTGAGCGCCTGGTTCACGTGGTGAACGAGCTCGATGTTCTGCGGGTCGTACATGTTCTCGAGCTTGAGCAATCGCTCCACGTGCTTCACGCCCGCCTCGGTCAAGAGCGCCGTCCGGTCCTTCTCGTTCACCTCGAAGTCCTGCTTCTCGATGAGGCTTGGAATGATGCGGTTGACCAGATAGTATTTCTTCGTCGATTCGTCGGTGGAGCCCGAGATGATCAGCGGCGTCCGCGCCTCGTCGATGAGGATCGAGTCAACCTCGTCAACGATCGCGTAATTCAACGGGCGCTGCACCCGCAGGCTCTTGTGCTCGACCATGTTGTCGCGCAGATAATCGAACCCGAACTCATTGTTGGTCCCGTAGGTGATGTCGCAGGCGTACGCCTCCTGGCGCGCATAGGGGTCCATGTCGTGCTGGATGATGCCCACCGTGAGCCCGAGGCCAGTGTAAATGGGGCTCATCCACTCGGCGTCGCGTCGCGCGAGATAGTCGTTCACCGTCACCACGTGCGCCCCCTTCCCGGAGAGCGCGTTGAGGTAGACGGGCATGGTGGCCACGAGGGTTTTCCCCTCCCCCGTTTTCATCTCGGATATCTTTCCCTCGTGAAGGACCACGCCGCCCATGAGCTGCACGTCGAAGGGGCGCATCCCCAGAGTCCGCAGCGAGGCCTCGCGCGCGAGCGCGAACGCCTCGGGAAGCAGATCGTCGAGCGTCTCGCCCCGCTCCAGGCGTCGCCGGAACTCGGCGGTCTTCGACCGCATCTCATCGAGCGAGAGCTTTTTCATGTCGGGCTCCAGCGCGTTGATCCGCTGCACCAGCGGCGTGAGCCGTTTGATGTCCCGTTCGTGCTTTGTCCCGAAGAACAAGCTCAGGATCTTGTCGACCATTGCTGTTTCCTTTGCGAAAGAGGGATTGTCCGTCGCGGACGCGCATGGTGCGCCCCGCGGAGAATTGACTCATAGGGGAGAATGCGGACTTTTTTTTCAAGAAAAATAATGCGGGAGGCCCGGGGCGCGGGACCCGCTCACGAACGGGCGAGCTTGCTCTTTATTCGTTCTTCATATTCGACGATCTCGTTTCGGAGGAGCTGCAGATCGGCGATCCGACCGTCGAGGCGATCGAGGTGCCCCGTGAGGATCTCCTGCAGACGCCCGAGCACGCGGTCGTTGGAGCGGTGGATCGACCAGATCGCCTCTAGCTCGTGCATGTCGGCAAGCGTGAGCCCCAGCACCTTGAGCCGCTTGATGAGCTTGAGGCGCCGCACGTCGTCGTCGGTGTATACGCGCTTGCCGCCCTCGAGACGGCGCACCGAGTTCATGAGGCCGATCTCCTCGTAATAGCGGATGGTGCGCTGGCTCATTCCCACGAGCCGCGCGACATCGCCGATCTGGAGTCGACTGTCAGCGTCCATTGTCATGGCCATTCGATAGCCCCGCCCCGCCCGCTCCCGGGCGCAATCGCGCCGCGGGAATGGGATGGGACCGCCCGACCGCAGGTAGCATCCGGGCCGGGCGGTTGGGCATGCCGTCCCTAGGAGGAATACTTCTTCGCGAACTCCTCGCGCAGCTTGTACTTTTGCACCTTGCCGCTTGCCGTCATCGGATAACCGGTCACGAATTCCCAGTACTTGGGGATTTTATGCCGAGCGATCTTTCCGGTGCAAAACTCCACGAACTCCTCGGCCGTCGCCTGCTGCCCGGCCTTGAGCATGATGGCCGCCAGGACCTGCTCGCCGTACTTCTTGTCGGGGATGCCCACGACATGCACGTCCTGCACCTTCGCGTGTTTAAAGAGGAACTCCTCGATCTCGCGCGGGTAGATGTTCTCGCCGCCGCGGATGATCATGTCCTTGATGCGGCCGGTCACCTTGAAGTACCCGTTCTCGTCGACCTCGCCAAGGTCCCCCGTGTGCAACCACCCGTCGCGATCGATCGCCTTTTCGGTGGCCTCGGGCATCTTGTAGTAGCCCTTCATGACGCACTCGCTGCGCGTCACGATCTCGCCCTGCGTCTTCGGCGGCATGTCCTCGCCGGTCTCGGGATCGACGATCTTCCCCTCGATGTCGGGCAACAGGCGGCCCACGGTGGAAACCCGCAGCTCCACCGGATCGTCGCGCCGCGTCATCGTCATCACGGGCGAGCACTCGGTCTGGCCGAAGGCGATCACCACCTCGGAGCAGTGCATCTTTGTGCGCACGTCGTTCATCGCTTCCACCGGGCAGGGCGCGCCGGCCATGATGCCCGTACGCAGCGACTTCACATCGTACTTCGCGAAATCGGGATGGCTCATGATGGCGATGAACATCGTGGGCACGCCGTTAATGGCCGTGCATCGCTCGTCCTGGATCGCTTTCGCCGCCTTTGCGGGATCGAACGCCTCCAGCACCACCATGGTGGACCCGTGATACACGGAGTTGAGCGTGCTCATCACGCAGCCGAAGCAGTGAAAGAGCGGGACTTGGATAAGCAACTTGTCCTTCTCCGTCATGCCCATCACGTCGCCCACCATCCGGGCGTTGTTCACGATATTATAATGGGTAAGCTCGACCCCCTTGGGAAATCCGGTGGTGCCCGAGGTATATTGCATGTTGATGGTGTCGTGCACGTCGATCGAGCGCTCGCGCGCCGCAAGGTCCGCGTCTGAGACCGACTCGCCAAGCGCGAGCACGTCGGAGAATCGGTACATGCCGGGGACCGATTCGCGCTTTCCGATATAGACGACATTTTTCACGAGCGGCAGGTTGTCCGATTTCGTCTGTCCCGGCGCGGTGTTCTCAAGGTTGCGGACCACCTCGCGCGCGATATCGTAGTAATTGGTGTCGCGATGCGAGTCCATGAGCACCAGGGTCGTCGAGTCCGACTGCTTCAGGATATACTCGAGCTCGTGCGACTTGTAATTGGTGTTCACCGTCACCAGGACCGCGCCAATCATGCTGAGACCGAACTGCAGGTACACCCACTCCGGAAGGTTCGTTGTCCACACTGAGACGCGCTCGCCGCGCTGGATGCCAAGCGCCATGAAGCCCTTCGCGGTCCTGACGCAGTTGTCCAGGAACTGCGCGTATGTCTCACGCACCCCGAATTCGGGGCAGATGAGCGCCTCATTGTTGGGAAATTTTCCGGCGGTCTGACGCGCCAGGTCGCCAATGCTGATTTTTACAAACTCCGACATATGCCTCCCCCTGCACTGATTTGAAATAGAACTGTACGATGCATACTTCGTAATCCAGTTAACGTTAACTGGCAAGCTTGGGGAGCAAACCGTTTTTGTCAAGGGATAATCCACGATTTTTGTCATTCACGCGGAGGCTTCGGGAGGGGGCGCACATATCCCCGAGCAATCGCAGCGGCAGCGGGGATGGCGCTACAGCGCGGACGGCGCCAGCGCTTCAGAGGGAAGGATCTCGAACAGCGGGTTAACGTGCAGAAAGCACATGAAATCGAACAGGGCGTGATTTTCGCAGCGAAGCTTCATCCAGCTTCCATTCCGCACGAGAAGATCTTTCACATGCATCAGGAACCCCACCCCGGCGGAGCTCATCTCCTGAACATGCGATATATCGATTACGGAGTTAGGATAGCCGTGTCGTGCGAGAATCTTTACAACCTGGTTACAGATGATCGAAGCGTTCGAAAAGTCGAGATACTCCGAGCATATCTCCACCTCGAGGACGTCCCCCGAGTCGCGCATCGTGACGAATCTACCCATAAATACTCCCGAATCAAGTTCAGGCACACTCATGTCGTTCCGCTTATGTATCTCTGTCTATTGTTTTGATCTCGTGCGACATAAATCATTTTCGGCGACATTCGCCAATAATTCGACGCTTGTCAACAACTAGACATATTTTTTTTACTGACAATTTTTGTCATTTACATATTTCTAATTTTGTTGTTCTTTATAATCTATCGAAACCACTTGAATCGAAGGGCGGCGATGTTCACGATTTCATCCATGTCGGCGGCGCCCATCTTCTGTTTGATGCGCGAGACGAATTTATCGAGGGTGCCGGGGATCACGTCCATCGCCTTGCCGATCTCCCGCTTGTGCGCCGGCCAGGACAGGCCGTCGTGAATATATTTCAACAGCTCGATCTCGCGGCCGGAGAGCCGGCTGGTCACGATCCGCAGAAGCTCCTCCTCGAGCCGCCGCTTGTCCTCTTCGGCGCGCCGCCGTTCGGTGATGTCGCGAATGACCGCGAGATACCCCTCCACGATCCCGCCCGGATCATTGATGGCCGAAAAGCTCACCTCGACCGGCAACTCGCCGCCGTCGTCCCGCCGGAGGGTGAAGACATTGTTCAGGAAGTAGCTCTGCATGACCCGCGCGAGCACCATCCGGCGCCGCAGGTTCGACGCGCGCGCCTTTTCCTTCTCGAACAGGAACGACATGAAGTGGCGCCCGATGAGCTCCTCGCGCCGCTGCCCCAGAAGCTCGCTCGCGCGGTCGTTGGCCATGATGATGTCCCCATCGGCGTCGAACAGGACGATCGCATCGGGAGAGGTCCGCAGGAGGATCTTGTAGATGCGCTCGCGCTTCTCCATCGCGCTCTCGATCTCCTTGCGCGCCGTGATGTCGATCGCGTGAAAGACATAGCACATGGCGGCGCCGTGGCATTCGTCCGCGATCATGGTGATCGCGGCCTCGAAGTGCTTCACGCCCCCCGCGCCGTCCACGAGACGAAACTCCATCCGACGCCGCGGCCGCTGCCCCGCCCGCCGGCCGCCGATCGCCGCCTCGACGGCCCGCACATCGTCGAGATGCACGATATCGCGGATGCTCTCGCCGATGAGCCCGAAGCTGGCGCGCCCCAGCACCCGCTCGACCGACGAACTGGCGTAGAGCACGGTGCCGTCGTGCGCGGTGATCATGATGATCTCGAAGGAATTTTCGATGAGGAGCCGGTAGTACTGCTCCGTCTTGCTGAGGGTTTTTGCGCTTCGAAGCGACTCATTGACATAGCGGATGATGCCCACGGTGCCGATAAATTTCTTCCCGCGCTCCGGCCCCGGCTTGTACAGGCCGCTCGCGAAGACCTCGCCCAGGATCGGCTCCCGGTTCGCAGCCGGCGACCGGGGACGCAGCCGCACCCTGAGATTCCGCGTGATCCGCTCATTGGTCCGCCGCTCGTTGAAAAACTTCGGCTGCCGCGCGGGTTTCCCGACGGTATCGCCGCCGAAATAGATCATGCGGTCGATCGCATCCCGGTCCTCCGGCTGAATGATGGTGTCGAAATGCTTTCCGATAAGTTCGCGCGGATCATACCCGAGTTCGGCGATGGAGTCGTTCACATACACGAACTCTCCCATGGCGTTTATCTGATACACCACATCGGGAAGATTAAACAGAAGTGTTTTATAAAAACGTTCCATCGCACACCTGCGTGTTCGCCACGCCATACAACCTCACGACGCTTCGGAAGAGTACTCCATCATACAAACAATGGCAACCATTTTCTCATGGGCCCTTCGGGAAACGGAGCGGCACAGGCTCAAACAAATACTATTTTTTGAGCATAAAATATGATTTACAGAACACGTTCTGTGCCCTTCCATGACCACACGCATGAACATGCGTTGCGAACGCCAATGGCACACGTTCTCTCGCTCATCTCATTCACCTCGTTTCTCACGCTTCTGTATTTTAGCGTTAGCGTTCTTCGTACGAACCCGCACGCGTACATCAATCGCGGCTTTTTCGCGATGACCATGAGCTGGGTCGTGATCGCGTTCTCGTACAGCTTCCTGTACAATCCCATCTCGATGGCGCATGTGCCCGTCTGGGTTCGGATCGCCTCGATCGGCTGGTTTCTGGTGCCGGGAACCACACTGCACGCGACATTTTTCCTTATCAAGCGCGACCAGATTGGGCTTCACTGGTGGATCTATCCGCTCATGTACCTGCCCGCGTGCGTATATCTCATCGCGGACGCCGCTTCCGATACGATCGTGCTCGGCCATATCGTGTTCGCGTTCGGCGGGCCGGACGCCGCCGGCGTTCCGTCTCCCTGGTTCGCCGCATTCGTGGCCACCAGCTTCGTCTACTTCTCGGCAAGCCTCGGGATGATCTTTCACTGGTTCCTGCGGAGCTCACCCGGCGAGGAAAAACGTGTCGCCGGCAGCTTCCTCGCCGTGGGCCTGCCGGTGCTCGCCGTGGGGACGGTGACGGACGGCCTGCTGCCGCTCATGAAGCTCATCATCGTACCGCCGCTCGCGCCGGTCCTCATCTCGGTATGGATCGCCTGGATCTGGCTGGCCATATCGCGCCACCAGGTCCTCGACATCACCCCGGCCGTGGTCAACCGGCAATTCCTCGCCTCCATCGATCGCCATCAGATGCTCATGGAGAATTTCATGGACATCGTCTGGACCATGAACCTCGATTTGCGCATCACCTTCACGAGCTCATCATGCCTGCACCTCCTGGGCTACACCCCGGAGGAGATGCGGGGGCTCCTGCTCAACGCCTATATCACTCCTGAGAGCTTCGCAAAAAGCGCCTCCCTGCTCGCGAGCGAACTGACAAACGACTCGCGGTCCGGAAGCGATCCCACGCGGAGCATCAGAATGGACGTGGAGTACATTCGCAAGGACGGGACGACCTTCTGGGCCGAGGTGCACGCCAAATTCATCCGCAGGGGCGGCGCACCGGTTGGGCTCATCGGCATTTCGCGCGACATATCGTCGCGCCGCCTCGCGGAGGAGCGCCTGCGGCACAGCGAGGAAAAATACCGCGACCTGGTGGAACACGCGAACGACATCATCTACCACTGCGATATCAACGGCATCACCACCTATGTGAACCCCACAACGGAGCGAATTCTGGGATATGCGAACGCGGACATGATCGGACGTCACTTCCTCGACGTCATCCCCGCGGAACATCGTAGCGCCGTCGCAGAGCACTACCGCGCCCAGTTCCTCTCGAGAACGACCACGACCTACCATGAGGTTCCGGTGGTTTCCCGAGACGGATCGATCGTGTGGTTCGGACAGAACGTCCAGCTTGTCGCCGACGGCAACAATCGCGTCCAGGGCTTCCAGGGGCTCGCGCGGGACATCACCGAGCGCAAGCGAATCGAGGACCAGCTTCGGAAGCGCACCGAGATCATCGAGCGGGACCTCTCGAACGCGCAAATCATCCAGCGTGCGATGCTGCCGGAATCGGCGCCCGCATGGGACCGACTGGCGATCGCCTACCGGTATCGCCCCCTCGACAAGATCGGCGGAGATTTCTTCTCGTTCACGCACCTCCAGGAGGGGGGCATGGGGGTGTTCATCGGGGACGTTTCCGGACACGGGGTTTCGGCGGCGCTGTTTCTTTCGCTCCTCAAGGCCGAGACCGACCATGTCTGCCGCGCGCACGGGCTCAAGCCGCATGATTTCATCGAACGGCTCAATGCGAACCTGATTCCCAGCATGCCTCACCATTTCGTGACCGCGATCTACGGACGCTTTTACGTCAATCCGGACACGGGACGCATCGAACTCAGCTTCGCCAACGGCGGCCACCCGAATCCCATCATCCACCACCGGGACTCGGGGATCATTGAGACCCTCGATAGCCACGGACCGGTGATCGGAAAGTTCCCGAACGCCGTCTTCCAGAACATGAAAATTGACCTGCGGCCGGGGGACCGGGTGTTCTTCTATACCGACGGCATACCCGAAAGCCGCAATGCGCGCAACGAATACCTCGGATTCGACCGACTTCCGTCCATCATCGAATACACGGCCAACGCCAATCTCGACGATTCGCTGGAGGCCATCATCCAAACGGTCGGCCGGTTCCGGGGAGGGCTTGCGCAGGAGGACGACATGGTCCTCATCGGGTGCGAGGTGCGCTCTGGCGGTGCGGATCAGTAGATGATGAGATCGTCGCGATTGACGACCTCGTCGAAATAATTGCTCTCCAGCATGTCGCGGATCTCGTCCGTTTTTTTCCCCTTGATGAGCTGGAGCTCCTTCGCATTGTAGTTGACGATCCCCTTGCCGATCCGCTCGCCGCGCGCGTCCACGATGTCCACCGCGTCGCCGAGGTCGAAATCGCCCTGCACGCCGGTGATGCCGCGCGCGAGAAGGGACTTCTTCCGCTCGCGAAGCGCGCGCACGGCGCCGTCGTCGATGATCACGGTCCCCGCAGCCTTCACGCTGTAGGCGATCCAGCGCTTGCGGCTGGAAAGCGCGCGGTCCCGTCCCACGAAGATGGTGCCGATCTTCTCGCCGTTCATGATCCTGCCGAGCACGCCCTCGACGGCGCCGTTGGCGATGATCATCATCTCGCCGGAGCCGATGACGATCTCCGCCGCGCGGATCTTGGTGGACATGCCGCCGCTCCCGTGCGCGCTCCCCGCCCCGCCGGCGAGATCGCGGATCTCGTCGGTGATATCGAACACCTCTTCGATCGGCTCCGGGTCCGCAAGATCGCGGTAAAAACCGTCCACGTCGGACAGCAGCACCAAGAGCTCGGCCTCGATGATATTGGCCACATACGCCGAGAGGGTGTCGTTCTCGCCGATCTTGATCTCCTTGATGACCACGGAATCGTTCTCGTTGACGATGGGGACCACGCCGAACTCGAGAAGGGCGTTGAAGGTGTGGCGCGCGTTGAGGTAGCGACGGCGGTTTTTCACGTCGTCCTCGGTCAGCAGGATCTGGCCGATCTCGAGGCCGGCGGCGTTGAAGCAGGCGCGGTACTGGTCCATGAGGAGGATCTGGCCGACGGCGGCGAGCGCCTGTTTCTCGGGAATGGTCACGAAATCGCGCCGCCGACTCATCAGCCCCGCGCCGGCGCTAATGGCGCCGGAGGAGACGAGCACCACCTGGTACCCCCGGCGGACGACCCCGACGATGTCGTTGGCCAGCCGCGCGATTTTCTCGGGCGACAGCACCTCCCCCTCGGTCAGGGACGAGGTCCCCACCTTGACGACTATGCGGCGTACGTCTTTAAGCAGCTCCCTGCGGGGCACCACCGGTCTCCAGCAATGAATCTATCACCCGGTAGAGCTCGTCGAGATTGTGCCGGGTCACTGACGATATCGATATCACCCGATCGTCCCCGATTTTGTCAATACATTCCCGGAGCGCGTCCGCATCGACCAGGTCCGTCTTGGTGATGACGACGTAGTACGGCTTGTCGATCATCCGCGGGCTGTACGCGGTGAGTTCGTGCCGCAATAGCTCGAGGTTGTAGGCCGGATCGGCCTCGGTCGCCTCGATGAGATACAGAATGGCGCGGACGCGCTCGATATGCATGAGAAACGACAGGCCCAGCCCCATCCCACGGTGGGCGCCCTCGATGATGCCGGGGATGTCCGCGATCTTGTAGGCGCGGCCTTCCTCACGGGCGACCACGCCGAGATTGGGGATGAGCGTCGTGAACGGGTAATCGGCGATCTTCGGCTTCGCGTTGGTAAGCTGGGACAGCAGGGTCGACTTTCCGGCATTGGGCAGGCCAACCAGGCCCACGTCAGCGATGAGCTTCAGGTTTAGCAGCAGGCGCTTGTCCTCGCCCGGCATGCCCGGTTGCGCGAAGCGGGGGGATTGATGGGTCGACGATTTAAAGAAGGCGTTTCCCCGCCCGCCGATCCCTCCCGCGGCGACCAGAAAGCGCTGCCCCGTTTCGGTGAGATCGCATACCAGCTCGCCGCTTTCCTCGTCCATCACCTCGGTCCCCACAGGGACTTTTACCACAAGGTCCTTGCCGTTGCGCCCATGCCGATTGAGCCCCATGCCGAACTGGCCGCGCTCGGCCTCGTAGGCGCGGTCCTTGAAGAGATGCGAGAGATTGTGATGATTGCTCGACGCCTCGAGATACACGTCGCCGCCCTTCCCGCCATCGCCGCCGTCGGGCCCTCCGTTGGGAACATACTTCTCCCTGAAGAACGAAACCGAGCCCGGCCCGCCGTCCCCGGCCTTTACGCGTATGACGATTGTATCGGTGAATTTTGGCATGATATTCGTGTATTGTCGACCGCTCCGGACGTCCATCGCGCATCCCGCGCGGGAAACAAAAAATCGCGTCCGGATTTGTCCAGGCGCGATTTTTCGGTGTGGACGGTCGGGTGGGGGTCTTACGGCGCCACAGGATACACCGACACCTTCTTTCGCGTTTTATCCAAGCGCTCGAAGGTCACGATCCCGTCGATTTTCGCAAAAAGCGTATCGTCCTTTCCAAGACCGACGTTGGTGCCCGGATGAATGCGGGTTCCGCGCTGGCGCACCAGCACCGTGCCGCCCTTGACGCGCTCGCCGCCGAAGCGCTTCACGCCCAGCCGTTGCGAATTCGAATCGCGCCCGTTCCGTGTTGAACCGCCGCCTTTTTTATGTGCCATGATTACACCTCGCAGTCGAAATCTATCGTTATGCTCTCCGGATGAAGCCGCCTGACCTCATCCAGTCCGATCATCATCGTTCGTACAATGACCTGAAGGTCCCTGAGCGCTTCCGGGCCAAGGCCCGCGACATGCACGCTCGTCTCCAGAACCCCCTCGCGCTGCGTCACGTCCTGGCTGACGCCGGCGACCCTGGTGATCGCCGCCACCGCCGTTTGCGCGATGGCCGATATCGCCGCGCAGACGACATCGCTCCCCTTCGCCGCTCGGCCCGCATGCCCCTGCACGCTGAAGCCAACGTCCGATCCGCCCCCGCGCACCCCGCCCTCGGGGGTCATGTTGCGGAAATGGACTGCGACCACGCCTTACTGAACGGCGATCTCGCCGATCTTGAGCCTCGTGAGCTCGGCCCGCTCGCCCTTGGTGCGGGTGTAGTTTTTGCGTTTCTTGAACTTCACCCCGACGACCTTCTTGCCCTTGATCCCGCCAAGCACCGTGGCGCTGATCTTCACATTGCTGAGATACGGCTGACCCACCATGACGGTGTCGCCGTTGGCGCACAAAAGCACCTTGTCGATGGTCATCGTATCGGCGCCTACATCAAGCCGGTCCACCTCAATGGTCTTGTCCTTCTCGACCCTATATTGCTTGCCGCTGATCTCCACTATTGCATACATGCGTTTCGTCCCTTATCCGATTGATGTTTCGCGCGTTCCCGTGAGCACATGCGAACAGTGTGGGCCCACATGGAATTGAACCATGGACCTACTGATTATGAGTCAGCCGCTCTAACCGACTGAGCTATGGGCCCGTTTTAAAGCATACCAACTAGAAGGATGGGGGTGGAAATTGTCAAGGAAATATCGAAAAATGTCACTCTTTCTCGATATCGCCCACATAGGGATTGCGAGAACGACGCGGACCGTAGTAATAGCGCTTTTCGTTCACGTCGATCGCGTCGTTGTACGCCTCAACGATGCCCACCGTGTGGAATATGGCGGCAATCACCAGAAGGACGCCGGCGATGACGGCATTCGACCGGGACTCCGTTTCCGAAAGGTCGCTGTTGGTGGAACGCAGGTAGAAGTAAACGGCCGCCCCGTAGAACGATACCGTCGTTAGGCAGAAGGCGACCCCTTTGAACTCGCGGTTCAGGTACACATGGCCGCCGCCGGGCACGATGATCGACAGCAGGCAGGCCAGGCGCGGGTCCTTCTCGCCACGCTCGTATTCGCGCTCGCGCCGCTCCGGCACCTTGCGCCTGAAGTCCGAATCGTACTCGTAGTCGCGGCGGGGGGCCTTCCCCTTCCGACCGGCCTCCTCCTCAACCGTGACGGCGAACACGGCGGGCACCGCGCCGGTATTGAACACCAGCACGGCGGCAAGCAGGAACGCCATCGAACGAATGAGCCGTTTCGGTCGGGTTGATCCGGTACGCGGTTTCGCTGATGCCATTGGATCGATCAGGTCAAAACCGAGATGCGGTTTCGGCCGCCCTCCTTGGAGAGATACATCGCCTTGTCGGCACGCTCGATGAGGTTGAGGTTCGACATGTCGCGCTCGGGATCAAACTGCGCCACGCCCAGCGATACCGTGACGCCGAGGGCATTCTGTCCGCACTCGACCCGGGCTCCCTCGATGCTCTTACGGATGCGCTCCGCGACGGCGCGCGCCTCGGTGATCTCGGTATTGGGCAGCAGGATGATGAACTCCTCGCCGCCATAGCGCGCCGCGAGATCGAGCTGGCGGATATTGTCCATGGTAAGTCGGGCCACGTTGATGAGCACCTGGTCCCCGCAGAGGTGCCCGTAGGAGTCGTTGAAGTTCTTGAAGTGGTCGATGTCCATCATGATGAGCGAAAGCGGCGTCTTGTTCGCCAGCGCCCGTTCGCGCTCCTCCATGAGCGAGTTCTGGAAGAAGTGATGGATCTTGAGGCCGGTCATCATGTCGGTGGTGGCCAGCTCGAAGAGATACGCGTTCTGGATGGCGATACCCGCGAGCGACGCGATGTTGAGCAGGAATTCCTTCTCGGACTCGAGGAACTTGCTGGTATTGATGCGCTCCCCGAGGATGATGATGCCGTTGAGCCGCCCCTTGCCCTTGAGCGGAACGATGAGACATGGGTCGATGATCTTGAACGTCTCGAGCGAAGGATCGTCGCCCATCATCTTGAGGATCTCGCTCATCTCGTAGCAGCGGCCCCCGCTCTCCAGGAAGCGGACCAGCGCCGAATCGACGGGGATGCCGTACTCCAACGAATGGTCTATCTCGAACCCCTTGTAGTTGCGGTGGAGCACGAACAGGTCGTGGCTGATCTCCTTCTTGGTGAAGATCCCCGCCTTCAAAAGCTGCATCTGCCCCATGCAGGTGAGCAGAATGGAGTCGATGAGGATATTGTAGTCGAGCGTGGAATTGAGCCCCTTGCTGATCTCGATGAGCTGCTTGAGGTCGTAGATCTTGCGCTCGTATTGCTCGATCTCGATGGGGAGCTTGATCTCCAGTCCTTTTCCGTGCTGATCGCTGTTCATGGTTGCACCAGTATGACTCCGCTTACGGCAAAAGGTTTCATCGGTCCCGTCCCGCTACCGCGCCGCTTCAATCGCATCGGCGAGATCGATCCGGCCATCGTATATCGACTTCCCGACGATACATCCCTTGACGGCCGGATCGCGGTACGCGGCAAGGCGTCGGATGTCGTCGAGCGCGGATATCCCGCCTGATGCGATTACGGCGATCGCGCCCGCCCGCGACAATACATTTTCAAGAGATGTATAGTTCGGCCCGCTCAACATGCCGTCGGTAGAAATATCGGTAAAAATGATCTCTTTTATTCCCTTTTCTTTAAGCCGATCGATGCAATCGGCGACCGGGAGCGACGAGACCGCCTTCCACCCGCGCGTGGCGACCATGCCGTCGCGCGCATCGAGCCCGACGATGATCGCGTCACCATACGCGGCGAGCATGGCGTCGAAATCGCCCTCGATGACCGCGGTCCCGAGTATCACCCGGCCGATGCCGGCCTTGAGGTATCGCTCGATCGTCTGCGCGCTGCGGATGCCGCCCCCGATCTCGATGGGAATTGGAACCGCGCGGGCGATCTCCTCAACGATGCCCGCATTCACCGGAACGCCCTGGAACGCGCCGTCGAGATCGACCACGTGGATGAGCCGCGCGCCGGCATCGACGAAACGCCGCGCGACGCTTACGGGATCGTCCGAATACACGGTCTCGCGATCGGGATCGCCCTGGACCAGCCGCACGCACCGACCGTTTTTCAGGTCTATCGCCGGTATTACTAACATGCCGCTCTCACGAAATTTTCAACAATTTTTAATCCCACGCGATGGCTTTTTTCCGGATGGAACTGCGTCGCGATCACGTTTCCCCGTCCCACAATGCAGGGAAACCGGACGCCGTACTCCGCCTCGCCCAGGATCCATTCACGCGCCGCGGTAACCGGGTGATATGAATGTATGAAGTAAAAAAACGATTCCGGGGCAATCCCGTCAAGGAATTTTGACGCGCCCGCCAGTGCGACACGGTTCCAGCCCATGTGCGGGACCTTCAGGCCATTGGCGCGGAAACGAATCACGTCGCCCGGTATCAGATCCAACCCCCGGTGCGCGCCGAACTCCTCGCTGGTGGAAAAGAGGAGCTGGAAGCCCAGGCAAATTCCCATGAAAACGCCGCCCGCTTCGATGAAGCGCATGAGCGGCTCGATCCATCCCTGTCGCGCAAGGTTCTCCATCGCGCGACCGAAAGCGCCGTCGCCCGGCAACACGAGCGCGCTCGAGCTTTCGATCGATTTCGGGTCGGCCGAAATGCGCACGGCGTCGGTGTACAGCTCCATGGCCTTTTCCACGGAGCGCAGGTTCCCCATGCCGTAGTCGATGATCGTAATCATGCGGCCGCCTATATGGTCCCTTTCGTGGACGGGATGATGCCCGCGATGGCGCCGTCGATCGCGCAGGCCGCGCGCAGGGCCACGCCGCACGCCTTGAAGATCGCCTCGTGAATGTGGTGGCGGTTCTCGCCGTAGTGGACAATGATGTGCAGATTGAGCTCGGCGTTGGCCGCAAGCGACCGGAAGAATTCCGCCGTGAGCTCCTCGTGGTATCCGCCCACCGTTCCGGCAAGCTCGATCCCGCCGATCTTGAAATACGACCGTCCCGACAGATCGACGGCCGCACTCGCGAGCGAATCGTCCATGGGAATGATCGCATGGCCGAACCGCGCGATCCCCGCTTTGGACCCCAGGCAGCGGCGAAGCGCCTTGCCCATGCAAATACCGATGTCCTCGACCGAATGGTGATCGTCGATCTCCACGTCGCCGTTGCAGGTGAGCGCGAGTTGGAATCGTCCGTGCTTGGCCATGAGCGTGAGCATGTGGTCCAAGAACGGTACGCCCGACTGGATATGCGATTCACCGGTCGAGTCGAGCTCGAGCGCGAGGCCGATATCGGTCTCTTTCGTTTTTCGCTTAATCTCGGCTTTGCGTATGGCTGTAGTCATTGATATTTTTATCGCGCCATGTCGGTGAACGGAGCGCGAGCGACGAATCAATCCCAGTACACCATGCCGATACTGAACAGCACCCGCATGGAATCAAACGATTTATTATTATACGGCCAGGCGTAGTCAAGCTTAAAAATGATGGGAAACAGCGTGATGCGGAAACCGAAGCCGAAATCGACCTTGAAATCGTCGAACTTCCCGGTTTCCGGGTCGTTGAAGCGATACACGTTCCTATTCCAGACCGAACCGGCATCGGCGAAGAGCACGCCGCCGATGGGGACCATCCGAAAGAAGAGCGGCCAGCCGAACTTGAGGTGCTCGACAAGGATAAACCGGAACTCCGCCCGCGTGAAAAAGACGTTTTCCCCGCTGAACTCGAAAAACGGATACCCGCGTAAATTGGTAAACCCGCCGAGATAGTACTTGAACTGCTGGCTGTCGCGACCAAAGACGTGGCCCGCGCTGCCGCGCAGCGCGAGGACGTACCGCTTTCGGATGAGGAAGTACTTCCGTATATCGACGCTCACGGTGCCGTAATCGAAGGAGTCCGCGCCTGCGGGGATCGCCTCCTCGACTTCCGCCTGACCGCGAATCCCGTCCAATGGACCGAGGTACCCCCAGATCACATTGTCGTAGCTCAGGGACGCCGACACCTGGTGCAAATTCCCCGCCACGTCCCTGCGGGGGCTGTACTCCGTATAGTCCACTTCATATCGGCTCGTCGTGGCGCGCAGATTCAACCGCGCAAAGCGCGTGAAGGGGTATCGGGCGATCCCATAGGCCCCGTAGTGATACATGCGCTCCGTGTCCCAATAGACGTTGTGGATCAGCTCGTTGATGGTCTCCAGCGAGAAGACGCCGAAGGGGTTTTCCTTGCGAAACACGCCCGCGCCGAAATCCCAGCGGTGCTTCAGGTAAAAATACACCGCATCGAAATTGAGCACGCCATTTTCGTTGTACTGGAAATAGTTCGCGGTGAATATCACGCGATGATCGCCCATGAAGTCGGAAAACCCCGCCTGGGCGATCCCCGCCAGGCCGTAGCCGGTGGTCGCCGCCACGCCAAATGCGATAAAATCGTTGGTGATACGAGCCGCGTAGGGCATCTGTGCAGCGTTTTTCATGTCAAAATAGGCGGCGGGAAACCCGACCCGCTTCAGCGGCGTCTCGCGCGAATCATCCGTACCGCCTCCCGCGCCCTTGGCCTCGCGCGTGAAAATGTCGTACCCCAGGTTCTGGTAGCCCACATAGGCGATTCGCGTCCCATCGGGGAACCAGCGCGGATAGAACACGCCGCAGAGCACGTTCGTGAGGCGCGACTCCTCCCCGCTCGACAGATCGCGGACATAGGCGTTGTATATCCCTTTCCGATTGGAGATGAAAACGATCCGGGAGTCGTCGTGCGAGAGGTCCGCCTGCAAATCGTTGCCGGGAGAGGCCACCAGCGTCGTGCGCTTCCCGGTCGCGATGTCGTGACGATAGATATTGTACGCGCCGCGTTCGACATCGCCCGCCCCGTTCCAGTTCGAGGAATAGACGAGAAAATCGCCCTTTGCGGAGATGCGCGGATGTCGCTCCGAAAAACGGTCGTTCGTGATCCGCGAAAGTTTTTTCTCCGCGATCCGGTAGAGATACAGGTCCGCGGCGCCATCACCCTGCCCGATGAATGCGATCGAGCCCCCGTCCGGCGAGAGCGCGGGGTCCAGCACCGCGCGGAAATCGAGCTCGATGCGGTCCAGCACCCGACCGTTCGCCGGATCGACGATGAACACCGCGTCGCGCCCGTGCGATTGCGCCACGAAGGCAAGCCGCTTCCCGTCGCGGCTCCAGCTCAGGTTGTTGCTCAACAGGTGCATGCCCTCGAACCTCGAGCTGGTCTCGCCTTCGACCAGGGTGGTGATCGTTCGCTCCTTCTTTTTCTTCGTGATATCGACAATCACCACGTTCGAGTACACGTCCGTGTTCGAGAGAAACGCGATACGCGCACCGTCGGGCGAAACCGCCGGGCAGCTGTTGAACGAGGAGCGCGTCTTCAGGTGGTGCGTGATCTGTTCGCCCTCCTCCTCCTCGAATTTCTTGCCGTCGATGATGGGATAGTACCGACGCTTGAAATAGCGGATATAGTCGAGGCTCACCTCCTCCATGGTTTTGCCCGTGAGCGCGAGAAAAACGGTGTCGAGGTCCCCCACGTCGCGCACGTCGCGAAAGAACTCGCCGATGGCCCGGCGGCCGTAGGTCTCCTCCAGGTAATAATAAAAGGACTGCCCCTGCTTATAAAGCAAGTACCCGCTGTGGATATTGTATTTCGTGAGGTCCGCGAGGGTCGCGTATTTGTCATTGAAGATGATGTCGCGCATCACCATGTCGGCCGTTTCATCGTACCCGATCGAGAGGTACTCGGCCATCCCCTCCATGATCCACAGGGGCAGTCCCCGTCGTCCGAATCGCGACAGGAGCGCGCCCGTGGTGTCATTGAAAAGGATATTGTACTGAAAGGCGTGCACGAGTTCGTGCGTAAGCACATGGCGAAGGTCCGCATACGATCCGTTGAACGGCACCACCACGCGCGTCTTGAACGATTCGGTAAAGCCGCCCGTCCCCTCGCCGAGGATGTTCGGGATTATGTTGTTTTCCTGAAATGCGATATGCGACGGATAGATGATCACCGGCACCGGGTCAGTGAGTTCGTGCCGAAGATAGTTGGCGATGTGGACATAGCCCTCTTCGCAGAGCCGGCCGGCGTGCGCGCCGAGTGCGTCCATGCCGCGGGGATAGTACACGTCGAAATGGATCGTCCGCAGCATCTCCCAGTCGAAAACCTCGCGGTTCACCTTGTTCTTCCCGAACGAATGCGCCGTGCCGCAGAGCGCGCAGACGACAGCGCAGGCGAGCGCCGCCCGTACGAATAGCGACACTGCACGTCGACATGTCCTTCCGGCCGTTATCATATCGTTTTTTTGGCGCGCCGAAACCGAACGAGCAGAGACGGCTCCCTCTTCTTAAAATCGGTCCGCGTGAATGAAAAGCTGAGGGCTTTCCCGCTCGTTTATTTTTTTACCGAAAGGTGTTTTTTTATTGAATTATACAGCACGGGTTTTGTACGGTCGTACCACCTGGGGTGCTCGCGATTAGATTTAGGTAAATTTTGAACCAATACTTACCACGAAGGGAACCCAATATTTGATGGCCAAAATCATGCTTCCTCGAGAAGAAGGTTGAACCCATCGTGAGGGCGCCCACCTGTTAATCAGGTTCAAAATTCGTTTCTACACGGCACCCCGGGTTTATTATCCGGCAGAGGTCATTCGAGGTATTGGGATTTCCAAAGGGCCGGGCTGACTCGGTTGCACTATCTCAACCCACGAAGACTTCCGACAGCGCCATTCTGCCCATGCGCGCGAAAACACAACGCAGCCCTCGGGCACGCCGCGCCTGCTGCTCCATGGAAATACTATTAATCGCTCAACTATGATTGGAACACCGGGGGAGCCGCTCGCCTCGCCCCGGAGTCACTTCTGGAAGGGAGTATGACGTTTACGCGCCGTCCATACCGTGGCGTTCTTTCGCCGTGTACCATGCGGACGGATTTCGAATAAACTCCTCCATGTCCTTCAACGAAAGGAAATGCTCGCGCTCAATCCCGGAAAGGAGCATGAAAAACTCTTTTTCCTTTTTGTCTGTTGAGGCCTCGGCGAGTTCGCGATACAGATCAACGCCCTTTGATTCAAATTGCGCAGCGGCTTGGACCGCGGCAAGATCGTCGCTGTCCGACGCAGGCGCATCTTTCGATTCGTCGACCATCCTCTGTAAAATCGTTTTAACGCTTGTCTTGTTAACGGTCAGCGGAACGGTGTCCGGCCATTTCCCGTTCGCCGTCCATTCCGCATGCAGCTTTTTCAGCATCTCATAATGCTCCAGCTCGTCATCCGCAATGCGGGCGAACATCGCTTTTCCAACGGGATTACGCGTCCGTTCCGCATTATTAAGATAAAACTGGCGTTCGTTCATTTCATTGTTAAGCGCCACTTCAAGAGCGTTTAGCCGTTCGTTCGCTTTCATTGTTCACCTTCGTCATGCTGGAAAATAACCACCCACACAGTGGAGTGTTTAAAATCAATTCCACGCCAGGTAGTGGCTTTCAATCACACCCGCCATCGTCCGCACCCTATCGGTGCGTCGGGCACTTCTCGAAAAACGCACGGTCTTTCCCCGTCGTTTTGATGATCCATTCGGCCTGCTCCTTCGGGATAAACGGCGTGCTGCAGACGCTGCATTTCTGCATTTCAAACGTCTTCCCCCAGATGGTTCTGGCGTCAGGCGTGTCGGTCATTTCAATCGCCCCCGTGGGACATGCATAGGCGCACGCCCCGCACCCGATGCAGGCGTTGCTCGCCTTCATATACGGAGCGGCAGGCTGTTTTTCCCTCCCGCGGTTCACCATGGAGATGGCCGAGACGCCGACCACATCCTCGCAGACCTGCGTACAGAGGCTGCAGGCTATGCAATTTTTCAGGTGAACGTCCGGACCGTCGGTGAAAAACCTCGGCTCGGTGATACCATCCCGGGCGGCGAGTTCCTTGATCTCGGAGGATTCGGGAGCCCGGCAGAGCAGAAGCTCAAGCACGCCCTTTCGAATTTTTCGGACGAACTCCGTGTCGGTTTTCACCTCGATCCCTTCCCGCACGGGATAGTTGCACGAGGTCACTACGCGCATGCTCTTGCCCTGGTGCACCTCAACCAGGCAGACGCGGCATGAGCCGCCGCTCGATTGCACTTCGGCGTTATAGCAGAGCGAAGGGATGTACATGCCATTTTCCCGCGCAAGCGACAGAACGCTTTGGTCCTGAACTCCCTCTACCGTTTTTCCGTTTATGACTATCTTCACTTTTTTCATGGCGGTATCCCTATTGTATCATCACGGCATCGAATTTGCACACATCGTAGCAGATCCCGCACTTAATGCATTTCGATTCGTCAATCACGTGCGGCATCTTCTTCTCCCCGGTGATGCATTTCTGCGGACAGTTTTTCGCACAGAGCATGCAGCCGGTGCACTTCTCAGCAATGATCCGGTAGGTGATGAGCGCCTTGCACACGCCAGCCGGGCATTTCTTGTCGCGGATGTGGGCCAAATATTCGTCTTTGAAATACTTCAACGTCGACAGCACCGGGTTTGCCGCAGAGGTCCCGAGCCCGCACAGCGCGCCCCACGTGAGGACATCGCACAGCTCGTTGAGCGTGTCGATATCCTCCGCGGTGCCCTTCCCTTCGGTAATGCCGTTGAGAATGCCGAGCATGCGGGGAAGGCCGTCCCGGCAGGGAGCGCATTTCCCGCACGATTCCTGCACCAGGAAGTCGATAAAATACCGCGCCACATCGACCATGCAGGTGTTTTCATCCATGACGATGATGCCGCCGGACCCCATCATGGAGCCGACCTTGGTGAGGCTGTCGAAATCGATGGGAAGATCGGCAAGCTCTTTCGGGATACAGCCGCCGGACGGCCCTCCCGTCTGCACCGCCTTGAAGGCCTTTCCGCCAAGTACGCCACCGCCGATTTTCTCCACCAGCTCCTTGATGGTGATCCCCATCGGCACTTCCACGAGACCGGTGTTGTTCACCTTGCCCACCAGGGAAAAGACCTTGGTGCCTTTCGATCCCTCGGTGCCCATTGCGGCGTACCATGCGGCGCCGTTTAACATAATGACCGGAACGTTGTTCCACGTCTCTACATTGTTAAGGACCGACGGCTTGTCGTACAGGCCCTTTTCGACAGAGCGGATGTATTTTGCGCGCGGTTCGCCGACTTTTCCCTCGAGGGAGCGCATGAGCGCCGATGACTCCCCGCACACGAAGGCGCCGCCGCCACGGCTGATTTTAATGTCGAAATCGAACCCCGAACCGAGAATGTTTTTCCCCAACAAGCCCTTCTCCCGGGCTGCGTCGATTGCGATTTCGAGGTTTTTTACGGCGAGCGGATATTCATCGCGCACGTAGACGTAGCCCTGGCGGGCCCCGACCGCGTATCCGCCAATGATCATTCCTTCAATCACCGAATGCGGGTCCCCCTCCATGATGGAGCGGTCCATAAACGCGCCGGGATCGCCTTCGTCGCCATTGCACATCACATAGCGCACGTCGGATTCAACTGCTCGGCATGAGCGCCACTTTCTTCCCGCGGGAAATCCCCCGCCGCCCCGGCCCCGGAGGCCCGATTCCTCGATTTCTTTAATAACCGCTTCCGGGTCCATGGTGAGCGTCTTGGCCAGCGCCTTGTATCCGTCATTGATGAGATAATCGTCGATCACGCAGGGATCGACGGTTCCGATATTGCGAAGCGCGATGCGCTTCTGATAGGCGTAAAAAGGGATCTCGTGATATTTCGCGATCGCCGCTTTCGTATTCACGTCCTTGTACACGAGTCGGTCGATAATCGCCCCTTCCTTGATCGACTTCTCGACGATTTCCGGCACGTCCTTGGGTTTCACCTTCAAATACAATACGTCCTGCGGGCGAAGCACCACCAGCGGCCCGTTCTCGCAGTACCCGTGACAACCGGTCGTCTTGAGACCGATGGAAACATTGACGGCAAGCCCCTGTTTCTTTATTTCTTCCTCCAGGGCTGCGGCCACGTCACGCGCTCCGTTCGCCTGACAGCCGGTCCCAAAGCACACCAATACCGATGGAAGATCGTGCTTCACGCCGGCCCTGAGCGTCTCTCGTACTTTTTCTAGCTGATCTGCTGATTGAATTGTCGCCATCTGCCGTACCCCTAATTGTATTTCTTGAGTATGTCGACGACCTTCGACGATCGAGCATGGCCGTGATAATCCTCGTCCACGACGATCACCGGCGCCATCGCGCACGCACCAACGCAGTTGACGCTCTCAACGGTGAAATTCTTATCTTTTGTGGTATGGTTCCGTTTGACGCTAAACCCGCGCTCAATCGCCTCTAAAATCTGGTTCGCGCCCTTGAGATGGCATGCGGTCCCCATGCACACCTTCACGGTATGCTTGCCGCGAGGCTCCAGCGACAGCGCCTTGTAGAAGGTGCCCATGGCATAAATGCGGCTTTCGGGGACATCGAGCACTCCGGCGAGGCGCTTCATCCCTTCTTCGGGAACATAGCGGAACTCGCGCTGAAAATCCTGCAGAACCGCAAGGATGGATTCTTCCGTTTTTCCGTATCGTCCGATGATTTCATCGACTTTTGCGATTGTCACATCCATGATCAGTCTCCTTCGCTCAATCTGACGATTCTCTGATACTCCTGCATCGCCATTTCTTCGATTTTATGAAGATCCGTATCGGTGAGGTGGCGGTACCGTCCCTGCGCGGCGAGGTATTCCTTTACGGGGATCATCACCGGAGGCTTGTACGAAAGGCTGTATTTGCCATTCACCACTTCATAGAGGGGGAACATCCCCGATTCAACCGCCAGGCGCCCGTATTTGATCGCTTCTTCCGGAGGAATCCGCCAGCCGGTCGGGCAGACCGACAGCACGTGCAGATAGGCCGCGCCGTTCATTTCGGCCGCCCGCTTCGCTTTCTCCATCAGGTCGAACGGATAGCTCGTGCACGCCGTCGCGACATACGGTATATTGTGGGCAACGGCGATCTGCGCCATGTTCTTCTTCTGCGTGTGCTGGCCGATGCTTTTCTTTCCCGCAGGGCTCGTGGTGGTGCTTGCCCCGTACGGCGTGGAACTCGAGCGCTGGATCCCGGTGTTCATGTATGCTTCATTATCCAAACAGACATACAGAAAATCATGACCGCGCTCGAGCGCCCCGGATAACGGCCCCATCCCGATATCGGCAGTCGCGCCATCACCGCCCATCGCCACGAAATTAATCTTCTTCTGGGGGATTCGGCCCTTGCGCATCATCGCCTTCATCCCTGATTCACAGCCGGATACGACCGCGGATGAGTTTTCGAACGCGTTGTGTATCCACGGAATTCGCCATGATGTCAACGGCAGCGGCGATGAAATGATTTCCATGCAACCGGTTGACATCGCCATGATGGTATCACGGCCGAGCGCCTTGAGAATCAACCGCACCGCCAACACCTCGGCGCACCCCTGGCACGCCCGGTGCCCGGGCGCCATATATTCGGTTTGATCGACAAGCCGGGCGGAATAAACAGAATATTTATCCATATGGTTCTCCTTATCCTCTCAAGCCGTACAGGGTGAAGCCGTCGGTGTGACCCGATACCGCCTTCTTTTTGCCCTCTAAAATGATGTTTCTAAAATCCTTCCGCGACACGTCCCTACCCGCAAGGCCGGCGACGTAGTTCACCACGACGGGGGCGTCCTTTTGCCCGTAGAGCGCGGAACGCAGCTCCATCGCCACCGGCCCGCCCTGCGAGCCGAAGCTGATTGCGCGGTCGAGGACAATGAGGTACTTCTTCCCGAGAACCGATTTCCGGAACTCCTCCATCGGGAACGGCCGCCAGAGGCGTATCTTCACCACGCCGACCTTCTCCCCTTCCTCGCGAAGCATATCGGCCACTTCCATGGCGGTTTCGCCGAACGATCCCATCGTGATGATGCAGTAGTCGGCATCATCGGTGCGGTATGTCTCAATCGGCTTGTAGTGCCGGCCCGTGAGCGCGCCCCATTCGTCCCACGCCTTCACGATGGTCGGGTACGCGTCTTTGATGCCGACCTCGCGCGACATCTGCGCCTCGGTGTAGATTTCCGGCATCGCGAAACAGCCCATCGACACCGGGTTGTCGGGATGCAGGGCGTTTTTCATTTTGAATTCAGGCAGATACTTCTTGATGAGTTCGCCATCAACATATTCCACCGGTTCGACCATGTGCGTCATGATGAACCCGTCGAGGTTCACCGCGACCGGAAGCATCACCCCGGGGTCTTCCGACATCCGGAATGCGTTGAAAATGCCGTCGTAGGCCTCCTGGCCGTTTTCAACGAAGAAGTGTATCCAACCCGCATCGCGCACCATCATCACGTCGGTATGGTCGTTCCAGATTGAAAGCGGGCTGGAAAGCGACCGGTTCGCTAGCGCCATCACCATCGGGAGCCGCATGGCCGCGGCGATAATGAATATTTCGCTCATCAAGGCCAGGCCCTGCGAGCTGGTCGAGGTAAACGTGCGCGCACCGACCGCGGCCGAACCGCAGCACACGCTCATCGCGGAATGCTCGCTCTCCACGGGGACAAATTCGGCATCGAGCTCGCCGTTGGCCACGATATCGGCCAGATGTTCGACGATGTGCGTCTGGGGAGTGATCGGATATGCGGCGATGACATCGACATCGGCCTGCGCCACCGCATCGGCCATTGCGATGGACACCTCGATCCCTTTTCTTCCTTTGCCTATTTCGCTCATCTCAGGCCTCCTCCCCTTGCATCGTGATGCATCCCACCGGGCATTCCTTCGCGCAGATCCCGCACCCTTTGCAAAACTCCAGGTTCGCCGTAAAATGCCCCTCGGGCGTTTGGACGATGCTCATGTCGGGGCAGAACAGCCAGCATACGCCGCATTTGATGCAATGCTCCTTCTTGACCACCGGGCGCTCCGAACGCCAGGAGCCCGTTTTATACTGAACGGAATTCCCTATTTCGGTGACAACCGCACCGATCCCCAATTCCTGCCAGGTGATTTCGTCAATCGGTTTCGCCATAGCATTATCCCTTTATCGTGACTTCTTGATATGCGCGCTTGAGCGCCTTCATGTTACGCTCGCCGAGCTTCGCGCCGAAACGCTCCATCATCGGTTCGGTGATATCATCAATAGATATGATCCCGGTCGCCTTTATGAAGGCCCCGATCATGGTGGTGTTGACAATCACCCGCCCAAGCTCTTCCTGCGCGATCTTGTTCGCGTCCACCGTCGCAATTTTTATCGAGGTGTTCTTCAGTCCCTTGATCTGGTCGGCCGTTTTTTTCGTATTGATGATGAGCATGTCGCCTTCTTTCATGCCTTCAGTGGGGTCGAGAAGATCCACCAGGCCGGGATCGAGCACCACGACCACATCGGGATTGTATACCTTCGCCCGGATGTGAATCTTTTTATCATCGACCCTGCAGAATGCGACGACCGGCGCGCCCCGCCGCTCCGGGCCAAAGCTCGGAAAGGCCTGCGCGAACCCGCCCTTGTTGATCGCCGAAATGGCGATAAGCTCCGCCGACGTCACCGCCCCCTGGCCGCCTCTTCCGTGAAAACGAATTTCCCGCATACGGACTCCCTCGCTGTGTTATGAATATTTTACGCCCTTGAAATTCGACTGTCCGCACAACCGCCGGAAAGGGGTATCCGATACACCCCACCGTCGGCCATGAGACACGCGCACAGTTCAGAACAGATCCCCGTGTCGATCACCCGGGGCTTAAACCTGCCGCTGCGGAACGCGAATCCAACGAGTCCCGCATTCAGTGATGATTCATGGGTAAAGCGAAAACACATCAACAGTTTTCACGACAAGAAGCACTCTTCCAAATAGGCCCAAAAATGTCAATTTCGATATCCACCAAAACGCCGATAGCGCCAACCGGCCTACCGCGCGTCGATTGGCACATAGGAACGGAGGGTCTCGCCGGTATAGACCTGCCGCGGCCGGCCGATTCGAAACGGCAGCGTATCGTGCATCTCTTTCCACTGGGCGATCCAGCCGGGGAGCCGGCCGATCGCGAAGAGAACCGTGTACATGTCCGACGGGATGCCCATGATGCGGTAGAGTATTCCGCTGTAGAAATCGACGTTCGGGTAGAGCTTGCGCTCGATGAAGTAGTCATCCGTGAGGGCCGCCTGCTCGAGCTCGAGCGCGATGTCGACAAGCGGCTCTTTCACGTTGAATTTGCGCACGAGCAGGTCCAGCTTGTCTTTTAAGATGCGCGCACGCGGATCATAATTCTTGTACACGCGATGGCCGAAGCCGAAGAGCCGGAACCGGCTGTTCTTGTCCTTGGCCTGCTCGATGCATTTCCGCACGGTGAGCCCCTGGTCGCGAATGCCCTCGAGCATGTCAATGACCTGCTGGTTCGCGCCGCCATGGAGAGGGCCCCACAGGGCGCAGATGCCTGCGCAGATGGAGGAATAGAGGTTCACCATGCTGCTGCCCACCAGGCGGACGGTGGACGTGCTGCAGTTCTGCTCGTGATCGGCATGCAGGATAAGCAGGGCATTGAGCGCCTTCACGATGTCCTCGTCCATATCGTAGGGCTTGACCGGGCTATTGAACATCATATAGAGGAAGTTCGCGCAATAATTCAAGTCGTGACGCGGGTAGACGACCGGCTCGCCGATGGAATGCTTGTACGAATAGGCGGCGATGGTCCGAATCTTCGAGATGAGGCGCGCCGCCATGAGATCGAACGTCGCCACCTCCCAATCGTCGGTAAAATAGCGGGGATAGTACACGGCAAGAGCATTGACCATTGTCGAGAGGATGGCCATGGGGTGCGCCGTGAGCGGAAAGCCGTCGAAAAAGCGCAGCATTTCCTCGTGGATCATCGAGTTTTCCGTGAGACGCTGCGAGAACACCGCGCGCTCCTCGCGGGAGGGCAGATGACCGTAAATTAGAAGAAATGCGGTTTCCGGGAACGTCGAGAGCTCGGCGAGCTCCTCGATGGGATAGCCGCGATAACGGAGAATGCCGCGATCGCCGTCGATGAAGGTAATGGCGCTCTTGCACGACCCCGTGTTCTGGTAGCCGACATCAAGGGTGATCAGGCCCGAATCGTTCCGGAGGTTGGCAATGTCAACCGCGCGTTCACCCTCCGAGCCCTCGACGACGGGCAGGGCATACTCCCGCCCGTCATATCGCAGTATGGCATCCTTCACTATCGGCACCTTCTTAAGTTTGATCGCCCTCCGGGGCCCGCCCACCTGAACGCTTTCGCCAGCGCAGGGCGCGCACGCTACGGCATTACATCATCGGGTCCGTCGAAAGTCCAGCCATTTATTGCGGCGCCGATTCCGCCGCCGGACATGGTCCTGCGCGGGTGATCGTGGCGTCCGGACCGATCAGGCGGAAAATTCACGGTTGATCCGGCGAAATATGATTGAATTGGCCCACCCGCGCCGATACTATACCCAGAGCGACACGCCTCCCGCATGGCACCGACATGACAGCGCGCAGCAAAACAGAAGAAACCGCGTTTACCGATTACGCCGAATTCTGGCACCACAACATCGACAAGATCGACGAGATAAACCAATTCATCGAGAAGGGTCTCGCGCGACTCGAGCGGCAATACGCCGACTTCCAGGAAGTCTACGACGAGATCATCGCGCGGATCGACACGCTCGCCGCCATCTATTCAAACTACAACAGTCTCCCGGGACGGGAATACCTGCTGCGCCTCAAGGCCCTCATGCGCGACTACGAGAAGCGATATGCGCTCGAGGGCGTGGATTTCAACGCGATCCACTTCCTTCACGCGCGCATCATCGAGCTGAAAAACCGGCAGTTCGAGAGCTTTCCGGCCATCGCGCACGAGCCGGAGGCCGCCCTTCCGCCGCCGGCCCCGTCCGCGCCGGCGCGCGACATCGCGACCTACCCGTATCGGTGGATCACCTTCGAGCACGGGCTCACGTGGTACATCGCGCGGTTCGACGAGGTGCGGGTGCTGGCGGCCCGGAAACTCGCCGGCGTCGAGCGCGCCGGGAGCCGCTATCGCGCGCTCCTGGACACCGACACGTCCCTCATAACGGACAACGCCGCGCCGGCCCCGCCTCTGGACGAGACGATCCCACGCTTCTTTCTGGTCATTTCGCACAACGGGTCGGAGCGCTGCCTGGCCGCCGACGCGGCTGGCAAGCGCATCCTCGCGCGACGCGATATCATCAGCCCCCGCCTTACGCCGTTGACCGACGCGCCGCGCTCCCCGCGGTATGTCCGCATTTTCGGCAGGAAACACTTTCCGGTTTGAGCGGGATGCGTCCCGCGCGCGTCAGTAGACCGCCTCGTCGTCCTTGCCCAGGAAGTACAGCGACTTGATCTCGTCGACCGGGACCTTGCCCTCGGTGACGATGCGCAGCTCCCCGTTGCAAATGTCGATGACGGTGGGCATCGGATGGCGCTTGCACAGCTCCTCCACGATGACGACGAGATCGGCGCTGCGCCGATACTCGGCCAGAAGATCCTGCTCGTGGAACAGGACCGACTCGCGCTCGCCCGGCGCGCACAGCGACGCGATCGGGCATTCGGCAAGCTCGACGACCTGGACGATGAATCGATTATGGGGGAAGCGCGCCGCGCAGGATGACGCGCCCGACACGTCCCCGCAGGGCCGCACCGTCACGTTCACCTCGCCCGGCCAGATACGGTTCAGGAAGTCGTAATCGGCCTTCGAGAAGCTGGCGATGTCGGCGAGCATCTTGAACGACGAGACGAGATAGACGACGCCGCCGGAACGCGCGGGGGCGTGCCGCTTCTCGAGCTCCGCGCGCGAGGCGCAGGCGAGCGTGTACACCCCGTCCACGGGAAGCAGGACCGTCTCGCCGTTGCGCAACGCCGCGGCGATGCGCCTGACGACCTTTCCGTCGAGCGAACCGTCCTTCTTGAGCTTTTTCGCCCTGATGATCTTCGGCTCAGCGGTCCGTGGCATGCCGGCAGTCTTCCCCGTCGCAATTGATTTTTCCGCCCAGGAGCCGGTTGGTCACGTATCCGGCGATATTGCGCTCGCAGATGCGATAGTGCGCGAAGTGCATGTGCAGGCACTTGATGTGGTCCGTGTCGCGGATCCCGCCGATGCCCGCATCGAACAGCTCAAGGCGGTCGCTGGGGATCGATCCGTGAAACAGGCTCTCGAAAAGGTTCTTCCTGAAAAAATAGAAGTGGGCGTGCGCGCCCGACATGCTGGTCGCCAGAGCGCGGTCCTGGTTGATGAATTCGGCCACCTTGGAGACCATCCCGTCGGACTCGATGGCGTGGATGCGTTCGTTGAGATAGGGACAGGTGAGCCACATAACGTTGGCGACCGATTCGTAGTTGAACGCGTCGGGGCCCGCCCCGCCGAGCGGATCGAGCAGCACGATGCGCGGATGGCCGTATTCGCAGCGCTCGATTATCGCGCGTATGGAAACGGAATCGCTTCCCAGCTGCCACTTGACGACGGCAATATCGGACGCGCCTGTCTGTTGGAGTGTTATATGCATTGACGCAATGAACGGACTACTCGGTTCGGGACTCGTTTTTCTGTTTTACGACAATAAGCATGATGACGACGGCCGAGATAACGGCCCACAAGACCCGCAGGTGCGTAATGTCAACCGGCGCTTCCTTCCGCCCCGCGTCCTCGGCCATGCGCTCCGGGGCCTCCCGGTCCAGCGCGCCGCCGAAGAACAGGACCGCGCTTCCGGGCTCGATAAAGCCCGCGCGGTACGCCTCGTCGCGCAGCGACTCGCCCCGTCGATACTTCGCGAGAAGCTCCTGCAGCCGCGCCCCCTCGCCCTCCTGGCGGGCGATGCGGTCCTGCAGCGCGGCCTTCCGTCCAGCAAGCCGCGCGCGGGTGATGATGCCGCTGTCGCCGAAGACCAGGCAATAGATCGCGAAGAGCACGCCCGCGACCACAATCAGCGTCGTCCTATTTCTTTGACCTTCCAATGCTGTAAAAGACCCCGTTCCCAGAATACCGCGCCATCATTCCCAGCTCCTCCTCGATGCGGATGAGCTGGTTGTACTTGGCCACGCGGTCGGTGCGCGACGCCGATCCGGTCTTGATCTGCCCGGTATTCATCCCCACCACGAGGTCGGCGATGAAGGTGTCCTCGGTCTCGCCCGATCGGTGCGACACCACGGCGGTGTACCCGGCGCGCTTCGCCATCTCGATCGCCTCGACGGTCTCGGTGAGCGTCCCGATCTGGTTCACCTTGATGAGGATGGAGTTCGCAATACCCTTTTCGATGCCCATCGCCAGCCGCTGGGTATTGGTCACGAAGAGATCGTCGCCCACGACCTGGATGCGGTCGCCGCACTTCTCGGTCATGAGCTTCCAGCCGTCCCAATCGTCCTCCGCCATGCCGTCCTCGATCGAGATGATCGGATACTTCGAGACGAGATCGGCGTAGAAATCGACCATCTGCGCGGGGGACAGCTCCCGCTTGTCGGATTTCTTGAATACGTACTTGCCCTTGGACGAATCGTAGAACTCGCTCGCCGCCGGATCGAGCGCGATCATCACCTGTGCGCCGGGCTGGTAGCCCGCCTTCTCGATGGCCTGAACGATCACCTTGAGCGGCTCCTCGTTGTCGGACAAATTCGGCGCGAACCCGCCCTCGTCGCCCACGGCGGTGTTGAGGCCCCTGCCCTTGAGGATGCCCTTGAGCGCCTGGAATATCTCGGCCACCCAGCGAATGCCGTCATGAAAGTTGGTCGCGCCGACGGGCATCACCATGTATTCCTGTAGGTCGATGGGCGCATCGGAATGCGCGCCGCCGTTCATGATATTGGCCATGGGCACCGGGAGCTCGCAGGCGCCCACGCCGCCAAGATACCGGTACAGCGGCATGCCGTAGGTCTCGGCGACCGCGCGGGCGCAGGCCATGGAAACGCCCAGGATGGCGTTCGCACCGAGCTTCGCCTTGTTGGGGGTCCCGTCCAGCTCAATCATGATCCGGTCGATCTCGACCTGGTTGAGCGCGTCCATCTCGACGACGGCCTGCGCGATGGCGTCGTTCACGTTCTCGACCGCCTTGAGCACCCCCTTCCCGCCGTAGCGCGCCGTGTCGCCGTCGCGGAGCTCAACGGCCTCATGCTCGCCGGTCGAGGCGCCGGAGGGGACCGCGGCCCGTCCGACAACGCCGGACGAAAGCTGCACCTCGACCTCGATGGTGGGATTGCCGCGCGAATCGAGGATCTCGCGTGCGTGGACGTCGGTGATGATGGTCATGTGGCCGCTCCCTTCGCAGTTTCTTACGTGCAGCCTATTCATAGTTTTTCAAAGAATCAAGCATATTTTTTCCCGCGCGCCACCGCGAATAGTCCTTGCCAAATGCGTCGCGCTGATGCCAGCATGCCGGGACCGCCGCGTCGGGCGGCAATCATCAGGCGTGAAATGGAGCGAAGGCCGTGAACAGACGACCGAGCTGGGAAGATTATTTCATGAAGATCGCCGACGACGTGGCGACGCGGACCACCTGCGTGCGGCGCGGCGTGGGCGCGGTGGTCGTGAAGGACAAGCGCATTCTCACCACCGGATACAACGGGCCGCCGGCGGGAATCTCGCACTGCACGCACGAGACCTGCGTGCGCGAGCGGCTGAAGGTCCCCTCGGGCGAGCGCCACGAGCTGTGCCGGGGGCTCCACGCCGAGCAGAACGCCATCATCCAGGCGGCGCTGCACGGCGTGTCCATCAACGGCGCGACGATCTACGTAACGCACCAGCCGTGCTCCATCTGCACCAAGATGCTCATCAACAGCGGCATCCGCACGATCGTCTTTCGCGAGGCCTACGCCGATGCGCTCGCGGCGGAGATGATCGACGAGGCGGGCGTCGAGCTGATCAGATATTCTCCACGATCATCGTGACGGCCTCCGCGCCGCCCAGGCACAGCGACGCCTGACCGAGCGCCGAACCGCGCCGCTTCATCTCGTGAACAAGCGTCGTGAGCACCCGCGCGCCGGAAGCGCCGATCGGGTGCCCCAGCGCGATCCCGCCGCCGTGCACGTTGACCCGCTCGCGGTCGAGGTCCAGCTTGCGCATCACCGAGATCATTGAGCCCGCGAAGGCCTCGTTGATCTCGTGGAGGTCGATTCTCGCGACATCGATGCCCGCCTTGGCGCACACCTTCGGGATGGAAAATATCGGCGCGATAAGCACGAAATCGAGCTCCGCGCCGGCCGTGCCCGAAGCAACGATTTTCACCATCGGCTTCGCCCCGAGCTCCTTCGCCTTTGCGTAGCTCATCACCACGACCGCCGCCGCGCCGTCGCTGATCACCGAGGAGTTGCCCGCCGTCGCGAAACCGTCTTTATTGAATGCCGGGCGCATTTTCGACAGCGCATCGTAGTCGGTCGGACGCGGGCACTCGTCGACGGCAAAGTGGACGGTGTTGCCCTTTCGGTCCTTCAGGGGCACCGGCACGATCTCGTCGGAAAACTGTCCGTTCGCGATTGCGGCCAGGGCGCGCTCGTAGGAGCTCAGGGCATAGCGGTCCTGGTCCTCACGGCTCACGCTCCACTCGCGGGAGATGAAGTCATTGCATCCGCCCATGTGGCGATCGTTCACGACGTCCCACAGGCCATCGTACACCATGTGGTCCATCAGGGGCGCATTACCCATGCGAACGCCCCAGCGGGCCTTGGGCATGAAATACGGCGCGGCGCTCATGTTCTCCATCCCGCCGGCGACGCAGATGTCTGCATATCCCGACTTGACCAACTCCGAGGCGAGCACGACCGCCATGAGCGCCGATCCGCACACCTTGTTTATGCTGAGCGCCGCCGATTGCATGGGAACGCCCGCCTTGATGGCGGCCTGCCGGGCGGGGTTCTGCCCGTACCCGCACGGAAGCACGATGCCCATAAAGATCTCCTGCACCAGCGCCATGTCGATCCCGGCGCGCTTCACGGCCTCGGCGATCACGATACCGCCGAGATCGGTGGCCCCGATCCCCGCCAGGCTCCCATTGTACGATCCGAGCGGCGTGCGCACGGCGCTCACGATTACGGCGTCATTGTCCTTGAGCATTGTGGTTTCCTTTCATTATCTCTCGTAATGTGGTGATAGTCCCGCGCGGCACGCCACGGCGATGGAGCGGGCAACAAACAACCGGCCCCTCGCGGAAGCCGGTTGCATACGCTCTCATTCCATGCTGGACGGCGGAAAAATGCAAGTCAATTTCAGCGAAACAGGTCCGTTTGCCCGTTTTCGCCATCAACCCTCGAAAAAGAGTTGCGGACATTTCACAACCGCCCGCACACTGCCGGGAGAAGATTTCGTTAGCTCGGATTTACCGACGGAGGCCCCCCATGAAACAAACGATACGACGAACGCTGCCCGCCATTCTGTTTTTCCTCATGGCGGCCCCCTCCCTGCTCTCCGCGCAGGTCGCCGTGGGCGTTATCCCCTTCAAGGGCGAGGGCGGCGATCCGAGGGCCCTGGAGGCGAAGGTCCGCGAGCTCCTCGTGAAAACCAAGGGCGTCGTGGTGGTGGCCGACTCCATGATGAAGGACATCGTCAAGATCCATGAACAGGCGATGGCCTCGGGCACGGCGTATCACGACATCTCGAAGCTCCGCGTCGCGGAGTTCATCATCACCGGCAGCCTGGCGGGCAACAGCCTCACGGTCAAGGCGGTGGACGTAAACACGACGGGCGAGGTCTTCAACATGACGGTGGACCTGTCGAGCGCGCGCGATTATCAGATCCGGAAGGTCAGTCGCGAGCTCCAGAACGCGATTATCACGTCTGCGGGATCGAAAAACCGAAACATCCCGGCTGACGCGAAACCCTACATGGCGCTGGTGAAGGACTTCATCGCCGCGCTGCCCCAGGGCGATCAGGCCTGCTGGAAATACCTCGCGTTCTATCATGCCGGTTCATATCAGCGCCCCGTCAAGGAGTCGCCGGGACTCACCTCCCAGGCGAAGGTGTTCCTCGACGAGGTGCGGCCGGAACTGGCGAAGACCACCGTGACCTATTTCGGGATCGAGCAGGGTTCGCCCTTCATTTTCCTGACGGTGTTCGCCGAGCGCACGGGCAAGCGCAGCAAGCATAAGTTCGGCATCATGGAGATGAACGACGGCAGCCTGGCCATCGGAAGCTACGAACCGGCCCGGTAAGCGACACCCAGCTCCCGGTTTCCGCAATTCAAAAACACCCTCCCAGGTCGGATCGTATAGGCGTATTGCGAGCGCTCATGACGACGGTCGAACGACAGGCTTCGCATTGAATTCAACCGTCCCGATGCCAATCTCACCGTCATTGCGAGCGAAGCGAAGCAATCTGATGCAACACCGCACTGAATGAATGCCTTGCGAAGAGTTCACACTTTTCATATGTGAAAAAACGGGCCCCCATACGGGAGCCCATGCACATGAAGAAACAACGAAAGTTTTCGGCTACTTGGTGAGATCGAGCTTATAGGCAAGTTCGAGATAGAGATAATTGTTCTGTCCTACGATCTGCTGCGTGTTCGGGACGCCGTTCCACGTGTATCGATAATCGCTAATCGCGCCGGTCTTTTTGTTTTGAACAACCGGGTCGTTCGGATTGTGATACGGATTAAGGTTCGTCTCCTGGAAGTACGAGAGCGTCATGCCGAGCGCGTCGGTCAGCTGCAGCTTCATGCCGACCTGCCAGGTGTAGCGCCAGAGGCCGTGCGTCTTGAAATACTTCCCGTGCGCAATGCCGGTGGAAACGTCGGGGTCGGTATCGCTGTTTCCGTCCGGGCCCTTCGGATTATACCCGGCGCCCCGTCCGGTACGGATGACCTTCTCGTCGAGTCCGGGAACAAACTTGGTCTCATTGTCTTCGATGGTCCCGTAGCGGACCTCGAAATCGCCGAAGACCGTGAACTTCTTGGTGACCTTGTAATCCGCGCCAAGAAGGATCCGGGTCGTCATGGCCCAGCCATACTCCTCGCTCTTGTCGTACCCGACACGCTTACCCCTCAGGTCATTTACCGCTGAAGTAGCATAACTTCTTTTAGTCCACACCTCAGTATTACCCCAGAAGACTTCGTTCACGAAACGAACTCTCCCATAGATACTCGCATCGCCAAGTTTATACTTGGGCGCGATGTCAAAATTGATTGAATCCAGATACGGCGGATCGCCGGCTTTATTACCCAGCTTGTCGGACGCGGGCCCGCTATACTGATCACTGGGATAGACTTCCTGATACCAATACGCACCAAGGCCCAGCGAGAAATCATCGGACAGCTTCAAGTTGTAGCTTCCGCCGACCTCGTACTCCCACTCGACCGTTCCGCCGGCCTGGTTCTTGTAGGCATTTTCCCCCTTGTTCCATTCGGTGTCCGCGCGGTTCCAGTGCTCGTACCGATTGGCTCCCTTGAGAAAGAGCGTCACGTCCTTGGCGGGGACTACGTTGAGCGACAACTTTTCCATGGTGCGCTGGTTCTGCTTGCGCACGACTGCGAAGGCGTCTGTCACCGACATGACGCCCACGATGGCGGCCAACAGAAGCACAGCCGAAAAAAAGAGCGACTTGCGTTTCATCATTCTACTTGTCTCCTTGTTTGATGATTGATGAATAACGAACGAATGGAATCGCTTCACTCCGATCCGCCGTTATTTTTCTAAAACAATAAGCGCGGCGAGGATTAAGTAATCATCAGTGAAATGTTTATTTTCCGTTAATTATTTCTTGGCGCGACACGGGGCGTCCCGATAAAAAAACCCCCCAGGTTAACAAAATATTTACAAAACCATTATCGTTCATTCACCCGCGGTTTCCATTTTCCGACCAAGCACATTTGATTCATCATCACTCAGGAGGCATACAGCCCATGCGTAAAAGCTTTTTACTCAGCAGCATCGCCGCGATCGCGACACTCGCGGCAGCCATGACGTACTCGTCGATCGTGAGCGCCGACAGCGCGAAGATCATCATTAAAGGCTCCACCACCGTGCTCCCGATCACCCAAAAGGCGATCGAGGCGTATCCGGAGTCGGTCGCGAAGAAGGTCGCCATCTCGGTGGACGGCAGCGGATCCGGGAACGGCATCAAGGCGATCATGGACGGCACCTGCGACATCGCGAACTCGTCGCGCGCAATGAAGAAGGAAGAGCTCGCCAAGGCGAAGGAAAAGAAGCTCCGCATCAAGGAGATCGTGGTCGCCTGGGACATGATCGTCCCGGTCGTTCACCCGAAGAACCCGGTTGCGAGCCTCACCAAGGACCAGCTTAAAGGCATCTACGAAGGCACCATCAAAAACTGGAAAGAGGTGGGGGGCCCGGACATGCGCATCGTGGTCATTTCGCGCGATACGAGCTCCGGCACCTACGAGTTCTGGTACGAGGACGTGCTCAAGAAGACCAATGTCCGCAAGGACGCGCTTCTGCAGGCCTCGAACGGCGCGGTGGTCGCCACCGTGGCCAACAATGAGAAGGCCATCGGCTATATCGGGTTCGGCTATCTCAACAACAGCATTAAAGCGGTGAAGGTGAATGGGATCGAGCCCACGCTGAAAAACGCGAAGGCGAAGAAGAACCGCTACCCGATCGCCCGCGAGCTGTACATGTACGTGAACGAAAACAAATACACCCCGCAGGCGAAGGCGTTTGTGAAATTCCTGCTGGGCAAAAAGGGACAGGAGCTGGTGAAGTCCGCGGGATATATTCCGCTCTGATCATTTTCCACGCATTCTACTCTCATCACCATGGAAGGGCCGTGCGCCCTTCCATTTTTTCGTTCGCGCGCCGCCGATCATCTCGAGAATGGTCGCCTCATAGGGGGCGAGCTCCATGCGGAGCTCGAGGAAATGCTCATAGCGCGACCGATGCGTCGAGAGGAGCACCTTCCAATGCGCGGATTTCTTCACCGTGCTGGACTTCGAGGCGCTCAACCAGGGCTATGTGGACGCGCGAATGGAGACGAAAACGAGCGTCTCGTAGTCACGGCACAATCACAGCATCATGTATGATTCGGCCGCGGGAGATCGCGGCCGTTTCGCGTCAGGGGATCCACGCCAAACGATCAGCACGAAGAGGGTCCAGCGATGCCCATCATGAGAGCGGATTGAAGACCTTCAATCCCGCCTTTCTCGCCGCCGTTGCGAGTTTTGCATCGCATGCGACAAAACAATCTATCTCGTCCCTCACGGCAAGCGCGGCGCCGAGTTGAATGGAGTCGAGCGTCCGCAGCTGATGCGCATCAATGAGCGCCTTTGCATTATCTGCGACAACATCATCAAATGGCACGCAGACGAATGAAGGATAATCTGTCCCGAACTCGTTTAACACCGTCCGATAGCCGTCCGCATTCACGACACGGTTGGCAAGAAGTCGCCGGAGCGCGGAGCACAGTTCGAGTTCCGTTATCGCCGATACGACGATCTCATCAGCCGTGCCCATGATGGCGTCCAAGCGATCCGACCCTTCCTCGCTGACATACCGCTTAAGCAGGGCCGAGGTGTCGATATAAAGCCTCATCGCTCATTTCGCTCATGCATGATATAGTCGAGGGTAGTGGTTCCGGTCTTGAGGGTGATACGTTTCGGCTCTCGCTTCCAAGCGGCGCCCGTTTCGCCAAAGGGAACAATTTTCGCAACGGGTTTCCCCTTGCGAATGATTATAAAAGAACTCCCACGTTCCACTTTGTCAAAGTACTCCTTGGAGCGGTTGCGGAAATCGGTAAACTTGAGATACTGCATAGTGCCTCCACTATCGCCTACTGTCATAATAATGACAGACGGAGACCATGTCAAGACAAATGGAGACGAAAACGAGCGTCTCGTAGTCACGGCACAATCACAGCATCATGTATGATTCGGCCGCGGGAGACCGCGGCCGTTTCGCGTCAGGGGATCAGGGGCGTAATACGGCTACACTCGACGAATGACAACCATGGTCACATCATCCATGCATTCGAATTGACGGAGCGACTGGAGGATGCCGTCGCGGATCTCCTCGGTCGGGCGTGCACCCAGCGCGGCGAGCGTTTCGCTGAGCCGGTGGGCCCCGAACATGTCACGCTCCGGCGTGCGGGTCCCGGGACGGCTCCCTCGGCTCCATGCCTCGGTGATGCCGTCGGTATACACCAGCAACACATCGCCGGAATCAAGCGTGAACGAATTGTTGCCGATCATTCCGCTGATATCCTCCATGAGCCCGATCCAGACCCCGTCTGTTTCAATGACCTCCACCGCGGCCGACGAGGCGCGATATACCAGAATGTCCTGATGCAATCCGGCGAACACGAAGCGCCCGTCCTTGTGCGCGGCGAGCACGGTTATGGTCATGTACTTGTCGTCATTGAGCTTCCTGACGTTTTCCGTTATGGTCCGATTAATCACCGTCAACAACCCGGAGGGATCGAGGTCCCGGTTCTGGTCAAGCGCCACATGAATCGAGGTCTGCACCATCATCATAATGAGGCCCGCCGGAACCCCATGCCCCGAAACATCGCCGATAACGATCCAGTCGTTTCCGCCGACACTGATGACGTCGTAGTAATCCCCGCCAACCTCCGCGGCCGGCTCCATATATGCGGTGATCTCATACCCGCTGAGCTCGGGTCGTTCCGGCAACAGGGTGGTCTGGATCTTCTTTGCGAGCTGCATCTCACCCCAGAGCATGTCCCGCGCTTTTTGCAGTTCGGCTGTCCGAATGCGCACCATGAGTTCGAGGTTCGGTATATTCTGATACGAGATGAACGCCACTGCGAGCATCATCATGAAAAAATAGACCTCCCGGTGCAGCTGCATGTCGGTGTGCAGAAAACCGCCGTCGGGCCCCACGACCCGGGGATGAAACACGACGCCATTGTGCGACGCCATGAGCAGAAAAACGATCCAGGAGACGAACACCGCGACGGAAAACACACGATAGATGTTCCGATCGTATAAAAACTGCAAGAGGATGAGCAACGCGATGGTGATTCCCACGAGATGATACGATTGCGCCGCGAAGGTCCAGTCCATGTTCTGCGCATAGGTGAATTTGGTCCCCATGGTCCCGGTGATGCTGACGGTGGCCGCTATCCATTTATAATGGATGACCCGAGTACGTTTGCGCAATCCGCGCCGTATCAGCAGGCCCATCGTAATGATACACATCGACAGGGCAATAGTCATGATGGTATTGCGCAACGGCACCTGCGCGGAGAGCTGAAACGATATGGAGATAACGCCGATCGCAAGCGAGATGAGCGTATAATACACGCTCCCGCGGATCTCTAGAAGCTCGCGCGCCGAATACTCGGTCGTGTTCATATGACAGGCCCCGGTCGATGTCGCGCACCCAATGTCGATGCTCCCTATTTCGTCCCGCCCGCCGACGTCCGCTTCGGATCGGCGAGCCCGTCCTGCCGGATCACGTTCTCCAGGACGGTGATCTCCGCGTCGAGATCGAGGAAGTCGTCGTTATAGAGCTGGTCGAGCTGCTTGCGGAAGGCCGCCTCGACCGACTGCAGAAGATCGCGCACCTTGCCGATGGTCTTCTCGCGATCGCCGCTGGAGCGCATGTGCGAGAGGGCGATGTACTTCTCGATGATGTTGATGGTCGCGTCGAGGTAATACGCGAGAAACTGCCGCGCCGCCTTGATGTCCTTGGGGTCCTTCTTGAGGTCCAGGAAGATGTGCTCGGTGTGCTCGATGATCGCGCCGATCGTCCCCCGGACATCGGCGTCGTCCACCTTCCCGAGCAGGGCGCGCATCTTCTTGACCTTTGTGCTCCCCTCCGCGACGGTCTTCTTGATCATCGAGGGGGTGATGCCGTAGACGCGCTCGAGCTCGGCGAACTCGGGATCGATGGTGCGCGGCGCCAACAACAGATAGCCGCCGAAAAAACCGCCGACGCCAAAGAGGAGCGACACCAGCGCGCCCGCCTCGAACAGCCAGAAAAAGGCGAAGAAGGCGGCGGCGCCGAGCGCGATTGCGGGGAGAAGTCGTTTCAGTAGTTTCATCATGGTTCCAATGATACAACCGCTTGAGATGGCACGAAACAGGGTTTCACGTAAATACGAGGCGCAATCGCGACGGAGCAATCATAAAACCAAACACCGCCGCGCCACCCGCACCTACTTCTTCGACAGGAACACGATCTCCACGCGCTTAAGACGGGCGTCATAGCTCGCATCGCTTTCGCCGTCCTGCCGCGGCAGCGGCTCTGCGGATCCCGCGCCGGCGATGCGAATCCGGTTGGGGTCGATGTGATAGGTGTCCACCAGCTCGTCCATCACCGCCTTCGCGCGTCTCAGTGAAAGCTCCCGGTTGGCCTCGGGATCGCCCCGGCGCCCCGAATGCCCCTTGATGAGGATGCGAAAGTTGGGATAGTGCCGGATGCTCTCGACGATCTGCCCCACCTCCTCCCGGCCGCTTTCGTCGATCTCCTCGGTGCCGCTGCGAAAGGACACCGGCCGGAGCTTGAGCGAACCCACGGTGCCCAGCGAGTTCCAGTCGCCCTGCGAGAGGCGGCTGAATTTCCGAATGAGCGTGTTCCCGCGCTCCTCGTAGCGCACCGCGGCGAGCGACGGGGAGAACGACGGCAGGTCGCGGAGAAAGGCGGAATTGATGATGGTGTACGGATCGCGGTCCGGAAGCGGATCGGACGTGATGTCGCCGCTGTGCGTGAGGATGCCCACCGTCGCGTGGATCGACTCAACCAGCTCCGGGCGCCGGTGCGTCTCGCGCGCCCCGATTCCGAACCACTGCGCATTGCCCGCGTAGTTGATCCAGCGCACCCCGCGAAGCATGGCCGCCACCTGCGCGGCGGAAAGCTTGAGCTGCCCGGTGATGTTCTCCGAAAGCTTGCCCGGCGCGGCCTGATAGATCCGCAGCGTCTCGAAGTAGTTCTTCAGAAAAAGCTTCACCATGTCCGGATTGTTCTCGGCGAAGCGGCGGTTCACCAGAAGAATGTCCACGATGAGCCGCTCCATGTCGTCCGAGCCGATGAGCTTCACGATCCCGGGCGCGGCCAGCGCCTCGCTCACGTGCGGCTCCCAGAGCGCGGCGGCGTCCACCTTTTTTGCCATCAGGCGCTTGAACGCCTCCTCCGCGCCGTCCACCTCCACGCGGTGCCGCTTCTCAAGGAGCGCCGGCGCGTCGAAATGCGCGCGCACGGCCCGAAGCAGGTGCTCGCTCGGGGAGGCCGGCGTGAAGGCGATGGCGTACTCGGCCTTCCGCTTGAGCTCGTCGATGTTCGCGATGCGGTCCTTCCACGCGACCAGGGCGTCGCCGCCCTTGGACTCGTCGATGACCGCCACGATCGCGCCGGGGAACTTCTGCGATGCGCCGTTGAGCAGATAGGAATCGACCGTGCACACGGCGAAATCGACATCGCCCGCGCGGAGGCGCTTCATCCGTCCCGGGTAATCGGCCTTGTCGTCGATGATCTTGACGCGGTATCCGTCGTCGCGCATGAGCTGCCCGAAGACGGGCGAGGTGAACGGGAAATAGCCGATCCAGCTGTCCAGCGCGATGGTGAACTCGCCCTTGAGATTGCGCGCATCGCTGGTGCTGTAGGTAATGACGCTCTCTTCCTTCGATTTCAGAAGAAAGGTGTACACGCCCCACCCGGCCACGGCGGCGAGGATGACCGCCCCGGCGATACGACTGACCGATGTCGAGAAGGCGCTCATGTCATTTAAACGTCGTCACGGTGAAGGTCTCGAGCTCCGCCAAAACGGCGACGAGCCCCCGGGACAGCTCCTCGAAATTGTCCGCGACGGTATAGTAGGTCCGCCCCGGCTGGTTGAGCGCGTGCCCGGACCCGATCTGGAAACCGATCGTGTGGATGACCACCGGGCTCTCGGCCAGGATGGCCGCCACCTTCTGCGGCATGATCCTCCCGTCGGTCGCGCGTCCGTCGGTGAGCACGACGATGTGGTACTCGCCGTACCCGGACTGGCGATTCGCCTGATGGACCAGCCGGTCGTAGGCGATCGTGAAGGCGCCGCCCAGCGGCGTATACCCGCCCGCGGTGATCCCGTCGACGATCGCGACGATCTTCTCCCGGGGCGTCCCCAGCGACGCGCGCTCGGTGCAGCCGCTCCGGTCGAAGGCGACCAGTCCCACGTTGGCGTCGCGCAGGATCGTCATGATGAACCGCTTGAGCGCGGCCTTTGCCGTGGCGATCTTGTGGCCGGTCATGCTGCCGGACCCGTCGAAGATGATGATGTAATTCTTGCGGGATATCTGCCCGAGGTCGACCGGAACGTCCGCGAGCCGCGGCGGCCACGGGTCCTCCCGGATCGCTTCCGGGCGCGCGACCTCCCCGGACGATGCGGCCGGATCCTCCCGCTTCGCGCAGGAGGCGAGCATCGCGCACAGTACGGCCGCCACGCAGACGGACCGGATCGCGTACGCCATCATATCATTTCGCATACCGGCACCTATTTGAGCGGGCGGAAGACCTCTTCCTCCGCCTCGACCTGCATGATTCTGAATTGCACGCGCATGTTCTGCTGCCATTCCTCGCTCGTCTTGGGGACGCTGAACTTGGGCGCGGCGATGCCGTGGCCCAGGATGGTGAACTGCGTCGCGTCGAGCGCGATCCCCTTCTCCTTCGCGTATCGGACGATCTGGTCGCGCACCGCCTGCGCCCGGCTGTAGCTCAGGTTCTTCGCCGACTGCTTGATCCGCTTGAGCACCACCTCGCCCGCGCCCTCGCTCTGCTTGCGCAGGAAGCTCATGGGATCGGCGTGCCCCTCCACGGTGATGAGCGCCCCGCCGTAGGTGGAGGCGAAATTGATCACGCGGTCGAACTCGCGCTTGTACTGCGCCACCGGGAAGGCGTCCTGGTTCGGCTTGAAGTAGATCTCGAACATGAACAGCGTCCGGTCGCCGCCGAGCCGCTCGGCGACGGACACCGCCTTCGCCGGATCAAACCGCTCGCCGGGGACGGCGTCGCCGTAGCGTAGGCCCGCCTTGAGCTCGGCATAGTTCCATCCCGCGGTCAGGAGGTCGATGCGTCGGGTCATGATCCCCGCGCCGATGAGCGAGTCCTGGATCTCGCGCGTGAGCACCTGGTAGTTGCGCGGATAGTTGGGCTCCGCGAAAAACCGCACGTTCCCGTTGTAGCCGGCGATCTCCGCGTCGTAGTACATTCCTTCGACGCCGGTCGTCGCGTTCGGGTCGTCCAGAAGGAGCTTGCCCCCGATCTTCAAGAGCTCCTTATATTCGTTCGCGCTTTTCGTTCGGAAGAGATCGCGCACCTCCTCCTCCGAGGCCATGAGCGCCTTCACGAACTTACGCACCTGCTCCTTGTTCTTGTCGAAGTAGTCCTTGCGCACGGCGTACACGTCGCTGATGATCTTGCTCGCCGTCTTCGTGGACAGGAGGATCCGCGCCCCCTTCACCGAGTCCTCCGCGCCGGTGCCCACCTTGCCCTGCGAGGTGAGCGAGAGCGCGTCGGGGATGATCACGAAGGCGGCGTCAACGTCGGGCCGCGCGAGCTTCGCCATGGGCGTGTCGCCCTGCGGGCCCACGAGGTCCTTGGTCCACACGGTCTTCACCTCGTCGAAGGAGAGCCCGGCGTCCTTGAGGAGCTTCAGGTAATAATCGACGTGCGGGCCGTTCTTCTGGATCGCGACGGTCTTGCCCTTGAGCTGCGCGACCGAGGCGATGCCCGGCTTCACCACCAGCGCGTCGCCGCCGGCGGACCACGAATGCTGGAACACGAGAACGGGGCGCGTCGCGGGCGAGGCGCTGAGGCGTTCGACGGCCATGTTCATCATCCCCATCGTCCCGCGTAGGTACACGATGTCGCCCTTGATGAAGAGATCGACCTGCTTCATGAAGTTGTCCTCGCGGAACAGCTCCACGTTGATCCCCTCCCGCTCGAAGTACGACCCCTTGAGCGTGCGCGCGCTCCGACCGTTCGCGTTGATGGCCACCAGGTCGGCGCCCCAGGCGATGAGCGGCACGCGCATGATCTTCCCCGAGGCGTATTCGCCGGGCGTCACCGCGTCCTTCGCCTCCTCCTTTTTCCCGCAGAAAGTGACGGCCAGCGCGAGCGCCGCAAGTACGCCCGCGGCCAGCAGCGTGTTTCGCATTGATCGGTTCATTCGATTCCTTCCTTGCTCACTGATGTCGATCGCGCCCCCGCGGGCGCCATCCGCCGCGCCGCTCACCGCTGCAGCTCGGCGGCGGATACCGTATGAAACGAATCCGGATGCCGGAGGTTGAAGTCCGCAACATGCCGCCGGCATTCGGGATCGAAGCCCTCGCGGCGGATCTGCGCGATAAACGCCCCGAAGTCGGCCGTCTCCTTGGAGCGGGTGGAGGCGACCTTGATCTGGTAGTCGGCCACGATGCGCGCCCCGCGTTGCACGCCATCGCCACGGCCGTCGGTGTAGTATTGCGACAGCACCAGAAGGCGCGTGCCCAAAAACACCGCCTCCTCGAGATCGTGCGTCACGAAAAAGACCGTCATCCCCGCCTCCTCCCAGAGCTCGAGAATGAACACCTGCATGTTCTCGCGCGTGCCGGGGTCCAGCGCGCCGAAGGGCTCGTCCATGAGCAGCACCTGCGGCTTCATGATGAGCGCCTGCGCGATCGCGACGCGCTGCTGCATGCCGCCGGAGAGCTCGTGCGGATACTTTCCGGCGTGATCGGCCATGCCCATGCGGCGCAGATACTCCACGGCCTCGTCGCGCATGGCGCTTCGCACGGCCCGCGACGCGAGCGCGCCCGCGGTGATCCGCTTGCCCAAGAGCACATTGTCCAGCACCGTGAGGTGCGGGAAGAGCGAATACTTCTGGTACACCACCCCGCGCCGGGTGTCGGCGTATCCGAGCGGCGCGCCGTCCAGCATGATGGCGCCGGCGGTGGGCGCCTCCTGGCCGAGGAGCAGCCGCAGGAGCGTCGATTTCCCGCAGCCGCTGGGGCCCACGAGCGTGCAAAACTCGCCGCGGCTCACGGCGAGGTCGATATCGTCCAGCACCACCTTCGCGTCGTAGGCCTTGTAGACGTTCTCGAGCGCCAGAAAGCGATCGTGATGGCTCATGCGCGGCCGCCTATCGTCCCGAATACCATCGGAACCTCCAGAGCACGAAGCGTTTGAGCGACACGTCCATCGCAAAACCCAGCGCCGTTATGAGAAATACATACGGGATGATGACGTCCATCGCCAGATAGCGCCGCATGAGGAAGATCCGGTAGCCCAGCCCGTCGGTCGAGGCGATCGCCTCGGCGGCGATGAGGAAGAGCCACGCGGCGCCGAAGGAGAGGCGCATGGCCTCGAGCAGCCGCGGCATCACCTGGGGCAGCACGATCCGGTAGGCGGTCGTGAACGCCCCCGCCCCGAGGGTGAGCGACTTGATCACCTGCTCATAGGGCAGCTTCTTCGTATACAGATAGATGTCGCGGCAGATGAGCGGAAAGGTGCCGATGAGGATGAGCATGATTTTTGCGAACTCGTCCACCCCGAAGGCGATAAAGAGAATGGGCAGCACCGCAAGCGGCGGGATGATGGACACCACGGTGACGAAGACCGCGGTGAGCGCCTCCACGCCGGGAAAGAGCCCCATATTGAGACCCAGGACAAGCCCCAACGCCGCGGCCAGGAGCACGCCGATGAACAGCCGCCTGAGGCTCGATGCCGTGTCCACGAGCATGAGATACTCGCCGGTCCTCGTGTCGCGCTGAAACCCCATCTGGTAGACGGCCGTCGCCATCTGGCCGAACGACGGGAGGATCTTGTCCTGCGGATTATCCCGGTGCCGCAGGTGCGAGGCCGTGAGATACAGCGCCAGGCACAGCACGAACAGCGCCGATCCCAACGCCACCCGCAGCGGCTTCGATGGCCGCGCGGCAAAACCCAGGAAGTGCGGGTTCCTCCAGGTCATGCGGAATACACGAGCCGGCTACAGCTTCCCGTCGGCCGCCATCTGCATATAGCGGTCGTCGAAGCGGAGCTTGACATTGTTCCTGTCGCCCAGCACCGAGCCGTCGGGAAAGCTGATGCCCACGAAGTCTTTCGTCTTGTTCCCCTGCCCGTACAGGCCTTTCTCGAAGGAGAAGGTGCGGACGTATTCCATGGTGGTCGCGAGCTTTTTGTTGCGCGCGAACTTCGCCGCCTCGCCGGGCTTGTAGAACATCGCGGTTGTCGCGAGCTGCGCCTTGAACCCGTCGACCGTCGTTCCCGCCGACTTCGCCATGTGCGCGAGCGCCTCGCCGGCCTTCGCGCCGCCGTTCATCACCGCCATGGTCTCGTACCACGCGCCGACGAGCGCCTTCTTGAGCTCATCCGGCGCGTCGGAGTGCACCACCATCAGGTCGATGATCTCGCCCGGAATTTTCGACGAGTCGAAGATGAGGTTCACGCCCTTCGACTGAGCGACGTTCATGAGAATGGGATTCCAGGTAACGGCAATGCCCGCGGGGTCCGAGAGGAACACGGAGCCGATATCGGCGTCGCTGGTGTTCACCAGCGTCAGGTCCTTCTCGGTCATGCCGTTCATCGACAGCGCGCGCGAGAGTAGGTAGTGCGACACCGAGAGCTGGACCAGCTTCACTTTTTTCCCCTTGAGCCCCATCACCATCGTCTCGTTCTTCGTGACGATGCCGTCGTTGCCGTTGGAGAAATCGCCGATGATGAGGGCCGTGGAGTCCACGCCGCCCAGCGCCGGGATGGTGAGCGCGTCCATGTTCGTCATGGCGCACCCGTAGTATTTTTTCGCGGTGAAGAGATTGATCGACTCCACGTAATCGTTCACGCGGACGAGCTTGATCTTGATCTTGTACTTGTCGCCCCACTTCTTGAGGATGCCCGCGGCATCGGCATAGTCCCACGGCTCCCATCCGGTGTAGTGCGACCAGGCGATCGGATACTCCTTCTGGGCCGCGCAGCCGCCGAAGAGCGAAACGAGGCATGCGAGCGTCACGAGCGTGCAGAGTGCTTTTTTCATGGCTTTCTCCCGATTGGCGATTGTATGTGTGCCGTTGGAATTGTGGTCGGTAGAATAACAGCGGGTTTGAATATTGCAAGTAATTTTTGCGGCGGGAAACTCGAATGGATCTGCCGCGATGCGTGATTTCCCATTACGGCATGGGACGATAACGGTGCAGCGACCCGAGGCGCTCATCGCAAAATATGCGTATGCACGGTCCCATATTCACGTACTGCCGGCAGTATCGCAACGATCGCCTCGCAACTCGCGCGATATTGTCGAGTGCGCCGCCTTATCATACAGATAAACAACGGAACAGGCATGATCCGACCGCGCACGAAGTGCGGATCATACTGCGCCGCTGTCGCGTGAAACGGCGATGCGCGATATGCGACATCCCGTACGCCGGCGCATTATGCGCGCCAGTACGCCCGCACCGGAACGAATCGCTAGCGGTGGCGAAACAAACCGTTCTTGATGACCGCGCGCCCCTTCGGGTCGAGCACCGTGAAGGGAACCGTGTTGGGCTCGTCGGATGCGAATCCGACCAGCGTGAGCGTCCACCCCGGGATGACGATCCCGGCAAAGCGGCCGCGCACCGACGCTAGGCGCGCGATATCGCCGGAGAGGCGCTCGTCGGCGAAGGCGGCGGTACACATCGCCATCTGGCACACGCCGTGGAGGATGGTGCGCGGGAGCCCGGCGAGTTTCGCCACCAGCGTGCTCGTGTGAATGGGCATGGTGTCGCCCGAGACGCGCGCGTATTCGCGCTCCTGCCCGTCCCAAGTGCGGACCTCGCGACGGAAGAGCTCCTTCGGCGCGGCGGCCTCGTCGGCATCGTGCTTCCGTCCCGAGCCGCCGGCCTTGCGCATGATAAAACCGAGCGACGCCTCGAGCGCGCGCTGGCCGTCCATGTACCCCTCGCCGGCAAGCACCAGGAGCTCGCCCGCGGCCGTGTCGCTGATTTCCTTGATGTAGACGCGGACGCGCACCCGGTCCCCCGCGCGCAGCGAACGGTGCCAGGCGGCGTCGAGCTCGCCGTGCACCATGCGCATGAGGTTCATTCCCAGATCGCGGTGTATGAGCAATCGTTTCACGTTATCGAAGATGAGGCGCGACAGGAAGAAGGGCGGCACGGGGCCGTCGGGCGCGGCATAGGCGGGATTGGCGTCGCCCGTCGCCTTCGCGTAGGCGGCGATGTCCCGATGCGCGATGGTCACGTCGAAATCCGGCATCGCGAATCCGACAAGCGACCGGTTGAGCGCTCGGCTGTTGCGGTTGCGCACGAGCGCCGCCAGTATGTCCAGGTTCTTCATTCCCGCCCCTCCCCGATATAGCGCAACAGAACCACGGTCATGTCGTCCCCCTGCGGCTGTCCCTTCCGAAACGTCTTGATCTCGGCGAACAGAGCGTCCCGTATCTCGACGAGCGTGTCATCCCTTTTTTCCCTGATGAGCTTCAAAAAGCGCAGCGAGCCGATCTCCTCGCCTGACGGGTCGCTAAGCTTTTCTTCGTCGAAGCGGGATGGTTGTTTGCTGATGTCACCTTCGTCTGCGATGAGGCTGCGGGACGGGGGGGGGCTCTGACCCTTCTTCTCCGGCATATGAGTGCTGATTGAAGTAGTGGACTGATTACCCTCCGGTTCAGCCTCGCAGGGTCCCTCGTAGGGTCAGAGCCATTAAGGGAATAATAATTGGGGTCAGAGCATCATTCTCTGAACAGATGAAGGCTCGATGAAGGCTCTGACCCCAATTATTTTTTCCGTAAAAATTTAAACTCCATGTCATACGTCCGTATTATTAATGACATCATTAAACCACGAACCAAGCGAGGAAACAGCCATGCCACGCCCACGCAGGATCTGTATCGAAGAAGCAACCTATCACGTTTTTTCACGCTGCATCGACCGCCGAAATCTCATGCTGAACGACTCCTACAAGGAGATCATGCTCAACACCATTGAAAAAACTCAGGAAAAATACGTTTTCGAACTCGTATTTTACCAAATACTCGATAATCATATACATTTGGTCATTAAAACCTGCAAAGGCGAGGCGACGATATCCCGCATCATGCAATACATTAAAGCCCGTTTCGCGGAAAACTACAATAGGAAGAACGGCAGAACTGGCCCGTTTTGGAATGAGCGATTTGGCGATGTCATCGTCGAGTCCCAACCCAACCCGGTTTTCTATCTTATGTGGCTGCTGTGGTATCTTGCCTACAACGCGGTTCGAAAAGCCAAGGTCGACGATCCAAGAGAGTATCTCTACGGAAGCATCAATTACTATCTCGATGGCACATACAAGGGAAAACTGAAGATTTCAATACATCGATACTTCATGGGACTCGGGAATCGATGTACCGATCGACTGGAGAAGTTTATTACATTCGAGGAGATGTACCGTAAAAGACTCTGGATGTCCGTATGAAGACATGGGAGAAGGAGGGTCAGAGCCCGCAGTCAAGCGGCTTACACATTTGCGGATTATTGATATTTTCTTAACAAAATCTTAACCGCACCGCCGGACATTCCCTACATCCCAATGTTCCGTCACGGACTACATCATGCGCCATAAAAGCGTCATCTACGACACAATCATCGAAAACACCTTCCTGGTGATCGGCCTCGTGTGCCTCTTCTTCCTTTTCCTTATAATGTTCTTCTTGTTCCGGGAGGGAATCCCGATCTTCAAGACCGTTGGCGTATTCGATTTCATTCTTGGCGACAGCTGGTATCCCACGAGCGAGGTGCCGCGCTTCGGCGTGTTCCCGCTCATCGTCGCGTCGATCGCCGTCACGCTGCTGGCCTCCGTGATCGCGGTGCCGTTCAGCCTGGCCATTGCGATCTATCTCTCGGAGCTCGCCCGCCCCACCGTGCGCGAGGTCGTGAAACCGACCATCGAGATCATCGCATCCATCCCCTCGGTCATCATCGGCTTCTTCGGAATGGTGGTGGTCGCGCCTTTGCTGCAGGAACACTTCGACATCGACACGGGCCTCAACCTGTTTAACGCCGCCGTGATGCTCGCCTTCATGGCCATCCCCACCATCGCGAGCATCTCCGAGGACGCGATCTCCTCGGTGCCGGTGTCGCTCAAGGAGGCCTCGTACGCGCTCGGGGCGAACCGCTGGCAAACGATATTCCACATCATCGTGCCGGCGGCGCTTTCCGGGATCTGGACGGCGATCATCCTGGGGATCTCGCGGGTGATCGGCGAGACGATGGTGGTGCTCATGGTCGCCGGCGGCGCGGCGGTGCTGCCGGGTTCGATCTTCTCGCCGGTCCGCCCGCTCACCTCGAACATCGCGGCCGAGATGGCCGAGGCCCCGGTCGGGGGCGAGCACTATCACGCGCTCTTCGCGATCGGGATCATCCTGTTCATCATCACATTTTGCTTCAACATCGTCGCCGACTATCTCTCGAACAAGTACAAGTTCAAGGAGAACTGATGAAAGCCTCCGCCGCCGTCATCGAAAAGATCATGTTCGCGCTCATCCGCGTCTCGTCGTTCGTCATCATCGCTTTTCTGGTATTCATGATCGGCTATATCATCAAAAGCGGCGCATCGGCCATCGATCTCGGGTTTTTCACGGAGATGCCGCGAAACGAGATGACCCAGGGCGGCATCCTCCCGGCCATCCTGGGCACGTTCTATCTCATGGTCGGTTCGTCGATCATCGCCATCCCGATCGGCATCGTCACGGCGATCTATCTGACCGAATACGCGAAGAGCCCGCGCATCGTGAAGGTCATCCGGCTGGGCATCAACAACCTCGCTGGCGTCCCCTCGGTGGTCTTCGGCCTCTTCGGCCTGTCGCTGTTCGTGGTGTTCCTCGGCTTCGGCACGTCGATCCTCGCGGGCTCGCTCACGCTGGGCGTACTCAATCTCCCGGTGATCATCCGCTCCACCGAGGAAGCGCTCCTGGTGGTGCCGGGGACCTACCGCGAGGCGTCGCTCTCCCTGGGCGCCACGCGCTGGCAAACCATATACAAGATCATTCTCCCGAACGCCCTCCCGGGGATCCTCACGGGCGTCATGCTCTCGCTGGGCCGCGCGGCCGGCGAGACCGCGCCCATCATGTTCACGGCGGCGGCCTACTACACGCCGGAGCTTCCCACCTCGATCTTCAACGAGATCATGGCGCTCCCCTACCACATCTACGTGATGGCCACGGCGGGGACGCACATCCAGGCGACACGGCACCTCCAGTACGGCACGGCCATCGTGCTGATCGCGCTGGTGCTCGCGCTCAACATGACCGGGCTCATCCTGCGCTACCGCTTCCGCAAGCGCCTCAAGGGGTAGTTCCGCGCGCCGTTCCCGTCGAACATCGAACGGCCCCGCGCGTTTAGGCATATCACATAACGCCTTCCGTTCAGCCGCCGCCCTGATTACCGGATGTTCATACGCTCTTCGCCGCGATCACCCGCCACCGGCCGGATGTCAGCAATCGAAAACCCGATGGACGACGATGAACGGGGAGATACGCGCGCGAACGCCTACGCGATCCTGACGGTGAACGTGGTGCCCGTCCCGTCCGAGCTCGCCTCGACGCGCCAGCCCATGATCTCCGCGGCGTGCTTCACGATGGACAGCCCGAGCCCCGTCCCGCCCGTTGCGCGCGATCGGCTTTTGTCCACGCGGTAGAAGCGCTCGAAGAGGCGCGGCAGCGACTCGGCGGGGATGCCGATCCCGGTGTCGGCGACGGTGACGACGAGCCCCGCTTGGTCGCGGAGCCCCAGGATGCGCACCGCCCCGTCCGGGACATTGTAGTTGATCGCATTGTCGATGATATTAAAGAAGACCTCCTCGGCCAGGAAGCGGTTTCCCCGCACCGTGACGTCGACGTCGGCGAGGCTGCGCGCCAGGGCGATGTTCCGGTCGCCCGCCTTGGGCTGGAGGATCTCGACGCAACCCTCGATGATTCGCGCCGGATTGACCTCCTCCATGGGAAGCTCGGGCAGCGTCTCGATCATGTTGAGCTTGACCATGTCGCTCACGATGGACGATTGCCGGTCCACGTTCGTGAGCGCCTTGTCCACGAGCTCGCGGCACAACGCGGGATTATTCAGGTGTTCGCTCACCGTCTCCAGGTAACCCCGCAGGATGGCGATGGGGGTCTTAAGCTCGTGCGAGAGGTTGCCCACGAGGTCGGTCTTGAGCTCCTCGAGGTGCCGCTTTTCCGTGATGTCGTGCAACACGATGAGGATTCCCTGCACCGCCTTCTCCTCGGTGATGGGCGAAATGAACACCTCGCAATAGCGGCCGCTCGCAAGCGCCTCTATGAAACGCGCCTCCACGCCCCGCGCAAGGGAGTACTCGATCTTCGCGTTAAACGAGCTTCCCCGCACCACCTCGTAATACGCGCGGCCGAACACCGCGGCGCGGATATCCAGGAGGGAGAGGAAGGCGCGATTGGCGATGAGCACCCGCTTCGAATGGTCGATCACCGCGATCCCGTCGGTGATGCTCTCGATGGTCACCTGGAGCTTCTTCTGCTCCAGGATGAGCCCGTTCATCTTCTCGATGATGGTGTCGGCCATGCGATTGAGGGCCTTTTGCAGCGTGCCGATCTCGTCGTCGTTGTAGTTGAGGATGCGGTGCGAGAAGTCGCCTGCGGAAAAGCGTTCGGCGAAGGCGATGGTCTCGCGGACCGGGCGCGTGACGCGCCGGACTAGGACGAAGGCCCCCGCCACGGTGAGAAGGATCGCCGAGAGCCCTGCAACCACTATTGCGCGGCGCAGGCGCGCCAGGCTCGCCTCGGCATCGGCCAGGGGCTTCGCGACCCGCACCACGAGATCGTGGTGGAGTTCGGCATAGTACATGATGTTCGCCTTCAGGGTGTCGCTGTACCGGACGCTCTCGCCGGACCCCGTTTCGAGCGCCCCCATCACCTCGGCGCGATAGCGGTGATTGTCCAGCGTCGAGAGGTCCGCCACCTCGGTGTCGGCGAGCACCCTGCCGTCGCGCGCGATCACGGTGATCCGCATGTCCCCGATCCGCGCGATATCGGTCATAAGCGCGGCGTCGGCGCGGGACAAGGCCGAGCGATTGAGCCGCCCGTCGGACAGAAAGAGCCCGAGGAGGTCCGCCTTCTCGGCCATGACGCGTCGGACCATGTGCAGGTGATTGTCGCGAGCGCGGGCGTCGACATACAGCGACAGCGCGCCGATCAGCGCAGCAATCAGCACGGCCACGGAGACGATGATCTTGTTGCCGATGGTGTTGAACATGATCGCGCTCCCTCCCGGACGGACGGGCCGCCGAACGGCGCGGGCTATTCCTTGATGCCGTACCCGACGCCGGAAAAGGTCTTGATGGACTCGCCGTAGGGCCCGAGCTTCTTGCGAAGGTTCATCACGTGCACGTCGATGGTGCGGTCCACCACGTATACGTCGTTTCCGCGGATGCTGTCAATGATATTATCGCGCGTGAAGATCTTCCCGCGGTACCTCATGAACAGGTGCAGAATCTCGAACTCGGTCTTGGTGAGCTTGGCCTCCTCGCCGTCCACCGTGACGATGTACTTGTCGGGATGGAGCTCCACGCCCTTGAAGCGCAGCGCCTCGTGCTCGGCGGCGCGCAGCTGCTTCTCCGCCCGGCGCAACACCGCCTTGATGCGCGAGATGAGCTCCTTGATCCCGAAGGGCTTGGTGATGAAATCGTCGCCCCCGAGCTCGAGCCCCAGCACCTTGTCGAACTCCTCGGACTTCGCGGAAAGGAAGATGATGGGCACGGCGTGAAAGTCCGGGATCCCCCGGACCGTCTTGCAGAAATCGTAGCCGTCCATGCCGCTCATCATCACGTCCAGGATAATGAGGTCGGGGATGATCTTCTTGAGCGCGCTCATCGCCGTCTCACCCGACGAGAAGGTATGCACGATGAACCCCGCCTCGGCGAGGTTGATCTTCAGGATCTCCAGGATGTCGGCCTCGTCGTCCACGACGAAGATGTTTTTCTTTGCGGATTTCATCTGGCCCCTTCCGTCATCTGCGCACGCGCGAATGCGTCCGCGCGTTCCGGGCTACTCGCCCTCGGACCCCTCGTGGGCGCCGTGCCGCACGTCCACGCCCTCGATGTAGTAAATGGCGCGCTCGGCGATATTGGTCGCATGGTCCCCGATGCGCTCGAGCGCCTTCGACGCCATGATGAGCGACAGCGCCGGTGAGATGCTGTGCGGGTTCTCCGCCATGTACGAGAAGAGCTCGCGATAGATCTGCATATTGAGCTCGTCGATCTCGCGGTCGCGGCCGATCACGCCGCGCGCCCGCGCGGCGTCGCGCTCGGCGATGGCCAGGAACGACTCCTTGATCATCTCCGCGCACAGGACGGCCATGCGCGGGATGTCCACCAGCGGTTTCACCGGCGGCTTGCCGGCCATGCGGATGGTCTCCTTGGCGACCACCGTCGCCAGGTCGCCGATGCGCTCCAGATCGGTGTTGATCTTGAGAAAGGCCGTCACCAGCCGCAGGTCCTTCGCGGCGGGCTGCTTGGTCACGAGGACGCGGACGCACTCCTCGTCGATGGCGATCTCGAGCCGGTCGAGTTCGGAGTCGCCCTGTATCACGCGCTCGGCCAGGCGCACGTCGCCCTTCTTGAGCGATTCCACCGAGCGGGCGATCGCCTCCATCGCGAGGTCCGACATCTCGAAGATGCGGGTCTTGACCGCCTCCAGTTCCTGTTCCAGATGGGTAATCATGCGCGCTCCTTAGCCGAATTTTCCGGTGATATAGTTTTCCGTCATCTCATTGTCGGGCTTGGTGAAGATCATGTCGGTTCGGTTCACCTCGATGAGCTCGCCCAGATAGAAGAAGGCGGTATGGTCGCTCACGCGCGCCGCCTGCTGCATGTTGTGGGTCACGATAATGATGGTGTAGTTCTGCTTGAGGTCCTGGATGAGCTCCTCGATCTTCTGCGTGGAGAGGGGATCGAGCGCCGAGGCGGGCTCGTCCATGAGGATGATCTCGGGCGCGACCGCGATGGTGCGCGCGATGCAGAGCCGCTGCTGCTGGCCGCCGGAGAGCCCCAGCGCCGACTGGTCCAAGCGGTCCTTCACCTCGTCCCAGAGGGCCGTGCGCTTGAGCGACTGCTCCACCGTCCGCTCGATCTCGTACGTGTTCTTGATGCCGTTGATGCGAAGCCCGTAGGCGATGTTCTCGAAGATGGACTTGGGAAACGGGTTCGACTTCTGGAACACCATCCCCACCCGGCGCCGCAGGCCCGTCACGTCGAAATCGCGGTGGTAGATCGATTCGTTGTCGATGAGGATGTCGCCGTCGATGCCGATGTTCGGGATGATGTCGTTCATGCGGTTGATGCACCGCAGGAAGGTGGACTTCCCGCAGCCCGACGGCCCGATGAGCGCCATCACGGTATTGGGCTCGACCGTGAGATTGATGTTCTTGATGGCCGGAACGCCGCCATACGAGAAGGTGAGGTTTACCGATGTTATTTTATCCATGCGTTTTCCCGGTAGTAGGGTCAAGGCAGCGCCTTGCCCTTACTACAATACACGTAATCAATTGAAAACACAATAAAACCCGGTGTTAAATATTCCGTGATGGTTTTGTAAAGATTTTGTTAATTTCGGATTTCTTCATGGCTTCACGGTTTTTAAAGCGTTTCTTAATAAAATCTTAACACGGTCCCGGTATCGGTACATCATACAGCACCCAAGGAGGCAACAATGGCAAGAAGAATTACCGGAATTATATCGGCGCTCATTATCGCCGGTACGGCGTTCGCCGCGATCGGCTGTTCGCGCGACACCGGCAACAAGATCGTCATCAAGGGATCCACCACCGTGCTCCCCATCACCCAGAAGGTGGCCGAGGCCTACCGGAAGACGAACAAGGTGGCCATCTCGGTCGAGGGCAGCGGCTCGGGCAACGGGATCAAGGCGGTCATCGACGGCACCTGCGACATCGGAAACTCGTCGCGCGAAATGAAGGGCAACGAGATCGAGGAGGCGAAGAAGAAGGGCGTGACCCCGAAGGAGATCGTGGCGGCCTACGACATGATCGTCCCCATCGTCCACCCCAAAAACCCGGTCAAGGACCTCACGATGGACCAGCTCAAGGGCATCTATGACGGCTCCATCAACGACTGGAGCACGGTGGGCGGAACGCCCGGCGCCATCGTGGTCATCTCGCGCGACACGAGCTCCGGGACCTACGAGATCTGGCACGAGAAGGTGCTCAAGAAGAAGGACGTGCGCAAGGATGCGCTCCTGCAGGCCTCCAACGGCGCCATCATCTCGTCGGTGTCCACCAACCCGAAGGCCATCGGCTACATCGGCTTCGGCTACCTCAATGACACCGTGAGAACCGTCACCGTGAACAAGGTCGAGGGCACCATCGAGAACGGCAAGTCCGGGAAGTATCCCGTATCGCGCAAGCTGTACATGTACGTGAACGAGAAACGGATCACGCCGCAAACGCAGGCCTTCCTCGACTACCTGCTTGGCGCCGAGGGACAAAAGCTTGTAAAGGAAGCGGGGTTCATTCCATTGTAAGCAGTATCGCGCAATGCGAATAAAAAAGGCCTACCTGGAATCGGGAAGGCCTTTTTTATTCGGCACGACCGGATCAATTCCGGTGCACGGTTAAAACGTATAGGAACCTCCGGCGGTGCACCATTGCACATTGTGCACGTTGAACACGCGCCCGTCGGGCTCGGTCACGCGATACCAATCGCGGTCCGGGCGATTGGCCCAGTTGCCGCTCACCCAGAGTGACGCGCCGGCAAGGCTCACCGTGAGCGTGGCGGTGCCGGTCACATCGCACCAGCCGTCGCGCGTCTCGTCGCGCCAACTGGTGCGGTCGTCGGCATAGCGCGTGCGATAGTACGTGGCGGAGACCGCGAACAGCAGCTTCGCGTGACGGGTCACCTCGAACTCCTGGCTCGTCTTGAGCTGAACGGCCCAATCGTACGAGACGCGGCGCGTCCGCTCCTGGTTGTTTGAATAATAGTCGTGGGTATAGGTCACGGTCGGATTGAGCGGGACATTGAGTCCCACATATGCCGAGCCGCTCCAGAAGCTGGCGTCGTAACGGGCGTTATAGTAGGGATCCGCGTTGCGATCGAGCGCGTTGGTCCCGGGATCGACGAATCGATCGGGATACTCCTCGCTGTAAGCGCCCGAGTTGTAGAACCACCAGTACCATACGCCCGCGCCGCAGGTGATGCGCTCCTTCCACACCTTGGCGTCGTAGTTGAGCCCGAAGTCGGCCGCGTTCTTTTCCTTGAGCGCGACGTCGCGGCTGTTGCGCGCGTACTCGCCCATCCAGGTGAGCGTGAACCCGGTGTCGAAGATCGCCCACTTCACGAAGGGAAAGAACACATCGCCGTTGTCGCCATAGAGCAGGTCTCCACGCCAGAAGTAGAGCGTCCAGTAGTCCACTCCAGCCGTCACGCCCGCGCCTTTGTCCTCTTTCTTTCCGGGGTCCGCGACCGACTCCGCGGGCCGTTTCGCGGTGTCGGTCGGATCATACTGCGCCTGGACCGGAACGGCCGCCGCGCATATACACGCTGCGAGCGCGAGCGCCTGAAAGATCAGTAACGCGAACGCTCCGAACACCCTGCGTGTTTTTCTGATGGCATGCCGGAAGTTCGTGCGGATCGCGGACGAATCGCGTATCGATATGATGTTCTTCATGCGTCCCTCCTCACGCGCCGGCAGGACCGGCCTGCCGTTCGCGCACCGTTTGATTGATGTCTTTAAGCGCCATCGCCCCCGGTCGATATCGCGAAAATCGCCGCGGGGGTTCGGCGAACGTCACACCGTCCGTTCGGGCGACTGCGCGGTAAACTCGATGACGAATCGCGTCCCCTCGCCCCGCTCGACGCGGATGGTCGCGCCGATCTGCTTGGCGAGCAAGCCCACCAGCTGCATTCCGAAACCGGTTGAACGATCGATGTCGATCCCGTCCGGGAGGCCGATGCCGTTGTCCTCGACAATAATCGTGATGCCTCGATCCTCGATGCGGGAGCGCACGTCAAGACGCCCGGACGCGCGACCGGTAAAGGCGTACTTCATGGCATTGGTCACGAGCTCGTTCATCATGATGCCCAGGGGCGAGAGGATTTTCGCGTCCAGCGTCGCCTCTTCGATGTCGGCGGACACGGCGACGGGCACCGGCGCGGGATAGAGTTCGGCGATCTCGGCGACGAGCCGCTCGAGAAACGTCTTCATTGACATGCGCCCGATGGATTCCGCGCGGTACAGCTTGTCGTACAAAAGCCCCATGCTGCGCACGCGCCCCACCGCATCGCGAAGCGATTTCGCGGCCTGCGGATCGGACAGCCTGTTGGCCTGCAGCGACAATAGGCCGTGCACCGTGCTCAGGTTGTTCTTGATGCGATGGTGCACCTCGCGCAGGATGATCTCCTTTTCGGCGCCCAGTCGCTCCGCCCGCTCCCGAAGCATGTCCGATTCCTGCATCGCCACGATGAGGCGCTCCTCCGCGCGCTTGCGCTCCGTGATATCGCTGATGCTCGCGACGATCGTGGGCACCTCGTTGATGACGAGGACATCTGAAAAAAGCTGTCCCACGAGGAGCTCGCCCGATTTTATCCGGAACGTAAACTCGAGACCGAAAACCGACCCGTGCTCGCGAAGGCGGCCGATGAAGATCTCGCGGTCGTTCGCATCCGCCCAGAGGCCGAGATCCACGGTCGTTTTTCCGATCACCTCGGCGGCGGTAAATCCGGTCATGCGCGTAAAGGTGTCGTTCACCTCGTAGATGGAGCCGTCGGCAAGGCGCGTAAGAATCACCGCGTCCGGCGAGGAGTGAAACGCCTTGGAGAACTTCTGCTCCTGCGAGCCAAGATCGGCGAGCAGGCGGCGATTCACCATGAGCGCCAGAGCGTAGGCAAGGAATACGATGAGCGCCAGGTAGAGGACAATGTACATGGCATTGGCGGTGCCAGAGTGCATGTAATCCTGCGTCTGTATCGGTACAAAAACCTCGATGACGATTCGAACGGCGCTCACCACGGTTAAACCCGTCATCGCGATGCCCGCGATCAACGACATCGAGCGCACGGCCGACGAGACCCGGTACAACAGAAGCCAGGCGCACTGCCCGCACAGCGCAAGAAGCGAGGCTGAAAAGAGCAGGTTTCGCGCCGCGAGGCTCGGCTCGAAATACGTATAGTAATTATGCAATGCAAGATAGACCGCGAAGATGCCCCACTGAACGCCGGTAAAAACCGGCTTGCCCCAAAAGCGTCCCAATCCGAGGAGCCCCACCAGCGCTCCGAGGACAGAGAGCGCGTTCCCGATCGAAATCGAGACGACATCGGGCAGGACGCCACGGAGCCCAATCAGGAAAAAGGCCGCTGTTTGCGCGGCGAAGTCGGCGGCCCACAGGCCCGTCCCGTCGAACCGGTCGCGGCTGCTGCGCCACAGGAGCACGGCCACCAGCGTGCAGATCGCGTTGATGATAACGCCGGTCAGGAATACCGTACGCAGGTCGAGAACGCTCATTGCGGCGCCGCCGGAATCAAACCAAAATCGAACATCGCGCTCACCGGGCCCCCCGCGATTCGCCTGTTTTCTTCGTCTTCTTCGGTTTTTTCGGTGTGGGCGCGGGGAGCTCGCGCGCGGTTATGCGGATGAGCTCGCTCAACCACTCCCGGTCCTCGATCCGGTCCTCGACGAGAAACGAGGGCCTGGCGCCCGGATAGGCCGGGGCCTCCGCCGGATCACCGATATGCGCGCGCCCGCCCGGCGTGGGTTTCACGAAGAGCCGGTTGTCGCATACGAGCGCGACGACCTTCCCGTCGCAATAGATCGCGTACTCGCCGAACATTTTACGGGCGGACAGCTCCCCGGCCTGTTCGATGTTGTCCAGAACGAAATCGACAAAGCTCTGATCGGATCCCACGGCCATCTCCTTGATATTACGTCTCACTCACCCGGAAACTCGACCGTGACCGCGGTCCCGCCGTCGCGCGCAACGCGAATTGTCCCGCGAAGCTGCCGCGCGAGGAGCGACACCAGCGAGAGCCCGAAGGTCGCGGGCTGCTCGAGGGCCACGCCGTCGGCAATCCCGACGCCGTTGTCCGACACACGAAGCGTGACCGCCCCGCCCTCCTCCGAAAGATCGACCGCGATCGCCGGATCGCCCCGCCAGGATTCCGGGAAGGCGTGCTTGCAGCTGTTGGTGACAAGCTCGTTGAGGATGAGTCCGCAGGGGATCGCCTTGTCCACCCCGAGCCGGACCTCGACGGCGTTCACCGCGATGTTGGGCGCGCGCCGTCCGCCGGCGAAGGACCGCGCGAGCGATTGCGACATCTCGCGCGCATACTCGGCGAAATCGATGCTCCCCAGGTCGGCGGACTGGTACAGCTTCTCGTGCACCAGCGCCATCGAGCGCACGCGCCCCTGCGCCTCGGAGAACTCGCGCTCCAGGTGCTCGTCGTTCACGCTCATCGACTGCAGCGACAGCAGGCTGGTCACGAGCTGGAAGTTGTTCTTCACGCGATGATGGATCTCCTTGAGCAGCGTCTCCTTCTCGCGAAGCGAGGCCTGGAGTATCCGGTGCGTCCGCTGGGCCTCGGTCACGTCGGAGAACACCACCGCGAACATCCCGCGCTGCGGACAGAAGGCGATAACATCGTAATATCGATCAAGCTCCTGGTGATAGTTCTGAAAGGACCGGGGCTCCCCGGTCATCGCGACCTCACCGTAGGTCCGAATCCAGTACTCCTCGGTCCCCGGGAGCGCCTCCCGCACCGTTTTACCAATGAGCGATTCGGCGCGCAGTCCCGTAAGCCGCTCGAAGGCGGGGTTGATCTCGAGAAACCGGTAATCGACCGGTTCGCCGGCATCATCGTACAGCATCTCGTGGAGCGCGAACCCGCTGGTCATATTCTCGAAGAGCAGCCGGTACCGCCCCTCGCTTTCGCGTAACGCGTCCGCGATGCTTCGCCGTTCGGTGACATCGATGAAGGTCGCGAAGACCCGATACGGACGCTCTTCGCCCGGACGGAAATCCGGCACCGCGTCGATCAGCAGCCAGCGGTACGAATCATCGCTCGGCCGGTACACGCCCATCACCCTGCCGCGCACCGTTTCGCCGGTGCGCAGGGCCACCATGGCAGGATGCTCGTCTCCGGGGCAGTCCGCGCCGTCCTCATAGATCGAGCGCCAGCGCGGATCGAACGAGGTGCGGCCCTGCACCTGGTCGAGCGTGAGCCCCAAGGCGTCAAGCGCGGCCTGGTTCGCCAGTTCGATCCGGCCGTCGGCCGCCTGGTACACGATCCCCAGTGTGGTCGTGTCAAACAGGGTGCGGAAGCGCGCCTCGCTCTCCGCGAGCGATTCCATGGCGGCGCGCTGCTCGGTGATGTCCCGCGCAGCGGCATAGATGAGCGTCCCTGCGGGAAGCGCGCGCCATTCGATCCATCGGTACGACCCGTCCTTGCAGCGATACCGGTTCGTAAAGTTGAGCACCTCACGTTGCCCGGCAAGCTTCCCGACGGCGTTCATCGTGGCCTCGACATCATCGGGGTGCACCAGGTCCAGAAAACGCTTTCCCTCGAGGTCGTCGATGGAATATCCCAGCGTTCGCTCCCACTCGGGGTTGAGGCGGCGAAAATACCCGTCGGTGTCCGCGATGCAGAAAAGATCGAGACCGCTGCGGAAGAACAATTCCACCTCCCGCACCCGCTCGTCGCGTTCGAGCTCGACGCTCGCCCGCTCCGCGGCCTCGCGCTCCAGGCTTTCATTCGAGACGCGCAGCTGCTCGTTCGTCGATTCGAGCTCCTCCAGCGTCTGGCCCAGCTCTTCGTTGAGCGCCGCGAGCTCGGCGTTCTTTTCCCGTACCGCACGCTCGAGCTCATGCCGGTGGAGCGCCGTATCGATGGTGGTGAGCACGTCCTGCGCGCTCACGGGCTTGAGGATATAGCCATACGGGTTCGTTTGGCGCGCGCGCGACACCGTGCCCATGTCCGCATTGCCGGTCAGATAGATCACGGGGATCCCCAGGCGGGTCTGGATCGCCTCCGCAGCCGCGATGCCATCCATGCCGCCCTTGAGTACGATGTCCATGAGCACCAGGTCCGGTCGGGACGACTCGGCTTCAGCGATCGCCGCCTCTCCGGTCGCGACAATGCCCGCCATCTCGTAGCCGAGCTCCTTGAGAATGGAGGCGATGTCGAGCGATATTATCGATTCATCCTCCGCCAGGAGGATCCTCTTTCGGCTCATTCGCGAACGCTCCTCTTTCACGACCTCGGTGGTATGATATGCGAACGCCCCCGTCAAATCAATAAAAAAAGCGTCTGCGAATCGACCCTCGCCCCACTGGGCCATATTTTACTTTTTGTTTACCTGGCATGGCTCCCGTTCCCACGAAACAAGCATTGCCGCGGCCCGATGATCCCGCGCGATGGATTCATTTTATCGTCTTGACAGGAAGCGCGTCGATAGTATGCTCGCGGCACGACTCGGTCCTCAGGCTGCGGACCCGCGTCAACACGGGCGTCATCATACACTCCGGGAGGTGGCTCATGCTTCTTGGCCTGGACATCGGCGGCACACACACGGACGTTGTGGCCATCGGGAAGGACGGGATCGCCGCCTCGGCGAAGGTCGTGACCAACCACGACGATCTGCTCGCCTCCGTCACCGGCGCGCTCGAGCGCGTGTTCTCGGCAATCGACGTCGCGGCCGTGGACCGCATCAACCTCTCCACCACGCTCTCGACCAACGCGATCGTGGAGCGCACAACCGAGGAGGTGGGCGTCATCGTCTCGGCCGGTCCCGGCGTCGATCCGCAGGCGCACGCCGTCGGGAACCGCTATTACGCCATCGCGGGCTCCATCGACCATCGCGGGACCGAGGTGCTGCCGCCCGCCGAGGGCGAGATCCAGAAGGCCGTGCGCCACTGCCTCAAGAACGGCGTGAAGGTGTTCGCCGCCGTATCCAAGTTCTCCACGCGCAATCCCGCGCACGAAAACCGCATCCGCGACATCATCCAGGGAAACGCCGATTTCACCACGGTGGGCCATGAGCTCTCGGGCGCGCTCAACTTCCCGCGCCGGGTGAGCACGGCCTACTTCAACTCGGCCGTCTGGCGCATCTTCAACCGCTTCGCCGACGCGATCGAATCCGGCGTGGTCGCCCACGGCATCGCCCCCGCCATCAACATCCTGAAGGCCGACGGCGGCACCATGCCGCTTGCGGTCGCGCGGCGCATCCCGGTGGAATCGATCCTCTCCGGCCCGGCCGCGAGCGTGATGGGCATCGTGGCGTTGTGCGACATCGTCGAGGACGCCGTCGTCCTGGACATCGGCGGCACCACCACCGACATCGCGATCTTCGCCGACGGCGCGCCCCTCGTCGAGGACGGCATCGAGCTCGACGAACGGGCGACGCTGGTGCGCGCGCTTAAAACGCGCTCCATCGGCATCGGCGGCGACTCGATCCTCGCCGTGAGCGGCACGTCCGTCACCGCGGGACCCGAGCGGCGCGGCCCCTCCATGGCCGATGGCGGTTCCGCTCCCACGCTCATCGACGCCTTCAACGTGAAGAAGCTCGCCGCCTACGGCGACACCGCCGCCTCCGAGAAGGGCGTCCGCGCGCTCGCAAAGAAGAGCGGCCGCTCCCCGGAGGATCTGGCCGGCGCCGCCATCGACTACGCCATGCGCGCGATCAAGGAGGCGAGCGACGCCATGGTGCGCGCGATCAACGAGAAGCCCGTGTACACCGTCCACGAGGTGCTCGAGGGAAAGACGATCGTCCCGAAACGCCTCTATGTGATGGGAGGGCCCGCGCGCGCCTTCTCCGACGCCCTCGCGAAACGCTTCGGCCTGCCGATCACCGTGCCCGAGCAGTACGCGGTGGCCAATGCCGTCGGCGCCGCGCTCACGCACGCGACCATGGACATCGAGCTCTTCGCCGACACGGAGCGGGGCGTGATGCTCATCCCCTTCCTCAACGTGAACGAGCGCGTCTCCGGCTCCTACACCCTGGAGCACGCGAAGAAGGACGCGCAGGCGCGACTGGCGGACCATCTCGCCGGGCTGGGCGTCAAATCCGCGGAGTGCGCCTCCGAGATCATCGAGGCCGCCTCCTTCAACATGGTGGGCGGCTGGTCCACCACCGGACGGAACATCCGCGTGAAGTGCCAGGTGAAGCCGGGCATCGTGAAGGGATATCGAGTGGGGTGAGGAAACAGCAATGATAACCGCACAGAACAAACTCGGCCTCATCTTCTTCCCGGCGTTCGACTGGGCCATCAGCCCCACGCACCCGGAGCGCGAGGAGCGGCTGCTGTATACGCAGGACCAGCTTCGCGAGGAGGGCGTCTTCGACATCGCGGGCGTCACGGAGTACAAGCCGCTCGTCGCGAGCGAGGAGGACGTCGCGCGCGTCCACTTCTGCCTGCCGGACGTCGCGAGCGTGATCACCGAGTCGCACCTCATCTCGGCAGGCGGGGCCATCAAGGCCGGCGAGCTGGTGATGGACAAGACCGAGCAGAAGGCCTTCGCCCTGGTGCGCCCGCCCGGGCACCACGCCATGAAGGTGGTGCACGGCAACCGCGGCTTCTGCAACATCAACATCGAGGCGGTGATGGTGGAGCGCCTGCGCGAGCGCTACGGACCGCTGCGCGTCGCGATCGTGGACACCGACTGCCATCACGGCGACGGCACCCAAGACATTTACTGGCACGATCCGAACACGCTCTACATCTCCATCCACCAGGACGGCCGCACGCTGTATCCGGGCTCGGGGTTCACCTTCGAGGACGGCGGGCCCAATGCGCGCGGGCGCACCATCAACATCCCCCTCCCCCCGGAGACCTCCGACGAGGGGTTCCTGTACGCGATCGAGCGCATGGTGCTGCCCATCCTCACGGACTTCAAGCCCGACCTAGTGGTGAACTCCGCCGGGCAGGACAACCACTACTCCGACCCCATCACCAACATGAACTTCTCGGCGCAGGGCTATGCGCGCCTCTCCGAGCTCTTGAACGCCGACATCGCCGTGCTCGAGGGCGGCTACTCCATCCAGGGCGCGCTGCCGTACGTGAACCTGGGGATCGTGCTCGCGATGGCCGGGGTTGATTACACGGCCGTGCGGGAGCCCACCTACGATGCTGCGTGCATCGAGCAGCCGAGGAACATCATGCCTTTCATAAAGAAGGTGGCCGATGAGGTCCTGGCCGCGTATTTCAATCCGTCGGGCGAGCGGGGGATGCCCGGCAACTACGACGTGCGCAGAAAGGGCGTCTTCTACGACACCGACATGATCCGCGAGGAGCAGGTGGAATCGATCATGATCTGCGACGAGTGCGCGGGGACCTTGAAGATCGAAACCTCATCGTCCGCGAATCCGCTTTCGCTGTGCGTGGAGATACCCATCGGGGCGTGCGATCGCTGCCGCGACGAGGGACTGCGCATCGTCCACGAGGGCAAGAAGAAGAAGGGGAAGGACTATGCGCATATCGTCCTCATCAACCGCCGCGACCGCGAGTACGTCCGGACCTAGCGGTGTAACGGGCATTTTGTTATTGCTTTTCCGGGCCCGATCCGCCATGCTTCCGGCAGCGTGACGATGCCCGGTTCGCGGCCGCCCCAGGCTGCCTCCGGCCGAGCGCGTCGCGAGAACCGTGTATGATCCCGAAACAAATCGAAAAGCTGCGCACGGCACTGGCGAGCGGGGAGATCCCTCCCCGTCTGCCCGTCATCGTCGCGTCGTTCGTCGGACTCATCATCGTTGCGGCCATCCTCGTCTTCCAGTCCCAGAAGGAACGGATCCGCTCGGGTCGGTCGGAGGACCTTGCGGCCATCTCCCGCCTCAAGGCGGCGCACATCGCCACCTGGTACGCAGAACGCATGGGCGACGCGATGCTGTTGAGCCATACCGCGCACTGGCGCGACAGCTCCCGCGCGTACCTGGCGACCCGCAGCGGCGCCGAGATGTCTCACCTGCGCGAGCACATGCGCGACATCGTGCGGCACTATGGCTATGCCGACATCATCATCACCGACGCCGCCGGGACCGTCCTCTTCGGCGTCGACGACCCGATCCCGCATATTAGCTCATACGTCCGTACGCTCATCGCAAGGGCCGTGCGCGAGAACACCGTTCTCTTCTCCGACATCTATCGCTGCCCGGACGACGGGGACATCTTCTGCGACTTCATCGTCCCGCTTTCCGGGGCCATCGCCGCACCGGGGCCCGTATCGACCTGCGCGGTGATCCGCGTCGACCCGCGCGCGTTCCTCTTTCCGCTCATCCAGGAATGGCCCACGCCCAGCGAGACGGCCGAGACGCTCCTGGTGCGGCGCGATGGCGATGACGTTCTGTACCTGAACGAGCTCCGGCATCGGAAGGTCACGGCCCTCTCCCTGCGAAACCCAATCAACAGGCCTGCGCTCCCCACCGCGATGGCGGTGCGGGGCGTCACGGGCATCGTCGAGGGCATGGACTACCGCGGGGTCGAGGTGCTGGCGGACTTGCGCGGCATCGACGGGACGCCATGGCACCTCGTCTCGAAGGTCGACATATCGGAGGTGTACCGATCGGTACGCGTCCTATTCTGGATGATACTCGTCATCGGAACCCTCGTCATCGCGGGCACCCTCTCAATCGCGGGGTACTGGTGGAAACGCCGCTCGGCGAACTACTTCCGCAGGCAGTACGAGGCCGAGGTGCGACTCCGCGCATTGCGCTTCCACTACGAATACCTCACCCGCTACGCCAACGACATCATCGTGCTGGGCGACGAGAACCTGCGGATCATCGAGGCGAACGACCGCGCCGTGGAGGTCTACGGGTATTCGCGCAAGGAGCTCTTCGAGATGGACGTGCACGCCCTGCGCGCCCCGGAGAGCGCCACCGGGCTTGAGGACCAAGTCGCCGCGGTAACACGCGACGGCGGCAGCGTATACGAGACCGTCCACCGCCGCAAGGACGGCTCAACCTTCCCCGTCGAGGTGAGCGCGCGCCTCATCGAGGTACTCGAGAAACGATTTTATCAGGCGATCATTCGCGACATCTCCGAGCGCAAGCGGATCGAGAACGCGCTCTGGGAGAGCCAACGCATGTACGCTACGCTCGTGTCCAGCCTGCCGGGCTTCGTCTACCGCTGCCGGAACGACCGCAAATGGACCATGGCCTTCATCAGCGACGGCTGCTACGCCATCACCGGCTATACGCCGGAAGACTTCATCGACAACCGGACGATCGCCTTCAACGATATCGTCGAGCACGAGCGCCGCGACGAGCTCTGGAGCAAATGGCAGGACGCGCTTGCGGCGCGCGAGGAGTTCGAGGATTCCTATCGCATCATCACTAAAAGCGGCCTATACCGATGGGTGTGGGAACGGGGGCGGGGCGTGTTCGCGGACTCGGGCGAGCTGTTATTCCTGGAGGGCTTTATCACTGATGTAACCGCGTTGAAGGAATCCGAATCGAACCTCCAGAAGGCGACCGAGCGCTTCCAAACGGCCTTCGAGTATGCGCCAACCGGCATGACCATAACCGGGACGGATGGGCGTTTCATCGATTGCAATACCGCCTTCTGCGCAATGCTTGGCTATACGCGGGAGGAGCTCGCCGGCATCCCGTTCAACGACATCACCCATCCCGACGATCGCGACATCAGCAGGGAGCAGCTTCTTCGGGTGATCGCGGGGACGATCGATTCCGCAATATTCGAGAAACGCTATCTGCACAAGAGCGGTGCCGTCATATGGGTGCTCCTGAGCGCCGCACTGGTGAAAACGCCGGACCCGCAGGACAGCTACTGCATTGCGCATATGATCGACATCACCCAGCGCAAGCGGGCGGAGGATCAGCTCCGGCTCGACGAGATGCGCTTTAGCGCGCTCTACGAACTTGGGCGAATGCAGAACACGAGCGAAAAGGACATTATCGATTTCGCGCTCGAGGAGGGCGTGCGGCTCACCGGGAGCGAGGTGGGTTACGCGCACTTCATCGAGGACGACCGGATCAGCCTGGAGCTCTTCACCTGGTCGCGCGCGGCCCTGGAGCGCTGCACCGCGGAGAAGATGCGACACTACCCCGTCGAGTCCGCGGGCATCTGGGCGGACTCCCTGCGCACCAAACGGGTCGTCTTCCACAACGACTACCCGAACCATCCGGACCGCAAGGGCTATCCCGAGGGGCACTTCCCCGTTACGCGCCACATGAGCGTGCCCGTCCTCGATGGCGACCGGGTGGTCCTGGTCGCCGGCGTGGGCAACAAGGCGGAGCCGTACGACGAATCCGACGCGCTCCAGCTGGAGCTCCTCATGGACGGCATGTGGAAGGTGGTGCAGCGCACGCGCTCGGACGAGCGGATCCGCGCCTCGCTCCGCGAGAAGGAGGTCCTCCTCAAGGAGGTGCATCACCGCGTCAAGAACAACATGCAGGTGATCGCGAGCATGATCAACCTGCAGTTCCGCGATTTCGAGAAAACCCTCGCGCGCCTCACCCCGGGCGACATCAGCCGCGACCTGCAGGGACGCATCCGCTCCATGGCGATGATCCACGAGAAGCTCTACCAGTCGGGGAGTTTCACCTCGGTGAACTTCGGCGACTACGCCCGCAACCTGGGCGCCGCGCTCTTCCGCTCATACCAGATGGACGAAACGCGCGTTAAACTCGCCATCGACGCCGCCGACGTGCCGCTGGGTGTCGATGCGGCCATCCCGTGCGGGCTCATCCTCAACGAGCTGATCTCCAATGCCCTCAAGTACGCCTTTCCCGACGGCAGCCGCGGCGCAATCACCGTGGTCCTTCGGCCCGATGAGGGCGGCGGCTATCGCCTCACCGTCGCCGACGATGGCGTTGGCCTGCCCGACTCCGTCGATATCGCAAATATCGACACCCTGGGATTGCGCCTGGTAGTCATCCTCGCCGAGCAAATCGAGGGGACGCTCTCGCTCTCCCGCGACGGCGGTACGGCCTGCACCATCGTCTTCAGGCGCTCCGGCCTCGACGAGCGCGGCGGCACCGACTCGATCCGTTAACGCATTCTTTTGGCTACCCTGGTCTTTCGTGGACACACTAGAAATGGGGGTACAAGGGGGCTCTGACCCCTTTTTTTATTCGATAGTGCTTCCATCCTGTTATCCGAGCTTCATTTGAGCTCGGGAAAAAGATGGAGCATAGTGTCGCTTCCCATTTAATGGGCTCTGACCCCCATGCTTCTTAACACTCAATCATTATTGCTCAAAGAAAAGCCTTGAATATCAAGTTCCCAGTGCTCCCAGAATCCATCGACCAGCGTTTTTTGTGTTTTGTTGATTACAATTCTATTACGGAAAAGCGGTCCATCATATACAAAAGTATGGAATTCGCCGTTTTCTCCGCAGGGACAGACCCCACGACGGACAAGCGTTTCGACGAATCCCATATCATAGTCGCGGCCCACATCGTCCGCCGTGAAGAGATCGGCCTTCGCGCTCACCACGATCGTCCGGAAACCCGCGTTGATGAACTCCCGGGAGATAGTTATCGGTTCGCCGCCCCAGAGCGGTTCGAGCGCGATGATGCCGATGTCACCGCACACGCGCTCCACCCATTCCCGGTGCTCTTCGAGGTAGATGTCGCCAAACACCATCCCCCCGGCGTCGAGGCTCCAGGCGAGATTCGTCACGCTTCGCGTGAAGGCCGATTCGTATCCGGCCATGTCCCGCGGCATCTCCGTCTGGACGATAGGGATCCCCATCGCCTCCGCCTGCAGGAGCAGGAGCCGCGACGGGATACCGTGAAATGCGCAGCGGTCCTCCCCCTCGGTCACGAAGTTGAGCAGGCAGGCGATTTCGTGCCCGGCTTGAAGGGCGCGATGCAGCGCCAGGCAGCTGTCCTTGCCGCCGCTCCATGATGCGATGAGTTTCATTGACCCTCCTACCCCCTCCCGCGCCGAGCATTTTTTGGACATCCTGTCCATGCTCGGCATTGCGACATCCTATTGGGAACCTCCCCCTTCGTTAGGGGGAGGTGGTGAAATAGAACATAGTGCTATAGAGTCCCCGTGACGCCGAGCTTGTAGTTGCGCTCGGGCATGGGATACGTGCGCACCCACTCGTAATCGCGATTCGTGAGATTAAAGATGCCGCCGTCGATCTTCACATGCTTGCTGATGTGCCACTGGAAGGTGAGATCGAAGTAATAAAACGGATCCTTGATCTCGACGCACGAGTTGTAGGGGTCATCCCAGTTGTACACGTTCTGCGTTCCCACATACACATGGAAGAGCGTGACCGACGCCTGCTTGTATCCCACGCGCAGGCTGGACTTCACCTCCTGGTCGGCGACAAACATGAGATCGGCGTTCGTGATCATGTTTCGATAGCGGCGGTTGAAGGTCGCGCTCGACGACAGATCGAGATCGACGGGAAGCTCCAGCAGTTTTCCCGCAGCGATCGAGGCGAAGACGTCGTAGCCCTCGATCTCAACCGCCCCCACGTTCTCCCACGTGGTCCACTGTTTTCCCTGATACTCGGTTTTATCCCCCGACTTCTGAATCATGTTCTTCGCATAGGTGAAGAAATACGTCGCCCCGAAGGTAAACGACCGGAGGCTGATGTCGAATCCCGTCTCGCGCGTGTAGCCCGACTCGGGCTTGAGGTCTTTGTTGCCCAACCACCGGTCCCATGCGAGTTCGTACTCGGCGGCCAGCTCCTCGGGCGTGGGAGGACGGAACGATGCGCCAATATTGCCACGCAACCGAAACCACTCCAACGGCCGCACCACCACGCCTCCCCGCGGTGAAAAATTCTGGAAGGTGCGCTTTGTCCTGCTAAACGAAGCATAACTGCCGGTCGCCGGTTTGAGCAGGTTCACTTCGTAGGAATCATAGCGACCGCCGATAACGAAGATCAATCGCTCGTCGAACAGCGACACCATGTCCTCCGCATAGCCGCTGTTAGTACGGGACTCCATGCTCGGGACAAAGGGCGTGGCCGACTTTCCGGCCTCCTTATTGCGGGTGATCCGCTTCAGGTGCTCGCCGGTATAGCCCACGACGATCTTGTTATACGGCACCACGAACGTGAACTGCTGGTCGGTCCCCCAGGTCTGATCGTCGGAGCTGTAGGCGTAGTCCTCCGGCTTCTGGTTAAGATAGATGTCGCCATAGTTCGTTTTATTGAAATCGCGCAGATAATACACCATCGACCGCCACTGGATCTTGTCATTCAGCGCCTTGAGGTTGTATTCCGCATCGGCGTGGGCACGCTCACGGTGATTGTATTGGCGGTTGTTCTGATCGTATTCCAGATACACGAACGTTTCATCCTGGACGTAGTGATCATACTTCTCCTTGTCGTACACCCCGCGGGTATACCGCCATTCGGGGAAACCGCTGGTCATGTCGGAATAGGAAAATCCAAAGCGCAGGGTCTGCTTCTGGCCGATGTAGAAGGTCAGGTTGCCGCCCGTATGCCAGTCGCGCTGCCAGGAATTGTGCACCGTGCCGTAATCGTCCGTGCGATAGTCCCCCATGGCCATCCGGCTCCCAAACACATGAAAGCTGGCCCAATCCGAGATCATGCCGCCGGCCCAGCCGGCCCCCTTCAGATAGTTAAAGCTCCCCGCCTCGCCCTTCACGCCCGCATAGAGCGGTCCCTTCCCTTTTTTGGTGATGATGTTGATGACGCCGCCCATCGCCAGCGCGCCATAGAGCGACGAGGCGGGCCCCTTGATGACCTCGATACGCTCGATCATCTCCGGCGGGATCTTCGCGAGATTGGCGCTTCCCAGCCGGTGCCCGTCGATGAGAACCAGAACATGTCCCTTCAGCTCGTCGCCGAACACATCGTTATTGAAGCCCCGCATCCCATTCACGCTCAGGCCGCCCTGGTACTTCATGTAGTTGCCCGTGACACGCTTCCCCAGCACGTCCGCGAGCGAGACATCGCCCGTCTCCTCGATCTCTCGCGCTTTGATCACCTCCACGTTCACCGGAACGTTCCTGAGGCGCTCGTCGGTGCGCGTCGCGGTCACTACAATCTCGTCGAGGTACGGCGTTTTCGATTTCCCCTCGCCGGCGCCGCTCGCGGGCTTCTTCGAGGAGGCATCACTCCCCTTCTCCGAGCTCTCCCCGGGGGCTCTGACCCCTTGATCTCCTGATTTCCCTTTCCCATCCTCCGAGGCTCTGACCCCGTCAGGGGCTCTGACCCCGGGATCCTGGCTCTGACCCCTTTGCGGGACGAGCACACCACTGGCAGCTATCGTTAAAATCAATACAAAACGAGATACTCTGTTCATGTCATCCATCTCCTTTCCGAAACCGCATGCGGACGGCTGCGGAATCCCGCCGCACCGTGGAGAATCCCATATAACGAAAAAATCCCCGGACCATTGCTGGCCCGGGGATTCCCATTTTCATCCACAGTTACCTGAACGCCCATCCAGCCCATCTCCGGGGAGGATCGGTCCAATGTTACAGGCAGGTCTTCTGGCTCTCCCGCTCTTCCGGCGGCCTTCCCATCGCACATGCGACAGTGGCGCACTGGGCCGAAAGAGTTCCCTCAAACTTCGAGGGCGGGATTACAGCGGCGGGTCCGCACCCGGTTTGCACGGGTTTCCCTTTTGTCTCCGTATTTGGAGAACCTGTAATCGTTGCGGGCATGGTGCTTCATCGATGGAAATCGTCAATGAAAATTTCCACGAGAAAAACACGGAATCATTGCGTGTTTCGCATCGATATCTGACAATCATGGGATATCACGCAGAACCGCGGACATCCCCTCCCCCGAACGAAGGGGGAGGTTCCCAACAGGATGTTGCAATGCCGAGCATGGACAGGATGTCCAAAAAATGCTCGGCCCGGGAGGGGGTCAGAGCGCCCCAAATGTCACGAGCGCTCGGCCGCACGCGCCATGTGCAAGCAAATAGTGGTGCTGATCGCGCCTGCCGTACTCGTTGTCCGTCGTGTCGGTATGCGCCATGACCTCGATGATGCGGTCGTCGTCACACGGCATCGCGTCGCCGCGCATTATATCCGCGAGATCGACGAAGCCGTCCGGAATCCTGATTCCGTTTTTCGCAACACACTCCCGCGCCCGCCCGAGGGACTCCGCGCTCCGGTAGAACGCGCGATTGAAGCGCATGCGCGACAGGCCGCATTCGAGCATCGCCTCGACGACGACCTCGAGCACGCCGGGAAACAGATGCGCGTGGTGATGGCCGTCGAGGTGGGTCACCGGTACGGAGGCGTCCTGGAGCGTGCGAATCTGCGACACGATGTCGTCGTGGAGCGCGCGACGACGCTCGCGGACGAGCTCGCCGTAGCCCGCGTCGATGTCGCTCTCGTCGGTCCCGAAGTGGCGCGTCTCGTCGAAGCGGAACCAGCGGTCCAGATCGAGATGAAGGCCGAAACCCGCGCGGTCGGCATAATCGCGGCAGGCGCGCGCGGCGGCGTGGAAGGAGGCGGGATCGCGCAGGACCAGAATGCTCGCGCTGGTCATCGCGCCGCGCCGGATCAGCACTGCGATACTTTCGTGAATTGATGGCCTGAGGCCAAAATCGTCGCCGTTAATGATGACGGGCACGGCGCGCGCCTTACGAAACCGACCGATCCGGCGCCGCCGCTCCGCCATAGAGGCGCGTAAGCGCGTCGAGCAATCCCGTTGCCGAAAAGCCGTATGGCGCGCACAGCTTCCCGGAAATCCGGATCGTCCGCGTCGCATGGCGGCGGCTTTTCTTCCAGTTGACGACAAGGTCCGTGCGATACTCGTCGTCGAGCGCCATGCGGACAATATTCTCCGGTAGGATCGTCTTTTTTCGGCCATAGATGAACCGGATGACGACCCCCTCCGCAGAGAAGACATACGAATGAACGCCGATCTCATAGAAGACAAAGATGAGCGGCACCGCCACGAGCAGGCCGAACTTAAACAAGAACAACACGATGCCCAGATCGCTGATTTTCGCGAACAGATACACGGAAAGCGCGACGAACGCGCCGAGGGCTATCGTGCCCGCCGTTCGCCTCCAAGCGGATATGGTGAGCGGGAATGACATGGCCGTGCTCGGCGCGAGCGATCCTTTCATGATGGCCCCCTGCCATTGTCGCAAAATCTCTCTGGTGCGGTCTCATTCTCCATCACGGCCGCATGCTGATACGATCGGCGCCGGATCACGCTGGCAATCATTTTTCGCACCCATTCGCGATGGATTTCGCCGGCGCGCCGAATGCCAATCCAGAAAATCCTTGACAGCACCGAAACGCCGGGACCAGTATGCAATACCGTATCGAGAACAATCGCGAAAAACGTATAACGGCTATGTCGAAGATCACGATCGAATTCGGCGACCTGGTTGCGGCGCTCGAGAACAATTCCAACGAACACGCTCACTACCTGGACCTCAAGACCGGTACCGTCATCCGCACCGTCGCGGACCGCTTCAGCGAGTCCATCGAGGATACCGACCAGATCCACAGTATGATCGAGCAGGAGCCCTATCGCTATCTGGCGATCACCCCGATGGGCTCGGCGGAGCGATACGCCATCATCGAGCAATTTGTGGACCACATCCAGGACGCGAGACTCAAGGAGCAGCTCAAAACGCCGCTCATGAAGAAAAAACCGTTCCGCACCTTCAACGACGCAATCAACAATTATCCCGAAATACGCGAAAAGTGGCGCGCGTTTCACGATGGCGAGCTCACGCGGCGCTCGCTCGACTGGCTCGAGGAAAACGGCATCGACGCCGAGCTCGCGAACGCGGCGTCCGCAGGCTGACCGGCGCGCACTACGCACATGGACAGCTTCGACGAATTGCGCCGCGCCCTCGAGGGCATCACACCCGACACCCCGCTTCCGCGCGAGGGCGCGCTCGCGGACCTATACCACGCGCTGCAAGACGTGGGCGAGTTCCGCGCATGCGTCTCGGACGGGGACCTCGCGCTCATCTATCTCACCTTCGAGGAAGTGATCGCCGAAAGCGTGCTCGACAATCCCGGCTGGCACATCGAGAGCGACGAGCGCTACACCGTCATCACACTCCTCCTGCCGGACAACGGATCGCCCACGCCCATCCCGCTCCGCTTCGACCGGCACGACAACACCAGCGCCGCATTCCTTCAACACCTGAAATCGCGCGGGCGTGTGACGGTGTACTTCCTGTACATTCTGTACGGAGACCTCCATCGCGGCCCGTCGCCGACCCTGCTGGTCCCGACAGAAATACTTTCCGCAATACCCTGATATCGAGCGCCGCGAACATCACCAGGCCCAATAAATGAAACGGCGGCGGTAGGAAACCCCACCGCCGCCGCCGTCGGTCAAATCTGCTTCGTGCGCCTATTCGGCCGGCGCCCCCGTATAGATCTCGTCGGAGGTCTTGATGACGGCGCTCTCGTCCGAGAGGAGGTAATCGATCTGGCCGAAGTACCGGTGGAACTCGGCGCCGATGTAGAACTGGGCCGAGAGGACCTTGCCGGCATAGTACGCGGCCTCGGCGTTGTCCTTGAGGATCGCGTCGCGGTCGGCGCCCTTGGCGTCGCCCACGAGCTTCTTCATCTGCGGCGTGGCCAGCGTGAGCGACCACAGGTGGAGCCACGCATGGGTGAGGAAGCGGAAGGCGACCTGGAGCGGTGTCGCCGTGGCGAACAGGTTGAGGAACTTGCCGCCCGCCATCTGCTCCTTCATCTTGTTGACGACCTCGTCCATCTTCGCGACGCCCTTCTCGACCATCGCGATGTACTTGTCGTCCACAACGCCCTTCGCCTTGGCGCAGGTTTCCTTGATGCGCTTCTTGTAAATGCTATAGTTGTACTGCTCCGGGTTCATGAGGAGCTTGCGCATCGCGAGGTCCATCGACTGGATGCCGTTGGTCCCCTCGTAGATCGAAAGGATCTTCGAGTCGCGCGCGAACTGCTCGACCGGATAGTCCCCGCAGAAGCCGTAACCGCCGTATACCTGGCAGGCCTCGGCGGTCACCAGCCACGAGAGATCGGTGTTGCCGGCCTTGGTGATCGGAATGAGGAACTCGACCAGCGCCTGCGCCTCCTTCTTGGCCTCGCCGTCGGCCGCGTGCGCGAAATCGAGGCTGTAACCGGCCAGATACGACAGCATCCGCATCGCCTCGACGTTGGACTTCATCCACAGCAGCATGCGGCGGACATCGGGGTGCTGGACGATCTGGACGCCCTTGGCGTCGGGGTTGAGCATCTGGGTCACGTGCGCGCCCTGGATGCGGTTTTTCGCATAGGTGATCGCGTGCATGTACGCGGCGCTGGAGACCGAGAGGCCCTGGTTGCCCACGAAGAGGCGCGCCTCGTTCATCATCTGGAACATGATCTTCATGCCCTTGCGCTCCTCGCCCAGGAGCCAGCCGACGCACTTGCCGTTGTCGCCGAAGGAGAGTGTGCAGGTCGCGGAACCCTTGATGCCCATCTTGTGCTCGATGCCCGCGCACACGACGTCGTTCTGCTTGCCCAGCGAGCCGTCCGGATTCGGGAAGAACTTGGGAACGACGAAGATGGAGATTCCCTTGGTGCCGGCCGGATCGCCTTCAATGCGGGCGAGCACCGGATGGACCATGTTTTCATAGAGATCGTTGTCGCCGGAGGAGATGAAGATCTTCGTGCCGGTGATGAGATACGTGCCGTCGGCCTGCTTCACGGCCTTGGTCTTGAGCGCGCCCACGTCGGAGCCGGCGTCGGGCTCGGTGAGGCACATGGTGCCGCCCCACTGGCCGGAATACATCTTCTCGAGATAGATCTTCTTGAGTTCGTCGGTGCCGAAGTTCTTGATGAGGTTCGCGCAGCCGATGGTGAGCATGGGATACATGGTGAAGGCCAGGCACGCGGCGCTGAAATACTCGGTGCAGGACTGGAACAGGACCTCGGGAAGCCCCATGCCGCCCCATTCGGTCTCGGTGGCGAGCGCGATAAAACCGGCCTCATTGTAGGCCTTCATTGCGGGCTTGTAGACCTCGGGCACCTTCACGCCCTTGGTGTCGGGAAGATACTTGCTGCCCTCCTTGTCGCCGGGGGCGTTTGCGGGATACACCTGCTCCATGGCGATCTGCTCGGCCAGGTCGAGCGTCGCTTCGAGGGTGTCCCGGTCCATGTCGGCGTACTTGGCGTACTTATTGAGCTTGTCGACCTCGAGCATTTCGAAGAGCACGAAGCGAACGTCCCTCGAATCGACCAATTTATTTAAAGCCATTGCTGCCTCCTGAAGTATTTTAAATAAGGTGATTAAAACTATACGGTGTATATAGAACTGAAAGACAATGTTACTACATGCGTCTGTTTAACTAACTAAAATCTGACTTTTTTTTGTCAACAGCTATTTCGCAAACACCCTCGCGACGAACGCGCGGAACTCGGCCCGCTCGTGCGCATACGCCGCGTCATGGGCGGTCGCGTGCCGGTATTCGATGAGGCTTTTAATCGTGGAAAGCATCTCCCGGTTCGCCTCGCAGATCTGTGCGGCGATCTCTTTCGCCCGCGGCAGGAGCCGTTCGGGCGGAAGGACCTCGTTCACCAGGCCGATCCGGAGCGCCGTCTGCGCGTCGATACGCTGGCAGGCAAACGACATCTGCCGGGCCATGCGCACGCCCACCGCCTGCTGCAGGAGCTGCGTCATGCCCCAGCCGGGATGGATCCCGACCCGCGCGTGCGTGTCGGCGAACTGCGCCTGCTCCGAGGCGATGAGGAAGTCGCAGTTGAGCGCAAGCTCGAAACCGCCGGTGATGGCGGGCCCGTTCACCGCGCCGATGATGGGCTTCGCGCACGCCCCCATCACGTCGGGCATGTCGCTCCCGTCGCCGCGCGGGTCGAACAGATTGTCGGTCCCGATGACCGCGAGATCGATCCCCGAGCAAAAGGCCGTGCCGGCGCCGGTGACGACGGCCGCCTGTATGTCGCCATTGCGCGACACCTCGTCGATCGCGTCGTAGATCGCCGCCAGAAGCGCCTGATTGAAGGCATTGCGCCGCTCGGGGCGGTTCAGGGTGATGACGGCGACGCCGTTTTCGACCTCAAACAGAAGCGGTTTTTCCATTGCTGGCTCCTTGATGGCGTGATGGGGTTTTAACAGGGTTTTCCGTCGCGAAATCGCGTCAAGGCAAAAAAGATAAATGACGCCTTTGTCTTGACTTTTTCCCTGCGTCCGGCGACATTCGCCGTCATCGCGCGCGGGGATCGCGCGCGAAATCATACTGAACGGACCGGCGACATCTCGCCGCGGGGAGGACTCGATGCGGTCATATCTCGTATTTTCTTCGATGGGCCCCGACCGGCCCGGCCTCGCCGACGCCATCGCGGAATTTTTCACCGCGCGCGGCATCAACATCGAGCGCTCCCGGGGAAGCGTGCTGGGCAATGAGTTCGGCATGATCATCCTCACCTCGGGCAAGACCGATTCGATCGACTCGCTCATCGGCGATCTGGATTCGCTGCGCGCCTCCACCGGCCTGGACATCCACGTGCGACGCACCAAGGCCCCGGCGCAGCGGGAGTCGCAGCCGTCCATCCCCTACCGCCTGGTGGCCACGTCTATCGACCACCCCGGCATCGTCCACCAGATCTGCAAGGTGCTGCGCGAGCGCGCCATCAACATCGACGACATGGAGAGCAACGTCGACTACAATCCGTTCACCGGCGCGAACATCTTCCACATGATCTGCCACTTCTCGCTGCCGCCGACGGTCAAGATCGTGGACCTGCGCTCCGACCTCCTCCGGATCAGCGACCAGTTCAACATCGATATCCGCTTCGACGCGGTCGTGAGCAAATGAAACCGCCGGCGCTCGCTCCCATCGTCGACATCGCCGCCCGGGCCGGCATCCGCGAGGACGAGCTCGAGCCCTACGGCCGCTACAAGGCGAAGGTGCGCCTGGAGATCCTGGACCGCGTGAAGCGCCGGGACGACGAGAACCTCATCCTCGTATCGGCCATGACGCCCACGCCCGCCGGCGAGGGCAAGACCACGGTCTCCATCGGCCTCGCGCAGGCCATCGCCAAGCTCGGGAAGAACGTGATCGCCGCGCTGCGCGAGCCCTCCCTGGGGCCCGTCTTCGGCATCAAGGGCGGCGCGACCGGCGGGGGCATGTCGCGCGTCCATCCCGCCGACGAGATCAACCTCCACTTCACCAACGACTTCCCGGCCATCGAGAGCGCGCACAATTTGCTGGCCGCGCTCATCGACAATTTCGTGTTCCATGGCAACCCGTACAACATCGACCCGCGCCGCGTCGCCTGGCGCCGCGTGCTGGACATGAACGACCGGTCGCTGCGCAACATCGTCATCGGCCTCGGCGGTACGGCCAACGGCTTCCCGCGCGAGAGCGGGTTCGATATCGTTCCCTCCAGCGAGATCATGGCCATCCTGTGCCTTTCGCGCTCGTATCGCGAGCTCAAGGAAAAAATCGGAAACATTCTGGTGGGGTTCACCTACGAGAACAAACCCGTCTTCGCGCGCGACCTAAAGATCGAGGGCGCGGTGACGGCGCTGCTCAAACACGCGCTTTTGCCCAACCTGGTGCAGACCTCAGAGGGCGTCCCGGTGATCCTCCACGGCGGGCCGTTCGCGAACATCGCGCAGGGCGCGAACAGCATCATGGCCACCGACCTGGCGCTGCGCCTGGCGGACTACGTGGTCACCGAGGCGGGCTTCGGGTTCGACCTCGGCGCGGAGAAGTTCTTCGACATCGTGGCGCCCTACGGCGGCTTTTCCCCGCGCATCGTGGTGCTCGTCGCGACCATTCGCGCGCTCAAGTTCCACGGCGGCGTGGACCGCAGCGAGCTCGCGACGCCAGATCCGCGCGCGGTGATCCGGGGCCTGCCCAACCTGCGCACCCACTACAACAACATCGCGAAGTTCGGCGCCCCGTGCGTGATCGCGCTCAACGTCTTCGACGGCGACAGCCCGGAGGAGATCCGGACGCTTGTCGAGGCCGCCGAGAACGAGGGAATGAACATCGCCCCGGCGGACATCTTCCGTCGCGGCGGCGAGGGCGGCCTCGAGCTCGCCCGGAAGGTCGTCGAGGTCATGGCGACGAACACCGGACGGTCGCAACCGCTGTATCGCTGGGAGCTGCCGGTCGAGGACAAGATCTTCAAGGTGGCCAGCGAGATCTACGGCGCGGTTTCCATCGACTATCAGCCGCAGGCCAAGCGCGATCTCGAGCTCATCAAGAAGAACGGCTTCGACAAGCTGCCCGTTTGCATCGCCAAAACCCAGCAGTCGCTCTCGGACAACCCGAGCCTGCTGGGACTGCCCAAGGACTTCGTGGTCACGGTCCGCGAGATCAAGATCGCCTCCGGCGCGGGCTTCATCATCCCCATCACCGGCGAGATCATGCGGATGCCGGGCCTGGCGAAGGTGCCCGCCGCCTTCAACATCGACATCGACGACGAGGGAAATATTACGGGGATCGTATAAGTAGAGAAAGGGCAATTGTTTCAGCAGGGACAGGGCATTGCCCTGTCCCTACTAATTACCCATCCCCTATCATACAAAGGAGCAATCCATGTTCACGGTTAATGAATACTTCGACGGCAAAGTGAAATCCCTGGGCTTCACCATGGCGGACGGTCCGGCGACCATCGGGGTGATGGCGCCCGGCGAATACGAATTCGGCACCTCGTCGCGCGAGATCATGACCGTCACCAGCGGGAGTCTCACCGTCAAGCTCCCCGGCAGCGACGAGTGGCGGCGATTCGGAGAGAACGAATCGTTCACCGTCGAGGCCGGCCGGAAGTTCCAGCTGAAGGTCGCCGCCGACGCATCATACCTGTGCCGCTATCGCTGATCCGAGGCATCGCATAGGACATGATGAAAACGCCCCCGGCAAGCCGGGGGCGTTTCTCGTTGGCGACTGTTCGATGCCCGACTACCCGATGAACAGCATCTCCCATAGTTTGGGGATGGGCCAGCGCGCGTCGTCGATGATCGGCTCGATGGCGTCCACGTCCTCCCGGAGCGACATCATCACGGCCTTCACCTCGGAGCAGAAGAACTCGGCCTTCTTGTGCTCATCCTCGAAGGAGTGCGCCTTCTCGCGCTTGGCGACCAGATCGCGCACCCCGCTTTGCATCCGACCGATGAGGGTCGCCACCTCTTTGAGCAGCTCCTTCTGCGGCGCGAGATCGGCGTCCTTCCCGAGCACGCCCGCCGCTCCGGTCACCGACGCGGCCAGCACGCCCTGATAGCCGATCGCCGCCGGGATTATCTGCGAGGAGACCATGTTCGCCAGCGTCATCGCCTCGATATCGAGCTCCTTGACGTAGCGCTCGACCCGAATGTGATAGCGGGACATGAGCTCGACCTCGCTGAGCACCCGGTACTTCTTGAACAGCCCGCGCGCCTTGTCGGTTGTCATCCCGCTCAGCGCCTCGGGGGTCGTTTTCAGGTTCGGAAGGCCCCGCTTCCCGGCCTCGACCTCCCACTCCTTCGTATAGTTGTCGCCCATGAAAAGGACCGACTTGATCTTCGTGAGCTCCTCGCGGATCACGTCCATTGCGGCCTGCGCGGGGCTCCCGCCCTTCGCGGCGATGGCGTCGGCAACGCAATCCAGGCTCTCGGCGACGATCGTATTGAGCACGGTCGCCGGGAACGAGATGGACTGCGACGATCCCACCGCGCGGAACTCGAACTTGTTGCCGGTGAAGGCGAACGGCGAGGTCCGGTTGCGGTCGGTGTTGTCCTTGCTCACCGCCGGCAGCGACGAGATGCCGAGGTCGATGATGGCCTCGTCGGTCGCCTTGGCGGCGGCGCCCTTCTCGATGTCCTCCAGGATTTTCGTGAGCTGCTCGCCCAGGAACACCGAGATGATTGCGGGCGGCGCCTCGTTTGCGCCCAAACGGTGATCGTTGCCCGACGAGGCCACCGATGCGCGCAGGATGTCCGCATGCAGATAGACCGCGCGGATCGTCGCGACAAGGATCACCAGAAACTGCAGGTTCTCGTGCGGGTTTTTGCCGGGATTGAGCAGGTTGTTCCCGCGATCGTCGGAGAGCGACCAGTTGAGGTGCTTGCCGGAGCCGTTGATACCCGCGAACGGCTTTTCGTGCAAGAGCGCCGCGAGGTTGTGCTTCTTGGCGACCTTGCGCAGCATCTCCATGACCAGCTGATTATGGTCCGCCGCCAGGTTCGCCTCCTCGAAGATGGGCGCGATCTCGAACTGGCTCGGCGCGACCTCGTTATGGCGCGTCTTCGCCGGGATGCCCAGCTTATAGAGCTCCTCTTCGACATCGTGCATAAAGGAAAGGATGCGCTCCTTCACGCTCCCGAAGTACTGGTCTTCGAGCTGCTGCCCCTTGGGCGGCGCGGCGCCGGTAAGCACGCGATTGGCCAGCACCAGGTCCTGCCGCTTGAAGTAGTAGTCCTTGTCGATGAGAAAGTATTCCTGCTCGGGTCCCAGCGTCGAGAAGACCCGCTTCGCGCCGGTATCGCCCAGCAGCTTCATGAGCCGGAGCGCGCTCTCGTTCACCGCACGGTTGGAGCGCATGAGCGGGGTCTTTTTATCGAGCGCCTCGCCGGAATACGATATGAATACCGTGGGGATGCACAGCGTGGTGCCAATGCCGCTGCGCAGGATGAACGCGGGACTCGAGATGTCCCACGCGGTGTACCCGCGCGCCTCGAAGGTGGTGCGCAATCCACCGCTTGGGAAGCTTGACGCGTCGGGCTCGCCCTGCACGAGCTGTTTGCCGGAAAATTTCTCGATCACCTCATCGGCCGAAACCATCTCGATGAACGAATCGTGCTTCTCGGCAGTCGCGCCGGTCATGGGCTGGAACCAGTGGCTGTAATGGGTCGCCCCCTTTTCGATCGCCCATTCCTTCATGGCGTGGGCGACCGCGTTCGCGGTCTCGATATCCAACTGGCTGCCTTCGTTGATGATCGCCTGCAAACGCTTGTACATGCTCTGCGGCAGCTTCATCTGCTGCACCCGCGAATTAAAGGTATCCTCACCGAAGTAGTGGGATATCGGGATGTCCTTTTCCTTGACCGCCTCGTACTCGCGCTCGGCGGCAATAACTTTTTTCTCCCGTATCATAATGCCTCCACAAAAAGATTCTCGTTATCGTGTTGAATGCAACATAGTTCGCACCCCGGTTTTTTTCAATTAACAAACCCGGATTTCATATTACGTACTTGTAAACTTTATGGAACATATGTGTCGTATCGGAATCGTGCGCCCCGCGCATCCCCTGTGCATGGTGCACATGCAGCGGTCAAACACAATAAAAATGACGATTATCGGGCGCAATCCGGGCCTTAAAAAGTTACACGCGCGTTAAATTTTATACTTGAAGTATAACTGCGCCTAAAATAGGCTATCGTTGGTGCGAGGGACGCACCGCCCATACACCAGCCATATCAACCAAGTAAGGAGTAACCATATGAAACGCATCAAGATAATCGCGGTGTTCGCTGCAGCCGCACTGCTGTTTTCCTGCTCCTCGGCCGGGAAGAAGGACGGCCCCAAGGAAGACAAGGTCAAAGAGGGCGAAGGAAAGATGTACTGGAAGGACGGCTCTCTGCGGGGCGTGGGACAATACAAGGACTACAAGAAAAACGGCAAATGGACCCTCTACTACCAGATGACCGGCGAAAAGCAGGGCGAGGGCGACTATAAAGACGATGAACAGCACGGCCCATGGATCTACTTTCACAAAAAAGGACCCAAGATGGCCGAGGGCTCCTTTGACGCCGGCCAGAAGACTGGCGAGTGGGTCGAGTTTTACGAGACCGGGCAGATGTTCACCAAGGCCGCGTATGTGGTCAGCGACGTGACGGTGGAGGGCATCACCTCCCGGGTCGGCGGAATCGAGGGCATCAAGAAAACCTTTTTCCTCTCCGGCAAGGTCAAGAGCGAAGAGGAGTACAAGAAGGGCCTCAAGAACGGGATCACCCGGGAATACTACGAGGACGGCAAGCCGAAGGAATTTTCGCAGTATCGCGATAATGAATACGACGGCAAGGTGAACAAGTTCCATCCCAACGGGCGCCGCTCGGAGGAATCGTTCTACGCCGCCGGCAAGCGCCAGGGCAAGTACGACGCCTACTACGACAATGGCCCCGCCAGCATCACCGGACAATTCGAACAGAACAAGCAAAGCGGCATGTGGAAGTTTTTCGCCCGCGACAATCGGGTCATGAAGGAAGGCCTGTACAAGGAGGGCCGGGAGGAAGGCTACTGGGCCTTCTACGAATATGTCGGCGGGAAATCGAAGTTCATGGACGCCACCATCACCGGCGGGATGATCACCGGAAACTGCATCGTCTACAAAAACGGCAAGAAGCTCGGCGAGGGGCAGCTCAAGCAATCGATACCCAAGCCGCAATGCGTGGAGAAGTGCGACGACTGCACCGAGTGCAAGACCTGGTCGGGCAAGTGGATTATGCCGGCGAAGAACGGCCAGTGGACGGAATACTTTCCGGACGGCACCACCAAGAAGATCGAAGCGAATTACATGCTTAACAAGCTCAACGGCGAGTACAAGGAGTATTATCCCACCGGCAAGATCAAGGCCGAGGGCGAGTACATGACCAACAAGAAAAACGGCGAGTGGAAGTTCTATCTCCAGGACGGCTCGGTTGACGAGGAAAACTCCGGGCGATACATGAACGACCGCAAGTGGAAGATGAAGTAGCGCGCAACGACACATACGCGCGGCCGCATTCAGCCGCACCGAACACGAAAGGCGAGGACATCAACCTCGCCTTTCGCATTATACCCGCGTCGGCACTACGCCGCTGTTCCAGTATGATCCGCTTCGCGCGACCTCACGGCGACGCCCGGTCGGGATAATTCGTAAAGATCCCATCGACGCCCATGCGCCGCATCCGGTCGATGTCCTCCGGGTGGTTCACCGTGTATACGAAGAAGCGCATGCCCCGGCGGTGGGCGTCCGCAACGAACTCATCGGTGACGAAATCGAGCCCGGCATTGACTGCGAAGGCGCCGAGCTCCTGCGCAAAGGCCGCAAGGCCCAGCGGCACGCCCTCCACCAGCGCGCCGATACGCACCCGGCGGTTTATCTCGGCAAAGCGCGCAAGCTCTCGGTGATCGAACGACGAAACCAAAAAGTGGCTCGTGTCGTACCCGCCGGACCCGACCGTCCGCTCGATGAGCTCGCTCACCGGCCCGGCCGTTCCCGCTCCCTTGAGCTCGATGTTGATCGCGGCACGCACGCCGACACGCTCGACGACCTCCCGAAGAAGGGGGATCCGCTCGCCGCCCCCGGCATCGAGCGCCCTGAGCTCGTCGAGGGTTTTCTCGGCCACGTATCCGCTCCCGTTTGTCGTGCGTTCCAGTCGGTTGTCGTGGATCACCACGAGTTCGCCCGTGCGGCAGCGGTGCACATCGAGCTCCACCATGTGCGCGCCCAGCGCAATCGCCTTTTCGAACGAGCGGAGCGTGTTCTCCGGCTCGTATCCGCATGCGCCCCGATGTCCAATGACAAGAAACGAATCCATATTCGGCATCTCACTCCCCTTCATGCGATCGCGCCGCCGCACGCCCGCGATCCACGTTCACCATGAGCCCGATCGCAAGCGCCGCGGCGAAGAACGCGATGCAGATGAGAAACGCATTCCTGAGCCCGAAGGCGGCCTGGAGAAAACCCAGCGCCATGAGCCCGCACACGGCGGCAAGTCGATTGGCCATCCCCCACAACCCGAAAAACTCCCCCGATTTCGACAGCGGCGAGAGAACGCCCACCATCGCCCGGCACGACGATTGCGTGGCCCCGAGCCCCAGGCCGGCCACCGAACCGATGACGAGAAAGAGGTGCTGCACCTGCCATTCGCCGCCGAGCCGGTTTGCGGCTGCGGTGATATCGTCCACGAAAAAAATGAGCACGACGGCCGTGATCCACAACAGCAATGTCGCCGCATAGGCGGGCTTGGGGCCCGCCCGGTCCTGGATATGGCCGAATGCAAGCGCGCCGCAGGCCGCCGTCACCTGGGTGACGATGAACATCGACATCTGGACCATCGGGCTCCAGCGCACCACCTGGTCGCCGTAGATGAACGCGAAGCTGATGACCACCGAGAGCCCGGCATAAGCGAACAGGTAGGACAGGAGCAGCACCGCGAGATCGCGAAAATCGCCCAGCGCGCCAAGCGTCGCCCTGAGTCGCTGGAATCCGACACGGGCATATGCGGCAATCCCGGGCAGGGTCCGCGGAACGCCTGGCTCGCGAAGCCATATAAATGTGGGAATGGCGGCGATGGCAAAAAACACCGCCGTAATGGGTCCCACGTATCGCAGATTAGAAAAGTTTTCCGCTTCGAGCGCGCCGAGCCCGAAGAGAACGATTGCCGTCGAGGCAAGACCGCCAAAGTAGCCCATCCCCCAAGCGTAGCCGGATATCGCCCCGAGCCGCTCCGGCGGCCCCAGCGCGGGAAGAAAGCTGGCGATGAACGACTCTCCCAGCATGAACCCGATATTCGAACAGACGATGAGCGCGATGCCCAGCCACACATCGCCGGGACGCACGCAGAACAAGGCGGCTGTCGCGAGCACCGTGATCGCCGTACTCACGAGCAGAAATCGTTTCTTGGCCGCGGAGTAGTCCATGACCGCCCCCAGCACGGGCGCGCACAGCAACACGACGCAATTGCTCACGGCAAGCGCGACGCTCCAGAGGAAGTTGCCATACGGGAACGTGGGGGCGTCGCCGACGATGATCCGCGGGAAGATAACGCTGTACACCACGGTGATGATGACGGTGGTATAGGACGAGTTCGCGAAATCGAACATCGCCCACCCGAAGAGCTCGCGCGTTGCCGCCTGTGTCCGTATCCCCGCCATCGCACGATGTGGCCCCCGCAGATGCGATTTTGTCAACCAGAAGATTGGCCGGATTACGGTTGACACGCCCATATTTTTCAGCGATCCTGGGAACCGCGGCGGCGGGGGCGCGGTCTCATGGACAGGCGCGCGACGGCGGCGCCATCGGTCGCCGCGCACGGACACCACACAGGGAGGAACCGATCGTGACATCACCACAACGACGAGTCGCACTCTGGATCATCGTTCTCTGCGCTGTTCTCGCAGCGCACTGCGCGAAAAGCGATCAGGCGGAGAAGCAGGCGCCCGCCGGTGCGGAAATGGAAGACGCAACGCTTGCGACGAAGGCCGAGAAGAGCAAGGCCGCGGCTCCTGCCGCGCCGGGGAAGGTTCGGCAAAGCTCGGATGAAAGCGCCGCGAACAGGCGCGACGATGCCGATCGCGGGCTGCAGTCCTTCATGATCGCCCCCATGGACCTGGCGAAGGAGCGCTTGCTGGAATACCGCATCACCCTCACCTACGAGTGCAAAGACCTCAATCGCGCGCGTCAGGAGCTTCTCGGGATCATCGCGAAATACGGCTACATCCGTTCGAGCTCGGCCACCACCGAGACGCGCAACCCGTCGCTGGACGCGGACCTCTCCGTCAAGGAGGCCCTGCTCTACGACGCGCTTCGCGACTTCGAACGGCTCGGGATCCTCCTGAACGAATCGATCACGGCGACCGACCACACCGAGGGCATGGTGCGCCAGGAACGGACCATGAAACGCGAGCAGCTTCGCACGGCGCGCAAGAACCAGAGCATGGGACAGGTGGCCCCCGCGAATTACAACTGGGCCGAGCGCGAGGCGTCGCTCGAGCGCAGCGAAAACGCCCTGGACGCCGCCGAGCATGCGCGCTGGCAGATCCGCGACCGCGTCGCCTGGGCGCAGGTGCATATCAACCTCCGCGGCCCGGTCGCGCCCGACTACATCGACGTGCCCCCGTACCGGAACGCCTTCGTGGGGCTGGCGAACCTGCTGCTGCGCCTGGTCTATGTGACGATCTACCTGCTGCCGTTCATCGCGATCATCGCGGCGATCGTCTGGAAGCGCGACAGCATCAGGGCGATTTTCAAGCGAACGTAGACGGAGCCGCGCTTCGGGCATCGCCTCCAAACGATGGGGGTGATGACCGAAGCGCCCCATCGCGATCCCCCCATCTTTTCACTGCGCGAAACGAGCGCTCGTGACGTTTCGATTGTCATTGACAGATCGACCATAGGTGTTTTTTAATACGATTATATGATGTCATATTCCGGCATAACGGAGGGACCATGAGACAAGCAATTATCGCGTGCACACTTGCGGCGGTTTGCGTATCGATCTTTTCCATGTCATGCAAAAGGGCGAGAGAATCGGAACAGAACTCCTGCACCGGACAATGCAAGGAGCAGTTCGAGCTGGCCGTGCAAAACTGCGGCGCGCAGGGGAATGAACAGGCGAAGGCGAACTGCCAGTTCGCGGCGATGAAAGACCAATCCGCCTGTGTGCAGAAATGCAACGAGGCTTTCATGAAATCGGTGAAATAGGGCTTATCGCGAAACTGTCCGGACAGGATCGACTCACCGCGCCGGCGCCGTATCCCGCTCGCCGTCTATCGTTTTTCGCACCGCCTTGAGGAGCTCGTCGAGCGAATAGGGTTTCTGGATGAAGTTGTACCCGCGCCCCCGGATGATGTCCCACTGCGAGCGTTCATCGGAATAGCCGCTGCTGAAGAGCACGCGGCAGTTCGGGGACATCTCGCAGAGACGCTCCACGAGGAGCGGCCCGCTCATGTCGGGAAGCACCACGTCGCAGAAGATGGCGCCGATGCGGTCGCGCTCCCGCTCGAACACCGCGAGCGCCTCGGACGCCGTCTCGGCCTCGAAGACCCGATACCCGCCGAGCCGCAGCATCTTCACGGCCATGTGGCGGACCTCGTTCTGGTCCTCGACCACCAGGACGCCCTCGTCCCGCCCCTGCGGCGTCGGGGGCACCTCGCCGGCCGGCTCAGCCGCCACCGCGCTCGACACCGCTGGAATGAAAATGCTGAAGGCGGTCCCCTTCCCGGGATCGCTCTCCACGTGGATCCACCCCTTGTGCTGCTTGATGATGCCGTACACCACCGAAAGCCCCAGGCCGGTCCCCTTGCCCACCTCCTTGGTGCTGAAGAACGGCTCGAAGATCCGACCAACGACCTCCGGCGCCATCCCGATCCCGGTGTCGGTGATGGTAAGGCACACGAACTCGCCCGGTCGCGCCTCCGGCATGTCGCTGGATTCATCGGCATCGAAAAACCGGTTGTGCGTGGCAATGATCAACTGCCCGCCATTGGGCATCGCATCACGGGCGTTCACGCTCAGATTCACCACGACCTGTTCGATCGCCCCCTCGTCGAGGTACACGTCCCGAAGGTCGTGTGCGAGGTGGGTGGTGATGGCGACGTCCTCGCCGATGAGGCGTTTAAGCATCTTCAAGAGGTTTTCGATGGTGCGGTTGATGTTCAGGGGCGCCGATTCCATCATCTGCCGCCGGCTGAAGACGAGCATCTGGCGGGTGAGGTCCGCCGCGCGCACGGCCGCGTGCTGGATCTGCTTCAGGTTCGGATGGATCGGATGGCCCTCGTCGACCTCGAAGAGCGCCAGGTCCACCGAGCCCTTGATGGCGGTGAGCAGATTGTTGAAGTCGTGCGCGATGCCGCCGGCCAGCGTCCCGATCGCCTCGAGTTTCTGCGAGTGTAAAAGCTGGGCCTGCATCTTGGCGCGCTCCGCCTCGGCGCGCCGCTGCTCTGAGATGTCCTCGCCCGAGCTCAGGATGCCGCTGGGGACGCCGAAGTCATCGGTGAGCACGGTGTTGTGCCAGGCGATGATCCGATCCTGGCCCTCGCGCGTCACGATGCGCGCGACCTGGTACCAATCGCTGTACAGGCGCCCCTGCGTCATCATGGCCTCATACTGCTCGGCAAGCCAGCCGGCGTCCTCCGGATGGATGAAATCGGCGAACCACTCCCGGCCCACAATCTCGTCCTCGGCGTATCCCAGAATATCGCAGCCGCGCTTGTTGATGAGGGTGACGCGCCGGGAGCCGTCGATCGCGACGATGATCACGCCCGCAATGTCGAGATAGCGCTGCGCCCGGTCGCGCTCCTCGCGCACGGCGTTCTCCGCCTTCTTCCGCCGGTTGATGTCGCTGAAGAAAAGCAGCGCCGCGCGTCCCTGCTCCCAGTCCACCGCCACCACGTTCACGAACAGCCACTTGATCGCCCCGCCCTTCTCGATAATGCGGAACTCGTACTGGTGCGCCGGCTTGTTCCGCCGGGTGTACTTGAGATACCGGTCGCCGACCGGGGTCCGGTCGTCCGGATGAATCAAGTCCATCACGGGTATCGCGGAGATCTCCCGTTCCGTGTAGCCGGTGATCTCGCACGCCTTGGGGTTGGAGAACCGTATAAAACCGTCCTGCACCACGATGATGCCCTCGTTGGCGTTCTCCACGACGAGCCGATAGCGCTCCTCCGAGAGCTGGAAGGCCCGTTCCACGCGCCGCCGCTCGGTGATGTCGATCGCGGCGCCCTCGATATAGCCCGCATCGCCGAACAGTCGCGCGGTTACCGAAAGCCACCGCAGCGCCCCGTCCTTCGCGCGATACTCGGACTCGAAATCCCGCACGGTCCCGCTGGAGCGCAATTCGCGCAGCATATCATCACGACGATCAGGGTTTACGTAATGATCGAGGACAACGCAGGTCCCGATGCAGGACTCGCGGCGTTCATACCCGAGCAGCCGGGCGAAGCGATCGTTGCATTCAATCACGCAGCCGTCGTCGATACGGGTGCGGTACAGGCCCACCTGCGCGTTCGTAAACAGGTCGCGATACTTCTCCTCGCTCGCCTTGATCGCCTCCTCGGCACGGACGAGATCGGTGACATCGAGCGCGTTCACCACCAGCTCGTCCGCGTTCATCCTGGTGCACCTGATGCGGCACCAGCGCGCGTCCCCGCTCCCCGTCACGATGGGATAGATGCGGTCCGGCGAGTTGTCGGCATCGCGATCGTAAAGCCAGTTGGCGACCACGGTTTGCCGGACCTCGGGGTCGGGCACCACGCGATCGATGATCTCCGCGAGGTTCCCGAAGTCCGCCGCGGTGTATCCGAAGATGCGCTCAATTCCGGGACTGGCGTACCGCAAGACGCCGTCCCGCCCGATCACGGCGATGCCGTCGCTGCTGTAACGAACGGCCAGCGAGTGCAACCGCGCCGCCTGGGCCACCGCCCGGTTGCGGATATACTGGCGGTCGAGGAACGCGCCAAGCCCGATAAAAACGCACGAGATCGCAAGATGGACCAGGATGAGGAAATCGCCCCGCCAGGACAATCCGCTGGCCGCGAGAAGGTATTTGATGAAAAACTCATAGCTGAGCACGGCGCCCGATAAGTACGCGAGCGCAACACCGATGGCGACGACGAGGACGATGTGGGATCGGAGCCAATTCATGATCGTTTCATCGCTGGATTGCTGCGCCATCCAGCGGGACAGGCGGAGCCACCGCGCCATTCGGCGCGGCATCGCCAACGCCCCCTAAGAACATGACGTGGCAGCTCTACGAATAAATCCGGACGACGGGACTTTTTATTCCCGGATAATCTTCCTGTCAACCGAAACGCGGTCGCTATCGTGATATTCCACGAAAGCGGCGGCCCCGGGGTTCTCCTTGAAGCGTTGGACGTTCAGCATGAAGATTTCCATCCGGTTGATGACGTTCGGCGGCAACAGATTGCCGTCGATCTCGATGGACATCACCGGATACTTCCGCTCACGCGCCCACGGCGTGATCAGCCCCTCGATGACGCGCCCGATGAGGCAGGCGAAGGGCGAGATGTTGACGACGCCGGAATAGCCGTCCTGCATCGCCGCCGACGCCACCCCGCTCGAAATGGAGATCTCCGAGTAGAGCTCGGGGGTCACGAAGATCGTGTTCGCGTTCTTCATGATCTTCTTCATGTCGTGCGGGGTCTCCGGGATGAGGCCCGTGGCCGCAAGCGCCTTTTTGACGGTGTGCTCCACCCGGTGCTTGTACCACTGCTCGACGTGCCAGTTGATCAGATCGCGGAAGTCCTTCGAGAAATAGCGCCGATAGAAGGGAATGAGCGAGAGGCGTTTCTTCAGCTCGAAATGGCGCGTGTAGTCGCAGTAGTAGATCCATTCGGACACGCCGGACACCTTGCCGATGATGCCCTTCTCGCTGAAGCGGCGCACCATCTCGTCCACGGCGAAATCGTCGCGGCGCACGTAGATCTCGCCCACGATGAGCACGCGCGGGCACTCCTCCTGTTTCCGCTTGAGCGGGATCTTCCGGATCTCGCGCGCGAACTCCTGGAGGTGCGGCACGATCTTGGTCACGTCGCCCTCGGCCACGCCGATCATCTTGTGCCACAGCGCGTCGTAGCGGTCCATCGCGGCCACCGGGTTCTCCGCGCAGGAGCGCAGCGAGGTCTCGATGTCCTTCATGTAGTCGCTGATGATGACGCCCCACCAGGCGAACTTCGAGAAATTGGGACCGAGCTCGGTGTAGGAATTATCCGAATCCAGCGTGATCATCAACACGTTCTCGATGCGCAGGTCACGGAAGAGGTTCTCGTAAAAGACGAAGTACTGCCCCGTGCGGCAGGGGCCGGTGGTCGTGGGAACGAACAGGAGATACACCTCGTCCTTGCGATACTTGTCGGAGGCGAGGAACTTCAGGGCGCTCCCCAGCACCAGAAGCGACGGCAGGCATTCCTTGCCCGAGGCGTGGTTGCGCGCCAGCTGCAGCGTGTGGATGTCCGGCACCGGCATGGCCGATGCGTTGATCCCGGCCGAGCGGACCGAGGCCGCTAAAAGCTCCACGCCCAGCCGGCCCATGTTCGCCAGCAGGAGCTTCACCCGCGGATTGTCCTTGATCGGAATAATCTCATTGGTGACGGCGTTCTTGATATAGAAATCCTTGCCGCGCTCGTTTATGAAGCGCAGGCCGTTGTCGTAGCGCTCCGCCGCGATATCGCCGAGCTTGGAGCGGTAGCCCTCGATGATATCCAGGAAGGCCTCAACCCGCGTGTCCACGCCCGCGTCGGCGGTGTGCGAATCGAGCTCCAGGATCAGGAACGGCTTCACGCCCATGATCCACTTGAGATAATGCAGCATGAACGAATCCGGCGCGCACGAGAAGTTGGAGATATAGGTCACGAAGATATTGTCTTCCTTCTTGAGGAAATTCGCCGCCTTCATGTCCTGCTGCCCGTAGAACCAGTACATGTTCTTGAAGATGAGCTCGTTCTCGAAGGGCAGGATGTCGAACGGGACCACCGAGTAGCCGCGCGTGGTGAACTTCTTGGGAATGCCCATGTTCGCGTCCGGAGTGAAGGCGTTGTAGGGCCGGCCGAGGACCGCGATCACCGGCCGCTTCGCGATGCGCGCCTCCTCGATCGCCCGCTTGCCGAGATCGCGGATCTTGTGGATGAACTCGATCTGCTTCTCGTAGGCCGTCTCGAAGGCCTTACGCACATCGCCGTGCGACACGCCGAGATTGTCGCCCAGCTCGAGAAAGGACTCGATGGCCTTGTCGAGGCCGTAGTGAAAGGTGATCACCGGCTTCAGGAACTTCGACTCGGGCACGTCGGGGAAGGCCTTGGCGATATAGTACGGCAGGCTCTGGGTGATGGGGCAGAAATTGGCGATGAGCCCCTCCTCGTAACCCTCCAGGTCGCGGAAGTGCGGGACGAAGATATAGTCCGTACCGCGGTCCACGATGTCCTGCACCGCGCCGTGCGCGATCTCGGCGGGGAAACAGTAGGCGCTCTCCACGCGCGCGACCCCTTCGTGGGAGATGTTCTTCGAGAGGACCGCCTCGATGCCCAGCGAATGGAAAAACCACGAGTAGAACGGCCACATCGTGTACACGGAAAAGCACCGCGGCACGCCCACCGTGACGTCCCGCTTCTTCACGAAGGTCGCCGGGTCGGGCGCGCACTCGACGAACAGCACATCGTTGCGCGCGTCGATATAATTGAATACCTCGGCCTCGTCGAAGGCCTTTTTCTTCCGAATGTTCGCATACTTGTTGCAGCGCCCCCCGAACATGTACCGGTGCTCGTTCACCTTGAGCACGCGGATGGGACAGTAATTCTCGCAGGCCTGGCACTTGAATTCGCGCTCGTAGACGATCTCGGTGGCCAGGATCTCGTCGATGTCGTACGTCGTCTTCTCGAGGAACCCGTCGGCGAGCTTCTGTTTCGCGAGCAATCCCACGCCAAAGCAGCCCATGAGCTCCGGGTCCGGCGGCACGATGATGGGCTTGTTCAGAAGGAGCGCGAAGGCCAGCGGGATGGCCTTGTTCTTCGCGACGCCGCCCTGCAGCACGATCTTGTTGCCGATGGTCCGGTTGCCCACCACCCGGTTGAGGTAGTTGGACACGATGGAGGTGACCAGGCCCGCGGTGATGTCCTCGCGCGTGGCGCCCTGCTGGATCGCCTTGCGAATGTCGGAGTTGATGAAGGCCGAACAGTGCTCGCCGAACTTGAGCGGCTCGTCGGCCATGATGGCGATATCGCCGATCTCCCAGGCGTGCTCGATGGAGAGATCGCCCTGCGCCGACTCCTCGAGGAAGGAGCCGGTTCCCGCCGAGCAGGCCTCGTTCATCGCGTAGTCGATGGGAACGCCGTTCTTGAGCAGCACGTATTTCGCGTCCTGCCCGCCAATCTCGAAGAGCGTGTCGATGTCGTTCGCGTAAAAGGTGGTGCCCACTGAATGGGCGATGATCTCGTTATAGACGCCCGGCGTCTCGAGAAACACCCCGAGGATCTCCCGCGACGAGCCCGTGGTGGCCGCGAGGCTGATGGAGATGGGGGCGTCGCCGATGTCTTCCTTAATCTGCTTCTTCATCTCGACGAGGCACTCCTTGAGCGCCTGTACGGGATCGCCGTGGGTGCGGCCGTAGAAGTTCGCGGTGATCTCGTTGGTCTCGATGTCGATGAGGCAGGCCTTCGTGGTGGTGGAGCCGCCGTCCACGCCCAGGACGTACTCGCGGTTCGGCCGCACCTTCGTCATCTTGGAGGGGATGTAGGTCACCTTCCCCTCGGCGGTCTTGAGGCTCTTGAAGCGCTCGAAGACGACGCGGTTCTCCCTGAAGAGTTTTTTAAGCGGCGGCAGCACGGTGCCTATGGAGCGCGCGAGGAGCCCCGCCCCATAGGCCTCGAAGTAGGCGGCGTTGTCGGGCACCACGAAGGTCAGCTCGGGCAGGCGCCGGCGGATATAGTCCACGATGTATTTATTTCGCGTAACGCCGCCCGCAAGGAGCACGGCGCCGCCGCCGATCCGCGCGCGCTTGAGGAAGTCCACCACCTTGGTGGCCATCACGTCGGAGAGCGAGAGGACGATGTCGCCCTTGGATGCCTCCTTCTTGTTGAGGCGGTGGGTGCAGTCGCTCTTCATGAACACCGAGCAGCGCGACGAGAGCTTGTGCACCGTGCACCCCTCGGGGATGCCGTTGATGTCGTCCAGGCGCATGTCCATTCGCCCGAGCTGCTGCTTGAAGAACTCGCCCGTCCCGGAAGCGCACTTGTTGCCGGAGAAGCTGTTGACGATTTTCCCGTTCGCGTCGATGGTGTAGACGACGAGATCCTCCCCGCCCATGGACACGACGGCGTCGACCTTCGTGTTCACGCGCGCGAGCGCCTCCTCGACGCACAGCGGCTCGATCACGCTGTTCACGGTGAGCAGGTGCCGGCCCTCGGTGCCCGTCACCAGCGTCTTCAGGTCGGCGGGGAAGTCCTTGCCCTGCATGACTTTTCTCAGCGTATCGAAGATATTGCCCTCGTGCGCAACGACCTCGCTCCAGAGGATCCCGTTTCCCTCCAGCATGGCCACCTTCACGCTCGACGACCCTATGTTGATTCCCAGGCTATGCATGTGCGCCTCCGCGCTTTGTTTTCGCCGCCGGCCCCGCAGCGCTATACAAATATGTAGGAACCGGCGCGCAATGTAATCACGAATGTTTCGGCCAAGGAAAATGTCAAATTAATTATCCCGGCGCAGCGCGGCGCGCAGCCCGGCGGTCGGCCCCTCCCGGCGCATGGACCGATGCCCTTAAAAGTTCGTATCTTCGCACGCTCATGTGCCGATAGAAATAAGTGAGGAAAACGCGGGCGCAGGGCCCGCACGGGACCGACGCGCATACAACCACCACGAGGAAGCGATTCGCCATGGAACATATCATACAAATACTTTCGGAGATTCCCATCTTTCAGGGGCTCAGCCGCGAGGACCTCGCGCTCATCGTGCCGATCCTGTCGACACACGAGCTCCCGGCCGAGAGCCTGGTCGTAAAGGAGGGCGACATCGGGGACTCGATGTTCATCATCAAGTCGGGGACGGTGCGCGTCACCAAGACCGAGGAGAACGGGTCCGAGGTGCTCATCAGCCACCTCTACAAGGGGCAGTACTTCGGGGAGTTCTCGCTCATCGACAACCTGCCGCGCTCGGCGAACGTGGTCACCGAGGAGGCCACGGAGATCTTCACGCTCAACCGGGGCGACTTCGACCGGCTGCTCGCTGCCAACATAGTAATCAAGGCGGCCTTCCACCAGAACTGCCTCAAGGAGACCTTCTCGCGGTTCCGGAACATCATCTCCAATTTCACCTTCGCGCAGCACGACCTGCGCGAGAAGCGCGAGGCGCTCGACGAGATCAACCGCGACCTGTCGCTGGCCAAGAAGCTCCAGCGCTATTTCATCAACACCGACTACCTGCGCACCGAGCACACCGCGGACAACGGCGTGCGGCACTCCTATATCTACAAGCCGTCCATCGCGATCGGGGGCGACTTCCTGAACGTCTTCCAGCTCCGTGACGGCGTGGTGGGGATGATCATCGCAGACTTCGAGGGCCACGGCATCACCGCGGCGCTCGCGACGGGCGTGCTCAAGAGCGCGCTCTCCATCGTGCTTGCGGACCTGGGCGAAAAGCCCATCGAGCTCATGTCCTTCCTCAACGACCATTTCCACAAGGTGATCGCGCAGCTCTACGCGACCTGCTACTATGCGGTGATCCACACCGAAGAGCGCCGGATCGTCCTGGCCAAGGCCGGGCACCACCACCCGCTCGTCTGGAAAGCGCGCCTGAACGACTTCACGCCCATCGAGTGCCCGGGGACGGGGCTGGGACTCATGCCCAATGCGCGCTTCGGGGTCGTGGAGCAGGACATCGAGCCCGGCGACAAGGTGCTCTTCTTTACCGACGGGATCATCGAGCAGATGAACGGCTCCCACGAGATGTACTCGAAGAAGCGCATGACGGAGAAGGTCCGCGAGCTCATCCTTGCCGGCGAGACCAACACGTTGGACCGTCTGCTGGATGACCTCGTCGCCTTTAGCGGCACCGACCAGTTCGAGGACGACGTGACGATGATTTTGTTCGAGTTCTGACGCGCCGCTTGACGCATCCTCGTTTTTTCCGTATCTTCATGTGTGAAGCTGGCGCTCATTACATCCTTCTGCACGGTGAAACGATGAAACGGGTTCTCTCGGCCATAATCCTGTCAGTGGTGCTGATTGCGGCAGGCTGCAATCAACAAGACCTGTTCGATTTGACATCGAAAGCACAGGATTTGAAAACAAGCGGGCGTCTTCCCTCCGACGTCGCCGGTCTTGCGCTGTGGCTGAAGGCTGACGGGATAACTCCCCTGCCCGATGGGACCGTTATAAGCGACTGGCCTGATGCTTCGGGGAATGGAATCACCACAGTGGTTTTTTCAAACCCGCGATATTTCCATACCGCCTTTAACGGAATGCCCGCAGTGCGATTTGACGGTAGTTCATATATTCTCGCTTCCGAGTTCATGAACTTTTCGTCTTTTACCATTTTCTATGTCGGTGCGTACACTGGACCGGGAGGCGGACGGCATATCATCTATGACCAAGGGGTGACGGCGGGTTCGACACCGTTTATCGGATTGCACATTAGCACGGTTTCAATTACCGGAACCGTTGGCGACTCACAGGCAACCCCGGAGTTTCTATCCATCACAAGTCCCTTAACGCCCACAACGCCCCATATCGCTGTTTTTGTGCTAAATGGACAGAACGCCTCGCTATTTCTTAACGGCGCTTCATCCGGTGGAACGTTGAACTTGGCCTACGACTCATCGACAACATGGTTCAATGGCCCGAGCGCTCCGAGTATTGGGAGCCAAAACGGCGTCATGTATTATCAGGGCGACATCGCAGAGATAATCGTGTATAACAACGCCCTCAGCGAAACCGACGGGTTCGCCGTCGACTGCTACCTCAGCAAGAAGTACGGCATCGCCGTATCGCACCCCTGCGACTAGGCGCTACGCGCGATAGTATTCCCGATACCACGCCACGAAACGCGCAAGCCCCTCGGCAAAGGGCACGCGCGGGCAATAGCCGAACTCGCGCGCGAGGTCGGCGATGTCCGCGCGGGTCGCGAGCATATCGCCCGGCTGGCGGGGCGTCGCGATGACGGTCGCTGTTGCGCCCAGCGCGTGCTCTATGGCGCGCACGAACTCCTCGATTGACACGGACGCCCCGCTTCCCACGTTGTAGATACGATACGGCGCGGCCGACAAGGCCGGATCGGCACCGTCCCACGCCCCGTCCGGCAGGGGCGGTCGCTCAAGCACGGCAACAACCGCATCGACCACATCGTCGATGTACACGAAATCGCGCCGCAGGCCCCCGTCCCCGAAGAGCTCGATCGCATCGCCGTCGATGATGCGCTTCGTGAACGAAAAATACGCCATGTCCGGCCGCCCCCAAGGGCCGTAGACGGAAAAGAAGCGCAGGCCCGTCGTCGGGATGCCGTAGAGATGGCTGTAGGCGTGCGCCATGAGCTCGTTCGCGCGCTTGGTCGCGGCGTAGAGGCTGATGGGGTGATCGGCGGGACCGTGCGGCGAGTACGGGGCGCGCCCCCCGAGCCCGTACACCGACGAGCTGCTGGCGAACACGAGATGGCGCACGGGCGCCGCGCGGCATGCCTCGAGCATAACGGCAAACCCGTTGATATTGCTCTCGACGCACGATGCGGGCCGGATCAGCGAATGGCGCACGCCCGGCTGCGCGGCCAGATGGCACACCGCGTCGAACCGCTCGTCCTCGAAGAGCGTTCTCAGACGGTCGCCATCGCACAGATCGAGCCAGATGAATCGGTGCCCCGGCAGCGCGCTGCTTCTCACGAGTGCGCCATACGAAATCGCGTTGTCATCGATCCCGGACGCTCGCAGTCGCGCCATCTTGAGCGCCGGATCGTAGTAGTCGTTTATGCTATCGAGCCCCACGACCTCGCATCCCAACGCCGAAAGCCGCCGGGCGACATGATGCCCGATAAACCCGGCCGAACCGGTGAGTAGCACCTTCATCGCTTTTTTCGCCCCATGCTAGAAGTATCGGCCAGCATGCGAAGGGGGCTTCGTATTGTTTTACCGGGCGATTGCATTATTGACACTAGTTGATATTTGCGCATATAAGAAATATCACCCCTCTTTTAAAAAAAGAATTTGAATTTTACCCGATGCCTGCTTATCAATAAAAATAATTGCACATGCCCGAACGACCGTCGTCTAGTATGGAACGGACATCGATGGCGCTTCGACGCCACAGTGCGGGCAATAACGGACACAGAGAGGTCACCATGAATAGAGCCCTCAGGATCCTATGCGTGAGCGCGCTCGCTGTTGCGTTCATCACGGGCGATACGAACGTTTCGTTTTCGCAGTACGGCAAGAAGTACAAGGAGGCGGTGCAGCGCCAGCGCGAGGTACAACAGAAGGACCTCGCCGAGGTGCGCCAGCAGGTCGAGGCCATCCGGCAGCAAATCAAGGAGAACCACTGGAAGTTCAAGGCCGAGATGACCGAGGCGCTCAAATACCGCATCGAGGAGATCACGGGCGCGAAATCGCCCAGCAATCTGAACCGCGAGGCGAAAATCCAAAGCCAGGCCGGAGAGAAACTCTTCCTCGAATTTTTAAAGAAGCTCGCCGAGTACAACGAAAAGAAACAGCGGGGTGGCGGGAAAAAGCGCCCCGAACGGCGCGAGGAAACCAAGCGCGAGGAGTACCAGGAAGACACCAAGCGCGATGAGTATCGCGACGATTCCCGAAAGGACGAGGCGCCCGGAGACGACCGTCGGGCCGACGATACCCGCACCGACGATGCGGACCGCGCGAAGCCGGACGATTCGTCGCACCTGGGTATGGTGGCCGATCCCAATGCGCCCGCCTTCAACTGGCGCGACGCCGGCAAGATGACGCCCGTGAAGCACCAGCTCACCTGCGGGAGCTGCTGGGCCTTCACCGCCTGCGCCGTGTACGAGGCGATCTATCTCACCGCAAACCGCGTATCGCTCAATCTCTCTGAGCAGCAGCTGGTCAACTGCGCAGCGGACAATCGCGGCAGCAAGGCCGGGACCTGCGACGGCGGCTGGTACGGCAAGGTGTTCGAGTACTGGACGAGGACCGGCGCCGTCCTCACGACAAGCGTACCATACCGGAACGCCAACGGCTCCTGCACCGCCTTCCCGCGCACGACCTACAAGGTGGCCGCCTGGGGGTACGTAAAGCAGGACGCGGGGATCCCCTCCGTGGCCGAAATGAAGCGCGCCCTGTGTAAGTACGGCCCCATCGCATCGACCGTGAAGGTCACCCCGGCCTTCCAGGCCTTTGCCGGCGGCATCTTCGACGAGCACATCTCGACCATCGGCCCGCGCGACGTCAATCACGGGATCGTGATCGTGGGTTGGGACGACAGCAAGAAATCGTATCTCATCAAGAACTCCTGGGGCACGCAGTGGGGCGAAAAGGGATACATGTGGATCGAGTACGGGTGCAACAATATCGGCTACGGATCGGCCTGGATGGTCCCGACGAGCGAAAAGTTCTAACTATGGAGAGTTGTCATGCTACAGAAACTGCAGTTATTGCTGTTCACCGCGCTGCTTACGACCACCTTCGTGTTGTGCGCGGGCTGTGAGAAAAACAAGGCTGACATGAAGACCATCGCCGACGCCGACAACGGAACCACGGTGTCCCTGGCGAAGGGCGAGTCGTTCCGCATCCGGCTGAAGTCGCAGATGAGCACCGGCTTTAGCTGGCAGGTCACGAAGTCGCCGCAGATCGTTTCGCTTCAGGGAAAACCGGAGGTCGAGGTGGAAAAACGCGCCGAGAAGATCGTGGGCGGCGTCGATCACCAGGTGTTCACCTTCACGGCCGCGAAGGAGGGGGACGGCGCGATCGACCTGGCCTATGCCCGCCCGTGGGAAAAGAAGGCGAAGCCGGCGAGGACCTTCAGCGTAAAGATTTCCATCAAGTAACGATCATACGCGATTGTCCGCGCACACGTAGAGGCGGGTCACCGACCCGCCTCTATCCGTTATTACGAGGCCGCGCCGCTGCGCACGTTTTTCTTGAGATAATTGAACACCGGGTCCGGCTCGTAGATGTCGAAAATGCGGATGCCGCTTTCCGCGATCCCGTCCGACGCGCTGGTCGCCGACGAGGATATCACGATGTCCCCCAGCTGCGAGAGGCGCTGCAGGATCCCGCGCTTCAGGTTGATCTCGATCATGTCAGCGTACCGAAGCTGTTTTTTCCGAAGCCGGAAATACCCCTCCCAATACTCCAGGCGGTCCTTGTAAAACCGGTACTCCGTGCGCGTGTAGCGGTTGAGCATGATGATGATGTAGGCCACCGGGGTCATGACGAAGAAGACCGCGCCGGCGGTGATCACGAAATACCAGTGCGAGGTGTCCCAGCCGAAATGGCTTATCATGAGAACGCCGACGATGCCGAAGATGACCATGGCCCACAGCGTGAGGAAGATCTGCCAGGCGACCGTCGCGGCGAGCATCTTGATGCTCAGGAACACCGGCTTGAGCAGGTAGAGCGGCCGCCCGCCGGCATCGTCCCGGGGATGGTCGAGCGTGGAGCCGCAGAACGAACAGTATACGCCACCCTCGATGACGTCCTTCCCGCAATTATGGCAATACATCGGCACCCTCCTGCCCGTCCGGCATATATGGGACTCTTTATATATATATCGTACAGGTCTGTCAATATTTTAACGATTTCCGCTACAGATCGACGCCATACCCGACGGAAACGGTGATGATCTTGGTGTCCATATGCATTGTCGGGAAGGGATCGCTCCCCTCCGGCTTCGATCTGATCTCGGCTCCGCCGCCGCCCTGATGATACGATGCGCGGACCGAGATATACTCGTTGAACCGGTACTCGACGAAGCCCATGAGCGACGGCGGCGCCATCTGATAGCGCTCGCGGATGTCGTACCGATACCACGCGTTGTCCTCGTCCTGATAATTGATGGTGCCCGACACCGGAAACCCGACGTAGAAGGACACCTTGAGCCCGAAGGGCGCGCGCACCACGACGCCCGCGACCGCCGACTGGTATTCGCCCTTGTGATACTCCTTGAGCAGCCGGTCACGACGGGCCAGCTCGAGATGATCGTATATCCAGAAATAGCCCAGCCCCACCCCAAAGACCTGCGTGGGATAGGCGTTGATGGCGCCGGACAAGAGCGCCGCGTTCGTGGGGGGCGTGATGCCGAAGAGCTCGACGTCGAGAAACGGCCCGTTATAAAAGGCGCCCACGGCGAGCGGCGCAAATCCCTTGCTGTCGTCTGTCCGGGTGTCATTGAACAGGTAGCCCGTCCCCAGCCGGAACCCGATCCGATGCCGCAGCATGAGGTCCGCCGGGCGTTCGGCGGTTTTCCGGCCCGCGCGCCGCTCGCCGCGTATGATCTGCCCGGCGAGATCGTGGACACGATCGTCCATATCGCGCGTCTCGAAAAACTCGACCTTGGCGTGGGCCACGGTGGTCCGCTTGTCCACGTTCACCGCCTCGGCGATGATGATCACGCGATTGTCGATCTTCGTGATCGAGCCGATGACCACGACCCGATACCCGAACACCTGCCCGATGGCGACCGCCGTATCGCGCACGGCCGGCGCGGGCAGGTCCGGCCGCTTCGCCCGGACATAGGTCCACGCCAGCGGCCGCTCGGCCACCGCATACAGCCCCGACGCCTGCAAATACAGGACGAGCCGCTCGCTCACCTGGCGCGAGACCAGCTCGATCCCGGTGTTCTCCTTCTCCTCGAACTCGACGACGACCGTCGACAGGCGCTCCTCGGCGCAGAGGGACGGCGCCGGGCGCAGGAATACTGCGAATGAAACGAGCGCAAGCGCGATCGGGATATATGATAGAATCTTTCCCATGTGTTTTCCGCCGATTGTACTTGCCCAATTTGGGCCAATGGCGTAAAAAAAGCATCAACATTTTTCCAAACTCGAGGACGCCATGATATCGCACCCCTGGGACGTCACGCCGGCCGAGGCCGTCCGGGTCCAGCGCGAGCTTGCCGAAAGCGTCGTCATCGGCGGAATGCCCGATCCGGTCCGCACCGTCGCCGGAATCGACATCGCGCTCGGACACGCCGATGCGCGCGGGTATTGCGGCATCATCGCCTTCTCGTATCCCGAGCTCGTCATTGTGGACCGCGCATTCGCGGAGGGGGCCATCGGCTTTCCGTACGTGCCCGGCCTCCTCTCGTTTCGCGAGGGACCGCTCATCCTTGCGGCCCTTGCGCAGCTTGCCATCCGGCCCGACCTCCTGGTGTTCGACGGTCAGGGGATCGCCCATCCGCGTCGGTTGGGCATCGCCGCGCACCTGGGACTGGTGACGGGCATCCCGTCTATCGGGTGCGCGAAATCGCGCCTGTACGGCGCCTACACCGAACCCCCGGCCGAGCGTGGCGCGCGAACCTACCTTGTCGATCCCTCCGGCGCGCCCATCGGCGTGACGCTTCGAACGCGGACGGGCGTGCGGCCCGTGTTCGTGTCGCCGGGCCACCGCATCGGCGTGGACGAGGCGGCCGATTTCATGATGAGCTGCGTATCGTCGTATCGCGTGCCCACGCCAACGCGGGTGGCGCACATCGAGGTGGGCGCATTCAAAGCGCGGCGGCTTCTTGATGCCGAGAGGTTGTAGCGAGTTCGATCCTCAAGTCGACATCATCGCGATTGACCTATCGCCACCGTCGCGCGCCGTAAAAAAAACGCCCCATCGCACCGATAAAAAATTATTGCCGCAGGACGGCATCCGTGCTACGTATTTACATACACCACTCGCGGAGAACGCCATGGACTACATACAGTGGAGCGACAACTTGAGCGTCGGCGTGCAGGTTTTCGACGAAGAGCACAAAAACCTGGTCGGCTTCGTCAATCGGCTCAACAACGCCCTCACCATCGGGAGCGCGAAGAAGACGATGGAGGAGATCCTCTCAAGCCTCATCCGGTACACCATCATACATTTCAAGCACGAAGAGGACTACATGGCGCTCCACGGCTACCCCGCCCTCGAAAAACACCGCGCGGAGCACGAGGCGCTCAAGGCCCAGGTGGCCGATTTCCACGAGCGGTTCGTCGCGGGGAAGACGACCTTCTCGCTCGAGCTCATGACCTTCCTTCGCGACTGGCTCACCAATCACATCCTGGGAAGCGATATGGCCTATCGGGGGTTCTTCAACGAGCGCGGGGTCCAGTAGGCGCTCACCCGCGGCTAGAAGTCCGTTACCACCAGCACGTCGGTAAAACCCTCGCGACGGTCCGGGAGCTCGATCTTGTTGAACATGGACGTGATCACGCGCTCGGGGAGCGTGGGGTTGTGCTCCTTGTAGCGCAGCAGGCATTTCTCAAGGGGGATATTGAGAAACACCGCCCCGATGGTCTTGTTCATCTGCTTCGCGATCCCCACGATGCCCTGGCGCGAACGCTTGGTGGCGAAGGTGTTGATGACCAGCACCCGGCGCTTGTTGAACAGGAAGTGCTCCAGCACCTTCCGCTCGATGTGTTTCACCAGAATGTCGTCCTCCTCGGTGAAATCCGCGGCCGTCCATTTCTGCCCGAAGCGGGTCATCTCGAACATCATCTTGCGAATTTCGTTGCGGCTCACCCGGCTGCGGTCGGGCTGCTTGAGAAACCGTTGCGCGAATTCCGTTTTTCCGGCGCCGTACACGCCGCACAGCAAGATCACATCCAGACGTTTTATGGCGCTCAGGTCCATGTGCGGACACCTCCGTTTATTTCAGCATCTGGCGCATCGCCGGGGATTTCTTCCGCGGCGACGACGGCTGATCCATGTTCTCCTGGTAGTAGTCGACGTTCTGCCGCGAGAGGTTCTGCAGATACTGCGCGGGCGAGAGCCCGGTGCGGAAAAAGGCCGCCTCTTTGCCCTTGGGGACGTTCACCGAGAACGAAAAGGATATTTCACGCGTCTCGCGCGACCGCACCGGCAGTTGCCACTTGAGGATGCCCTTTTTGCTGCGGACCGTCGGCTCCGGCGAGAAGCGGACCTCGTCGATCTCGATCTCCTGCGTTTCGCTCACCGGGATCTGGTCGATCACGTTCATCACGATATCGCCGCCGCTGTAGTTTTCGACCTTGATCCGGAAGGCGTAGGTGGTCCTCTGCGCGCCGGTGATGAAGCTCGCCTTCTTCTCCTCCTTCTCCTCGAGGGAGCGGGTCACGCGGACATTCTCGTTCACGCTCAGCGAGAGCTCGAAGTCCTGCCCGGGAAGGATGGTGTCCGTGTACGCCGAGCCCACGAAGTCGTTGCCCATGAAGATGTTGAGATCGCCTCGCAGGACGGGCTCCTTCATCCCATTGGTCCCCACCGCCTGCAGATAGGCGTAGGGAGAGAGACGCGGCACGCTCAAGTACTCGAATTTCACCGGGAAGGAATAGCGGCCGATCACCGTGCGGTGCGGCGATCCGTCGCTCGGGACGTTCGAGCGGCGGGGAACCGAAAACACGAGCGACCCCGCGCTCCGGTCGGCGGAGGCGTCGGCGGCCGATTCGGAGACCGGCTCGTCGGAGGCCCGCCCCTCCCGCGCGCCGCCCAGGTCGCCGGAGAGGACCGCCTTGTTCATCAGGCTCTGGCTCGCAAAACCCCGCGACTGCTTCCCGCTGGACGCGCGCACCTTGCCCGCATCGGTCGCATAGAGCGGCAGGAGGTCCGGCAGGCTGCCGCGCACCGACGGCTGCGCGGTGGAATATGATAATTTCGCGTCGATCCAGTCCTCGCCGCTCGACTGGTCGACGATGCCGTATCCGGTAAAATCCATCTTCTTTTCGTCCAACGCCACGCGGATATCGTAGGCCGGACGCCACTTGATCTTGTAATTGATGTACGATATCTCGAGCGCGCACGAACCGCCGCGATGCGCGTCCACGGTCACCCGCACCAGCTTCTTGCTCTGTATGGCGGATTGCCCCACGTTGAGTTTCGCGAGCTCCCCCTTCACGAGGTCGATGCTCGTGGCGATCGCGCGCCCCTTCTGCTCCGCTCGCAGAACCGCGTCGGCGTTCGCCGCATACTTGTCCTTCAGGTACGACAGCATCGCATCATAGTCCTTGATCCGCAGCCGCACCGGGTCCTGCGCGTCCGCGGTCCCGGCCGGGCGCGGCGGGCGGTTCACGCCCAGAAAGCTGTCGCGCGCCTTGGCGAGATATTCCCGCTCGCGCTCGAGCACCTTGAGGCGGTTCTGGTTCCGCGTCCGCTCGTCGCCAAGCTCCTGGAGACGCTCCTGCAGGTCGCGCACCTTCTCCTCGGGCGCCTTCTCCAGACGGACCATCTTCACCTCGACGTCGAGGATCTTCACCTCGGCCCCCTCGACGATCCGGGCGCGCACGGAATCGTCCTGCAACAGCGGCGGCAGATTGGGGATGATGATGTCGGACACCCCCGCGGGGATCGCGTCGATCCGCGCGACGCGGGTCACCAGCGCGCGGTCGTAATAGACCATCACCCGGTCGATCTTCGACGATACGGCGCGCTCCGAGGATTCGCGCTTCGCCGACGCCGGCGCCGCGACCACCCACAACGCGCACACGAGCGCGACGCACCGCGCCCACATCATATATCGAATGCCCTCCATAGCGACCCTCCCCTGCGCGCAGCGATACTTATGCGATCGCAATCATCATGGTAAGCATACACAATCGCGGAGAAAAAAACAAGCGGAATTCTCGTGCTGCCGCGGCGGAATGCATGCGATCTCGGCGAACATGAAAAAATCCTTGATCGGGATGCGGATCCATGCGTACACATACCGCATGCGCGTGTGAATCATTCGAGTTGATGAAATATCGTCGTTACTGCCGTGCACGCACTATCATCGAGCGTCACAGCACGTCCGGCGCCCATCGCATCGAGCGAGGGTGACATGGGAGGCTCCGATGGGAATCATTGAAAAGATCGCGATTGCGAGCATTCTCCTACTACTGATTGCGGCGATCAACAGCAAGGACTCGTCGGCGGGAATGTACTTCGCCCTGATCATGATGATATGCTTTCTCGCATTCATCGTCTACATCATCGCCCACCGTGGTTTTATTCGTCGAACAGGCCCCACCGACACGGAGTCGACACGAAAAGAACTCATCGATTCGGTCAGGGACCGCGACGGCCTCGACCGCATGCACTACCTCGCCCTGCTTGTGGACCGATTTCGAAACGATCCGCACGTCGCGAAGCTGCTCGCCGAGCTCCTCGCGGACCCGGACATCGACATGCAGATCGAAGCCGCGCGGCATCTGGGCGCTCGGGGACTCGCGCACCTGCTGGGCATGCTGGCGTTGGCGGACACCGTTCACGACGACGCGGCCCTGCGCATCCTGGGAATCCTTCAAGAACGGGAACAGGGCCAGCGGGGCGGGACCGACGAGCTCGTGCGGGCGTACGAACGCCGCGAGTCCGAGGAGGTCCGGGAGGCGATCCTCGGAGTAATTTCGCATAACGCCGATCCGGCGGCCGGGTCGTTCCTGCTCGCGGAGCTCGCGCGCGACGGCGGCGACCTGCGCGTGCCCATCGTCGAGGCGCTGGGGCAGTGCGGAAGCGTCGCGGCCGTGGAGCCGCTCTACCGGGTGTCGTCGGGTTCGCTCAATCCGTTTGTCCGGTCGGCGGCGGCGAAGGCGATCGAGCGGATACAGTCGCGCCTGGGGACCGCGGAGCGCGGATGGCTCTCCCCGGCGCCGCTGGGCGGCGCGGACGGGGCCCTGAGCGTTGCCGATGGAGCGGGCGACGGCGCCCTGAGCATTCCGCCCAAGAAAAAGGACTGACCGCCGCCAGGCGGATCGCGCGGGAGTATTCGCGTCAGCCGGTCATCAGCGCGATACGCCGCCGGGTACGGGCTCCGGCGCGACGATCGGTTCGCCCGCACGCCATGTCCGGGTGCGCGGGCACAATTCGTCGCGGAGCCGGGAGAGATATTCCCGGTTTTCGCGCACCCAGCGCCGGGCGATGTAATAGCCGCCCGCGCGGTACTTTAACCGCCAGGCGCGTCCCCGTCGATACGCGCCCAATACGCGCGTGAGGCTGTAGAAGCGCTTGAGCTCGCGCACGATGGTCATCTGCAATTCATAGGCCGTGCAGGCGGAGGGGTCGACCACCACGTGCATCCCGTCGAAGTATTTCCATTCCGTGTGCAGCAAGCGGCCCTTGAATTCATCGTAGGCCGCGGTCCCCGGGAAGGGCGTGAGCGCGCAAATCTGTATGGTGTCGATGTCGGTCGCGATGGCGTAATCGACGATCTTTTTCACCGCGTCCGGGCCGTCGTCGGCGTTCACGACGAACATGCCGTGCACGCCGATGCCGTAGCGGTGCATGTTTTCGATGCAGTGCGCGATGGCGTCGGCCTGGTGCGCCTTCCCGTAGCCCTTCAGGGTCTCCGGGTCGACCGATTCGATGCCGATGTACATGATCCGGCAGCGCGTCTCCCGCAGGAGGCCGAGGAACTCCTCGTCGAGCGCCGCCTTCACCGTCATCTGCCCCGACCAGCGCAGCGGCAGCGCGTCCGCGGCGATCAGATCGCGAAGGAGCGCCTTGGCGCGGCGCGGGCTGGCGTAGATATTGTCGTCGCCGAAGAAGACGCTACGGTGCTTCAGGGGCCGCAGCTCCTCGATCACCTGCGCCGACGATTTAAAGCGATATTTCCGGCCGAACATGCTGGTCACGCTGCAAAAGCTGCAGTCGTGCGGGCAGCCGCGGGAGGTGGTCACGATGGGCGGCGTGTTGCCCGGCGCGACCTGCGGCGAGAGCGAGAAATCCGGCGACGGCAGGCGCTCGAAGTCGACCAGGCCGGCGGTGGCCGAAATGCTCGCGCGTCCGCGTCCGTCCGGGCTGCGGTAGGCCAGTCCTCGTATTTCATCCAACGGTCCTCCCCGCGCGAGGGCGTCGACGAGCGCCGGCAGGACGTCCTCGCCCTCCCCGATGACGACATAGGGGCAATGGTCCAGCGCCTCATCGGGAAGGAACGACACGTGGGCGCCTCCCATGATCACGGTGCGGCCGGCCGCCGTGAGCGCGTCGGCCAGGCGATAGGCCTCGTCGATGGTATTGGACAGCGAGCTGATGCACACGATATCGTACTCGAACAGCCGCTCCTCGTCGAAGCCCGGCATGGCCTGAAACCAGATGTCGCACGCATGGCCCGCGCGCGCGAGCACCGCGCCCAGCGTGGGCATACCCATGCGGGGAAGATAGGTACTGCTGTAGTAATGGGTCGAGTCCGCGCTGGCTTCGACCAGGGCTATGGTGGACATGGCGTACACTCCTCGAGAATACAGTTTTGTTCCGACGACACAAAGGACGACTATGACGGTGGGACCGATGCGGCGAGGCCGCGTGATCGCGGCATCCCGTAACGATACGTGCGGTTGGCGATACCGGCGCATCATCGCATGATGCAAGAGGCCATGTTCCGGTTCTGCAATAGCACCCACAATCGATAACCGATTGCGCGATCAACGTACATAAAGCACGCTATTTAAACAAACCTTTATTTCGCGAACCGGCCTTTTTCTTTCCTCCGATAGCGACAGCATTGTCCGCCAAACGGTTGCGATTTTTCGGCGAAAATGCCGTTTCGATGAAACAGAATTGTACTTGCCGCAAGAACTACCATCGTCATTAATCGATCCGTGGGAACGGTCGTTTTCTCCGGGATACGCCCCAGCGGCCTTCACCGTGGACCACATGATCGATTATGGGACTCGCGGAAGACATCATCTACATCATCATCGCCGGGTTGGCGACGGGGCTGGTCGCGAACCGCCTGGGGATCCCTCCCATCGTGGGCTACATCATCGGCGGGATCATCATCGGGCCGCACACCGGCGGCATCACCGTATCCGACGTGCCGCGCATCGAGCTCCTGGCGGAGATCGGCGTGGCGCTGCTGCTGTTCTCCATCGGCCTGGACCTGTCCTTTAAGGAAATCCGCTCCGTGCGCGCCGTCGCGCTCATCGGCACGACGGTCCAGATCGCGCTCACCGCGCTGTTCGGATTCGGCATGGGGCGCCTCATGGGACTGCCCGCGCCGGCGTCCGTCGTCCTGGGGATGACGCTGTCGCTATCGAGCACGATGGTGGTGCTCAAAACGCTCATGAACCGCGGGCTCATGGGGACGCTTTCCAGCCGGGTGATGGTGGGGATGCTCATCGTGCAGGACCTGGCGGCCATCCCGCTCATGATCTTCATCCCGCACCTCGTGTCCACGGGCGACCTCGCGTCCCTGGGGTTGGTGATCCTCAAGGCGGCCGTCCTGCTGGGGGCGATCGTCGTGGTGGGCATGCGCGTGCTGCCGCTGGTGCTCAAGACGGTCGCGCGGCTTGAGTCGCGGGAGCTCTTCCTCATCACGGTCACGGCCATCGGGCTGGGCGTGGGATTTTGCACGCACCTCTTCGGGCTGTCGCTGGCCTTCGGGGCGTTCGTGGCGGGCATGGTGATAAACCAGTCGGAGTACAGCCATCAGGCCCTGAGCGACATCATCCCCCTGCGGGACATCTTCGGCCTGTTCTTCTTCACCTCCATCGGCATGCTGCTGGACCCGGCGTTTCTGCTGGCCAACCTCTCGACGGTGGCGATGCTCGTACCCGCGGTCATCGGCGCGAAGTTCATCATATTCTTCGCGATCACGCGGGCCTTCCGGTACCGGAACATCGTCCCGCTCGCGGCGGGTCTCTCCCTGGCGCAGATCGGTGAGTTCTCGTTCGTACTCGCGCGCACGGGCCTGCAGAACAACGTGATCGACCGCGGGCTCTACGCCCTCATCCTGGCGACGGCCGTCATCACCATGATCGTGACGCCGTTTCTGGCGATGCTGGCCGGCCCGCTCTATTCCCTGCGCAACCGCTTCTTCCGCACGGAGCGCTATCAGACCGTGAACCTGCCGGCGGGCGGCCTTACCGACCACGTGGTGATCGCCGGCGGCGGCCGCGTGGGCGCCACCATCGCGGGCATCCTCCACCACCTGGGGGTCGCCTGCGCGGTGATCGACCAGGACTTCCGCCGCTTCGAGCAGGCGCGCGGCATCGGTTGCACCACCGTCTTCGGCGACGCAACCCAGGAGCCGGTCCTGGCCGCCGCGGGCGTCATGCGTGCGCGGCTGCTGATCATGACGGTGCCGTCGATACAGTCGGCGCGCACGATCATCGCGACCGCGCTCTCGCTCGCGCCCGGGATCGCCGTGATCGCGCGGGGCGACAGCGACGAGCAGGCGGACGAGCTCTACGCCATGCGCGTCCGCGAGGTGGTGCGCCCCGAGTTCGAGGCCGGCCTGGAGATCATACGGCAATCGCTTCTGGCGCTGGATTATCCGGCCGCGGCGATCCAGCAGTACACCGACGACGTCCGCCGGTCGCGCTCCTCGCCGCTGCTACGCGCCAACGCCGACTACTCGCTCCTCGCGGGGCTGCGCAGCGCCGCGCACCTCCTGGAGCTCGCCTGGATCGACATCGCCCCGGAGAGCCCGGCCGCCGGGCGCTCCATCAAGGACCTCGCCGTCCGATCGCGCACCGGCGTGTCCGTCGTGGGCGTCTTCCGCGACGGCCTTTTCACCCCGAACCCCGACGCCGATTTTTCCCTTCGCGAGAACGACCACGTGGCCATCATCGGGACGCCGGCGGGAAAGAAGGCGTTCGAATCGCTCGTCGCACCCGGCGAGGCCGGGAATCAACCCCATACGGAGGCAGGCACATGAAAGCGTTATTGTGCATCGTATCGATCGGCGTTGCGGCATTGCTCCTGACCGCGGGCGCGGCCGCGCCGAAACAGAGGGGGACCGCCCCCCGGCCGTCCGCATGCTACGTCCCGGTCTACTCCGCCGTCCACTACGGCGACCGGCAGCATGCGATGAACCTCGCGGTGACCCTGGCCATCCACAACACGGACCTGCGAAACGCCATCATGATAACCGCCGTGGACTTCTACGATACGGCGGGGCGTAAATTGAAAAGCTACCTCGCGACGCCCCGCGCGCTCAACCCGCTGGAGACGGTGCAGTACTATGTCAGGGAATCGGACACGAGCGGCGGGACCGGCGCGAACTTCATCGTGCGCTGGCGGGCGGCATCCGGCGCGGGCGCTCCGCTGGTGGAGTCGATCATGATCGGCACCCACGGTCAGCAGGGGATCTCGTTCACCTCGCGGTGCGTGCCCATTCCCGACTGACGACGCACCTCGATCATCACGCGCAGGAGACGGCAATGTCCGATATGCTCAATGGCAAAACGATCCTTCTGGTCGAGGACGAGGCGATCATCGCGATGGACGAGGCGGCGCTTCTGGAGCGGCGCGGATGCGCCGTCATCGTCGCCTCCTCGGGGAGCGCCGCGGTTGACGCCGTTCTGCGGAATCCTCACATCGACCTCGTCCTCATGGACATCGACCTCGGCGCGGGCGTCGACGGGACCGCGGCGGCCGAGCGGATCCTCGCACACCGCGAGGTCCCCATCGTCTTCCTCTCCAGCCACACCGAGCCGGAGGTCGTGGAGCGCACCGAGGGCATCACCTCGTACGGTTACGTGGTCAAGGACAGCGGCGAGACGGTGCTTCTGGCCTCCATCAAAATGGCCTTCCGGCTGTTCGCGGCGCGCACGGCGCTCACGGAAAAAAGCGACGAGGCCGAGGCCGCCAACGAGGAGCTCGGCGCGACGATCGAGGAGCTCGAATCGACCAACGAGGAACTCGCGCGCTCGCAGGAAGAGCTGCTGCAGCTCACGACGCTCCTGGAACAGGTGTTCGAGCAGTCGCCCGTTCCGATGGCGCTGGTGAGCATGCCCGACGTCACGATCCGCATCGCAAACCGCGCCTGCCGCGAATTCCTGGGCATCCTGGACGAGCCCTCTCCGGTGGGGACCTCGCTTCCGGACTTCCGCCCCACCTTCGAGGACCGCGACATGAGCGGCGCACTGGGCGCGGTGGGCGATCTGCCCCTCGCCCGGTCGCTGCGCGGAGAGCGGACCGTCAACGAGGAGCGGATCATCGTGCGGAAAGACGGCACAACCCGCCGCGAGCTGGTGAACGCCGTGCCCATCGTGAACGAGCGGGGGGAGATCATCGCCGGATACCTCACGCTGATCGACATTACCGAGCGGCGGAAGATTGAGATGATGTTCGAGGCGATCTTCCGGCTCTCGCCCATCGCGATCGCCCTCACCCGCTTCGAGGACGGACGGATCGTGCAGGCGAACGATCGCTACTGCGCCATGACGGGATATCGCCTCGACGAGATCATCGGGAAAACGTCTCTCGAGCTGAATTTCTGGCCGCACCCTGGGGACCGCGATACGGTGAAGCGGATACTCGCGAAGAACGGCTCGTTTCGGGACCGCGAGATCACCTTTCGTCGTAAGGACGGCAGCCTCTACGATTCGCAGCAATCGGCGTCGGTGATCACCATCGACGGCGAACGCTACATCATCGCCGCCACCAAGGACCTCAGCGACGAGCGGGCGATGCGCGAGACGCTGCAGCACCGCGAGGCGCTCATCACGGCCATCAGCGACAACCTCCCGGGGGCCATGATCTACCAAATCGACCGCCGCCCCGATGGGACGCGCGTCATCACCCACCTCAGCGATACGGTGCGGCGGTTTTACGGCTGCTCGCCCGAGGAGGCCATCGCCGACCCGACGCGCATCTACGGGCGCGTCGCCGACGAGGACACGGCCCGGCTCTTCGAGGCCGAGGAGGAGGCGAACCGATCATTGTCGCGTCTCGACATCGAGGTGCGCATGATCGATCCGTCGGGAGCCCCGCGCTGGTCGCACTTCGTTTCGACGCCCGCGCTGCTGCCCGACGGGACCACGCGCTGGGACGGCATCGAGGTGGACATCACCGAGCGAAAGCGCATCGAGGACGAGCTCGCCCGCTCGCTGGCCGCGCAGGAGACCCTGCTGCGCGAGCTCCGACATCGCGTGATGAACAGCCTGTCGATCATCGGCTCGCTGGCGGGCATGGAGGGCCGCGCGACCGAGAGCGCGGCGGTGCGGGCGGCCCTGCTGTCGATGGGCGGACGTATCCGTTCGCTCGCGGAGCTCTACGACATGCTCCCGCTGTCCGCGGCCGGCGAGATACGGCTGGACCTGTACCTGCGCCGCATCATCGACGCGTTCGCCCGCTCCATCCTGCACGACTCCTCCCGCATCGTGATAACCGCGACCGGCGACGAGATATCCATCGACGCCGACCGCGCGACGACGCTGGGACTCATCGCGAACGAACTGGCGACCAATGCCGTCAAGTACGCCTTCCCCGACGGCCGGGCCGGCGCGGTCAACGCAACCCTCCGCCGGGACGGGATCGACATTGTGCTGATGATGAGCGACACCGGGATCGGCCCCCCGCCCGGATTTTCACTCTCCGGCGGCACCGGGACGGGCATGTCGATCGTGACCATGCTGGCCCGGCAGCTCGATGGGAGCGTGTCGTTCGAGCGTATCGACGGACGGACCGTGTTCACGGTGCGCGTTCCGTACGGCGCATAACGCGCAGACGACGCGGTTTCCTATCGGCCGGCGAGCAGGTCGGGGTAATCCGTGCAGTATTCCTTCCGCTGGCATTCGACGCAGCGCGCCCCCATCCAGACCTCGTCGAACTGCGCCATGATCCGCTTCACCAGCGCGCGCTCGTCGGTGACCACGCCCGCCTCGAAGTTGCGCCGCGCGTCGCTCTTCGCGCCCATCCCGGCGCCGGTGAGGTTCGCGCTGCCGGTGTAGGCGAAGCGGCCGTCGACGATCACGGCCTTGAAGTGCACGCGCGGGCACTGGATGCGCTCCAACCCGTCGATGAGGTTGGGATGGCGGTCGAAATCGTCGCGGAAATGCGGCCCAACCTCCTTCGCGTGGAGCAGACGCACCGACACGCCGCGGTCGATGAGCCCGGAGAGGACCGCAAGGAACGGCACCATGCGCGTCCCCTGCGACACGTAGAGGTCTTTGAGGTCGGCGGTGGCGATCCAGAGAAAGCGCTCGGCGCTCGGCGCCGCGCCGAGGATCACCCGCTCGTAGATTTCCCTGTCGGTGATGAAGTCGATCATCGCACGCTCCGGCGCATCGCTCCGAGCAGATCACGTCGCATGCGCGCTGTCAACGATTTCCCGCGCCGCACGCGACACGGCCCGCCGCGGACGCGATAAGCGGATTGACAGGCCGGACGCTTTCCGCTCCAATGCGCCTATGGCGGATCAACCGTATCTGTTCGCCGTTCTCGTCGTTGGGGCCGCGATCGCATATGTCGTCTACGGCCTGGTGCGGAACAAATCCCCGCGCGAGGCATGGGAGGCGCTCGCCGGCGTCCGGGGCCCGGGCGCAGCGCTCGCGGAATGCGCCGTGACGCCCGGAGCGCCGTTCTCGCTCACGCACCGCGCGTCGCGCGCATCGGTCCTGCGGGCCTTTCTGGCCTGCGAGATCGCCTATCGCCTCGATGGCGCGGATGGGATCGACGACGAGCGCGCCTTCGGAATTGCGGTACGGATCGACATGGGCGAGCCGACCGGTCCGCCGCGCAGCGTGCGCCTGGGGATCGGCCGCCTCGCGCCGCCCGACGTGATCGCGTTCACCGGCGTCATGCACGGCACGCGTTTTTCCCGCACCGGCGGGGAGTGCCGCTTCCGGGCCGTCGTCCCCATCGGCCGCATGCCCGTGGCGGCAGGCGCGGAGGCGGTCATCGCGGGAACGGTCGAGGCGAGCGCGAACATTACCGCGACCGCGATCACAGTGCTCATCACGACCTGACGACGGCGCCGAGCGCGCCCATACCACCAATTTGACAGGACTCCGACCGATGATCCGCATAACCGAACGCGCCGACATTCGCGCCGCCGCATCCGTCCTCGCCGAGGCCTTTCGGGACGATCCGCTCTTCGCGCATTTCTTCCCCGACGCGTCCCGACGGCGTGATCGCGCGGTCCACACCTTCCGCTTCATCGTGAGCCATGCCGTCGGCCGGGGGCGCGTGTATCTCTCGCCGCGACGCGATGCGGCGGCCGTGTGGCTTCCGCCCGGCATTTCCGAGCGCGGCCTTGCAGACCAGATCAGATATGGGGCGCTGCGAATGCTCGTCCGCCAGCACCCGCGGTCGATCGTGCGCCAGATGCGCGCGTCCGACTTCATGCACGCGATCCACGAGCGCTTCCTCCCCGCACACCGCTGGTACCTTTCAACGCTGGGCGCGCTTCCTTCGGCGCGCGGGACCGGCGCCGCGTCCGCGCTCGTTCGCGGCATGCTCGACGAGATCGACACCGGCGCTCTCCCGTGCGCCCTGGACACGCACAACGGGAACAATATCTCCTTCTACGCGCGCTTCGGCTTCACGGTGGTCCATGAGAGCGCCATACCCGGAACCTCCGTCCGCCACTGGACGCTCCTGCGCCCGACGCGCGCCCGATGAGCCCATGCCGAGCGCACCGGCCCCATCGATCACGATCATAAGCGGCGGGCAGACGGGCGTGGACCGCGCGGCGCTGGACGCCGCGATCGCGCTGGGCGTCCCCCACGGCGGCTGGTGTCCGGCGGGGCGGCTCGCGGAGGACGGGACTCTTCCCGCCCGCTATCTCCTCACCGAGACGAGATCCCGGGACTACTCGGTGCGAACGGAGCGCAATGTCCGCGACTCCGACGCGACGCTCATCCTGACATGGGGACCTCCCTCGGGGGGAACGGCCTATACCATCGAGTGCGCCATCAGAATGAACCGGCCGTATCTGGTGGTCGACATGGAAGGAGAGAGCGCCGATCCAGCCCGTGCGGCTAATTGGATGCGAGACCGGGACATCGGGGCGCTCAACGTGGCGGGTCCGCGCGAGAGTTCGCGACCGGGCGTGGTGCATTCGACGGCGATGCGTTTCCTTGTCGCGCTCCTGGAAGCGCTGCTGCACCAATAGTCCGGTACCGTTAGCCGCGATCCCGCACAACCGACATCACGGCGCCTCGCGCGCCATCAGCCATTCTCAAACGAGGTCACGTATCGCGGAACGGTTCGATTGCTCGGGCGCGTGAGGACGATCTGAAGGTCATTGACGATCCTGCTCTCGAAACCTGCTTCACAGATTGACAAATAATAACGCCACAGCCGCTGGAACATTTGGTCATAGCCGGTCTGCTCGAGCCGCTCCGCCACCGCGTCAAAACGCTCCCGCCATGCCCGCAGGGTGGTCGCGTAATGCGGCCCGATGTTTTCCACATGCTCGACGAACAATGTGGACCGCTTGAGCATCGCGTTCACGAGCGCGCCGAGCGACGGCAGGTGCCCGCCGGGGAAGACGTACTTCTGGATCCAGTCGGCCCGGCGGCAGTACGCGCGATAATGATGGTCCGGCGTGGTGATCACCTGGACCACCGCGATTCCCGAGGGCGCGAGGCAGCGCTCCAGCGCGGCGAAGAAGTCCCCGAGGTACCGATGGCCCACCGCCTCGAGCATCTCGATGGATACGATCTTGTCGAACGATCCGCGCACGGCGCGGTAATCGCAGAACTCGACGCGCACGCGATCAGAAAGCCCCGCCGCCGCGATGCGTTCGCGGGCCATCGCAAGCTGCTCGCCCGATATGGTTATGCACGTTACGCGGCACCCAGTTGTTCGCGCCGCCTCGATGGCGAACCCGCCCCATCCGCAGCCGATCTCCAGGACGTGGTCGCCCGCGGTGATGCCCGCCTTGTCGATGATGGCGTGGATCTTGTTCCGCTGCGCCCGCTCGAGCCCGTCTTTCTTTGAGCGAAAGATCGCGCATGAATACATCATGCTACGGTCCAGAAATGACGAGAAGAAGCCGTTGCCGAGATCATAGTGGGCGCTGATATTTTTGCGGCTGCGGAAAATACTGTTCGCGTGCAGGCGATGGACGAGGTACTGCGCCACGCGCGAGAGACGGTTTGCGGAACGCGCCGCGTCGCCCAGGGCGTCGGTGTTATCGATAAAACAATTGATGACGCCCACCACGTCCGGGCTGTCCCAAAGGCCGGCGGTGAACGCCTCGCCAAAGCCGATCTCCCCGCCAAAGAGGACCCTCGTGAAAAACCGATACCGACGCACCTGCAGCACCGCGCGGTGCGAATCGCCATGCGACCCATAGGATCGACTTTCCCCGTCGGGCAGCACCACCAGAAGCCGCCCGTGCCGAATGGCGGTCAGATGGGACAACACCATACGCATCGCGATACGCTCCATCAACGTGGGCGATTCGCACTTCGCAACCGTATCACTACAATTCTCATGTTCCATACCTCCCCCTTGCCCGGATATCCGGGCATCCGTTGCCGCACCATCACAGCGACGAAAAACCACACGCCCGATGCGACCGTGGACGATACAGCGCGACGCTTATTCCGGGACGGTGTCGCAGGATTGCGTCATGCGGGAACCCGCGCCGCATGAATCGACACCGCCGCAATGCATCACCAATAGGAAGGACAAAAATACGCGATGACCAGTTGCACCAGAATATTGAAAATGAAACAAGACGGAAACGCAAGAACCGGGACAACAACTCATTCTATAAATTCCGGCGTTGTTGGCCGGGGTGGAACATCCCGTACGGCGGGTAAAAAAACAATTGCGCGGAATCTCCTCTCGTTTCACAGTATGATCCGGCGCGGCTTCGCCGCACCGCGACACCCCATCGTGGAGGGACCGCATGGCCTGCGACCGCATGGAAAAGAACCTGGCGATGTGCAACTGCTCGTACGAGCCCTGCAGCCGCAAGGGAAAATGCTGCGAGTGCATCCAATATCACCGGCGCTCGAGCGAGCTGCCCGCCTGTTTCTTTCCGGACAGCGTGGAGCGCACCTACGACCGCTCCGTGCGCCGGTTCATCCAGTGCCAGAAGTAATGCCCATCACGCGCACGGCCGCCCGCATCATGCTGTTCGCGGCGTGCTTCGCCCTGGGCTGCGCGTCGTTTCGCGATTCGCGCTTCGTGCCGCCCTTCGACTTCACCCCGCCGGCGCGCGACGCGGGCGCGCTGCTCATCATCAACCGCTTCGCCGGGCCCGATACGACGGCCGGCTCCATCGTCTCCGAGGCCGACCGCGAATCCTTCGTCGCGACCGTCGAGGGGGCCTGCCGCGACGCGCGGCTTTTCTCGCGCACCGTCACGCAGCGGCGCGCCGGGCGGGAGCGGGACGCGGGCTACGCGGTCATCCTGGAAACCGAGCTTGCGATCTCGGAAAACCTGCACCCGAAATCGGCGCGGGTGCTCAACACGTTCCTCTTCACCTGGCTCGACCGGCGGCGCGTCACGCTGCGGGCGAGCGTATACGACGGGGGCGGGACGCGCCGCGGCGAGTACGAGATGAGCGAGCGATTCGAGACGATCGGCTTCCTCCTCCTGCCGGTGTTCCCGCTCCTGGGACGCTCCGAGCGCACGGTGAAGGACGAGGTCTTTCGCACGCTCGTCGTGCGCGTCATCAACGCGGCGCAGCGGGACGGCGCGTTTGCGGCGCCGAAACCGAAAGAGTGAAAGGACGGGCCGTTTTGCTTGAAGTCATCGGGAGCAAAGCGAGGCGATCGGAATTATCAAACATGAAGCGAATGAACATCTGGCAACACACCGTAATCCAATGCACGCATGTGCCTCAAACGGTTTCATTCGCCTAAAAAAGTATCCGGAACGCGTTCAAACAACCAACGTTCGCCCCACCAATACTTTTTCCAACACCTTCGACATGGCGATATCCGATGTAATGCATGTGTCAGGATCAGAAAGGCTGGCTGAAGCGATTTGAATACTATCGAGGGTCCTTATGCTATGGGCTTCTATGATCGATATCGCTCTTTCCACAAGGATTTCGCTAAAAGGAACAATCGAATAATGGCGAATATCCTGTCCCCAATACCGCTGAGCCTTGTCAAATGTCTCCTGATCAATACTGCGATCGGCGACTTTTCGGCATAATGCTGAATACATCTCAATCGGCGTTATTGGAGAAATGCATATGGCATTCCCACTGACAAAAAACCGATCAACTTGATCGCTTCCCCGCTCTTCAACGTATCGCTTGAGCAGACTGGATGTGTCGAGAAAAACTACCATCGTGCCTCATTTCTGAGCTTTACCACGGTATCCGAAGCCATTTCCCCAATGGAACGACCACGAGATCGCACATCAACCCAGCGGACTTCTTCTCCATCCCGCTCTGATTGATATTTAGCAATGAGATACTCGGCATAATCGAGTATCTCTTTTTTTATCTCATCCGGCATGCGTTGAATATCTTCTAGTTTTATCATCCGGCCTCCAGCAATCATCCCCCTTCCGGGCCACGGAATGCTTCCCCCGTGATGAGTATACTATATATTACGGGGAATGAGTAAATTTTTTTTATTCATTTTACAAATTCCAGATTGCATTTTCTTCCCCAAATCGCCCCTTATAAACCCAATCATCAAACGACACTACTCCTCAATCAAGAAAAACGCAAGCTCAATGAGAAAATCGTTGCATACTGAGCAGGACCATCCAACTACAATGGTGCTGCAGAACAAGCGGGTTGTCACGCGAATTGGCTGAAATTACATGATCAACATCACCATCGACGAGAAACGCGAACTGCTGGAGGGGATCGAACGGCAGTACCGGAACATGGCCCCCGACGAGAAGGACGAACTGCTCACGGTCGCCATCATGCTCAAGCTGTACGAGAAGAACAACGGCTTCCCCGCGCGAAACATGAACGACCTGGAGATGTGGTACTCGCTCAATAAGGCGGCCGTGGATATGCTACCGGACCCGGAGGAAGGCGACGCGGGCGTATAATCGTTGACACGCCCGATAATCATCCGTATCCTTGGAGCACGCGGGCTCGCCGCCCGGGGAGGAATCAGATGACCATTTCTCGAAGGGTATCCTACACCGGCCTGGCGCTTTCCGGCCTGTACGTATTCATCGCAACGGTGGCCCTGGTTCTCTCGTCGGACTGCCGGGGCGAGGGCTGCGCGGTCCAGCTCTTCGTCACGTTCCCGTGGTTCTTTCTCTTTCTGCGAAGCTCATCGACGATCATGCTCTTTGTCGTATCGGTGTCGCTCAACGCGATCCTGTGGTATCTGCTCGGGAGCGCGATCGGGCGGCTCGGAAAATGGATCGTGTCGCGTCTGGGGCGCGGCTGATTCCAACGGGGAGCGCGCAGCATACGGAAAGCGGCGCCTCTGCGAGCCGACGCCCCACGGTTCCGCTACTTCGCGCCGTGCTTCAGTAACACCTGCTCGACGCTGGCTTGCCGCGTCTTCCTCGCATAGGAAAGCGCGCTCTCGCCCGAGAGGTCGCGCGCGTTCACGTCGGCCCCCGCACCGATGAGGAGCTCCGCGATCGCGGCATAATCGGCGGGACCGGCGGCGCCGCGCGCGGTGTCGAACATCTTCAGGAGATCGATTTCGCGGGCGCGCGCATCGGCGACGATCATGAGGGCCGTCCGGCCGCGCCGGTCGGTCTCGTTAAGATTCACCCGGGCATTCACGATCGCCTTCGCGGCGGCGTTCGATCCGGACGCGCACGCGATCATCAGGGGAGTCCACCCCGTCGACTTCTCGCGCACCGCGAGCGATATGCCGCGCTCGACGAACAGCGCAATCACCCGGTCCCGGTCGGCGGCCGCGGCCTCGCCGATCGCGCTTCGCCCGTGCTTGTTCTCCATGGCGATATCGGCCCCCGCCGACAGGAGAATACCAATGGAGGTGAGCGCGTTCCCCCGCACGGCCAGGATCAGCGGGGTATAGCCGCCGGCATCCTGCACGTTCACCTCGGCCTTGTGACGCACCAGCGCCCTGACGGCATCGGCATAATTCCAGTACACGGCGGGGAACAGCGCCGTCCGTTGTTCCGATCCGCATCGCGCATTGACGTCCGCGCCCGCCGCGAGCACCATATCGAGCATCGCGGCGGGATCGTACGCGCCCTTTCCGAGCTTCCCCCCGAGGTCGGGCCGGTCCAGGAGTTCGTATAACGCCGTACGCCCGTTCTTTGTCGCGATGTTCACATCGGCGCCCACTGCGAGCAGCGTGCGGATGACCTCGATCTTATGGCGGACCTTTGATGCATCGCTCGCCTGTTTAACGGCGAACACGAGCGGCGTCTCGCCGTCGTTGGTGCGCGCATTGACGTCGGCCTTATGCTGCAGAAGAAGCTTCAGGACGGCGATATCGTAGCTCTCGAGGTACAGGTTCTTGATGTTGTGATGAAGCGCCGTTTTCCCCTCGTTGTCCCGCACCGACGTGGATGCGCCCGACTCGAGGAGCGCGCGCACCACCGGGATCCGTTGCGCCGAGTGGATGCCGACGTCAGCGGCGACCATGAGGGCGGTCATCCCCTCCCCGCTTTTGATATCGGGCGAGGCGCCGCGCGCGATCAACGCGCGCACGAGGTCCGTCTTGTTGTAGAACGCGGCCCACATGAGCGCAGTCCAGTTGGTACGGATCGGATCGATCTGGCCGCCCCTGACATTGGGGTCGGCGCCGTATTTAAGGAGCACGAGCGCCGTATCATCACTGATGTTCATGGAGCGACTCGCCGCCATGAGCGCCGTCGTCCCCCGCCCGTCACGCGCGTCGGGAGGCGTGCCCGCATCGAGCATGGCCTTCAAGGGCCCCACATGACCATAAGAGGCCGCCACGTGCAGGGGCGTCCATCCCTGGCCTGGCGCCCTACCCGTCGGCTTCGCTCCCGCCTTTATGAGCACGATCGCGGTTTCTGGAGCATTGTACGCCGCCGCATAATGCAGGGCCGTCCATCCCGAGCGAAAGGTGTACTCGCCGGTCGTTTCATTCACGTCGACGCCGCTTTCGATGAGACATGCAGCGACGTCGCTTCGGTTGTAGACCGCGGCGTACATGAGGGGCGTCAGGGGATTGTTCTTATGATCCTGTCGCGATGATGTAATGGAGGGATGCGTGCGAATCAGCTCGATAGCCGCTTTGGAGTCGCCGTGTTCAATCGCGGTAAACAAGCGCCCCCCGAACATGGAGCAGGAAAACGAGGCCAGCGCTGCGATTGCGCATAAGATCATGTTTCGCATGGTATCACCGCACCGGAGATGCATGCGCGCATTCCTAGCACCGCGATTGATGAACGTCAAGAACTTATGCGCTGGAATGCCGCATCACGCCATTCAGATGCCGGATTGTTCCGGGGACAAACCATGGACCTGCGTTTTTGGCCATGTGAGCGCCCAGGGATCCTCGCCCAGGCGTATGAGCGCCGCCTTGAATTCATCGGACAGAAAGTAACGCCCCTCATCGGGCGGGCAGACGAAGCGATGCCGGACCCCCATCACCGAGAAGCCAAGCGCGTAAGCATGGAGGTATCCTCGATCCGGCTCTATCCCCGCCATGACCTTCTTGCAATACCGCGCATCACCGATCACCGGCGCGCCTACCGACTTGAGCGCCACCCGGACCTGATGGGTGCGGCCGGTATACAGCCGCAGCAGATAGAGCCGGAGACCCGGCTGGAGGAAGGTGCTAAAAAACCTGGTGACCGCCGGACGCTCATGCGTGCGCGTGAGTATCCAGACGCCGTCGCGGCCCTTTTTCATGTCGCCGGAGACGATTCCCTGTTTCTTTTTCGGATGGGGCCCGCCGACCGCCAGGTAGAACTTTTCTATGTGCCGCTCGCGAAACTGGCGGGCCAGCTCGCGCACGACCCCGCGCGTCCGCGCGAAGACCAAAAGACCCGAGGTGAGATTGTCGAGGCGGTGCAGCGCGTAGAGCTCGTCGATGCCCATCCGCTCGCGGATCGCATCGTCCAGGGACGGCGCACCGTCGCCGCCGTGAAAGGACACGCCGGCCTTTTTGCTTATTACGATGAAGTCATCGCAGGTATGGATGAGCGTAAACATTCGGCGTCCTCGACGCCAGGTGAATCAGGATGATGGAATTGGCAAGCAGTATTGCGGGCACTCGCGTGACCTCACCCCCCTGCCCCCCTCTCCCACAAGGAGAGGGGGAATTTCCCGATCAATCCATTATTCAAAGACTTCAATTCTCTCCGCGGCCGCGCCCCAATCGGAATCGCCCAGCCGTGAAATGACGAGCGTTACACCCTTTGCGAAAGCATTCTTGTAGCCCTCTTTCACGGTCGATATGCCGCCCGTATCGACGAGTCCATCGATCTTGAAGAAGTCCACCGGTTTTCGTGTCACGATGACCCTGATCGTGTCGATACCCGCCGGCTTATCGATGACGAATTTGAATCCTTCGGACGGCACCGATGTCGCCACTCCCGCCTTGAGCGGGAACTCCTTCATCGCCGCATTGGGAACAAGCAGGACCATGTCGCCACCCGGCTGGACGTCGATGACATATAAATAGCATTCCTCGGATGCCTTGACCTTGAACGAAAGAGGATCGCCAACCTTGAATCTCTTCTTTGCGAACTCAACGTGCACCTTGATCGCCGATCGGCCTGGCGCGAGCGAAGCAAGATACCTCAGGCCCGACTCCGCCTCGAGGCGATCGACTAGTTGAGCAAGCACTTCATCGAACGTGCCCGCATACGCGCCGATGACGCGTCCCCCGTCGATTTTTACGATAGCAGCGGAGATTTCACCCTTTTCGCTCTTCACCTGGATGAAGCAGTCGACGCCCTTTATTTCCTTGACCGGCAGCCCCTTCACGAAACCGGCCATTCTCAGTTCCTTTTCCTCCGAAATTGATGAAAGATTGTGCCGGTCCACCACCGTGAGATAATTCTTTTTCGCAAGATAGCCCGCTGTTTGCTTCACGAGCGATCCGTCTTTTCCGATGACCGCGACGTTTAGCTTAATTGACGATTTTTCAGCCGACAGGGGAAAAAGTCCAATCAGCAGAACAAGGGAAAACGCGAAAAGATAGATTAATGTACGGCGCTCCATTCAGGCCTCCTATGGCGACAGGTTTTATTAGCGCGAATTATTTTCTTGAAAAACGTCGTCCCGGGTTGTCGTGATGCATTGACGCCTACTCACCCCGCCCTCCCCTCGACTAAGCTCGGGACAAGCCGGGCCGCCCCTCTCTACTTGTAGAGAGGGGCTCCTTATTATGGATCCATTTCCCGAAATCTCCCCCTCTCTATTCATTGAGAGGTTTCCGACAGGACGTCGCAGTGTCGAGCGCGGACAGGAGGTCCGAAAAACGCTCGGCGGGCCGGGGGGGTGAGTAGAAAAGCACTTCATCTCCCAATTAAAATATCATCCTTATCCGCATCGGGATACCGCGCGATGGGCCGCTGCTCCTGGCGCAAGTACTTCTTCGAAATTTCACGTGTAAGGCCAATCACCTCATTCATAAGCTTCACCACGCTGATCGTGCCGTCGCTGCCAGTTATACCCTTACGTCCATTGATCGTCTCCACGAGGCTGTGCGCAAGAATACTGCGCCCCAGGTCCTTGATCTCATAGGCCTCTTGTCCCGGACCCGAGGCGGCAAGCATGGCGAAACCTCGGCTTCCCGCGAGGTTTTTAATGATCCTTATTTCCTCAAGTCCCTTCGACCAGGCGCCCGCGAGGCGGTTCAGGTTATCCACGCCGCCGCCACTGTAACAGGTATCCAGGATGATCCACACCTTCCGCGCCGGCTGTGCAACAATGAGATTGCACAACTCTTCACCGCTTAACGCTTCCTGCTCAAGTCGCTCAAGATTTACGCCATATGTTTGATAGAAATACATTCCTTTGATATAATACCCATGCCCTGAAAGATATAAAATAAGAGTGTCGCGCGCATGCACACTATTGCCCTCGGAGAGCTTTCGCAATGCCGCCCGCAACGACTCCCTGGTGGCGTTCCGGTTCTGCAGCAACGTGACGTTACGACTGGAGTACAACGGGGCCGCCGTCCGCTCAAGAATGGCGCTTATCTCCTTCGCGTCTTTGTCGGCGTATTGCAGGTTGTACTGCGGATCACCGTAATCGCGGATGCCGGCCGCAATGATGTGCATGTTCGGCTTCACAACAACGCTCGGCTTCCATATCGCGACAAGCTCGGCGCTTCTACCCTCGGCGCGGCCGTCGCGGTCGAAGGCACCAGCCGTTATGGTGTTCTTCCCCTCGAGGAGCGAGAGAACGAACTCTCGGTACACGCCGTCCGTCTGAACCCGCACGCCCTTGGTCTTTTCGTTGATGAGCCGCCCTTGGTGGTACAGGAACACATCGCTCAGCCCGTTTTTGCCCGGCACCGCCTTGACACGCACGGTAAACGTTTCGCCTGTCGTGTCGATGTATGTCTTTGATGGGCTTACGATCTCCACCTTGGGCGCGTTGGGTACTTCCTCGTTGATGTCCACGGGAGGGAGCTTCTCTCCGTCCATGAAGCGCTTGAAAAGGCCAGGCGTAAAGAACTTGCTGCGGAATTGGTCTGGCTCGTAGTAGGTGAGGCCTTTGACGAAACCGACGTGCCGCCAAGCCCCGTCGGAGCATTCGAAACGCCCGGCATCGTCTCGGACGAACCACTCCCCCCCGGGGAGGTGCATCACCGCCACTGAGGAGCCGTTATTCACATTCCAGACACGTTGTGTGCCATCGAAGGACCCCGACACGAGGGTCCTTCCGTCTGGGCTGAAGACGACACTACTGACAATTCTTGAATGTCCTTCAAGTATCCGGAGAAGCTTTCCGTCCGAGGCCCGCCAGAGCTTGATGGTGTTGTCATTTGATCCAGATGCGATGATCCTCCCATCGGGGCTAAAGGCGACGCTCAAGATATCATCCGAATGTCCCCCCAAAAAGCGAAGAAGCCTCCTGTCCGAAACCTGCCAGGGCTTGATGTTCCTTCGCGACCGTTTCGGCGCATGGGGCGTAGTGATCGACCGCTCTGCGTCCGAAACCTGCCAGAGCTTGATGGTCCTTCGCGACCCCGAGGCGATAATCCTTCCGTCGGGGCTGAATGCGACGCTATTGACAGGGCCAACGAAAAAGAGTAACCCAATACTCAATGGATCCACATTCAGTGTGTGAAGGAGTCTCCCGTCTGAGGCCTGCCAGAGCTTGACGACTTCGCCTCGTGACCCCGAGGCGATGATCTTCCCATCGGGACTGAAAGCGACGCTGGTGACTTCCTGTTCATCCCACTTCAGGGTGCGGAGGAGCTTTCCGTCCGAGGCCTGCCAGAGGTTGATGTTGCTTTCCTTTGAAAACGCGATTGTAACACTAAATGCCGCCGAGGCGATAGTTCTCCCATCGGGGCTGAAAACGACGCTAGTGAGATAACCATTATGACTATTAATAGTCCGGAGGAGCCTCCCGTCCGAAACCTGCCAGAGCTTGATCGTATTATCATGCTCACCACCCGACGCCGATGCGATGAACCTGCCATCGGAGCTTATTGCGACGCTTAGTACCCTACTGCTGTGACCATCCAGGATGCGGATAAGCCTTCCATCAGAAACCTGCCAAATTTTGATGGTTTTATCATACGACCCCGAAGCGATGAACCTCCCGTCGGGGCTGAAAGCAACGCTAGTGAATTCAGCAGTATGTCCTTCCGGCGCATGTATAAACCTCCCGTCCGAGACCTGCCAGAGCTTGATGGTTTTGTCGCCCGACCCAGATGCGATGGTCCTCCCATCGGGGCTAAAGGCGACGCTGCTTACAATAAATTTATGCCCCTCAAGGGTGCGGAGGAGCCTCCCGTCCGAGGCTTGCCAGAGTTTGATGGTTTTATCACTCGACCCAGATGCGATGGTACTCCCGTCGGAGCTGAAGGCGACGCTGTAGATGCAATCCTTATGGCCCTCAAGGGTGCAGAGGAGCCTCCCGTCCGAGACCTGCCAGAGCTTGATGGTGCGGTCACCCAACCCCGATGCGATGGTCCTCCCACCGGGGCTAAAGGCAACGCTGTAGATAGCATTCTTATGGCCCTCAAGGGTGCGAAGGAGCTTCCCGTCCGAGACCTGCCAGAGTTTGATTGTTGTGTCATACGACCCAGATGCGATGATACTCCCGTCTGGGCTGAAGGCGACGCTTTTGACAGTAGCTTTATGCCCCTCAAGGGTGCGGAGGAGCTTCCCGTCCGAGGCCTGCCAGAGGTTGATGGTTTTGTCACCCGATCCAGATGCGATGATCCTGCCGTCAAGACTGAAGGCTATGTTTTCGATACAATCTTTATGGCTCTCAAGGGTGCGAAGGAGCTTCCCGTTCGAGGCTTGCCAGAGTTTGATGGTTTTGTCACCCGATCCAGATGCGATGATCCTCCCGTCGGGGCTGAAGGCGACGCAGTTGACAGTAGATTTATGGCCCTCAAGGGTGCGAAGGAGCTTCCCGTCCGAGACCTGCCAGAGTTTGATTGTTGTGTCTTCAGACCCAGATGCGACGAACCTTCCGTCTGAACTAAAGGCAACGCTTTGAACACCACTCGTATGTCCGCTTTGAAAAGCAAGCTCAACATGAGCATTGCGCCCCATCCCATCCCAATCGATTTCTGGTAGCTTTTTCTGGGAATAAACACTACCATACGACAAACAAAGCACCAGCGCCACAAAAAGCAACGCACCGAGTATGGTCTTCTTTAAGCATGCTTTCATGTTATCCCTCCTACTCATCCCCGCCTCCCCTCGACTGAGCTCGGGGCAAGCCGTCGCGTCCCTTTCTACTCACCCCGCCCTCCCATCGACAAAGCTCGGGACTAGCCGGGCCGCCCCTCTCTACTCGTAGAGAGGGACTCCTCATCAAGGATCCACTTCCTAAACCTCCCCCTCTCTATTCATAGAGAGGGGGCCGGGGGGTGAGTAAAAAACGTTCCCTCACCACACGCAGCACATCATCAACCCCACCAATCACATCCTCATTCCGAAATCGTACGACAGTATACCCAAGCTCATTAATCACCCACTCGCGCATTCGATCGTAGTCCGCCTGGCGTTCATGAATCTTGCCGTCGATCTCGATTACCAAACGATGCTCCGCGCAATAGAAATCCGCAATGAAAAACCGCTTGGCATTGTTGTATTTAAAGACAATGGGATGCTGACGCAAGAATTTTTTATTCTCGAGCTTCCTGTTTCGCACCGCGTCCCAGAACACCTTTTCCGCGGGCGTTTGTCGCTTTCTGAGATATCGTGTGATTTCTCTTACTGGCATCGTGTGCCTCTCCTGCTCACCCTCGGCTCCGCCGCGCCCCTCTCTACTCGTAGAGAGGGGCTCCTCATCAAGGATCCTATTCCCGAAACCTCCCCCTCTCTATTTATAGAGAGGGGGCCGGGGGGTGAGTAAATTTTTCCTCGACGACCTGCAACGCGATGGACACCCACTGGGCCATGATCTTGTGGAACCATGGAAAATCCCACCGGGTGGAAGGTAGAAGCTGGTTGTTGCATATCCGCATCCCCCACCCCAGGAGGACAAAACCCATTACCTCCCCGCCCCCACGGATAGGAAGCATAAGGCACTGGAGCAGGAGCGAGCGATCCCTTTGCAAAAATCCGCACGGCATATGCCGTATGGAATCTTTCGGTTCGACGACGTAATCGGGGAAGCGGCCGTCCTCGCCGACCTGTGGCTGTTGGGGCATCGTGTAGATGTTAGGGAGTTCGCCGGTATTCTCCCAATTCCCAACGTCTTCGATAAAGAAGTCCGCGCCGTCCCGAAGTACGCGCCAGGCAAGGCTTCGGGGATTATCCATCTCGAAATCATCGAGTGAGACGGGATAGACGACATCATCATTCTGGTAAAGAACCGGGCCGTTTTGTTCCACAAGGACCATGCACAAGGCGGAAGCGGGGAAAATGAATGTGTCGACGATCTTGCGTATCGCCCACAGCACATGTTCCCTGTCACGCGCCAGGCGAGGCAGCATCATGACGCTTTCGAGGAAACCACGTTCGTCGAACGGAGGGATAACATCGTTCCATCCGTTAAAACCGTGCAAACGCCACGCGCTCCGGGAATACGGCGTTTCACAGAAACGGGAAGCGTCGGGGACCTGTTGCCATTCCCCTTCTCGCATACCTTGGCCGATGCGCACCTCCGACTCCCCGAGCCGCCGGCACCCATCCGCAAGCGCGTCAATCTCTCCCTCGATTTTCCGGGACGGAACAGCGACACTATCGGGCACAGAACGGACGCCATCCGCTCGCCTGCCGCGAAACCGGAACCGCAAGACTGCCGCAGCAATAACGCCAGCCGCCGAATACGCGGCGATTGCTGAATAATAAGGAATTACATTCTCGGCAGGGTGTACGATGAGGACAAGAATCGCGCCAATCGTCCCCGAGACAAACGCCCCGACAAGAAGGTCGTTCACCCATTTCCGGTCCTCGTTCCGATCAAAAGCCGCCCAAACCCCGAACACGATCAGTGGAACAAAGAAAGAGAAGATCATCGCCAGAATGCACGCCGCCGATAAAAGAATGCGTGTGGGGAGCACGCCTTCTCTATTCTTTATCAGCGCCGCCCCTTGGTGCAGAGCATTGAAGAGCAGAAAAAGCATGACGAGATCGGATGGCCATGGCGACGCGCTCCAGAAACCGAACCGGCTGTTGCCGACATGAGCGGCGAAAAACGCCAGTGAAAAAGCGAACAGAGCGGCCCGCGCTCCACGCTCGATCATAGACATACGGTCCTTAGGAATTAGTACGTCCATGCAGCGCCTTCACAGCGACCTGAAATACGCAAGCACCGCCTCCTCGCCCTTCTCGCGCGCCATATCCAGAAACATCTTCAGGCCAATCGAATAATTCGAAGCCGTTTTCTCCTTGAGCATGGATTCGATGGCCGCGACCTCCTCGCGAAAGCCCATGCTGTTCGCGTATCGGTATTCCACATACATGGCCATGCCCTCCCGGGTGCGCATGTCGTAATCCTCCCTCCAGTTGCGAAACTGCCAGGCGTGGACCAGCTCATGGCACAGGACCGCCTTCAGGTATTCGGGCGGGTAATAGGGGACGATGAGAACCGCATCCTCGGCGGGCGCGTAGAGGCCGGCCGCCTGCAGGGTGTTCCATGGGCTGTGTTTCTGCAGTTCGTCATAGGGCATCGCAGCGACGGGCGCAGCGGGAAGCTCCAGCCCGCACATCCGCGAAACGGCGGCGCGCACCTCGTCCGCTGCCGCCGCGATCGCAACGTCCGCACGCGGCGGCCGGCTGCAGAAAAAGCAGATGACGCGCCCCCGCGCATCGCGCGCGATGTTTTTTCCAATGGGACAACCGCACAGCGGGCACCGGGCCGAACCCGCGCACGAGGGACAGAACAACCGTCGAAGGATTATGGAGTAATCGCCGATGATCTTCACGCGGCACCCCGCGCAGGTGAGCCAGTCCATGGCGCGGTAGCAGGCCGTGCAGTACGGTCGCCCGTTAAACTCCTTGATAGCGTCAATCCCGGGCACCAGCTTTTTCCGGCACTCGACGCACATCGTTACGCAGCGCGGGCAGTAGGTCTTGCCGTTTCGCGTCACGGCCGGAGTCTTGTACACGGCGTCGGTGATGGCGCGGTTGCAGCGAGCGCACTTCATGCGATACTCCCATCGATTTATTATCGCGTGCCTGGCATCGGCCGCAAAAATCCAACGCTCCGCCGACAACCATCACGCCATACACGATTCGGAAAATATTCAAGAACAAATTCAATACCGCGGTAGCCGCAGCACGGGCATGATCCACAAACGCACGCGTCGAAAAACCCCTCACGTCGTTCATGCGCTTTTTTGTATTGACGCCCCCGTTTTTTCCGTGCCGATGGGTACATCGCACCGCAATTCGCCGCCGGGGAGCGCACGTGAAACGAATCGTCATCATCGGCTTTGGGTCGGCGGGATATGCCGCGTTCACCGCGGCGCGCAAGACCGACCCGAAGGCAGCCATCACCGTCATCGACCCGAAGGCGCGCGATCTCATGCACCCGTGCGGGCTCCCCTATGCGCTCGAGGGCCGGGCGGACCCGGCGCGGCTCGAGCAGGACGTCCATCTGGACAAGGCGGGGGTGATCCGCATACGCGCGCGGGCGACGCGCATCGACGCGGACGCGAAGCGAATCATCACTGACGCAGGCGACACGGAGGGCGGCGTCCCTTACGACGCCGCGATCATCTGCACCGGGAGCGCGCCGGTCCTCCCGCCGGTTCCCGGCATCGAGCGCCTGCGCAATCGCGGTCTTTACACGCTCGCCACGATGGACGATTGCAACCGAATCATGGAACGCATTGAAGGGGCATCGGACTGCCTGATCATCGGCGCGGGCGCGATCGGCCTGGAATGCGCCGTGGCCCTGCGCGCGCGGGGGCGCGCGGTCCATCTGGCCGAGATGCGCGACCAGGTCCTTCCCGGCGTGATCGACGCGGACCTCGCGGCGCCGGTCGCGGAGCACCTGACGTTGCGCGGCATCGCGTTTCACCTGGGCGCGGCCGTGGGCGAGGTCCTCGGGGAGGACGCCTTCGCCGGCGCGCGAATCGGCGATTCGCGGATCACCGCATCGCTGTGCATCGCCGCGACGGGGTTCGCGCCGCACACGGAGCTCGCGCGCGAAAGCGGGATCGAGTGCGGGCCGCGCGGCATCGTCGTCGATGACTCGCTGCGCACCGCGCTCCCGGACGTGTATGCCGCGGGGGACTGCATCGTCGCGTGGAGCGTCATCGACAAAAAGCCGGTGGGCGCGAAGCTCGCGACAAGCGCCTATAAACAGGGAACGGTCGCCGGCGCGAACGCGGCGGGCGGCGCGATGACCTATGCCGGGACCGCGGGCGCCTTCGTAACGGTGCTGGGCGATCTCGAGATCGCGGGCGCCGGCTACACGACCGAGGCCGCGCGCGCCGCGGGTTACGAGCCCGTTTCCGGCAAGATCTCCGCGCCGGTCCTTCCCGACTATATTCCGGACGGCCACGCCATCACCGTAAAGATACTCGCGGACCGTGCGACCGGGCGGCTGCTCGGCGCGCAGGCGGTGGGCCCCGCCGGGGCCGCGGCGCGGATCAACGTCGCGAGCGCCGCCATCGAATTCGGAAAAACCCTGGACGACCTCGAGCGCGTGGAGCTCGCCTACTGCCCCGCCGTGAGCGAGGTGCACGATCCGCTCCTGCGCGCGGCCGACTTCGCGCGCCGCCGCATGCCTAAACGATAATCCCCAAGGAGGAACCCATGAGCGCAACGCCCGACGAACTGAAATATTCCGCCGACCACGTCTGGATCCGCATGGAGGACGACTTCATCGGCGTCTGCGGCCTCACCGACCATGCGCAGGAGCAGCTCACCGACATCGTCTTCGTGGAGCTGCCCGAGATCGACACCGACGTCCGCCAGGGCGAGCGCCTGGCCGTGGTGGAGTCGGTGAAGGCCACCACCAACGTGAACGCGCCGGTGAGCGGCCGCATCGTGGAGGTGAATACGGCGCTCGAGGACTCGCCCGGCGTCATCAATGCCGATCCCTACGGCGACGGCTGGATCTTCAAGATCGACGTGAAGGGCCGCGTCGAATACGACGACCTCATGGACGCCGACCAGTACCGCGCCCAGGTCGAGTAGCGCCCATGGACCGCCTGCGCGCGCAGATCGCCTTCATCGTCGAGATCGACAAGCTCAAGCAGGTGCTCCGGCGCAACTACCTGGCCGACGGCTCGCGCCGCGAGAACGACGCGGAGCACTCGTGGTTTTTCGCGACCGCCGCGCTCGTCCTGCGCGAGCACGCGAAGGAGGCGATCGACATCGCGCGCGTCGTTTCCATGGCGCTCATCCACGACATCGTGGAGATCGACGCCGGCGACACCTTCATCTACGACACCGCCGCGCGGGCGGACCAGCACGAACGCGAGGAGCGCGCCGCCGCGCGGCTCTTCGGCCTCCTCCCGGACGACCAGGCGCGCGACCTGTGCGCCCTCTGGGACGAGTTCGAGGCCGGGAAAACGCCCGAGGCACGGTATGCGCGCGCCATCGACCGCCTCTCGGCGGTGCTGCTCAATCACGCTTCGGGCGGAAAGGCCTGGCGCGAGCACGGCGTGCCCGCGTCGCGCCTCAGGGAGGTGAACGGCGCTATCGCCGACGGGGCGCCGGCGATTTGGGAGCATGTCCGCGGCATCATCGACGACGCCGTGGCGAGGGGTATCGTTGCGGACGCGGACCATTCCTGACTGGATCGTCCAGCGCGTCCCCTCGGGCGAGCGCTATCGCGCCGTGCGTCGGGCGGTTGACGGCCTGGGCCTATCCACCGTGTGCGCCGAGGCGCGCTGCCCCAATACCGGCGATTGCCTCTGCCGGGGAAGCGCCGCCTTCCTTATCCTTGGGCGGATCTGCGCGCGCGGCTGCCGCTACTGCGCCATTGAGACCGGCGCGCCCATCCCGCCCGATCCATCCGAGCCGGACCGCGTCGCGCGCGCAGTCGCAGCGCTCTCGCTGCGCCATGCCGTGATCACCTCCGTTACGCGCGACGACCTCCCCGACGGCGGCGCGGGGGCCTTCGCCGAGACGATCACACGCATCCGCGAACGCGCGCCGGGCTGCGCCGTGGAGGTCCTAGTGCCCGACTTCCGCCTGAGCCAGGAGGCGTCCATGGACAGTATTATCGCGGCGCAGCCGGACATCATCAACCACAATATCGAGGTGGCGCGGCCGCGGTATCATCTGCTTCGCCCCAACGGCGACTACGACGCCTCGCTCGCGCTCATCCGCCGCGCGGCCGCATCGGGCATCCGCGTGAAATCGGGACTCATGGTCGGGTTCGGGGAAACGTTGGACGATATCGACGCGACGCTCGCGGACTTGCGGGCTGCCGGGTGCGGCATGCTCACGGTGGGGCAATATCTCCGGTCGCGCCGGGAATGCGTTCCGGTCGCGCGTTTTTACCCGCCGGAGGAATTCGAGGAGATCGCGCGCCGCGCCCGCGGGATGGGTTTTACGGCCGTCCACGCGGCCCCCCTGGCGCGCAGTTCGCATCATGCCGAGGTGTTCGCGCGATCCTTCCCCGGCTGACCATTCGCCGGAGAAAACGAATACGAAGCTCCGGGAAGCGCTATCTCTTCTTCTTCTGCTGCTTCTTGATCTTCGATGATGATGCGGACCTGGCCGTCGGCTTTTTCTTCGCGGGCGACGGGCCCCGTTTTGTCGCGGTTTTTTTCTTTCCCGACGGTCCGCGCGCGCCGGACGTCTTCGGCGCGGATTTCTTTTTCCGCGCGCCCGACGCAGTCGCCCCACGACGCGCGTCCCCAGCGACGGTTGATAGCGTCTGTCCCCCCAGCACATGTCCGGCGTCCGAACCCGCCGTTGCCGGGGCGCTTTCTCTCTCTTTTTCTTTCGACAGCTCGTCCCGCCGCAGCTCGAAGCCAATCTTGATCGAATCGGGATAGAAGACCACCTTGAGCGGCTCCCGCTCGCTCGAATGACGCTTGAGGATGCTGAGCACCAAACCGATGCCCATCCCGGCTCCCTCCGCGAAATCATCGCTGGCGGCCTCGAAGGAGTCTCCCGAGAGCTCCCCATGCCGGATCTTCCTCAGCAGCCGGCGCTTCTCGATTGTCGAGATGGAGGCGTTGTTCGCCACCCAGATGGCGACGGACTCTGGCGACGACTGAAAGAAGATGGTAATATACCGGTCCTCCCTTCGGGCGAGCTCGACGAGGCGCCGGTTCGCGTTCTCCTCGATCTCCTCCTTAAACAAGCGCATGAACTCTCGGTAATCCGACCCCGCCCCGACGCCCTGTGGGCGCGCGACATGCCGGTCGAAGAGGAGCTTGTAATTCGCCTTGGTGGCGTTCACCGCGAGCTCCTTGAGGCAGGTGAACAGCTCATAGGAGTAACCCAGCAGGTCCTGCCGCGCCAGCAGGAGATCAATTATTTTTCGCACGAGCTCCACGGCATCGCGGTCCATGTCGTAACAGCGGATGGTGATGCGCCACTCGAGGTCCCGGATGCTGAGCTTGTTCGCGGCGGCGGCGATATCGGAGACGATCTTCTCCAGTCGCGGTTGAGCCCGCAGGTCTATCACGCGGAGTTTTTTGAGCAGGTTGATCTCCCGCTCGTAAAAGGGATCGCGGCAGAAATACTTGAGGTCGGGATCGTACATCCACTTGTTCCGCGCCAGAAGCTTGATAAACCGGTCGCGCTCCCAGATGCGCAGCGGGGCATTGTAGAAACGGGCGTTCTCGTTCTCCAGCAGAATGCCGAACAGGCGGACGATGTCGTCCTCGTCCGCGTAATAGCGCACGAGCGTCTCGGCCGCGGTTTGCGCCGGCAGCGGAATGCTGGGAGAGAAGCCCGACTCGCGCTGCACGCTAAAGCCCGGCGTGAGCCGCTCGCCCAGGTAGTTGATCTGGCCCGTATTCAGTGAGTTCGCGAGGATCTTCAGGAACTCTTTTCGTATCTCGATGCTCATGGGCCAGCTCCACGTCGCGGCATACCAGTCATTCGCCCGCCCTCCCGCTACGCCATGATGTCGTCAATGTCGCCCGCCTCCATCCGCTGAAGCCGCTCGCGCAGCGCATCCAGCGACCCGGTCATCTCCGCGATGGAGCGCTGCCGCACGGTCTGCGAGAAATCGCGTCCGGCCCATTCGAAGCGCGCGCTGAACGTGAAGCAGAAGTCCTTCGCCTCGCGCAGGGCGTCGCGCACGGTTTTCATCGAGACCGTGTAGCGGTTCGGCGCGGGCGACTGCGCGGCCAGGATAACGCGATCCGCGCTCGGCACCGCGCGCACCCCGATCTCGGCGGCCCCGAGCGGCCCGGCGGCCGACTCCGGAAGCGAGGCGTCGCGAAGGCAATCGAACAGAAGGAGCCCCATCGAATAGAACGCATCAGTGACCGTCGAAAGCGCGTTCATAAAGATGGCCTCCTCCCGGCTCAGCGTCTCCTTCTTGAGCAAGGGCCACCCGTATCCCTTGCGGACGCACTCGAGAAATACCCGGCTCTCGCGCTTGATGGCCTCGATCTGCCGCTCGAACACGTCCGGCTTGAACAATGAGATGAAGCGCTTGTCCTGCTCCACGCGCACGTACACCCCCTCCGCGATGAGCGGCTCGTAGGCGAAGGCGAACACCTCGCAGGCGTCCGCCGCGGAACCGGCCAAGTTGTTCTTCTTGATTCGGAAGGTCTCGTCATTATTATGATAGAGATAATACAGAAGATACTCGACGATGTCCAGGGCCCCGTGCTTCACGGGATACCGCCGCGAAAGCGCCGCGCCGATGTCCGTGACCAGCTCGATGTCGCGCGTGAGCGCCGCGATCGCCTCGCGAAGCCGCTCCTGGAACTTGCGCTTGCGCGCGATCATCGCCTCGTAGAGGTGCGCATCGGCGCGATACTCGGCGTCGTCGACCTCCTCGAGGCGGACCATCGCGCGGATGTCCTCGCCGGTCAGCGTCCGGTGATAGGCGCACTCGAACAGCGGGACCACGAACTCGCGGTCGGTCTCGCCCGAGAGGAGCTGGCGCACCGCGGCCACGGCCCGCTCCGTCTGGCGGGAATCGCCGCCGTCGGAGCTCACGATGCGTCGCTGCGACTTGCGCAGCGCTTCGACCAGCCGGTCGCCATACACGCCGTTTCTCGTGAGCGAGAAATAGTACCCGAGAAAGGGATTGATCTTCTTGACGGCGCTGCGCGGTTTTCTGATGTCCAGCAGGACGTTAAAGATGCTCGCGTCGGCCGTGAGGCGCTCCATCTCGCCGATGAGATTGAACTCGAGCGGCGAGAGTACGTCGGCCCCGGCGCGGCTGAGCCAGCCCTGCGCGTACATCCGCCGGAAGGGCTCGCGCAGCTCCTCCATGATCACGACAAGCTTTTGCACGAAGCGATACACCTGCATGGAGGGCCAGAAGAGGTCGCCGCCGGAGAAAAAGCTCCAGAAGCTCCAGGATATTGTTCCGGCCGCCTTGTATTTTTGCCGGAACTCGCGCCGTATCCCAAAGTACGAAAAGAGCGACACGAAGGCGCTCGAGGGGCTTTTTACAAGAATGGAACGGTCGTAGGCGCGCCGCTGGTACTGCGGGAGGATGTGCAGGCCGCCGATGGCGCCCTGCTGGCGCTTGAGCTTCTCCTCGTCGTCCACCAGATCGTCCATGAGGCCGCGCAGCTTCGCCCGCATCTCGACGATCTCGCCGGAGTCGGCGCTGAACTTGCGCAGGCGCTCCGCCTGCTCCCGCTCGCCCCGCGTGGCAGGACGGGCGATCACTTCCTTGATGTACTTTCGCTCATCCATCCCGCATCAGCTCTCGCATCGACTCGGTCGGTCCGCCCCCCATCATGGGATTCGATTATAGGATACCGCCCGCGGTTCGTTCTGTCCAGAACATATTTTTTACTTGCGCGGGAAATCGCGCTAGAGTATTGCCCATACTACCTATTCCGATCCGGCAATCGACACATGGACCAGCACCCCCATCAACCCACCGAACAAAAGACTGACGATTGCCGGGACCGCCTCGGCTTCCTCCAAGGGCTCATTGACGCCATCCCCAATCCCATCTTCTACAAGGACCGTGACGGACGCTACCTGGGCTGCAACAAGGCCTTCGAGGCCTATCTCGGGACCACGCGAACCGAGATCGTCGGAAAAACGGTGTTCGATCTGTCCCCGCCAGACCTCGCGGCGCGCTATCACGAGATGGACGAGCGGCTCTTTCGCGACGGCGGCGTGCAGGAATACGAGGCGTCGGTGCTCCATGACGACGGCAACCGGCACGAGGTGGAGTTCCACAAGGCGGTGTTCCTCGCGCCGGACGGGCGGCCCCAGGGGCTTGTCGGGGTGATCCTGGACATCACCGAGCGCAAACGCGCCGAGGAGGCGTTGCGCGTCTCCGAGGAGCGGTTCCGGATCATCTACGAGCAGTCCCCCATCGGCATCGAGCTGTACGACGAGCGCGGCGAGCTCCTCGAGATCAACGCCGCCTGCCTGGAGATCTTTGGCGTGGCCGATCCCGACGCGGTGCGCGGCTTCCGCCTCTTCGAGGACCCCAACGTAAGCGCGAGCGCGAAGCTGCGCCTGCAGGGCGGCGAGGAGGTCCGCTACCGCACGCCCTTCTCCTTCGACCTGGTCCGCGAGCACGGGCTGTATAAAACCTCCATGTCCGGCATCATCCATATCGACGTCATCATCACCCCCATTTCGGCGGCCGATGGAGCGCCGCCCGCTCGGTACCTCGTCCAGGTGCAGGACGTCACCGAGGCCGTCCTTCGCGAGGAGAACCTGAACTACCTCAGCATGCACGACCAGCTCACCGGCCTGTACAACCGCGCCTATTTCGAGATGGAGATGGAGCGCGTGCAGAAGAGCCGCATGGATACGGCGGGCGTCATCGTGTGCGACATCGACGGCCTCAAGGCGATCAACGACACCCGGGGACACCAGGCCGGCGACGAGCTCATCCGCGCCGCGGCGGGCATCATCAGAAAATCGTTCCGCGACAGCGACGTGGTGGCGCGCATCGGGGGCGACGAGTTCGTCGCGATCGTCCCGAACTGCACCCCGGAGATACTCGTGACCGCCTCGCTGCGCATCGACCGGAACATCGCGGCGCACAATCTCGCCGGGAGCGGGCCCGCGGTGGCCGTCTCCATCGGCGCCGCCTGCGGCCGCCTGGCCGACCGCCGCGTCATCGACATCTTCAACGACGCCGACGCGAACATGTACGCCGACAAGGCGAAACGCAGGTCCGGGCGCGGCGCATCGTGACCGACGGTCGCCTCGAGGCCTCCTGTAAACCGACGGGCGGGAAGCTCGTCCGTGTGTCCCTTTCGCTTGCCGGCGGGCGGATCGAGCGCATCGCCATCACGGGCGATTTTTTCATCATGCCGGAATCGGGCGTCGAGGATATCGAGGCCGCCCTCGTCGGCGCCGACCCCGGTGCGGTCCGTGCGCGTATCGATGCCGTTGTGCGCAATCGCGGCCTTCGCCTGGCCGGCGTCTCCCCCGCATCGATCGCCGAGGCCGTGCGGCGCGCCCTCGAAGGCGGGGAGCGCCCGGCATGAGCGACACGCCGTGGCGCGGCATCATCACCCCGCCCGCACCGGGCCCGTACAACATGGGGCTCGATTACGCCCTCCTCGAGTCCGTCGCCGGCGGTTCCGCGCCGGTCGTCCGCTGCTACCGCTGGGCGCCATGCGCGATCACCATCGGCTATTTCCAGGACCCGGAACGCGAGGTGGACCTCGCAGCGGCGGCCCGCGACGGCGTGGCGGTGATCCGGCGCGTCACCGGCGGCGGCGCCGTGTTCCACGACTGCGAGCTCACCTACAGCATCGCCCTCCCCGAGCGCGCCTCGCCGGAACTGCGGTCCATCGCGGGCTCCTACGACATGATCTGCGGCGCCGTCGCGCGCGCGATCTCCCGCCTCGGGATCGACGCCTCCTTCGCGCCGGTGAACGACATCATCGTGGGCGGGAGGAAGATCTCCGGGAGCGCGCAGACGCGCTGCGGCGGTGCGATATTGCAACACGGCACCGTGCTCATCGACGCCGACCGCGCGCGGATGTCCGCCTATCTGCGCGCGGACCCGGAGAAGTCGCGGGAGCGCGACGCGGCTGGACCGGCCGAGCGGGTCGTCCCGCTGCGCGACCTCATCGGCGATCGGGCGCTCGCGCCGGAAACATACTCGACGCTCTGCGACGCGATCATCGGCTCATTCGCCGGAACATTCGGCCGCGCGATTGAACCGTCGTCACCGACGGGCCCCGAGAGCCAACGCGCCGCCGCGCTCGCCCGGGATCTCTTTGGCGACGACGATTGGAACGCTCGCCGGATCCGCCCGCCGCTGTAACCACGGGCATGCCCCGCCCGCGCCGGACGGCGTCCCGCCGGAATATTTCCTTGACATCTGACGCAGGCGTTTTTTTGTGATATAGTGCGTATCGGGCAAAGCGCATTTACGGAAGGATCGTGCCGCGTTCCGTCGATGAAGCGGTGCGACGCTCATCATACAACAAAGGAGAGACCGACCATGTCACATCATGATAAAGACCATGTTCCCATGCCGCTGAATACGCCGGCCTTTTCGTGCACGGGCTGCGGCGCCGTTGCGCTCAACGCGGATTCGCTGTGCCAGCCCGCGGGGCGGGTGCGCAAATCCGACTGGTGCGGGACCGAAAGCATCGACATGCCGCCGTTTTGCCTCAACGACCGGCACACGCTGCGCTACCGGTGCAAGAAGTGCGGGCGGATATCCATCGACGCGCCGTTGTTGTGCGAGCCGGAGAAGGTCCCCGTCAAGGAGTGACGGAGTCCCTACGCGAGCCGGTATACCCGTATCGGCTCGCGCAGGCCCTTGACCTCCACCGGCCCCAGGTCCTCCCCGACGAACCCCTCGCCCGCAACGGCCTCCCGCACGGCGGACGACACCAGCATCTGTGACCCGAACTGTTTATTGAGCTGCTCGATGCGCGAGGCGAGGTTCACCACGTCGCCGATGATCGTGTACTCCTTGCGGACCGACGACCCGACGTTCCCCGTGACGGCGCGCCCGGCGTGGAGCCCGATCCCCACCGTCGTCGCCGGGACCCGCCCGGCCCGGACCTCCTCGGCCAGACGTTCGATGATGGCGCGCCCCGCGCGCACGGCGTTCAGGCTGTCCCGCCCGTCCGAGAGCGGCGCGCCGAAGACCGCCATGAAGCCGTCCCCCAGGAACTTGTTGATGATGCCGTTATGCGCATTCACGATGTCGATCATGAAATCGAAGAGCGTGTTGAGATACCCGATGACATATTCGGGATCGCGCCCGGCGGAGAAGGCGGTGAAGTTCCGGATGTCGAGAAACATCATGCACACATGCCGCATCTCGCTCGAAAACTCGCCCTTCTGCTCGAGCAGCTTGTTCACCACCGCCGGGGAGACGTGCTGGCCGAAGGTGTCCATGACGCGTTCGCGCTCCTGGACGGCCTGGTGCGCGCGGAAGATGCGCCGCCGGACCTGCAGGGCCACGAAGCCGGTCACGATGCCCGCGACCAGGAGGAGCGCCGCGCGTCCGATGTGCTGCGCCTGCGAGAGCAAAAGCGGGTTCACCGCCTCGGCATGCGGCAGGCCGACGAGCCAGAGGGCGAGCGCCAGGTATTCGACGGCGGCCAGGGCCCCGGTGAACAGGCACAGCGCGATGCTCAGCCGGAAGGACGACAGGGCGATGAAGATGAAGTAGAGGAACACGATGGGCGCATTGAGCGCCAGCGACGGGGCCTCCGCGTACAGGATCGAACCGATGAAGACGATGACGGTGGGGCCGCTCACCTCGACGATGGCGTTTCCGTACCGCATCAGGCGCGGGAACGGCCGGTCCGTCCGCATGAAGTACCCGAACATCCAGCGCACGAAGATCTCGTAGACCCCCGAAACGGCGAAGAAGATGATGTACCACGCCTGCACGGGCAGCCCATAGCGGACATGGAACATCTCGCGCGGAAAGCCCTGCGGGAAGAGCAGCGTTGCCGCGCCGATGAACAGCCCGCCGAGCAGAAAGAACGCCGCGATGATGGTCGCGCGCAGGCGCTCGCTGGCGAGCATCTCGCCGGTAAAGGTATCCTCGAACGACCCGGCCCGGGAGCGGTCCCGGGACACGAACACGATATCCTTCAACGTGGCCACGGTGCCATCCTCACGCACGCCGCTTCATGACGAAGAGCGTCACATCGTCCTTCATGGTGTATTCGTTCGCGGCGTCGAGGATTCCCCGCTTGATCCCCTCGGGATCGCGACCGCCGAGCGATTCGAACACCTGTTTCAATCTCTCGTTTGAGAACAGTTCCCCGTGGGGGCTCATCGCCTCGGTGATGCCGTCCGTGTAAAGCAGGAGCGTATCGCCGACATGCAGCGTGAACTCGAAATCGCGGTTGAGTCGCCCCAGGTCCTCCATGAAGCCCAGCCACATCCCGTTTGTTTCGATCACGTCCACCGTCCCGGTGGCCGCCCGGAACACGTAGATGTCCTGGTGCAGGCCCGAGAAGAGGACCCTGCCGCCCTTCAGAAAGGCGAAGGCCGTGATCGTCATGTACTTGTCCTCGTCGAGCTTCTTGATGTTGTAGGTGATGGCGCGATTGATCACCCGCAACAGCACCGAGGGCTTGACGAGGGGCTTCCCGCGCAGGATCACCTGGATCGAGGTCTGCACCATCATCATCACCAGCCCCGCGGGGACGCCGTGCCCGGACACGTCCCCGATGATCACCCAGTCGACCTCGTCGTCGTTGATCACGTCGTAGTAATCGCCCCCCACCTCGCTGGCGGGCATCATGTGGGCCGCGATCTCGTAGCCGGGGATGGACGGATGCTCGGGAAGGAGGATCGTCTGGATGCGCTTGGCGAGCTCCATCTCGCCCCAGAGCGCGTCGCGCGCCACCTTGAGCTCGGCGGTGCGCCGGTCCACGATCTTCTCGAGGTTCTCGGCGTGGTTGTCCAGCCGCTTCTTGGCCGAACGAATGGTGCGCACCATCCGGTTGAAATTATACGTGAGAAAGCCGATCTCGTCCTCCACCTTGATGGGGATGCGGATGTCGAGGTTCCCCTGGCGCACCTCCTGCAGTCCGTGCAGGAGCGTCTCGAGCGGATTGATGAGCGCCCCCAGGAAGAAGAAGCGGAACCCGACCATCACCACCATGAGCGTGGCCACGAGCATGATCACCATCTTGAGCGCCGCGGGGTGCAGATACGCGCGGTAGCTCTCGTAGGTAAAGCCCACTTCATGGATGATCCGCCCGGCGCCGTCGCCGCGCATATACGAGACGAAGTGGGCGCCGCGGCCCCCGCGGTAGATCCGTACTCCCGCCGGCTGCATCGGCGCGATGTAGTCCAGCACCTCGCCCTTGAGCGCGAACCCCTCGGCGCGCGAGCGCTTCAGGTGGTCGCGCATCGCCGTCGCGAACGGGCGGAAGGCGTCGTCGGTCTTGTTCAGATAGACGGCCAGGCTCGCGCGGAAATCGTCGCTGGGAAGATTGCGGATCTTGTTCGCGCGATAACGAAGCGCCTTGGCGAGGTCCTCGACGCGCGCGACCATGAGCCGCGCCGGGTCGGGCGTTGCGCGGGGAATCGATGCCGCGATTCGCTCCAAGGCCGCGCGGTACCCGTCGAAGCGATTGTGCCCGGCGGCGAGCACCGCCGGCAGTTCTTTCTCGAACGAGTCGGCGGGAAGCGCCGCGATCTTCTCGACGATGGCGGCATTGAGAAACTCGACGGTGCGGGTGTGGAAATCGATGTCGCGCGCGGCGTCGCTGGCGATGTATCGGCGCGTGAAGCCGTCGGCCCCGGGCGAGAACGCCGTCACGTACGCGAGGTCGTGGGGATGCCGATCGTCGCGCAGCACCAGTTCCGCCGATTTCCGGTGGATCTCGTCGAAGGCCTCCTCCTTGTCCGTGAAGGTGACATAGCTGAGGCCCTGCAGCACCAGAAGCAGGGTCGCCAGGCTTATCCCCACGATCTTGGCCATGAACGTGGTCCGGTCGTTGGTGTAGTTGATGTAGAGAATCGCCATCATAAAAAAGCCGAGAATATTGAACAGGTCCCAGGTGATCTGGAAGGTCCCCCGGTCCAGGACGCCGTCGCGGCTGAGCATATTGGTGACGCTGGGCACCACGGTCGCGAGCAAATACGTAATCCCGATGGCCAGGACGATCCAGCGGTCGCGGCCCGAGATCGTGAACACCTTCCACAGGATCACGCCGAAGAAGATCAGTATGTACAGGATAATACAGATCGCGACAACCCGGCTGATCCCTTCGGCGTCGAAATCGTAGTAATTGCCGGCGAAATGATACACGATACCGGCGCCATAGGTCTTCGCGAAGAAAACCGCGACGACCAGCAGGGCCACCGCGTACTGCGCGACGAGAAACCATTTTCCGAACGTTACGCGCTTCTCCTCGCAGAGATAGAAGGCGAACATGGTGAAGTGCGTCTCGGCGATGAGGATCACCCCCACCGTCACCCAGCGATGGAACGCGGCGAGCGGATGATAGAAGCTCCCGGCGACCGTATAGGCGAGATTGAAGACCGTCATCGCGACCAGCCCCATCCCGATGTGAAAGGTCGAGCGGGACTTCTTCTCGATGTGCAGGAACAGGAAGGCGAGAAACAGATGGAAGCAGGCGGGTATGAGCGCGCCAACGGTAAAGTAATTCGCGTAAAAACTCTTCAGAAACTCCATGCCAATGCCACCCGAACGGAAATCTCTCTTTATAATACGACAGGACGGCTTGAACGATAGTCGCCACCGGCGTCATTTCAAGCATATTTTACCGGGCGGGGAAAATATTTACGCCGGAACACGCGGAAATGAAATGTACAGTATCGTACCGAAGGGATTCGCGCCTAGATGCCGCCGCCGCCGGAAAACCCGTTCTCGTCGGGTGCGCCCTGCATGATTCGCCCGCCCGGCGGGACGTCGCGCGTGAGCCACACGTTGCCGCCGATCACCGCGCCGCGCCCGATCGTCACGCGACCGAGCACCGTCGCGCCGGAGTAGATGATCACGTCGTCCTCCACGATGGGGTGGCGCGGGATCCCCTTGATGGGATTTCCCTTGTCGTCCATCGGGAAGCTCTTCGCGCCCAGCGTCACGCCCTGATAGAGACGGACATTGCGCCCGATCACCGAGGTCTCGCCGATCACCACGCCGGTGCCGTGGTCGATGAAGAAGCGCTCGCCGATCTCGGCCCCCGGGTGCAGGTCGATGCCCGTGCGCGAGTGCGCCATCTCGGTGATGATGCGCGGGATGAGCGGCACGTCGAGCCGATAGAGCTCGTGCGCGATGCGGAAGTTCGTGAGGGCCACGATGCTCGGATAGCTGAAGATGGCCTCGCCGGAGCTCTTGGCGGCCGGGTCCCCCTCGAAGGCGGCGGCCACGTCGGTGGAGAGCAGATGGCGCACCTCGGGCAGCCGCTCGATGAAGCGCACGGCGATGTCGCGCGCCCGCCGCTCGCAATCGGCGCAGTCGAGCGTTTCGGTCTCGGCGCACGAGAAGCAGTAGCCGCGCTTGAGCTGCTCGGCCAGGAGCTGGTAGACCGTGTCCACCGACGCGCCGATGTAGTAGCCCATCGTCTCGGGCTTCACCTCGGAGTTGCCGAAATATCCGGGAAAGAGAATGGCGCGCAAGAGCTCGACGATCTCCGAGAGCCGCTCGATGGCCGGCATGGGAACGTCGTGGTTCGCGCGATGGTACACCGAGCGGTACGACCGCTCGTCGCACAGGTCCGACACCACCTGTCCGATCCGCGCCTGCGCGGCCTGCTCCCCGTTGTATGTTCGCAACTGTTTCATGGCCACTCCCCCGGTTATACGCGCGCAACCTCGTCGACCAGCGAATCGAAGACCTTCCGCTCCGCCTCGCGCAGCCTGCAGCCGGGCAACGCCTCGCGCGCCTGCCGGATCAGCACGCCCAGGCGGTCCGTCGCGATCTCGCGCACGCCGGTGCGATCGAAGACGTCGCGGATGGCGGCGATGTCCTTGGCCGTTTTGCGCGGCGCGCTGAAGCGGGAGATGAACCGCTTTCGCTCGGCGTCAGAGAGCGAGGAAACCGCGAGCTCCACGAACAGCGTGAGCTTGCCCTCGGCGATATCGGAATCGGACGGCTTGCCGGTGTCCTTTTTTTTTCCGTACACGCCCAGGATGTCGTCCCGAAGCTGGAAGGCCATGCCCAGCGGTAGCGCAAATTGCATGATGGGGACCCGCTCCACGAGTCCCGCAACGCCGCGTACGCGACCGGAGAGGACATGGCCCATGCACATGGGATTGAGCACGGTGTAGTACGCTGTTTTAAGCAGCCCGATGCTCGTCGACACGCCGTTGCCGGGCGCGATGTCGGCCGGAAGGGAATGCATGATGTCGAGTATCTGCCCCCACGCCGTCAGCTCGTAGGTGTTCGCGAAGAGCTTCATGAACTCGGTGCGGACGTCTCCGTCGATGCGCGCGGAGGAGATGATCTCGATCGCGTTCGCGAACAAGACGTCGCCGAGGATGAGGGCGACGTCGTTCCCGACGTGCTCGTTGTTCACCGCGCCCCGATAGCGCTCGCCCATCAGCACATGGAGCGCCTTTCCGCCGCGCCGCACGTCCGAACGGTCGATCACGTCGTCCTGCACCAGCAGGAACGAGTGCATGAGCTCGAGCGACGCGGCGATGGGCGTGATCTCGCCGATGCGCTTCGGATCGCCCCCGTACCCGAGATAGGCGGCGATGAGGACGAGCGGACGCAGCCGCTTCCCGGGGCGCAGGCAATACGCGGAGAGGTCGCGGTAGCAATCGGCGATAAACGGGAACTGCGCGGAGCGGATCTTCCCCTTGAAGAATGATGCGATGAACCGGTCGATCGCCGGCGAATGGCGCGCGTTAAAGCCGCGGAAGGCGCTCTGTGCGGCGCCCGTCGTTTTTTTCGATGCTGCCATAGGTGAACGGAATACAGTGCCGCCACTATTTTTTGTCAATGGGAAAAATATCCTTGCCGCCGCCGCCAATCGGACGATATAGTGCGCACGAAATTCAGCGACCGCGACGAGACCATGAACACACGCACACGACACGCACTGGCGCTCATCCTTCTTGCGGGCGTGATCGCCGCGCCGGCAGGCTGTTCGAAGATCGACGAGCGTCTCATCGGCAAATGGGAGGCGGAGATCAAGGCCCCCGCCGGGATCCGGACGGTCATGATGCTGGAGTTTAAGAAGAACGGGAGCATGCGCGTCCGGCTGGGCAAGGGCGGGCCCGTGCTCGGCATGCGCTACAGCGCCCACGACGGGACCATCACCGTCACGGAGCGGGGGGCCAGTCAGAGCATCCCGTACTCCTTTACCGACGACCGGCTTGTCCTGAGCTACCCGCTACTGGGCGAGCTGAACTTCAAACGGGCTCACTAATGCGGATCGTCTTCGCCGGCATCGCGCTCGTCTTCGCCGCCCTCGCGGCATATGTCTACGACTGCAATGGGCCGCGCTCCTTCCGGTTCACCGACCCGCTCGACTACCGTGACGTCAGTGCGCACAACGCGCGATACAATGCGAGCAAACAGCATCGCTGGCCGCTGCGGTACGACGCGGTGATCATCGCGGTGCTCGACGGGGTGCGGCGCGACTACCTATACAATGCCGAGATCGCGCCGAACATCACCGCGCGCTGGCGGGTGGGCGGCATGCGCTTCGAGAACGCGCAGTGCATGCTTCCCTCGGTGAGCGCGCCCAACTACTACGCGATCATGACCGGCGCGCCGCCGTTTTTAAACGGCATCACCAACAACGCCCGTCGCTTCCAGCGGCATGCGCGCATTCCCACGGTCTTCCATCACCTGAAGCAACACGGGCGCGCGGGCGAGGTGATCGGTTTCGTCTGGTACGGCGATCTCGCCGCAGGGCAGGCGCAGTACATCCAGGTGGAGCGCGGGCGCGAGGACACCCCGGGCGTCACCGCGGCGCTCCTGAGCGCGGTCCAGTCGAATTCGCTCTCGCCCCTCACCCTGGTCCACTATACCGCGCCCGACACCCGCGCGCACCAGACACGCTCGAACGCGAGCCCCGAGTACCTTCACGCCGTCACGTCCATCGACAGCGACCTGGGTCGCGTCTTCCGGGAGCTCGACGCGCGCGCGCGAAACGCCTGCGTGATCGTCATGGCCGACCACGGTATGGACTCAGACGGCCATCATGGCGGCTCCGACGCCCTCTCGCTCGACATCCCGCTCTATATCCTGGCGCGCGACATCCCCCACGGCGTGGTGCGGCGGCAGGTTCACAATATTTCGATCGCGCCCACCGTCGCGGCCATGCTGGGCGCCCCCCTGCCCGATTGCGCCGCCGGCACGATCATCCACGAGGTCGTCGGCGCGGACCGACGGGTATCGTATCTCACCGAGTCCATCGAGAAGAAGGGGCACCTTATCGGCATGTTGCGCGGAAGCGCCGCCACCGCCGGGTTCGCCGTCGGCGGCGACATCGTCACGAGCCTGGAGAGCCGCGACCTCGACCAGACCAGGGACATCCTCGGATTCGTCGAGGAGCGCAACGCGGAGTCGCTCTTCTACCAGCGTGTCGGCGCCATCGCCTGCGCGATCGCCCTCATCGCATGGGTCGTGTTCAAGAGCGGGCACGGCGTCCCGACGCTTGTCGCGCTCAACGCGCTCTACTGCGCCGGCATCGCCGTCGGGAAATACATGGTGACATCAAATGCCCGCTTCACCGAGGCGGTCGCGGCCTACTTTGTCGCCCTGGTCCTGGGCGCGCTCTTGTTTCGGGCGATCTTCATGGACCGTGCGCTCGCGGATCAGCTTGCGCTGCGCGCTCCGGGCGCCCACATCGTCGCGCTCCTTCTGTGCTCGTCCATCGTCGCGGCCATCGCCGTCATCCCGCTTCATCCGCTCGTGCCCGACCAGCACCTGTACGCCTTCAGGTTTTCCATGGCGTTGTTCGCGCACCCCGTCCTCTTCGCCGGCCTCATGTTTCTGCTGGCCGCGCAACGCAGGCGCGAGGCGCCCGATGCTGGCTAAGCGCGTCATCCCCTGTCTCGACGTCAAGGACGGCCGCGTGGTCAAGGGCGTGAACTTCGTGAACCTGATCGACGCCGGCGACCCGGTCGAGAACGGGAAGTTCTACGACGCCGAGGGGGCCGACGAGCTCGTCTTCCTCGACATCACCGCGTCAAGCGACCGGCGCGACATCATCATCGAAATGGTCAAACGCGTGGCCGAAACGGTCCACATACCCTTCGCGGTGGGCGGGGGCATCCGCACGGTCGACGATGTGCGCCGCATCCTGGAGAACGGCGCCGACAAGGTCTCCATCAACACCGCCGCCGTTCTTGATCCGTCCATTCTCGACGATTCGGCCGTGCGCTTCGGCTCGCAGTGCATCGTGGTGGCGATCGACGCGAAACGCAACGATGCGGGCGGCTGGACCGTATACCTGCACGGCGGGCGCACCCCCACCGAACATGACGCGATCCAATGGGCGCGCCAGGCCTGCGAGCGCGGGGCGGGCGAGATACTCCTGACCAGCATGGACCGCGACGGGACCAGGATCGGATACGATCTCGAGCTCACGCGCGCCATCGCCGACGCGGTCCCGGTGCCGGTGATCGCCTCCGGCGGCGTGGGAACGATCGAGCACCTCTACGACGGACTCACGGCCGGAGGGGCCGACGCGGTCCTCGCGGCGTCGATCTTCCACTTCCGCGAGATATCCATCGCGTCGGTGAAAGAGTACCTCGCCGCGCGCGGCGTCCCGGTGCGGATGATCTGATTTTGGTTATTTAACCAGAAAGATGAGGACTGAAACGATGATAATGAACGCGGCGATGATCGCGACGATGATCGGCATCGAAATCCCGCCCTTCTTCGTCTCGTCTTTGCTTTCCTGAACGGTGAAGGCGGGGTCCATCGCGACCTTGATGTTTTCCTCCTCCTCGACGATATGGGCGAGGATTCCCTTGGCGATGACCGCGTAGAACTCGTAGCCCTTGTCCCCCTTGCGGGCGACCTTCATGCGGGCGTTGATGGGGCTGAACTGCTTGCCGTCGTAGGCGTTGAAGGCCTCCGCCACCTTGATGGCGTTGGGGCTCGACTCCAGGATCGACACCCGGACCCGGTCGCCCACCTCGAGCCGCGAGATGTGCTTGCCCTTGATGGGCGAGAGGATGAGGCCGCACTTGAGGATGAGCTTCACGCCGTCCTTTCCCACCTCGGGCCGCATGAAGCCGTCGGCCGGGGGCGCAACGGCGGACTCGCTCTCCCGCGACGCGTTTTTCGCAATCGACTCGACATCAATTTTTTTACTGGTTATGGAGTCGAGCTCCATGGCCAACGACGAGTCCGGCTGGCAGTTGACCTCCATGTCCACATTCTGCAGCCCCATGCTGTCCTTGATGAGGCGCTGGAAGATCCGGTTGAGGACGATGTCGTCGTTGTTCCGGACCGCCTTGTTCACGTCCTTCATGATCGTGACGGTAAAGGCCTTGAGGACCGCATCGCGCATGGCGCGGCGCATCACCTCGTCGTGGTCCCCCTTCGCGACATGCTCCATCAGCTGGCGCTCGAACTCCCGCCAGTCCTGAGAAGGATCCACATTGCGCAGCATGTACGACGGGCTCATGATCTCGGAGGTGGAAACCGCGACGAAGTTGAACCAGTTATAGAAGATCACGAACAGGCCGTTTTGCGTGGTCGAGCTGAATCGCCCTTTGATGATATAGAGATCCTGGTAGGCGCCATCGAGCATCTTGAGGGCCTTGTCCTCATCGCCGTTCGTATAGTGCAGCGCGATCTGGTACTTCCGGGCGAGCTCGGGAGATTTCGCGATGGTTTCGGCGATTTCGGGGTCCATGTCCCTTCCTCTCGGATCTTTATTTTTTTACAGATCGACCGCTTCGCCCTTCGGGCGTGACAGCGCCAGCTTCACGCGATCGAGCAGGCGTTGACGCTGGATGGGCTTGAGAATGAAATCCGCGGCGCCCATCTTGATGAGGTCCTGCACCACGCCCTTGGACGTCTCGTCGCTGATGAACACGATCTTCGCCTGAGGTTTTTTCCGCATCAGCTCGAAGAGCAACGCATAGCCGTCGAGCACCGGCATGTCGAGGTCGGTGGTGATGAGGTCGAGCTTGTCGGCCACCTTGTCGTACATCTCGACGGCCTCCTTGCCGTTCTGGGCCGTGGCGACGATCTTGTACTGCTCGGACTCGAGGATCTGCACGATCTGCTTCCGGTGGAATTCCTTGTCCTCCACGACCATCACGGTATAGGGCTTGCCGCTCGGCTTGAGGCCGTCGGGGTTCTTCGGGTTTACGTTGGGGAAGTCATGACTGCTTTTCATTTCCTTGCACCACGCATTGGAGATTCTGCGGCACTCGTAACAAATGTAAAAAAGCGATTTTGTCAATCATTATGATGTCCCGGCTATAAAAAATGGGATACCGCATCGCCGAATGCCATGCAAGCAAAAAAATCCCGACAGATCAAGCAAATAACGGTTTGACGAGGCGGCGCGTCCCGCCGACACTTGCCCCCTGTCCGGCCCGCAGGCAACGGGACGGTCCGTCCATCGCACAACCGATGAGAGCCCCCTATCGATACATGCCCCTGGCCGCGTTGCTCGTCCTCGCCCTCGCGACGGCCGCCCCGGCGCAGCTTCTCGACCTGCCGATGGTGAAGTTCGATCCCGCGCTCGAGTGGCGCTCCATCCGGACCGAGCATTTCTGGATCCACTACCACCGGGGCCTGGAGCCCGACGCCCGCCGTCTCGCCGTGATCGCCGAGCGCGTGCACCAGACGCTCACCCCGCTCACGAAATGGCGGCCCTATTTCCGGACCGATATCGTGCTCGTGGACAACATGGACGACGCCAATGGCTTCTCCATCCCCGTCCCCTTCAACCGGGTCCAGCTCTTCCTGGCGCGCCCGACGATGCACGAGTCCCTGAACAATTACGACAACTGGCTCGAACTCCTCTTCACCCATGAATACACGCACACCCTGAACATCGACGCCGTGCGCGGGCTCCCGGAGGCGAGCCGCTACCTCCTGGGCCGGGTCTGCTTCCCCAACGCCTTCCTGCCCTATTGGGCGACCGAAGGAAACGCCGTCTACCACGAGTCGCGCGACTCGCGCTTCGGCCGCGTCAACAGCACCTATACGGACATGGTGATGCGCACGGAGGCGCTCCACAACACGCTCGCGTCGATCACCGCCGCGTCGCATATGCCGCGGCGCTGGCCGACCGGGCTGGTCCCGTATCTCTACGGCGGCCTCTTCGTCCAATACCTTGAGGACACCCGCGGCCGTAATCGGTTTGCGGACATATTCATCGAGAATTCCTACAACCTTTTACCGTATTCCGACAACATCATCCCCTTCATCCTGCCATTCATCGACACGACGGCCGAAACGGTGTACCGCAAAACCTTCCGCGCCCTCTGGGAGGACTACCGGACCCATCTTTCCAAAAAATACGAGGCGCAGATAGCCTCGATCCGGCAGGCGCCCGTAACCCGGCATGCGCTCGTGAGCGACAGCGGCCACAATACCGTCCTTCCGCGCTTCAGCCGCGACGGCGGGGACCTCTACTACGTGCGCATGACCAATTACGACAAGCGAGCGCTCATGCGCTATTCGCTGAAGAACGCGACAACCGCGACGCTTGCGCGGGTCAACGCGCCGGGCGACATCGCCGTCGGGAAATCGGGCGCGGTCTATCTGGCCGATCTGGAGCTGTACCGCTCCTTTTCGCTCTACAGCGACGTATTCCGATACACGGACGGCTACCGCCAGATGAGCCGCGGGTTGCGCGCCGTGTCCATCGACGTCTCCGACGACGAGCACGAGACCGTATACGTGACGGCGCCCGGCGACCGCTACTCGCTGGTGCTGGCCGACGCTGCGCTTCGCGAGCGCGCGCGCATCATCGACACAAGCGACCTGCAGATCTCGTATGCGCGCCTCTCGCCCGACGGCGGAAGGATCGCGTTCTCGTTCAAGGACCGCTCGGGCAATGTCGATATCGCCGTCTACGACCGCGCCGCGAAGGCCTTCACCCGCATCACCGACGACGCCTCAATAGACCTGCAGCCGGTCTGGCACCCGGACGGGGCCCGCATCATATTCTCGTCGGACCGCTCGGGCGCCTACAATCTCTACGAATACCGCCTGGCCACCGGGGAGCTCGTCCGGCTCACCAACCTGCTCGGCGGCGCCCTGTGGCCCGCCGTCTCGCCCGACGGCTCGGGCATCGCCTTTTCGGCCTACGGGAAAAACGGGTTCGATATCGCGCTCATGCCCTATCCGGTCGCGTCGCCGCCGCAAAAGCTTCCCGCGAAACCCATGGCGCCGGATTACTTCCTCCCACCGCCGAGCGCCCCGGTCCGGACGAGCGAACCGACCGAGCAGCCGTACACTCCGCTTCGCTCGCTGTTCAATCCCGCGTGGATCCCGATGCTCTATTCGGACGAGATCTACAACGACACCTACGACGCGTGGTTGGGCGCATTTACGATGGGCACGGACGCCCTGTATCGCCACTTCTACGCGCTCGCGGCCGCCGGGGCGGGGACGCAGCAACGGGCCGCCGTGTCCGCCATGTACCTCTATTCGGGCCTCTACCCGAACATCATGCTCCAGTACAACGACGACTCCCTCTTTTATGGGCATGATGGTTTTCCCTGGCGGGAGACGAACAATTTCAACGTCAAGCGCACCATGGAAAAATCGGGCACGGTTGCCGTCGATGTCCCGTTTCTCTCGTTCTACAGCAGCCACGATATCGTGCTCGCCTACACCTATCAACGCACCTATACGGACTGGTTCCTCCCGCCGACGGACGAGCGCCACTATACCGACGATCTCGCGCGCGTCCGCGTGGCCTATCTTTTCTCGAATGCGAGCCGGTACGCCTGGTCCGTGAGCCCCGAGGACGGGCGGAGCGTTTCGCTTTCGTACGATTTCTATCATCGGGGCATTGGGTCCGACTATTCCTTCAGCAAGGCGCGCGCCGAATACGCGGAGTACCTTCCCGGCATTTTTCGCAACCACGTGACCCTGCTGCGCCTGCGGGGCGGCGCGGCCTTCGACAATCCCGACCACCTCGCCCCATTCAATGTGGGCCGGTTCGAACGGGGCGCGCAGGGCGGCGTCGCGTCCGACGACGATCTCTTCGGGCTTCGGGGCTACCCCGCGGGCCTCATCTACGGCAACCGAACGGCCTCGGCCGCGCTGGAGTACCGATTTCCGGCGGTCCAGCCCGATTGTGGTTTCAGCACCCTCCCCGTCCTCCTCAAGGACGTGTGGCTCACGGTCTTCGGCGAATACGGCAACACCTGGAGCGGCGATCCGCGCCTGAGCGACTTCCGCTCGAGCGCCGGCCTCGAGCTCCACGTCCGCATCACCCTGGGCTATACCTATGACCTGCGTGCCTATATCGGCGCGGCGCGCGGGTTCGATCGGGCCGGCGAGAACCAGGTCTATTTCGGCGTCGGGACCTTCTACGAGGGCGCCTTCAAGGGCTCACTGCGGCCCTTCGCCGCGCTGAAGGACTGACGATCGCTCCCCGGGACGAGCTCCATCAGCCGCACTCCCCGTAACCGTAAAATATGGCCCCGGGGCTTTTTCTTCTTGAAAAACTGCCGATGCATGGGAAATGATGTCGCAAATACAGCCTGGACCGGCACGACCGGACACCAGCGCAATTTAATTATTTGCGGGTATCGTTTTGGAAGGAAGCGCTCCCTACATCGTCAGCCCCGAGAATTTTAGCGAGGCCATCAAAAACGGCGAGAGCTGCTTTATCCAGTTTTCACAGATGAACAGCTCCGTGGAGCTTGCCGTTCAGCGCGTCCTGCACCGCTACCTCGAGAAGTTCGACATCCTGTACCTCAAGGACATGCTCAACGCCATCCTGAAGGAGCTCTCGAACAACGCCATCAAGGCCAACGCCAAACGCCTCTATTTTAAGCTAAACAACCTGGACATCAATACCCCCGCCGACTACCGGCAGGGGATGGAAACCTTCAAGGAGATAGTCTACACGCCCGGCAGCGATTTCTTCGATCGCCTGGAGCGCGCCAAGCTCGTGGTGCGCGTCCTGTTCAAAACATTCGAACGGCACCTGCAGATCCACGTCATCAACAACATTCCCATCATCGACGAGGAGATCCACAAGGTGAACGCCCGCATCCAGAAGGCGTATAAATACGACGATATCTCCGACGCCTTCGACGACGTCCTGGACGACTCGGAGGGAGCCGGCCTGGGGCTCATCATGGCGCTCATGTTGTGCAAGAGCGCCGGCTTCCCCAACGACGGCTTCAAGATCGCGCGCAAGGGCAATCTCACCATCGCCATCATCACCATACCCCAGCACATCCAAAAGAAGGAGCTCCACACCAAGATCACCGACGAGATCATCGCCGAGATCGACCGCATCCCCTCGTTCCCCGAAAACATCGTGGCCATCCAGCGCCTGTGCGCCAACCCGAAGTCGTCGGTGCGCGAGATCGCGGAGCACATCCGGCGCGACCCCGGGCTCACCGCGAACATCCTGAAGCTGGCCAACTCCGCGGGCTATATCACCATGAACAAGGTGGAGACGATTGAGGGCGCCGTGAAAATCATTGGCCTCAAGGGGATAAACGCCCTCTTGATCGCCAGCGGCGTCCAGCGCATCATGGACTCGCGCTACAAGAAGTTCGAGGAGGTGTGGAAATCGTCGAACCGCTCGGCCTTCTACGCCCAGAAGATCGCCATGCAGATGAAGCGCGTGCGACTGGCGGAGCTGGTGTACCTGGCGGCGCTCCTGTCCGACCTCGGACGCATCGTGATGCTCTCCATCCGGCCCGACCTGGGCAAGCGGATCAAGGAGCTCGTGGGGATCAAGGGGATCGGCGTCTCCAGCGTCCTCGAGGAGATGAGCCTGGGGATGAGCCACAGCACGCTGGGCTGCAAGGTGCTTGAGAAATGGAACTTCAACAAGACCCTGATCAGCGTGATCGAGTATCATCATCGGCCCTATATGGCGCCGGACGAGATACGCGATCTCGTCTACATCGTGTACCTGGCGAACACCCTAGCCGATATCGAGAAGATCGGCGAGAAGCCCTATCCCATCGATTCGGAGATCCTCCAGTACTTCGACCTCACGGAGGAGAGCGACCTCATCCTCCTCCATCAGTCGCTCTCGGACGCCTACGCCAGCCAGACCGAGGAGTGATTATTCGCAAATAAAGTACTTGACTGAAATCGCCCGCGCGACACCCTTCTATCGATATGTATTTCCAGGATATCATCGCTCGCCTGCACGAGTACTGGGCCGCACACGGCTGCATCGTCATCCAGGGGTACGACCTGGAGGTCGGCGCGGGCACCTTCAATCCCGCGACCTTTTTGCGGGCGCTGGGCCCGGAGCCGTGGAACGTCGCCTACGTCGAGCCCTCGCGCCGGCCGACCGACGGTCGCTACGGAGACAACCCCAACCGCCTGCAGCACTACTATCAGTACCAGGTGATCATGAAGCCCTCGCCGCTGGACATCCAGGACCTGTATCTGGACTCGCTTCGGGCGCTCGGCATCAGGCTCGAGGAGCACGACGTCCGCTTTGTCGAGGACGACTGGGAATCGCCCACGCTGGGCGCCGCCGGCCTCGGCTGGGAGGTGTGGCTGGACGGCATGGAGATCACGCAGTTCACCTATTTCCAACTCTGCGGAAGCATCGAGCTCAACCCCATACCGGTCGAGCTCACCTACGGCCTCGAGCGGATCTGTATGTACATTCAGGGCAAGGACAGCGTGTTCGACATCCAGTGGAACGATCGCCTCACCTATCGCGACGTGCACCATCGAAGCGAGTTCGAGTTCTCGCATTACAACTTCAACCTGTCCGATGTCGCGCTGCACTTCACGCTGTTCGATCTGTACGAGAAGGAGTGCCTGGCGATCCTCGACAATCCCGCGATCCGCGTGGTTCTGCCGGCCTACGACTACGTCCTGAAGTGCTCGCACGCCTTCAACATGCTCGATGCGCGCGGCGCCATCTCCGTGACCGAGCGCGTGGGCTACATCGCCCGGGTGCGCACCCTGGCGCGGCGCTGCGCCGAGCGGTATCTGGAGATCCGCGAGGAGATGGGGTTCCCGCTCCTGAACAACGCCGCCGCACGAACTGCCGTCGCGCGGAACGCCTGAGGCTGCGTCCGGCCATGCCCGATCTCCACGTCCTTGAAGAGTACCTGTCCCGTCACGACCGATTTATCATCTCGACCCATGAAAGTCCCGACGGCGACGGCCTCGGCGCCGAGATCGCCTTCCGCGAGCTTTTGCTGCACCTGGGCAAAGAGGCCATCATCCTCAATTCCGACGCCACTCCGGAAAAGTTCCTGTTCGTCGACCAGGAGAACGAGGTGAACGTGTTCAGCAAGGGCTGCGAGATCCCCGACAACCTCGCGGAGTACGCGGTCTTCGTCCTGGACACCAACGACTTCGAGAACATCGGATCGGTGCATCCCATCATCAAGGACCTGGACCTGCTCATTATAGACCACCACGAGGTGAACGAGTCGCGCGGCTCGTCGCGCGGGCACTATATCGCGGTGGACGCCTCCTCCACCAGCGAGATCATCTACACCCTCATGCGGCACTTCGGCGCCGAGCCGAGCCGGAAGGCGGCGCAGGCGATCTACACGGGCATCCTGTACGATACGGGCTCGTTTCGCTACCCGAAGACCTCGCCCGCGACCTTCCGCGCCATCGCCGACCTGGTCGAGCGCGGCGCGAACCCCTTCAATATCTACGAACAGGTGTACGAGAACAACTCCCTGGCCAGCTTCGAGCTGCGCGCGCTCATGCTCGCGTCCATGGAAAAGTACTTCGACGGTCGGCTCATCCTGATGCGCCTCACGCCCGAGATGCTCAAGGAGTCGGGCGCGTCGTTCTCCGAGGGGGAACTCAACATCAACCTCCCCCACACGGTAAAGGGCGTGGTCGCGAGCATTCTGGTGAAGCAGGATATCGGCGGGCCCATCAAGGTGAGCATGCGGACCAAGGGCGACTACGACGTCGCGAAGATCGCCATGGCCAACGGCGGGGGGGGGCACAAGAACGCGGCTGGCTATAAATCGAAACTGTCCCTCGACGAGACCTGCCGCAAGGTGCTCCAGGAGATGCAGCACTTTTTCATTTTATAGCAACTCCAGGAGCCGCGCGAGCGCGTCATCGTCGATGCGCCCGATTCGCTCGCGCAATACCGAGGCGCCGTCCCGACGCCCCAGGCGGATCCGCACCTCGACCGTATTCCCTTCGAAAAATTCGGGAAACACCACCTCCACCCCCGGCACGGTAAGCGCGCGCAGCGAATTGTTCGCGCGTTCGCGACTGGCGGCATAGTCCGGATAGCGCGCGCAAAACACGGCCTCGTGAATGGCGCGCTCGCAGGCGCGGCGGTCCATCGACGGGTCGGTCTCCACGGAAAGCGCGCGGAGGACCTCCGGCCGGGTAGTCAGATCGCCGAGCATCTCCACGATCTCCTTGAACACGTTCACCCGCATGTCCGTCGCGCCGATCCAGCCGGCCAGGAGCGCGATCGCGGCCGGATCGAGCCCGACGAGCTCGCGGATGGTCTTATATCCGATCGCCCGGTGGTCGAGATAGTCCAAGAGCTCCGGGGGAAGCGACAGGACGCTCGCAGCCGCATCGTCGCCTGCGAGCGCATCCGGGACCCCCAGCTCCGCGCGGGCGATTGGTTCGATTCGGCGCTCATCCATGGTAAACTCGCGGCGCAGCAGGCGAACGAGCCGCAGGCGCGCCACCGGGCCCAATGCCTGCCGATAGTGCCGGTCCAGCGCGGCGCGCAGGTACCACTCGGGGTCGACCGCGCGCACACGCACGACCTCCGCGCGCTCGACCGCAAGCTCCCGCAGCGCGCGCAATCGTCCGTGACCGAACACCGGGAGGGCCGCCGGGGCGCCTTCGAGAACGACCGGCGGGCGCAACACGCCGATCCGGCGGATGGAGTCGACCAGCCGCTGATCCGGAACCGGGGCGCCGAGTCGAAAGCGCGCGTCGTCAATTTCGATGTCGCACAACGGCAGGGTCGCGCGCGTGGCGTCGGGCGGGGCGATCATGCGCGCTACAGCAATCCGTCCAGGATCTCGCCCAGCTGGTCCGGGTGCACCACGGACACCTTGGAGAGGCGGGAGAGGCTCTCCTCCGCGGCCGGGGTGAGCTCCGCGGCCGTGATGAGAATACCCTGCCGCGCCTTGAGGTCGTTGGTCGACTGCGCCAGGTTCCGAAGCGGTATTTCGCCCACCGTGATTTTCGTCCAGCGACGCACCCAGATGAGCGTTTTCTCCTTCGTGGACACCGACACCGTCATGAAATCAACGCCGTCCGTGTCCCGGTAGGTCGGAAGGATCTGGTCCACCTTATACCCCAGCTTCTGGACCACGCGGTTGGCCATCACCCGGAAGGACTCGGTGTCCAGCGCGGACAGGCGGGCCAATGCCTCGGAGTAATCTCGATACGAGGAGAGGTCCGCGCCGCCGCCGCCCGCGCTCACGCGCGTCGTGACGATAACGTCCTTCAGGTTGATGGTCTCGGCGCTCTTGAGCCCGCAGAGGTCCCATAGAAAGGTTGCCGGGAAGGCTTTCTCCAGCCATTCGTCGATGTAATCCGCCACCGAGACATCGAAGGTTTCCTTGATGCTTTTATAATCGACGTCCATCTCCTTGCGGAGCATGGTGATAAGGCCGTCGATTCGCTGGAAGCTCTTGTCCACCTGATACAGCTCGTTCCAGTAATCGTAGGCCATGCGCGATTTCTCGGCGCGTATGCAGGCGAAGCCGATGTCGTAGAGCACCAGGGGCAGCTCGTCCTGGAACTCGTCGGTCCGGGCCATCTCGAGAAGGTCCTGGAACACCTTCACCCCCTCGTCGTGCCGCTTCGACTGCAGATGGATGAACGCATCGAGCCGGAGGGCGACGAACTTCACCTGCGGGTCCGGCGTCGTGGCGGCAAGCTTCCCGAGGACGGCCATCGCCTGTTTGTAGTCGCGCTTCCGCTGGAGCGCAAAGGCCATCGCCAGGTTGGCGAGATCGGAGTTGGTGCGCAGCGCGACGGCCGCCTTGAAATACTCGACCGACTCGTTGATCTTCTGGTTCTGGTAGCTGCAGATGCCGGCGCCGAACTGGATGTCGAAATCGCCCGGCTTGAGCTTCACCAAACGGTCGAAATAGCGCTGGGCCAGCTCGAACTCCTCCTGCCCCAGCGCGATGAACGACACGTGATACAGCGCCTCCTCGTCGGCCGGATACGTGCGCAGAAGCTCGAAATACACCTGGAAGGCCCGCTCGAGATCTTCACGGTCCTGATAGATACCCGCCAGGCGCTTCATCGTGTCCAGCTTGTCCACCTCGGCCGAGTACTGGCCGATCTTCATCACCTCCTCGAGGTGCAGTGCGGCCTTGTCGGGCTCGTCGACCGACAGAAAGAGGCCGGCGAGTTTGAAGTGGACCGCCGGGTCGCGCGGGTTCTCGTCGAGGATCTTCTTGTACTCGTAGATCGCCTCGCGGGTGAGCCCCTGCTGTTCGAACGACGCCGCGCGATTACGCGGATTGAACCGGGGCGCGATATAGAACAGATAATAGATGAGCAGCCCCAGGAAAATGACGGCGGCGAGCAGGATGTAGACGATCATCTGGACGCACCCGGCGGCTCACTGGCGCAGGAACCTGACGATGGTTGGCCAGCCGCTAATGAGATAGGCATTGCCGAGCTCCTTTTTGATGATGAAATCGTCCTCCTTGACCAGCTTTGTCTTCACCGGAAGGGTGATGAGCATGTCGTGGGGAAGGAACTGCGGCAGCTGTTCGAAATGGACCTGGATCTCGTTCGGCGTCGAGACCGCCCGGAGATTGATGAGGCCGAAACGCGACGGCGCGTCGCGGATCACGATCTCGGAACCCGGCGTGAACCACTCCTCCCGGGGCAGGGGAAAGATCTCGAGCCGGTTCTCGGCGTCCACGAACAGCAGGTTACGAAGCGCGAGAAAGAGCACCGCATGCGCAAGGCGCGAATCGCCCTCGCCGAAAACGCCATGACGGCTCTTCGGGTTGATCACGTCCGGGACCGAGAAGCGCTTTCCTCCCGCATCGAAGAAGTGCGTGATGATGTCGAAGGCCCGCGCGTCCTTGAGCGCGATGAGATTGTGCGCCAGCGCCAGCGAGAGGAACGAGTCCCAGCCGCCCCGCGACCGCAGATACAGCGGGACGCCGCCGTAGCGCTCGACGAGCGCGTCGGTCATGGTGCGCAGCTTCTCCGGAGAGAGCAGGGTGAGCCCGAAGGGAAACCCCGCGAACAGGCAATAGATGAGCGTCTCGTCCTCGGAGGCGATCGCGGCCCGGCGCGCGGCGGCGTCGTCCTTCTTCCCGGCGCGCGGCGCGGGGAACCGCTGTGCGATCTCGCGCAACGCGATCTCCTCGAGCCGCTGGGACTCCTTCGCGAACTTCAATTCGTCGCCGAAAAGCCCCATGCAGCGCGCGAGATAGGCGAACTGCCGGCAGGCGCACGCCGCCAGGAATATATCGTGCAGGTGCGCATGGCGGAGAAAGCTGTAGGGGATGGTGTTGACCGCGTCCGCGGATCGGACCTGCTTCTCCTTGATCCCTGCCGCATGGGCGAGCACCGGGACGGCGACCGCGCGAATGGCCGCAAAGACCGTCTTGAGATGGTCCATATTGCGCGAAACGGTGAAATAGTCTCCCGCGGCGCAGAGGAAATAGCAGGCGACCACGATATCGTGAAAACCGGGGCGCTCGCCCAGCGAGAGCGAACCGAGAAAGGCCTCCAGCACCATGAGGGTCTCGGCGAAGGCGCCCATGCGCACGTAGGCGGCAAGGACATAATACAACAGTCGCGCCTGCGCAACGTCCGGCATGGATTTCCCCGGGAACAATGATCCGTTGTTCAGGTGCGACAGCAGCGAGAGCTTGGAGGCGAGAAACCACTGCTCGATGCCCCGATCGCCGATGGCGATCGAAACGCCCGCATTCGCCCGTTGATTTGCAAAAGCCGAAAAATCCTCGCGGAGTTTTTTGAAATCGAGCTTGGCCGGGCGAAGCGCGCGGTCCCGCGCAAGGCTCAAGCGCACGGTGAGCGCGTTCTCGCCGCGCGAAAGGCGGTAGAAAAGCCCCAGGGTGGCCATCCCGTAACGGCAGCGCGCCTTGTGCTCTCCCCCGGCCGCGCTTGCGGCGTCGATATCGCCCGCATCGAAGCTGCCCGCGGCCACGGCGTCGGGCTTGGCCCCGACGAGGGCCCGCTCGCGCCCGTTGATGCGCACGATGCGCGTGTCGCCCTGGTACTCGATCGCCTCGATGCCGCCGAGGGTGCTCCCGTTGTACGGACGAAACGCGACGCACAGGACGGCCGTCTGAACGGACTTCTTCACGGAGCATGCGATGTCGATCACCGCCTCGTCGATGTCCGTGCGAATGCCGAAGAGCTCCGTCGTCACCCGGAAGGCGCTTTCGTCCCAGACGGCCTTCACCATGCCGCGGCGCGGAATGCGCTCCATCGAGACGCGCCCGGGGCGCTCCTGCGGGCGTATGAGCGCGCCGTCGGCGATCATCCACACCTCCATCGACCAGGTCGCATAGGTCGGCGAGAGCATCCCGGCCAGATCGACCAATAGGTCGTCCGAGGAAAGGATATTGGAGAAGGCGATCGCGTCGGTCCCGGCCGTATTCGACAAAAAGGCGGGGACGATGGGACGATGATACTCGGAGGCCGGATCGGCGAGCCCCGTAAGCCAGAGCGGCCAACGGAACGTGGGCATTTTCTGAAAGAGAACGTAATTGCGGAGGTCCCGCAGATAGTCGCTGCGGCCGGCGGCGATTTTTGCCGTATCGACAAAATCCGCCTTTATATCATTGAGATTGATGGACGCGTCGGCCGGTTCGTTTTTCGTGCTGATCCAGGGAAGCGGCACGTCCGGGCTACTCGCTCTTGAAAGCCTGCAGCGCCGCCTCTTCGGAATCGTAAATATCGAACATGTCGATAAGCTCGACGACCTCGAAAATCTTCTTCACCGCGCTTTTGATATTGCACAGTTTGAGTTTGCGCTTCGATTCCTTGAGAATGCGCATGGTGGACACGAAGATGCGCAATCCGGAGCTGCTCATGTACTCGACGTCTTCGAGGTTGAGAAGCAGATGGCTGGAGGGCTCGTCCGATATGATCTTGCCGATTTCCTTTTCGATGTCGGCCGACAAGTGAACGTCCAAGCGCCCGAAGAGATGCACGACGATGACATTGTCCACCTTTTTCGTCTTGAGATCCATCAACCCCTCCTTATTGCGCTCGGGTGCATTCCATTGCTAAAAAAAGATACTCCGGTAAAAGCGTTACACGCTCCACATGCCGGAACGGCCACTATGCTCTCAATGTGAATTTATCTTCGAACACCCGGTTTTTGTCAAGCTATTGTTGTATTATTTTCCGCCAATATTCTTTACACTATTTGACCGCTGTTAATATTACCGCCGGACGATCCCGGTTTACCGCCCGCCCGGACGCCCCGCGTGCCGGGTCGCCGCAATGCCGAGCACCGTCACGACGCATATCGCGAGAAACACGCCGCCGAACACGATCAGGAGCGGGTGCCCCAGCCGGATGCCGTTACGAAGCAGCGTGACCGCCGCGAAGCCCGGAAAGATCGCCCCCGTAAAGTACATGAGCACGCGATACTTCTCGGGATCGAACAGCGGCAACACCATCGACGCGCCGGTCACGCCCAGAAGCGAGGCGAAGGCTGTCGCCATGTAATACAGGGTCGACATCAACGGGTCCTTGGGAATCTCGGTGAGCCAGTCCTCGCCCACATCCATGCCGCATATCCGGCTGAACAATATGGGAGACAGGTAGAACAGCGACCCCACGACCAGATACACGATCCCCGCGAACAGCGCGGCCGCCTGCAGCAGATTTGTAGCACGAGATCGCATCACGCCCCCCTATCGATTGTCATGTCCGGTAGCGACAGATACGATCAGGCGAGGAGAAAGTCAAGAAGGATTATGGCTTTTGGCGAGGGCGCCGGCGACGGCCTTCTCCGCATCGGAGATGATCTTGGCCGGCTTGTAGCGCTTTTCGTCAATGTCGATGGTGATGATTGCATCGGCTCGATCGCTCTCGGAACGCCGCCCGTGGAGCGCGTTGAGATACGTTCCATAAAAGGAAAGGAGTCTCCCGTCCGAAAAATCCCAGCGCGAGCGACTCGCGATCGACACTAGCAGTACCTCGTCGATGCCGGCGCGGCGCAGATCGGCACCGCGCGCCATGCAGTCCGGATACCCGGCATGATAGCGCGTGCCGCCGATGGCGAGCGGCTCGGCCACCGGATACAGCAGAAGCGATGCGGCGAGCGCGTCCCGCAGATATCCCGCGGTACACATGCGTTCCCGTCGCTGTTCGTCGGCCAACCGGACCGCCGGGAGCGCGCCGAAGAACTCCATTCGCTGATCGCCCGCGCGCTCGGCCGCCCATCTGACCAGCTTCGTGTTCCGGAAAACGAATTCCTCCGGAAAGGAGATGTCGAGCAGCGCATTGAGGCGCTCCTCGGAAAAGAGGCGCAGCACGGCGTCCCGGAACGAGTCATTGTCGCTCGACAGGAGATAGAGCCCGGCCACCGCGAACGACATCGACGCGGCGTAGATGACATCGAAAGTACGGCCCGCCTCCCGCAGCGCCGCGAGCGCTCCCGCATGCGCCACCGACTCGAGCAGACCGGGCTCAAGCACCAGTCCCCGCCGCCGCGCCGTGACCGCCGCGACGAATTCCTTCATGGGCCCTTCGCGCAGTCGCTGGGCGTGTGCGGTCAAGGATACGCCGTCGTCCGGCATGTCGACCGCTTCGAAGAGCAGACCGCCGTCGATGCGTGCGTTCTGGCCGGCATTGTGCGCGTTCAGCACATAGAACAGCCGCTGGCCCTCTGCGAGCTCGGCGGCGAGCATATCATACACGCGCCGTCGGTCCTTTTCTTTTTGTAACAGGCAAAAGACGATATCCGATGCCGCGAGCGCCGCTGCGCGGAGGTCCTCGTCGTAATCCGAGAGATCGATGATCACGTACCGGTATTCCCGGGCGAGCAGGTACAAAATGGGCGGCAGGATGGACGGATCGATCCGCACCTTCGAGCCGGCCACGATGTTGATCGCCGAGAGGCTGTCGGTCGCACGGACGACGCGATCGAAAATGAACTTCTCGTCGATCACCTCGGCCGACTGCCGCTGCGATATCGCCGGCATCATCTTGCACCCGAGGACGGAAAACACCGAGACGCCCCGATACGAGGCGTCCAGAATGACGGCCCGCTCCCCGGACGGCAGCGCCGCACCGAGGCAGGCCGCGAAAAAGGACTTCCCGCTCCCCTCCCCGGGCCCGAACACCGTGATCACGCGGCAGCGGGCCACCGCGTCCGCGCCCTCGGCGCCGGCATGCGCGATGTCAAGATACGCGAGGGCGTCCGCGTAGGCGCGAAACGCCTTGAACGAGGACAAGAGCAACCGCGTGAGATCGTCCGACTGCAGGATGATGAGCGTGCCGTCGGTGCGGGCGCGGACGGCGCCCTTGCGCGGGGCGCGCGCCAACGGGAGGTCGCCGAAGAACGAGCCCGGCGCGAGAAACACCGGATCGCCGGGCCCCGCCGACTCGATCTCGAAGGTGCCCCCGGCGACGACAAACAGCGAGTTTGCCGCGCCGACATCCACGCGCCGCCCCCGCTCGAATGAGGCCGCGCGCGCCATGCGCCGCAGGGAGTCGAGCTCGACGGCCGAGCAGCCCCCGAACAGCGGGACCGATCTCAGGATGTCGCGGATCGTATCCATCGCGGCGCGATCAGTCTTTGACGTTGCGCAGGAGGCCGACCAGCTCGTTTTTGCCCAGGAGTTCGATGGGGCGCGTATTGGAGAAATCGACCGCCGACTGCGAGTACTCGCCGGTCGAGATGATGATGACGCGCGTGGCGTTACGCAGCTTCATCGACTCGTGGAGCTGCCGCAGCAGCTTATCCCCCACGCTGTCGGTGTTGCGCATGATGCGGATGATGCGGTTGGTGCGGCGGGTGTTCCGCCATTTTCCTTCGGTCTCGGTGGCCAGTATCTCGATCACCGTGTCGCTGATGATATCGACGTCCATGATGGTGAGCCCCATCCCCTCGCAGATCTTGCGGCAGAGGTGCTCGAACTTGGACAACCCGGCGATCATGAAGTCCTTGATGCGGTCGTCCTGGCGGAACTCGGAGTACGACTTGAGCTTCTCCTGCACGTCCCGGAAATCGCGGTTCACCTCGACGATCTTTTCCCAGTTGAAGATCGCCGAGTGCAGGTCGCGCATCTTCTCCTGCGCCTCGGCGAGGAAATACCGGAGGTTGAGCTCGGTGTCGCTACGGCGCTTGGCGAACTTGAGCCCGCGCTCCAGCTCCACCACGGCCTTGGGATACTGCTCCTTCTCGAGAAAGATGGTCCCCTTGGCCAAAAAGCACTTCACCTTGATGTCGTCGCTCTTCTGCGCGACCTCGAACTCCTTCACGGCCCACTCGTGGTCGCCCAGCTGCCGCAGCACCAGCCCCAGGAAGTAGTGCGCCCGGTAATTCGTCTGGTCGATCTTGAGCGTCTCGATGAACATCTGCTTGGCCTCCGGATAGTTCCCGCTCCGGTAGAATATCTGGCCGAGATAGTACTGGGAGTCGCTGTCCTGCGCGTTGCACGAAATGCTCTTCTTGAAATAGCCGCCGGCGCGGTCGAACACGTTGGCGTTGAAGTAGATGACGCCGAGCTCGTGATAGTTCCGGTAGTTGTCGGGATCGATCTTGGTGAGGATGAGGAACTCCTTCTTGGCCTCCTCGACGGCGCCCTTGTCCTTGAATATGGCGGCCAGCTTGGTGCGCACGTCGATCTCGCTGACCACGGCGTCGAACTTGCCCAGCTTGAGCACCTGACGGTACTCGAGGATGGCGTACTGGATGTTGTTCTCCTTCCGGTATGCCTCGGCGAGCAGGAAATGGGCGTAGGCGTCTCGGTCGTCCTTCTCGAGCATGTCGGTGAGCTTTTTTATCGCGAGCTTCGTCTGGCCGCTCTCGATCATCTGGGCGATCTCGTCGATGCGGCGGGGAAACACGTAGGTGTTGAGCAGATACAACGCGAATATCGCGAACACGATAACGAAGAAGAAGATGATGATATAAGTGAATAACATCGGTTGACGGGTGCCGGGCGGGCCGTTAGCGGGCGCTCGCCCGCTGCTCCTTGAGTCGCTTGTTTTCCTCCTCCAGGTCCTTGATGTGGTGGAACGCCTTGAGCAGCTCTTCGCGCGACAGCTCGGACGCGCTCTCCTGCGCGCGCGCGGTCTCGACGGCCTGCATGAGCTCGGTCCGCGAGAATTCGCAGATGTTCTCGTACATCTTCTTAATCTCGTCGGCGTTTTCGAGCTCCTGCTCGTTGAGCTTCAGGACATTCTCGTAGCTGCGGAGCATGTTCTTGAGATGTTCGTTTTCGCGCTTCAGGGCCTCGTTCTCTTTTGTGAGCTTCTCAAGTTGATCTGCCATATTGATTACACCCCTTCGGGAAAATCACCCGTGCATCGAAAAAATAGTATTGACAAAACCCAACCGTTCAAACGGTAATACCCACCGAACCGAACGGGGATGTAGCTCAGTTGGGAGAGCGCTTGAATGGCATTCAAGAGGTCAGGGGTTCGATTCCCCTCATCTCCACAGGAACTATACCGCAGTAAGCACAACCCAGCCGAAATAAAAAGTCAAGTCAATTCTTTCTCGAACGCAACCGACCGTCAGATTTGATGCAGCACGAGGCCGCTTAACAGCTTGGGCTCGAACCAGGTCGATTTGGGCGGCATGATGCCGTCCGCGTCAGACACCGCCATCAGCTCCTCGATGGAGGTCGGGTACATCGAAATGGCCGTCCGAAACTCGCCGCTCGCCACCAGCCGCTCGAGCTCGCCCGTGCCGCGGATGCCGCCCACGAAATCGATGCGCGTACTGGTGCGCGGATCGTCGATCCCGAGAATGGGCCCGAGCACCTCGTCCTGCAGCGTGCGCACATCCAAACGCTTCGCCGGGTCCGGATCGTTCACCGCGAAACGCGGCGTAAGCTCGAGCCAGGCCCCGTCGAGATACACGCAGAAGCGGCCCTTCGCGGAGGGAACGCCGTCCGCGGCGGGGGTGACCGTAAAGCGCTCCCCGAGCCGGGCGCGAAAGGCCTCGGGGGAGAGGCCGTGTAAGTCGCGCACCACCCGATTGTAAGCCATGATGCGGAGTTCGGCGTGCGGGAAGATGGCCGCCATGAACCAGTTGTGCTCCGCGCTGCCGTCGTCATGCGCGCTTCGGCGCTCTCGCCCCAGGCGCACGGCCGAGGCCGCACGGTGATGCCCGTCGGCGATATACAGGACGTCGTTCGCGAACGCGTCCACGAAAGATTGGACGAGCGCCGCGTCCGGCAGTGCGCGCAACACGTGACGCACGCCGCCCGGTGCGGTAAAATCGCACTCCGGCGCCGCCGCGCGCGCCCGCGCGAACAGGTCCGCCTTCGAGCCGTCCTCGCGGTAGAACAGGTACACCAGACCGGCCTGCGCGCCCAGCGCGGCCATGTGACGGGTGCGGTCCCGCTCCTTGTCCTCGCGCGTGAGCTCGTGCCGCTTCACGACCTTGTTCGCATAGTCGTCGATGTGCACGCAGGCGACCAGGCCGGTCTGCTCGCGGCCATCGACGGACAGGGAGTACAGATAGAGCGCCGGCGCGCCGTCGGGACGCAGGCGCCCCTGCTCGATAAAGCCGCGCAGGTTCTTCTGCGCGGTATCATACACGCGGTCGTCGTAGAGGTCTATGGTTTCGGGAAGGTCTATCTCGGGCTTGGTGACATGGTAAAAACTTAACGGGCGGTTGCGGGCGATCTCCCGCGCCTCGTCGGAACTAACGACATCGTAGGGCAGCTCGGCGATCTGTTCCGCGAGTCCCGGCGCGGGCCGGAGCCCCCGAAATGCCTTTAGCCGTGCCATCCTACCCCCTGTGTTTGTCGTTGAGTTTCAGCAACATCTTGACGTTCTTCTTGTTGTCTTTCTTGACGCTAAAGCCGCTGCGACGGAGCGATTTTTCGATTTTATACGATATAAAATCCACCACTTTTTTGTCCATAGAATTATTACCCTTCCCCCTTGAAATGCATGCCAACTCCGCGCAGCGCGCACGGACCACCCGAGCGCCCGGTTCGGGAGGAAACCCCGCACGACGGAACTGCGGCCGCCGCGCCGAGATCACCCCGTGCCGAGACGCGGTCACTCGCGACATACGGATGTCTTTTCTGATATTAGTGTCGGCCGTTGGGGTGCGGGCATTGAGTCGTTTTACGGGATGATCCGTCCGCGGGGGCCCGGCCGCCGCGGGCTACAGCGAACCGGCCGCCGAAAACGTGACGCTCCCCCTCGAGAGCGGGCCGGACACGTCCCAGGACCAGGCGGCAGCGATCGACACGCCGCGGAACTGGACGGTGCACCTGACGCCGCACACGACGGCCGTCCGCCACTCGTCGTCTTCGTTGCGATACCAGCCGGCGACCGCGAACGGCCCCGCCATGGCCAGATCGGGGTAGGCCTCGAAGAGGAGATCGATCCCGGCAGTGTGTTTCCAGCGGGAGGCCGTGAAGTCGTCCGAACGACCGGGAAGGGTTTCGTCGAACACGTAGCGCCAGTGATAGCGCTCGGCCGAGGTGGCGTACCAGGCGTCGAAGTGCGGGACGACGAACAACCACGGGACGGGGACAAGCGCCGTCCGTCCCGAAGCGGCGGCCATGGCGTATCCCTTTGGGCAAAGGTCGCTTGCGCCGCCCGAGGCAGAGAACGCAAGCTCCGAGGCGCGACGCCGGTCGAGCAGGAGCCGGCGGTCGGCGATGCGGTAGACCGCCTGCGCGCGGCTGTCATTGTCGACATACCAGTTGCCCCGGTAGCGCTCGAGGCCGCTCATGGCCTGACGGAACGTGCAGTCGAGCGACGCGCTCCCGAAGCGCCAACCGTAGCCGGCGAACGCCTCGCCCGCATTCGACAGGAACTCGCGGTCCATGGACTCCCACACATCGCGCGCATGCCGATAGCGCGCGCCGAGCAGAAGCCCCCCGCCGTCCGTCTCGCGATCGCGACCGTCGAATTCGACCGCGGCGATCCCCTGGCGGAGATAGCCGTCGCGGAAACCGATCTCCGCGCGCGAGCGCACGGCCCCGCCGCCGGCGGGACGCGCGTACTCGATCACCGGCGCATAGCCGTACCGGGGCCCGTACCCCATGCCGAAACCAACGGCCCCGCGCGGCGCGACGAGTGCCGTTATCCGCAACAGCACGTCGGCGCCATCGCCGTGATTCTCCGCGGAGACGCGCACCGACGACAATCCTAGCGCCGCCGACGCGAAGCGCGCGCGCTCGGCGACGACGATGCGATTGTATATCTCGCCGGGCTCGGGGAGCATGAGCGCGGCGAGCTCCCGGGCCGCCGGTCCGTCGACACCCGCGACCGCGGCCTCCCGCACGCGCGACTCGACCACATGCACCTCGAGCGCGCCGTCGCGCCGCGCCACGAGCCGCGCCACATGGCAGGTGACGTATCCCGCCTCGTGATAGCGCCGGGTGACCTCGACGCCGATCGCGCGAATGTCGGCGTCGCTCAGGTCGCCCGTGCGCCCGGCGACGAGCTCGGCCAGCCCGATATCGACGCTCGATCCGACGATGACGATGCGCGAAATCACGACCGCGCGCGCGTCCACGGCGACGAGCAGCGCCGCGACGGCCAGGAGCATGCGGCAGCGTCCCGCCATCAGCGGTCCCGGTAGAGGCGACGGCGGGCGTTCGGCGGAAAATCGGGCGCGAAGAGGCCGGGCGAAAGGGGGATGTTGATGCGCGCGTCGCGATACACCGTCGTGCTGCGGACAACGCCGCGCTCGCCGCGCGCGCGGACGTCGATCCGCCGCGGATAACAGGCGCCCTGCGTCCGGTCGTAATCGCTGAAGACCTCGGTGACGATCTCGCGTCCGCGCTCGTCAAGGAGCCGCCGTTCCAGCACCACGCCGCGCCGCGAATCGACCAACACCTCGATCCGAACCCGGGGATCGTCTCCGCGCACGACGAAGCGATGCGCCAACGTGAAGATCCCGTAGAGGCGCCGCCCGAGATACTCGACCTCGCCGCGCTCGTCCAAGCGCCGCATGAGCTCGTCGGCCGGTCGCGCGCCGGGCGCCGGCGCGGATCCGCCTCCCCCGCCGATGCGATAGAGCAGGTTGTCAGCGGGATAATACCAGTACAGGGCCGCGCCCGTATGCAGAACGCGTTGCACCGACGGGGCGGTATAGTCGATCCGGAACCGACCCTGGGCGTCGGCACGGTAGCGGCCGCGGAACACCTCGGGAGGCGCGCCGGGATAGCGGATGTGCTGCTCGATCACGGCGTCGATGCTCGAAACGCCGGCGCACCTGCCGACCAGCTCGCGCAACAGGTCGCGCCCGTCAGTCGCCCCGGCGGCCAGCACCCCCATCAACACGAAAACCGTCCCCATGCCCATCGAGCGCCCTCCTCCCTCGACGTTTATATCGGCCCGGGGAGGATTTCGACAATAACATTATGCACGCCGCGATATTTTCGATTCACCCCGACCCCGGTCCGTCCCCTGGCGATCGCCCGGCCGGCGCGCGCACAATCCGCATCCAGTGCGACAAAATTGTACGAATGAAAATCGGCTTGACCCGTTTCCCGCAATCGGCTATGCTGCGTACCGTTATGAATGGCCCTCGTCAGGGCCCGTCATCGATGCCCTTCGGAGGAATGCATGCATATACCCGATGCATCCAGCCCGTTCTGGATCAGCGCGGTCACCTCGGAGCGAACCTACGAGCTGGAGTTTCTCGCCATGAAGATCCTGCTCGCGCGGCTTCGTCTCGCGGTAAAGCAGGATGCAAGTCCGGAGTCGATTCAGAAGTGCGCACACGAGCTCCGCGAGCTGTTCCTCAAGTCCCAGCACCTGCCCAAGGCGCAGAACGATCTCAAACGCATGATCCAAGAGGGAGGCATGTCATGAACCCGGTTCTCTATGGCCTCGACGAGGTGGCGCAACGCATCACAACCGGGGCGCGCCTCGTACTCGCGGGGGACGAGGCGGTGCTCTCGAAGCTCCCGAAGGGCCGGTGGATCGGCGGCACCATTCCATACTTCATGGGCGCGGATGGCGGGGTGATGTCGAAGGACCTGATCCACGTGACCGAGCTTCCCGCATCCGTCGAGACCGCGTCGTGTACGACCTACCGCGCCGACACCATCGCCCGCGTGTACGCGGACGCGCCGGCAAACGGCTTCAGCATCATCATCATCCCCGCGGCCAGCCCCACGCACCTCTCGTTCGCGATCAATGCGCCCACCTACGAGGGTTTCGCGACAAGCCCGCTCATCGGCTGGATATCGGGGGTGCATGTGGACGAGATCGGGAAGCGCCGCGCGAAGGTGTTTTTCGGGGAAACGGGCGAGGCGCTCGAGGACGGCGCGGTGGTGATGCAGGCGACCCTGCCCGCGGGCACCTACGCCGATCTGAACATCATCAACATCTTCTCCCAGGGCGACGGCGACACCATCACCTTCCCCGAGGACGGCTTCATCGTGGGCGATGCGTTCATCAACGGGGAGAACACGAACTTCGCCGACTACATCGCCGCGCGGACGCTCGACACGCGATTGCCGCTGGTGGCCAACTACTGCGGCGCGATGATCAACATCAGCATCCAGCGGATCGACACGGCGAACCGACGGGTGCACCTCTATGCGCCGGTGTTCCGCGACGTGCAGTACCGCCACGCCGCGCCCGTGGGCGATTACGTCCGCGAGTTCACCGGACACCTGCCGCACGACGGGATCGACTCCATCTTCTTCTCGTGCAACTGCATCCTCAACTACCTGTACTCCGAGCTCGAGGGCAGGAAGACCGGCGGGATCACCGGTCCCATCACCTTCGGCGAGATCGCCTACCAGCTGCTCAACCAGACGATGGCGTACCTCACCATCCGCTCGCTCTAGCCGCGCTCCGCGGCCGACGCGGCGTCCGCGACGGGAAAGAGCATCTCGGCCATCACGCACAGCTTCGGCGCGCGGCCCGTGAGGTCGCGGATATCGCGGATCATGAACAAACCCTTGTGCTTGCGGACGATATTGTCCACCACCGTGAGCCCCAGCCCCGAACCGAACTTCTCGTACTTGGCGATCGATTCGTCCGGCGGGAGGATCCGGAAGAAGGGCTCCAGCACCATCTTCTCGTAATTTTCTGGGATCCCGCAATAGGGCTTCTCCGAGACCTCGTTTTTCACCGAGAGCCAGAAGTAGCCCTCGCTCTGCCGGGCGATGATGTTGATGACGCTCCCCGGCACCGAGTACTTGTAGGCGTTGATCATGAGCTCCTCGACGGCGAGCGCGACCTTCTCCATGTTCAGATCGAGCGGGCAGGCCGCGCGCGGCTCGGGATACGTGACGCCGATCCGGCGCGCCTCCATGTAGGGCAGCACGCCCTCGATCATCCCCGGCAGCGCCTCGATCAGGTCCGTCGAGGCGGCGCGCGAGAGCGGGACCTCGTTCTCGATGATGTCGCTGACCATCTGCAGGCCCTCGATCATGAGCCGGCAGAAGTCGTTGTTCTCGATGATGATGTCGACGATGTTCTTGTCCACGAGGTACTTGTCGCCCTGGGGCTCGGCCGCGCTCTTGAGCAGCTCGATGAGCGTGACCAGCGTCCCGATGCCGGCGCCCTGCGACATCGAGGTCTTGAGGGAGTAGATGGACTTGGTGCTCGAGTAGTCGCGGTCGGCCACGCGCCGGCTCTCCTTGTAGTTGAGCCACTCGATCTGGCTGCGGATCTTGAGCGACGCGCTCGCGCGCTGGCCCTCCTCCAGGTCCTTCAGGTGCTTGTATTCGACCGCCTTCCAGACGATGGCCTGGAACACCTCGGGATCGATGGGCTTGATGAGGTAATCGTACACGCCCAGGCGCATCACGCTGATGATGGTCTCCGAGAGGTCGAGGCCGGTCTGCACCAGCACCACGGCGTTGGGGTCGCGTTTTTTCAGCTCCTTGATGAACTGCTTGCCGTCCATGACCGGCATCATGAGGTCGACGATGTAGAGCGAGAAGGCGCCCTGCCCCACGCGCTCGAGCCCCTCGCGCCCGTTGCCCGCAACAACGCAGGGGATCTGCATCTTCTTCAGGATGCCCTTCAGGAGGGCCTGGGTCTCCTCGTTGTCCTCGACGACGAGGATCGGATCGCGGGGCGGCTGCACGCCCACCCGGGTCGGGGTCAATTTCTCTTCCGCTGCCATATCTCTCTCCGCTTGTCTGGGCTCGGGCGGTATGATCGCGCCGCGGGCGCCGTCGTTGCAACTCATTTTTCCGCCGCGCGGCGCTCGCTCAGGGCGCGATCGGCAGCCGCACGGTGAAGGTGCTTCCCTCCCCCGGCGCGCTCTTCAGGGTGATGGCGCCGCCATGCGCCTCCACGATCTTCCTGGCGATGGAGAGCCCCAGCCCGGTCCCCTCGGTCTTTCGGGTGAGGCCGGTCTCGACGCGGGCGAACTTCTCGAAGACGTACTCCGCGTGCTCGGGGCTGATGCCGACGCCGGTGTCGCTCACGTCGACCTCGAGCGCGCCGGACGCGGTCCGCGCACGCACCGCGACCCGCCCGCCCTCGTCGGTGAACTTGACGGCGTTCGACAGGAGGTTGATGAACACCTCCTGCAGCTTCGCCTCGTCCCCGAGGATCTGCGCGCCGGCGGCCGCGGCGGCGTCAATGGAGATCGCGATATTCCGCTTCGCGGCCTGCACCTCCATCATGCCCCCGCACTCCGCGATGATCCGCGCGAGATCGACCGGCTTTCGCTCGATCTCGAAGCGCCCGGACTCGATGCGGGATATCTGCAATATCTCGTTGAACACCTTGAGCAGGTGCGTCCCGGAGAAGATGATCTTGTCGAGATTGGGGCCGTAATCGTCGGGGTCGTAGCCCATCTTCATGAGCTTGGCGAAACCGATGATGGAATTGAGGGGCGTGCGCAGCTCATGGCTCATGTTCGAGAGGAACTCGGTCTTCGCGCGGCTCGCGGCCATGGCGGCGAGGGTCGCCTCACGGAGCTCGTCCTCCGTCGCCTTGCGCAGCTCGATCTCGGCGGAGAGGAGGCGGTTCGCCTCGGTGAGCTCCGCGGTGCGCCGGCGCACCAGGTCCTCGAGGTTTTCCTGATAGGCGCGCAGCTCCTCCTCCGCGATCTTCCGCTCGGCGGTCACGCCCAGTTCGCGGGCGACGGCGTCGACGAGATGGACCTCCTCGTCGTCGAAGGGAACGGCAGCGCGGCCGTCGGGTCCGTCGACATAGCCCGCTTGGACCCGCCCGCGCACCGCGCCCCGCACCGTTATGTCGGCGGCGAGCATCGACGCGGTCTCGGCGAAGGATTCCGTACGGTACTCCGCCCCGTCGTATTCGATGCGGGCTCCCGCGCGGGCGCTTGCGCGCAGGGCCGTCCGGAGGTGCTCTGCCGTTGTGCGAAATATCTCGTCCAGCGGCCGATCCGCCCGCTCCACCAGGCGCGCGACCTTATAGAGGCAATCGAGCGCCTTGAGCCGCCCGGTGATGATCTCGACGAAGCGCTGCCGCTCCGCGTCCTGTTTCTTCCGCCGGGTGATGTCGCGGAGCAACCCCATCACGTGCCATCGCCCCTTGAGCTCCAGGGCCGAGGCGGCGATCTCCACCGGGAACTCGCCGCCGTCGCGGCGCATCACCACCGCCTCGAAGACGTCGTCGGCGGTCATTCCCCGCGCGGGGTCACGATACATGGAGAAGTTCCGTGAGAACTCGTCCAACATGCGCGCGGGCACCATGAGCTCGGGGATCGGGCGGCCCACCGCCTCGTCGGAGGTGATGCCGAACATCGTCTCGGCCGCGCGGTTCCAGAAGACAACGCGCGCGTCCTCGTCGCCCATCACGATGGCGTCGCGCGCCGCGCCCGCGAGTACGCGAAAGCGCTCCTCGCTGTCGCGAAGGCGCCGCTCGATCTCCTTGCGGTACAATGTGATCTCGAGGCAGGTGGCGATATCGCGCTCGGTGAAGGGCTTGATGATGTAGCCGAAGGGCGCCGTGATCTTCGCGCGCAGCAGGGTCGCCTCGTCGGAATAGGAGGTCACGTAGACCACCGGAACGTCGCTGTGCGCGGCGATGCGCGAAGCCGCCTCGATCCCGTCGATCCCGTCGCCCAGCATGATGTCCATGAGCACGATATCCGGACGGAGGCGCGCGGCCATCTCCACCGCGGCCTCGCCGGTGGGCGCGATTCCGGCGACCGCGTATCCCAGACGCGACAGCACCCCCTGCAGGCTGCTGGCCGTAATCTGCTCGTCTTCGACGATAAGAACGCTTTTCTTCATGGACCGAGCCCCTTCCGCAACGCTGATGGCGCCGGCAGGCGCGATGGACGTCCCCCGCGGGCGTCACACCCTACGGCATATCGGGCTCGGTGTCAATTCACTTTACTGCTTCTGCGAACGGGACCGACGCGCTCATCGTGCGCACGGATCGGCGCGCGTGACGGCGTTCCGCGCTCCATCATCCATACAACATGCCTCGCTTCATGTTGATAAGGCCCTCGGCCGCAAGCTCGCCGGCGACATCGCGAATCTCGTCGCGCGTCCGGCCCGTCATGCGCGCAACATGCGCCACGGAGGCGCCGGGCCGCTCGAGCACGATGCGTAAAATGGCGCCGCGAAGCTGCCGGCGCGATCCCTCAAAGCGCGCCTGCCGGGCATGGTGCGCGCTCGCGCGGGCGGGATTGGGATAGCGCCGCTTGAGCATCGCGCCGTAGTCCATGAGCGCCGAATACCAGACGTGCGCGCCGCGGCGCGGAAGCGTGCGCGCGACCAGCGGCGCAATCTGGCCGTCGCGCACCCCCGATCGCCCGTGGAAAAAAAAGTGGATGAATACCGCGCGGATATTGGTCTCGATGAACACCGTCGGGCGGTCGAAGGCGAATGCCGCGATGGACGCCGCCGTGGCCGCGCCGATCCCGGGAAGCGCGCGGAGTTCCTCCTCCGCGTCGGGAACGCAACCGCCGTAACGCGCCACGATCTCCCGCGCCATGCGGTGAAGATACGCCGCACGGCGATTGTAGCCGAGCCCCTGCCATGCGGCGAGGACCTCGCGTTGTGCGGCATCGGCAAGGGAGCGGACCGTGGGAAAGGACGCGATGAAGGCCGGAAAGCGCTCCGCCACGCGCGCGGTCTGCGTCTGCTGCAGCATGATCTCCGAGACCAGGATGTGATAGGGATCGTCGGTCCGCCGCCAGGGGAAATCGCGCGCGTATCGCCGATAGTAGGCGCGTATGACGGCGCGGAAGCGGCGCACGCAGTCCGGCGGAATCTCCGCGCGCCGCATTCCCGGGAAGCGCCGGCGGAATTCGGCGCTTATCCGCTCCACCGGATAGCGATCGTCGCGCCCATGCGCCGCCCCGCCAGATCCGACGGCGATCATCGCATCCCGGCGAGATTCGCGCGAAAGGCGTCGCGCGAGACATAGTTGGATTCCCGCACCAGCGCTCCCTCCCGATAGTACCGCAGGTAGGGGATCTGCCTGTTCCCCCAGACGTCCTCCTTGAACCGCATGAACTCCTCGAAGACGCCGGACCGGTTGTACTCGAAGACGATCACGGCGACGCCGGCCTCGTCCGCAGCGTCGGCGAGCCAGTCCTTCATGGCGGCCCATTGCGGGCACCAATCCTGCGTGAGCACCATCACGGTGCGGGGCGCGGCGCCGACGAGTGCCGGAGCGAACTCCCCGCGCGCGATGGCGTCCCGCGCCTGTTCGTCGGTCAATGTCGCGTACATGAATCCTCCCTGCGGGCGATCGATGCGCACCATCGAACAACTCTAGCACAACAATGAAGCCCGCACGTATTTTTCTGACGCAGGGCGCCGCCCAGGATGGCCCGAGGGACGATTCCGGTACGCCACCGCGCGCAATCACCCGGACTATTGTTTTATTACGCGGTATACATCCAACGAGGATGTACGGGGATCTGCGAGGAGGCCGGGGGCGTCGTGCGGTCGCGCGCGAAGGTGTTCGATAAAACGTTTCAGTGTGAACGCATACGACGAACGGCGGCATTGTGGCGTCGAAGCTGGCGCACGAGGTCCTGGAGCTCCTCGGGGTCGACGATCCCCCGCTCGACAAAAAAGCAGCCGATGGGTTTTTGCAGCATATGCTGTCGTCCCAGGATCGCCTTGTGCTCGAGGTCGGTCACGTACCCATTGCGAAGCGCGTATTCCCCGATTTTCTCGTTGTGATCCCGCGCGGCGAGTATCCGCGTGATATCCTGGACAGTCATGATTTTCCAGTCGATCGCGATCTTCCCGTATGACGGGCGCTGTTTCCGCTGCCAGAATACGGCATCGGCAAGCGTGTTGATGGATATCCGCCGCTGATAGAAAAGGAATTGCCCCAGCAAAAGCTCCGTTGCCGGGACAATCGGTTTCACCGGGCCGGAGGCCTGCGCGCGAAATGAGAACCGGTGCGTGATTTCCGTCGTCGATGACCGGGAATTGTTTTTCTGGACAAATTCCGCAAGATGCAAATAGGCTTCATTGATCGCGCGAAAATGGCGCTCAAGCTCGTCGGGGTCGCGCCCCAGCAGCTTTGCGCGGTCGGGATGGTTTTCCATCACCCGGTTGCGATACGCGGACTTGATGTCGGACAGGCTCAAAAGCCGCAAAAAGTCCACCGTGATCCGGGTCTGCTCGGAAAACAGCGTCCTGCACGATCGAAAAAGATCGGTATCGGTTGATTGGATAATCATGTTCGGACCGTCACATCGGGCACGATAGTATCTTTTCGGTTCACCCATGGAAAAAGTACATCGTTCTTTGCGGAATTACACTTCTTTTCTCATGGAAGTGCAACTATTTCACGGCGCCGTGAAACGGCAATCATAATCGTCAATGACGCAGCGCCCACGCCTCCACTTCCTTTGGAAACCATTCCAGCAGGGAGTCGATTGAGACGGTAGGATATCATGCTCGCCCCGCCGCGAACAATACATCCATGTATTCGCGGCTCCAGCAGCCAATCCGGGCTGCTTGCTCGCTGTGACATCCTGCCGTCTCAATCGGTGCTATTGGTAATAAACCTACTGAAATAGGCCCTTAGCACAATCATTGGCGCCAATGACATACTGCGTTGAAAAACGGGTTGACGTAATATCAAAAAACGCCATAGTAGAAATGTCGAGGCTGTGCGAGATCGCATGGGTAGCGCGGTCCCGTCACCTCGCGGAATATGATGGAAACGATACAAACACCTCAGGGCGTCCTGGCCATCAGCGACGAAGAGTTCGAATTCTTCCGTTCGATCGTGTACGAAGAGTCCGGGATCGACCTCTCCGACAAGAAAAAGGCGCTTCTGCAGGCGCGCCTGACCAAGCGCTTGCGCGAGCTCAGGATACGCACCTACCATGAATACATCGGCCATCTCAAAAGTCATTTTCACGATGAGATCGAGCACTTCATCAATTGCATCACCACCAACAAGACCGAGTTTTTCCGCGAGGGGGGGCACTTCGAATTTCTGCGCACGACGGTCCTGCCCGCCTATGAGCGCGAGAAACGGCGTCGCATACGGATCTGGAGCGCGGGGTGCTCCACCGGCGAGGAGCCGTACACCATCGCCATCGTCCTGCTTGATTACTTCGACGGACGGGCCCTCCCGGACGTGAAGATCCTCGCGACCGACATCGACAGCCGCGTCCTCGAGACCGCGAAAGCGGGGACCTATAAAGCGGAGTCGGTGCACATGATCGGGCTGGACATGCTCCGACGCTATTTCTACCGGGGCACCGGGGAAAACCAGGGGCTCTTCAAGGTGAAGCACGACGTCCGCCGCCTCATCTCTTTCCGCCGGCTCAATCTGCTGGACGAATCATACCCCATGAAAAATACATTTGACATCATATTCTGCCGGAATGTTATCATTTATTTCGACAAAGACACCCAGAACGCGCTGTTCGCGAAGTTCCACAGGTATCTCGCCGACGACGGGTATCTTTTCATGGGTCATTCCGAGGCGCTGATCGGCCGGTCCAGCTTGTTTCAGCTCAAGACAAACGCCGTGTACGAGAAATCGGGGAACCGGTAACGGGGACGGCGCAGGGGCAGCATCGACGGAGCGAGGGCATGGGAAAAGTAAAGGTGCTGATAGTCGATGATTCCGCGGTGATGCGGAAGACGCTCGAGAAATCGCTCGTGCGCTCCAAGGACATCGAGGTGGTGGGCACGGCGCTGGATCCCTACATCGCCGTGGACAAGATCAAGAAGCTCCAACCCGACGTCATCACGCTCGACATCGAGATGCCGCGCATGGACGGGCTCACCTTCCTTTCCAAGCTGATGATCGCCACGCCGATGCCGGTGATCATGGTGAGCGCGCTCACCGACGCGGGAGCGACCGTGACGATCAAGGCGCTCGAGCTGGGCGCGGTCGATTTCATTCTCAAGCCGCAGCTCGAGGACGCGGCGGGATGGGACGAGTTTTCGCGCGAACTCGTCGACAAGGTTCTCGCGGCCGGGGGCGCGCACGTGAAGCGCAAACGCACCGATGCCCCGGCACCCGGCGCGGTGACGATCTCGGTGGACCAGAAGTTCAGCGCCGACGTGATCCTTCCAAAAAAGCGCCCCGATCTTGCGAAGGCGCACACCGGCACCGTCATCGCCATCGGCGCCTCCACGGGCGGGACGGAGGTCATCAACGAGATCCTCATGGGGCTCGGCGAGGATGCGCCCGGCATCGTGATCGTGCAGCACATGCCTGAGAAATTCACCAAGGCCTTCGCCGACCGCGTAAACGGACAGACACGGCTCTCCGTCAAAGAGGCCGTCCATGGCGACCGGCTCTACCGGGGCATCGCCCTCATCGCGCCGGGGAATTTCCACATGCTGCTCAGGCGCGACGCGACCGGATACTGGGTGGAGATAAACGACGGGCCCCCGGTGAACCGTCACCGCCCGTCGGTGGATGTGCTGTTCCGGTCAACGGCGCAGGTCGCCGGCGGAAGCGCCGTCGGGGTGCTCCTCACCGGCATGGGCGCCGACGGCGCGGAAGGCCTGCTCGAGATGAAGGAGGCGGGGGCGCGCACCATCGCGCAGGACGAGGCGTCCTCGACCGTCTTCGGCATGCCGCGCGAGGCGATCATCCGCGGCGCGGCCGACATGGTGAAAAACCCGCGCGGGATCATCGCCTATCTCGGTGGGCTTACCGGCGAGGATTGACGTTCGGGCCGCAGGTGCGATACATCGCATCGGCGATTACATCATACGGAACGGGTCGTTTCGGATTGACAGTCAGTATCGAGTAATGGCGCATGACCGGGAGACGCGCCAGGCCCGCTCAGAGGAGGTTTCATGAAGCATATACTCATCATCGACGATTCCCCGACGATCCGGATCAGCGTCGAGCACGCCTTGAAGTCGCTCGGCCATGCGATGGTATGCGCCGAAAACGGCCGGGACGCCCTCGGCAAGATCGACGCGCTGATCGCGCAGGGCCACGATATCGCGCTATGCGTGCTCGACGTGAACATGCCTGAGATGGACGGCATCTCGTTTCTCAAGGAATTCCGGTCACGGGACAAGTTCACCCCCGTGCTCATCCTGACAACGGAATCCGAGGATGACAAGATAAAAGAGGGCCGTTCCCACGGCGCGTCGGGATGGATCATCAAGCCGTTCAAGCCCGACGAGCTCCTTTCCGTGGCGAAGCGGTTCTTGAAGTGATCGCGCATTCGCATGCCATCCGTCGGGCGCACAACGATCGTCTCGGACAATAACCAGGAACAGGCGACATGATAAAGAAAACCGATTCCCAGTTCAATAAACCGCTCTACATCCTCTACCCGGGTGAATTCTACGCGACGAAAGAGGACTGCGTTATCAGCACGGTCCTCGGGTCCTGCATGGCCGTGTGCCTCTTTGACGTGGCCAAGAGGATCGGCGGAATGGGCATTTTCATCGTCCCGGGGACCATCGGCACCAGCGGCATCATATCGGACGCCATCGCGAGCAAGGGGATCGGGGACATCGAGCTTCTGCTGGGCGAGATCGTGAAAATCGGCGGCGACCGCCGGTACCTGAAGGCCAAGATCTTTGGGGCCGGCTACCCCGCGGACAGCTCCTCCCAGATGGAGCAGGTGATGAACAGCAACATCAAGTTCATCTACGAGTACTTCACCCTGGAAAACATGACCGTCGAGCGCAGCGACCTCGGCGGAGAGTTCCGCCGACGCCTCTACTTTTTCCCGTGGACGGGAAAGGTGTACCGGAACATCCTGCAAAACAACGAGGAGTCGTCCGAGTTCATCAAGCTTGAGCAAGAGTACATAGACTCGGAATTCCGCCAGAAGGAAAAGTTCGGCCGCGTGATCCTCTTCGACTGACCGAACGCATTGCACCATGTACGAGCGCTATAGCAAAAAATACGAGAAAAAGATCACCATCATCCATCCGGGCGAGTTCTATGTTTCGCGCAACGACGAACTCATCGGCACGCTGCTGGGGTCCTGCGTGGCGGTGTGCCTGCACGATGCCTCGTCGGGGCTGGCCGGCATGAACCATTTCATGCTGCCGGGGCGCATCTCGGAACGAGACATCTTCCAGGACAGCTCGGCGAAGTACGGCATTACGGCCATCAACGAGCTGATTTCCCACATGGAACGCGCCGGGGCCCCCATCAGGAATCTCTCGGCGAAGGTGTTCGGCGGAGGGCACGTCTTGAGCCTTGAGGCCAACTCGGTCACGATACCGCACGACAATGTACGCCTCGCGCGCGTGCTGCTGGAACATGCCGACATCCCCATCGTGGCATCGGACGTGGGCGAGAACTACACTCGCAAGATCCTCATGGACGTGAAAAGCGGCCGGATCTACCTGAAGAAATCCACGCGCCAGGACGTTATCGATTTTGTCGATGGGCGCGAACAGACCTATGCGCAGCGCCTCGGGCGCCCCGCCGGAAAAGCCGTCGCCGGACGCTAGGGGCCGTCGCCTATCATCCGCGCCGCGCCGCGCCACGGGAGAAAAAAAGACGGCGCTGGATTAACCGGCGCCGTTACAGAGATGATTGTTTGGTGGGATTAAAAAGGGGAATGAGTCACAGAAACATAAGACCTCCCACCGCCACCCAGCACGTTCGATGCATTCCGATGCCGCATCGGCCTATTTGCGCTCGATGGACTCGACCTCGTCCTGCGAGAGGATCCGGTCCACGTCCAGGATGATGACCAGCTGGTCGTCCCGGTTCCCGATCCCGCTGATAAAGTCGGTCTCGATCTTCGCGCTGAAGTGCGGCGTGTCCTGAATGCCCTTGATGGGGATCTCCACCACGTCGGAGACCGCGTCCACGATCATGCCGATATTGATGCCGCGCACCTCCACGATGAGGATCACCGTGTTCACCTCGTAGGCGCGCTCCTCCATGCGGAACTTGATGCGCATGTCCACCACCGGGACCACGGTCCCGCGCAGGTTGATGACGCCCTTCATGTACGGCAGGCTGTTGGGCACGTGCGTGATCTGCGTCATGCCGATGATCTCCTGCACCTTGAGCACGGGCACGCCGTACACCTCCGCGCCAATCACGAAGGTCACATACTGAGCCGATTCCAGCGTCTCGTTTTCGAGCACGGTCGATTTTGCCGACGGTTCATACATAATCCTCTCCCCCTATCTCACCAGTCTTTGGACGGTCTGCAGGAGCTGCGGCTGCTGGAACGGCTTCACCATCCAGCCCGAAGCGCCCGCGTCCTTGCCTTCCTTGATCTTCTCGTTTTGCGACTCGGTCGTGAGCACCAGGATGGGCGTAAAGCGGTCCTCCTGGCGAAAATGCTTGATGAAGGTGATGCCGTCCATCTCGGGCATGTTCACGTCCACCATGACCAGCGCCAACTCGTCGCCCTTCTCCTTGAGCTCCTTCACCTTCTCCAGCGCCACGCGGCCGTTGTCGGCCGGCACCACGGGGTACCCGGTCTCCTTGATGGCGAACTGGATGCTCGTGCGGATCGTGGGCGAATCGTCGATCACCATGATGTACTTCATGCGTCCCTCCTAACGCGCCAGCCCCGCGAGGGCCAGCTGTGCGCGAACCGTCTGATTGAGGCCCTTGAGCCTGATCGCCCGCCCCTCGGCGCGCACCAGCCGCTGCGCGGCCGTGAGCACCTGCGCCACGGCCAGGTCGATCCGGCGCACCTGCGAGAAATCGAGCACCGCATCGCCGCCCTCGGCCAACAGCGCCGCCAGGTCGGCATGAAAGGCCTTGATGTTCTTCACGCCGACGTCTTCCCGAACGGTCATCTGCCGCATCGCGTCCCTCCTTAAAACAGCAGTACGGCGCCCTCGTTCTGCTGCGCCGCGTATTCCCGCAACAGCGCGGAGAACACCATGCCCCGCGCGCCGTCACCGAAGCTCGCCTCGAGCCGCTCCGACGCCAGCGCCGCCGCCCCGGCCATCTCGCCGGCGCCCGTCGGCGCGCACCCGTCGCACGAGGACGCGAGCTTGTCGCGGATCGCGCGCAACAGCGCGCTCATCTCGTCGAGCCGGGACATCTCGCGCTCGTGCGTCTCCATGAAGGCGATGATGCGCGTGCAGGTGCCGCCGATCTCCCGGGTAATGTCCTGGTAGTACTTCTGCGACTCGTAGAGCTTCACGGATATCTTCCGGATGATCTCGATGGATTCGCCCAGCACGTCCTTCTGGCGCTCGTAGTTCACGCGGTATTCCTCGATGGAGGCGCGCATGTTCTCCCGGAGCGCGGCGTACACGCCGGAGGTGTCCCCCACGATCCGCTTCATCTTCCCGGGGAGATCGGCCACGTCGGTGAGCGATGTGGCCAGGGTCTTCCGCAGTTCGAAGTTTTTCGCAAGCTCGATTTTCGTGAGCATGTTGATGATCTCGAAGCGCCGGATGACCGACGTCATGCCCTGGAGCGATGTCCCGAATCCGTCCATGATCTCCAGGATCTCCGCGGCGACCGCATAGAGCGTTTTCTTCCGCTCGATGATCTCCACGATATACCCCACGAACTCGTCGCGGATGCGCTCGAGCCGCCCGTAGACGTGCCCGAAGCGCGCCTCCGAGCCGTCGCCCAGCGCATCGTCGGTCCCGATGGAGCCGATGAAGCGGTTGAGGATGTCCTTCATCCGCGCGCAACAGTCGTGGGTCTCCATGACCAGCATGTCCGCGTTCGAGAATACGCCGTTCATCCGGTCGCGCATCACCGCCAGCACGATGGGCCGGTAGGATTCGCCCGCGTCCTCGTCGCGCTCCAGCGCGCACGACTCCTCCACCAGGGCGATGATGCGCTCGATGTCCTGCCGTATGAGGTCCTCCACCTGCAGGCAGCCCAGCGACGATCCGATGGAGCGCTCGATGTCGGCCGAGTAGTCCATCATCCCGCGCGCGGCGCCCGAGAGCGCGTCCAGGTCCCGCTGCAGGTCGCCGAAGACGATGCGGCACTTGAGCTTCATCTGCGTCAGGTAGTTCTCGTTGAGGATGTCGATCCGCTCCCGGATCTTCCGGAAGCGCGTGTAGGCCTCGTCCATCTTCCCGATGAGCGCGCGGCTGTCGCCGGACAGTCCGTTCGCCACGCCGGAGAGCGCGCTCATCTCCTCGGAGATGCGCGCGAGCGTCTGTCCCTCGGCGCCCGCCTTGATGGACACCAGGCGCGCATTGTCCGCGTAGATCTCGATGGTCTCGATGAGGTCGATCATGGTGTCGATCTTGTCCCGTATGGCCAGCGACTGCTCGATGGCGCCCGCGACCGCGTCGTTGATGGCCGCGTCGTTTTGCATGATGCGCACGGCCTTGTCGATGGCCTCGTCCATGGTGCGCCGGCTCGGGAGCACCACGTCGGCGACGAAGCTCCCGGCGTCATTCGCCGGCGCGGCGCCCGCCGGGTAGAAATACTCCATGTAGGGGCCGATGATGCCCCGGAACGAATCCAGCTCCCGCGAGGTCCCCAGGAGAAAGTCCCCGATCTCCTGGAAGATGGTCGAGAGCCGCGGCTTGAGATCGGCCAGACGCTCGCGGTCGTCGCGCATGAGCTCGAAGACCGAGTACAGAGCAAAGTTCGCCTGCGCATTCATACATTCCTTCCTTTTATGTGTCCGCCGGGCAGGGTCACGACGCAAGCTCCCCCGCCAACCCGTGCGTGTCGATGATGAGCGCCACCTTGCCGTCGCCCAGGATGGAGGCGCCGGATATCGCGCGGCTCGCCGTCACGCCGCCGTCCATGCTCTTGATCACCACCTGGTGCTGTCCCAAGAGGTCGTCCACCATGAGCCCGATCTTCGACCCGGAGGCCTCCACGATCACCACCAGCGCCTCCCAGGGATTGGCGATATCGGCCTCGATCCCGAAAAAGCGGTCCATGCGCACCATCGCGATGTATTCCCCGCGAACCGATATCACCTCGCCCGCGCCCTCCACCGTCTTCACGTCCTCGACGCGCGGCCGGAGGGACTCCACGATCGAAAGCAGCGGAATGATGTACACCTGCGCCCCCACCCGCACCAGCATCCCCTCGATGATGGCCAGCGTGAGCGGCAGCTTCACGCGGACGGTGCATCCCGCGTTCTTGCGGCTCTCCACCGTGACCACGCCGCGCAGGGCGTCGATATTGGTCTTCACCACGTCCATGCCCACGCCGCGACCGGAGAGGTCGCCCACGCTCTTCGCGGTGGAGAAGCCCGGCAGGAACAGGAACGACGCGAGGCGCGATTCCCCGACCTCCTCGTCGGCCCGGACAAGTCCCATCATGATCGCCTTCTCGCGCATGCGAGGATAGTCCAGCCCCCGGCCGTCGTCGACCACCTCGATAAAGACGTTCCCCTCCTGGTGATAGGCCCGCAGCCGGATGCGCCCGGCGCGCGGCTTGCCCGCCAGCTCCCGCTCGGCGGCGGGCTCGATGCCGTGGTCGATCGCGTTGCGGATCATGTGCTTGAGCGGATCGCCGATCTTCTCGATCACCGTCTTGTCGAGCTCCGTGTCCTCGCCGCTCATCTCCAGGACGATCTCCTTGCCCAGCGCGTGCGCCGTGTCGCGCACGAATCGGCGGAACTGGTCGAAGGTGGGCCCGATGGGGATCATGCGGATGGACATGATCTGCTCCTGGAGCTCGCGCGTGGTGCGGTCCAGCCCGTAGAGCGCGCTCTTCAACTGATAGCTGTGCTGCTCCGAGAGCAGGTCGGCCACGCGCGTGATGGCCGCCTGGCCGATCACGATCTCGCCCAGCAGGTTCATCACGCGGTCCAGCTTGGCCGTGTCCACGCGCACCGTGTCGGTCTCGATGCGCGTCTTGAGCTTCTCCTGCTCGGTGAGCGCGATGCGCACGTCGTCGGGCGTGGCGTAGCCCTTCTGCACCACGAGGTCCCCGAGCCGTACGTTGCGCTCCTCCTGCTCGTGCACGGCGTCCAGGAGCTGTCCGTCGGTGATGATGCCCTTGTTCACCATGATCTCCCCGAGCCGGCGCTCCCGCGAGAGCGCGCCCCCGTCGAGGGTGATGCACTCGGCCGTCACGTCGGCGACGGCGATCTCGCTCTCCTCGCTCACGAACAGGAACACGTCGTCGACGTCCTTCCGGGTCTTCTCGGTTTTAAGAAGCACCTCCCACGACAGGTAGCATTTCTCCGGGTCCATCGCGCCAAATTCGGGGAGCGCGTCGCGGTTCACCGCACGCTCCACGACCGTCCCCAGCGCGCAGAGGTCCTCGATGATCATGAGCGGGTCGATCCCCTTCTCGAAGACGTTGTGCGGAAAGCGCGCCGCCACCTTGAAGTACCGATAGAGCACGCCGTCCTCCGCGGGGGCCTCCGCCGCCGGCGCGCCCTTCTCGGACGGCCCCGCGACGCCGTACTCCGCAATGGCGCGCTCGAGCTTCCCGCGAATATCGGACAACGCCTCCGCGCCGCTGTCGCCGAAGAGATAGAGCTTGATCCAGTCGATGCTGTTGAGGATGATGTCGATCATGCCGCGGCCGGGGTCCGTCTTGCCGTCGCGAACGGAGGCCATCATGTTTTCCAGATGGTGCGTGAACTCCGAAAGATCCGTCATCCCCACGATGCCGGAGCTCCCCTTGAGGGTGTGAAACGAACGGAACACGTCGTGCAGGATGTCGTGATCGAAGCGCTCCTCGAGGCGCACCACGTCCGACTCGAGCTTCTTGAGAATCTCCTGCGCCTCCTGGATGAAAACTTCACGGACCGTCGCGTCTATCATGACCGTTCCTCCTTACCTCATCCAACCTCACCCCCCGGACCCCCTCTCCCATCGGAGAGGGGGGGCACTGCAAATAGTCTTTTCCCTGCACACCCCTCTCCTATGGGAGAGGGGCCGGGGGTGAGGTTACTCCCCGATCATTGCAGCACCTTTATCATCTCCTCGATGCGGGTACGGTTCTCGTGGAACCACTGGTACTCGCGCCGCCCCTGGAGCCATGCGGGCTCGGGCGCCGCCGGCTTCTCTTCGCGCTCACGGAGCTGGAGAAGCCGATCGTCCATGTCCCTGCCATCGTTCATAGCTCCTCCCATCAGCTCTACCTCATCCCCCCGTCCCCCTTCTCCCATAGGAGAAGGGGGCGTTCTGGCAACGTGCCCTTTCCGGATGAGCCCTCTCCTGTGGGAGAGGGCGGCCCGGAGGGCAGGTGAGGTGGTCTAAAACTCCTCGAACCCCTCGCTCTCCATCGCCCTCTTGATATCGGAATCCTTCGTGGCGCCCGCGTCCGCCTTGCCGCCGTTGCCGCCCTTGTGATCGAGCCGGGCGACCTTCTTCTTGTTGGGCGCTACCGTCTCCGCGCCGTGCAGGTGCAGCTCCTTGTGCTTCTTCTGCGCCGTCTCCTTCCGCAGGCCGTCGCTGATGATGAACTTCTCGGTCATGGCCAACAGCTCCTGCGCCTGATTGGACATCTCCTCGCTGGCCGAGGCCGTCTCCTCCACCAGCGCCGCATTCTGCTGGGTCATGGTGTCCATCTCCGAGACGGCCACGTTGATCTGGTCGATCCCCTTCATCTGCTCCTCGCTGGAGGCCGCGATCTCGCTAATGAAGCGCCCCAGGTCCTTGATGGACTTGATGATCTCCTTGAGCGCCTCGCCGCTGTTGTTCACCAGCTCGGTCCCGTTGGACACCTTCTCCACCGTGTCCTTGATCATGTCCGCGATCTCCTTGGCGGCGTTGCCGGAGCGCTGCGCGAGGTTTCTGATCTCGCTAGCGACCACCGCAAAACCGCGCCCCTGCTCGCCCGCGCGCGCCGCCTCGACCGCCGCGTTCAGCGCCAGGAGGTTCGTCTGGAAGCTGATCTCGTTGATGACCGAGGTGATCTCGCCGATGCGCTTGCTCGCCTGGTTGATCTCGTTGATGGAGGCCACCGCCTCGCTCGTGACGCGCCCGCCGTCCTCCGCGAGCTGCGACGAGGCCCCCGCGAGCTTGTTCGCCTCGAGGGAGTTTTCCGTGTTCTGCTTCACGTTGGCCGTCGCCTCCTCGATCGTGGAGGCGATCTCCTCCAGGGACGAGGCCTGCTCGCTGGTGCGCTGCGAGAGGTTCTGGTTGCCGCTGGCGATCTGCTCCACGGCCTGCGCGAGGTTCTGCGAGGCCACGATGAGGTTCGAGATGAGGTTCTCCAGATTGTCGGCCGCCGTGTTGAGCGCGCTCCCGAGCTCACCGAGCTCATCCTTCTGGTTTAAGTCGATGCGGCTGGTAAAATCGCCCTTCGCGATCATCTGCGCGAAAGCGAGGCCCTTGTTCACCGGGCCCGACACCGCGCGCGCGAGCACCATGGTGATGATGATGCCGATGACGATTGAGGCAGCGAGCAGAATAATCGAAAGAATGATCGATGCACGAAATGACCGGTCTGCCTCGGCCATGAGTTTGTCGCCCTCGGTCTGCTGGAGATTAATGAGCTCATCGGTTTTATCGCGAAGCTTCTGATACGCGGCCGCCCACTGGGCGAGATACACCTTGGCCGTTTTCAGGTCCTTGCGTTTTATCGCGTCTCCATACTTGGTGCGGATCTCGCGCGGCTCCTTGCCCAGCGTTACCCACTCATCGGCCATTTTTTTCTCTTCCGGGGTGAGCTTCGAGGACGTAAACTGCTCCCACAGCTTCTGGTATTCCTCGGCGAGCTTCATGGACGATTCGAACCGTTTCTCCACCTCGACGATGTTTCCCTCTTCGGCGGCGATGAGCTCCTGGACCATGTTCACCCGGATTTGCAACAGGTTCCGCATGATTCGGTTCAACTGCCGCACGGGCACGAAGCGGTACTTATAAAACTCATGAAAGTCGTTGGATGCCGTCTGCTGCGAAAGGAATCCCTCGCCCGCGATCCCAACGATAATCAGGATGAATATCATGCACGACAGAAAGACCTTGCGTCCCACCTTTAAGTTATTGAACCAGCTCATAATCCCCCCTCCTCGTTTTTCATTTTCTGCCCTCCGGCTGTTTTCCCAACTCCTGTTACGTATGTGGCTATTACCGTGCAGTCCTGTTTCGAGAGCGCCTACCTGCTCGTCAGCGTTTTCCGCTTCTTCTTCGGGCTTTTTTTTTACGTAGAGAACCAACAAAAGCGCCACCATGGCGCTCAGCACGATAATGAGCACCGTCGACAGCGAAAGTCCCGTAAAGAACGAGCCGAGCGCCGAGGCCGTTCGCGACGCCATGTCGTCGGCTTCCACCAGCGACACGCCGCCGCTCTTTAGATCATAGACGCCCAGCACAACCGTAAGCTTTTTCCCCTTCACCAACTCCGCGATTACCGGGCTCTTCGCCAGGATCTCGGCGTACACGTTCTTCATGTTAATGCGTATCGCCTCGTCGAGCACCGCTTTCTCGCCATGCGCATGCGTCCTCGCCTCCGTGACCGCCGGGACGATCTTTTTCACGATGGCGCCGATGTTCCCGTGGGGCGCGCCCGACTGTTCAAGCGTCGCCTTCACCGCACCGCAGGACGTATGCCCTAAAATGACCAGCAGCGGAGTGTGCAGATGCTCCACGCCATATTCGATGCTGCCGATGGCGATCCTGTCCACCACATTGCCCGCCGCGCGGACGATAAAGACGTCTCCGAGCCCCTGGTCGAAGATAAGCTCCGGCGGGACGCGCGAATCCGAGCAGGTGAGGATCGTCGCAAAGGGATGCTGTCCCTTGGTGAGCTCCGTTCGTCGATCGGCGATGGCGCCACGGGCAAGCGTCGTTCCCGCGACAAATCGCGCATTGCCCTCCATGAGCCGTTGCAGCTCTTTGGATTCGGCCGCGACTGAGGGGATGGCCGCTCCAACCACGACCGCCGCAATAACCAGATGAATGAACCACCTCATGGCATCCTCCACACCCTAGGCGACAGCGCCCGCCCGCTCCCGGATCACGTCAATCGCCTGGGAGAGCTCCAGCGACTTGTCGAAGAAATAATCGACGCCCAACTGGCGGCATCGTTCTCGGTAATGCGCGTATGGATAGTTGGTAAGCACGACAAACGTGGGGCGCGCCGGATCGAACTGGAACTCCTTGAGCACCTCGATCCCGTTGCCGTTGTATAATTGTATGTCCAGGACAACCAGGTCGGGGCGAATTTCACGGATATCGCCGATCGCCAATGCCGACTCGTGCGAAAACCCGCACAACTCAATGCTCTTCATGTTCCTGAGCTGGTCGATGAGGATCCCCCGGATAAGCGGCGCGTCCTCGACGATATACACTTTCATGGGCTCCCTCCCCGTGTGCGTTCCCGTCTCCTGCGCTCGTCAACAACATACTCCGTTCCGCTCCGCTCGTATATTGGGAGGCCCCCTATTTTACCGGGTTCCCGGAGAAATTTTTAACATAGGATTTCACCTAGGCGCGGCGTAGGGACCGACCTACTCCATTCTGTATCGATAGGCCCACCTCATCCCCCCGCCCCCCTTCTCCCATAGGAGAAGGGGGTGTTCCCGACAAGTAGCTTGTTCCCAAGGAGCCCTCTCCTATGGGAGAGGGCGGCCCAGAGGGCGGGTGAGGTCACGATAGCCGCATAACGACGATAGAAATATATCCAGCCCAAACGATTTATAGAGCCCGTCCCTATAGGGGAGCACCTATAGGGTTTTCATTTTTGTGTTGCGAAAATACCAAAGCCTTTCATAAGGTCAGCCCATGTCCGAATCGAATATTTCCATACTCCTCGTCGACGACGAGGCGATCATCGCCTTGGCGACACAGCGCGTTCTCGAGGACGCCGGGTACGCCGTCATCACCGCGCACTCCGGGCGGGAGGCGGTTGCAGTCGCTACGGCCGACGACGCGGCAATCGACCTCATCCTCATGGACGTCGACCTGGGCGACGGCATGGACGGCACCGCGACCGCGCGGGAAATCCTCGCACGACACGAGGTCCCCGTGCTGTTCCTGTCGTCCCATACCGAAAAGGAGATCGTACGCCGCACCGAGGAGATTTCCTCCTATGGCTACGTGGTGAAAAACTCGGGCGACGTGGTGCTGCTGGCCTCGATCAAGATGGCGCTGCGGCTGCATGCGGCCAACCGGAAACTCGAGCACCAGTCCGAGGAACTCGAGGCCGCCAACGAGGAGCTCAACGCGACCATCGAGGAACTGGAGCAGGCGAACGAGGAATTACAGCGCTCTGAGAGCGACCTCATGGAACGCGAACGGGTGCTTCACGAGAGCGAGCTTCTCCTGGACCACACGGGTGAGATGGCCAGGGTCGGCGGATGGCAACTCGTTCCCGCGACGCTCGAGGTTACCTGGACCAGGGAAACCTATCGAATACACGAGGTGCCCATCGGCCAGCGGCCCTCGCTCGAGGAGGCGATCAATTTCTTCCATCCGGACGACCGCGGCAGGCTTTCGGAGGCGATCGCGCGCGCCATCGAGCACGGCGAGCCCTACGACATGGAGATGCGGTTCATCACCGCGAAGGGCAACCGCCTGTGGACCCGCACCCGCTGCATTCCCGAGGTGGAGCACGGAAAAACCGTGCTGCTGCGCGGAATCTTCCAGGATATCACCGAACGCAAACAAAACGAGCTGGCGATGCGCGAAAGCGAAGAGCACTATCGCGCCATCGTGGAGAACACGAGCGATTTTATCATGCGCTACGACCGCGAGGGGCGCCACCTCTTCGGCAACCGCGCGGCGCTCGAGGTGACCGGCGTCACGCTCGACGAATACGTCGGGAAAACGCACCGCGAGATGGGCTTCCCGGAGGATCTGTGCGCCCTCTGGGAGGAGGGCATCCACGCCGTCTTCGAGACCGCCGAGCCGAGAGCGGTCAATTTCGACGTCGCGCTCCCCGGCGGGACCATGTCGCTCGAGCTCAAGCTCTTTCCGGAGTTCGGAGCGGACGGCTCGGTCGCGAGCGTCATCGGAGTCTCGCGCGACATGAGCGAACACGTCCGCACGGCCGACGCGCTCCATGAGCGCATCAAGGAGCTCGACTGCCTCTACGGCGTGGCCGACATCATCGAGTCTCCGGGAGCGGCGCTCGAGGACGTCCTCCGTGGGATCGCCGCGCTCATTCCGCCCGCCCTGAGCCGCCCCGAGGCGTACGGCGCGCGCATCGTGGCGGGCGAACGGGACTACGCCTCGCCGGGCTTTACCGCGCGCACGCCGTTGTGCGCGATCGACATCACCGAACACGGCGCGCCCTACGGGACCATCGAGGTGCACGGCGACGCCGCACATCCGCTCCTCCCCGAAGAGACGCGCCTCATCGAAGCGGTCGCCGAGCGCACCAGCCGGATGATCGAGCGCACCATCGCCGAGGGGCGTCTCCGGGAAAGCGACGAGCTCATCCGGGCGCTCCGAGACAGCAGACTGACGCTCATGTACACCCACGACCTCGAGGGGAATTTCACCGACGCCGACGACGGCCTGCTCGAGCTCCTCGGCTATCGCCGCGAGGAGATACGATCGATCAACTTCGCCTCGCTCATCGGCGACGAACAGCTCGAGAAGGCTCTTCGCATTCTGCAGGACCTCATTTCGACCGGCAGGCAATCGGCGCCCGCCGAATATCTCCTGCACGCGAGGGACGGGCGCGAAATAACGATCGAGACGATCGGCTTCCCGATATACCGGAACGGCCGGCTCTCCGCGATAATCGGCATCGCGCGCGACATTACCGAGCAAAAGAGCATGGAGGAGAAACTACGATCAAGCGAGGCGAAGTTCAGATCGTTATTTGAAAACATTACGATAGGCGTGGCCATTCACGAGATCGTCGTTGACGACAACAATAATCCCATAGATTTCACATGGCTCGACTGCAATCCAGCCTATGAGAACATGACGCGCCTGCATCGATCCGAGATCGTCGGCAAGCGTGGACTGGATATTATCCCATCCCTCGAACATACATGGATTAGCACCTATGGCAGAGTCGCCCTAAGCGGTGAGCCGGTCATGATAACCGACCACTCGGAATACCTTGACCGATACTGGGAGGTATACGCCTTTTCACCGAAACTTGGATTTTTCGCCGTGGCCATGAAAGACATCACCGAGCACAAGCGCATGGAGGAGGAGCTCCGGGCATCGACCGACCGCCTCGTTCGGGCCGAATTCGCATCACATTCAGGGAACTGGGAATTCCACTTGGCCACCGGATCGGTTTTCGCATCGGAGGGCGCGCGCGCCGTATACGGATTATGGAATGAGAATTGGACCATCAGCGAGGTGCAGAAGGTCCCCCTCCCCGAATACCGCGCCCTGCTCGATGAGGCGATGGGATCGCTCATGGACGGCACGCGACCGTACGACGTGGAGTTCCGCATCAGGCGCCCGTCGGACGGCGAGGTGCGCGACATCCACTCGATCGCCGAGTACGACCGCGAGCGAAACGTCGTCTTCGGTGTGATCCGGGACGTGACGGAGCAAAAGCGAGCGGAGCGGGCGGCCGCCGCGAATGAGGAGCGGTACCGGATGCTCTTCGAGCACGATCTCACGGGCGACTTCGTCTTCGACGTAACCCGGGAACGGATCGTCGATTGCAACGATGCGTTCGTCGCGCTGCTGGGGTTCACTGACCGCGCTGCGGTGCAAAACGGCGCCGAGGGTTTCCACGCGCTCGACCTGCCCGAGTTGCGCGCCTCCTTCGACGCGCTCAGGACCTCCCGGTTCATCAGCCATCACGAGGTGCGCATGCACCGGCGGGACGGCGCCGAGGTGCACCTGGACCAGAACCTTGTGGGAATATTCGACCAGGCGGGCACGCTGTCCCTGGTGCTGGGATACTTTTACGACATCACCGCGCGCAAACACTACGAGGCCAAGCTGCGGCAGTCCCTCGAGGACAAGAACATGCTCATGCGCGAGCTGCAACATCGAGTAAAAAACAACCTCAATCTCGTCTCGGCGCTCCTGGGGTTGGAGATGGGCAACCTCGTCGACCAGGGCGCGCGCAACATATTCTCGAACATGCAAAACCGCATCGCCTCGATGGCGAAGCTCTACGAGCAGCTCCACGGCGCCGACAGCACTGAGCGCGTTTCAATGAAGGAGTACGTCGCGTCCGTGTCATTGTCGCTCTCCTCCGCGCTCACGGGCGGCATGCGCGGGATCCGCATTCGCGCAACGGCGGACGACATCGTGCTGGACATGCGCCAGGCGGTGCCGCTGGGGATCATCATGAACGAGCTGGCGACCAACGCCATCAAACACGCCTATCCCTGGGACGCCCCGGGAGAGATTCGCATAACGCTCACCCGCGAAGACGGCCACGCCGCGCTCACGGTGGCCGACGACGGGCGGGGCCTCCCGCCGGGGTTTTCCATCGAAGACGCGAAGAGCATGGGGATGCAGCTCGTGGGCATCCTCGCGCGGCAGATCAGGGGGACCGTGACCGTGGAGAGCGGACCGGGAACCACGGTGCGGGTTTTGTTTCCGTTACCTCATCCGCTTCGATAGACTCAACGTCCACCTCACCCCCGGCCCCTCTCCCATAGGAGAGGGGGGAGCATCAGGCAATGAGCTCGTTCCCAAGGAGCCCTCTCCTACGGGAGAGGGCGGCCCGAAGGGCGGGTGAGGTCTTTTTCACTTGACGATACGCGAAGTGATGTGCTATATTTGTAACCACCTGCCCGCGAAACCATTTCCGGGTTAATGCAACGACCAAGTTGTTCCAAATCATGCACGGCGAAAACACATCACCCGTCTTTTATGTTGGCATCGGCGCCTCCGCGGGTGGGCTCGAGGCGCTCGAAAGCTTCTTCTCCGCCATGCCGGCCGACAGCGGTATGGCCTTCGTGGTGATCCAGCACCTCTCTCCCGACTACAAGAGCCTCATGGTCGAGCTCCTCTCCAAGCGGACGGCCATGCCCGTGCGCCGGGCGGAGGAAGGCATGCTGGTGGAACCCAACACCGTGTACCTCATTCCGCCCAAGAAGGAACTCACGATCTTCCACGGCAAGCTCATCCTGCGCGAACAGGACCACAACCGGGGGATCAACCTTCCCATCGATGTGTTCCTGCGCTCGCTGGCCGATGACCAAGCCGAGAAGGCGATCGGCATCATCCTCTCGGGAACCGGCAGCGACGGCGTGCGCGGCATCCGCGCCATCAAGGAGACCGGCGGGATGATCATGGTGCAGAGCGAGGAGAGCGCGAAGTTCGACGGCATGCCCCGTTCGGCGATATCGACGGGCCTTGCCGACGTAGTGCTGGCCCCCGACGAGATGCCCGGGCGCCTGCTGAGTTTCATGAAATGCCCGTACGCCGCGGCGGAGCGTCCGCAAGCGCTCCTCTCCGACGAGGACGGCATCACCCGCATCTTCGCCCTCCTGAGGGACCAGATGAAGGTCGATTTCACCTTTTACAAGCCAAGCACCGTGCTGCGGCGCATTGAACGGCGCATGACCGTGAACCAGATCCAGGACCTTCGCGACTACGTGCGCTTCCTCGAGCTGCGGCCCGGCGAGGTGAGCACCCTGCACCGCGAGCTGCTCATTGGCGTTACGAGCTTTTTCCGGGACCGCGAGGTGTTCGATGAGCTGTGCGAAAAACAGCTCCCGGCGCTCCTCGACAGCATTGACCAGCGCGAGGTGCGATTCTGGGTGGCCGGCTGCTCCAGCGGGGAGGAGGCCTACTCGCTGGCCATCCTGGCGCGCGAGTACCTGGACCGCTCCCGCCGCACCCTGAACGTCAAGGTGTTCGCCACGGACATCGACCGCGACGCGCTGGTCCACGCGGGAAACGGGCTGTACGCCGAAAGCATCGCCGCCGACCTCCCGCCGGGCGTGCTGACGCGCCACTTCACGCACCGTGACGACCGCTACCAGGTGAACCGCACCATCCGCGAGATGGTGGTCTTCGCGCAGCACAATCTCATCAAGGACCCGCCGTTCACCAACATTGACCTCCTGAGCTGCCGCAATCTGCTCATCTACCTGCAGCCCGTCCTGCAGCAAAAGGTGATGGAGTTTTTCAACTTCTCGCTCAACCCGCAGGGGATCCTGCTTCTGGGCACCAGTGAAACGCCGGGGGACATGTCCGACTTCTTCGAACCCCTGCATCACAAGCACAAGATATACCGCTCCAAGGGGAAGAAGCGGCCGCCCCTCGAGCGCCATTTCGCCCCGCACCCGACGAAAACCGCCGGCGGCCGGTACGCCGCGCGCCTCGGCCGGGGCGCGCAGGCGCTCCTCCAGCGCGAGGAGGAGCGCGTCATGGAGCGCCTGCTGCAGGCCATGTCCGACAACGCCGACAGCATGGCCGCCGTGGTGAACGAGCGCCTGGAGCTTTTGCATATCGCGGGCAGCCCCGACGGGTACCTCCGCCTTCCCTCGGGGAAGCTCCATAATGACATCGCCCGCCTCTCGGTGCGCGAGATCGCCATCCCGCTCACCACGGGGCTGCAGAAGGTGTTCGCGACCGGCGAGGCTGTCCGCTATACGAACATCCGCGTTACCCGCGGCGGCGCCGAGCGGATGGCGCACATGCACATCCGCCTCCTCCCCGGCCGCACGGGACAGGAGCCGCTGGCCGGGGTGTTCCTGCAGGACATGCCCGTCGCGCGGCCCGAACCCGCGCCCGGCGCGGGCCACGAGTTCGACATCAGCCGCGAGGCCGAGCAGCGGATCGGCGACCTTGAGCAGGAGCTGCAGTTCACCAAGGAGAACCTGCAGGCCACCATCGAGGAGCTGGAAACCTCAAACGAGGAGCTCCAGGCCACCAATGAGGAGCTCCTTGCCTCCAACGAGGAGCTGCAGAGCACCAACGAGGAACTGCAGTCGGTGAACGAGGAGCTGCACACCGTGAACGCCGAGTACCAGATCAAGATCCTCGAGCTCACCGAGATGACCAACGACCTGGACAACCTCATAGCGGCCACGGGGATCGCCACGCTCTTTCTGGACGAGAACCTCGACATCCGCAAGTTCACCCCCGAGCTCAAGCGAATCTTCCGAATTCTCGAGGGCGATGTGGGGCGGCCCGTAACGCACCTCACGCATGCCATCGACGGCGCCGACCCCATCGAGGCCGTGCGGCGCGTTACGGAGACCGGCGCGCCCGAGGAGCGCGAGGTTCGGACCGCCGACGGTTCGTGGTTCCTCATGCGCGCGCTCCCCTACTACGTGAACGAGTCGTCGGTGTCGGGCGTGGTGCTCACCTTCACGGACATCGGAACCCTCAAGCGGGCGGAGCAGGCCGTCTCGGAGAGCGAATCTCGTTACCGCGAGCTCTTCGAGAGCATGCGCGACGGGTACGCCCTCCACGAGATCATCACCGACGATGCCGGCGTTCCGGCGGACTACCGCTTCGTGGCGGTGAACCCCGCCTTCGAGCGCCTCACCGGGCTCGCGGCGAGCGACATCATCGGCAAGCGGGTGCTGGAGGCCATTCCGGGAACCGAGCGGCACTGGATCGAGACCTATGGACGCGTGGCGCTCACCGGCGAGCCGCTGTCATTCGAAAGCTACAGCGGCGCCATCGACAAGCATTTCGACGTGTACGCCTTCCGCCCCGCGGAGGGCATGTTCGCCTGCGTGTTCCGGGACATCACCACGCGCACGCGCGCGCTCGATCGGCTGCGCAAGGTGACCGATGTCCTGAACGCCACCCAGGAGCTCACGAAAACCGGCGGCTGGGAATGGGATGTCGAGAAACGGGAGATGTTCTGGACCGAAGAGGTGTACCGCATCCACAGAATTGATCCCGGCGCGATCCCGCCCGGCTCCACCGAGCATATCGACCGGAGCGTGGAGTGCTATGATGAAGCCGACCGCCCGGTCATCGCGGAGGCCTTTCGCCGCTGCGTCGAGGAGGGCGTTGCGTACGACCGCACGTTTTTCTTCACCGACACGCAGGGGCGGCGAAAGCGCATCCGCACCGCCGCGCATCCGGTGGTGAGCGACGGGCGCATCGTGCGGGTTATTGGTAACATCGTCGAGCTGAACGATTCAAATACATACTGCAACGACCGTACTGAAACCGGATAAGCGCCATGCGAAGTTTTAATCCGTCGAGGGGCTAATGGGAAATGATAACGATCGCGCGGATCTGAGAAGGCGCGCCGAGGAGTCGTTGCGCGCCAGCCCGCCGGAGGCGCGACCCCGCACCCCCGGCGAAGCCGACCAGATGATTCAGGAGCTCCAGGTCCACCAGATAGAGCTGGAGATCCAGAACGATGAGCTGAGAAAGACCCAGGAAAACCTGGTGGCCTCGCGCGACAGGTTTTCCCGGCTGTTCAACAACGCGCCCGCCGGCTATCTCGTACTGGACGAGTCGGGGCTGATTGTGGAGGCCAACGAGACGTTTTGCCGCATGGCGGCCGTGCGGCGCGACCGGGCGCTGGGCCGCGGGATCGCCGATTTCATTGCCGGGGCCGACCGCCACGGCTTCCTTTCCCGCTATCGCGCCTTTTACAACAATCCATCGGGAAAAACACTCGAGGCCCAGCTTGCCTCCGGGGATTCGGTAGCCTGGGTGCGCATGGAGGGATCGCGTATTTCCGCGATCGACGCCGCGGACCCCGAGGCGCGCCAGCTCCTGTTATCCATGAGCGACATCACCCAGCAGAAGCGCGCCGAGGCCGCGCTCGCGGAACGCGAGAGATATCTTCAAAAAATCCTGCAGACCTCCGCCGACGGCTTCTGGGTGCTGGACATGAACGGGCGCTTCACCGACGTGAACGACGCCTACTGCCGCATGTCCGGTTACGGCCGGGAGGAGTTTCTCGCGCTCGCCATCCACGACATCGATGCCATCGAGGGTCCGGAGGAGACCGCGAAGCGGATCGGTCGCATCATCGAAAAGGGAACCGACATCTTTGAAACGCGGCACCGACGCAAGGACGGCAGCGCGTTCGACGTCGAAGTGTCCGTTGCGTACTGGGAGTCGGGGGGCGGCCAGTTCGTGTGCTTTTGCCGCGACATCACCGAGCGAAAGCGAAACGAGCTGCAGCTGCGCGAGCGCCTCAAAGAGATGCGCTGCCACTACGCCTTCTCCGACCTTCTTGACTCGCACCCGCCGATCGACGCGGACATGCTCCGGCGCATCGCGGAGCTCATCCCGCCCGCCATGCTGCATCCGGAGATAGCCGCCGCGCGCATAACGGTGGACGGCATCGCGGCCGAATCGGGCGACTGCCCCGATACGCCGTGGGTCATCGCCACCGACATCATGATACACGACCGGCGCGCGGGCGCGGTCACCGTGTGCTACCGCGAAGATAGCCCCTCCCCCATCTCCGACTCGGCGCCATTCCTGCCGGAGGAGCGCCAGCTCATTGACGATATCGCCGAGCGCCTGGGACGGCACATCGAGAAGGTGCGCGCGGAGGAGGCGCTTCGACGACGGATTAACGAGAACGACGCCCTCCTCATGGCCTCGCGCGCGGTGCTGGAACAGCGCGATTTCACCGCAACGGCCCGAACTATTTTCGATATCGGCAAAAACATCACCGGGGCCACGGCGGGCTATGTCGCGCTCCTGTCCGCGACCGGCGAGGAGAACGAGGTCCTCTTCCTCGACGCGGGGGGCCGGCCCTGCACGGTGGACCCGTACCTGCCCATGCCCATCCGTGGTTTGCGCGCGGAGTCGTATCGGCACCGTAAAACAGTGTTCGACAACGACTTCCACAACAGCGAGTGGATGTCGTTCATGCCCGCGGGACACGTGCGGCTGGACAATGTGATGTTCGCGCCGCTGATCGTCGAGGGGACGGCGGTGGGCATCATTGGCCTGGCCAACAAGGACGGCGGCTTTACCGACGAGGACGCCCGGATCGCGACCGCCCTCGGGGACATCGCCGCCATCGCCCTCATGAACAGCCGGAACCTCGAAAAACTGAAGGCCTCCATCGGCGAACGCGACGTCCTCATGCGCGAGCTGCAGCATCGGGTGAAAAACAACATGAACATCATCACCTCGCTGCTCTCGCTGGAGATGCCCAACCTGGCCGACGAGAACGCGCGCCGCATCTTCAAAAACATGCAGGGCCGCATCGCCTCGATGGCGAAGCTTTACCAGCAGCTTTACAGCACCGGCAGCTACAGCCGGGTGTCAATGAACGACTACATGGACGCCATTACAGCATCCATAAACTCCTCACTGGGTGGCGGCGCCCGCGGCGTCCGGATCTCCGCGGCATCCGACGACATCACGCTAGAGATGAACCAGGCGGTCCCGCTGGGCCTGGTGATGACCGAGCTGGCGACCAACGCCCTCAAGTACGCCTACCCGCCCGACGCCCCCGGCGAGATTCGCATAACGCTTTCCCGCGCGGGCGACGCCGCCGTGCTCACGGTATCCGACGACGGGCCGGGCCTCCCGCCGGGGTTTAGCATCCAAAACGCGAAGAGCATGGGCATGCAGCTGGTGGACATTCTCGCGCGCCAGATCAAGGGAACGGTGTCCGTAGAAAGCGGACCGGGAACCACGGTGCGGGTGACGTTTCCCACCTCATCCGCTTCGACAGGCTCAGCGCTCACCTCACCCCCGGCCCCTCTCCCATAGGAGAGGGGGGAGTATCCGGCAATTATCTTTTTCCCAAGGAGCCCTCTCCTACGGGAGAGGGCGCGGCGACGGTCCCCGTGCTCTGTCGAGGGGGAGCCGGGGTGAGGTCACGACAGCCGCTCGAAAGAAATCGATTCGTACAGCTCATCAAGCGCCCGGTCCACATCTGCATGCACGGCCTCATTCCGCAGGCGAACAATCCGTATACCCCGATGAGATAAAATCTTGTCACGGTGCGCATCATACGTCACCTGCTGCTCGTTGTCGTGCACTGATCCGTCAATCTCAACGCAAAGTTTCAATTCCTCGCAATAAAAATCGACAATACATCCGTCGATTACCTGCTGACGACGAAACTTCAGGCTCTTGAATTTTCGATTGCGCACGCGACCCCAGAACACCTCTTCCGCCGCAGTCTGCTCCTTGCGCAGCTCACGCGCACGCTCAGTCTTTCTCCCGGCGCCCGATTGTCCTTTGATTATTCCGCTGTTTCCCATAACGGGTTTACCTCATCTCACCTCACCCCCAGCCCCTCTCCCATAGGAGAGGGGGGAGTGCAAGTAATCTCCTATGCTCCCCCTTCTCCTATGGGAGAAGGGGGTCGGGGGGATGAGGTAACCCACTCTCGCGCGCGACGGGCAAGTTCGTGGGAGTTTTCGATGTCGAGTTTCTTGCGGATGTGCTCCCGGTGGGCCTCGACGGTCTTCACGCTGATGTTGAGCTTCTTCGCGATCTGCGCGGTCTTGAGCTCGCGGCCCATGAGCTGGAACACCTCGAGCTCGCGATCGGTGAGGCGCGCGATGGGATCGCCGGCGTTGCCGGGAGGCTCCTCGGCGATGCGTCCCAGGATGCGCGAGATCACCTCGTCGCTGAAGAACTTGTTCCCGTCCAGGACCTTGCGAATGGCCGAAATGAGCACCTCGGCCGGCCGGTCCTTCATCACATAGCCGTTCGCGCCGGCGCGCAACGCCCGCTCCGCGTACACCGACTCGTCATGCATGGAATACACGATCGCGGGCAAGCGCGGGTTCCGCGCACGGACGGCCTTGATGAGGTCGATCCCGCTGGAGCTCTTGAGCGAGATGTCCACCACCACCAGGTCGGGGGCGAGCGATTCGATCTTTTTCATGGCGTCGTTGATGTCGCCCGCATCGCCGCATACGCGCAGATCGCCCTCCTGGTCTATCACCTGCGCCAGGCCCCGGCAGATCAGGGGATGATCGTCCACGATGAGAATGCGTTTTGCCGTCCGTGCCGTTTCCGCTGTTTTCATGCAATCGTCCGCTCTCTGTGTGTCCGTCGCAGGGGGGCCGCGCACCGCACGCTCCGGCCATGGAGCGTCACTCGATCGCCGAGAGCGGAAAGGTGCAGTGGACCGTCGCCCCGCCCGACTCGTTCCGGTAGAAGCGCGCCGTACCCGAGAGCGATTCCATGCGGTACTTCATGATGCGAAGACCGAGCCCCGTGGCGGCATCGAGCGTCTCCGGCGGCCCCGCGCCGTTGTCCTCGATAACAAGCGTACCGTTTTCGCCCTCCGATGTCAACCGAATTGCGATCCGCTTCGGATTCCCGTGCCTGATGGCGTTGTTCACCGCCTCGCGAACGATGAAGTACAGCTGCGCCGACGCGGTCTTGTCCGTGATCGAAAGGCCCGGGTCCATTTCGAACTCGCACTCGACGGAAAAGACCGTGCGCACGCCCTCGACGAAGTCCCGGACCGCGTAGACCATGTCGTTTTCGACGAGCGTGGGCGGATAGAGCTCGCGCGAGAGGCCCCGCGTCCGGGAGATGACCTCGTAGACGTGCCGCACGACCTCCTCGGCGTCGCCCGCAAGCGGGTGCGCTGAGTCCTTGAGCCGCTTTGCGAGCGATGCGCCCAGGAAGGCGATCCCCGTGAGCTCCTGGCCGATGCCGTCGTGCAGGTCGCGCCCCAGACGCTCCTGTTCGATGTCGATGATGCGGATGATCTCGTTTTGCAGCCGCTTGCGCTCGGTGATGTCGCGGAACGCCGCGTGCACCACCGTCCGGCTCCCCAGGCGGATCCGCGTGGCGTACACCTCGACAATGAATGACGAACCCCCGCGCCGAACCAGCTCCCACTCGAACCGGAAGCTGCCCTCCTCCGCGAGCCGACGCGAAACCAGGTCGCCCTTCGCCTCCGAGAAGATGCCGTCGGGCTGGACCTCGGGCGAGCAGTCGTACAGGCTTTTACCGACCAAATCGCGCGCGCCGCCGTATTCGAGCAGCTGCGCCGCCGCGCCGTTGCAATCCACGACCGCGAACCGGTCCAGGAGCGCCTGCGCGTCGGAGGAGTCCTCGAAGAGGCATCGGAACTTCTCCTCGCTGGCGCGCAACTCCTGCTCCGCCCGAACGATGGTGGTGATGTCGTGCGCAAAGAGCGCGATATTGACCACGAAGCGATTCGCGTCAACGATGGGGTACAGCGTCACGTCGAAATGGCGATTGTCACGGCGCAGCATGAAATTGACCGGTCGGCCCGTCGCGACCACCGCCTCCACGCGCGAAACCGCGCCCCGCACGATCGGCCCCTGCGGGGCCTCCGGGACCGCGCGCTCGATGAGGACCGAGTAGTCGTCCCCGAAGTCGAGCCGGAAGGCGTCGTTCTCCATGAGGGTCACGCCGTCCACGTCGAGGAGCGCGGCGCTGTCGGTAGTCGCGTTCAGAAGCGAAAACAGGATCCGCTGATTGTTCTGCAGCCGCTCCTCGGCCTGCTTGCGCTGGGTGATGTCGGTGAACATGGCGAAGGACCCGTGAAACGAGCCGTCGTCGCCCGCAAGCGCCGTGGCCGAAACAAGGCACCAGAGCGTCGATCCGTCGGCGCGGCGAAAGCGCTGCTCGTACCGGCCGCCCTCGCCGCGCGCGCGCCCCTCCATGCGTCGCTCATGTTCCGCCAGGTCCTCGGGAAACATGAAATCGGTTACGCGTTTTCCCACGATATCCACCGCCGGGCGTCCCAGCATCTCGGCCATTTGCCGGTTCACGAACGTCGTCACTCGATCGCCGTCCATGGACCACACGCCCTCCGCGGCGGTTTCCACGATGCGCCGGTATCGCTCCTCGCTCTTGCGTATCGCCTCCTGCGCGCGCCGCTCTATCGTTACGTCGCGCGCGAAGATGGCGATCTGCGCCGTGGCGCCCCGCTCGTCGCGGATCGGATAGATGTGGTGCTCGAGGAGCACGCCGCCGCGCTCGTCCTCGAAGGTCACCGCCATGCCCGTCGCAAGCGCGCGATCGAGATGGGGCTTTCGGGAGGCGGCAAGGTCCGGCGGAACCAAATCGAGGATGCTCCGGCCGATGGCCTCGTCGGCCCGCATCCCCACCGCCTGGGCCGCCACGATATTGAGGCCCAGAATCACGTAGTCCCGCCCGATGAGAAACGCCCGGTCCCGGCTCGCGTCAAGGAGCGCGCGGGCCGTGCGCTCGCTCTCGACCAGCCTGCGCTCCAGCGCATGCTTGTTGACTGCCGTGTCGATCGTCGAGAAGAGGTGCAGGCGCTCCACCGGCTTCAGGACATACCCGTAGGGCGCCGTATCGCGCGCCCGCGCGACGGTGCCCATGTCGGCGTTGGCGGTCATGTACACGACGGGCACGGCGAAGCGCTCCCGGATCTCGCGCGCGGCCTCCACCCCGTCCATCGCCCCGGCCAGGACAATGTCCATGAGAATGAGGTCGGGCGCAAGCCGCCCGGCCAGGTCCACGGCCTCCTCGCCCCGGTCGGCGGTCCCCACCACCGCATACCCGAAACGCGTCAGCATCTCGCCGATGCCGCGCGCAACGACGAGCTCGTCCTCGACGATGAGAATGCGCGCGCTCATCGACCAAACCTCACCGTGAACCGGGTCCCGTTCGAGCGGTCGATCGCGAGCTCGCCGCGAAGCTGCTTGACCAGAAGGCCCACCAGTATGAACCCGAGAGCGTTGCCCGTCCCGTCTTCGGCGCCCTCGGGAAGACCAATGCCGTTGTCCGCAACCGTCAAACAGACCCGGTCCTCGGCCTCCTCCCGCAGGGACACGAAAAGCTCCGGCTCGCCCGCCCAGCCGTCGGGGAAGGCGTGCTTGCAGGCGTTCACCAGAAGCTCGTTGACCACGAGGCCGCACGGCACCGCCCGCTCGATGTTGAGATAGACGGGATGGGCGTCCACCCGCATCGCGGGGACCCGTTTCCCCCGCGGGCAATACATGGCCATGCTCTGCACGATATCGCCCAGATACTCCGCGAAATCGATCCGGCCCAGGTCGGCCGACTGGTACAGCTTCTCGTGCACCAGCGCCATCGACTTGATGCGGCCCTGCGCGGTGGCGAATTGCGCGATCACCTCGCGGGCCTCCTGCCGGTTCGCCTGCAAGTCCAGCAGGCTCATGATGAGCTGGAAGTTGTTCTTCACGCGATGGTGGATCTCTTTGAGGAGCGTCTCCTTTTCGTTAAGGGAATCGACGATCGCGTCCTGGGCGCGCTTGAGATCGGTAATGTCCTGGTTCACCACCAGCGCCCCGAGGACCGCGCCGCTGTCGTCGCGGACCGGCGCGGTGAAGTTGAGCACCGTGCGCGTCACGCCGTCGAAGGCGTCGATCTCAAGAAGTTCGTTCGCGATGGTCACGCCCTCGTTGATGGTGTGCGCGAGCGCCCAGTCGTCCGGGGCGATCTCCTCGCGTGACGGCAGGCGACGCGCCTTGAACACCCGGTACTCGTCCTGTCCCACGTGCGGTTCGTCTCCCCATATGCGCACGCCCTCGCGGTTGGCGCGCGTGAGCCGCCCCGTGTGGTCGGCGAACCACAATCCAACCGGAAGGATCTCGACCACCTTGTCCAGCATGATCTCGCGCCGGCGCGACTCGTTCTCGGTTTTTCGTTGTTCGGTAATGTCCTGATGAACGCCCACGCACAGGACGGGCGCACCGTGGCGGTCGACGATAAACCGCGATCCCGAACGAAGCAGGCGGACCTCGCCGTCGGGGCGTACGATTCGAAACTCCATCGGCCACGTGATCCTTTTACGGACCATGTCCGCAATCCGCCGCGCCGTCGGTTCGCGATCGTCCGGATGGATGATGCCCTTCATTGTTGCGCTGTAACTATTCAGCACTTTGAGGCATAAATGGCCTGTTTTCAAACAACCCCTGTAGTGCCCCAAATACCGGAACGCCATTTTTTTTCACGGTAGAAATATACCCGCGTATTCGAGCAAAAAACATACCGCCTTCGCTGCTT